>NZ_JASNJE010000050.1 GCF_030164465.1 Sedimentitalea xiamensis
TGTCGTAGATGACGATGAACCGGTTTTGACGAACGAGTTCTGGGATCCAGCGAATGCCAACAACAACACCCGCGTGACGCCCGCATCCGCCGCAGCCTTGTTCGAAAATTTCGCGGCCAAGAACTATCGTCCGGCTGCTGGGGGATTGCTGGATGGGCCGGGAGCGGATCACTCCGATCTTCTGCCGAGCGGAGCGTGGATCGATTGGTTCGACTTCAATCGCGACCTCGAAGGACGGCCCTTCGATTGGTCAGTGAACCCGCCTCGCGGGGCGCTTCTGCCCGCCTGAACCTGCGTCGAGGTGCATCCCGATTCAATTTTTCAAAGGCCGAAAAAACCGTTTGTTGAAAATATCTCTGTCAAAGTATGAAAGAATAAGTGTCGCGCTACACTGAAGCCTGATTCCGCAGCTAGGATACCGGCTGCGCGCCCCCTGACAATCGCATCTGCGACAAATCGGTATACAATGGCATACAGCACTTTAAGGTGCCGCGGAGATCGGCTATATCGCGCGTGAATTTGACCCAAGGCGTGAAAGGCAGACCCTATGGCAAACCTCACCGATACCGATATTGTCTATACGACCGTCGACGAAGCACCCGAACTGGCCAGCGCGTCGCTGCTGCCCATCGTTCAGTTTTTTGCCAAGGCGGCGGACATCAGCGTCGATACCCGCGATATCTCGCTCGCCGGGCGCATCATCGCCGCCTTTCCTGAATACCTGAAAGAAGAGCAGCGGCAGCCCGATGACCTTGCCGCCCTCGGCGAATGGGTGAAGACCCCTCAGGCCAATGTTATCAAGCTGCCGAACATCTCGGCCTCCGTCCCGCAGCTGACGGCGGCGATCTCGGAACTGCAATCAAAGGGCTATGCCCTGCCCGACTATCCCGAAGAACCATCGACCGACGACGAAAAAGATGTCCGCGCCCGCTATGACGCGATCAAGGGATCGGCAGTGAACCCTGTCCTGCGCGAAGGCAACTCCGATCGCCGGGCCGCTCAGGCGGTCAAGAACTATGCCAAGGCCAACCCGCACCGGATGGGTGCATGGCGTGCTGACAGCCAGACCAGCGTCGCGTCGATGCCGGGCGACGATTTCTACGCCAACGAGAAATCGACAACGGTCAGCGCCGCTCAGGCCGGAGCCGCGAAGATCGTTCTGACCAAGGCCGACGGCACGGAAACCGTTCTCAAGGACGGGGTAAAGCTGGATGCGGGCACCGTGGTCGATGCGACCTTCATGTCGGTCGCGGCGCTGCGCCGGTTCCTGAAGAACGAGGTCGCCAGCATGGAACCCGGCGTCCTGTTCTCGCTGCACATGAAGGCGACGATGATGAAGGTGTCAGACCCGATCATCTTCGGCCATGCGGTGTCGGTCTACCTCGAAGATTTCTTCGCCAAGCACGGCGAAGCGCTCGACGCGCTTGGCGTCAACCCGAATTCCGGCATCGGCGATATCGAGGCACGGATCGCCGGCAACCCGGACCTGATCGCCGATCTTGCGGCGGCGCTGGCCGCACAGCCGCCGATGTACATGGTGAATTCCGACAAGGGCATCACCAACCTGCACGTGCCCTCCGACGTGATCATCGACGCCTCGATGCCCGCCGTGATCCGCGCCGGCGGCAAGGGCTGGGGTCCGGACGGCAACGAGGCGGACACCAAATGCGTGATCCCCGACCGCTGCTATGCGCCGGTCTATGACGAGACCATCAAGTATTTCAAGGAAACCGGCGCGCTTGACGTGACCACGGCGGGCACGGTGCAGAATGTCGGGCTGATGGCGCAAAAGGCCGAGGAATACGGCTCGCACCCGACCACCTTCGAAGTTCCGGCGGCGGGTACCGTGCGCATGATCGCCGCGAATGGCGATGTGCTGCACGAGCACCAGGTTGAAGCGGGCGACATCTGGCGGTCTTCCACCGCCAAAAAAGCACCGATCGAGGACTGGGTGCAACTGGCCATCGACCGGCAGGCCGCGACCGGTGCGCAGGCGATATTCTGGCTCGATTCCAATCGCGCTCATGACGCCGTGCTGATCGAGATGGTGAAACCGATCCTGAAAGCAAAGGGCGTGGCCGACAAGTTCCAGATCCTCGCCCCGCGCGAGGCGACGCGCCTGACGCTGGAAACCATCCGTAAGGGCGAAGACAGCATCGCGATCACCGGCAACGTGCTGCGCGACTACCTGACCGACCTGTTCCCGATTCTCGAACTCGGAACCTCGGCCAAGATGCTCTCCATCGTCAAGCTGATGCAGGGCGGCGGTCTGTTCGAAACCGGCGCGGGTGGTTCGGCCCCGAAACACGTTCAGCAACTGCTGGAAGAAAACCATCTTCGTTGGGACAGCCTTGGCGAGTTCTGCGCCCTCGGCGAAAGCTTTTCCTTCCTTGCGACCGTCAAGGACAACGCCAAGGCCCGCGTGCTCGGCAAGACCGTCGATCAGGCCACGCAGGGAATCCTCGACCACGATCGCAGTCCGGGCCGCAAGGTCGGCCAGCCCGACAACCGCGACAGCCACTACTGGTTCGCCCGCTACTGGTCAGAAGCGCTGGCGGCCCAGACCGACGATGCCGACCTGGCTGCGCGTTTCGCCCCTGTCGCAAAGGCACTGGCTGATGGCGAGGCCGCGATCACCGCGGAACTGGCCGCCGCCCAGGGCAAACCGGTGGACATCGGCGGCTATTACAAGGCCGATCCGGTCAAACTGGAAGCCGTCATGCGCCCCAGCGCCACGCTGAACGCCATCATCGGCTGACACGCCATGCCACACCCGGTTCAAGGTTGAACCGGGTGTGGTTTCGCGCACTGAACGCGTTTCGCGATCCGCCGGATGGCGGCGGTCACGTGACGGCTATATGCAGGTGACTTCGCCTTCGGCGCCTTGTTGACAGCCGGGTGTGGCCCCGGTCGGCACCGCCGGGTTCAGGAACTCCTGGCTGGTTCGTTTCTCGCGGATCACTTCGACCTTTGCGCAGGCATCCGCAGACCCTGCCTGGCAGGCGGCCGCCAGATCGGAAAAACGGGTTCCGGACGAGCCGCACCCCGCCAATGTGACTACGGCCATCGCCAGCGCTGTCCGACGGGATCGTTTCATATGTGCCTCACTTCTTGCACCCCATGCGTCCGCTCAGTTTCGCCCCGAACGACCGGCGATGCAATCTTGCCGCAGCGGGCCGTCCGCGCCCGGCCGTGGGTCCGCAAGGGGTGGCGAACGGTTCAAAAAGATGATTTGTCGCAGGACGGTCGATGAAGTGAGCCTCCGATGCCTCTGCACTATGTCTATCTCGTCTTGGCGGTGGTCGCCGAAACCATCGGCACCACGGCCTTGCAGGCTAGCCAGCAGTTCACGCGGCTGGGGCCGACCTGCGTCGTAATCGTCGCCTATGGGATCGCGTTCTACCTGCTCGGGATGGCGTTGCGCTTCATGCCGGTGGGTGTCGCCTATGCCATATGGTCGGGCCTCGGGATCATCCTGATCGCCGCCATCGGTTTCGCGGTCTTCGGTCAGAAACTCGATGCCGCCGCGGTTGTCGGCCTTGCGCTGATCATCCTCGGCATCATGATCATCCATCTGTTTTCCGGAACCGCCGGCCACTGACGCGCCGGCACAACCGTTTTTCTCTGGCTTTCTGCGACGCGGCGCGCTATGCGCCCGACAACTCCCGCTCAAAGGCTGATCTCATGGACCTGCGCAACATCGCAATCATCGCACACGTGGACCACGGCAAAACCACGCTCGTTGACGAATTGCTGAAACAATCCGGCACCTACCGCGAAAACCAGGCCACGACGGAACGGGCCATGGACAGCAACGACCTGGAACGCGAACGCGGGATCACGATCCTTGCCAAGGCCACCTCGGTGGAATGGAACGGCACCCGCATCAACATCGTGGACACGCCCGGCCACGCGGATTTCGGCGGCGAGGTCGAACGCATCCTGTCAATGGTCGATGGCGTGGTGCTGCTGGTGGATGCCGCCGAAGGGCCGATGCCGCAGACCAAATTCGTGACCTCCAAGGCTCTCGCCCTCGGGTTGCGTCCGATCGTGGTGCTGAACAAGGTCGACAAGCCCGACGCGGAACCGGATCGTGCGCTGGACGAATGTTTCGATCTCTTCGCCAATCTGGGCGCGGACGACGACCAGCTGGACTTCCCGTCGATGTATGCCTCGGGCCGCTCCGGCTGGGCCGACATGGAACTGGACGGTCCCCGCAAGGACCTGACCGCCCTGTTCGACCTGATCGTGCGGCATGTGCCAGCCCCGGCGCAGATCGCGCGCATGCAGGAACCGTTCCGCATGCTCGCCACGACCCTGGGCAGCGACCCGTTCATCGGGCGGATCCTGACAGGGCGCGTGGAAAGCGGAACGCTCAAGGCCGGCGACACGGTCAAGGCCCTGTCCCGCGACGGAACCCTGATCGAAAACTTCCGCTGCACCAAGATCCTTGCGTTCCGCGGCCTGAGCCAGCAGGCCATCGACCTGGCCGAAGCCGGCGACATCGTGTCCCTGGCGGGCATGTCCAAGGCGACCGTGGCCGACAGCATCGTCGCGCCGTCCGTCAACGATGCCCTGCCGGCCCAACCGATCGATCCGCCGACGATCACCGTCACCTTCGGTATCAACGACAGCCCGCTGGCCGGGCGCGACGGCAAGAAGGTGCAGTCCCGCGTCATCCGGGACCGCCTGATGAAGGAAGCGGAAAGCAATGTCGCGATCAAGATCAGCGACACGCCGGGCGGCGAAGCCTTCGAGGTCGCGGGTCGCGGCGAACTGCAAATGGGCGTGCTGATCGAAAACATGCGCCGCGAGGGGTTCGAACTGTCGATCTCCCGCCCGCAGGTCCTGTTCCGCGACGTGGACGGGGAACGCATGGAACCGATCGAGGAAGCCACCATCGACGTTGACGACGAATATTCCGGCGCGGTGATCGAAAAGATCACCGGCGCCCGCAAGGGCGAACTGGTCGAAATGAAACCGGCCGGCGCCGGCAAGACCCGCATCATCGCGCATGTGCCGTCCCGCGGGTTGATCGGCTATCATGGCGAATTCCTGACCGATACCCGCGGCACCGGCGTGCTGAACCGGGTGTTTCACGGCTGGGCGCCGCACAAGGGTCCGATTCCGGGGCGTCGCGCCGGGGTGCTGATTTCCATGGAGAAAGGCCAGTCGGTGGCATACGCGCTGTGGAACCTGGAAGAACGCGGGCGGATGTTCATTGGTGCCCAGGCCGATGTCTATCAGGGCATGATCATCGGCGAACACAGCCGCGAGAACGATCTGGAAGTGAACCCGCTGAAGGGCAAGAAACTGACCAACGTGCGCGCCAGCGGCACCGACGAAGCGGTGCGCCTGACCACGCCGATCACCATGTCGCTGGAAGAGGCCATTGCCTATATCGACGACGATGAGCTCGTCGAGGTCACACCCAACGCGATCCGCCTGCGCAAGCGGCATCTCGATCCGCACGAACGCAAGCGCGCGGCCCGCGCAGCGTCCTGAGAAACAGGGTTGGACGCCTGGCAGTGGGCGTCCTTCTCAGATTTCGATGCCAGTGCGGTGCCGACCCGAAACAAGGGCCCGCGCAGCCGTCATTCCGTCGTTTCGACGATCAACAGTTCCCGCTCTGAAGCGTCACGCGCGTGGCTCAGGGCGCGCTGATAAGCGGGCGAGTTGTAACATTCTTCCGCGGCTTCGACGGACGGAAACCGCGCCACCACGTTGCGGGGACGCGCCTGGCCTTCCAGCTGGACGAACCGGCCGCCCCGCGCGATAAAGACCCCGCCATGATCGGCGATGGCCTTGGTCGCGAGGGCTGCATATTTCGCATAGGCTTCTTCATCCGTCACAGTGACGTGGGCGATCCAGAGTGCGCTCATCTCAGTTCTCCAACAGCGATTCTGCCGCGGCAATGGCGGCGTCGGCCTGCGCGACGCCGGGTCCGCCGCCCTGCGCCATGTCAACTCGTCCACCGCCGCCCTTTCCGCCAAGCGCCGCGACCGCCGCCTTGACGATATCCACGGCCGACACCCGGTCCGTCAGGTCGGCCGTCACGCCGGCAGCGACGGCGGCCTTGCCCCCGGTGTCCGCGATCAGCAGAACCGCGCCGCTGCCGATCCGGTCCTTGTGTTCGTCGATCAGCGCGGGCAGATCCTTGCCTGTCACGCCGGACAGGACCTGCGCCACCCAGGCGACCCCGTTGACGCTGCGCACGGCGGGTGCTGCGCCCTGCCCGCCCCCGGACATCGCCAGTTCCCGCCGCAATTGCGCCACTTCGTTGCCGAGCGCCTTGCGTTCTTCGAGAAGCGCCCGCACCCGGTCCGGCACGTCCGCCGGTTGCGCCTTGAGCGCCAGGGCGGTTTGCGCCAGCCGGTGATCCTGTTCGCTGAGGTAGCGGAAGGCGTCCGCCCCGGTCAGCGCCTCGATCCGGCGCACGCCGGCGCTCGACGCGGAATCCCCCAGGGTCACGAAAACGCCGATGTCGCCGGTCTGGCGCACATGGGTGCCGCCGCAGAGCTCCAGCGAATAGGTCTGCCCGTCCGCACCTTTGCCGGAACCGTCCAGCGTTCCCATCGACACGACCCGCACTTCGTCGCCGTATTTCTCACCGAAGAGCGCCTGCGCCCCCAGAGCGCGGGCATCGTCCGGGGTCATGATCCGGGTCTGGACCGGCGAATTCTGCCGGATGTAATCGTTGACCTCTTGTTCGACCCGCGTGAGTTCGTCCAGGGTCAGCGCCTTCGTGTGGCTGAAATCGAACCGCAGCCGATCCGCGGCATTCAGTGAACCCCGCTGCGCCACATGATCGCCCAGGGCGCGGCGCAGGGCCTCATGCAGCAAATGCGTCGCCGAATGGTTCGCGCGGATTGCTGTGCGACGCGCGTGATCCACCTCCAGAACCGCTGCGGCACCGGTTTCGATGGTACCTTCGGTTACGGTCGCAACATGCACGAATACGCCCGCCGTCTTGCGCGTGTCGCTCACCTGCGCGACGCCGGTTTCGGTGCGGATGATGCCGCTGTCCCCGACCTGACCGCCGCTTTCCGCGTAGAAGGGCGTCTGGTTCAGCGCGATCTGCACGTCCTGCCCCGCCGCCGCGCTGCGCACCGTTTCGCCACCCTGCGCCAATGCGACGATCTGCCCCTCGGCCGTTTCCGTGTCATAGCCAAGGAAATCGGTCGCGCCATGCCGGTCGGCAACATCGAACCAGACGGCGGCATCGACGGCTTCGCCGCTGCCGGACCAGGCGGCGCGGGCCTTGGCCTTCTGTTCTGCCATCGCGGCATCGAACCCTGCCGTGTCGACGGACCGCCCCTTTTCACGCAATGCGTCCTGGGTCAGGTCGAGCGGAAATCCGAAGGTGTCATACAGCCGGAACGCGGAGGCTCCGGGCAAGGCCGCGTCCTCGGGCAAGCCCGCCAGTTCGTCGTCCAGCAGTTTCAGGCCGCGGTCCAGCGTCTGCTTGAACCGTGTTTCCTCGAGCTTGAGCGTTTCCTCGATCAGGGACTGTGCCCGTCCGAGTTCGGGATAGGCCGCCCCCATCTGCCGGACCAAGGCCGGCACGAGCCGGTACATCAACGGGTCCTGCACCCCCAGGAGATGCGCATGCCGCATTGCGCGGCGCATGATCCGGCGCAGCACGTAACCGCGCCCGTCATTGGACGGCATTACCCCGTCCGCAATCAGGAACGACGTGGACCGCAGATGGTCGGCGATCACCCGGTGGTGAGTCCGCCCCGGTCCGTCGGGATCCGTGCTGCTGGCATCGGCGCTGGCCTCGATCAGGCTACGCATGAGGTCGGTCGCATAGTTGTCGTTCGTGCCCTGCAAGAGAGCGGCCACCCGTTCGATTCCCATGCCGGTGTCGATGGACTGGTTCGGCAGGTTCTTGCGGCTGCCGTCCTCGAACTGCTCGTATTGCATGAAAACGAGGTTCCAGATCTCGACGAACCGGTCGCCGTCTTCCTCCGGACTGCCCGGAGGGCCGCCCCAGATGTGGTCGCCGTGATCAAAGAAGATCTCCGAACAGGGTCCGCAGGGGCCCGTCGGCCCCATCATCCAGAAATTGTCATCCGTGGCGATGCGGATGATCCGGTCATCGCTCAGTCCGCCGACCTTTTTCCACAGATCCGCCGCCTCGTCGTCAGTGTGGTAGACCGTTACCAGCAGACGATCCTTGGGAATGTCCAGTTCCCTGGTGATCAGTTCCCAGGCAAACGGGATCGCATCGGACTTGAAATAGTCGCCGAAACTGAAATTTCCCAGCATCTCGAAAAACGTGTGATGCCGTGCCGTGTAGCCGACATTGTCCAGATCGTTGTGCTTGCCCCCCGCACGAACGCATTTCTGGGCGGTGGTGGCCCGCTTGTAGCTGCGATGTTCGAGACCCGTAAACAGGTTCTTGAATTGCACCATGCCGGAGTTCGCGAACATCAGGGTCGGATCGTTGCGCGGAACCAGCGGGCTGCTGTCCACGACTTCATGCCCCTGCTTGGCAAAGTAGCTCAGAAAGGTGGATCGGATATCGTTCAGCGTTGGCATTGGCGAACTTTCAGGCGGTTGACTTTCTGGGACGTCAAATAGCCGTAAGCCAGGACGCTGTCCACAGCCGCAAACCTGGCCGAAACGGGAAACAGGGCGCATCCGCTGACGCGCCCTGTCCGGCTTTCCTCTATCTTTTCGGGCGCACCGGAACCGTCCGGCTTCACGCTTCCAGGATGTCGTCTTCCCCGGCCGGATCCTGTTCGGGCATGTTGAAATCCAGGCCATGCGCCGCCCGGATCTTGTCCTCGATCTCATAGGCGATCTTGGGGTTGTCCCGCAGGTATTGCTTGGCGTTCTCCCGCCCCTGGCCGATCCTTTCGTCGCCATAGCTCATCCAGGAGCCCGATTTCTCGACGACGCCGGCCTTGACGCCCAGATCGAGCAACTCGCCCATCTTCGAAATGCCGTCGCCGTACATGATATCGAACTCAACCTGCTTGAACGGCGGCGCGACCTTGTTTTTCACGACCTTGACGCGCGTGGCGTTGCCGACGACCTCATCCCGGTCCTTGACCGATCCGATGCGGCGGATATCCAGACGAACGGAAGAATAGAATTTCAGGGCGTTCCCGCCCGTGGTGGTTTCGGGGGACCCGAACATCACGCCGATCTTCATCCGGATCTGGTTGATGAAGATCACCATGCAGTTGCTTCGGCTGATCGACCCGGTAAGCTTGCGCATCGCCTGGCTCATCAAACGGGCCTGCACGCCGACGCTGCTGTCGCCCATGTCCCCTTCGAGTTCGGATTTCGGCGTCAAGGCGGCGACCGAATCCACGACCACCATGTTGACCGCACCGGACCGCACCAGCGTGTCCGTGATCTCAAGCGCCTGTTCCCCGGTATCGGGCTGGCTAATCAGGAGTTCGTCGATGTTCACGCCCAGCCTGCGGGCATATTGCGGATCAAGAGCATGTTCGGCATCGACAAAGGCGCACACGCCTCCCATCTTCTGTTGCTCCGCGATGCAGTGCAGCGTCAGGGTCGTCTTGCCAGAACTTTCCGGGCCGTAGATTTCGACGATCCGCCCCATGGGCAGGCCGCCGATACCCAGCGCGATGTCCAGCCCCAACGATCCGGTGGAACTGGCCGCGATTTCCTGGACCGCGCCCTCGTCGCCCAGCTTCATGATCGAACCCTTGCCGAACTGCCGTTCGATCTGCGCGAGCGCGCTGTCCAGCGCCTTTTGCTTGTCCAGGTTTTTCTTGCCGTTCATGCTCAGAAGATCCGCCATTGTCCCGTTTACCTTTCTTATTGTCACACCCTGTCACGGGCGGCAATCGCTGCTTTGTTCACCTCTTGTTCACATTAGGACCAAAAAGAGAACATTTCAATTCCAATTTTCATTGTCCATACTGTTTCCCAAGGACGTTAAAGAGTGGTTTACAACGCTCGTCCCTCAGGCTCCGGCAAAGGCAATCATCACATGCTCGTTTTCACAAAGGAAAGACTCGCCTTCCTAGCCGTTCCCAAGACCGGGTCGACCGCCTATCAGAGCGCCTTGTCGGGACGGGCGGATCTGGTGATTCGCAATCCTCCGGAGCTCAAGCATGCGCCGCTCTACCGGTACAATCGTTTCTTTCGTCCGATGTTTGAAAAGATCTGCGGATCGGAAATGGAGACGCTCGCCGTCATGCGCGAACCGGTCAGCTGGCTGGGCAGCTGGTATCGGTATCGTCGAAGACCCGTCATGGCGGGCCATCCGAATGCGACGGATCACGTGACTTTCGATGAATTCGTTCTTGCCTATCTCGATGGCGACAGACCGGGTTTCGCCAATGTCGGCAGCCAGGCGAAGTTTCTGGAGCCTCGTCCGAACGGGACCGCGATCACCCACCTGTTCCGCTATGAAACGCCGCGCCGGTTGAAGGTATTCCTGGAAGACCGGCTCGACATCACATTGTCTCTTCGCCGGGAAAATGTCTCACCCGAAATGGATCTTGTCCTGTCACCGGATGTGGAGCGCAGGCTCAGGCAGAAATGCGCCGAGGAGTTCGATCTCTACGACAGTATCTGATGCCGGCTATGGAACGGTTGAAACGAACCCGGTCGATATGCTGGACCGGTTGACTTCCGCGCTCAGTGCAATTGCTCGTGAACCGTATCGGTCAGTTGGTTCAGCGAGAACGGCTTGGGCAGGAACACGGAATTGGGGACCGTCGGCTGGGAATCCCCGAACGCACCTTCCGCATAGCCCGATACGAAAACCACGCGCACGTCCGGCCGGGCCTCCAACGCCTTTCTCACCCAGGTCGGACCATCCAGACCGGGCATCACCACATCCGTCACGAAAACATCCACGGTCAAACCGGGATCTTCCAGAGTGCGCAGGGCATCTTCCGCCGATTCCGCTTCCAGAACCGTGTAACCCCGCAACCGGAGCGCACGGGACGCGAATGCCCGGACCGGCGCTTCATCCTCGACCAGAAGAACGACGCCTTCGCCTTGCTTGGGCGCCGAGGACGGCGCTGGCGTCCGGGCCACGGGCGCGGTTTCGACCTCTCCTTCATGCACCGGGAAAAACAGGGTAAAGACCGTTCCGCTTCCAGGAACGCTGTCCAGGAAAATATACCCGCCGGACTGTTTCACGATACCATAGGCGGTGGACAATCCGAGCCCGGTGCCTTCGCCGGTCCGTTTCGTCGTATAGAAAGGCTCGAAGACCTTCTGCAGCTTGTCCGTTGCGATACCGACCCCCTGGTCGCTGACCTTGACCGTCACGTAATCGCCGGAGGGAACGGTCGCGCGGTCGCGGTTCAACGGGGCGGACAGCGACATGACTTCGGTTTCGATGCGGATTTCGCCACCCGTCGGCATCGCATCGCGGGCATTGACCACGAGATTCATCAGAACCTGTTCAAGCTGCCGCTTGTCCGCCCGGATGGATTTCAGGACCGGATCGTGGCTCAGGGTCAATGTCACCTTTTCCCCGACCAGACGATTGAGAAGATGTGTCAGGTCCGAAAGGGTGTCGCGCAGGTCGAGCACTTCCGGGCGCAGGGTCTGTTTGCGGGAAAAGGCGAGAAGCTGACTGACCAGAGCCGCCGCACGATTGGCGTTCTGGTTGATCTGGACCAGGTCGCCATAGTCCTGGTCTCCCTGATCGTGACGCAGCAGCAACAGATCGCAGTGCCCGGAAATCGCGGTGAGAAGGTTGTTGAAGTCATGGGCCACGCCACCGGCGAGCTGTCCGATCGCCTGCATCTTCTGGCTTTGGACGAATTGCGCTTCGAGCGTCTTCAGCTCGGTGGCATCGTTCAGAACCGCGATGAGCAGCGGCTCGCCGAGTTCGGTGACGCGGCTGAGAGTGACCTGCACGAAGACTTCCTTGTCCTTGCGGATGATGCGCAGAAATTCCGTGTTCTTGTCCGTTTGGCCGTTGAGGGCTTCCTGCAACCAGTCCGAAATCGGCCGCCCCAATCCTTCCATCACCTGCCCAAGCGACATACCCTCGCCCGTCTGACCGCCCAGCAGTTTCGCAGCGAGCTTGTTCGAACTGAGGATGCGGCTGTCAGGCGCGATCTTGATCATCGGCACGGGGAGTGTCTCGAATGCCGCGCCGTGATCGGCCGGGCCGGTCTGTTCGGCTGGCAGGAAATACAGTTCCCGACGTCCGGCGAAGCTGTTGTTTTCGGCGACCATCACATCGACCTGACCGTCGCTGGTGCTCAGCGTGTTGACGCAGCCCGGCTGCACCGGCATCGACACGAACAGCCGGTCGAGCGACTTGACCCGCTCCCCGACCAGGGTCCGGGCGGCATCGTTCATGAACAGGACCGCGCCCGACCGTCCGGTCGTGATCATCGGAACCGGCAGTGTTTCCGAACTGCGCCCGGATTGCGCCCGTTCCGGCATGTCTTCGATCCGCCAAAGGAACTGGTGATCGGAAATCAGGTGAACGGCAAGCCTGACATGTCCGCGCCGGGTCACGACGTCTTCGAGCGCAGCGCCATCCAGCTTGGCCCGGCATTGCAACCGGTAGAGAACCGCCGAAGGATTCGCGAAGACCATGCGCAGCGTGCCGGCCAAGGTGTCGCTGCGGCTTTCGGCGAACCGAACGCCCGCCGCGATATTGGCCGTCAGAACGGCCCCTTCCTCGTCGGTGACGAAGCTGGGCGCCGCGTCCTTTTCGATGAAGCTTGCCAGAACCCCGATTGCCGAATTGCGCGCCCCCGTTCCGGCGCGATCACGAAGGAACTTGACCGCGACGACACAGAACAACGTCGTTGCCGCCGCGACAACGCCATGCGCCACGAAACCTGCCGGAACCACGAACCACCCCAGGAGTCCCAATGCCACCGACAGCGACAGGGCCGCCGCATAGCCGATCCAACCCGGCGACGGGTTGTTGAAATGAGGCAGAAAGGACGATGGGCGGCTGATCACGTGACGGCTCCTAGACGGGATTCGCTGCCGCCAATGTCGCGGCAGAGGAGTTAAACCCTCCTTAACACCGGAAAATTCCCCCTAGGGCTGTTTACGTTCCAGTGAATACTCGCGTCAAGTGAGCCATGTAGAAACCGTCCGTTCCGTCGGACACCATCCAGGAGACATCCGACACCTTGCGCCAGCCCGGAGTCCCCTCGAGGAACAGATCGATCTGCCCGGCGTTTTCATCGGTGAGAACGGAACATGTCGCATAAGCCAGCGTTCCGCCGGGCGACACCAGGTTGGCCGCCTGTTTCAAGATCGCCCTCTGGGTTTCGCAAAGCCCTGCCAGCTTTTCGGGCGTCAGGGACCATTTGCCTTCCGGGGCGCGCCGCCAGGAACCGCTGCCGGAACAGGGCGCGTCGCAGAGCACCAGGTCGAACGGGCCGGTCCGGGCAAGCTCCGATGTTTCAAGGATCGTCACGTCGGCACCCGCCCGGCGCGCGCGTTCCGGCAGATCGCGCATGCGCCGGGGCGCAGCATCATGCGCGAACAGTTCAAGCCGCGCCTGCGCCGCGAGAGCGAGCGTCTTGCCGCCGCCCCCGGCGCAGAAATCCAGAACCCGCATGCCGTCCCTCAGCGGAAGCGCTTCGACCACCGCCTGGCTGGCCGCGTCCTGAAGTTCCACAAGGCCGGACATATAGGCGCGGCTCGCCCGAATACGGCGCGCGCCCTCCAGAACCAGCAAGGCGGTCCTGGCGGCGGGATGCGCCTGGACCGTCACGCCATCCTGCAACAGCGACTCGCGGGCCTGATCCGGATCGGATTTCAAAAGATTGACCCGCAAGTGGACCGGCGCGCGTTTCTTCAGAGCGATGGCCGCGTCCTCGGCACGGTCGCCGAGGCGATCTTGCCACAATGGCCAGAGCCATTCCGGCAGATCGAGGCTTTCCGCCCCGTCCACAGGCGCGCGGCCCCCGTCGCGTTCGGCCTCGCTCAGCGGTGCCGGGGCATAGGGGGCAGAGCAGAACACCGTGTCCGGATCGACATCCGCCAGACGCAGCGCACCCAGCATCAGGCCCCGGCCCGTCATCGCTCCGCCACGCGCGGCGCAGGTGCGCCGGGTGCGCAGGATGTCGAATACGTGATCGCGGACGGCGGCCCGGTCCTTGGACCCGGCAAACCGGCTACGGCGCGCCCATCCGGTGAGCGCCTGTTCCGCGGCGGCCCCCGACAGGATCGAGTCGAGAATCCCGATCGCCGCCTGTGCCCGCGCCGCCGGTGTCATGATCCGCCCCGCTTTCCGCAGGCATCGTTTCCGGTGCGTTTACCCGTCACAGGACGACGCGGTAATTCGGGGATTCGCGGGTGATCTGCACATCGTGCACATGGCTTTCCTTGAGACCCGCGCCTGTGATCTTTACGAACTGGCAGTTCTTTCTCATTTCCTCGACGGTTGCGCAGCCGGTATAGCCCATCGCCGCCCGCAGGCCGCCGACCAGCTGATGGATCACCGCCCCCGCGCTGCCCTTGTAGGGCACCTGCCCCTCGATCCCTTCGGGCACCAGCTTGTCACTGGCGGCGTCCTTCTGGAAGTAGCGGTCCGCCGAGCCACGGGCCATCGCGCCCAGACTGCCCATGCCGCGATAGCTCTTGAAGCTGCGACCCTGGTACAGGATGACCTCGCCCGGGCTTTCGTCGGTTCCGGCGATCATGCTGCCGACCATCGCGCAGGAGGCGCCAGCCGCGATCGCCTTGGCGAAATCGCCCGAGAACTTGATACCGCCATCGGCGATGATCGGCACGTCGCCCGCCCCGCTTGCGCAATCCATGATCGCGGTCAACTGCGGCACCCCGACGCCCGCCACCATGCGCGTGGTGCAGATGCTGCCCGGTCCGATGCCCACCTTGATCGCATCCGCCCCGGCATCGATCAGCGCCCGGGTCGCTTCTGCCGTGGCGACATTCCCGGCCACGATCTGAACTTCGTTGGACAGGGTCTTCGCCCTCTGGACCGCCAGCGCCACGCCTTCGGAATGACCATGCGCCGTGTCGATGACGATCATGTCCGCCCCCGCATCCACAAGCGCCTGCGCCCGCTCGAAACCGGCATCCCCGACGGTGCTGGCAGCGGCCACGCGCAGCCGGCCCAGGTGATCCTTGCAGGCGGTCGGGTTCAGGACCGCCTGTTCAGTGTCTTTCAGGGTCAGCAAACCTGTCAGCTTGCCCTGCCCGTCCGTCACCAGCAACTTTTCGATCCGGCGCGATTTCATCAGGCTGATCGCTTCGTCCCGGTCCGCCGGTTCCTGAAGGATCGCCAGGTTGTCGGAGCTCATCATCACCCGCACAGGCGTGCTGTCGTCGGTGGCAAAGCGCATGTCCCGGTTGGTCACGATGCCGACGACGCGGCCGTTTTCATCGATCACCGGAAATCCGGTGACGCGGTAGCGGTCCTGCAGCAGCTTGGCATCGGCGAGCGTCTGGTCCGGGGTCAGGGTGATCGGATTGTAGACGATGCCGCTCTCGAACCGTTTCACGCGGCGGACTTCCTCGGCCTGGGCCTCGATATCCAGATTACGGTGCACGACCCCCATGCCCCCGGCCTGGGCCATGGCGATGGCCATGCGTGCTTCGGTCACGGTGTCCATGGCGCTGGACAGAAGCGGGATGTTCATGGCGATGTTCCGCGTCACCCGCGTCGCCGTGTTGGCCGTGGACGGCAGCACCGAACTGGCCGCCGGAACCAGAAGAACGTCATCAAAGGTGAGCGCCTCACGAATCTGCATTGCTTTTCCCCATGCAAAACCCCGTTTGACGGCAACCCTATCGCACGGATTGTCAGGATGCGAAAGACCCGCCACAACATATTGCCGGCGCGTGACCGCGCGTCGGGGGCCGACTTGATCCCGCCCGTCGATTGCCGGGCCCGCCGAGCTTCCTCCTGCCGCGACCGTTCAACAAGGCGAAATGACGCGCCTGAACAACGAATTGCCGTTGCGCGCCTTACACAATAGACAGCGCGAACTATCTTGGCGCCAGTGCAGAACAGAAGGCAGAGCCCGACATGCAGAATGATCCTCTCGTGGTCTTTACCCCCTCGGGCAAACGCGGCCATTTCCCGGTGGGCACGCCAATCCTGACGGCCGCGCGCCAACTGGGCGTTGACCTGGATAGCGTTTGCGGCGGACGGGGCATTTGCAGCAAATGCCAGATCACCCCCAGCTACGGTGAATTCGCGAAACACGGCGTCACGGTGGCCCCGGATGCGCTGTCCGAATGGAACGCGGTCGAGGAACGGTACAAATCCAAGCGCGGGCTGATCGACGGGCGGCGGCTCGGCTGCCAGGCCACGGTCCAGGGCGACGTGGTGATCGACGTGCCGCCTGAAAGCCAGGTCCACAAGCAGGTGGTCCGCAAACGGGCGGAAGCGCGCGAGATCATCATGAATCCCGCGGTCAAGCTGTTCTATGTCGTTGTCGCCGAACCGGATATGCACGACCCGTCTGGCGACCTGGAACGGTTGCGGATGGCGCTTGAGGCGCAGTGGCAGATCAGCAACCTGCAGATCGATCTCACCACCCTGCAAACCCTGCAAACCGCGCTGCGGAAAGGCCAGTGGAAAGTCACCTGCGCCATTCACCTGGGCAACCACGCCTTTCGTCCGCGCATCATGCAGGTCTGGCCCGGCTTTCACGAAGAGCCGATTTTCGGACTGGCTGTGGATCTGGGGTCGACCACCATCGCGGCGCATCTCTGCGACCTGCAATCGGGCGAGGTGGTCGCGTCTTCGGGCATCATGAACCCGCAGATCCGCTTTGGCGAAGACCTGATGAGCCGCGTCAGCTATACGATGATGAACGCGGGCGGGGCCGCGGAACTGACCGCCGCCGTGCGCGGCGGCATGAACGCGCTATTCAGCCAGATCGCGGCGGAAGCCGGGGTCGCCAAGACCGATATCCTGGATGCGGTCTTCGTCTGCAATCCGGTCATGCATCACCTGTTCCTCGGGATCGATCCGTTCGAACTGGGCCAGGCCCCATTCGCGCTGGCCACCTCGGATGCGCTGAACCTGACCGCCGCGGAACTGGGCCTCGATCTGAACCCGTCCACACGGGTCTACCTGCTGCCCTGCATCGCCGGTCATGTGGGCGCGGACGCGGCGGCCGTGGCCCTCTCTGAAGCGCCGGACAAGTCCGAAGACCTCGTTCTCGTCGTGGACGTTGGCACCAACGCGGAGATCCTGCTCGGCAACCGTGAAAAGGTGCTGGCCTGTTCCTCGCCCACCGGCCCGGCCTTCGAGGGCGCGCAGATTTCATCGGGACAGCGCGCCGCGCCCGGAGCGATCGAACGGGTGGAAATCGACCCTGTCACCAAGGCCCCCAGGTTCAAGGTCATCGGCAGCGACCTGTGGTCGAACGAGGACGGGTTTTCCGAGGCCGTGGCCAGCACCGGCATCACCGGGATCTGCGGGTCGGGAATCATCGAAATGGTCGCGGAAATGCGCCTTGCCGGGATCGTGGACGGACCGGGTCTGATCGGCGCACCGGAGCTGACCGGCACCGACCGCTGCATTCTGGACGGGCGGACCTATTCCTACCTCGTCTGGGACGGAACCGCGAATGGCGGTCCGCGGATCACCGTGACCAACCGCGATATCCGCGAAATCCAGATGGCCAAGGCCGCGCTCTATTCCGGGGCGCGCCTGCTGATGGACAAGTTCGGCGTCGACAAGGTCGACCGGATCGTTCTGGCCGGGGCGTTCGGCGCCCATATCAGCCCGAAACACGCCATGGTTCTGGGCATGATCCCGGATGCGCCGCTGGACAAGGTGACCTCGGCCGGAAACGCCGCGGGCACCGGCGCCCGGATCGCCCTGCTCAACCAGGACGCACGGGCCGAGATCGAACAGACGGTGCGCGACATCCACAAGATCGAAACCGCCATCGAACCCCGGTTCCAGGAACATTTCGTCAATGCCTCCAACATCCCGAATTCCGTCGAACCCTTCCCGATCCTGAACAGCATTGTCACCTTGCCGGACGTGAACTTCAACCAGGGCGGAAGCAGTGACGGCGACAGCGGCGGGCGCCGCCGCAGACGGCGCGGATAGCGGCTGCCTGCCCGAGTGCCGTCCGCGCCGCAACGGCGCCGACGCCACCCGCCGGTCCCGGTCCGGTTTCCCGGACTTGTCAAACCGGCCGCATCGGTCATTCTTGGCGGGAGAACGCTAACGCAAAGGCAGGACATGCGCACCCGGAAGATCATTCTCTGCATCGACGGCACAGGAAACATGGTCGGTGACAACGAAAGCAATATCCTGAAGCTTTACAAGGGTCTGGTTCAGTCCGACACGCAGATCGTCCACTACGTACCCGGTGTCGGCACGATGGAAGGACCGCGCCTGTTCGGCTCGAAGATCCTGCGCAGGACAAAGGCGCTGGCGGGGCTGGCTTTCGGCATGGGGCTGGAAGACGACGTGCTCGACGCCTACAGGTTCCTGTGCCACACCTACCAGAGCGCTTCCTCCAAGCGCGCCGCCGACAATGCCCGGCGGGCCAGCCTGAAGGAAACCGCCCGCAATCTCGGAATTCGCGCGCCATCGCAGCCCGCCAGCAGTATCGTCGCCGAAGACGACCAGATCTATATCTTCGGCTTCTCGCGCGGCGCCTATGCCGCCCGGATCCTCGCCGGATTCATCCACAATTTCGGGCTGGTGGACCCCTCGCGCCTGCACATGATCACCGAAGCCTTCCGGGCCTACCGCATCGTCACGGATTCAGATCGCGACGCCCCGAACGCCGTCGTGTTCAAGGCGCTGCGCCAGTATGAATCCGCGATGCGCCCGGATGGCCGCGTGCCGATCCGGTGTCTCGGCCTGTTCGACACGGTATCGTCGATGGTCAGGTTCAACAGGCCGCTGTCGAGCCTGCTGAAATACCGCAGCCCGATGGAGCTTGGCACCCATGCCAATGTCGAGCGCAACACCTCGGTGCGCATCGTTCTGCACGCGATGGCGGTCGATGAGCGCCGCAGCATGTTCCGCCCGCTGCCCTGGACAGAGACCGAATACTACGGCAACCGGTTTCGCCAGCCGCGGGACAAACGCACCCAATTCGTCCAGCAGCGCTGGTTTCCCGGCTACCATTCCGACATCGGCGGCACCCCGCGCGAATATCACAGCGGTATCGGCAAGATTACCCTGCTGTGGATGCTTCAGGCGCTGGAGCAAAGCGAGCGCCTGGCCGACAACGAAGACAACGCCGCCGCGCCACCCGACCCCGGCATGCGCCGGATGAAACCGGCATTCGGGCTGGATATCAAATCGAACTACCGCAGCGGGTTTCTGCTGGGCCGGGACCGGAAACGCCGCACGCCGGACGGTCAGCGGTTCGCCCAGCCCGATCCCCTCGCTCCCCTGCACGATTCCATGTCACTGGCCTGGCTTCCGCTCGAAGTCTTTCCCAAGACCACGAAGCGGCGGCAATGGCACAGACGGCCGGGCTGGCTCTGGTATCTGCCCCTTTCGGAACCGCGCGTCATCCCTGCCTCCGACACGCTCGACAATTCGGTGCACGACCGGATGCGGCGCTGGCCGTTCTACCGACCCTTGAACGTGGTGCAACGCGACCGAACCGAAGCGCCGGAATGATCCGATCGGGTCCGGGCAACGGTTTTTTGAATTGTTGGAGCGGGTAGCGGGTAGCGGGTAGTAAACCGAACCAAGATCAGAATAAAATCCATTGATCACAATGCGTTAGCCGATAGTGGATTTGCGATGTGTCCCAAACGGTGACCTGAATGTGTCCCGCCGCTCGGCAGAGGTCAAGGTCATTTTCTGGAGTTGCTGATCATGCCGACCACTTCAGTACAACTAAATTGGTATTGACAGCACTATGCTTCCTTCGCTTGCCGCTGGGCTCGCTTGAAGAAATGCCGTGTTGCCTGCTCCCGCGCATCCTTGTCGGTCATGACAATGTTGCGCATCTCGTTGTCCTGCTGAAACATCTTCACCATGCCTTGGAAGAACGCCTGCGAGAATGCGTTGTAGACCACATCCGCGGGATGTTTCGAACCATCTCCGTCATGTCCTCGTCCATGATATCGCGGGTAACCTTCTCGAACCGCAAGAAATCTTCGCGCGAGAACCGGGTGCCGTGCCTCTCATTGAACGAGTCGATAATTTCGGACAGCGATTTCTCTTCTTCTTCGGTATAGGGGTTTGCGCCGAACTCGGTGATCGGGTCCAGCGTCCTGGTTTCACCAGAAGCCAAAGACGCACTGCCCTCCTCACCTTTCTGCAGTTTAAAAGCTGAGAGGTTCAGCATGTCGTCGGTGATCGCAATGTCAGCGGGTACATCCCGCGACGGAAGCAGACGCGACAGCCAGGACGTGTAGGCGTAGAGTTTTTCCAGCCACGCATCGTTCAGCCGCACGACCTGCGCCACGAAGGCGTAGAACCGCTGGAAACTCTTCAGGAGTTGCCGAAACTCTTCCTTCTGTGCCTCGTCTTCATCCAGCAAGTACCGTTCCACGGCAAGGCGAACAGTGCCCTCCAGCGCGAGCCGGTCCTGGGTCGTCAAATCGCCCTTGAAGAACCGGGCGGCGAAGCGTTCGACCTCGTCCTTGTGAACATAGGTCGCGTTCGAGATGCGCTGTTCGAGATCGTAAATCTGGTTCAGGTCGGTGCGCTCTTCCAGTGAGGTCGCCTCGAAGAAGGGCGCAAAGGCTTCCTTTACGTTGTTGATTTCCGCTGAGAAGTGACCCGGTATTTTCACCGAGATTTGACCCGCCCTTGTTTATGTCTCAGCGGTCATGTTGTGGTCAATGCCGGCGTCTCCTTTCTCGTTTTCTTGGCGGCCTCGGAGCTGGCTTTGTAGCGGTAGCTGTCGTTGCCGGTTTCCAGAAT
>NZ_JASNJE010000051.1 GCF_030164465.1 Sedimentitalea xiamensis
CGCCCCGCGCCCTCCCCCCGCCCCCCCCCCCCCCCCCGCCCCCCCCGCCCCCCCCCCCCCCCCCCCCCCCCCCCCCCCCCCCCCCCCCCCCCCCCCCCGGTCGGATCGCGCCAGCGATCCGATCCTGCTCAATAGGCCTTGCCGCGGGCCGACACCGGCCAAAGGGTTTCGACCTTGCCGCCGCGCACGCCGACATACCAGTCGTGGACATTGCAGGTCGGGTCGCAATGTCCCGGAACCAGCCGCAGCTTGTCATTGACCTTCAGCACGCCCTTGGGGTCCGCGACAACGCCGTGTTCGTCCGAACACTTGAGGTATTCCACGTCGTCCCGGCCGAAGACGGTCGGCAACCCGCTGTCCACCGACTGCGCCTTCAGCCCCGCATCCACGATCGCCTTGTCGGACTTGGCATGGCTCATCACCGTGGTCAGAATGAACAGCGCGTTCTCCCACTCGCCCTGGTCGA
This sequence comes from Sedimentitalea xiamensis, assembly GCF_030164465.1. Classification (GTDB taxonomy): domain Bacteria; phylum Pseudomonadota; class Alphaproteobacteria; order Rhodobacterales; family Rhodobacteraceae; genus Sedimentitalea; species Sedimentitalea xiamensis. The sequence continues at coordinate 467 of NZ_JASNJE010000051.1, forward strand.
TCCGCTGGCCGTCCTTGTCGTGGATCCGGCCGTAATCCGCATCCATGAAAGCGTAGGAACCGCACTGAAGCTCGTTGTAGACGCCCGAATTGCTCTCGAAATAATAGGAGCCGGTGCCGCCTCCGCCCACGATGTCGCATTCGAGCCCGACAGCCTTCAGCGCCTGAAGCGCGTCGGCAACCTGCGCTATGGCGGCGTCCAGCTTGACCTTGCGGTCCTCATAGCTGTCCATGTGCTGCATCGCGCCCTGATAGGCCTGGATGCCGGCAAACTTCAGACCCGGCGCCGCATCGATCAGCTTGGCGATGTTAACCACGTCCTGCGACGTGCTGACGCCGCAACGCCCGGCACCGCAGTCGATTTCGACCAGGGCCTCGATCTCGGTGCCGTGCTTCACTGCGGCCGCGGACAGGTCCTTGACATTGTCCGGATCGTCAACACAGACCAGCACCCGTGCGCCCAGCTTGGGCATCCGCGCCAGCCGGTCGATCTTGGCTAGGTCCGTCACCTGGTTTGACACCATCACGTCCTTGATTCCGCCGCGGGCGAAGACCTCGGCCTCGGACACCTTCTGGCAGCAGACCCCGCAGGCACCGCCAATTTCTTCCTGCAACTTGGCCACGTCCACGGACTTGTGCATCTTGCCATGCACGCGGTGGCGCATCCCGTGCGCTTTCGCATAGTCGCCCATTTTCTTGATGTTGCGTTCCAGCGCATCGAGATCCAGGATCAGACAGGGGGTCTGGATATCCTTTTCATCCATGCCCGGAAGGGCCGGCACGTCATAGCCAACCTCGAGGTTGTCGAAATTCGTCGGTGCGTTCATTGGTTCTCTCCCAGATCAGTTTTTCATCCAAGGCAGCTTGTCGAGATCGACATTGCCGCCGGTAATCACAACGCCGACGCGCTTGCCGGCAAAGACGTCCCTGTTCTTCAGGATCGTCGCCAGCGGCACGGCGCTGCTCGGTTCCATCACGATCTTCATGCGCTGCCAGATCAGTTTCATCGCGTCGATGATGTCCTGTTCGGAGACGGTCAGGATATCGGTGACGTGGTTCCTGACGAAATGCCAGGTCAGGTCCTTCAGCGGCACCTTCAGCCCATCGGCGACCGTTTCCGGCGCGTCATCGGCGATGATGTGTCCCGCCTTGAAACTGCGATAGGCGTCATCCGCCTGTTCCGGTTCCGCGGCATAGATTTTGACCTCGGGCGCGAGACTGGACAGGGTCAGGCAGGTGCCGGATATCATGCCTCCGCCGCCGATCGGGGCGACCACCGCATCCAGCCCGTCCGTCTGTTCCAGAAGCTCGCACGAACAGGTGCCCTGCCCGGCGATCACACGGGGATCGTTGTAGGGATGCACGAAATCTCCGCCGGTGCGCGCCTGAACTTCGGCGAACACCGCCTCGCGGCTGCTGGTCGAAGGTTCGCACTCGGTGATCGTGCCGCCGTATCCGCGCACGGCGGCCTTCTTGGCTTCCGGCGCGGTTCGCGGCATGACCACGTTGCAGGGGATCCCGCGCCGCCCGGCCGCATAGGACAGGGACAGCGCATGATTGCCCGACGAATGGGTGCAAACACCGTGCCGCGCCTCTTCGTCGCTGAGCCCGAAGACCGCATTGGATGCGCCGCGCACCTTGAATGCGCCGGCTTTCTGGAAATTCTCGCATTTGAAGAACAGCTTCGCCCCGGTCAGTTCGTTGAAATAGGACGAGGTCAGGACCGGCGTGCGGTGGATATACGGCTTGATCCGTTCATGCGCCGCCAGCATGTCTTCCAGTGTCGGTATATACATCTCGGTTGCATCCTTCATCATGCGGCCGCCTTCTTCGCTTTGCCGGATCCATGCCGGTAATATTCCTGCGCGGCCGCCACGCCCGATCCCAGCTTGATGTCCAGCCCAAGATCCGCCATGACCATTTCGGCGGTGGCCAGTCCAGACAGCATCATGGCGTCCGTCAGGCTGCCCAGATGGCCGATGCGGAAGACCTTGCCCGCGACTTCGCCAAGCCCGACACCGAAAGCCATACCATATTCGCTCGCCGCGCGCGTCACGATATTCGTGGCATTGAACCCCTCTGGCGTCCGGATCGCGGATACCGTGTCGGAATAGAGATCCGGCGAAACGGCGCAAAGCTCCAGCCCCCAGGCGCTGACCGCGCGGCGGACGCCTTCGGCAATACGGTGATGGCGGGCGAACACATTGTCCAGACCTTCTTCGAACAGCATGTCGAGCGAAAGCTTCAGTCCATTCAACAGACCGACGGGCGGCGTATAGGGGAAGGCGTTCGCATCATAGCCCTTGCCCATGTCCCTGACGTCAAAGAAGGTGCGCGGAAGCCCGGCGGTCGCGGTGGCTTTCATCGCCTTTTCACTGAACCCGACGATGGCGAGGCCCGCGGGCAGCATGAATCCCTTCTGGCTGCCGGTGACGGCGACATCGACGCCCCATTCCTCCATCCGGAAATCCATCGACGCGATGGAACTGACGCCATCCACGAACAGCAGAGCCGGATGACCGGTCGACTCCAGCGCACGCCGGACAGCGGCGATGTCGGATCTGACGCCGGTCGCCGTCTCGTTGTGAGTTGCGAGGACGGCCTTGATCCTGTGGCCGGTGTCGGCTTTCAGCGCCTCTTCATAGCGGTCGGCGGGCAATCCCTGCCCCCAGGGCGTTTCGAGGATACGAACGTCCAGCCCGTGACGCTGGCACATGTCGATCCAGCGATGGCTGAACATGCCGTTGCGCGCGGCCAGCACGGTATCGCCTGCCGAAAGGGTGTTGGTCAGCGCCGTCTCCCAGCCGCCGGTGCCGGTGGACGGGAAGAAGAACACCTTGGCGGTCTCCGATTTCAGCACCTTGCGCACACCGTCGAGGCAAGGGTTCAGGATTTTCCCGAACAAGGGGGACCGATGGTCGATCGTCGGCATGTCGCAGGCCTTGCGCAAGACTTCCGGCATGTTGGTCGGACCGGGGATGAAAACGGGGTTCTGAAAGCTCATTGCATTGCCCTCCTCTGGCGATGGAGCGGACCCTACAGCAAGCCGACTCGGATGGAAATTTTTTTGAAAACATTTTTCATTTTGATGTTTTCCAAAAATATACTTACTTTATAGATAGTTGCATTTTTCATTGAACGGAATAGATTTTCATGTAGAAAGAAAAAAGGAACAGAGTCACTGGAATTCTCCATGAAACCACCCGAATCCCGGCGCAAGGGACGCCCCAAGGGCTTTGACAGCAAACCCTCGCAGAACACGATTCAATCGCTGGATCGGGCGCTGGAGGTTCTCGACACGATCGCCTTGGCGAACGGCCTGTCCCTGACCGAACTTGCAAACCGGCTCGACCAGTCGCCGGCGACCATGTACCGGGTCCTGTCGACCCTCGAGGCGCGCGAGTTCGTGGAAATCGACCCGCTGAACCAGACCTGGCACATCGGTCCCATGGCGTTCCGGCTCGGATCGGCGTTCCTGCGCCGCAGCAGCGTCGCCGAACGCAGCCGTCCCGCGATGCGCGCGCTGATGACGGCCTCGGGGGAAACGTCCAACCTAGGGGTCCAGAAACAAGGCGATGTCATGTTCATCGGCCAGGTCGAAACACACGAAACCATCCGCGCGTTCTTTCCGCCCGGAACCCTGTCTCCGATGCCGGCCTCCGGCATCGGCAAGGCCTTGCTGAGTCGACTGAGCGACGACGCGCTCGACCGTTTCCTGAAATCCTATCCGATGGTCCGTTTCACCGAGAAAACGATCATGGAGCCAGAGGCGCTCAAGGCGGAATTGTCGGCCATCCGGAACCGGGGCTATGCTTTCGACGACGAAGAAAAGACCTTGGGCATGCGATGCGTTGCCGCCCCGATCCTCAACATCTATGGCGAAGCCGTCGCGGGCCTGTCCTTGTCCGGCCCGACCTTGCGCATGCCGCCCGACAGGATCGCGGCTCTGGGCACGCTGGTCAAGGATGCGGCCGACAAGGTCTCGCGCAGCCTCGGAGCACCGGGCGAGACCGCGCGATAGATTGATCCGGGAGCCGGCCTGGTTTGCGGTGCAATGCGCCACGCAAACCAGGCCGCGGCGAGCCGAACCTTTGCAGGCGGTTCAGGATCGCGAGTGCTGCCGATGAAATGCCGGGTTTTCTGGAGTAGGCGGCGGGACTCGAACCCGCGTCATTAGCTTGGAAGGCACGTGCTCTAAATTCGAAAAATCTATTTCCTTCAAAGATATAACGTGATTTAGTGTTGCGTTTTGCAGATGATATGTCGGAAATGATGTTCTGGAGCGGGCGGCGGGAATCGAACCCGCATCTCTTGCTTGGAAGGCAAGGGTCTTACCATTACACAACGCCCGCTCAACAGTTTTGGTCAATATTTCATAGAACTTTTAGGGTCAAGCAATATGTACTCCCACGGACCTGCGGAGCCACATAACAGTCGATCCGTTCCTTCAGTTCGCTTCCCAGTTCCTCCGCCACTTGCCCCCGCGAAAGCGTTCTCCCGATCCGGCCGCGGCAGGATTTTCCGTTGTGACCTGCCCCCTGCCGGTCCCTCATTCAAAACGAAAGTCTGCGGGTCGGTGCACTGCTACCCAACTCTGGACCGCCGGAAGCTGGATTTTCCCGGCTGTCTCACTATAACGGGCTGATCCAGCCTAATGCGGGTGGCGATCACTGCTCATTCGAATTCGAGATCCGCACTGAAGGCGATACGAGTCGTTCAAGAACTTTGGAAATTCAGAGGGAGTTTCACAACATGTCTATCATACGCCTGCTCGCCGCAACATCGACTGCCGCGATGGTCGCCGGTGCCGCTGCGGCGCAAGGGATCGATCTGCCGGAACTCGGTCCCGACGACTTGCTATTCTCGGTCCTGAACATGGATCTGACGGCAGACCCGAAGGTGGATTTCTACCGCTTCGCTGCCGGCGGCTGGCTCGACCGGGTAGAGCGGCCGGCGACCGAGGCGTCGTACAATTTCGCAACGATCCAGCAGAACCGGATTACCCAACAGATCGTCGCCGTCGTCGCCAAGGCGGTCGAAGGGGCGTTGGAGGCTCCGAAGGGCAGCCCGACGCAGCAGGTCGGGGACTTCTTCGCCGCCATCCTGGACGTCGAACACCGCAACGCTCAGGGCATGGCGCCACTGCAGGACGAACTCGACCGGATCGCAGCCATCGCTTCGCTGGACGATCTCACGCGCTACTCCGCGCATTTCCTGACGATCTCCTCCGGGACGATCCTGCTTGGCGGGCTCGGGCAGAGCGGCGATCTGGCAGACAGTTCACGCTATGCTATCTACCAGGGCCCCGGTGAGGCGGGGATCAAGGCCCGCGACGTCTATACGTCGGACGACAACTCGCCGCGGCGGATGGCCTATCGCGCCTACGTCAACGGCACCCTGATGGCGGCCGGCTACGATGCGGCCGAAGCCGAGCGCGTGACGAACCTCGTGCTCGACCTGGAAACGGCGCTTGACGCCGTCCAGCTGACCGACGCCGAAAAGCTGGACTTCAACAATATCAACAACCGGATGTCGTTTGCCGAGGCCAAGGCTCTTGCCCCGAACTTCGACGGCTCGGTCTATCTGGACGAACTCGGGATGCCACTGCCGGAGGAGGTTATCGTGACCCAGCCGGACTACTTCCGGGCCTTGTCGCAGATGCTGGCCGAGCGGCCGCTGGAAGACTTCAAGGACTACGCGCGGTTCCGGCTGATCAACAAGTTCGCGACTGTCCTGTCGACCGACTTCGAGGAACCGCAGCGGGCCTTGTCCGAGGCGTTCTCCGGCGTCCCGACCCTGCGTCCCCTTGCCGAGCGCGTCCTGGGACAGGTGCAGAAGTCGCTGGGCCATCCCCTGGGGCATCTCTACGTTGATGCCTATTACGACGAGGCAACCCGGGAAAAGACCTTCGAACTTATCGGATACATTGTCGACGCATTCGCCGAGCGTGTACCGAGCCGCGACTGGATCAGCGATGCGACCAAGGCCGAGGCGCTGGCGAAGCTCGAAGCCTTCGACAACAAGGTCGGCTATCCCGAGACCTGGATTGACTACACCTCGGTCGAGATCGTTCCCGACGATCCGGTCGCCAATTTGAAGGCCGTCTCCGCTTTCGAGTTCGCCAGGGAGTTGGCAAAGCTCGGCGGGCCGGTGGTGCTAGAAGACTTCAACGCCGAAAGCACGCTTCCGGTGACGATGAACGCCTCGTACAACATTCAGGTCAACGGCTTTCAGATCACCGCCGCGATCTCGCAGCCGCCGGCGTTCCAGCCCGACGCCGATCCGGCGGTCCGGTTCTGCCGCTTCGGCGGAGTGATCGGTCATGAAGCCACCCACGGTTTCGACACGCTCGGCCGCCAGTTCGACGCCGACGGCAACCTGCGGAACTGGTGGACCGACGAAGACACCGCGGCCTTCATCGAAGAGGCGAAGAAGCTGGTGGCGCAGACCGCCGAGACGGAACTCGTGCCAGGTCATGCCGGTAACGGCGCACTATGGGTGACCGAGAACATGGCCGACGTGGGCGGCATCAAACTTGGTTACACCGCGCTGATGAACTACCTCGCCGACCATCCGGAAGAGAACGTCGAGGTCGATGGGTTTACCCAGGCGCAGCGCTGCTTCATCGCCTGGGCGCAGCTCTGGGCCGAGAACGCCGTCGAACCCTATCTCATCAACGTTGCGGAAAGCGGCGATCACCCGCCGAACATCTACCGGACCACGGCACCGCTGCTGCATTTCGACGCTTTTTACGAGGCCTTCGGCATCGAGGAAGGCGACCCGATGTGGCTGCCGCCCGAGAAGCGCGTGAACGCGTGGTAGTGGTACCGCGCGGGCTTCAACCTTCGCACCACCAAGGAGAAAGAACATGACCCTAGACAAAATCCGGGCTCGCTGCCTGGCGGGGCCAGTCGTGCTGGCATGCCTCGCGCTGGGCTCTTCCTACTGCCGGTCGGCGCACAGGCGCAGATGGGACCGGATTACTGGCGGGTGGCTAACGTGCCAGCCAACGACACGCTCAACGTCCGCTCGGGACCAAGTGCCCGCAACCGCGTCGTCGCGCATGCGCCAAACGGTGCGGTGTTCCGCAATCTCGGCTGCGAGGGCACGGGCGACGCGCGCTGGTGCCACCTGGAGACGCCCGACGGCCGCGTGAGCGGCTGGGCCTCGGGGCGCTATCTGGTCGAGTCTGGCGCGCCCAGCACTGGCAACATCTCCGGAAGCAACGAAGTCCCCGAACTGCATGTACGCGGGACCGGCGAGATCGAGGTCCGCTATGCCAGCGGCTGTACGATCCTCTACAACCCCGCCGGGCGTCGGATCAACGCAGGCGGCTCCTGCTCGCAGGCGCAGCTTGCACGAGCGCATCAGGCCGTCGAAGGCCATATGCGCGAAAATGCGAGCTCGGACTTCCACGAAGGCGGCGGCGGTGTCTCGGCAGACGTGAACATCGCCGGCACGGGGACGATCACCAACAACGGCAGCGTCGTGACCGCAAGCATCAGAGGGCACCAGGAAGGACACTACGTTCTGACCATGTTGGGCGATGGCACGACCTGCACTGGGGCAATCAAGCATGCGCCCGGCACCGTGGGCAGCGAAACGACCAGCATTCACTGCACCAACGGGGCGAATGGGTCGGCAATCCTCGGCCAGAACGGCGGTCTGCTGACGTTCAACCTCAACAACGGCATTGCGGGCTTCGTCAAGTTCTGACGTCGTCCAGGCCGGCGCCGGTCGAGACAAGTTACATCGGCGCCGCGCCACAACACCGCTCGTAATCCTAGAATTTAAGGCTAATCGGGATTTCAGCATTCAGGTTTCGTTTCCGAGTTCATGCGGTCGCAGCGAACGACCGGTTCTGATGAGCCACGCCGCAGCAACTTCGAGCAAGTCTAGCGTCCGCTCAGGGCCGCTAATGAAAATCCCGGCTCGGAAACAGCCGCTTGGCCTGATCCCTCGGGTGCATGGCGCGTGAGGCTGGCAGGGAACGTGGGGCGGTGTCTGTTTTGGGGGTGGTCTGGCCGATGGCGCTGTCCATTGGGTGACCGAGATCGGACAGGCGGGGGGAGAGGTCTTCGATCTTCTTGGCGATCAGGTGCACGACGATGCCTTCGCGTTGCAGGTAGCCCGTCACCCGCAACAACCGCCCGCCCATGACGATCCGGCGGAACTGTTCATAGACCTTCGGCCAGACCACCACGTTGGACACACCCGTTTCATCCTCCAGCGTCAGGAAGATCACGCCTGACGCGGTGCCGGGGCGCTGGCGGGTGATGACAAGGCCGCAGACACTGACCCGGCCAAGCGGGATCGTGGCAAGCTTGTCATGGGGGGTCAGGCCGGGGAGCATCGGGCGCAGCAATTCCATCGGGTGGGCGCGCAGGGTCAGGCGCATGGAGACGTAATCCTCCACCACTTCCTCGCCCAGATGCATCTGGGGCAGCACCACATGGGGTTCACGGATGTTTTCGCCATCAATCGGATCGTTGAACAGGGGCAGCGGCGCCTGCCCCCGGACCGCCCGCACCTGCCAGAGTGCATCGCGCCGGGTCAGGCCCATATCGGCAAATGTATCGGCCTCGGCCAGCCGTTCCAGCACTGCGGGCGCCACCCCGGCCCGCAGCCAGACGGATTCAGGGTCGCGGTAGCCATTGCCCCGGGCGGCCACGATCCAATCCGCGTCCTCCTCCCTGAAACTCTTGATCTGCCGGAACCCCAGCCGCAGGGCCAGCGCCCCGTCGGCGCGGCGTTCCAGCGTGTTGTCCCAGCGGCTGGCATTGACGCAGATCGGACGGATCTCGACCCGATGCTCGCGGGCATCGCGCACGATCTGGGCGGGAGCATAAAATCCCATCGGCTGCGAATTCAGCAATGCGCAGGCAAAGACCGCCGGGTAATGGCATTTCAGCCAGGCCGAGACATAGGCGAGCATGGCAAAGGCCGCCGCGTGACTTTCGGGGAAACCGTAATCGGCAAAGCCCTCGATCTGGCCGAAACAGCGCTCGGCGACCTCCTGACTATACCCGTTGGCCAGCATTCCGGCGATGAACTTGTCGCGGTGTTCGCCGATCGTGCCCATGCGCCGGAACGAAGCCAGGGAGCGGCGCAGGTGGTCGGCCTCTTCCGCGCTATAGCCTGCGCCCACCACGGCGATCTGCAATGCCTGTTCCTGAAACAGCGGCACACCGAGGGTGCGCCGCGTCACCGCCTCCAGCGCCGGGCCGAAAGGCTCCGCCTTCTCCTGCCCCTGCCGCCGTTTGATATAGGGCTGCACCATGCCCCCCTGAATGGGGCCGGGACGGACGATGGCAACCTCGATCACCAGATCGTAGAAGGTGCGCGGCTTCATCCGGGGCAGGAAATTCATCTGGGCGCGGCTTTCCACCTGAAACACACCCACCGCATCGGCCAGGCAGAGCATGTCATAAGTCGCGCCATCCTCTTGCGGGACAGCGGCGATGCTGAGGTCATGCCCTTCATGATCCCGCATCAGATCGAACGCCTTGCGGATGCAGGACAGCATCCCCAGCCCCAGAACATCGACCTTGAGGATGCCCAAAGTGTCGATATCGTCCTTGTCCCATTCAATGATGGTGCGGTCCTCCATCGCCGCGTTTTCGATGGGGGCAAGCTCGTCCAGCCGCCCCTTTGTGATGACGAAGCCGCCGACATGCTGGGACAGATGGCGGGGAAACCCGATGATTTCGCCGATCAGGCGGATGGTCTGGGCCAGGCGCCGGTCGGACGGATCAAGGCCAAGCTCTCTGATCCGGTCCGGGTTGGCCCCGCCATTGGAATGGCCCCAGATTTGCCCTGACAGGCCCGCTGTCACGTCCTGTGACAGCCCCATCACCTTGCCCACCTCGCGGATCGCGGCGCGGCTGCGGAAATGGATCACCGCGGCGCACAGGCCCGCGCGGTGGCGGCCGTATTTGGCGTAAATCCACTGGATCACCTCTTCGCGGCGTTCATGTTCGAAATCCACGTCGATATCGGGCGGCTCGCCCCGGTGTTTCGAGATGAAGCGCTCGAACACCATAGCGATCTGATCGGGGGAGACATCCGTGATGCCCAACAGGTAACACAGGATCGAATTGGCCGCCGAGCCGCGCCCCTGACACAGGATGCCCTGCGAGCGGGCGAATTGGACAATGTCGTAAACGGTCAGGAAATATGCCGGGAAGCCCAACTCGGCGACCAGCTTCAATTCCTTGTCCATCAGGTCGTGCACCCGCTGCGGCGCGCCTGTCGGATAGCGCCGCTTCAATCCATCCTGCGTAAGTCGCTCTAGCCGCGCCTGCGGGGTTTCGCCTTCGGAGATTTCATCGGGGTATTCGTATCTTAGTTCGCTCAGATCAAAGCTGCATCGGGATGTGATCTCCAGCGTGCGGCGCAGGGCGGCGGGATGGTCGCGGAACAGGCGCAGCATATCGGCGTGGCCTTTCAGACGGCGTTCCCCATTGGGCAGGGCGCGGGTGCCGATCTGGTCGATCGTGATATGCTCGCGCATGCAGGTCAGCACATCGGCCAGTTGGCGGCGGCTGGCCCGGTGCATCAGCACATCCCCCACCGCCACCATCGGCGCCGAGGCGCGCAGCGCCAGCCCGGCGCATTGATCCAGCCACGCGCGGTCCGACCCGTCATAGCGGGGTGCGGCGCCCAGAAAGACATGTCCGGGATAGCGGCGCTGCATCTGCTGGATATGCGGCAGGGCATCGTCCAGCCCCCCTTGAGGCAGGGCGATCAGGATCATGCCGCGGCACCCGTCCAACAGGTCTGCCCGGTCAAGATGGCACTCCCCCTTTTCCGCCCGCCGCTTGCCAAGGGTCAGAAGACGGGTCAGCCGCTGATAAGCCCCCCTGTCGCGCGGCAGGGCGATCCAGTCCACCGCGCTGTCCCGCAGCACCAGACGGCAGCCCACGATCAGCCTGGGCAGGTGCATGGTGTCCGGTCGCGTGATCGGGTTGGGGTGCCCCACCTCCTGACGCGAGCATTGGTCGACCCGGTGTTGTGAGCGGATGCGGATGGCATTTTCCATACCCCGCTGCAGCTCTTTCAACGCCCTATAGGCCCGCACCACCCCGGCCAGCGAGTTGCGATCCGTGATGGCAATGGCAGACAGGCCGAGCTCGGCCGCGCGGACGACCAGTTCCTCGGGATGGGACGCCCCGGTCAGGAACGTGAAATTGGAGGTCACGCACAGTTCGGTATAGTCACCGCGCGGGCCGAAATCCCCCGGTGGGTCCATTGGCCGGTTGTCACGTACGATTTTTATCATGCGAATTCCCCCTGCACGAACCAGCCGGGGTTTTGCGGCGTGTAGAACAGCCAGAGCCGCCATCCCTGCCGCGTTTCCACATGCCAGTAATCCCGCATCCCGCTGCGCCAGTTGTCATCGGACAGCCACCATTCCGGCGCGATCCGCTCTGGCCCCGCCGCCCGCGCAATGGTCAGCGCCATGCGCCGCCAGCGGAACTGACGGGGTGGGCGCGTTCCGGTTCCGGCAATGGGTTCCGGCAGGAACAGGCGCACAGGGCGCGGGCGCGGGGCCACCCATGGTCCGCCCGGTTCGGACCAGGCAGCGGCGGCGATCAGGAAGCTGCGCTCGGGGATATGGCTGTCGGCGGGCAGGAAGCGTTGCACGTTTTCCAGCCCGATCCGCGTGCCGATCCGGGTGATGAGATCGTCCAGTCGATCCGCCCGCCCCGTGGACACATGGCTGACCTGATCCACGGGCAGCGGCTCGACCTGCACCGCTTCCAACCGTATCTGATCGATGCCGAAGCCCGCATCGGCTTCGCCCACACCGCGCTCGAACAGCGGCAGGATACGGGCGGCCTCGCGGAGCGGGCTGGCCAGACGCAGCTTGACCGTGAGCGCCTCCTGATCGACCCGGCGCAGCGTCAGGCAAAGCCCCCGCGCCCCGGTCTCCTGCGTTTTCAGCTTGGCACAAAGCTGGTCAAGAAGACGTGATGTGGCCGCCATCACATCGTCAAACAAACCGATCGGCTCGGGCAGGCTCATCCTAACCCCGTAATGGGGCGGCTCTTTCAATGGAGTGACCTGCTCTGGCTGGCGTCCAAGCGCCTGATCCAGCCGGAGCAACAATTCTGGGCCGAAACGTCGGGCCAAAGGGGCGCGTGCGGCGCCTTCCAGATCACCGATCCGGCGCAGACCCAGCCGTTGCAGGCCGGTGACGGTACTGTCCTCCAGGCGTAGGGCGGCAACGGGTAATTCTGCCAGGGCCTCGAAGGGCTGGTCAATCTCTGCCCGGCCTTCCCCGAAATGGGCCAATGCCCAGGCCGCGCCGCGCGTATCCCCCAGCCCGATCCGTGCGCTCAGCGCGGCCCGGTTCAGCCGCTGGCGCATATCGGCCAGCATCCTCGCCTCGCCGCCGAACAGATGCGCCGCCCCGGTGATGTTCAGCACCAGGCCATCGTCGCCCTCCAGCCCCACCCAGGGGCAATAGCGCGTGGCCCATCGGCGCAGCACATGCAGGAACCGTGCATCGCCGACGGGGTCCGCCGGGCGGCTTTGCAGATCGGGGCAAAACGCCCGAGCATCGGCAAAACTCATACCCCTGTACAGCCCCTGCCGCTCGGCCTCCATGTTCAGGCAATGTAGCCGCTCTGCATTTGCCTGTTTAAGTGTCAGCGCAAATGGCCCATCAACCGGACGCGCCCGCAGAACCCGGTCGCTCGCCAGCCGGGGGAACCACATGGAGACGACGCGCCTCTGCATCCCATCGAACATGCCAGGCCCTCAATGTTCCTGATTTGTTCTTAATAATTTCCCAGCGCATCAGAGTCGAGTCATCCGCATCGAAAACCGGCGCACATCGCCATCGGGTTTCCGCCGCATTGCTGCCCATCCCCTCGGGGATCAGGCACAGGCCCGTCGATTTCCCCGCCTGCGCGGCAAGCTGCAAGCGCCGCCCTTCACGCAGATCAAGCGGACGGCTGATCTCGATGATGACCAGCGGCACCGCCCTATCCCTGAGCGCCTCTTCCGCGACGGCCAGCGTTTCGGTCTGGTCCCCGGTCTGGGCCAGCAACAGCTTCGATGGATCGAAGAAGGTCGACAGCCCCACAGGATTGATAACCTCTGTCTGCCAGGCCTCCCGCGCCCAAAGTACAGCCCCGACCCGCACCGCCGCGACCGCCGCAAAACTCACCGCCCCCCGCCCACACGCCTCGTGAACACGGGCGTTGCGCAAGGGAAACGGCATGTCGGTGGTCGCGGTCATGTGGTGCATCATAACGGATGGCGAACCGTTTAAGCCACCTCAAAGCGTTTGGTGGCAGAGACCAATGGCTGCTTTGCTTGGCCGCGCCGCAACATCGTGAACCGAGGCCGAAGGTCAACTTTGTGTCGGGTAGCAGACCGAGACCGCTGGGACAGAGGGCAGTCTGCGGCAATTTCGATTTTATCGCAGCGCGGTTGGTCAGACGGAACAAGGGGGTGTTCAGACCCAGGGCCCGGTTCTTCGACGATTCCCGGTATTGGGAATACGGCTGGCGGACATGGGCTGTTCGGCTGCGCGCGAAGATCGTCCGCGTTGTGCTGCCATTGCATGGAGCGCAGCCACTCGGTTCGCAGTCGCGGGATGGGTCGCGAACAGACTGTCATGTTTGTGGGCGTGCAGCGGGTTGATGATGAACAAATGCGCCGTCGCCGGGTTGCGCTCGGCCGCGTTGTTGTCGATCCGAGCCGCGCCCATGGCGATTTTCTCCAGTGCCGAGGCGAGCCAAAGGGGCTGGCCGCAGATCTCGGCTCCGGCTTTGTCGGCAGCGTATTCCCGCGTCCTGCTGATCGCCATCTGCACCAGCGCCGCGGAAATGGGAGCCAGAAACATCACCAGGAGGGTGCCGATCAAACCGAGCCTTTCCCGCGATCCGCCGAAGAACAGCGCGAAGTTGGCCAGCATTGAAATTGCACCGGCAAAAGTGGCAGTGACAGTCATGATCGCGGTATCGTGGTTGCGGATATGGGCCAGTTCGTGGGCGATCACGCCGGCCAGTTCCTCCCTCGTGAGGCTGCGCAGGAGGCCCGAGGTCACGGCGACCGCCGCGTTCGCGGGGTTGCGGCCGGTGGCAAAGGCATTGGGCTGCGGCGTGTCGATCAGATAGATCTTTGGCTCGGGCAGGTTTGCAGTCCGTGCGAGTTCGACGGTCAACGCGTGAAGGCCCATCCGGTCGCCGGGTGTCACGGGCTGAGCATTGTGCATGCGCAGGACCAGGCGGTCCGAGTTCCACCAGGTAAAGGCGTTCATTGCCGCCGCGGCGACAAGCGCGATCATCGCGCCACCCGACCCGCCGATCAGGTACCCCACGCCCATGAAGAGCGCCGTCATCGCCGCCATCAGCATCGCTGTCTTCACATAGCCCATCCTGGTTCTCCGATCTTCACATTCAGGTCGTGAAGGAAATATGGGGAGGTTCCCGACCTTCGCAAGCATGAGCGCCAAGCGCACAGGCAATCCGGACCGTCTTGAGGACGTGGCCGGATGACCGATTTGAGCGGGTCTGTTGATCAACAATTTGTCGCACTCCGTAGACTACTCGGTCTTGACCGGTTCTTTGTCGAGCCTATTCTGGCTCGACCACGAGCACCCGAAATTTGACGGCACATTATGCAAGGCCGAGCGGGGTTCCGCAGTCTGAGGAAAGAAGGTTTGCCACTGGATTCGTTCACTTGATCGGGTGCGGCTTGCCTTCGCCCGAGTATCAGGCTACGGACCGTCGATTGACGGCACCTCCATATGGCGAAGTCACTCTGAAACTGGAGATTGATGACACGGTTTCTTCAGGATTTGATTATGGCGCAGTCAGAACCGTTGTCGATGACGTCACAAAGTTTGCGATCGTGGACAAGGCAGGAGAACTGTCAATCGGCATTGAACTTTGACCCCTTATCGGCGTCCAATATTGACCCCCTTTTGCTGAGCAGGCCCGGCGCTGCGTAGCCCTCACATAGCGCAGCGGCGGCGGGCCTGCGGGGTTT
>NZ_JASNJE010000052.1 GCF_030164465.1 Sedimentitalea xiamensis
GGCTTCAAGCGCAACCTTGGCCTTGAACTCCGCCGAATAGCGTTTCCGCTTCGTCATCTGGGGTATTCCTTCGTCAGTCGCTAAAGCTTAGCAACTGGTCCGAAATCTCGCGACCACCTCTGTATAGCATCGCAATGGCCAGCTTAGTCTTGCCGGTACCGGTAGCCATCGCAACAAGCATCTCCCGCTTTTCGGTGCCAAGGGTCTTCTCAACAGCTTGGATCGCTTCCTTTTGATAGGGGCGAAGCTGAAAGCCAAAATCGAAGCGTCGCGTTTCAAGCGCCGCCTGAGCCTTCTCTTTCTCGACTTCTAGCAGGGAGGCCAATTCATCAGGGGTAAACCAGCCCATGAGAGGCCGACGAAGATTATTAGTCAAGCGAACATCACGGAACCATATACCGCTTTCTGTTTCTACTTGTTTTAGATACGGCCTACCATTTGTGGCAAATACAAACGGCACAAAATATTCTCCAACCCAGGCTTCTTGGTTTTCTTCCCATTCAAGTCCTTTTGAGTAGCGCTCGGCCTGATCAATCGCCGCCGAAATGTTCTTTTGATATCTTTTGGCCTCCACGATGCCGACGCATCTTTGGCCGACAAAAAGTGCGTAATCAGCTGGACCTGATTTGGTGGGCCATTCGGCGATCGCCAGGTTCCGCCCCTTCGCGGGCCGGACCCCCTTGCTAAACCTTATCCTACTAGTGTCGGCCTCCCAGCCCCGATCCCGGAGTTGTTGATCAACTAAGGCACGGGTGGATTGTTCGTCAAGGACAACGGCCCCAGCCGCCTCCTCAGCCGCCTGAGCGAACGCGCTTCGCTCCGCCGTTGACCAAAGACTGGCCTGCTCGGACAACTCTTGGAGTTGACGATCTGCGTCTTGTGCAAGCGCCTCCCAGGTCCGCCTTTCTTCTACTTCCCGTTTATGGCGATCTTCCGCAGTTTCGGCTGACAGGATAGCCCTTTGCTTCTCTTCTTCGGCCTTTTGGGCCGCTGAAAGCGCCTCGTTGCGCTCAGTTCTAAGCCTATCAAGTTCGCCCTGCAACTCAGCCCCCGATGCGTCAGGTACCTTTGGTGGAAGGAAAGGGCCAGTTGTGAAATCTCGTTGGGCGGTGGCCGCCCGCACATGCCAGACGCCAAGCTGCACCGCCATCTTCAAACATGCCAGGGCTTCACGGTGATCACCGCGCCCCTCATGTACTGCGGCATTTCCCAGCTTTCTGACGTGATGCAAGACATCCAGTACGCGGTCTGGTGCCATACGTTCGTACTTTAGCTTGCGGAGTAGATCGGCCTGAGTATCGATCTCTTGGATTTCGATGCCCATCAACGACGCATGCCTTTTGGTGAGTCGCTCTCCGAACTGGCGGAGCTTGATCAAGCTCGTGCTGGGATCGTCTTGGAAATAGCTTTCGGCGAGCCGCCCCAAACTGGACAGGTCAGTATCTAGACCCTCCAGAAAATCAAAGTTGCTGCGTGTAGTTTCCATAGCCAGACTACCGATGCCAGCCAAACGTCTTTGGAAGCGCAAACGGGAATTCATCGGCATCGAACGGCTGTTCGACCATACTGAAAATTGCTTCTTTTATTTCAATGGCATTCACGTCGTGGCATCCCCATGATTTACTCCGTAAGACTATCAGGGCAACCTGGGCTTCGCACGTTTTGTCTTCGCAAAATGTACAGATATCCACACAGCGTAGAGGTTCTTTCAACATGTAGGCGCAACATCGTCAAGATAGTCCGCAACAGCGGCTATGAATTCTTCTTTCTGCTTCCCTTGGGCTTTCAGAAATCGATAAACGCGCCGCCCTCCACCCTCCTCGGCGGTGGTAAGCCCCGTCTTCGCAGCAATCTGATCGGAGATCGTTTGCGGGCTTATGCCGTGGCGCTCCTGGTGCGCTCGCAGCCTCTGACGCAGCTCGTCGCGCTGCGCTTTTGTGAAGCCTGAAATCCTGCCGCTCATGCGCGTGTCCAATTCGTGTCCATAGGCTTTTCGGCCATCCCGCCCGATATCGAAGACCATCGCGACAAAGCGGCTAACCGAAAGGAACTGACACCATGTCACCCCAAGAACAGCACGCCAAGCAAGTCGGTCAGAACGGCGGCACCTTTCCGACCAACGGCATGCCCTACCAGCAGAAAGAGCGCACCGATGCTGCCGTGAACAGCGGCAAGCAAGGCAAGTAAAGCGCCCACGGGCGAGGCGGCGCAGACCGTCTCGCCCAAATTTCAGTTTCACGACAATTGAGCGAGACACGAGATGAGCAACGGCACAAACCCGAAGCGGCTTGCCAGCGCCGTCGATGCGATGTGCCGTTCGGATGCGCTTGGCGGGCTTCTAGCCGATCTCGGCGATGATCTCGCCGACCAGATCGAAGGCAATCCCGACCAGTTCGCAGACTTCCGCGCGGGCGCGGTGCAGGCGCTCGATATCTTCGAGCCTGGGGGATATCTCGCCGATGCCGTCAGCTTTTCAGATATCGCACTCGCCGATCTGAAAAGTGGTGACGTCTCGATCTATCTGGCTTTCCCGCAGGATCGGATCGCTTCGCACGGGGCTGCGCTCGGCCTGATCGTCAATCAAGCCATCACCGCCGTTGCCCGCTCGGATGAACGCGGCCAAGTCCTGTTCTTGCTCGATGAGTTTGCCAACATGGGCAAGCTCGCAGGGCTCGCCGAAAGCCTGACCGCGCTGCCTGGTCTCGGCGCGCGGGTCTGGATGTTCGTGCAGGAACTCGCAGAACTGATCCGCATCTACGGTCAGCACACCGCTCGGACGCTGCTCTCGCAGGCCGAAGTGAAGCAGTTCTTCTCCGTTCAGGATTTCGAGCTGGCAAAGACGCTTTCTCAAGCGCTCGGCCAGAAGACCGTGAAGACACGCAACTTCAACCTTGGCCGCCTCGACACCGATGAGATCGGCGAAAGCCTGTCCGAGACAGGCAGGCCACTCATGGCTGCCGATGAAATCAGACTGATGCCACGGGACAAGCAGTTGCTTCTCGTCAACGGCCTTCTGCCCGTGAAGGCGCAGCTCGTGCCCCTTTGGTTCGTTTCGTCGATGCCTCAAGCGCCTCGGTCGTCAGCGCCTATGAAGCGCGGATTGAGAAGCTCGAACGCGAGAAGATTGTGCTGATGGAAAGAGCGGAAAACACAGTCCCGCCGAAGGGACGGCTGGAGGATTGTATTGAACTCGCCCTGAAATTCCTATCAAGCCCTTGGAATTTATACAAAAATGGAGACAAGACCGTGCGCCAAACTGTGCTCAGATTGGTGTTTGCGGAGCCCCTCCGCTACAGCAAAAATGGGGTGTATGGAACTCCCGAATTATCATTCCCTTTCAAGTACTTAGATGGGATTTCGAGAGGGGAAAATGAGATGGTGCTGCTGGAGAGAATTGAACTCTCGACCTCTCCCTTACCAAGGGAGTGCTCTACCTCTGAGCTACAGCAGCGCCGTGCGCGGGCTATTAGACGCAAACGGGATATCGTGCAAGGGCAATATGGACGCTATTTGACAGCTGCGCTAGAGAAGGGCATGGCAGACAAGTCCTCATCCCGCGGCGTCGCGAGCAAGGCCCAGGACCGCGACACGCGGCTGAAGGCGGCGCTCAAGGCCAATCTGGCGCGCCGCAAGGCACAGGCGCGGGCGCGGGCGGCGGACACGGCGTCCGACGAGACGGCCGGGAACGACAACGATAAGGAATAGAGCAGATGGATTCGATCGTGGTGACGGGGAACGGTGCTCTCGCCGGGGAAATTCCGATTGCGGGGGCCAAGAATGCCTGCCTGACGCTGATGCCGGCCACCCTGCTCAGCGACGAGCCTCTGACACTGACCAATGCGCCGCGCCTCAGTGACATCCGCACCATGACCGATCTGCTGGCGTCGCTCGGGGCCGAGGTCAGCCGGTTGCAGGACGGCCAGGTGCTGGCGATGTCCAGCCACGATCTCAACAATCACAAGGCGGACTACGACATCGTGCGCAAGATGCGGGCCTCGATCCTGGTGCTGGGCCCATTGCTGGCCCGGCACGGCCACGCAATCGTTTCCCTGCCCGGTGGATGCGCCATCGGCGCGCGGCCTGTCGATCTGCATCTCAAGGCGCTCGAAGCGCTTGGCGCCGAACTGGATCTGCGCGACGGCTATGTCCATGCGACGGCGGCCGGCGGGCTCAGGGGCGGAACGATCGACTTTCCCATCGTATCGGTGGGCGCGACGGAAAACGCGCTGATGGCCGCCACGCTGGCCAAGGGCACGACGGTGATCCGCAATGCCGCCCGCGAGCCCGAGATCGTCGATCTGGCGCGCTGCCTGCAGAAGATGGGCGCGCAGATCGACGGGGCCGGCACGAACACGATCACGGTGCAGGGCGTGGACCGGTTGCACGGTGCGACCCACCCCGTCGTCACCGACCGGATCGAACTGGGCACCTACATGCTCGCGCCGGCGATCTGCGGCGGCGAGGTCGAACTTCTCGGCGGGCGGATGGATCTGGTCGGCGCCTTCTGCGAAAAGCTGGACGAGGCCGGGATCGATGTCCTTGAAACCAGCAAGGGCCTGTCAGTCAAGCGCCGCAGCGACCACGTCAAGGCGGTGAACGTGACCACCGAACCGTTTCCCGGTTTCCCGACCGACTTGCAGGCACAGATGATGGCACTGTTGTGCACCGCCGACGGCGAATCGGTCCTCGAGGAGAAAATTTTCGAGAACCGGTTCATGCATGCGCCGGAACTGATCCGGATGGGGGCCGACATCGACGTGCATGGCGGTCACGCCACCGTCAGGGGGGTCAAGCGGCTGAAGGGCGCGCCGGTCATGGCCACCGACCTTCGGGCGTCGGTGTCGCTGATCCTCGCCGGACTGGCGGCGGAGGGCGACACGACGATCAGTCGCGTCTACCATCTGGACCGCGGATATGAACATGTGGTGCGCAAGCTCGAAGGGGTGGGCGCCAGAATCGAACGGATCAAGGGCCAGTGACACAAGACGCGACATTCGAAGACGGGCGCGAAACGCCGCTCAATCTCGGCGCCCAGGACGGCGACGATCTGCGCGTGATCTCGGCGCTGGCGCAGGACGCCGTGTTTCCCATCACCGAGATGACATGGCAGCCATCACGCCGCCGTTTTGCCTTGCTGGTAAACCGTTTCCGCTGGGAAGATTCCGCGCGGACCCGGCATGGGGCGGAACGGGTGCGGTCGCTTCTCGTGGTCGGGGATGTTCTGAATGTCGCATCCCAGGGTATCGACCGACACGATGGCGACCTCGTCCTTTCGCTGCTGTCCGTCACCTTCGAACCCGGCGAGGACGGCACCGGGCATGTGCTTCTGACTCTTGCTGGAGACGGCGCCATCCGGCTGGCCGTCGAAACCCTGGACGTAACCCTAAAGGATGTGACGCGGCCCTACCTGGCACCGTCCCGAACCACGCCCAAACATCCGGACTGACGCGCGGTTGTCGCTCCGTTCCGATGTGGCCTACCTCGATGGTCATGTTTTTCGTCCAAAGACGCCCGCGCCGGGTTGAGCCTGACCGGCCTGCTGCCTATGAGAGAAAAAGCAGGAGAACCCGATGCCCGTATTCCTTGACACGGCCGATACAGATTTCGAAACCGCCTTCGCCGTGCTACTCACAGCGAAGCGCGAGGACAGCCCGGACGTGGACGCGACCGTGGCTGGCATCATCGCCGAGGTGCGGCAGGGGGGCGACGCCGCGCTGATCGCGTTGACCGAAAGGTTCGACCGGACGAAGACAAGTGCGGAGCGGCTTCGGTTTTCCCCGGCAGAAATCGATGCCGCCGTGGCGCAGGTGCCGGCTTCGGACCGCGACGCCCTTGAACTGGCGGCAGAGCGCATCCGCGCCTACCACGTGCGCCAGATGCCGGCTGACGCCCGATGGACGGATCCGGATGGCGCGACTTTGGGTTGGCGTTGGTCACCGGTGGCGGCTGCGGGGCTGTACGTGCCGGGAGGGCTGGCGTCCTATCCGTCGTCGGTCCTGATGAATGCCATCCCCGCGAGGGTCGCCGGGGTCGAGCGGCTGGCGATGGTCGTGCCGACGCCGGACGGGCTCATCAACCCGCTCGTGCTGCTGGCCGCGCAGATCGCCGGCATCGACGAAATCTACCGGATCGGCGGCGCGCAGGCGATTGCGGCCCTCGCCCATGGCACCGAAACCATCGCGCCGGTCGACAAGATCACCGGCCCCGGCAACGCCTATGTCGCCGCCGCCAAACGGCAGGTGTTCGGCAAGGTCGGCATCGACATGATCGCCGGGCCGAGCGAGATTCTGGTCATCGCAGACGCGGAGAACGACCCCGACTGGATCGCCCTGGACCTGCTGAGCCAGGCGGAGCATGACGAAAGCGCGCAATCCCTGCTGATCACCGATGACGCCGCCTTTGGACAGGCCGTTGCCGACGCGGTGGACAAGCGCCTGGCAACGCTCGACCGGAAGGGGATCGCCGGGGCCAGCTGGCGCGATTTCGGCGCGGTCATCACCGTGCGCGACCTGGACGAGGCCGCGGCCTTGTCGAACCGGATCGCACCTGAACATCTGGAACTCTGCGTCGCCGACCCCGAGGCGCTGGCGCAGAAGACACGGCACGCCGGGGCGATTTTCCTTGGCCCATGGACGCCCGAGGCGATCGGCGACTATGTCGGCGGCCCGAACCATGTGCTGCCCACCGCGCGGTCGGCCCGGTTCAGCTCCGGTCTGTCGGTGCTGGATTTCCTCAAGCGCACAACCCTGGCGCGCATGACACCGGAGGCGCTGCGGACCATCGGCCCCGCGGCGGAGCGCCTCGCGCAGTCAGAAAGCCTACAGGCGCACGGGCTTTCGGTCCGCGCGCGTCTCGAAAATCTGAACAGGTAATGACGCCATGTCCCATATCGTTGATATCGTCCTGGATGATGCGGGCCTGCCCCCGCCGACGCCCGAGATCGAACAGGAACGCAAGGTCGCGATGTTCGACCTGCTGGAGGAAAACTCCTTCGTGCTGCCAAAGCACAGCGACCGTGTCGTGCCGGATGGTCCCTACGCGGTGAACCTGTCGATCCGCGACAAGCGGCTTGTGTTCGACGTGCAGACCACGGACGGGGCGAAGGCCGCCGAATTCCACCTGTCGCTGTCGCCGTTTCGCCAGGTGGTCAAGGATTACTACCAGATCTGCGAAAGCTATTTCGACGCGGTCAAGACCATGCCGCCCAGCCAGATCGAAACCATCGACATGGCCCGGCGCGGTATCCACAACGAAGGCAGCCGGGTGCTGCAGGAACGGCTGGAAGGCAAGGCCGAGATCGACACCGACACGGCGCGCCGGCTGTTCACCCTGATCTGCGTTCTGCATTTCGGCGGCTGACGCGTGCGCGATCTGCCTCAATCCATCCTGTTCTGTTGCGACCACAACGCGGTTCGCTCGCCGATGGCCGAGGGGATCATGAAGAAATTCTACGGCACCGGCACCTATGTCCAGTCCGTCGGCGTGACCAATGACATGGAAATCGACGGGTTCTCCATCGCCGTCTGCCAGGAAATCGACGTGGAACTTTCGCGGCACCGGTCGCGCAGCTTTGACGAGATGGAGCAATGGGGCGACGACCTGTCGTCCTTCGATCTCATCGTGGCGCTGTCGCCGGCCAGCCAGCGCCGGGCGCTGGAACTGACCCGGTTCTATCACCTGACCGTCGAGTATTGGCCGATCCTGGACCCGACCGGGCTTGGCGAGACCCGCGAGGCCAAGCTGGCCAGCTACCGGCAGGCCCGCGACCAGATCATCAAGAACCTCACGGACCGCTGGGGCGAACCGACGCAGGTTCAGTGATCGCCCAGACGCCGCGCCACGATGAACCGGCTGGTCGACTTCGTAGGGTAAAGCCCGGTTTCAAGGATCTCGAACCCCGCCGCGGCGATCGCCTGTTCCAGCCCGTCGTGGCTCAGGAACGTGACCGCCGGCGCGATACCCAGTTTTCGCAGGACCCAGACCAGCGGACGCAGCAGAACCGTATTGTGGGCCAGGCAGGGCGTTTTCGACAGGAACAGCCCGCCGGGTTTCAACAGGCGCCGCGCCGTCAACGCGGCCTGTCGCGGGTCGGGCAGAAGGTGGATCAGGTTGAACGCCAGAACGGCATCGAACGCGCCCGTGTCAAACCCTTCCGCGTCGGCATCGCTCACCTTGAAATCGACGTTTTCGACATGCTGCGCCGCCGCTTTTCCCCGCGCGATCTCGATCATTCCCCCGGAAATGTCGGTGCCAGTCAGATGCGCGACACTATCCGCCAGTAGCAACGCCGTCGTTCCCGTGCCGCAGCCCAGTTCGATGGCCCGGTCGGCGGGTGTCAGGTGGCGGGTCACATGCGCCAGCGTTTCTTCGTAAGCGGCCATGTTCTTGATCGGGCGCCGGGCGTATCGTTGCGCGTGTCTGTCCCAGAATGCGGCGGGCTGTGTCATGTCGGAACCTCTTTGTGAGAACATGCGATCATCTGTCAGGGACGGATATACATATACGCCGATCGAAATAGAATTGCACAAATCCGCAGTTTCGATATACGTTTTTGCATGGAATGGCGCAGTATGACATTCGACTGGAACCAGGTCCGCGCCTTTCTCGTCACGGCCGAAGAAGGCTCCCTGTCGGCCGCCGCCCGCGCCCTCGGCCTGACCCAGCCGACGCTGGGACGGCAGGTGGCGGCCCTGGAAAGGTCTCTTGACGTCGTGCTGTTTGACCGCATCGGCAAGTCGCTGAAATTGACCGAGGCCGGGCTCGGCCTCTTGGAGCACGCCCGCGCCATGGGGGCCGCCGCCGGCCGCGTGTCGCTGTCCGCGTCCGGCCGGTCCCAGGCCATCGAAGGTCACGTCAGCGTCACCGCCAGCGACCTGCTGTCGGCCTATACGCTACCGCCTGTGGTCGCGCATCTGCGCGACATCGCGCCTGGTATCCGGCTGGAGATCGTCGCCTCCAACAGCTTGCGCGACCTGACCCGGCGCGAAGCCGATATCGCCATCCGCCATCTGCGTCCGGAACAATCCGACCTGATTGCCCGCCGGGTCGGCGACGGACGTGCGCGGCTTTATGCGTCGCGGGCCTATCTGGACCGGGTTGGCCGGCCCGAAACACGCGCCGATCTGGCTCGCATGTCCTTTATCGGCTTTGACCGCAGCGACACGCTGCTCGACCATCTCAACAGGTTCGGCCTGAACCTGACGGAGGATCGGTTTCAGACCTACTGCGGCAATGGAGTTGTGGTCTGGCAGATGCTTCGGCAAGGGCTTGGTGTCGCGGTCATGCCCTGCGATCTGGCCGGGTCCGACCCGAGTGTCGAAGCGGTCCTGCCGGATCTGGCTCCGTTTGATTTCCCGGTCTGGCTCGTCGCTCACCGGGAATTGCACGCGAGCCGGCGTATCCGACTGGTGTTCGACACGCTTGCCGCGGCGTTGACCGGCCAAGCCGAACGCTGATCCGAGAAGTTCGCGGCCCGCCGACCCGCGCCATACCCGCCACCAGCGTGACGGCTTCGCCGGACCTTGCCGTCAGCGGCAAGCCGGCGAAACGAAAGGGGCGCAGCTTCGGACATTCTCGCCCAAACTCAACCATAGCACGAATTTCGACACATCTTTCCCGCCCCGCGTTCCAAATCGGTCACAATTCGCCGCCAAAGCTGGAATGTGTGCTTGAAATGTCACCGGAAAAGCATCATCTAACCGCACGGCTCGTTTTTTGAACGGGACTCACTATCAAGGAGACAACATGGCCAAGGAAGACACTCTCGAATTCCCCGGCGTCGTGAAGGAACTCCTGCCGAATGCGACGTTTCGGGTCGAACTTGAGAATGGCCATGAAATCATCGCACACACGGCGGGAAAGATGCGCAAGAACCGCATCCGGGTTCTGGCCGGCGACAAGGTGCAAGTCGAAATGACCCCCTATGATCTGACCAAGGGCCGGATCAACTATCGCTTCAAGTAAGGCGGAATTGCCATTCGCCGCCTGCGCAACGGGATACGGTGCGCCGTCTGTTTGCGTTGCCGGAGCCTGAAATGACAAGACCAAGACCTGCGCTCATCCTTGGATCGGGCAGTCCGCGCAGGCTGGAGCTCCTGGCCCAGCTCGGGCTGAGACCCGATGCCGTGCGCGCGCCGGACATCGACGAAACCCCCGGCCGGGGCGAACTTCCGCGTCCCTATTGCATTCGCATCGCACGGGAAAAAGCACAGGCGGTCCGAGCGGACAGCGATGATGTGGTGCTCTGCGCCGACACCACCGTGGCGATGGGGCGGCGCATCCTCGGCAAACCCGACCATGCCGATGAGGCGGCGGAGTTCCTGCGCGCCCTGTCCGGCCGCAGGCATCGGGTCATCACCGCCGTTGCGGTGCGCAGAGGCGACCGGCTCTGGGAAAAGGACGTGGTGAGCACGGTCCGGATGAAGCGGCTGTCGGACCCGGAACTGGGATCATATCTGGACAGCGGCGACTGGTGCGGCAAGGCAGGCGGCTACGCCATCCAGGGTCCCGCGGGGGCGTTCATCCCGTGGATCAGCGGATCGTTCACCAGCATCGTGGGCCTGCCCCTTGCGGAAACGGCAGTGCTGTTGCAGGCAGCCGGCATTTCGCTGTATCACCCGGCCTCATGAAAGGCCGCACGATCATCCTGGACGACTGGAAAGGCCGCGCGGCTGCGGCGCTGATGGTCGATGGCCGGCTCGACGATTTCCTGATCGAAAGCGACGCACCGCCGCCGGGCACCATCTATCGCGCCCGCGCCGACCGCCCGGTCAAGGGCCAGGGTGGCATGTTCCTGTCCACGCCCGATGGCTCCGCCTTTCTGCGCCAGGTCAAGGGGCTGGCCCCCGGCGAGATGATCCTGGTCCAGGTGACGGGCTACGCGGAACCGGGAAAGGCCATTCCCGTGACCCAGAAGATCCTGTTCAAGAGCCGCTACGCGATTGTGACACCGGATGCGCCGGGACTGAACCTGTCCCGCTCCATCCGCGAAGACGCCGAGCGAGATAGGCTTCTGGAACTCGCCCACGAATCCATGGGCGGTTCGGACTTCGGATTGATCCTGCGATCATCCTGCCAGGGGGCCGATGCCGAAGATGTGTCCAGCGATATCGTCGAAATGCTGGAGCTCGCGCAGCAGATCGCGGCCGATACCGGGCAGCAGTCCGAGAAACTGACGGAAGGCGATGGCCCCCACACGCAGGCATGGCGCGACTGGACCGATCCGGCCGAAATCGTGACGGAATCTGGCGGGTTCGCGACGCACGGCGTTCTGGATGCCCTGCAGGCGGCGCTCGGCAGCGTCGAGCCCCTGTCGGGCGGCGCGAGCATGTTCATAGAACCAACGCGGGCGCTGGTTGCCGTCGATGTCAACACCGGCGCCGACGCCTCGCTGGCCGCCGGCACGAAAGCGAATATGGCCTGTGCCCGCGCCCTGCCGCGCGCCCTCAGGATACGCGGTCTCGGAGGGCAGATCACGATCGATCTTGCTCCCATGCCGAAGAAGGATCGCCGCACTTTCGAAACGGCCATCCGCGCCGCCTTCCGCCAGGACAGCGAGGAAACCGCGCTGGTTGGCTGGACACCTCTCGGGCATTTCGAACTCCAGCGCAAACGCGGTCGCCCGTCGCTGACCGAGACACTGCGATGACCTGTCCGATCTGCGGCTCCGAAACGCGCCATGCCTACCGTCCGTTCTGTTCCAGGAGATGCGCGGACCGGGACCTGGGGAACTGGCTGAAGGGAAGCTATGCGATCCCGCCCGGCGAACATCAGGATCCCGACGACGCGCCCGAGGGATTCGAGACCGGACGGCCCAGGCCACATTGATCCCCCGACATCGAAAAAGCCTCTGGACACCACAGAACACTCGTCCTAGAAGGCCCGCACCCATAGGCATTCGCCTTTCCCGTGCCCGGGTAGCTCAGGGGTAGAGCAGTGGATTGAAAATCCTCGTGTCGGTGGTTCGATTCCGCCCCCGGGCACCATCCAACTCTCTGATATTAAAGAAATCAGTGACTTAGGGGGCATTTTTGTCCCACCTCTCGCAGCGAAGGGCAAAAGTGGGACTTTTTTGTTCTGCCTTTGACCCGCCTGAATCCATGCTGTTCCTATCGCGTGGTCTTACTTCAATGTCAGATAGGCCAAAGCGCTTCTGCATCTTTGGCTGGCTTCTTGAAGTCGTTCAGGTTTCGTTTGGCGCTATCGCCTAAACAGGCCTCGTAGACACTTTCTCTTTTCTTGGCGCCCCAAGTCGCAGCGCGCGCTGCGAAATGGCTCGTCTCGCCGTGCCTTTCCCAAGTGACGACCTTAACCTGCTGGCCACCAGGTAGCGTTTTGAGCTGTCGGTCGAAGGTCAGAAGCGTGTCTGACCTACGCTCCTTTGCGTCAAGGTAATGATAGTGATACCCCCAGTGTCCGTGGATTTCTCTCTTAAGAAGTTCCTTGAGGCCAGGGATAGACAGGAAGAGGGCGAACACGCCTTCGGGTAGGTCGGGAGCCACAACGACACTTCGAATTGGCTCTAGGTTACCCCGCAAGAATGGCATGAGTGGCCCACGCAATTCTTCTGTTCCCAATGACCAGCGATCATCATAAATGGCTGGGAAGTTCTTTTGCCGTGCCGACAAATCAAGATCATCTTGCTCTATGGCGCTTTGCAAGTCGCCGACAAGGTCGTCGATTTCGTGGAGAAGTCCGTTGAACTCTTCTTCGAGATTTTCTCGGTTGGAAGCCTCGCGTCCCACGAACCGGAGCTCTCGCAGTCTTTCGCGCTTTGAGACGATGCCGCCAATGCAGTTCTTGACGTTGTCTCGTCCGACAAAGTCCACCAGTCGATCATCGTGCCCAGGATTGAAGTTACTCTCGCTCAAATGTCATTGTCCAAGTTTGGTGGCAAAGGTTTGTCTGCCACCAATGTATGGCTTCTATTCGCTTCGAGACAGATGCTTCATGCCCGATGCGGCCAGCACTTTTTGGCGGGCTGCACGGGTATAGCGCGAAGCTTCCTTCATCGTGCTCCAGCCGAATATCGCCATGAGTTGGCGCTCGGTCGCGCCGTTCTCGGCTGCCAATGCTGCGCCAGCCTTGCGAAGTCCGTGAGCCGAACAATGGTTCAGTCCCGCCGCATCGCATTGCTTGCGGAACCAGTTGCCGAATCCGTTCGAGGTGAACGGCTTGCCAAACGCTGTTACGAGGAAGGCTAGGTTGCCTGTCGGCGTGGCATCAATCACTGCCTCAAGCTCGGGAAGAACAGGGATTGAAAGCGTAACGGGCTTGCGGCTGCGGTTCTTTTGCTGCGTGAGGGTGAGCCAGCCATCCTTGATATGCTGCGGTCCAAGCAGAACAACATCAGAGCGGCGCTGTCCTGTGTAGAGCAGCAAAGCGAGCGCAAGCCGTGCCTTTGAGCCGAGTTCGTGATGGTTCTCAAACTGTGCGACCTCTTCCATTGACCACGAATGGAAGCCTTCACTCGCAGACCGGATGTAGGGGACATCGCGTGCAGGGTTGCGGGTGGTAAGTTCATACTCAACCGCAAAGCCGAAGATTTGGCGGAGCGCTTTGACGATGCTGTTTGCCGCTTCAGGCGTTTCGGACTTTTCGTCCCGCATCTTGCGGACATGACGCGGCTCAAGCAGCGCGAAAGGCTTGCTGCCGTCCTTCTCGCAGACGCCATCAAGGATGCGGCGGCGGACATACTGCGTACGGGATGACAGGCGCTTGTATTCGGCCGAGCCGTAATACTGCTCACACAGCCACTTGAAGGTTCCCTTGTTGCCACTGCGCTCAATGGCCGCAGCAGGCGTTTGGGGCATCGCGCCGTGAAGGGCAGAACGATATTCGGTCAGGAACTCTTGCGTACCCGGCTGGCTCTTGAGCCGTACCTTCGCGTGTCCTGGCTTGCGCAGATAGACCCGCACATTGCCATGGCGGTCGGTGTCTTCGACCACGAATTTCAGGCGGAAACTGCCTGTACCGTCTCGCATCTTGAATGTCGGCATCGTTCTATGCCCTCTGCGGTATCAATCATCCCATGGATTGTTTTCGACTGTTTCCCCATCAGGAATCAGCTCGAACGCTTGGTCAAGCCTTATCCTGTCCCAAACCGTCCTGCTGTTTAATCGCTTGGGTGCAGGCATCCGCCCGTCACCAACCAGCAGATCGAACAGCGAAGGTGACACGCCGATATAGGCGGCGGCTTCCACGCGGGACAGCCCGCGCGGTGCAAGGGAAAGAGGGAGTATGTCTTTGCTCTTGGCCATAGTGCCCGCAATATGGGGCAAGGCGCACGTTCGCGCGCGGACACAAGCTGGACACGGCGCGTCCTATCAGTTCGGTGTGAGCGTTCTGATAATTGCCGCAAGGGTTTCGCGTGCGGCCGTAGCGCGGAAGACGGGGTCGCGAATTTCGAGGTTCTGCCGAAACCGCGTGCAGTGCTCCGGCCTGGTCATGTGGCGCTCCAGAAAGCGAAGCGCCTGACTGACTTCGTCACTGCGCGCGTCTTCATTCGCGCAACGGGAGACGGCATCGCTCAGCGTCGATACGGCATCGCGGACGAGCCGCTGATGAGAGGTGTCATCAGCCCAATGCCCGAAATAGGCTACCTTATCTAAATTGCCAGAAGAGAACATTAGAAGAACATATGCGAGATTCGGTGACGGAGC
The DNA here is from genome assembly GCF_030164465.1 of Sedimentitalea xiamensis. Classification (GTDB taxonomy): domain Bacteria; phylum Pseudomonadota; class Alphaproteobacteria; order Rhodobacterales; family Rhodobacteraceae; genus Sedimentitalea; species Sedimentitalea xiamensis. Next base: position 14,661 of record NZ_JASNJE010000052.1, read on the forward strand.
AACAAAATCCCTCGCCCAAGATCGGGCGAGGGATGAGCCTTAGATTTTAGGCGTGTTCGCCGAGCGTTTTGCGATGGCGCGGCCGATATTCTCGATGCTGGCGATCGCGTTGCGGCGATCCGCGCTTCCGGCTTCACTGACAACCAGCTGTCAATCGGCATTGAACTTTGACCCCTTATCGGCGTCCAATATTGACCCCCTTTTGCTGAGCAGGCCCGGCGCTGCGTAGCCCTCACATAGCGCAGCGGCGGCGGGCCTGCGGGGTTT
>NZ_JASNJE010000053.1 GCF_030164465.1 Sedimentitalea xiamensis
AGCCGCCGTAATAGCGCCGTCCGGGATAGCCCTCGGCATACTTGTTGGTCATCACCGAGCCCTGCGCCGCCATCACCGCCGCCGAGACGATGTTCTCGGACGCGATCAGCTCGATCTCGTCCCGCTGCCGCCCCAGCTCAGCCTCGATCGCCCCGAATATCTCGGGATCGCGCCGGGACAGCGCATCGGTGAAAAATCCGGGATCAACAGGGTCGCGATAGGGGGCGTTCATGGCGGGTCCTTTTCCTTGGGGCTAGCCGGTCCATCCCAGGCCGGCGGCGATGCAGTTCATGGTTTGCAACAGCGGCACACTGAGCTTTGTGCCACCGGTGTCGCGGCTCTGGCGCAACAGGTCGACCTGCAGCCGCTGGATCGGGTCGAGATCCGGCCGGATGCGCGAAAACCGCCGGGTCAGGTTGGGGAACCGCTCGGCCATCCGCTCCGACCCGGTGAGGAAACGCACCGCCTGCAGGCTGCGGTCATGTTCGGTGCGGATGCTTGTCAGGATGCCGTCGCGGATCGCGTCGTCCTCCACCAGCGTCGCATAGCGGGCGGCGATGTCCATGTCGGACAGGAACAGCGCCTTTTCGACTTCGTCCACTGCCAGCCGGAACAGCGGCATGTCGGCGAACATGCGCACCAGCAGCCGGTCGCCGCCTGCGCCGCGAATCCGTCGGAACGACGTCACGGCGGTGCCGAACCCATACCAGCCGGTGATCAGGTGGCGGTTCTGCGACCAGGCGAACACCCAGGGGATCGCCCGCAGATCGTCCAGCGATGCGGCACCGAACCGCCGCGCGGGACGCGACCCGATCTTGAGCCGCGCCAGTTCCTCTACCGGGGTGGCCTGCTGGAAATAGTCTAGAAACCCCGGACTGCGCAGCAGCGTGACATAGGTCGTCTGCGACATGCCCGACAGGGCTTCGAACGTGTCATGGACCTCTGGATCGGGGGGTGCCGCACCACGGTCGAGGCTGTGGCCCAGCACGCTGGACGCCAGCAGTTCCAGTTGTGCCAGCGCCGTGCCCCGGTTGGCGTATTTCGACGACACGACTTCGCCCTGTTCGGTCAGGCGCAACTGTCCGGCGACCGTGCCCGCCGGTTGCGCCGCGATGGCCCGCGCGGTCGGCGCGCCGCCCCGGCTGGCCGAGCCGCCGCGCCCATGAAAGAACAGCGGCTTCAGCCCGTCCTGCGCCAGAACGCGGGTGATGCGCCGTTGCGCCTTTTCCAGTTCCCAGGTGGAACAGAGGAACCCGCCGTCCTTGTTGCTGTCCGAATAGCCGAGCATGATCTCGACCCGGTCGGTACCCGTGCGCAGCATCCGCCGCACATGGGGCAGGGCCAGAAGGTCGCGCAGGATATCCGGTGCGGCGCGCAGATCGTCGATGGTTTCAAACAGCGGCACCACCCGCAGGTCGGCGGCGGCGAGGTCCGGCCGGGCATAGCGCGCCAGAAGCAGCACCGCGAGGATGTCGTCGGCGGACCGGGTCATCGACAGGATGAAGGGGCCGATGGCGTCGGGATCGGGCCCGTTGCGCACCTCCTGCACGAGGGCCAGCAGGTCGCGCAGTTCCCGCGACTGCCCGGACAGGGCGTCCCAGTTCACCGGTGCCACGCGATCGGCGGGAAGTTCGCTGCGCAGGCGGCGCGACCAGCCGTCGCTGCCGAATGCGGGGGCATCCGCGCCCCAGATCTCGGCCAGGGCCTCGGTTGTCACGGAGGAATTCTGCCTGACGTCCAGCGTCGTCGTGCGCAGCCCGAAGACGGCGGCCCGCCACAGGATCGGCCGGATGTAGTCCCGCGCCAGCGGTTCCGCGCCGAGGGCGCAGAGCGCCGCGTCAAGCGCCGCGAGATCCGCCTGGAACGCCCGCACATGGCCATAGCCCTCGCCGTCGAGCCGTGCGGCGACAGCGCTGATCGCCTGTCGCAACAGTTCGTTCGGGTTGCGGGCGGCCAGCGCGTCCGGTCCGGGGGTGGCGCGCACGATCCGGTCAAGGGCGGCGCGATGATCGGCGGGCAGCGGCGCGATCCGGTCGCTGATGCTGAGCGCCCGCGCGGCGCGGGCCAGCTCGGCGCGGTATTCCGTCAGGATCGTGGCTCGCCCCCTGTCAAGCGCGTGGCGCGTCATCTCGGCGGTGACAGAGGGGTTGCCGTCGCGATCGCCGCCGATCCAGGAATGGAACCGAATGCAGGGTGTGTCGCCGGCGGGGCGGTCGAACCGCGCCTGCACGGCGGTTTCGAACTGTTCGAACAGTTGCGGCACCGCGTCAAACAGGCTGTCGCGAAAGAATTGCAGGCCCCATTCGATTTCATCGGCCAGGCTCGGTCGTTCCATCCGCAATTCGCCGGTCATCCAGAGCAGGTCGATTTCGTTTTCCAGCCGTTGCAGGTGACCGGCGCGTTCGCGCGGGGTCCAGCGGTTGTTTTCCAGCGCGACGAGGCCGCGATAGATCCGGCGGTGGATTTCCAGAACGGTGACGCGCTTGGCCTCGGTCGGGTGCGCGGTCAGAGTGGGCGCGACCGACAGGCCGGCGGCGACCTGAAAGAAGCGATCGGCGTCGACATCCGGGCGACTGGCCAGCAGGGCCGCGAAACTGCCCGGCACCGCCTGCGGCCCATCGTGGGTTTCGGTCATGCGCTGGCTGCGGATGGCGGCGTTTTCCTCGATGATCTTGAGCAGCTGGAACCAGATGTTCGCCGCCTGCAGGAACGGGCCGGGGTCCGCGCCGTCCGGCACCGCCTGTCCGCCGGGGATCGCGATTGCGTCGGCGACCTGCGGTGCCCGGCGCGCGATCACCCGCAGCCACAGGCCGCGCAGATCCTGCCGCAGGGTTTCGGCATAGCTTCCGGCCCCATCCGGGTCGGGCCGGTCCTGGGCGAGCGCCGCGTTCGCCATCACGCGACCTTGTCGCGCGGCGGCCGCCCGTCGAAGAAGTCGTCCAGATTGTCCAGCACCCGGAATCCCATCGCGTCGCGGGCTTCGCGGGTCGCGCTGCCAAGGTGCGGCAGCATCACCAGATTGTCGCAGTTCATCAGGTCGGGGTTGATCCGGGGTTCGCCGTCGAAGACATCCAGCGCCGCGCCGCCGATGGTTTCGAACCAGAGCGCCCGGCTGAGCGCCAGTTCATCCACCACCTCGCCGCGCGCCGTGTTGATGAGAAAGGCGTCGGGCTTCATCAGGTTCAGTTGCCGGGTCGCGATCAGCCTGCGGTTTGCGGCACCGCCGGGGCAATGCAATGAAATGAAATCGCAGAGCGGCATCAGCTCGTCGAGCGTCGCGACCTGTTCCGCGTCATAGCGGGCGAGGATATCGGGCGCCACCGGGCTGCGGTTGAACACCTTGATCTTCATGCCGAACCCGTGGTGGGCGCGGCGCGCCATCTCCTGACCGATGCGGCCGAAGCCGACTAGGCCCAGCACCTTGCCCGACACCTTGGTTCCGACGAGATGCGTCGGCCGCCAGCCGGTCCAGCGGCCTTCGCGGACCTCGCGTTCGCCTTCGCCCGCGCGTCGGGCCACCATCAGCAGCAGCGTCATCGCCAGGTCGGCGGTGCATTCCGAAAGGACGTCCGGCGTGTTGGTGATGGTCATGCCGTGGCGCGCGGCGCGGTCCACGTCGATATGGCTGAACCCGACGCCGTAATTGGCAAGGATGCGTGTCTTGGCGCGCGGCACGTCCATCGCCTCCGGGCCGAGCTTGTCGGTCACGGTGGGCAGGACGGCGTCATAGGTCGCCAGCGCCTCGCGGAACTGGGTCGGGGTCAGCGGCGTGTCGCTGCGGTTGAATTCGGCGTCATACCGGTCGCAAAGCCGCGCCTCGACGGCGGCGGGCCAGCGGCGGGTGACGAGAACGCGGGGTCGTGCCATGGGTGTTTCCTCCGGTGTCTACTGCATCACGCGGGCGATGGTGTCGCCGATCACGGCCGGGTTCTCGGCCACGGTCACGCCGGCGGCGGTCAGGATTTCGACCTTTTCGCTGGCGCTTTCGCCGAAGGCCGAGATGATCGCCCCGGCATGGCCCATGGTGCGGCCCTTGGGCGCGGTCAGGCCGGCGACATAGGCCACCACCGGCTTGCTGACGTGATCGCGGATGTATTCCGCCGCCTCGGCTTCCTGCGGGCCGCCGATCTCGCCGATCATGGCGATCACATGGGTGTCGTCGTCGGCCTCGAACCGTTCCAGGATGTCGCGGAAGGACGAGCCGTTGATCGGGTCGCCGCCGATGCCGACGCTGGTGGAGACGCCGATTCCATGCGCCTTGAGCTGCGCCGCCGCCTCGTATCCCAGCGTGCCCGAGCGACCGACGATGCCGACATGGCCCTGCAGGTAGATATGGCCCGGCATGATCCCGAGGAGGGCCTTGCCGGGGCTGATGGTTCCGGCGCAATTCGGCCCGGTCAGCACCATGCGGGTGTCCTTGGGATAGCGATACATGTAGCGCTTGACCCGGATCATGTCCTGCGCCGGGATGCCGTCGGTGATGCAGACGCAATAGCGGATGCCCGCATCGGCGGCTTCCATGATGCTGTCCGCGGCAAAGGGCGGCGGCACGAAGACCAGCGACGCGGTCGCGCCGGTTTCGGCCACGGCTTCCTTGACGGTGTCGAACACCGGCACGCCTTCGACGGTTTCGCCGCCTTTTCCCGGCACCACGCCGCCGACGACATTCGTGCCGTAGGAGATCATGTCCCTGGTGTGAAACCGGGCCATTTTCCCGGTGATGCCCTGCACGATGACGCGGGTATCGCGGTCAAGAAGGATGCTCATCAGACTGCCCTCACTCTTGTCGCCTGGTTCAGGTCGTTCTTCCATGCGCCCACTGCGCGTTCGGCGGCTTCCATCAGGGTGGTGGCCCGGATGATGGGCAAGCCGCTCTGGGCCAGGATCTTCTGGCCCGCCTCGACATTGGTCCCGGCCAGCCGGACGATCACCGGAACGTCGATCTCGACCTCGCGAAGGGCCTGCACGACGCCTTCGGCGACCCAGTCGCAGCGGTTGATGCCGGCGAAGATGTTGACCAGCACCGCCTGCACGTTCTTGTCCGACATCACCAGCCGGAACGCCTTGGCCACCCGTTCCGGCGTCGCGCCGCCGCCGATGTCGAGGAAGTTCGCCGGCTCGCCGCCGGCCAGCTTGATCGTGTCCATCGTCGCCATGGCGAGTCCGGCGCCGTTGACGATGCAGCCGATGTTGCCGTCCAGCCCCACATAGGACAGGCCGCGGTCGGCGGCGCGGCTTTCGCGCGGGTCTTCCTGGCTCTTGTCGCGCAGTTCGGCCACCTGCGGGTGGCGGAAGAGCGCGTTGTCGTCAAAGGTCATCTTGGCGTCGAGCGCGAGGATGCGGTCATCGCCCGTCACCACCAGCGGGTTGATCTCGACCATCGTCGCGTCGAGTTCGGTGAAGGCGCGGTAACAGCCCTGCAAGGTGCGCACCATCTGCTGCACCAAAGCGGCGCGCAGGCCCAGCTTGAAGGCGATCTCGCGGCACTGGAATTCCTGCAACCCGACGGCGGGTTCCACCGTCGAACGCACGATGGAATCGGGTTTCTCGGCCGAGATGTCCTCGATCTCCATGCCGCCCTCGGCGGAGGCGACGATCATCACCCGCTGGCTGCTGCGGTCGAGCACGAAGCCGACATAGAATTCGCGGTCGATCGGAACGGCGGCCTCGACATAGACGCGATAGATGCCCTTGCCCTCGGGTCCGGTCTGGTGGGTGACCAGCTTGCGCCCGAACATGTTCTCGGTCGCGGCCTGGATTTCGCTGTCCGAGGCACACAGCTTGACGCCGCCCGCCTTGCCGCGTCCGCCGGCATGGACCTGCGCCTTTACGATCCAGCGGTCGCCGCCCATCTCGCGGGCGCGATAGGCCGCCTGTTCGGGGCTGTAGGCGAGCGCGCCCTGCGGCACCATTACGCCGAAGTTGGCCAGGATCTCCTTGGCCTGGTATTCATGAATGTCCATTGCGGGTCTCCTCCCAGAGTGCGGTCAGCCGGATCATTCGGCGGCCAATGCCGGGGCGTAGTGCTGGTCCAGATCCGCCAGCACCGCGGGCATGTCGATCTTTGCGCCCATGTCAGTCAGCGCCGCGCCGAACCGGGTCACGATGTCGGTGATGGCCGCGGGCGTCAGCAGGTTCAGGATGCCGATGCGCACCTGCACCGGTTCCGACAGGGTCGGCCAGATGCCGAACCCGGTCGCGCGGCAGGTCTGCACCAGTTCCATTTCCCGGCCCGCCAGGGCGTCGGGCAGGTTCAGGACCACCAGCGATGTCATGTTCGACGTGACCTTGCAGCCCATCCGGGTGACTGCCTTGCGCAGGGCGGCCTCGTGGAAGGCGTAGTCGCGGGCGCGCTGCGCGATGGATTGCTGAAGCGCGATCCGCAGGGCCTCGTGGAAGGCCGCGACGGCATAGGCGCTGTGGGTACGGTGATAGGTGCCCTTCTCGGCATCCTTGCCGTCGATGATGCCCCAGTGCCGCGCTTCCAGGATCGGATGATGCACGAAGCTGCGGCAGCCGGTCTGTTTCAGAACGTCGATATAGCGGTCGGTGAAGGACACCGGCGCATAGGTCAGCGGCAGGCAGCAGATGCCTTTCTGCGGGCAGGAGGCCCAGCCGTGCACGCCGGGGAAATCGTCGATGCGGAAATCCTCGACGCCCAGCGACGACACCGCATCGACCAGCCCCATCACGCCATGGCGTTCGCAGGCGTCCGAGAATCCGCGCAGATCGTTCACCCGGCCCGATCCGGTTTCCCAATGCGCCATCGCGGCCCATTTCGGCTTGTGCTCGGCCAGCGCCGCCTCGACGATCTCGCCAGAGACGGATTGGCCATGCGGCACGGTGACGATGGTGACGGACGCGGGCTGCGGGTCCATCGGGTTGGCGGCCAGTTCCTCGGCAGTGGCGGCTTTCATCCGCACGGTCAGCCCGTCCAGGCCCGAGAAGGTGCCGTTGACGAACATCACGACCCGGTCGCCGGGCATCACCGCGCTGAACATCACGTCCAGACCGCTCCAGCCGGTGCCGGCGACGCCGAAGGTATGGATGTTGCCGGTGCCCATGACCTGGCGCAGCATGTGCTTGCATTCGACCATGCCGCGCAGCACGTCGGGTTGCATGTGGTCGGCGACGCCGGCGCTGGCGAACCGTTGCAGGACGCGCGGATCGGTGTTGCCCGGACCAGGGCCTGCGGCGATGGTCTGCGGAATTTCGAGCTGCGGGAAGATCGTGGTGTCGGACATTGGGCTGGTCATCCTCTTTCGTAAGAATCATTCGATCTGTCGGGTTGCAATGAAAGATAATGACGTGGACAATTCCCGAAACCTGCCTTAGCACTGCTTATGGGTAACTATTAGTATGGGGAAAATCCCACCCAAAGGTGTTGGAATACGGTTGTATACCGTTCGATACCCCACCTAAATGGGTAGGTAATGGCAGAATATGTAAGGATTGCAAATGGTTGACAAGGTTCCTGCGCCGATCTCGATCATGCTGGCGGATGCCAATCCGCTGGTCCTGTCCGCCATGTCCGAGATTTTCGAACGCGACCCGCGGTTTTCTCTGGTCGCCACCTCCGGCACCGCCGAAGGGTTCCTGGGCATGGTGATGCGCCTGCCGGTGCAGGTCGGGGTGATCGACTGGAAACTGCCCGCCCTGGGTGGGGCCAAGCTGATCGAGGTGCTGCGCGACCAGCAGAACGCGCCGCGGCTGGTGGTCTACGCGGATGCCACCGACGACCTGCCGCGGCAGGCGATGACGGCCGGGGCGGCGGCGTTTTCGCCGCGGTCCGGGCCGGTCGAGGGGTTGCTCGACACCTGCTGCGACGTGGCGGCGGGCAAGATGGTCTTTCCCTTTCTCGACGTGCGCGACTTGCAGCAGGACCCGATCGCGCAGCTGTCCAAGCGCGAACGGGTGCTGCTGGAGGCCCTGTCCAAAGGCTCCACCAACCGCGAACTGGCGGCGGAACTCGGCATTTCGGTCAACACGGTGAAGTTCCACCTGTCCAACCTGTTCGAGAAACTTTCGGTGCGAAACCGCGCCCAGGCCATCGCGTTCTACTACGCCTCGCGCCTGCCGTCAGAGCGTGTGCCGCCCGTAGAAAGAGGTGAATGACAGTAGTGAAAATTTTCTTGACAAGAAAAAATATTTGCTCTCTCAAAAAAGGGAAGCCGCCAACCCGGCGGCGCGCAACCCTGCCCGAAAGGAATTCCGACCATGTCTTTCCACGCCATTGAACAAGCCCCCGGACGCCTCAACCGGTCAGAGCTGGCCGTGCCGGGGTCGCAGCCTCAAATGTTTGAAAAAGCGGCGAAATCCGACGTCGATGTGATCTTTCTGGACCTGGAGGACGCGGTCGCCCCGGACGAGAAGGAACAGGCCCGCAAGAACATCATCAAGGGGCTGAACGAGATCGACTGGGGCAACAAATCCATGTCGGTCCGGATCAACGGACTGGACACGCATTACATGTATCGCGATGTTGTGGACGTGGTCGAACAGGCGGGCGAACGGCTCGACCTGATCATGATTCCCAAGGTCGGCACCGCCGCCGATGTCTATGCGGTGGATATGATGGTGACGCAGATCGAAGACGCCAAGGGCCTGAAGAAACGGATCGGTTTTGAACACATCATCGAAACCGCGCTCGGGATGCAGAACGTGAGCGAGATCGCCGCCGCGTCACGGCGCAACGAGAGCCTGCATTTCGGGGTGGCCGACTATGCCGCCAGCACCCGCGCGCGCAGCACGATCATCGGCGGCGTGAACCCGCATTACGCGGTGCTGACCGACCCGGACGAGGCGGGCAACCGGGAAGTTCATTGGGGCGACATGTGGCACTATGCGCTGGCCCGGATGGTGGTGGCGGCCCGCGCCAACGGTCTGCGTCCGATCGACGGGCCGTTCGGCGATTTCCAGGACCCGGACGGCTACAGGGCGGCGGCCTATCGCGCCGCCGTGCTGGGCTGCGAGGGCAAATGGGCGATCCACCCCAGCCAGGTTGCGCTCGCCAACGAGGTGATGAGCCCGTCCGAAGCCGAAATCACCAAGGCGAAACGCATTCTCGAGGCGATGGCCGAAGCCGAGGCGGCGGGCAAGGGCGCGGTGTCGCTGGACGGCCGGCTGATCGATTATGCCTCGATCCGTCAGGCCGAGGTTCTGGTTGAAAAGGCGAAACAAATTGCCGCCGGTTGACGCATCCGACCTGCGCGCGACCGCCCGGTCGCTGTTTGACGCGGCGGTGGCGGCGGCGGACCCGGCGCTGGCGCTGCGCCGCCAGCTCGCCATGGCGCCGTTGCCGCGCCCCGACGTGGGCGGTCGCACGATCCTGCTGGCCGTCGGCAAGGCTGCCCCCCGGATGATGGAAGAGGCCCTGGAGCACGTGCAAGGGGACCGGGCGGCCATCGTCGTGACCCAGGCCGGCAATCCCGCCGATCTGCCGGGCGTCACCGTGTTCCATGCCGGCCATCCCGTGCCCGATGCGGTCGGGCTGGAGGCCGGGCGCGCGGTGATCGACCTGCTGAAGACGGCAGGCGGCGCCGACCGGGTCATCGCGCTGATCTCCGGCGGCGGGTCGGCGCTTCTGCCCGCGCCCAGCCCCGGACTGGCCCTGCGGGACAAGGCAGAGGTGAACCGCCTGCTGCTGGAAAGCGGGCTGGACATCGACACGATGAACCTGATCCGCCAGCAGCTTTCGCAACTCAAGGGCGGCGGTCTCGTGCGCCTGGCCGTGCCCGCGCCGGTGACGGCCTATATCCTGTCGGACGTGATCGGCGACGACCTGCGCGCCGTGGCGAGCGGTCCGACGGTGGGGCCGATCGGCAGTGCCGCCGATGCGATGGAAACCCTGAAGGCGGCCGGCATCTGGGACCGTGCGCCCGACGCGGTGCGGGCCCATCTTCAACAGGCGAATGACCCCGGTCCGACTCCGCAGGCGACCAACCGTCTGATCGGGTCGAACCGTCACAGCCTCAAGGCGATGGCGGCGGCGGCTTCGGCGGGATTGCAGACACGGATGGTCGACCATCGGCTGATCGGCGACGTCGCGGGTGCGGCGGACCGTATTCTCACGGCGGGGGCGGCGACGCCACAAGGCCCGGTGGCCATGGGGCTGCTGTTTGGCGGCGAAACCACGGTGCGGCTGCGCGGATCGGGGCGGGGTGGCCGCAACCAGGAACTGGCGCTGCGCGTGGCGATGGGGGCGGAGGCCGCCGGTCTGCCAGAGGGCTGGGTGTTCCTGTCAGGCGGCACCGACGGGCGCGACGGTCCGACGGATGCGGCGGGCGGCATCGTCGATGGCGGAACGCTGGCGCGGCTCCGGGCGGCGGGGCAGGACGCGCAGGCCCTGCTGGACAACAACGACAGCCATGCCGCGCTGGACGCGGCGGGGGATCTGCTGATTACCGGCGCCACCGGCACCAATGTCGCCGATGTTCAGGTGCTGCTGATTCCGGCGGCTTCGGCGGACTGAGAAGGCCGCCCCCATTCGCCCAAGTCGTTGACCAGGATCAACGCAACACGGCGAAAGATCGCGCGCAGCCGGTCGATCTGGTCGCCGCGGTGGTTCAGCTGCTCGAGCGCGCGGTCCATGCAGAACAGCCAGTTCTCCGCGTCCTCGGGACTGATCGGCACATGTTCATGCATCAGCTTCACATCCATATGCCCATGTTTTTCAAGGTAGTATTTGCGCCCGCCCAGAAAGGCGCAGAGGAAGTTGAACTGTTCGACGCGGGCATTTCCGATCCCTTGCCCGCGCCGGTGCAGGCGGCGCAGGTTCTCGCCCTCGGGCAGGGTTTCGATCAGGTCATAGAAGGTCTCGACGAGCTCGCGCACCGCCTCTTCGCCGCCTAGCGCGTCAATCATGCGTCCGGACATGGGCATTTTCTCCTTTGCGACAGCATCGCGGCCGGAACAGGGTCCGGCCTTGATTCAGATCAGGTCAGGACCGCGGCTTTTCCTTCTTGGGATCGTAATGCGCGAAAGGCACGACTTCGGCGGGCAGGCGTTTCTGCTGCCCGTCCAGCTTGCCGATCTCGACCTTGGTTCCGATCTCTGCATGGGTCACGTCCAGCCGGGCCAATGCGATGTTCTTGCCCAGAAGCGGGCTGCGCATGGACGATGTCACTTCGCCGATCTGGGCGCGGCCCACATGGACGCAATCGCCGTGACCCACAGCGACATTGGCGTCTATGTCGAGACCCACCAGCCTGCGCATCGGGTGTTCCTTGCGCCGGATCAGCGCATCGCGCCCGATGAAATCGTCCGTCTTGGATTTCAGCGGCACGGTGAACCCGATGCCGGCCTCGAACGGGTCGGTCTGGTCGCTGAAATCGTAGCCGGCAAAGATCAGCCCGGCCTCGATACGCACCATGTCCAGCGCTTCCAGTCCAAAGGGTTTCAGGCCGTGATCCTTGCCCGCCGCCCAGATCGCGTCGAACACCTGTCCGCAGTGTTTCGGATGGCACATGACTTCGTAGCCGAGTTCGCCGGTATAGCCGGTGCGCGACACGACGATCGGCACCCCCTGGTCGTCGTTCAGCCGGGCCGGGGTGAAGCGGAACCATCCCAGCTGGTCGAAATCCGGATTGTGCGGCGCGGTCCAGACGACCTTGCGCAGCAGATCCCGGCTTTCCGGCCCCTGCACCGCGACATTGTGCAACTGGTCGGTGGAGGAGCGCACGAGAACCTTGAGGCCCAGCTTTTGCGCCTGATCCCGGATCCATTCTCCGCCATAGTCGCTGCCGCCGATCCAGCGGAAATTGTCCTTGCCCAGGCGGAACACCGTGCCATCGTCGATCATTCCGCCGTGGTCGTAGCACATGGCGGTGTAGACCACGCCGCCGACCGGCAGTTTCTTGATGTCGCGGGTGAACACATACTGGCAGAGCGCCTCGGAATCCGGGCCGGTGATCTCGAACTTGCGCAGCGGCGACAGGTCCATGATCACCGATTTCTGCCGGCAGGCCCAGTATTCGTCGATTGCGCCCGCTTCGGCGAAGCTGCTGGCCAGCCAAAACCCGTTGTATTCGACGAAATTGCCGGTGTGCTTGGCAAAGCTGGCGTGAAAGCCGGTTTCCTTGGTCATTCTGGGCTCCGAGTCGGGGGTTGTGCGCATCGCGATGGCACGGGAGAAACTTTCCTTGCCGCTGTAGGTGCGGACATGGATGTCGGTCGGGTTCCAGCCGTTGGCGGCGCTGGTGTCGTCCGGGCAGGCGGAACTGACGCAGACAAGATCGGTCAGGGCGCGCAGCAGGACATAGTCGCCGGGGCGCGACCAGGGTTCGTCCGCATACATGACTCCGTGCTCGTCCAGCCCGGTGTTGAAGAAGAAGTTGATCGCCATCCAGCCGGCGCGCGGATTGACCCCGTGCGGGGCCAGGGCCGCGTTGAAATTGTCCGAACAGTTCACATGGCCAGGATAGCCGATGTCGTCATAGTATTTCGCGGCGCAGGCCAGCGCGAAGGCGTCGTGGCGTCCGCAGGTATCCTGCACGACCTCGAGCAGCGGCAGCATGTCCTGATCGTAATATTTGGCGTGCAGTCCCGGCATCGGGTAGGAATGGCCCATCAGCGTCCGCGTCGTGGTCACGTCCAGCGCGTGTTCCTGCCCGCTGTCGAGCTTGCGCGCCGAAAAGCATTGGAAATCCGTGCATTGGCGGCCATCCACGTCGATGATCTGGATGTAGTCTCCGGCCTTGACGAAATAGGATTCCGCGGTGCTGGTATGGACACGCAGTTCCGCCACCGGGTCCGCCAGCGGATCGGGCAGATCAAAGGCCACCCGCGGCTTCAGGACCGCGCGCGTCAGCATCACCGTCAGCGGCGTCGCGGTGTCCTGGCGTTCGAAGTCCATGATGCCGCCGGGCGCCGCGATGATCGCGATTCCGTCGCGCTGCACCCGGAATTCGGCGCTGGTGCCCGCGGGTGTCGTGGTTTCAAAAAGCGCGATGGCCCTTGCCGCGGCAAGGTCGATCCCGCGGGATTCGATCCCCATGCGAAGCCCGCGCAGCGACCGGTCCGGCCCCGCCAGCAGGGCTTTCAGTCCGCGCGGGTCGGCATTGGCCGGCCGGTCCAGAAGCCCGGCGTCGGTTCGGCCCCGCGCATCGGCGCAGACGATTTCGCAGGACTGCCCGCCTTCGTCGTTGACGACCTCGATCCGGTCGCCGGCAAAGACCGGAACAAGGATCGCCCCGGCGCCGGGGACGCAATAGCGTTCGGTGCCGGGCGGCAGGGAAAACACCCGAGGTTGCAGGATGGCGCTGGGTTTGGGCGGGCCGGGAAGGACGCTGGGATAGGATGTGTCGGGCATGGCGGGCCTCGAAGATGAGTTGTTTGCACCAGTGGAAAATTAGTTTATTAAAAAGAATAACGGCATCGGCGCCCCGGCGCAAGGAATCTTGGCGGAAATCGTGATAAAACCTTCGTTTTCGAACCCGGCGCGGCGGCGGCCGCATCGGGCATGAGCGCGCTCGGACTCGGTCTGATCGCCGCGCTGGCTTGGGGCGTGCATGACATATGCGTGCGCTACGTGAGCCAGCGCGCGGGTATTCTCCCGTCCCTCGCCACGGTTCTGGCCGCCGGGGCGCTGCTGGTGCTGCCGGTCGCGCTCTGGCTTGGCGACTGGCCCGGCATGACGATGCAGGCCTATGTCTTTTCCGGCCTGTCCGGGGTGGCGTTCGGGATCGCGGGTTATGGGCTGTACAAGGCGTTCGAGATCGGCCCGGTGCGGCTTGTCGCGCCGGTGATCGGGGCCTACCCGGTCCTGTCGCTGGCGGCCGCCGGCCTGGACGGGGAACCGGTGACATCGGCGCAATGGGCGGCAGGGCTGGCGGTGGTCGCCGGGATCGCTCTGGTGGCGATGCTGATCGGCGAAGGCGAGGGCAACGGATCGCGCAGGGCCGCGCTGACCTGGGCGCTGCTGGGCGCGGCGGGCTTCGCCCTGACCTTTGCCGCCGGCCAGCACGCGACGCGGGCCGGGGCGGATTTGCCGGTCCTGCTCGTCACCCGCGCCACGGCGATCGCGGTCATCCTGCCGCTGATCCTGCTGCGGACGGAGGCGCTGCGCGGGTTGAGCCGCCAGATGCCGCTGTTGCTGCTGATGGGGGCGCTGGACGCCGTCGCGCTCGGCGCCATCATGGTGGCGGCGCCGTTGCAGAACCCAGAATTCGCCGCCGTGGCGGCTTCGACCTTCGGCATCGTCACGATCCTTCTCGCCCGTGTCTTCCTGGGCGAGCGGATGAGCCTGGGGCAATGGGGCGGCATCGCGGTCGCCTTCTGCGGTATCGGCTATCTGGCGATCTGATCGCGGAGAACCGGCCGGGCAGGGGGCGCTGCCCCCGTCCGCCAGAGGCGGACTCCCCCGGAGTATTTCGGCAAAGATGAAGGGCCGCGCGCGATCTCGTGTCTGCGGCGGCCCTGCCGGGTCAAGTGTCGTTTTGCGCCGGGGGTCAGAACAACCCTTCGATCTGCCCTGCGTCGTTGAGCCTGATGGATTCGGACGAGGGGACGCGGGGGAGGCCGGGCATGGTCATGATCTCGCCGCAGATGACGACGATGAAGCCGGCGCCGGCGGAGAGGCGGACTTCGCGGACCGGCACGGAGTGGCCGGTGGGCGCGCCGC
>NZ_JASNJE010000054.1 GCF_030164465.1 Sedimentitalea xiamensis
ACCCTGTCTCAGGTTTAAGGGCAAGAATATCGGAATTAAAGGCAAAATCTCATATTTAAGGGCAAAGGACAGCCGTTGATTTCGTTGGATTTCTCATCTCACAATTAAGGGCTACGCGACAGGCCCATTCATTCACGACTTCCAATGCCCCGGACGCCATCAAACCGTGCGAGGCACAGATCTTCTCGAACTCGGTTTCAGACCAATGCTCCCGATTAACCAGTTCGAAAACGAGGGCGCCGTGTTTCGGGTCAAGCCCCGCCAACTGGCTTTGGTTGGCAGGCGCGGAGGCACCACTTTCTTCCTCTTCGACATCGAAAATCTGACCGAGGACGGACGATACGCGCTCGGTATCCGAACGGATTGCTGCGATCCGCGACGCGTCGAGTTTGGGTCCGCTGGCTTTTTCAAGCGCGGGTATCGCTTCGCCCGGGCGACCCGGTTGCGACGCACGAACAGTGCGAGGACCATCCGCAACTTCGCCAGCATGCAGGTCGGAGTAGGCAAGCGCAGGATCAAGGCCCAAAGCCTTGTAGATCTTCTCGATGCTTGCGACTTCGTCGGAGTGAATAATGCCATCGGCATATGCTGCACCAACCAGCGCTGCCCGCATGGCGGGCTGGCTGTCTTGGCCCACCTCCTTCAGTTTGCGCCGCAGAAGCGTCATGTCCGGTGGCACGGCCAGGAACCATTCAAGGTTTGCACGCAGCCTGCGGCGTTCCTGATCGCTGAGGGCCGCGGCAGAAACTTGCTCTTCCAGCGCCCTGCGTTCAGGCTCCGCGATGCGACCATCCGCATGGGCGACGAACGACCCAAGTGCCAATTCGATCAAGGCGCTTCGATAGCTTTCGGAAACTTCCTCCAGTCTTTCGATGGGTTCGCCCAGGCTGAACAGCACAACAGGCTCCTCCGCCTTGGGCGACCGGAGCGCAAACCGAGGGTCGGGCGCCAGACCGAAACCGAGGCGCGCGAGCGCGTCGGCCGCTCCTGTCATCTGCCGTTTCCCGATCTTCTCGTTCGTTTCTCCCTCCAGACGTCCGATCACCTCCTCAAGCGGCACCAATCCCCCCCGATCGACGATATCGCTTGCCCAAGATTTCAAGCGGTCCATTTCCTCTGATGGGAAGGCATCCCACAGTTCAGAAGGCAGCAAGGCATGCGCTTCCACGCTTCCGCGGCCATCAGGATTTCGGCCCAGAAAGCGACTGAGCTTGTCGAGAACGTTCATCACCTCGTCTGCCAACTCCTGGGCAATCTCGACCGGTTTGCGCAGGCCGGAAATATCGGGGACCGGCTTGCCGTCGACGGTTGGGTTGGCGGACCCCTGAAACTCGCTGGAGGCGGCCAGATAGGATGCCGTGAGTGATTTCCGGGGTTTGGTCACTTTGAGCCCATCAGGAAAACGCCGATCAAACCGCATGCGGAAAAGAGCGACGAACTCGTCACGGCACCGTGTCGCCGGAGTTCTCAGATTTGTTTCCGGATGGCAGATGAACCAACTCAGCAACCAGTCAGCCGTCAGGTTCTCGCCTTTGTCGATCCGAGCTCCGATTGCGTATTTGAGTGAGAACGGCAGTTCCCAGCCCTGCTTCTCGAAAATCGGCTCGATAGCGTCGAGATCGGTTTCGGCAAGCATCGCAATGTCGAGGAACTCACCCAGATAGCGTCTGACCGAATGGTTGTCAGGGTAAAGTGACTGCAGCCGCCGAACTTCCTGGACGATATCCTTGGCATCTTCGTTGGACTGATCGACGAAGAAGCGACGCTCCAAACCATAAAAGTACAGAAACATGTAGCCGGGGTTGTAGGAGGCATCGTTTCGCCCGCTGGCCAACCAATCGAGGTAGGTCGCCCGGCACTGAGGTGAGATATCCGAGTACCCCGGCCAGTAGGGCATACCTTCACCATCTTTGTCGGCTCCAGAGCGCGCGACCGACAGGGACGGATCGATATAGGCTCGGCATTTGTCACGATACCCGTAGGTGTTCAACAAGGGAGGCGTGCCGACATAGACCATCCCGCCGATGTTGCGGCCGGCCACGCTGGCTGTTTCGTTAGACGGGACCCACCCGCTTCTCGTTGAATGCACTGACTTGGTCGAGACCACTTGATCAGCTGCCCGCTTTTCAGCCGCAGCCTTTGAAACTCGAACGATCTGGGCATAGTCATTCTTTGGGGGTGTATAGGCTCGCACGACTGTGGGCGCATTGGGAACATTGGCTTCGCGAGCTCGTTCGCGCTCACGCTCGATACGCTTGTCGTTGGCAATTGGGCGCGGCGCCGACTCGGGTCGAGATGTTCGGGTTTCGGAACTTCCCTCGGCTTGCGCCTTTGCAGCGACTTTCCGCGATCTCCGTTTTTCTTGCCACCAGACCAGAATGACGGGAACACCGAATGCAAACAGCATCTGGCCGCCAACCGGCCAACCCTGAAGCATTGTGGTCACCACGATCATGCATAAGAAAAAATACAGGACGAGAAAGAATGTAATTCGGAAAAACTTGAGTATTGAAGACATTATCGGAACCCTTTCCGAACCACACTATTTTGGATGCCCATCATTGCAACGACTATCGCAATGATTGAATGCGCTTTTGATGCGTCGACGTTCTTCGGTCCGGTTCGATCGACGATCTAACGCAGGTTCACTCCTTCCAGATCATTTGGTTTCAGCCGATAGCGGATTACGTTGCCTTCATGGAGCCCCGCGATCTGCTCACGAACGTAAGCGACAACATCCGCTCGATCAGCATCGGGCACGCCAGCAGCCAAAGCCATCTCATCAACCGCATCGTTTCGGAACTCCTTGAATTCGAGAACGCAACGCCGGACCGCGGCGCGAACGAATTCCCGATAGGCAAGAGCAGCTTTTTCCGGGCTCTGCACCTCAGCGCGGAGAATTCGGTACTTTTCGGCGGAAGCCAAGTACGCGTCTATGTAGACCTCGCGCACCAGCGCGACGTTGTTCAGTTCATAGACCCCGATGAGCCCGTCGATATAATCGCTGTCGTCCATCGTCGTGAACGACATCGGCGCAAGGTCCGACTTCAGAAGCGGGATGTTCGAGGCCACGCGCGAGGTTCGCTTGTTGACGTCGGCAAAGGCCTGAAGGTACGGGATGTGCACCAGGAGGAAAAAGGACTGCTCGAACGGATCGGTGATCTGCGCAGCCTTGTGCAGCAGGATGTCGAACTCCTCTGCGATCGTGACCGCATCGTCGAGCGGTCGATAGCTCGAGTGCGAGATCCCGACCGGCATCGCTCTCAACCGGCCCGACATCGCAGGGTCCGCCAGAAGACCATCCGAGAGCAGCGCGTGAATCGCGAACAGATCCGGACGCCGAAGCCCGATCTCATCGAGATTGTCGACGACATACTGGATGGCTTCCTTGTGGTTAAGGATCATCAGGGCTTCTTTTCGATCCTTTCCCGCAGCTTCTTCGCCAAACCTGATCAGTCGCTCGGTCTGCAGAATGTCGTAGGTGTTCCCCTCCATCCTGGACGATGCCCAACTGAGATCGACAAGAAGCTGTTCAAGGATCCGGCGCGCGTATGTTCCGGCCGGAATTGCGCCGCCCTGCGGACGGCCAGCCCCCAACAGTCTTTCGCGGTCAGGTGCGGACAGATACCAGGTCTTTCCCGGGACGTATGCGTCGAGAAACTCCGGACGATAGGACACCGGCGCTCGCCTGTTGTACGGTGTCGACAAATGCGCCCGAATGACCGCTCCACCGGCGATCCTGTATCCCGTCGCCCTGCCCTTGCCGGATACCTCGAGGCGACCTTCCTCCACCATGCGCTTTAAGAGACGCCATACGGTGGTTTCGCTCACACCCCTCGCAACGCCCTTCCGGATGGCATCGCGTCCGGCGCCTGGGTTCTCGCCGACAAAGTCGAGAATGTCTTGATCCGACAAGGCCATGAAACGATATCCCGCAAGTGTGAAACGATTAGGATATTCATACACCTACATTTTTCCTCGGCGCAAGTTTTCGTTTCACGGGTTTTGCAACGATTCAGGTGTCAAGAGGCAAAAGCCAACTTCGTCAAAAAGACGAAACGATTATCACCTTGAAATTGTGAGAATTTCCGGGTCCCCACATGAATCGTTGCACTGCAGATGAAACGATAAACAGAACGACCGAATTTGCGTGAGGCACCGGCAACGGAGACCGACAAGATATGAGGCTGCGGGTGAAAAAAGAAAGTCATCTCAGAGCTTTATCGCACAACGAGATCGGCAACGCGTTACCCGAAATCGACTTTTGGTACTTCGCCCACAACCCCCGCATCCTCCAACTGCTCCCGATCGGGAAGATCGCGCAGGCTCTCCAACCCGAATGCGACGAGGAAGTGCTCGGTCGTCACGAAGGTATAGGGCGCCCCCCGCTGCGGGGACCGCGGGCCGGTCCCGATCAGGTCGCGCGCATGCAGTCGCCCGATCAGGTCACGGCTGATTTCCTTGCCGAAGATGTCCTTCAACCCCTCGCGGGTGATCGGCTGGTGATAGGCGATAGCGGCCAGGACCGCGACGTCGAATTCACTCAAGTCCAGCAGTTGGTCGCCGACATCTGCCGCAGCGCGGATCGCGGGCGCGTAGGCGGGTCGCGTCCGGAACATCCAGCCGCTGGCGACCTGGGCAATCTCGAAGGCTCGCCCCTCCAGATCGGCGACAAGGTCCTCGACCAGCAGGTCAATCGACGCCCCCTGCCCCACCACACGGGTGAGGTCTTCGCGCGACACCGGCGAGGCGGAGGCAAAGAGGACTGCCTCGATTCGGCGCATCCATTCCCGCCAGCGCAGCTCCGGAGGCAGGTCGGACAACTCGCGATCAAGCTCCGGTTCGGATCTGTCCTTGGCCATCGCTCAGACCCCGTAGAGCCGGAAGGTGTCGCGACCCGTCAATTCGCGCACGGCGCCGAGCTCGACCAGCCGGTCGCAGAGCCGCCTCGCGGCGCGATCCGGCAAAGGCAAGGCCGAAGGCGCCACGGAATCGCGGGTCAGGAACATCTCGACCGCGTCCCCGGCCCCCTTGGCCCGAAGCTTTGGCGCGACAGCCGTCAGATGCGCCGCCCGACGCGCGAGGTCGGCGGCCTGCCGCACGGCCTCGATCGCCGGAGAGATGAGTGCCCGATGACTGGCCAAGCGCAAGTCGTCGCCTTGCTTGCGCAGGTCCGCGCGTTTCAGACCCGCGGCCAGCAGCGGCACGAGATGCTCCCAGCCAAGCGCCTGCGAGAGCGCCGCATCCGCGAGGATCAGCGCTGCTTCGTCTGCACGTGGCGCCTCGCGCAGGACGGCTTCCAGCGCCATCGCGGCCCGGGTCACCGGCGCCCCTTTCCCAGCATCAAGCCACGCGGCAATCTGGCCCGGCTCGAAGCTCGGCAAGACCCGACCCAGAGCCTTGATCGACACAGGCCGCTCCACCGCGCGACGCCAGGTAAGGTAGGTTTCGCCGGCCGGTCCGGGTAGGTCGCCGGGGCGCAGCAGGTGCACCGTGTCACGCAGCTCCCCTGCCCGCTCCGGTCGCCCCGAAACCGCGACACAAGCCTCCGCCGCGCGCAGCGCGAGCCGATCCCGCAACAAAGCTTGGGGCACCGCCACGCGTCCCAACACAAGATGCAGGTGGTGCAACGCAGCGCCCGACAAAAACGCAACATCTTCAAGGGTTTCAGCGCGAGCGGAGGTGACCCAGGCGGGCATCCCGGGTAGCGTGTCGTTGTCGCTGATGTGATCTGGCCGGGCAAATGTCATGCCCAGATCCTACACTCGCACGGCGCTTTTCACCAGAAAATAACATATAAACCGCCCTGCCTTGCCGATCACATTTATGTCCAATAAGTTTGCATTATCGGACGTAAATGGGATGCCCTGAAGCATACAGAATCCGACGAATAGACCTACCAAAATCGACGCTCCGGAGTCCCTTGAAACTGAGATTTCGAGCTCAACGCCTCATGTCGCGCCGTACGATAATTAGCTTCGTCGTTTGTTGGCAAGTCGTCTCGATATACGCTACCTCTCGCTATGCTCGAACGCGCATTTCTCGAGGGATATCTGACATGAGCCAACAGAACGACGGAGACGAGAGAGCCGCTCCGGACGGGGACTCGATCGCCCTGCCCGCCCATGTCGCCGGGTCGGGAACCCTCGATCGGCTGGTCGACGCGGCTCGCGACTACGCCAAGGCCTCGACGGCCGACAACACGAACAAGGCTTATGCCGCGGACTGGAAGCACTTCACGCGCTGGTGCAGGCTGAAGGGGACCGACCCCCTGCCCCCGTCACCGGAAATGATCGGCCTTTACCTGACCGATCTCGCTGCACCAAGCGGCAAGGCCCCTGCCCTCTCGGTTGGAACGATCGACCGCCGCCTGTCGGGCCTCACCTGGAATTACGTGCGGCGCGGCTTTGCGCTGGATCGCAAGAACCGCCACATCGCGACGGTGATGGCGGGGATCAAGCGCAAGCATGTGCGTCCGCCGGTGCAGAAGGAAGCGATCCTGGCAGAAGACATCCTCGCGATGGTTGCCACCCTGTCCTATGATCTGCGAGGATTGCGCGACCGGGCGATCCTGCTTCTGGGCTATTCAGGCGGGCTTCGTAGGTCCGAGATCGTCGGGCTGGACGTCCACAAAGACGACACGCCGGAGTCCGGCGGCTGGATCGAGATCTTCGACAAGGGCGCCCTGCTCACCCTCAACGCCAAGACCGGCTGGCGTGAAGTCGAGATCGGCCGGGGTTCCAAGAATCAGACCTGTCCTGTGTATGCGCTCGAACAATGGTTGCACTTCGCGAAGATCGATTTCGGCCCGGTCTTCGTCGGCACCTCACGAGATGGTAAACGCGCCTCGGAAACGCGGCTGAACGACAAACATGTCGCACGCCTTGTCAAGCGCACGATCCTGAACGCCGGCATCCGATCCGACCTGCCCGAGAAAGAGCGGCTGGCGCTGTTCTCCGGTCACTCGCTGCGTGCCGGCCTCGCCAGCTCTGCGGAAGTCGACGAGCGCTACGTGCAGAAGCAGCTCGGACATGCCTCGGCCGAGATGACCCGGAGCTACCAGCGTCGTCGCGATCGGTTCCGCGTGAACCTGACCAAGGCTGCCGGCCTCTGACCCCCTGTCCAGTAGTATCTCCGGTTACTGGTGCATCGGTCTTCTCTGCACTCTCGCATTCGGCTCGAACGCGAAGAACCGCTCCTCTTTGGCTACGAAAACTGGAAGTGCTGTATCACGCAGATAGCCACCTGGTGAGGAAACTTCGCCCGCGCAATGCTTCCCGCAGCGCCAGGGTGCGGTGCGCCGTCAACTCCATGACCAGCCGCTCAGGCAAGGGCTTCAATGCACCATCGTCCTCGTCTTCGGGCGCGTTCGCGCCAGCCGTCGCAGGCCATGGCTATAGCCATAGGGCAGATCGAACGAGACCTCGATCCATTTCCAACCTTCGGTCGCGATTGCTTCGGCTTCAGCCTGGAGCTTCTCGCTGACCAGACGATCGAGCAGGGCAGGGTCTTCCAGCCAGCCGCCATCGTCGCCCTGGAAGAGGTCGTGCAACATGGTGCCGCCAGCAGCCTCATAGGCCTCGACGCCGACAAGGACGGCACGACGATCGGATGCCCGCACCGAAGTTTCCGTCAGCATGCGTCGGATCTGATAAGGCTCCTTGTTCCAGGACGATCGGATCGCCTCCCAGACCTGAATCTGGCGCTCATGATTCGGATTGACCGTGAAGGCCATCAGCTGCTCCAGCGTCATCTCGTCCTCGGCATAGATCTCGAGTAGGGCAGGGGCCACGGCGGCGAGTTTGAGGCGCTGCTTGACCACCTGCGGCGTGACGAAGAAGGCGGCTGCGATATCTTCATCGCCTTGACCCTTCTCTCGCAGAGCAACGAAGGCGCGGAACTGGTCGAGCGGATGCAGTGCTGCGCGCTGCATGTTCTCAGCGAGCGAGTCGTCTTCGGCGAGGATGGTGGAATTGGCATCCCGTACGATGCAGGGAAGGGCGTCGTCTTGGCCAGACGTTTCTGTTTCACCAAGAGCGACAGGGCTTGGAAGCGCCGGCCGCCAGCGAGGATTTCGAACTTACCGGTCTCGGACCCATCATCAGCCAGAACGGGCCGGACGCTCAGGCTCTGCAGCAACCCGCGGCGGACGATGTCTTCGGCCAGTTCCTCGATGGAGATGCCGGCCTTGATGCGCCGAACGTTGGACTGGCTCAGCACAAGCTTGTCGAAGGGAATGTCCCGGGAAGGGGACAGGGTGACTTTCTGGGCAGATTTCGCCATCAGATCTTCTCCACGACCGGCGCCGGAAGCCACTCTCCCGATCTCACTTCCCGTCATCCTTTTCACAGCACTTCTCTACCTCTCAATGTGTCCACCGCGGTGGACGTCATGCAGTAGCTGCCTCAGAACGAGAAAGTCTCTCCAACAAGAGCGATGGATTGAAGTCAGTTTCTCTGCGACCGAGTGTGATGCTGTGGAAGTACGCTCCAAGGTTTCGGATACGGTTGCTCATCTGGAGAATTATGAAGATAGCGCACGATGCTTTCTGTGAGCCAATTTTCTTAGCCGCGCTTTCGAAGGTGCTTTCGTGGATTCCCATCATAGGAGCGAGTGTTCTGGCATGGCTTTCGACATCGTGCCAGTTTCTAAGTGAGTTCGCCGCGAACGATGTGGCTTGGTCACAAACGGTCGTGAGTGTTCGCAAGGGAAGTGTTTCGCTGTCGGTCCCGCTTTCTAAATCTTTTTGTTCTTTTTTAGACTTAGAATGGTGCCGGACAGTTTGCCCGTCATTGGCGGGCAGTTTCAGTGTTTCTGGTGCGTCCACCGCGGTGGACATCTGTTTGCATTGAGCTTCCAGTTCGTCGAGCAAGGCACGATACTCCGTGATCGAGAGCTTCCTCCGAAGAACTCGGCGTACCTGATGAGTGAGTTCGTTCTCGGGGTCAGCTTCGTCGATCTGCGCAAGTCTGGTCAGGATTTGCTTTCGCAAGAATACGCGATCCCGACGTGCCTTTTCCATCTCTTGAGCCGCTGCAATGAGTTCGCTGGTCCGCGCCAGCAATGGAGCAAGCGACAAGCCATAGCTAATGGATTGACCTTCGGACGACTTCACTCGGTATCTTTTGCGATTTGGGCTGTCGTGGCGCTTCATGAAACCGAGTTCAATAAAGCGATCGATGTGCCTACGGAGGGTTCGTTCATCGATCCCGCCAACTCGACGGCAGATCTCGTCGTTGGAAGCGAACACCGTGTCTCCGTGCCCAGGCTTGAGAAAACTCAGCATCGCCTGGAGCGTTTGAACATGTCCTGGACGGAGACCGAACAGGCTGCGAGTGTCTCTGAGCGCGCGGAAGACTGCCCAGATGTCGGTTTCAGGTGTGGACGTGGCGGGGGTGCCCTTGCCGACGCCAAAGGTCTGAACGGAAAGCTTTGTGAATGCCATGTTTGTTGAACGACGACCGTTGCGGCCCACAACTTCCCCAGCTCTTCTCGCTGTTTTTGGCGAGAAAAGGCAACAAAAAGACGTCCACCGAATCGGTGACTCTTGACCGGTATGTCGGAGACTGCTACATCACAGGTGCTAATCAGATGATGAGGGCTCTCCGGGGGAAACCTTGGGGGGCTCTTTTCTTTTTGGTCTTCGCCTTTCTCCTCTGCTCGTGTTTTTGGTTATGACCGGGGATCAGCTCCCCGAGCCTCTCTCATTCTGCCATTGTTCAAAAAGCTGTCGCAGCGTGGTTTCCGCGCGCTCTTCGAGCCATTGGCCGAATTCCGGGTTGTCCTTGCGGGTGATCTTGATAACGATCGACTTGCCATCGACTGAAAGTGTGCCGACAGGGCTACCACTTTTGTCCTTTACCACGGTCGTTTGGCCACGGGCGCTTTGGTTGGCTGCGCCACGCGCCTTGCTGGAGCAAGCGACGTAGACGGCTTGAAACTTGTCCGAGCTTGGAGTGGTGTCAGGCAGAGAGGCAAGTGTCTCACGGGCAATGTCAACAAGCGGAACCTTCTCTGAGAGTGCAGCCAGATCACCCCATTGGCGTCGACCTACGCCATGAGCCGGGCCGATAAGCCGGACGAGCTCGTCAGGCAGCTGCTCGATGACTACACGATGGTTCGACACACCTTGCCGGGTGAGGCCTAGAGCGTCCTGAATGACGCCGGGCTTGTAACCGGCCTCTTGCATCTCTTTGATAAAAAGAGATTTTTCAATGAAGGATGGATCCAGCCGCAGGTTGTTTTCCTGACCTTGCGCGATCAGTGAAGCATCGTCATCGAGCGTTCGAACGATTGCTTTGACGGTTCCACCAACTCTTCGAATGGCTGCAAGTCTGCGACGACCGTAGATGATGCGGTATCGATCCGGTTGGTCAGAAGGGCGAACCATGATCGGCACTTGCTGACCATGCTTGCGAATGCTTTCGGCGAGATCTTCAATGCTACTATCTTCCAGGATCAGGCGATCCCGGAGACCATCCATATCGATCCGGTCGGGCTCGATATCTCGGATTGAGTTGGCAGTGATCTCCCGCAGAGAGTCCCGCAATCCGCCAACCGAGCCAGGTAGCTTCGTGGATTTGACCGGGGCAGGGGAGGGGGCTGCCGAATCTCTCTCGTCCTTCGGAGGTTGGTTGAAGATATTTCGGGCCATCAGCGACGCCCCCATGCCATTTGGATTGTCTGCTCAAGCTCATCGGCGACGCTGTTCACGCTCGTTAAAGCCCGATCAATGGTCTTCCGAATGAGCTGGCTCGGGTCTACCTCATAGATGGTTTGCTGAGTCATGCCGGCGTCAGAAATGGCTGTCGACTTCAGCATCGGTTCAGTCATGACTTGGCCCGCAAGGATTGAACGCAGGTACCCGGCCATTTGCGTTTGTGGTCCGTCCGACGGCTCGTAGCGTGTGATCAGGAACTTTACGAAGTCCCAAGTGACATGTCGTCCAATCGCCTCTTCGACGGCTTTGACCGTTTCCGAAGCGAGTTTGAGGAACTGGCTCATCGAAGCGATGTCGAGCATGCCGGGGACGACCGTCACGAGTAAGCCCGTGGACGCTGCCAATGCTGTCAATGTCAGGAAGCCTAACTGCGGAGGGCAATCGATTAGCACGATGTCATAGTCTGAGTCGACTTCCTCTAGCGCCAGAGCAAGACGCTCTGCGAAAATCGGCTGAACCCTGCGCGCAAGGGCATTCGCTGTCTCGGTTTCGTACTCAGACAACATCAAGCCAGCCGGGACCATGTCGAGCTTGTGGAAGTATGTTTTCTGGATGACCTCCGAGAGCGGAACCTGATCATCGTATCTCAATGCGTCGTAGATTGTGCCGCCTTCGGCAAATTCGAGCTCAGGCCGGAAGCCGAAAAATGTCGTCAAACTGGCTTGCGGGTCGAGGTCCAGCACAAGCACGCGGTAGCCACGCAGGGCATACCTGTGTGCCAAATGGATCGTCGCTGTTGTCTTCGAGCTGCCGCCTTTGAAATTCACGACCGAAATTACCTGAAGACGGTCGCCGTCTCGGCGGCCAGGTCTGTACGCGTCGGCATTTTTGCCTGTCCGCGACAAAATGTTGCGGAGGTCGTCAACTTCTTCGGCCGTGTAGAACCTATGACCGCGACCGTCAGTGTGAACTTCTGGGAAGCTGCCATCTTTGTGGCGGTTACGCAGGTTCGACGTACTAACGCGCAGCAACTCGGCGACCTCGGTCGAGCTGAAGCGGCGCAAGGACTTGCGTTCTTCTGGCTCGAACGCAACTTTCATCTGCCGGTCAAGCGACTCAGCAAGACTGTCTGCGAATGCTCCGATGTCAGAAGAGCCTATGCCTTGCGCGTAGCCCGTATTTCGATCATCCATGTTCTGCCGCCTCTCATGGCCTTTGCTAAGGCTCTTTGTCGTTCTGACGGTCGAAGCCACGTCTGACGCGTTTTACCGTCAGAATGGACATGCCACGAACATCTGAGTCCGGCAAGAAGAATCTAGATGTAGTGGAAAAGTTATCCACAGCACCAATTTGGCCGCGTGGGGCCTGCGCTATATAACGCATTGATTACTAACGATAAAGATCGCGTCTGGCGAGGTTGGTATCCTTCGAGATATTTTCTGCTCGCGCCAACTAACCCCAAGGCTTTGTTGGATATTTAGGTGATTTTAGTATCCACGCTTTGGAGCAAACCCTCCGACTTCCAGTCGGAAGCGCTTCAGCGCGAAGAATCGTCGTATGATCGTATCCTCCCGAAAATGAGCCGGAGCCGGATCGGAGGCTCATTTTCG
>NZ_JASNJE010000055.1 GCF_030164465.1 Sedimentitalea xiamensis
CAACATCCCCAAATTGCTCCCTCAATCCTTTGAGGAAGCTTCTGAAACGAAATATCAGGGGGGTCACTTTTGGACGCCGATTACCCCAATACAGGGGTCAAATTTGCATGCCGGTTCACACGCAAATGGCGGACTTGTCACGCCAAGCCATGCTGCACCGTGGAACTCCCCCGGAATCTTTCGAACGCTCTTGTCGTCGTTGAACGACGAGACGGCAGCGCTCTATCTCAAGGCATCGGCGATCCCCAGTTACTTTTTCTGGGGGTTGCAGTTTCTACGCAACTCGACCCCGGCTCGATATTACCGAACCATCGAACGAAACAGCCGGCTCGCGCACTATAGTCTTGGGGTGCTAAATGATCTCACCAAAGAACTGGATCTGAGATTCGACGGTGAGCGACGCGGAACGATCATGTTCTATCGCAATCAGTCGGCTTTTGACCGCGTCAAGCGCATCAATGAATATGTGGCAAACTCCGGCGTCCACGTCGCGCAGTGTTCGGCAGAAGATCTCGTCCGGCTGGAACCCGCCTTGGGCGATATCGAGGACAAGCTTTGCGGCGGTTTCTACTATCCGGGCGACCAGCATGGCGACGCATATCTCTATTGTCGGGCGCTGGCCGACAAACTCACGTCGAATGGCGTCGATTTTCGGTTTGGCCAATCCGTGACCGGTTTTGAAACCAGCGGGCGGCGCGTGACCGGCATCGTCACCGACAGGGAACGCTTTGATACCGATGCCGTGGTCTTGGCGACAGGGTTCTGGAGCGCTATGCTTGGTCGGCAACTGCGTCTTCGGCTGCCGATCAAGCCGGTGAAGGGCTATTCTATCACCTATGACATATCAAGTGTGAACATTCGGCCGGCAATTCCTGTAGTCGATGACGAGTTGCATATTGGCCTGACACCTCTCGGAGACCGTATTCGCTTTGTCGGGACTGCAGAATTCAGTGGGTACTCGCCAGACATCAATCCCAAACGGATCGAAAGTCTGCGACGTGCCGCACTAGCCACCTACCCCGGCATGGCATCGATCGTGAACGATGCTGAACCGATCACCATTTGGTGCAATCACCGACCGATGACACCGGACTGCCTGCCACTGGTCGGGCAAACCGGGCTGGAAAACGTCTACCTGAATACAGGTCACGGTTATCTCGGCTGGACTACAGCCAGCGGCACGTCGCGCGCAGTGGCTGATCTCATCGTTGGGCGAGACACCAGTTTGGCACTGGACGACTACAACATTAGCCGTTTTTGAAATGCCCTTAACACAGGAGAATACAATGGCAATCGAAGCAATCGGCGGCGCAGTGGTTCTTGCGGACGGCACGCCTGTACCTCTGTCCAAAGCGATCCGCGCAGGAGATTTCGTTATGCTGTCCGGCCAACTGGCCTTTGGCCCTGACGGCAAGATCGTCGATGGCGGTATCGAAGCCCAGACGCGCCAGTGCCTCGACAGCATCAAGGCCCTCCTTGTCTCGGTCGGCGCCGGATTGGAAAACGTGGCCAGGGTCACCGTTTGGTTGAGCGATCCAGAAGATTTCGGGAACTTCAACCGGGTCTATGCCGAGTATTTCTCATCGGTTCCCCCTGCCCGTTCGACCGTTTGCTCCGCGCTGATGCTGCCCGATGCCAAAGTGGAGATCGAGGCAACGGTTTTCTATCCGAAGCCTTGATCTACAAAGTTCGAGCGGCCCTGATCGAGCTTCTCGATCTGCCCGAGCAGATCCGTGGCTATGGTCATATGCGCGAACGCCATGCACAAGCCACCCAAAAGCGCCGGCAGGAACTGAAGGGCGCAATCCTCAACAGAAATGTCGATGCAGCTTGACCGCCGCATATCCGAATTCTGTTTTTCGCCTCAGGAGGGCACATAATACAACTCAGATCTGACAAGGTAACCGTCGGGGCCATGAAGACCGGGGCGCGCACGCCCTGACCATTCGCTACCACCGTATAGAAGCTCTCCGCGCGTGGAAAGTAGCCGCCAGCATCGCCTAAGGCCTTCATCAATGGCGCTGACCGCCACCCCTTCGGTTAACGTGACAACTCCGGCGAAAGCCAGGACAGCGAAGCATGCATCCACGGGAAACCATTCTTGCTCAGCAACCTCTTCTGCCAGCTTGCTATATGTGCAGCGCGCGTCCCAGGCCCTTGAGCGCGGATTCCTGTGTGGTTTCTCCAAGCGTCGGATGCGCGTGGATTGTGTCGCCGAGATCTGTCAGCCGCGCGGCCATTTCCAGGGCCAGCGAGAACTCTCCGGCCATTTCCGAAACACCCGCGCCCACGGCCTGAATGCCCAGGATCAGCTCCGAGCTCGGATCGTAGACCACCCGCACCAGCCCGTCGCTGCGTTCCATGGTCATCGATCGGCCATTGGCGGCAAAGGGGAACACGGCCGCGACCGATCCGGGAACCTCGCCAGGCAGCGCACCAACCGTCACGATCTCGGGGTCTGTGAAACAGACCGCCGGAATGGCCTTCTTGTCCCAGACCGACGGCAGGCCGGCGACATGTTCCGCAACGATCGTTCCCTGCGCCATGGCGCGATGCGCCAGCATCGGGTTGCCTGTCACATCGCCAATGGCGTAGACGCCGCGCATCGAGGTGGCGCCGTATGCGTCGGTCGCGATGAACTTGCCGTTCATGCTGAGGCCGAGGTCTTCCAGTCCGAAGCCATCGACGACGGGCGCGCGCCCCACCGTGACCAGGATCTTGTCGGCGAGAATGTCGATCTCGTCCTTGCCCAGATCGACCACCAGCGCCGTTTCGTCTTCCGATAGCCCCTTGGCCTTTGCGGACAAATGCACGGTAATGCCCAACTCCTTGAGACGCGCCAGCACGGGCTTGGTCAGTTCGGCATCGTATTGCGGCAGAATGTGCTCTGCCGCTTCGACCACGGTGACTTCGGCGCCGAGCTTGGCCATCGCGGTTCCGATCTCGAGCCCGATATAGCCGCCGCCGACAATGGCGAGTTTCTGTGGAACCGTTTCGAGGTCCAGTGCTTCGGTGGACGAGATGACAGTCCCACCGAATGGCAGGAACGGCAGTTCGAAGGGCTTCGATCCGGTGGCGATCACTAGGGATTTGCAGGTGATCCGAGCCGGCCCGTCCGCCGTCGCGACCTCGACGGTCTTTCCGTCAATGATCCGGGCCTGGCCCTGAACATAGCGCGTCTTGGCCTTCTTGAGCAGGCCCGAGACGCCGCCGGTCAGCCGTTTGACGATGCCGTTCTTCCACGCCACCGTGATGGCCAGATCAATCGACGGCGCTCCGGCGGAAATGCCCAACTCGTTCTCGCCGGCAAAGCTGCGGGCCTTGGCGAATTCGTCGGCCGCATGGATCAGCGCCTTGGACGGGATGCAGCCCACGTTCAGGCAGGTTCCGCCGGGTTTCTGGCCTTCGACCACGATGGTATCGACGCCAAGCTGCCCGGCGCGGATGCCGCAGACATAGCCGCCGGGGCCCGCGCCGATGATCAGGAGGGTACAGGTGAGCGATGTCATTTCTCAGGTCTCCATGAAGATCAGCGCCGGGGTTTCCAGCAGGCTCTTGATGCGCTGGACGAACACCGCCGCGTCCCAGCCATCGATCACCCGGTGGTCGAAACTGGCCGATATGTTCATCATCTTGCGCGGCACGAATTGGGTTCCGTCCCACATCGGGCGGGTCGCCATCTTGTTGATCCCGAGGATGGCTACCTCGGGGTGATTGATGATCGGAGTGGTCGCCAACGCCCCGAGCGGACCCAGCGAGGTGATGGTGAAGGTCGAGCCGGTCAACTCGTCGCGCTTTGCCTTGCCGGTGCGGGCCGCTTCGGACAGGCGCGTTATCTCGGCGGCGGTCTGGAACAGGTCCAGCGCCTCGGCGTTGCGCAGCACGGGCACCACCAGCCCGGCGTCGGTCATGGTGGCGATGCCCGCATTCACCGCAGCATGGCGCAGGATGATGCCGTCATCGTCTAGGTAATGCGCATTCATCTCGGGGTGGTCCAGCACGGCCTTTGCCAGCGTCGCCGTGACGAAGGGAAGGACCGTCAGCTTCGGCTTGTCGCCACGCCCCGCGTTGAGCTTTTCGCGCAACTCTTCCAGCGCGGTGACATCGACCTCTTCCACCACGGTGATGTGGGGAATGCGCGCGTTGGCTAGCGCCATGCGCTCGGCGATCTTGCGGCGCATGCCGATGACCTTGATCTCTTCGGTGCCGGTGCGGGCGGCGCGCCCGGGGGGGGCGGCCTGGCCGGGGGAGCGGCGAGGCATGTCAAAGACCGCGTCGATATCGGCATGGGTAATACGCCCGGCAGGACCGGAACCTGCGATCTGGCGCAGGTCGAGACCGGCTTCGCGGGCGCGGGCCCGGACCGAGGGCGATGCCAGCGGCGGCTGACCTTCGGCGCGCGGCGCGCCGTTGGCAGGGACCGCCGATGCGCGGGCGGGCGACGGTCTGGCCACAGGCTGGACGGCAGGTTTCGCAGCGTCCACCTTGGACGCGGTTGCCGCCGGCGCTTCGGGCGACGGCGTATTGCCGGAGGATCCCGCACCTGCATCGGTTTCGATCAGAACCAGGTCGGAGCCGACCGCCAGAACCTCGCCGACACTGCCGCCCAAACGCACCACCTTGCCGGAATAAAGAGACGGAATCTCGACGGTTGCCTTGTCCGTCATCACGGCGGCGATCACATCGTCCTCTTTTACGATGTCACCAGCGGCCACGTTCCATTCCGCCAGTTCCGCCTCGGTCACGCCTTCGCCGACATCGGGAAGCTTAACCGCGACGATCACCTTGCCCGCCGGAGCGACGGGTTTCTCGGAGGCGGTGACGGGCGCGTCTTCGACAGTCGGCACTACCCCTTCCGGCTCCGGGGCCCGAGCCGGTTCATCGGCGAGATCAGCCGAAACGGGCGCCTCGGCATCGGTTTCGATCCGCACGAGGTCGGATCCGACAGCGAGCGTGTCCCCCACCTCGCCGCCGATCCATGTCACGGTGCCGGAGTAGAGCGAGGGGATCTCGACGGTCGCCTTGTCGGTCATGACGGCGGCCAGCGTGTCGTCTTCCCTGACAACATCGCCGATCTTGACATGCCATTCGACCAGTTCCGCCGCGGTCACGCCTTCGCCGACATCGGGGAGTTTGACTGCAAGGATCTTCATTCAGTCCTCCATCGTTTTTTGCAGGGCTCTGATCACGCGTTCGGGACCGGGAAAATAGTCCCATTCCGTCGCGTGCGGATAGGGTGCATCCCATCCCGCGACACGCTGGATCGGCGATTTGAGGTGCCAGAAACATGCCTCCTGAACCTCGGCGATCAACTCGGCGCCGAAACCGCTGGTACGCGTGGCCTCGTGGATCATGACGCAGCGCCCAGTCTTTTCGACCGAGGCCTTGATGGTCTCCAGATCGAGCGGCAGGAGGCTGCGCAGGTCGATGATCTCGGTGTCGATGCCGCATTTCTCGACGGCGGCCTCGGCGATGTAGACCATCGTGCCATAGGCCAGGATCGTGACATCGGAACCGGCACGGCGGATATCGGCCTTGCCGATCTCGACGGTGTAATGGCCTTCGGGCACTTCGCCGGCGGGATGCTGCGCCCAGCCGACCGATTTGCCGGAGTGATCGCCGTAGAACGGGCCATTATAAAGCCGCTTGGGTTCGAAGAAGATCACCGGATCCGGGTCTTCGATGGCCGCGATCAGCAGGCCCTTGGCGTCGTAAGGGGTCGATGGCATCACCACCTTGAGGCCCGCGACATGGGTGAACAGCGCCTCGGGGCTCTGGCTGTGGGTCTGGCCGCCGAAGATGCCGCCGCCGGTTGGCATCCGGATCACCAGCGGGCAAGTGAACATCTCGTTCGAACGGTGCCTGAGGCGTGCCGCCTCCTGCGTGATCTGGTCATAGGCGGGGTAGACATAGTCGGCGAACTGCATCTCGACGCAAGGCCGCATACCCTGCGCCGCCATGCCAACGGCCATGCCGACGATGGCGCTTTCGTTAATCGGCGTGTCGAACACGCGTTCTTCGCCATATTTGGCCTGAAGCCCGGCGGTGCAGCGGAACACGCCGCCGAAATAGCCGACATCCTCGCCAAAGACGAGCACTTTGGGGTCATCGTTCAGTTTCACGTCCATGGCGTCGCGCAACGCCTCGATCATCGTCATGCGGGTCATGTCAGTATCCCATTTCCTGGCGCTGGCGATGCAGATGTTCCGGCATCTCCGCATAGACGCCCTTGAAGATCGTCGCTGGCGAAATCGGTTTCGGGTTCACGAAAGTGCCATGCGTTTCGACCTCTTTCTGCACGGCGGTCACCTCGTCGAGGAGTTCCGCCTCGGCCTGCGTGTGACGCTCTTCCGACCAATCGCCCCGCAGGATCAGGTGCTGCTTGAGCCGTTCGACCGGATCGCCCAGCGGCCAAGCCCTGGCCTCGTCCTTGGGACGGTAGGCCGACGGGTCGTCCGATGTCGAATGCGCCGCCACCCGATAGGTGAACCATTCGATCGCGACCGGGCCGAACCCCTTGCGCGCCCGGTCTATCGCCCATTTCGACACGGCCGTGACGGCAAGGTAATCGTTGCCGTCGACCCGAAGCGCGGGAATGCCGTAACCGCGCGCGCGCGCCGCATAGGTGCGCGATCCGCCGGTCGCAACGCCGGTATAGGTCGAGATGGCCCATTGGTTGTTGACGATGTTGAGGATCACCGGCGGCCGGTACACCGAGGCGCTGAGCAGCGCGGAATGGAAATCGTTCGACGCGGTCGCGCCATCGCCGATCCAGCCCGCCGCGATCTTTCCGTCGCCGCTGAGCGCGTTGGCCATGGCCCAGCCGACCGCCTGGATATACTGTGTGCCAAGGTTGCCGGAAATACTGAAGAACCCGTAGTCGCGCGACGAATGCATGATCGGCAACTGACGCCCTTCAAGCGGGTCGCACTCGTTGGAATAGATCTGTCCCATCAGGTCCTTCAGCGGATAATCCGCCGCGATCAGCAGGGTCTGCTGCCGGTAGGTGGGAAAGTTCATGTCGCCTTTTTCAAGCTGGCGCTGGAAACCGCAGCCGATGGCCTCTTCGCCGGTGCATTGCAGGTAGAACGAGGTCTTTCCCTGTCGCTGCGCGTTGAGCAGGCGCTTGTCCACGGCGCGCATCTTGAGCATGTCGCGCAGGCCCAGCAACAAGGCGTTCCGGTCCATACCGGCGACGTAGTCCGCCCAGGGTCCAACAGCTTCGCCCGCGTTATCTAGAACCCGGATCAGGCCGTTGGCATAATCCTGGGATTCCTCCGCGCGCAGATCGGGCGGCGGCACGCCGAGCGCCCCGGCAGGCGGGGTCACGATGGACGAGAAGTCGGGTTTGTCCTGCGGGCGTGCGGGCGGGTGCGGGAAGGTGAGTTTGAGTTTCTCGGTCATTTGGCCTGCATCCTCGTGGCGGCATCCAGACGGATGACTTCTCCGTTCAGCATGGTGTTTTCGGCGATGTGAATGGCCAAGGCCGCGAATTCGGCAGGCTTGCCCAGGCGTCGCGGGAACTCGGAGGTCAGCGCCAGCGCATCCTGCACCTCCTGCGGGAATCCGGTGACCATCGGCGTCGCGAAAATGCCCGGCGCGATGGCGACAACACGAATGCCGCTCTTGGCCAGATCCCGCGCCATCGGCAGGGTCAGGCCGATGACGCCCGCCTTGGACGAGGCATAGGCCAGCTGACCCATCTGCCCCTCGTAGGCGGCGATCGAGGCGGTGTTCACGATCACACCCCGTTCGTCATCCTCGTTGAGCGGGTCGGCTGTGGACATAGCTAGCGCCGTTTGCGTGGCGACATTGAATGTCCCGATCAGGTTCACCCCGACGACCTTGGCGTAGAGGGCGGGGTCATGCGCTGCGCCGCGCGACACGGTCTTGGCGGCCGGTGCGATCCCGGCGCAATTGATGCAGATACGCTCCTGCCCCTGCATGTCCCGCAGCTTGGCCAGGGCCGCCGAGACCGCAACGGCGTCCGAGATGTCGCATTGCGCAAAGGACGCGCCGATTTCGGCCGCAAAGGCCTGACCGGCAGCTTCGTTCATGTCCAGAATGCCCACCGGCATGCCGCGTTCGCGCAGGGCGGTGGCGACGGTCGCCCCGAGGCCGGAAGCCCCGCCCGAAACGATGGCGGGCGTCGTTTGTCCTAGTTTCATTGCTGGAACCTCCGTTTCAGGTCGCGGGAGATGTTGATTCGCTGCACATCGGACGTGCCTTCGTAGATCTGGCAGACGCGAGCGTCGCGATAGATGCGCTCGACCGGGTATTCCGACAGGTAGCCGTAGCCGCCCAGCGTCTGGATGGCGTCCGAGATCACGCGTTCGGCGGTTTGGCTCGCGATGAGCTTGGCAATCGACGCCTCGCGCAGGCAGGGCTGGCCCAGATCCTTGGTCCGGGCGGCGTTCAGCACCAGTTGGCGGGCGGCCTCGACCTGGGCATCCATGTCCGCAAGGCGGAACGCCACGGCCTGGTGCTCGAAGATCGGCTTGCCGAAAGTGACCCGTTCCAGCGCATAAGCAGTGGCGTATTCCAGCGCCGCCTGCGCCATGCCAACCGATTGCGACGCGATGCCGATACGGCCCGCTTCGAGCGAGGACAGCGCGATGGCCAGCCCCTGCCCTTCTTCGCCGATCAGGGCGCCGGCGTCGAGCCTGAGGTCTTCGAATGTCAGCGCGCAGGTGTCGGAAGCCTTCTGGCCGAGCTTCCTTTCGGGCTCGGCGACGATCAGTCCGGGAGTGTCCTGTTCGATGTAGAAGGCCGAAATGCCCTTCTTGCCCGCATCCGGGTCGGTGACGGCAAAGGCGATGGTGGCGCCGCCAATCCGGGCCGAGGTGATGAACTGCTTGGCGCCATTCAGCACGTAGCCGTCATTGCTGCGCGTCGCGCGCGCCTTGATCGCGGCGGCATCGCTGCCGGTGCCGGGCTCGGTCAGGGCAAAGCAGCCGATGAACGCGCCCTGTGCGGCGGGCTTCAGCCAGGCGTCCTGCTGCTCTGGCGAGGCAAACCGCTGGAGGATGGCGCAGAACGGCGCGTTGTGCACCGACATCATCGTCGATACCGCACCGTCGCCGGCCGCCAGTTCCATCAGCGCCAGCGCATACGAGACATAATCTGCGCCAACGCCGCCAAGCTCCTCGGGCACGGTCATGCCCAGAAACCCGAGCGCGCCCATCTCGGCGATGATCTCCGCCTCGATCCGCCCGGCGGCCTCGCGCGCGGCCGCGCCGGGCGCCAGCTTCTCTTGCGCGAATTGTCGGGCCATGTCACGGATCATGGCCTGTTCTTCAGTAAAAATGCCGGTCATCGTCTCACTCCCTTTCGATCGCGACGGCCAGAGCCTCGCCGCCCCCAATACAGATTGCCGCCACACCGCGTTTCAGGTCGCGCTGTTCAAGCGCGTGTAACAGCGTGACCAGAATGCGCGCCCCGCTGGCCCCGATCGGATGACCCAGAGCGCAGGCCCCGCCATTGACGTTCACCCCGTCGTCATCAAGGCCAAGGTCCAGCATGAACGCCATGGCGACAACGGCGAAGGCTTCATTGACTTCCCACAGGTCAACATCGGCAACTGTCCAGCCGATTCCGTCCAGAAGTTTTTGCACGGCACCGACAGGGGCCGTGGTGAACAGCGCGGGCTCCTGGGCGTGGCCCGCATGTCCGACAACCCTGGCGCGGATCGCGGCGCCCTGCTCCAGAGCCGCCTCGCGGGACGAAAGCACCACTGCGGCGGCGCCGTCCGAGATCGAAGATGCGTTGGCCGCCGTTACCGTCCCATCCCTGGCGAACGCGGGTTTGAGCTGCGGGATCTTGTCGATCCGGGCATTGCGCAGCTGCTCGTCGGTCGCTACCACGGTTTCGCCTTTGCGCGACGAGATGGTGATCGGCACGATTTCCCGGGCAAGCCGCCCCTCCGCGGTCGCGGCCAATGCGCGTTCCAGCGAGGCGATGGCAAAAGCGTCCTGACCATCGCGCGTAAACTGGTAGTCGCTGGCGCAGCGTTCGGCGAAACTCCCCATGAGTCCCCCTTCGTAGGCATCCTCAAGACCGTCGAAAAACATGTGATCGACCAGCGTCGTATGCCCCAGTCGCGCACCCGACCGGGTGGACGGCGCCAGATAGGGTGCCTGCGACATGCTCTCCATGCCTCCGGCCACCACGATCCTGCTCTGGCCGGACTGGATCTGGCTGCACGCCTGGATGACGGCCTTCATGCCCGAACCGCAGACCTTGCTGGTGGCGGTCGCCGGTGTGGACAGCGGCAACCCGGCGCCAAGGCTGGCTTGCCGCGCCGGAGCCTGGCCGACCCCCGCAGGCAAGACGATGCCCATGATGGTTTCATCGACCGTTGCGGCCGAGACCCCAGAGTCCGCAAGCGCAGCTCGGATGGCCGCGGCCCCCAGTTCCGTCGCCTTGAGATTGCTGAGTTCCCCTTGGAACGCCCCCATCGGAGTGCGTTTCGCCGCCGAAATCACAACATCGGTCATCTTTCCATCCCCCGATTGCAAATTTAACGGGCATGATACTCGCATTCTCGGGCAATTCTTGCCTTTTCACCCCTTAATATGCGAAATACTGGCTGAACCAGCCAACAATTTCGAAAATCTAGGACATCCATGCAGACTCTGGACGAAACCGACTTGAGAATCCTGCGCGCCATGCAGCGGGATGGCGGAATGACCGTCGCGCAGATCGCCGAGGCCGCAGGCATTTCCCAATCGCCCTGCTCGCGGCGGATCATCCAGATGCAGTCGAAGGGGATCATCGCGAGCAGGCATGTCAAGCTGGACAGGCGGTTGCTCGGGTTCAACGCGGTCATCGACGCCCGCGTGAAACTCAAGATGCACGACCGAAAGGCGCTGGAAGATTTCAAGCGGGAGGTTCGGGCGATCCCGGAAATTCAGTCCGCCGTCCTCCTGCTCGGCGAGTTCGACTTTCATCTGCGCCTCGTCGTGCGCGACATCGACCATTATCAGGAACTGCTGCAAGATCGGTTGGTCAGTCTCCCAGGCGTTCAGGAACTGCAAAGCCATGTGATCCTGGAAGTCGTCAAAAACACGACGGCGCTGCCTATCTAGACGTGAACCCGTGTCAGTTTAGTATCCACGCTTTGGAGCAAACCCTCCGACTTCCAGTCGGAAGCGCTTCAGCGCGAAGAATCGTCGTATGATCGTATCCTCCCGAAAATGAGCCGGAGCCGGATCGGAGGCTCATTT
>NZ_JASNJE010000056.1 GCF_030164465.1 Sedimentitalea xiamensis
AACATCCCCAAATTGCTCCCTCAATCCTTTGAGGAAGCTTCTGAAACGAAATATCAGGGGGGTCACTTTTGGACGCCGATTACCCCAATACAGGGGTCAAATTTGCATGCCGGTTCACAGGCCTCGTTTTCGCGGAGCCAGCGCGCTGGTGCGCCCACCCTCTTCCGCCAGCCGCTTTATCCAACGCCAGACCGTCGCCCTGCTGACACCAAGCTCCCAAACGGCGTCATTGATGCCACTTTCCAGACTGCCAGTCCCATTGAGATATGCCTGAACAAGCGGACGTAGCACGGCGGCCCTGCGCGACTCTTCAGCACCAACTGCAACGGAGGCTTCGCCATCATCATCCATCGATATTTGCCGCACATGTCTGTGAACCCTGTCTCAGGTTTAAGGGCAAGAATATCGGAATTAAAGGCAAAATCTCATATTTAAGGGCAAAGGACAGCCGTTGATTTCGTTGGATTTCTCATCTCACAATTAAGGGCTACGCGACACCTCGATATCGCCATGGCCGGAAATCACCACCGTCGGCCAGTCCACGCCGCGGGCGCGCAATCGCTCCTGCAGTTTGAGGCCGGAGATCGCCGGCATACGAATGTCGAGGATCAGGCAGCCGGGCTCCAGCCGGTCGAGCGCGCCAAGAAACGCCTCGGAGGCAGCGAAGCCGCGCACGGAGAGGCCAACCGTGCGCATGAGCAGCGACAGCGCCTCGCGCACCGCATCGTCGTCATCGACCAGATAGACCGGCAGGGTCATTCCGCCGCCTCCCGGTTTTCCACGTCCGGAACCGGCAGCCACAGGCGGAACACAGTTTCCGCACGATCCTCGGCGAGGCTCAGATCGCCGCCCAAGCGTTCGGCCAGCCGCTGACACAGCGCCAGCCCAAGCCCGGTGCCTTCCTTCTTGCCGGTCACGAAGGGCTCGAACACCCGCTCGCGAATATGCTCAGGCACACCCGGCCCGCTGTCACTGACCTCCACGACGATGCCGGTCCCGGTCGCCTCGCTCGCGACCCGCACCCAGCGGTCTGCGCTCTCATCTGCCGCCTCCACCGCATTGCGCAGAAGGTTGAAGACGATCTGCTCCAGCGCGATCCTGTCGAGTTGCAGCGTGATGTTGCGGGTTGCAGAGAGATCGGTCGACAGGGTCACATGCCCGGCCTCTATGTCGCGCCGCAGCAGCGCCTCGACATTGCCGACCGCCTCGTTGATCGGCACCGGCTCGATCCGCCCCGATTGCGGCCGGGTCCAGTCGCGCAGCCGGTCGAGAATGACCGCCGCGCGTTTCGCCTGCTCGACGATCCGCCCGAAACCCGCTTCGGACCCCTCTATATCCCCCAGTTTCGCGAGGCGCCGCCCCGCCTGAGCCTGGGAAAGAATGGCCGTCAGCGGCTGTGTCAACTCATGCGCCATGCCGCTCGCCATCTCGCCGAGGGCATTGACGCGTGAGGCATGGGCAAGCCGGGCATCGTCGGCGCTGAGCCTTGCCAGACGTTCCGCCCTTCGCGCTCTTGTCAACTGCCGCAGTCCGAGAATGGCCAGAAGATATAGACCCGTCATCACTGCGAGCACCGCGAGAAGACGGCCGGCCGGCAGAAGATCGGCAAGGCGCGGTGCAATCCCGGCCTCCAGGATCAGGGGTTGCGATGTGCTGCCAAGCGCCTTGCGGAACTGCATCGCCGCTGTCTCTGCCCGGGTGCGGAACAGCACCGTTCCATCCGGCAGATACAGCGCGCGTTTCATTGACGGACGTAACCAGAAAGCGTCATCCGTCGCCAGGAGTTCCGGCGCATCGACCGTCAGCGCCAGACCGAACCGGGCCTCGTCGGTGTTGGGACTGCGCTTGATGACCAGATAGCGGCCCTCCGCCTCGAGGTCAGCCCGCAGCACAAGCGCGCCATCGGAGCTGCGCGCGTCGGCGACGATGATATCGGCCAGTTCGTTCGAGAGACCCGGGCGCGTGGTAACATAGCGGCCGAGCCGGTCAAGCGGTACGAGATCGATGGCCACGATGCGGGGGTAAAATCGCATGATCGTGGCGGCGACATCGAGGAATAGGTCGCGCCGCTCGGCCTCTCCGGCCGTGGCCAGGGCCGACAGCGAGGTGAGATGCGCATCGTGCTGATCCGCCCGCTGCGAGGCCAGCCGGTGCAGGATTTCCGCCTTGGTCTGCAATTCCGAGAACAGACGCTG
The DNA here is from genome assembly GCF_030164465.1 of Sedimentitalea xiamensis. Taxonomy (GTDB): domain Bacteria; phylum Pseudomonadota; class Alphaproteobacteria; order Rhodobacterales; family Rhodobacteraceae; genus Sedimentitalea; species Sedimentitalea xiamensis. Next base: position 2,196 of record NZ_JASNJE010000056.1, read on the forward strand.
CCGTTCAAGGGCAGCCATGCCAACCACGGTGAGGATCAGCAGCCCGAGCCACCCCAGAACAGTGACCGTGCGCCCGTTTCCCAGTATCGTTGATCGGGTCATTCGCAGCCATTCCCGCCGTCCAGCGCCCGGTAGACAGTCATGCGGGACACGCCCAAATTCCGTGCGATCTGCGCCTTCGGCACACCCTCGGCGACAAGACGCCGGATCGCCGCTTCGTCAACACTCTTGCGGCGCCCCTTGTAGGCACCCCGACCTTTGGCTGCCTCGATACCGGCCCGCTGCCGGTCGCGGATGAACTTCAGCTCTATGTCGGCCACCATTCCGAGAACGGTGATAAACATGCGGCCCATGTCGCCTGCCGTGGTCACCTCGGGTTCAAGAACGCGCAGCGAAGCCCCTTTGGCATCCAGCTCATGCACGAGATTCAAGACATCGCGTGTCGAGCGACCGAGACGGTCGAGGCGATGCACGACCAGCTCGTCGCCTGCTCGCAGGAATTCCAGGGTCGTTGCCAGTTCGGTGCGTCCGTCGCGGGATGCCCCGGAGCCGGTCTCGGCGCGGACGATCTCGCAGCCCGCCGCCTTCAGCTTCGCTTGCTGGATTTCGAGATCCTGACTCGATGAACTGACGCGGGCGTATCCGATCCGGGGCATGGCAACCTGTCACGCTAGGGTGGCTGAGACCCTGATACTGTCACAAACGCTGTAGCGCCACTCAATTGTTACATTCTGGCCGGTCACATCTGTATGTCATCTGCGGGTGTACACCACAACGAAGACCGACCCCACAGCGCGATCGGATACAACGTCCCGATTGCCATCCATTATCCCGATGGCGCCACCAGCCCGTCATCGTGAGGCAGCTGGAAAAATCCAACTTCCGGCGGTCCAAGGTTGGGTAGCAGTGCATTCGTCAAGAAGCTGACCGCGAGACAGCGTAAGGCTGGACTGGGGACTGTACTTCTGGCAAACGAGTAGCCGTGGATAAGTTACTGGAACGGCTCCAGAAACCGTCAAAATCGTCCGCTTCTGATAGTCTTTGATCGGTAGCTTGCCTCCGTAGGTCAATCGCCATCCGAAGACTTGCGAGGCACTTACATATCGCGGGAACATCGCAGGAAGTGGCCCGGCGCGATCTCAGTCATTGTGAAGGCTGCGGATTCGGCGCCAACAGCGCGGATCGGGCTAGAAATTTCACGTGCGGTCAATTGCCGATCGCGCCTTTGATCGGGATGCGCGATCGGCACCGCGTCGAGCAGCCTCTTCGTATAAGGATGTGCAGGCATCCGCAGCATTGCGTCGCGCGGACCGATCTCAATCAACTCGCCCTGATACATCACCGCGATCCGGTCGGCGACCTTCTCGACCACGGCCATGTCGTGCGAGATGAACAGAATGGCGACGTTGAACTCCTCTTGCACCTCCTCGATCAGATCGAGAATCTGCGCTTGGATCGAGACGTCGAGCGCCGAGACCGGCTCATCGGCGATAATCACCGAGGGGTTGAGGGCGAGCGCGCGGGCGATACAGACGCGTTGGCGCTGGCCGCCCGAGAACTCATGCGGAAAGCAGTGCGCGGCGCTAGCGGGCAGGCCCACGCGCTCGATCAGTGTTGCAACCCGTGCCGCAATCTCGGTGCGGCCGCCAGTCCGGTGGATCTCCAGCGGCTCGGCAATGATATCGGCCACGCACTTGCGGGGGTTCAGGCTTGCATAGGGATCCTGGAAGATCATCTGGATACCGCGGCGGGCCAGCATCATGCGAGCATGGTCGAACCCGAGAATATCCTCGCCATTGAGAAGGATTCGCCCTTCGGCAGGCTCGTACAGGCGAAGGATCGCCTTCGCCAGGCTGGACTTGCCGCACCCGCTTTCGCCGACGAGCGCCAGTGTCTCGCCATGGGCCACATCGAACGACACATCCTCCACCGCATGGACATTCGCGCGGACGCGTCCGAACACACCGCCCGACAATGGATAGCGAACAATCAGGTTCTGCACACTCAGCGCCGGGGTCGCGTCGGTCACCGGGCGCGGCGTCGCCGGCGGCGCGTTGCCAAGCTTCGGCGCGGCGTCCAGCAGCGCGCGGGTGTAGGCATGGCGCGGAGCGGCGAAGACGGCGTGTACGAGACCGTCCTCGATCACCTCGCCGCGCAGCATCACCTGCACGCGGTCGGCGATCTCCGCGACAACACCCATGTCATGCGTGATAAAGAGGATTGCCATGCCGGTTTCCCGCTGGATCATCTTGAGAAGCGCCAGGATCTCGGCCTGCACGGTCACGTCCAACGCAGTGGTGGGTTCGTCGGCGATCAGAAGGTCAGGCTTGCAGGCCAGCGCCATGGCGATCATCAGCCGCTGGCGCATGCCGCCGGACAGTTCGTGCGGATACTGCCGCAACCTGCGTTCCGGCTCGGACAGGCGCACCTGCTTGAGCGCTTCCAGGCAGATCCGATCGGCTTCGGACCTCGCGACGTTCTGGTGTCTCTGCACGGCTTCGCGCAACTGGAATCCCACCGTAAGGACCGGATTGAGCGAGGTCATCGGCTCCTGAAAGATCATCGCGATGCGATTGCCGCGGATCTGCTGCATGGCCGCCTCGGACTGGGCGAAGAGGTCGATTCGCCCGCCCTGCCCGTCCGAGAGCCAGGCACGTCCCGCGGTAACCCGTCCACCGCCGAACTCGATCAACCGCATGAGTGCCTTGACCGTCACGGATTTTCCGGAACCACTTTCGCCGACAAGGGCCACGACCTCTCCGCGACCGACCCGCAGCGAGACGTCGCGCACGGCGGGCGTGTCTGTGCCGGGAAAGCTGACCCGCAGGCCGCTGACCGACAGGAGAGTCCCGGTCGCCGCCACGTTGGCTATATTGCGGTCGCAAACGGTCATCTGGCCCTCACGGAGCGGCATAGGCGCGGATCTCGACGAGCGAGTCGCGGCGCGAGGCGGCAGCCTCGACGACCGAAAGCGCCGGCGGGTGGTCAGGCAGGATCCAGTCGTTCCAGATCCGGCGGAACGCCGCGAACTCCCGGATATCGGCGAGCCAGACCTGAACCATCATCAGCTTCTCACGCCCCGATCCTTGGTCGCTCAAATGGCCGTCGATCACGTCCAAGATCTGCAGTGTCTGCGCCGCGACATCGCCCGACTTGTCTGGCGCGGTCAGGCAGCTCGAAATCATCTGCGGGCAGGCCGCGCCCAAGTGAATGGAAGGCGAGCGGGGGCCTCCGACGCGTCCGATTTTGGTAATCATGCGTCTGCCCCCTTGCTGCGGCAGGCGGTGACGACCAGTTCCACCAGCAGGTCCGGACGGTAGAGTTCTCCCGAGACGCAGGTCCGGGACGGGGGGTTCTCGGCATCGGCCCACTCGTTCCAGACCGCGTTCATGGCGCTGAAGTAGCGCATGTCCTTGAGCCAGATGTGGATGACGAAGATCGAGGCCTGATCCTCCCCCATCTCAGCGAGCGCCGCATCCACGTTCTTCAACGCGCCGCGCATCTGCTCCTTGATGTCGCCATCGGTCGTGTCGGGCTGCATGCCGGACAGGAAGATCAGCTCTTCGCTGGCGACGATCTGCGCCTTTCGCGCCCCATCGAGAGTGGTGAGTTGGCGGCGTTCAAGCATGGTCTGTCCTCTCAGAAGTTCTTGATCTTGGGGTCGAAGCGGGTGCGCAGGACATCGCCCAGAAGGTTGATCCCCAACACGGTCAGGAAGATGCAAAGTCCCGGAAAGAGCGCCATCCACCAGGAGGTGCTGATATAGGCCCGCGCATCGGCGAGCATGCCACCCCAGGTCGGGATTGTCGGCGGAACACCCAGCCCCAGGAATGACAGAGCAGCCTCCGAGATGATCGCAGTCGCCATCGCGAAGGTGCCGACCACGAGCATCGAGGGGAGAATGTTGGGAAGGATGTGTTCGCGCAGGATGCGGGTGTGCCCGGCGCCCAGCGAACGGGCGGCGACGACGAACTCGCGGTCGCGCAGCGACATTGCTTCCGCGCGCGCGAGCCTGCAGTATGGTATCCACCGCTGTGAGGCGAGCGCGATGATGACGATGGCCAATCCCTGTCCCAGGAATGCGACGATGGCAATGGCGAGAAGGAGCGGTGGAAACGCCCAGAAGACCTCGAGAAACTTCTGGATCAGGCTGTCGATCCGGCTTCCGAAATAACCCGAGACGATACCGAGGACGATACCGGCGATGCCGGAGAAGACGACGACCGCGATGGCGATCAGCAGCGAGACCCGCGCACCGAAGATGATCCGACTCAGCAGGTCGCGGCCGACATGGTCGGTGCCCAGGAAGTGCGGCCCGGTCAGTTGGGGCGGGGTCATGGCGGCCATAAGGTCCTGACGCGCCGGATCGAACGGCGCGATCAGCGGCGCGAATGCCCCGGCGACGATCAGCGCGCCGATCATGAGCAGTCCGAACAGGGCTTTCGGCGCTAGCAGGAACGCATAGCGGCTGCGGCCGCTGCCACGAGCAAGGGTTGCTGTTGCCATGTCTCACCTCATCCGGATGCGGGGGTCGACGATCGTGTAAAGGATGTCGATCAGAACATTCATCATCACGAAGATCGTGGTGTAGATCAGGACAAGCCCGGTGATCAGGGGGAAGTCCCGAAAGGTAATGCCCTGAATCAACAGAAGTCCTATGCCCGGCCATGAGAACACCGTCTCGACGATGATCGCGCCCGAGATCAGCGCGCCGAACTCGAGGCCGATGATGGTGATGACCGATACAAGCGCGTTGCGAAACGCATGCCGCCAAAGGACGACCCGGTTCGAAAGGCCCTTTGCCCGAGCCGTCATCACGTAGTCTTCCCCGAGGTTTTCGAGCATCGAGGCGCGGGTGATCTGCATGATGATCCCGGTCATCGCCGTGCCGAGGACGATCGCCGGCAGGGCGAGGTGGCGCAGCGCCTGCCACAGTGCATCCCAGCGGCCTTGCAGGACTGCGTCAAGCGTCAGGAAACCGGACAGGCGCGGCAGGTCCATTCCCCATGGTTCCCGTCCGCCGGACGGGAGGAGGTTCAGATGGCCGGCAAAGATCAGGATCATCAGGATTCCGAGCCAGAAATTGGGCATAGAAATGCCGAAGAAGCCGCCGATCGAACCGACCGTATCGAAGATTGAGTTGGGTTTCGCCGCGGCCAGCACGCCTAGCGGAATGCCTATCGAGATTGCCAGGAGCGTGGCATAGAGCGCTAGTTCGATGCTGGCTGGTAGCCGCGCGAGAACCAAATCCATCACCGGCTCTCGGTAGCGGAAGGAGGTGCCTAGATCTCCGCTCGCGGCATTGGTCAAAAAGTTGAGATACTGGACCGACGCCGGTTGATCGAGGCCCCACGCCGCGGCAATGCGTTCGCGGTCCTCGGTCGTTGCCTCGTCCGAGACAAGCATCGAGACCGGATCTCCTGGTGCAGCCTGCATCAGCAAGAAAACCAATAGCGAGACAATCAGAAGCACCGGGATCACACCAAACAGGCGTTTGACGGAATAGGTGAGCATCGGCGGTTCTTTCGCAGGTAGAATTGCCAGGGACGGGCATGCCGCCCCCGCTGGGCTCAGTTTCCGGCGCGGACGTGGATGTCCCAACCGTCGATGCGGTCGGCCTGGCGCGGCGTGTAGTCGATGGACTCGGACACGCCCCAAGCCATCTGGTGCAGCCAAAGGAAGTGCGCCGGTACCTCCCCGGTCAGTCGGACGATGGCCGCGCGCATCATGTCATACCGTTGGTCCGGGTCGAAGGCAGCACGCTCCGCCTGCAGCAAACTGTCCAAATCAGGGTCGGAGAAATCCAGACGCGGCGACCCGCCTGTCTCGAAGTACTGTCGCAGCGCCCGGGACGGATCAAGCATCTGGCCGCGGCCCATATAGTAGAAGGGCACGCCGCCAGCCTGGACATTCGACCATAGTGTTGCCCATTCAGGCGTACGCAGGCTAACAGTGAAACCCGCCTCCTCGAGCATCGGCACCATCGCCTCGGCGATCTGGCGATCGGCCGTGTATCGGCCGACCGGAGTATAGAAGTCGATCTCGACCCCGAGCAGACCCGCGCTTTCCAATAGAGAGCGAGCGCGGTCCGGGTCGTAGTCATAGGGAGTCTCGAACTCCGGGTCGAATCCGAACTGGCCTTCGCCGACAGGGCCATTCAGCAGGGTAGCTCGGCCACCAAGCAATGCACGGACAATCGCCTCGCGGTTGATCGCATGGGCAACGGCTTGGCGAGCCTCTTTCACCTCCCACGGATGAGTTGAAGGATTCATTGCAAGAAACATCATCTCGACTGAATTGGCGAACTCGACGCGGGCATTGGGCAATTGCTCGACGCGGTCTATAAGCTGTGGAGGAACGCCCTGGGCTATCTGCACCTCGTTATTGGCGAGAGCCGTTACACGCGCCTCAGGCTCGGCCATGATCCTATACATGATCTGCTGTGGATTGGAGGGCGAGACCATCGGATGGTCATCGACCCGTTCCAGTACCATGTGCGTGCCGATGGACAACTCGGCCAGACGGTAGGGGCCAGCACCGTGCGGATGCGTTCGGTAGACCTCCTGACCATGCTCATCGAAGAGCCGCTTTGAGGTGATCTGCACTGCCGTCAGATTGTCTGCCAGCGTCGCGGTGGGCTCATGTGTGGTGATGCGCACCGTAAGATCATCTACGACTTCTGCAGATGCGATCGGCTGCACCAGGAATGAAGAGGTCGATTCTGGGTCGTTCCGCATACGGTCGATGGAATGCACCACGTCCTCGGCTAATACCGGATCACCATTGTGACGCACCCAGTCCGGGCGCAGTCGAACAATCCAGTTGAGCTCGTCTTCCGGCTCGACGCTCTCCGCCAGATAGGGAATCGGGCGTCCGGTTTCGAAGTCGTAGCGCATCAGGCAACCGTAAACCTTGCACCAGAGACTTCCGATCAGAACTACAGCATCACCATACGGGTTGTAGCCGGCAATCGTCTCGGTGATGGCAGCCGCAATACGTTCTTGGGTCATTTCCTGTGCCGCAACCGCCGCGGATCCTGCCCCCAATGACAGCGTAATGGCGGAAGCGATGCCACGGACGAATGGCATTCGGGTCATGTCTGTACCTCCCAGAGCCCGGTTCATTGTCGGCTCGTAACCGAACCATGGTTGACGGGAGCACGAATCAGGTTAGTAAGTCAAGTATTACTTACTTACTTGTTGGCAGAACTGCTGTAGCTGTTATTATGGGCCTTGGGAAGGATGCGAGGATGGCATGAACGACCGTGGAGATTTTCCTGAACCAAACGCTCGAAAGCGGGCAAAAAGAACTCGCAACAGCGCGAAAACAAAAGAGGATATTCTCAACGCGGCAATCGAGGAATTCTGCGCGTATGGTTACGCAGGCGCCAATACGACTCGTATCGTGAGTTTGGCTGGCTGCAATATCCGGATGCTCTACCACTATTTCGATAACAAGGACGGGCTGTACATTGCGGCACTGAGCAGGGTTTACGAAGAGTTGCGCAGCAGCGAGGAGGCGACGAATTTCTGGAATGCCTCTCCGCACGACGGAATTGTCGCTTTGACACATTTCACCTTCGACTACATGCGCGAGAACAGGCGCTTTCCAAAGATGATCTTGAACGAGAACCTCAATCAAGGTCGCGCCGCAGCACAGATCGCACAAGTAATTTACACGACTGCGCGTCCGTTCATTGAAAAACTCGACAGTCTCTTGGCCAGGGGTCAAGCTGAAGGAGTCTTTTTACGCCGCCCCGATGCATTGCACCTATATCTCACAATACTCGCGCTTAGTTTTATTCACATTTCGAACCAGCACACGCTATCCGCGACATTCGGTGTGGATCTCACCTCACCAGGTTTTTTGAGGGAGCGTAAAGAACATATCACCGAGGTGGTACTGAGCTATCTGGGCGTGGCCTGAAGGGTACTTGGCAATCAAGCCGACACCCCATGAATCACTCAAACGCTGATTTGGGAATCTGGAGGGTTCTGTGAGGTTCGCGGGCAGAACGCCGATGCCGCTGCACGAGTGTCGGGCGGACCTCATTGAAGCCGGATTGATCGTATCCGTCCGACTACGCACTTGAGGCCTATTGCGGCGTCCAGTTCCATGGAAGCAGTTCGTCGAGCCGGTTGATCTTGTGATCGGCGATACGCTCGAGAACCCATGTAAGCCAAGCTTC
>NZ_JASNJE010000057.1 GCF_030164465.1 Sedimentitalea xiamensis
GATGAAGCGGCTACCACCGCCGGAGCCATGTCGGGTCCAGGATGAACCGTATCAGGCTGCCTGGTCAGTCATTGATGGCCCGAGACTTCGACCGCCAGGTCGCGGAACCACAGGTCCGCATTGCCGCGCTGAATCGTTACACCGCGCCTGGACTACCCGTCACCGCGGCCGTGGTGAAAGCCGCCGCCACGTCGGACAGGGCGGCCTTCAGGCTGCCGGCGGCAAACAGCGACACGTCCTGCGCCATGGCCGAACTCGGCGTCATCGCGAAGAGTGCGGCAAAGAAGGGGGGGCTTGTGCTTGAAATGCCTCCCAAACCCTGTCCTGTGCGGTCTGGCTGCCGTCGCGCCCCGACGACAAGCCCGCAGATCCTGCCGCCGGGTGGCCCGGTGTTCTCTTCAGCCTGCCGCCTTGAGGTTTTCGGACAGTTTTGTGTCCACCAGCGCAACGGTTGCGTCGATATCCGGATGGCCCATCCCGACTGCGCGCCCGGCCAGCATGATGAGCTTGTCCACGCGTTCGATCGCGGTTGCCCCGGAATAGACGGCGCGCGCCGCGGAGGACGGTTTCAGCAGGTTTTCCGCCGCCTTGGCGTATTTTTCGAACGGCACCATGTCTGCCGGATCGGCGCCGAGTTTCACCACCAGGTCGCGCACGTAGTTGTAGATCTCTTCCGACCTTACCGGGTCGCCATGCACGGCATCGCGAATCGCGCGCGGGCCGTCCGGCGTGATGCAGCGGTAGTTGCCGGTCGCCAGCATGCTCCATTTGGCGAAGGGCACGAACAGCGAATCGTAAACCCGCAGCTTTACCGGCACGTCCTTGCCGTCGATGCGGTAGTTGTCGATGCCCTGTTCCAGTTCGGCCAGCATGGCGTCATGCGCCGCATCGTGGAATTTCGTGACCTTGAAATTGGTCGGCAGGCCGACATGCAGCACGTTGGCGGCTTCCTCCGGCGGGCGGAAGGCCTGCGGATCGGGGGAACAGAGCGTCACCAGCGCCGGATCGAACCTGGCCCAGATCTCGGGGCTCTGAAAGGCCGCGCCCAGCCCGTCGCAATCCAGCCCCGGAATACGGCGCAGGTAGGGCAGGGGCGGCATGTTCATGATCGACATGCAGGGAACGCGGGCATCAGCCACGCGGCCCAGCAGCCCACGCAGGGAGGGGTGCGCATACTGCGGTTCCTGCATTGCGAGGCAGACGAGATCATAGTCCTGCGGCTGCGCCTTCTCCGGCGTGGTCGCGTCCAGCTTGCCAGCCAGGTCACCGGAACGGAAACTGCGATGATCGTCCTCGTCGCGCAGCTTGATCCGGACCTCGGTGCCGTTCTCGTTGATCAGGGCCGCCGTCCGGTCTCGGCAGACCAGCGTGACGTCATGGCCCGCGGCGATCAGTTTGGTGCCCAGAAGCGACCCGTAGGACGCGCCAAGGATCAGGATCCGATAAGACATTCAATTCTTCCTTCTCGTTTCGGTGTCAGCGGCGGCCATGCTTGCATGGGCGTCTGACACTGGCTTGCCGGGTGGTATCACCAAGTCGCCGGGTTGTTAAGTTGCCAATATCAGCCTGATCGAGAAATTTTATGTCGAGGCCAAATACGGAAAGGAGCGCCCGTCGCCGGACGCTCCCCCCTGATAGAGTCCGGTTCAGCCGAGCAGATCGACCAGCGTTTCCCCAAGCTTGGCCGGAGACGGCGACACCCGGATGCCCGCCGACTGCATGGCTTCGATCTTGTCCTCGGCGCCGCCCTTGCCGCCCGAGATCACCGCGCCCGCATGGCCCATCGTGCGCCCCGGCGGGGCAGTACGTCCGGCGATGAAGCCGACCACGGGTTTCTTGCGGCCCTTTTTCGCCTCGTCGGCCAGGAACTGCGCGGCGTCTTCCTCGGCGGAGCCGCCGATCTCGCCGATCATGATGATCGATTGGGTTTCGGGATCGGCGAGGAACAGTTCCAGGATATCGATGAACTCGGTGCCCTTGACCGGGTCGCCGCCGATGCCGACGGCGCTGGACTGGCCCAGGCCGGCGACGGTTGTCTGAAAGACCGCCTCGTAGGTCAGCGTGCCAGACCGCGACAGCACCCCGACCGAACCCTTCTTGAAAATGGACCCCGGCATGATTCCGATCTTGCATTCGTCGGGTGTCATCAGGCCGGGGCAGTTGGGGCCGATCAGTCGGCTGGGAGAATGGTCGAGTTTTTCCTTGACGCGCACCATGTCGAGCACCGGCACGCCCTCGGTGATGCAGGTGATCAGTTCGATGCCTGCGTCGATGGCTTCTTCGATGGCCGCCGCCGCTCCTGCGGGCGGAACGTAGATCACGCTGGCTGTGGCTCCGGTGGCGTCTTTCGCCTCGGCGACGCTGGCATAGATGGGCAGGGTTTCGCCATTGCTTCCGGTCCAGTCGGTTCCGCCCTTTTTCGGATGCGTTCCGGCGACCATCTGCGTGCCGTGATAGGCCAGTGCCTGTTCGGTGTGAAAGCTGCCGGTCTTGCCGGTCAGGCCCTGCACGATGATTTTCGTGTTCTTGTCGATCAGAATGGACATGGCCTTACCCCTTGACGGCTTTGACGATTTTCTGCGCGGCGTCGTCGAGATCGTCGGCGGCGATGACGTTGAGGCCGCTTTCGTTGATGATCGCCTTGCCCTCTTCGACTTTCGTGCCTTCGAGACGCACGACCAGGGGCACTTTCAACCCCACGTCCCGGACCGCCTGCACGACGCCTTCGGCGATCACGTCACAGCGCATGATGCCGCCGAAGATATTGACCAGGATGCCTTTGACATTGGGATCGCTGGTGATGATCTTGAACGCCGCCGTGACCTTTTCGGTGGTCGCGCCGCCGCCCACGTCGAGGAAGTTGGCCGGGGCGGCGCCATAGAGCTTGATGATGTCCATGGTCGCCATTGCGAGCCCCGCGCCATTGACCATGCAGCCGATGTCGCCATCGAGCGCGATATAGGCGAGGTCGTATTTGCTGGCCTCGATTTCCTTGTCGTCCTCTTCGGTCTCGTCGCGCAGTTCCATGATGTCCGGGTGGCGGAACAGGGCGTTGCCGTCAAAAGAGACCTTGGCATCGAGCACCTGGATATCGCCCGCCTTGGTGACGATCAGCGGGTTGATTTCCAAGAGGCTCATGTCCTTTTCGGTGAAGGCGGCATAGAGCGCCGCAAACAGCGCCTTGCCCTGTTCGCGGGTCCCGCCGGTCAGTTCATAGGCATCGGCGATCGTCTCGGCATCCGCATCGGTGACGCCCTGCGACGCGGTGATGCCGATGGTGTGGATCTTGTCGGGGGTTTCCTCGGCCACGGCTTCGATGTCCATGCCGCCTTCGGTCGAGGCGACGAAGGACACCTTGCCGGTTTCCCGGTCCACTAGGATCGACAGGTAGAGTTCGCGGGCGATGTCGGCCCCGTCCTCGATATAGAGCCGGTTCACCTGCTTGCCCGCCGGGCCGGTCTGTTTCGTGACCAGCGTGTTGCCGAACATCTCCCGCACGTTGGTTAACGCCTCATCGGCCGAGAACGACACGCGCACGCCGCCCTTGGCGTCGGGGCCGAGTTCCTTGAATTTGCCCTTGCCGCGTCCGCCGGCGTGGATCTGGCTCTTGACGACCCAGACCGGGCCGTCAAGCTGCGCGATTGCGGCCTCTGCCTGGTCCGCGCTGGTGACGGGCACACCCTTGGCTATCGGGGCGCCAAAGCCTTTCAGGACCTGTTTGGCCTGGTATTCGTGGATATTCATGTGACCCCCTTCGATCGATGAAATTCATTTGATGAGCGGCAACAGCTCTTTGAATGCGGGCGTTCCTGCGCGGCCGAGCCATTCGAAAACGACCATCTCCGCGGTGACGATGCGCGCGCCCGACGCGGACAGCCGCGCAAGACAGGCACGTTCGCTTTCCAGCGTACGGGATGCGGTGGCGTCTGACACCACGAAAACGTCGAAACCTTCCTCGATCAGGCTTTCGGCGGTCTGGACGACGCAGATATGCGCCTCCATTCCGACGATCACCGCCTGTTTGCGTCCAAGCGCGCCAAACGCCGCGGCAAAGGCCGTATCCTCCATGCAGGAAAAGTGCATCTTTGCGAAGACCGGTGACTCTCCCGCCGCATTTCTGATTTCCGGGACCGTGGGGCCAAGCCCTTGCGGATATTGTTCCGTGAGCAGAACCGGCACATCGTTGCGTGTCGCCGCGTGGAGCAGGAGTCGCGTGTTCGCGATGGTGCGGGCAGGGGCCTGCATTGCCGGAACGAGCCGTTCCTGCATGTCGATCACGATAAGCGCCGAATCCGTGGCTCTGATCAGCATCTTGCGTCCTTGTCGCGGTCAGATTTTTTGGCATCTGGTATACCAGAGATGTGATTGTCAAGGAAAAACAATGAATCATCGTCAAAAATAGATCGTTGACGGATTGCAAGACAGGTGTAAGGTATACCACATACACCGACTCGGAAAGCTCCCGGCAAAGGGATCGTCCGGGCGTCTTGGGAGGGGCGGTATTCGTGTCGATCGGCGACAAATTGAATCCGATTGCGGTGAATTTCACACTGAAAGATCACACGTTCGAGGTTCTGCGCGACGCGATCCTGGGGATGAACATCTACCAGGCTGACGCCGACCTGCGGCTGGACGAACGGCAGCTTGCCGAAAGCCTCGGGATTTCCCGCACGCCGATCCGCGAGGCGCTGGCGCGTCTGGCGCAGGACGGGCTGGTCGAAATCCTGCCGCGCAAGGGGGTCTTCGTCCTGCGCAAGGGGCGGGAAGAGATCCTCGAGATGATCGTGACCTGGGCAGCGCTGGAAAGCATGGCGGCGCGGCTGGCCACGCAGAACGCCAGCGATGCCGAGTTGAGAGACCTGCGCGTATTCGCGATGAAGCACAGCAGCGACGCGGTGCGGGCGGAATTGCAGGAATACTCCGACGCCAACATCCGGTTCCACCAGACCATTCTGGAGCTGTCGGGCTGCACGCTGCTGAAGCGCATGGCGGATGGACTCTTCATGCACATGCAGGCAATCCGCCGCCGGGCGATGGGCGAAAGCGACCGGGCCCGGCGGTCGGTGGCCGATCACATGGAAATCATCGAGGCGCTGGAATCGCGGGATGGCGACCTGGCCTCGCGCCGGGTGCGCGAACACACCATGCGCCTTCACGATCACATCAGCAAGACCTGGACCCGGCTGGAGAGCATGGGGGCTTTGCGCCCCGAAGCAGTCGAGGGCCCCCTATGAAAACGGAGACACCATGACACAAGCTGCTGCAATTGAACTGGACGCCCAGGCCGAAGTGACCGACGGTTTCCATTTGCTGATCGATGCGCTGAAACTCAACGACATCACGACAATATACAACGTGCCGGGCATTCCGATCACCGATCTTGGCCGATACGCGCAGGCGCAGGGCATGCGGGTGATTTCCTTCCGCCATGAACAGCACGCCGGCTATGCGGCGTCCGTCGCCGGGTTCCTGACCAAGAAGCCGGGCGTGTGCATGACCGTGTCGGCGCCGGGCTTCATGAACGGGCTGACCGCGCTGGCGAACGCAACCACCAATTGCTGGCCGATGATCCTGATCTCGGGTTCGTCCGAACGCGAGATCGTCGATCTGGCGCAGGGCGATTACGAGGAGATGGACCAACTGGCGATGGCGCGGCCCTTCTGCAAGGCGGCCTATCGCCTGACCTATGCCGAGGACATCGGCATCGCTGTTGCCCGCGCGATCCGCAGCGCCGTCAGCGGCCGCCCCGGCGGCGTCTACCTGGACATTCCGGGGGCGATGCTGGGCCAGACGATGGAGGCCGCGAAGGGCGCGCAATCGCTGGTCAAGGTGATCGACCCGGCGCCGCGTTCGACCCCGGCGCCCGATGCCATCGCCCGCGCCATCGGCGTGATGAAAGAGGCGAAACGCCCGCTGATCGTGATCGGCAAGGGCGCGGCCTATGACCAGTCCGACGACACGGTGCGCGAGCTGGTCGAGAAATCGGGCTATCCCTTCCTGCCGATGTCGATGGCCAAGGGGCTGCTGCCGGACACGCATCCGCAATGTGCCTCGGCGGCACGGTCGCTGGTGCTCAAGGAGAGCGATGTGGTCATCATGCTGGGCGCGCGGATCAACTGGCTGCTCAGTCACGGCAAGGGCAAGCAGTGGGGTGAGCCGGGCGGCAAGCGGTTCATCCAGATCGACATCGACGCCGAGGAGATGGACAGCAACGTGGAAATCGCGGCGCCGCTGGTGGGCGATGTCGGGTCCTGCGCACGGGCGCTGATCGACGCGATGGACAACGAAGGCATCGCACCGCCGAAGGACTGGCTCGACCTCGTGCACTCCAAGGCCGAGGCGAATATGGAAAAGATGGCCGCGCGGTTGCAGAACAACAACAACCCGATGGACTACCACGCGGCCCTTGGGGTGCTGAAGCAGGTCATCACCGAGCAGCCCGACACGATCCTTGTGAACGAAGGCGCCAACACGCTCGACCTGGCCCGCTCGATCATCAACGTGCACAAGCCGCGTCACCGGATCGACGTCGGCACCTGGGGTGTGATGGGCATCGGCATGGGGGCGGCCATCGCCGCGTCCATCGAAACCGGCAAGCGGGTTCTGGCGGTGGAGGGCGACAGCGCCTTCGGGTTCTGCGGCATGGAGGTGGAAACCATCTGCCGCTACAAGCTGCCGGTCTGCGTCGTGGTCTTCAACAACAACGGCATCTATCGCGGCGACGGCGAGAACTGGGGCGGCGGCGGCGATCCCGCGACCACGTCCTTCGTGCCGGATGCGCGCTATGACAAGATGATGGAGGCCTTCGGCGGCGTCGGGGCCTGGGTCACAACCCCGGACGAACTGCGCCGGGCCGTGAACGAAGCGCTGGAAAGCGGCAAGCCGACGCTGGTCAATGCGGCCATCGATCCGGCCGCCGGCAAGGAAAGCGGCAATATCGGAAACCTGAACCCGCAGTCGGTGGTGGCGCAAAAGCTCTACCCCCAGGCGCGCAAGTGACGACAGAGACAGGACAAGACAGATGAAAGCATTAGACGGCATCAAGGTGCTCGACTTCACCCACGTTCAATCGGGGCCGACCTGCACCCAGCTGCTGGCCTGGTTCGGCGCCGACGTGATCAAGGTCGAACGCCCCGGCGTTGGCGATGCGACGCGCAAGCAGTTGCAGGACGTGCCCGGCGCCGACAGCCTCTATTTCACCATGCTGAACCACAACAAGCGGTCGATCGAGCTGAATTCCAAGAACGAGACCGGCAAGGAAATCCTGACCCGGCTGATCGAGGAATGCGACGTTCTGGTGGAAAACTTCGCCCCCGGCGCGCTGGATCGCATGGGGTTCTCCTGGGAGAACATCCAGAAGATCAACCCGCGTATCATCATGGCGTCGATCAAGGGCTTCGGACCCGGCAAATACCAGGACTGCAAGGTCTACGAGAACGTCGCGCAATGCGCCGGCGGCTCGGCCTCGACCACCGGGTTCCGTGATGGTCCGCCGCTGGTCACGGGCGCGCAGATCGGCGATTCCGGCACCGGGCTGCACCTGTGCCTGGGCATCGTCACCGCGCTGTTCCAGCGCGAGAAGACCGGGCGCGGGCAGAAGGTCAGCGCGGCAATGCAGGACGGGGTGCTGAACCTCGCCCGCGTCAAGCTGCGCGACCAGCAGCGGCTGGAGAAAGGCCCCTTGAAGGAATACAGCCAGTTCGGCGAAGGCATCCCCTTTGGCGAGGCGACCCCGCGGGCGGGCAATGACAGTGGCGGCGGTCAGCCGGGCCGCATCCTGAAGTGCAAGGGCTGGGAGACCGACCCCAACGCCTATACCTATTTCATCACCCAGGCGGCGGTCTGGGAAAAAGTCTGCGACGTGATCGGCGCGCCGGAATGGAAGACCAAGGAAGGCTATGCGACGCCGCCGGAACGGCTCGACAAGCTGAACGAGATCTTCGGGCGGATCGAGGAATGGACCATGACCAAGACCAAGTTCGAGGTCATGGATATCTGCAACCCGCTGGATATCCCGGTCGGGCCGATCCTGTCGATGAAGGAAATTGCCGAGGACGAAGGGCTCTATGCCACCGGCACGCTGGTCAAATGCGACCACCCGGAGCGCGGCGAATACATCAGCGTCGGCTGCCCGATCAAGCTGTCCGACAGCGAAGTGACCGTGACGCGGTCGCCGCTCCTTGGCGAGCACACCGAGGAAATCCTGGCGCAGGTGCTGGGCTATTCGGGCGAGGATCTCGACCGGGTCATCGGCTCGGGCGCGGTGGGTGACGTGAAACGCCAGGCGGCGGAATAGGGGGAAATCCGATGCGGATCATCGTCATGGGCCAGCAGGCGTTCGGCAAGGACGCGCTGGCCAGGATACTGGAGGCGGGCGTGGACGAGGTGGTCGCGGTCTATTGCGAACCGGACCGAGACGGCAAACCCGTCGATCCGATCAAGGAATTCGCATTGGAAAAGGGACTGCCGGTGCGCCAGCCAGCCCATTTCAAGGATCAGGCGTCGATCGACGAACTGGCTGCTTTCGATGCCGACCTGATGGTGATGGCTTTCGTGAACGTCTTCGTGCCCGAAGCGGCGCGGGACACGCCGAAACATGGCTCGATCTGCTTTCACCCGTCGCTCCTGCCGAAATATCGCGGGCCGTCCGCGGTCAACTGGCCGATCATCATGGGCGACACCATGTCCGGATTTTCCTGGTTCTATCCGACGGACGGGCTGGACGAAGGCGATGTGCTTCTGAACTGGGAGTGCGAAATCGGCCCCGACGACACGGTGATCGATCTCTATTTCAAGAAGATCTACCCGGCCGCGGTCAATTCGGTGATCGAGGTCTGCGATCTCTTTCGCGCCGGAAACCCGCCGCATATCGAACAGGACGAGGCGCAGGCGACCTATGAACGGCGCTGCACGAAAAAGCACGCGAAGGTCGATTGGAACAAGCCCGTGAAGCAGGTCTATGACCTGATCCGGGGCACCAACCCGGCGCCGGGCGCCTGGACCACGGTCAAGGGCGAGGAACTTGGCGTTTTCGATGCCGCGCGTGTCGCAGGCGACGGCATTTCATCGCGCGTGATGGATATCTCGGACGACGGTGTGACCGTGCAATGCATCGGCGGCCGCATCATGTTGAAACGTGTCAAACCGGCCGGGGGCGGCAAGCAGCCGGCCGCCGACTGGGCCAAAGCCGCCGGGCTGACCGTCGGCGACACCCTGGGAGAATGAGAGATCATCATGGCATTCAAGACGGATATCGAGATCGCGCGTGAAGCGGTTAAGGAGCCGATCCAGGCGATCGGGGCGAAGCTTGGGATATCGGACGCGGATCTGGTGCCTTACGGGCATGACAAGGCGAAGGTTTCGGCGGATTTCATCGCGCGGGCGGCGTCCAACCCGG
>NZ_JASNJE010000058.1 GCF_030164465.1 Sedimentitalea xiamensis
GGGAGTGTTCGTTGACGAGCATCGGCGGTTTTTCCTGTCAGCTTGTTTGCGGACAATGCAGGAAAAGCCCCGGACGGGACGCAGCCCGCAATGGTTTTGCGGGGCTGAGGAAACGGGCCGCCCTACCGTCTCGGCTTTGCCCGCAGGGTCGGATCGGCGGCGGTCGGGTCCTCGGGCCAGGGGTGCCTGGGATATTGCGCCCGCATGTCCTTGCGGACCTCGGCATAGGAACCGGCCCAGAAACCCGGCAGGTCGCGGGTGATCTGGATCGGGCGTTGCGCCGGGGACAGAAGCGTGATCTTCAGGGGAACCCCCGCGCTGGACGGGTGATGCGCGACGCCGAAGAGTTCCTGGAGCCGGACGGCGATTTCGGGATCGTCTCCGGAATAGTCGATTGGCACCCGCCGCCCCAGCGGCGTGGTGAAATGGCTGGGGACGCGGTCGTCCAGCTGCCGCGTCTGCTCCCAGGTGAGCGCCGCGCGCAGGGCGGGGAGCACGTCGAACCGATTCCAGTCCTCCGCCGTGCGCACCCCGTGCAGCATCGGCAGCAGCCAGTCCTCGATCCGCGCCGTCAGGCCTTCGGCCGAGAAATCGGGCAGGTCGAGTCCTTCTGCGCGGGCCAGTTCCACCCGCGCCGCCAGCCGCGCGGCGGCGGCGCCCGGCCGCAGGCCGAGATCGCGCACCCCGTCGAGCATGGCGCGGGCCACGGCCTCGTCGGGCGCCTCGGTCCAGGACGCATCCTTCAGGATCAGCGCGCCGAGCCGCTCCTGTTGCCGCGCCACCACCCTGCGGTCGCGCCGCGACCACTCGCAGAGATCGACCCGGCGGATCCGGTCCGCGAAGAGGTCGCGCAATTCGCCTTCGCCGATCTGCGCCGCCATCCGGATCTGCGCCTCGCGCGGGTCGCCGTCCAAGTCGGTCGCGACGATGAACGGCGACCCGGCCAGCGGGTCGCCGTCGCGCATCGCCGCGCCCTTGCCGCCGGACAGCACATAGCGCGGCGCATCGCCCTTGCGCCGTTGCCCGATCCGGTCGGGATAGGCCAGCGCGGCCATGGCCGCCGGGCTCAGCCCGGCGGAGGGTCCGGCGGTTTTCAGCCGTTTCGCTTCGGTGCGGATGCGGTGCATCCCGCCGGGATTGATCTCGTAGGGGCGGGAGCGCGCGAAACCGCGCGGGTCCCGTATTGCCTCCAGGCGCAGCATCACGTCGCAGGGCGCGCCGCGCAGCGGGTCGCGATCCGCCATCAGCGCCGCCAGCGGCGCCGCCTCCGGCCCCGCCAGCGCCAGCATGTGCGCCAGTCGCGGATGCAGCGGCAGGGCAGCCAGCGATTTGCCATGGGCCGTGATGCGCCCGCCGCCGTTCAGCGCCCCCAGCAGCGTCAGCAGGCTGCGCGCCTCGGCCATGGCCGGAGCCGGCGGCGCGGTCAGGAAGGCGAGCGAGTCCTCTGACGCGCCCCAGAGCGCCAGGTCCAGCGCCAGCCCGGTCAGGTCGGCGGCTTCGATCTCGGCCGGGGGGAAGGCCGCAAGCGCGCCTTCCTCGCCGCGCGTCCAGAGCCGGTAGCAGACGCCATCCGCGACCCGTCCCGCGCGGCCCTGCCTCTGCGCCGCCTCCGCGCGGGTGACGCGTTCGGTGACGAGCCGGGACATTCCCGAACCGGGATCGAACCGGGCGCGCCGCGCCTGTCCGGCGTCGACCACGACCCGGATGTCGGGGATGGTCAGCGAGGTTTCGGCGATCGAGGTGGCCAGAACGATCTTGCGCCCGCCTTGGAGCGGCGCCATGGCGGCGCGCTGCGCCTCGAACGGCATCGCGCCGAACAGGGGCCGGATCGCGCAACTGTCCGGCAGCCGCTTGGCGAGCGCGGCTCCGGCCTGCCGGATTTCCCGTTCGCCGGGCAGGAAGACCAGAATCCCGCCGTCCATTTCGCGGGTTTCGGTTTCCGCCCGCGCCACGAGGTCGGCCAGCGCCCCGGCCTGGCGGGCCGCCGGTCCAACCGACCGGTCGAGCCACCGTGTTTCCACCGGAAAGCTGCGACCCTCGGAGGTGATCATCGGCGCCGCCATCAGCGCGGCCACCGGTTCCGCGTCCAGCGTGGCGGACATCACCAGCAGCCCGAGGTCTTCGCGCAGCGCCCCGGCGACCTCGAGGCAGAGGGCCAGTCCGAAGTCGGCGTTCAGGGAGCGTTCGTGAAATTCGTCGAACACGACTATGCCGACGCCGGGCAGGTCCGGGTCCGATTGCAGCATCCGGGTCAGGATGCCTTCGGTCACGACCTCGATCCGGGTGGCGCGCGACACGCTGGTCGCACCGCGCATCCGGTAGCCGACCGTCTGTCCGACCGCTTCGCCGAGCGTCTGCGCCATCCGCTCGGCTGCGGCGCGCGCCGCCAGCCGGCGCGGTTCCAGCATCACCAGCCGCTGGCCCGGCGCGATCAGCCCGGCATCGAGCAGCGCCAGCGGCACCCGCGTGGTCTTGCCCGCTCCCGGCGGCGCCTGGAGCACCGCGCGCCCGCGGGTGCGCAGCGCGGCCAGCAGGTCTGGCAGCGCGTCGTCGATGGGCAAAGGGGGCGGTCGGTTCATGGCCGGGTTATCGCCAAACCGCGCGGCGGCGTCCAGCCGGGCGCGACGGTCTGGACAAATCGCGGCCCGGCGGGTCAAGTAGCCGCCAAGAAACGGCAGGGGCGGGGCATGGACACGACCGAATTGGGCAAACGGGTGCTGGCCGGGGAACGCCGCGCCCTGGCGCGGGCGATCACCCTGGTGGAAAGCGGGCGCGCCGATCACCGGGACCAGGCGACGGCGTTGCTGGAGCAGGTCGCCCGCGCGGGCCGGCAGGCGCTGCGCATCGGGCTGTCGGGAACGCCCGGCGTCGGCAAGTCGACCTTCATCGAAAGTTTCGGCCTGATGCTTACGGGCCGCGGATTGCGCGTCGCGGTGCTGGCGGTCGATCCCAGCTCGTCCCGTTCCGGCGGTTCGATCCTCGGCGACAAGACGCGGATGGACCGGCTGTCGCGCGACCCGAACGCCTTTATCCGCCCATCGCCGAGCCAGACCCACCTGGGCGGCGTCGCCCGGCGCAGCCGGGAGGCCGTGGCGCTTTGCGAGGCGGCGGGCTATGACGTGGTGCTGATCGAAACCGTCGGCGTGGGGCAATCCGAAACCGTGGTCTCGGAGATGAGCGACCTGTTCCTTCTGCTGCTGGCCCCGGCGGGCGGGGACGAATTGCAGGGCGTGAAGCGCGGCATCATGGAAATGGCCGACCTGATCCTGGTCAACAAGGCCGATGGCGACCTGAAGCCCGCCGCCACCCGCACCTGCGCCGATTATTCCGGGGCTCTGAGGCTGCTGCGCAAGCGTCCGCAGGATCCGGACGGGTTTCCCAAGGCGATGATGGTGTCGGCGATCGAGGAAGACGGGCTCGAAGACTGCTGGGCGCAGATGCAGGCCCTGACGGACTGGCGCAAGGATAGCGGCCACTGGACGGGCCGGCGGGCGGCGCAGGCGGAATACTGGTTCAGCGAAGAGGTGCGCCAGGGCCTGCTCGCGCAGATCGAATCCGGGGCTGCGAAGGCGCAGATGCAGCGGCTCGGGCTGCTGGTGGCGCAGGGGCGGATGACCCCTTCCGCCGCCGCGCGGGAGATGCTCGGGCAGCACCTGAGGGCATGAGCGTTCCGCAGCGGCGGATCTTCGATGGCAAGCTGCTTCGGGCCACGCTGTTCAATCCGGGCGGGAAAGGACTGTTCGTCAGTTTCCGCCAGCGAGTCGTCGACCCCGGATCCTTCGCCGCGCCGCAACCGGTCCGGAGTTTCACCGACAAGGGATTCGCCCACCTGCACTTGCAGTCCCGATGCAACGACTGGTTCATCAACCCGGAAACCACGGATCTTGAAACGGCGCTGGCGGGTCATGCGACGGGGCGCGATCCGGTCCGGGCAATGGGGTTTTCGATGGGCGGCTATGGCGCCCTGCGGTTCGCGCGCTGCCTGCGGTTGGACCTGGTGGCGCTGGTCTCGCCCCAGCTGTCGATCCATCCCGAGGTGGTGCCCTGGGACGGGAGGTTCCGCGACTGCGCCGGCGGATTCGATCGGACCCTCGGCGATCTTGCCGCGCGGGCGGTGCCGGGGCTGCGGGGGGTTCTCGCCTATGATCCGTTCCGTGCGGCGGACCGGCGCAATGCGCGGGCGATTGCCGGGATCTTTCCTGCCCTGGAACTCTGCGCCCTGCCGGGGGGCGGCCATCCGGCGACCCAGCTGTTGCGTCTGGGCGGGTCCTATGGCCAGATCCAGACCCGGCTGCGCGAGGACCGTCTGCGCCGCCGCTGGATCGTGCGGGAACACCGGCGGCTGCGTGTCGATTCGGCGCTCTACTGGGATCGGCTGGCGGAATACGCGGCGCGGCGGGGCCGTGCGGCGCTTGCGCGGACCGCATCGGGCGTGGCAAGGCGGCTGAAAGCGGATCAGGAGGGCTGAAGGCGGCCATAAACCCTGCGCGACCCGCTTGACGGGGCCGGGCTTTGCGCCTATCAGCACCAGACAGAATTTCGGGCGCGGCGAGTGCAGCGCCCTTTTACATTGCGGTTTCGCTGCGAATCGCATCTGAACATGAGACGAGGTACCTGACATGTCGCGCCGTTGCGAACTGACCGGAAAAGGCCCGATGACTGGCAACAATGTCAGCCACGCCAAGAACAGAACCCGCCGCCGGTTCCTGCCGAACCTGAACGATGTGACCCTGCAGTCGGAATCGCTGGGCCGTGGCGTCAAGCTGCGGATCTCGGCGTCGGCCCTGCGCAGCGTCGACCATCGCGGCGGGCTGGACGCGTTCCTGGCAAAGGCCAAGGATGAAGACCTGTCGCCCAATGCGCTGAAGGTCAAGAAAGAGATCGCCAAGGCCGCCGCCACCGCCTGATTGGCGGGGCAGGACGCCTGACCGACATCTGAACAGCCTCGCGGTTCGCGGGGCTGTTTGCGCTTGCGCCCCCGGCGCGAACGACCCTATATCCGGGTCGTGATGCAATTCCGGCGACAAGAATTCCTGGGCCTTGCGCTCGTGTTCCTGCTGGCTCTGACCGGCCAGGGGATGGCCGTCGCGCGCGGCGCGGGCGGGCCGTCCGGAACGCTGGAGCTTTGCACCGGAACCGGCCCGGTCACGGTCTATACGGATGAGAACGGAGAGCCCACCGGGCCGCCGTTCATCTGTCCGGACTGGGCGCTGACGCTGCTCGCGCATGTGGCGACGCCCGAGGCGGCATCCGGCAGGCCCGGCGGCTGGCGGCGGATGGCCCTGGCACCGGACGATATCGCTGTAGGCGACAGGTTCCGGCCGCGTCGGTCGGCGCGTGCGCCGCCGGCGGTCGCCTGACGCTTACCCTTTCCGATTTCCACTGACATTCAAAGAAGGAGAGACGCGATGTCTTTCAAATCCACCCTGTTCGCGGCGGTTGCCGCCTTGACGTTCACCGGGGCCGTGCAGGCCGAAGACATGGCCGGCAAGATCGTGATCATGGACCCCTATGCACGCACATCCATGATGGCCGCCGAAACCGGCGCCGCCTTCATGATCCTGGAAAACCGCTCCGACGCGGACGACCGGCTGATCTCGGCCAGTTCGGACATCGCCGAGCGGGTCGAACTGCATACCCATATCGAGGATGCCGACGGTGTGATGCAGATGCGCGAAGTCGAGGACGGTTTCGTGATCCCCGCGGGCGGCATGCATGCGCTGGAACGCGGTGGCGATCACGTCATGTTCCTGGGGCTGAAACAGCCGCTGGCCGATGGCGACACCGTATCGCTGACCCTGACGTTCGAGACCGCCGGCGACATGGTGGTCGAGGTGCCGGTGGACCTGACCCGCAAGCCCGGGCATGGCAAGATGATGCACAAGATGGGCACGGACGGCTGAGACGGCGGGCGTCCGTCCTCGGGCTGCGACGCAGCCGTCGGACGGACGCGGGCCGGGCCTTTCAGGGTCCGGCCGTCGCCCCGCTCGTGCGGTGGAGCATGTCATCGACCCGGGCGGGAACCGTCCGGGACGCCGGGCCGCAGCATGTATCGGCGAAACCTTCGGGCGTGGCGGCGTCCTTGATCCGGTGCCGTGTGCACGGCCCGTCGGCGTCGCGAAACCTGCCCGGCCGCATTCTCTTGGTCCGCCTTGGCAGCATCCGCCGCTTCCCGGCCGAGGAAGCGGTGTTTCACTGGCTGACACCGGACCTTTTCCCGCGGCCGCCTGAACACCGGACGTCATGCACAGACGGGATCAGGCGTCGATGATCCGGAGACCGCCCTCCAGCCAGGGCAGCCGGTCCACCGCCGGTTCGATCATCTGGCTGCGGATCAGTCGGCGCATGGTCTCGGCCACGTCCAGCGGCACGTCCCTGGACCAGTTGGCGTCGGCGAACAGCGATATGGTGCGGTGAAAATCCGCGAAGGGCAGGGGGAATGCGTCGAGTTCGTCGTGGTAGCGCACCGCGCGCATGTAACCCAGCTGGGTGGTGATCGCCCAGCCCACGTGCCGCGCCACCATCGCCATCAGCGCGAGATGGCTGCCGATCTCGAACCGTTCGCCAAAGGCCAGGCCGCAGCGCGTCAGATGGGCGTCGATCTGCCGGGCGATCAGCTGTTCGGGCTCGTAGCGCAGCAGGGGCAGCCGCTGTTCCCCGCTCAGCGCGTCTTCGGCGGCGGCGAAGACACCCCTTGGCGCGACCAGCAGGAACGGATCCCGCACCAGCGGATATTCGGCGATACCGTCCATCGGCTCTCCGGTGTTCGCGGCCACCGCCAGGTGGAACTTGCGGGCCCGCATCGCCGCGCTGATCTCGAGACTCGGGGCGGTGATCATCTTGAACCGGCAGCCGGTCAGGCTGTTGGCGAGGATGGTGACGAGTCGCGGCGTCAGGTTGTTGTCGAAATCGTCGATCAGCCCGATCGACAGCGATTCCAGATGCGTCAGGTCCAGCACCGCCAGTTCGCTCTGGGCGAGCCGCACCTCGGACAGGGCGGTCTGGCTGCGCTTGAGAAAGCCGTGCCCGGCGGCGGTGAGCTGCATCGGCCGACGGGAATGATCCACAAGGTCGATCCCCAGCGCCTGTTCCAGGTTGCGCAGCTGCTGGCTGACGGAGGGCTGGCTCAGCCCGGTCAGGTCGGCGGCGCCGGCGACGGAGCCGGTCCGGGCCAGGGCTTCGAACACTTCGAGCCCGCGCAGGGTGATCCCCTTGCTCAGCATCGTTGCCGTTCTCCTTTCGCCTTCGTTCTGGGACCGGACGGGCAGGCGGTCAAGCCGGCAAATGGCGGTCCGCCGGTTTTCCGGTGCGCGCAGGGAACGCGGTGCCGCGAGGGGCAAGGGGAAACGGTCAGAACGGGATCGTCGCAGGGCGGGTGGGCGGAGCCTTCGCCAGGGTCTCGGTCCGGATTACCCGCAGGTCAGGGCGGCGCGGTCGCCGAAGGCCCGGTAGCGTTTCCAGAACCTTTCGTCGCTGCGCCTGTCGGACTGACGGACTTCCTGCGCCATGTGCGGGTCGCGGAAGAACTTCGCCGCCTTCTTGCGGTCGGACCGGGTCAGGCTTTCGCGGGCCACCGCCTCGATGCAGGAACAGAGCTGCGGCGTCGCCGCCGACCGCCCGGAGGATCGGCAGGCCTTTTCGATGATGCCGGTCGCCGCCTGCACCGGTTCGGGCGCGGCCCCGGCGAGGGTAGCGAAACACAGGATGCCGACGCAAAGTCTTTTCATCTGGAATGCCTCTTGCTGCTCGTCGGGACGTTGCCCGCTCGGATTTTTGAGAGACTATGGCGCAAACCGCGTGTTCGATCAATCCCGCGCCGCAGCGAGGGTCGAAGCATTCGACCTTTGGCGACGCGGCATGGAGCGGGCCGGTCCTGTGGTCGTCAGGCGCCGGGGTCGTCGATTACTTGTATCCCGTCCAGTTGAAGTTGATCCAGGCGGATGACTTCGCCAGTGGCATCCCTTGAATAGATCTCGAACAGGATCAGCTTGCTTCCGGGATAGTCGGGCTTTGGTCCCACCACGTTTTGAATCCGGCTGACGGTGTTTCCCGAAAGTTTCAGTTTCTGGACGTATTTGCTTTCGAATTCTGGCTCTTCCAGCTTTGCGGCATCGAAAAGATACCCGTGAAGAGACACCGCGACCGGCCCGGTTTCGTCATTGTCGAACGTCATGTCGAACACCAGCGGAATGCCCGGATAGGGCGTCTGTGTGAAGACGCTCGCCTCGCGGATCGCCACCCTCAGGTCGCCGATTTCCGCGCTTCCCTCGGCCGGTCGCGCGGTCGATGCCTCGTCGAACGCCGTCGGGTCGATCGACGTGAGAATCGGGGCGCGGACAGGGGGCGCGGCCGGCTCTGCCACCGCCGGACCCGTGCCCAAGTCAATTGCGCTGCATGAGACGTTCAGGGCGACGGGAAACGTCAGCAATAACAACGCCCTCAACCCTGTCATGCCATCATGACCCTGAAATAATCCGCAGCTGCGCTTTTCGCGGTCATGGTTTCAAAGAGCTTGTCCCCGGGGCTTACCGTCGGGATCTCGACCCGAGACTTGTAGGAATCGCCGCGCGGAACATTTGCCTCCCAAGAATATAGCTGCCCGTCCGGCTGAATGGGCGAGTTTTTCAGGATCCTCGCGGGCAGGGCGCTTCCATGCTCAACCGCGCTTTCAGCATATTCGTCCTCGTTGAAGATCGCGGACAGCACCTTGCCTTCCTGCGCGCTTTCGGTATCGGGGTTCTGGAGCTCGATGTTGGCTTTCATATCCTTGTAGATCTGAATGGACTTTTCAACGAGTTCAAGCGCGGAGATCAACGCGAGAAGCAGAGCGCTGAGGGTCAGCGCGTCGGCGGATGGCGTCCCGAATCCCTTGTTCGCCCCGCCTGAGAACGGATCAACGGCGGCGACGGGTACAGCCAATGCCGTCGCCAGCACGAACCTTCGTGACACGATCGGAACAGGCTTTTTTGCAGAATGCGAGAGGTACCAGCGGCTCTGTTGCACAAATTCCGTGTGGGATTCATCTCGTGAATCCAGCGTGGTAGCTGGGATGAATGAGCAGACCGACACCACCGACCTACAAGACCAGGAACTGGCCAGCCTATAACGAAG
>NZ_JASNJE010000059.1 GCF_030164465.1 Sedimentitalea xiamensis
ATTGATCACATCGCGCAAAGGCGCGCGAAAAGCGCCGGCCCCATGACAGCCTCATCTCACAATTAAGGGCAAAAATTGCCGCCAAACGCGTCCCGTCTCAGATTAAAGGGCAACGCGACAGGGGCCATCCACAAAAACAGCCGGGCTGCGCCCGACGGTTTTTCCGGCAGAGATTTGGCGGGCCAAATCTGGCCACCCTTGACCCTGCCCGTCAGCCCCGTCGGTGAGGGCCTGGGCGCGAGAGAAGGCGGTTCGGGTTCGGGTGGAGCGGGGGCAAAGCTGATGCCCCTCTTCGGCAGCGCCGCCTTACTCCGGGGCCTCACATCACCGGCTCCCCTAACCCCATTTCACCCGGATGTCTTCGGGCGCGGCGCCAGCGCAACGGGTGGGCTAGACTGGCGGCGTGGGCGCGCCGATTCCCTGAATTGTCGGAACATGCGATTTGCATTATATACACGTATTATATACAACGGACAAAATAGCGACGCTGGCAGGATATGGCCAATGTATACACATTTTGTCCGAGGGGTCTGAAGTGATGCGAGCCCGCAAGAACCTGACGCTCGAACAGCGCATCGAGATCGCGCGGCGGGCCCATGCGGGCGAGGCGCTGCGGGACCTCTCGGCCGAATACGGTGTCACCGTGCGGCACATCTCGCGGCTGGCGAAGGAGCATCGCGGCGAGGGCGTGGAGGTCCGCGATCCGTCGGAGATCGTGAGTTTCCGGGCGGCGCAATCCGAGCTTGAAGCCTTCGATGCGGAGTGGCGGACACGAGGCTTTTCCAATCGCAGCCAGGCCCTGAAAGCCGTCCTGCGGGCGCGCTGCGGCGTGCTGGATGTGACCGCGGATCGGCTCGACGGCTTCGTCGATGCCTGGCGTCAATCCCGGGTTCTGACCGATGCCGGGATGGCGCTCGCCAAGGAGGCGCGGCGGGGCCGGCTGGTGCTGACGGAGGCCGACCGGGTCCTGGTCTCCGAGCTGGTCGATCTGGCGCAGAGGATGACCCGTGAACTCGGCGCGATGAAAGATCACGCACAGGTCCAGCGCGGCACCGGGATGCCGGAAGTGGTGGACATGCAGGACCCCGAGAGGAGGGTGGCCAGTGGCTGATCCTCTCGCTCTCTACACCGCCGTGATGGGCCGGCTCTGGGAGGACGAGCGCATCCGGGGCAAGGCCCAGGGACGGATCGACGCGCGGCTGGCCGGGCGCCGGCAGGGCCGCAGCTACGCCCGGGTCGGGCGGCTCTCGTTCCGCAACATCGCCAAGGCGGCCTCCGGCCAGAGCCGGGCAGCGGTCTTCAAACGGATCCGGGCAGGGGGGTGCAAGACGAGAGGGAGTCTCGGCAACCAGCTCTCCTACATCAACGACAAGGCGGTCTTCACCTATTCCACCATGACCAACCCGCTCGACGAGCGGGCGGTGCTTTCGGAGGAGCAGAAAGACGACATCATCGAGGCCTGGGCGCAGACCTGGCGTGGCACCACCAAGCTCGGTTTCACCTCCCACATGCTGCTTTCCTTCCCGACCGATGTGAGCACTGAGAAGGTGCGCGACATCGCGCTCGACTGGGCGGAGCATTTCTTCGAAAGCGGGACCTATGGCGACCAGTGGGACTATGTGCTGGCCGTCCACGACGACCGGGCGCACCGGCACGCCCATATCGTCCTGAACAACCGTGGCCGCGAGAACGGCACCTGGTTCTCATGCTGGGCCGAGGGCGTGATGTCGCCCCAGCTCATGCGCGAGAAACAGGCCGAGATCGCCGAGATCTATGGCGTGATTTTGGATGCGACGACCCGGCTGGAGAGGGGCATCTTCGTCAAGGCCGCGGGTATCGAGGAAATCTACCGCGCCAAGGAAGAGGCCCGGCTACCGCGCGAGATCGCGATGACGCCGGAAGAATCCGCCATCGCCCAGGCCCAGGTCGTGGGCTTCGCCAAGGACTACGCCGCGCTCGCCGATCTGCTGGATCGCATGGACCAGCGCCATCTCGCGCGGGCCGTCCGGACCATGGCCAAGGGGCTCGGCACCAACGCGCCTTACAAGTTCACTGCAGGAGAGATCGACATGGACAATATCCGGACCGTCGGGGAGGCGATCGAGTATTCTGAACGCACCATCGAGGCGCTGCGTCTCAAGGCTGAGGAACTGGACGGTGAGGCCCGTGCCGGTTTCGAGGTGAAGGCCGCACCCATCATCCGCGACCTCTCGCAGATGGTGCCAGACCCCGATCTCAGGGCGCGGTTCGGGCGTGATCTGACCGAACCTTATCCGCCGGGGGCGGGCGATGCGCGTCTGATCGAGGCGCTGCAATCGGGCCGCGACGAGGCGCTGACCGACATCCTGTCAGAGGCAGAAGAGGCGGGGATCGACGGGGACGATCTCGTGGCGCGGATCGCTGCGGGCGGCACCACGAATTACGGTCTGGCGCAGGATTGGGTCGAACGCGACATGGGGGCCGTGCTGGCCAAGGACGGCCTCACCACCGAGACCGCCAATGATCGCGAGCTCGATGCCGCCCTCGAAAAGGTCGACGGCGTGATGGACCGGATCCTCGAGCGGGCGCGGGAAATGGGTGTGCCCGTGGGCAGGGGGCTCGATGCTGACGACGGGCAGGAACTGACGCTGATCGACGACCGCGATCGCGGCCCGAACCCCTATCTTCAGGACCTGGCCGAGATGCTGAAAGAGGGCCAGCTCAGCGAGCAGCAGGAGGAAGTGGTCGAGCGCACCCTGCAGGCGGAACTCTTCAAGGAGCTGGGCGAGGAGGGTCTCGCCGAGCTGCGCCGCGGCAACTACACGGTTCTGGAAGAGGCGCTGCCCGGCAAGCTCGACCAGATCGCCGTCACGCAGGAATTCCTCGAAATGGCGCATGAGGAGACCGGCGACCAGGTCTTTACCGACCGCGCGGCGGCGCTGCAGCAGGACAAGGCGACCGAGCTGGCCCGGCAGATGGAGGCCGAGCAAGCCCGCGCCCGCGAGCTCGGCCTCGACCGTGATGACGAGCTCGGTCTCTGAGCGGAGGTCCCCATATGAAACCCATTCCCCTCTGGGCGGCCGTTCCCTTCGGCCTGGTCTGCGGCGCTCTCCTCGGCTCCATCGTCGCCAGCTTCTATCTCACGCTCGCGCTCAAAACCGGGTTCAGCGACTTCGACATGTTCGCTGTCTGGCAGGCGAGCGCCGGGTTGCGTGCCGCGCATCCGGACGCGTTCAAGGTGGCCTTCGGGTCGGTCGGCTTCGGCGCCCTCGGGCTCGGCGTGTTAGCAGCGGCCTGGTCCTGGAAACGGCGGCAGGACGATTATGGCTCGGCCCATTGGCAGACGAAGGCGGAGCTTCGGAAAAACGGCATGCTGCAGAGCCCCGGCAAGGGCTTCGTCTGCGGCAAGCTCGGCAAGCCGAAATCGAAATCCGAGTTTATCTCTTCGACCGAGATCCCGCATGTGATGATGGTGGCGCCCACCCGGGCCGGTAAGGGGGTCGGTTTCGTGATCCCGAACCTTTTGTCCTTCGCGGGCTCGGTCGTGGTGCTCGACGTCAAGGGAGAGAACTTCGACAAGACCTCGCGGCTGCGGGCGGCCAATGGCGATGAAGTCTTCCGCTTCAGCCCGTTCGATTGGGCCAACAGCACCCATCGCTACAACCCGCTCGCGCGGATCGCCCGATACCCGAGCTTCGCGCAGCAGTTCACCGAGGTGTCGATCCTGGCCGATCTCTTCCTCGACAAGGACAACAAGACGCTGGACACCTTCTCGGAAGCCGGCAAGTCGATCTTCGTCGCCGCCTGCCTGCTCGCCATCCAGCGCGGCACACCCAACCTCGGCGCGGTGAACCAGATCGTCACCGGGGGTGATTACAAGAACGCCCAATACGGTGCCTATGCCGAGGAGGCGGAGGAACAGGTGGTCAAGGAGCTTTGGACCAACGCGGCGAGCGCGTCCTCGCGGCTCCTGACCTCGAACATCCAGGCGCTGATGACGGCCGGTCTCAAGCAATGGGACAACCCGGCGGTGCGCTC
The DNA here is from genome assembly GCF_030164465.1 of Sedimentitalea xiamensis. GTDB lineage: Bacteria > Pseudomonadota > Alphaproteobacteria > Rhodobacterales > Rhodobacteraceae > Sedimentitalea > Sedimentitalea xiamensis. The sequence continues at coordinate 4,018 of NZ_JASNJE010000059.1, forward strand.
GGCGACGCTGGCGAGCGATTTCGACTTCGCGGCGTTCCGGCGCAAACCGCATTCGCTCTACATCGTCGTCTCGGAAGATCACATCGCCACGCTGGCACCGCTCCTGCGGCTCATGTTCGCCGATCTCATCGCCTGCCTGCGCCTGAAGGAACCGGGATCGGACGAGCCCTGGCCCGTCATGATGATGATCGACGAGTTCCAGCAGATGGGGGCCATGCCCTATCTCGAACGCGCGATCCATTCGCTGGCAAGCTATGGCGGGCGCGTGGCGATAATCGCGCAATCGCTGGCGGCACTGGACCGCATCTACGGCCCCGAGGGCCGCGAGAGCCTTGAGAACGGGGCGGGGCTGAAACTCTACATCACGCCGCGGGACCAACGGACCGTGCGGGAGGTCTCGGCGGCCGTCGGCAGCACGACCCGCGAGGCAGTCACCCGGATGTACGGGCGCAACAAGGGGTTCCTCGGCGCGACCTCGACCTCGGCGCGACTGGAAGAACGGCCGCTTCTCTCCGAAACAGAGGCCCGCCTGCTCGACCCCGACGAGGTCATCGTCCTTGCCTCGCCCCAGCACCCGATCAAGGCGCAACGGATCAAGTTCTATGACGATCCGGCCTTCAAGGAGATGGTTGCACGGCAGGAGGGCAGGGAGTTCCCCTATCCGCCGAGCGTGGAGGGTGCGGGTCCCTGGGTCGAAAGCGGCGATGCCCCCGATGATGCGGAAGAGCAGGAGCCCGCCGGCACGCAGAGATCGCGGCGGCGCCAGGCGCGGGTCATGCGGGCCACGCCGAAGAAACCCGGTGCCGACGATCTGCAGCCGGAAGAGCTGGATCGCGAGGATAGTGTGCCGCCTCAATGGGAAGAGATGCTTGACCGGCAGGAGAGTTTCATCGACGAATTGCTGGCGGAGTAGTGGCAAGGCCGATGCCGGACCGAGCCGCGGCGAAGGTCAGTGACGGGACCGTTCGATACTTTCCACTGGATGGGATGAACCACGCGGAATTCCGGGAAAGGACTTGGCAAGCGATTTCGCCAAAGCCGATCTTCGACAAGCATTGTCCAAAGCATCCCGAGTTTCGTGGCACCGTCATCGAACCAGGCATCGTCCTTTTCGGATGTAGTGTCACGGAGACCCGAACTGCGTTTCTAAGATGCCTGGTTCTGATGCTTCTGTTGTTCGCCCCTGTCTTCGAAGTCCAGCCAATACGAATCGCCTATCCGCCGCCCGACATTCATCGCCGCTGCACGTACACGTTGACCAAAGTGCTGGTTCAACTCGTCTGTCAGATCCTGCGCGGGTAGCGCGATGCCGATGCCGTAAATCTGACGGCTTGCCGGATCAATCACGGAAGCGGAAACCCCGGCCACATTTTTCACGAACTCTCCTTTGGACATGAACCAACCCTTTTCGCGCCCGCTCGCAAGCCGCGCCATCAGCTCTTCGTGCGTTCGCGGTGCGTGGCCATAGCGAACTTCAAACCGGGGGTCGACGATTTCCGCGACCTCGCGATCGGACAGTCGCGCCAGGATCGCACGTCCCATCGAGGTGGCAAAGGCAGGCGCTCGCGTGCCAACCGGGTTGTAGACCTGCAGCGCACCGGCGCTTCCTGCCCGCATCTGAACGACCAGAGTTTCAGATCCGTCCAGAACGTTGATGTAGCTTGGATATCCGGTCTCGGCGACCAGGGCGTCCAGCTCGGTTTCCAACAGCGAGGACGCGCTGCGAGACCCCCGGAAATAGTAGGATGCCTCCATCACCACTTCGCCGGGGCGGTAGGCCCGGGTAACCGGGTCGCGTTCCAGGAAACCGAATTCCGCCATCTTGCTGAGCGTGCGTGAGGCTGAACTCTTCGGCCATCCAAGTTCTGCGACAACATCGGTGACGGTGACGTCGCGCTGCAGGTGCGCCATCAGCCGAAGCACGTCCATGGCGTTTGCAAGTGTGCTCATCGCTTGAAGTCTCCTTTCCTTCTTATAGCGCCGCGGCTGTTGGCGACCAGCCCTTGCAAGGCGCTTGACTCCTGTGTCCTAATGTTCCATATTATGGAACCAAGATCAATATAATGCAACAATAGTCCATTCTGCCCCCGGGGAGGAAAAGTCGAATGAGCCATATCGATATCCAGTCCACGACAGGTAGGGCTGCGCAGCATCCGCGCGCGCTTGCGCCCGACAATCTTGTCCTGACGATCATCCTCAGCGTTCTTGGCGCGATCATTGGTATCCAGCTGCTGGCCAGCCTCGGCATCACTCCCAGCACATCGCTGATCGGGGCGCTGGCAGCGATGGCACTGGCGCGCATTCCCCTGAGTTTTTTCCGCGGCTTCCGGTCGATCCATGCTCAGAACCTCGCCCAGACCAGCATTTCGTCGGCAACCTTCGGAGCAGCCAATACGTTGTTCCTGCCTATCGGTATTCCGTTCCTTTTCGGCCTGCCGAACATGATACAGCCAATGCTGATCGGTGTGTCGCTGGCCCTGTTGCTGGATGCCTGGCTGCTCTATCGCATGTTCAACACGCCGGCCTTCCCAGCGAAGAGCCCCTGGCCACCGGGCGTGGCGGCGGCCGAGGCCATCAAGGCAGGTGACAAGGGCGGCAAACAGGCAAAGACCCTGCTCGCCGGTCTGGGATTCGGGGTTGCCGGCGCTTTCATGGGCCTGCCCATGTCGGCCTTTGGCGTGGCACTGATCGCGGGGCTGGCCTCGATGGTGGCCTTTGCGTCCGGGCTGCTGATCCGGGGTTATTCATTGCCCCTGTTCGATCTTGAAATATCGGCAATGTATATCCCGCACGGTATGATGATCGGAGCAGGCCTGGTCGCGCTGTGGCAGGTTGGCCGGGTGGTCATGAGTAGCCACGGAGAGGCCAAGGCCTCTAAGTCCGCTGAAGACGGACTCGACCAAGACGGCGCCGCCCGGTTGGGCCGGTCGTTGCGCATCGGTGGCATCGGTTATCTTCTGATCGCTCTGCTGCTTGCGTTTGGCACCGGGATCTACACCGGAATGTCCGTACCGTTGCTGATCGGCTTCCTGGTCTTTGCCGCCGTCGCCGCCTTCGTGCACGAACTGATCGTTGGGATTGCCGCCATGCATTCAGGCTGGTTCCCGGCTTTTGCCGTTGCCCTGATCACGCTGATCATCGGTATCCTCATTGGATTTCCGCCCGAGGCACTGGTCGTCCTCGCGGGTTTTTCCGCCGCGACGGGTCCGGCCTTCGCCGACATGGGATATGACCTCAAAACCGGATACATGCTGCGCGGTGACGGAGCCGACCCGGCGTTTGAACTCGAGGGGCGCAAACAGCAACTGATCGCGGGCATGATCGGATTTGCCTGTGCCATCGTTGTCGTCCTTCTGTCCTATCAAAGCTTCTTTGATCAGGGCATGACGGCGCCGATCAATGCCGCCTATGTCGCGGCAATCAACGCTGGCATGTCTCCGGACACAGCCGTCAACCTGCTGATCTGGGCCATCCCGGGGGCAATCCTGCAATTCCTCGGCGGCTCGGGCCGCCAGATTGGCATCCTGTTCGCTACCGGCCTGCTCATCAACTTCCCGCCGGCTGGTTGGATGGTCGCGACCGGAGTGCTCTGCCGCCTCGTCTATCTGCGCCTCGCCGGTGCGGACCGGCGCGACCAGATGGAAGTCTTTGCCGGCGGAGTCATCGCAGGCGATGCACTCTATTCCTTCTTCTCAAGCGGCTTTCGGGCCTTTGGCAAATAAACCAGCCTCACAATTCGGAGAAATCTGACATGAAACGCGAACTTACGGTAGATGACATCCAGGCCGCTGTCATGGGGGGTGCAATTCTGGGCGGAGGCGGTGGTGGCTTTGTCGACGATGGGCTACGGGAGGCGGAACTGGCCTTGCGTGTTGGCACCCCGCAATTGTGGAGTGTCGATGAGTTCGATGCACACGACCTTTCGGTCACGGTCGCATTGGTCGGCGCCCCGGCCGCCCCGCATCCCTTCCTGCAGCCGCGCCACCATCTGCGGACCTTGGAACTGGTGCAGCAGGAATTGCCGCAGGGGCAAAGACTCGTCGCGATCAACACAAACGAAAACGGAGCACAGACCACGGTGAACGGCTGGTTCCATTCCGCACTCAGCGGTCTGCCGGTGCTGGATCTCGCATGCAACGGGCGCGCTCACCCCTCCAGCCTCATGGGGTCGCTTGGTCTGCATCTCGAGGGAGAATATCGCT
>NZ_JASNJE010000005.1 GCF_030164465.1 Sedimentitalea xiamensis
AACTGCCAAACGGGGCGTCCATTTCCAGACGTTCGCCGCGCGGGGCGCGACCGCGCAGCCGGGTCAGGTTGGTTTTGACGGATGTTTCGTCAAGGAACACAACGCGTTCGGGCTTCGCCTGCATCGCCGGGATGCGATGTGCAAACCAGTCCTTGCGCTGCTGCCTTACGTGTGCCCGGCGGCGCTCGGTGGCCATCAGCGACTTTTTTTATACGTGTAGCCCAGCTTCGACAGCAGGTCGGAGATCGAGGAATGGTGCACGGTGACGCCTTCAGCTTCGGCCAGCGCGTCGCGCAGCTCATGGAGCGTGATGTCGGGGTCCTGCGCGACCAGTTCCTCGAAGAAGTCGGCGAACGGCTCCAGCTTGCCGCCGCCTTTCGGGCGGCCCTGTGCCCCGGGATCGGCGTGCCCCTTGGTGCGCACCGACCGCGCCCATCGCGTGCCGGTTGAGGCCGACAGCTTGAGCCGCAACGCCGCCGCGCGCCCGCTTAACCCTTCCTCAATCAACTTCTGAAACCGCGTCCGAAGCGCGCCTGGCAGTGGTGCTGACATGAAACATCCTCCTGAAAAGGATGAATCACAATCGACCCCTCAAGGGAATCCCCAGCGACTCAGGGTTTCCCCGAAATGCTTTAGGGCTATGCCTACAAGCTCATATTCCTTCTTGTGAATGAACGGGGATCGCTTATCCGGGTCACGTTTCTCTTCGCAGTCTGATTTGGAGTTCGAAGGGCGCCACCGCATGCATGTGTTGGATTGGGTGTGGAGAGCCCTGTTTCCCGGCGCGCTTCAAGTTGCGCAGCAAACATTTTCGTCTTCTTCCACAGACCTCGTCCGGATTGGACGATCCCGTCAGGTTTGGTGTTTGGCTATTCAGGCCATGCCGTTTCTCCCACCGTTTCCTGAAGGAATTCCGTGCCACCGATCCACAACCGATGTAGAAGGGCGGCAAGTTTGTGAGCGACAGCAACGACGGCTCGGCGAAGAGAGAGTCATCGGCGTGCTGAAAGAGTATTAAGCCGGGGTAAAGGTCGGCGGCACCTGCCGTCGGCAGGGCGTCAGAACGGTGGCCTTCAACCGGGGGCGGAAGAAGTGCGGCGGCCTGGAAGTCAGCGAACCGCTGCCACCAGAACCGTTTGCGCTTCAAGTGTTTTCTTCCTTAGTACATTCAAACTAGAAAATTCCAGTTCGCGACGGCCCGGTTCTCGGGGAGAAGCTCAAAAGGTTTCCGTGTTTCTCGGCCGATTGGCCCGGCGCTATTCTGATCATCGACAGTAAAATCGGCATCCGGCCCTCGCCGGGTCCTTGATGGCCGCGTGTCCTAGTCTTGGGCTATGATACCGACCCGGAGCGCGCCATCGGTGTACCACGGGTCGCCACCGCCATTGCGCCCCCTCAGAATCGTTTGAAAGCCCGGCACCTCGTAGCTTTCAGAGAGTTCACTGGTCGCCTTGAGGTCCTCGAAGAGACGGTCGCGCTCCTTGTCCACATCCGGGGCGATGTGATGGGTCACCTGGCCGGTGGTATGGCTCAACCCGACCCGTTCGTCGTAAGAGGCAGCCCCGATCCAGATCGTGCGCCCCGAAGATGACGGTTTTTCTGCCTTCCAGAACCGCACATGGTTTCGCTGGCGCGGATTTCCATCGACAGGTTGTTCGAAGGCAAGGTCTTCCGGTCGCCCGAACAGGTAAAGCTTACTGACCGGAGCATCGGGGTCGGGGCGCTTCAGGATGGTTCCCACGGCGATTTTCAGGTCGCTTTTCAGCCCTAGGGCTTCGGCGTCATACCATTTGGCTGCCGCGAAAATCTCTCGGACCTGTTCCTCGCTGCCGATCAGGGCGACGTTCAACGGACCGCCGGGGTGTCCATCTCCCGTTTCGGTCAGGCGAGGGTTGTCCTTCAAAGACGGATGATGGTCCGAAAAGCGGTCCCACAGGAGCGGAGCCATCAGGTAGGCAATGAAAACATAGACTGCCAGAAGGCCCGCGAGACCGACTGCAAGCATCCGCAAGGCGCCTTGGCGACTGCGGGGGGGACCCCCAGATGCAAGATCGTTTGCGTGACGTTTCATTGCGCAGGACCGCCTGACACGAATGCGTGAAAACCTGGACGCGCCTTCCGCTGCCATTCTGACACCAAATGGCGCGTTGTAAAGTTCATCCAATTGGCGATGTCAGAAGAACCTGGCTTGTGACGGGGCAGGGGGTCAAGTAACGCTGGCCGATGACGAAACGCAGCCCGTTCAGATACTTCAAAACGAGCGAAGAGGTCATCCGCCTAACGATCATAATGTACGCTCGCTTCCCGCGTTCGCTCCGGAACGTCATGGGTCTGCTCTACGAGCGGGGCGTCGATATCGGCCATGAAACCGTCCGCTACTGGTGGCACCGGTTCGGGCCGTTGTTGCGGCCGAGATACGAAAGCGTCGCGTGGAGGGGATGCGGTCGAGCCACTGGCGTTGGAATCTCGGCGAGGTGTTCGTGAAGATCAACGGTGAGCGCCACTATCTTTGGCACGCGGGCGATCACGAGGGAGAGGGTCTGGAAAGCTATGTGACGAAGAAGCGCATGCGCTCGTGACCGATTGTCTGCGCTCCTGCGGTGCTGCGATGAAGGAGATCGGAATGGCAGACCGCCAGGAAACTGGCCGCTGGATGAACAATCGGGCTGCGAATTCACACCTGCCGTTTCGACGGCGAGAGCGGGCGATGCAGCGGTTCCGGCGAATGCGACGTCTGCGGATGTTCGCGTCCGTCCATGCCTCGGCCTTCAACCATTTCAATGTGGAGCGCAGCCTTACCTCCAGAGCCAAGTTCAAGAAGAACCGCGCCGCCGCTCTGGCCGAGTGGCGCGGTCTCTGCGCGGCCTAAGAGGCAGTCGTGCTGCCCTTGCGGAGACTGGTTCCAGTTGGTCTGGTAGCACCCCGACGAAGGCCCCCATCGCGCATGTCCCACGTTCCGGGAGTCTCGCGGAGGACAGCTCATATGGAAAACACCTTGCCAGAAGCCCGTCCGGGCAGCATCATTCCTTGACGCTGCATTCGCTTGGGAAAGTTCTGTTCAAAAGGAGGATTTGAAAATGGCTTGGCACGTCAACGGAACCTATATGGAGGCCTGCAATTGCGATACAGTCTGCCCCTGCGTCTTCTTTTCGCCACCGACCGAGGGCGATTGCACCGTGGTGCTGGGGTGGCATATCGACAAGGGCGAGTTTGGCGATACCACGCTGGACGGCCTTAACGTCGCGATGTTGGCCCATTCGCCCGGCAACATGAAGGACGGCAACTGGAAAGTTGCGTTGTATCTGGACGATACTGCGGACGAAGCGCAGTCGCAGGCGCTGGCAGGCATCTTCTCGGGACAGGCGGGCGGCCACCTGGCCAACCTTGGCCCGCTGATCGGCGAGGTTCTGGGAGCACGCCCGGCCACGATACGGTTTGACAGCAAGAGCGCGGACATGAAACTCGCGGTCGAGGGTCTGGGTCAGGCGGAGATCGCAGCCATCGAGGGACAGGGCGGCGGCATCGTCCAGCTTACGGGCCACCCGCTGGCGATTAGCCCCGGCGAGGCTGCCACTGTTGCACGCAGCAAGTCGACCAAGATCAGCGACTATGGCCTGGAATGCAATGTTTCCGGCAAAGCAGGCTTGTTCGCGCCCTACGCCTACAGCGGCTGATCGGGCCACCCAGTTGCTCAAGATGCTCAACCGCGCCGAGCTGGTTGTTGGCTTGGGCTTGGCCATGGCTGCCAGCTGGGCTTTTGTGGCCTGGATGACGACAGACATGTCGCATCCGTTCATCCGGCTGATGATGCCCTTCAGTTCCAGTTGGTCGCTTGCCACGGTGGGCGCGGTGTTCCTGATGTGGTCGGCCATGATGGTGGCGATGATGCTTCCGTCGGCTGCACCGATGATTCTGACTTTCGACGCCGCCGAACGGCGCCGTGCCGGTCTGGATGGCCTCACGGGGCGAACGCTGGTCTTTCTGGCAGCCTACCTGACGATCTGGGTGGTCTTCTCGGCGCTTGCCACCGCGGCCCAATGGGGCCTGCAGACAGCGAACCTTTTGACCCCGATGATTGTCAGCAAATCCGATTGGCTCACGGCCGGTTTGCTTGTTCTGGCAGGACTCTATCAGTGGTCGCCGCTGAAGCAGGCGTGCCTGCGCAGTTGCCGCACGCCAATGGGCTTCATGATGACCGAATGGCGAGAGGGGCTGGGCGGCGCCTGGCGCATGGGCCTCAAGCATGGGCTCTATTGCACGGGTTGCTGCTGGGCGCTGATGCTGCTGTTGTTCGTCGCGGGCGCCATGAATCCCGGGTGGATCGTGTTTCTGACGGTGTTGGTCGCTTTGGAAAAATGGCCGCGCGTTCCTTTATGGTCCAGCTATGCTCTCGGTTCCGTCTTGATTGTCGGGGGACTGGTTCAGGCCCTGTAGACCCGGGAGAAGCCCAGAAGCCCGCCGCCGGCTGAACGGCGCGGGCTGGTCTGGAAACGACGGCGGCCTTGAGCGATCTTTTCTGGCTGACCGACGCGCAGATGGCCCGTCTGGAACCGTTCTTTCCGAAGTCGCACGGGAAGCCCCGGGTTGGCGACAAGCGGGTACTGAGCGGAATGATCTTCATCAACCACAATGGCTTGCGATGGCGTGACGCTCCCGCCGCCTGTGGCCCGCACAAGACGCTCTGCAGCCGGTGGAAGCGCTGGAGCGAGAAAGGCATCTTCGCGCGGATGATGGCTGGGCTCGCTGCGAAACACGGCAAGCGGCATGGCCGCGAAAAAAGGGGGGGGCTTCCTGATCGGTCGCACCAAGGGCGGCATGAACAGCAAGCTGCATGCCATCTGCGACGGCCAAGGGCGCCCCTTGAACCTGTTCGTCACCGCCGGGCAGGTATCCTGCGAATGCATTCGACCTACAGGACATGATCGGCAATGTCTGGGAATGGTGCGAGGATGTCTATGAATCCGACTGTTCGAAGTTGCCGGACGACGGCAGAGTGAAACCTTCCCTGCCGATTCCCAAGGGAGCCCGTCGGGTGAACCGTGGCGGTTCCGGGCTCAACTCCCCCGAGAGCCTCCGACCGATCGACCGCGACGGGGACCAGCCCAGGTTCCGGAGCTACAGGCTCGGGTTTCGCCCCGCGAGGACGCTCTTTACCCGTTGAGGCAGTCTCAGAGGGAGTCTGGTTGAGCCGGGCAGGGTGGTCGCGTGGCGTCTCGCCATGACGAAAGCCCCAGCCGCGAGCTTGATGAATGCTGCGTAGATGTAAAACCCAGTACGTCCATTGAAACAGGTCTCCGAGGATATTGCCCTATGAACTGTCCTGCCGTCAGTTAGATTCCGACGGGAAATTTGTCGCATTCACGGTATCAGTTTGCCTTGCAAGCAGAAATTTGGCAACGTTTCGCCGTTGTTTCCGGAGGCTTTGAAACCGTCCACCGGGTGGGCGGCCTGACCTGACGAAGAGAGCGCGTCATGCAGCATTTCAGGCGCATGCGAAGTTTGCAGATGCTCGCCTTTGTCCATCCCCCTGTCTAAAACCACTCACGTGGGGACAGGTTGGTCAAGAGAGTTCGTCTTATACATTCAAATGGCATGGTCCTCCAATTACGGGATCCAGGTTTCAGCCATGTTTGGCGATGCGGGTCTTCGCTGACCCGGTCAAACTCACGTCCGGTCGCCGGTCGTGCCGGCTGCACCACCGATACCACGAGAGCCTGGGGAACCTGACGCTCGCCGATGTCTACCATGAAAGGGGCGCAACAATCCTGAAGATTGGAGAGAAGATCAGGAAACAGACAATCCGGCAACGCCGTTTTCAGCACAATCCGCTGCCGCCGGAACTGAAACCGAAATCGAACCAGAGCCTCCACTGCGAAACGGCCCGCGCATTCCGGATAACCCCGACGACGGACAGGATTCCGCAGGGCGCGCCACAACGCCTGAGAGGTGGGCCAGCCGGCCCCGCGCGGGTCAGTTCGCGAGGGTCAGGTTGCCCTCGACATTGACCAGTTCGACCTGGCCCAGGCCCTTGATGTCGTAGCTGCCGATCTCGGTGACGCGGAACGCGTCGATGAGGTCGAATTTCATATCCACCGGCGCCACGATCTTCATCGGCTGGGCAAAGACCTGCAGCCGCGCCGCCATGTTCACCGCGGGACCGAACACGTCATAGACGTATTTCTGCACGCCTACCACCGACCCCACGGCCGTCCCCGTGGCGAGCCCGATCCGCGCCTGCCATTTGTGCTGATGGCTCTGATTGCGCCGCTCGAGATACCGGATAAAGCGCACCGCGCAGTTCGCGACGGCGCTGGCATGATCCGGCGCCGGTTCGGGCATCCCGGAAACTGCCAGATAGGCGTCGCCGATCGTCTTGATCCTTTCGCAACCGAACTGTTCGCTGATCCGGTCGAAGGCGGTGAACATGTCGTTGAGCTCTCCCAGCGTCACGGTCGGATCGGTATTTTCTGCGAAACTGGTGAAGCCCACGAAATCCAGCATCAGGACCGAGACGTTGCGGTAGAGCTGTGGGGTAACCACGCCGAAGGTCTTGAATTCCTCGTAGACCGAACGCGGCATGAGATTGAGCAGCAGTTTCTCCACACGCTCCTTCTCGCGCTCCAGCTCACGCGTGTTGCGCTCCACCATGTTGGAGTAGCTTTCGATCATCTGCTCGAGCTCGCGCATCCGCGTGATGTTCTGGCATTCCACGACGACGACGCTTTCGCCCTCGAACTCCGCGAGGTTGGCCGTCAGGGCGATGACCAGCGTCCGGCGTTTGGGCTTGACCTGCACCTCGGTGGTGAAGCGGCCGGTATCCTGCAGCGCGGTACGCGCATCCTCGCGCAGCCTGTCGACAATTTCGGTCACCACGTCGCTCGAGGCCGGATCGCCGAACCACTCGGCAAAGGCCTTGTTGTGGTAATAGAAGTGCAGGTCGGAAAACCGCACGATCGCGATGCCGACCCCGATCGACTTCAGTAGCTGCTCATTGATCGTGGAGAGCGTCGTGATGCTCATGCGACGGCACGCTTGACGATGAGCGACCGCTTGGCGTCGATGGCCCGGGCCAGAGCGTCGATGTCGTCCGCGTCCATCCGATGCTCTTCGAGCGCCATACCCAGCAAGCTGACGATCTCGTCGAACTCCGCATCGGTGATGTCGAAATGCGCATGGACGGCGCGAAGCCGTTCGTCCGATATCGAAGCCGGCCCGCCCATGAGCGATGAGATGAACTTCGTCTGGTGGTCGATGAGGCGTGGCATGTCGACATGGTCGAAGTGATGGCCGACGATGTCGCTGTCCAGCACCATCTCATAGAAGGTCATGACGACCTTGCTGACGATCCCGAAGCCGCCATATTTCTCGAAGGTCGTGCCAGCCATACCGTCATACCCGAGATGTGCCATGAGATGTTATGTCCGCGCGTCGCTCAAATCAAGAACTTAGCCGGCGGATCCTGCAATTCCCGCAAGGTTTCCGAACTTGGCAACAAGGAAATCGGTTCTGGGTGACCTCGCCATTCAAGAGACCAAAGCTCACGAAGCAACGCGCTTTTTGGCAAGACAGAGCTGGCTGAGGAAAACGGAACAGGTGGGATAAGTGGATTCTCCGCGCCACTGCGGCATTTTTCCGCAAGCGAGGAGAAGCCTATGGGGAGACGACCGCGCCGGAATTACAGCCCGGCATTTTAGGCAAAAGTGGCAGTTGCTGCGATCAAGGGCGGAAATATTCTGATCGAGCTGGCGCAGGATTTCGACGTTCACCCGAACCAGATCAAGCAGTGGCGCGATCAGCTTCTTGAGGGCGCGACGAGGGTGTTCGGGGAAACCCCGAGGGCCGAGCCGGAGCCGACCATCGATGTGAAAACCCTGAATGCGAAGATCGGAGGGCCGACGCTGGAGAACGATTTTTTGTCCGGCGCGCTCGGCAAGGCGGATCTGTTGTCCCGCTGCCCGGCAGGCGATTTGGCATTGCCAAATCTGCCGAGAGGGAGCGCAAAAAAATGATCGATCCAACGGGCCTTGTCAGAACGATTCCTGCTGAGGCGGGGCAGGGCAGCCTCGTCGCATCGGCCATGACCGAAGGTGATCTTTTCAAGGGCTTTCAGAGCAGTCCCGAAATTATCCGCCCGGCGGTGATGCTCTGCGTTCGGTTCCCCTGTCGCTCTGCAACGTGGAGGATCTGCTGCACGGGCGGGGGATCGAGATCAGCCATGAAACCGTCCGGTTCCGGTGGCAGCGTTTTGGCCCGATGTTCGCCTCGGAGATCCGGAAACGCCGGATCGAAAGGCTGCAATCCAGCCGATGGAGGCGGCACCTCGACGAGATGTTCGTCAAGATCAATGGCGGGCGATGCGGCGGTTCCGGGGCATGCGAAGTCTGCAGAAATTCGTCTCCGTCCATGCCTTGGTCCACTACCATTTCAACCAGGAACGCCACCTCTGCTCACGCCGGAACTTCAAGCTCAACCGCGCCGCCGCTCTCGCCGGTTGGCGCGACCTTGGCGCGGCATAAAGGGCAGGGCTACTGTCCGGCCTGAGACCGGTTCGATTCCGCCTGACACCTCCCGGTCGGAATTGTGGGCATGCGCGGTGAAATAAGTTCCCCAGTCGGAAGCGGCCTCGACGGCAGCACGGATCTTGTCCGCGGCGTGATCCGCTCGGCCAGGTCTTGCCCACGCATCCGGAAGCCGGCCGCGGGGCGCAGCTGAATTGGCACCATTTTGGCACCGGAGGCCCGGGCCATCGACATATCGGCCGACGTCACCGCTATCTCTTCGCAGGAGATGGATGCGACAGGAACGCATCGCAAAAAAAGTCGTTGTGGCGGGCAATCTGCCGTGATCTCCTTCTGCCGAAGGAAAATTGCTTTGGTCGAAGAACTGCGAAAAACGATTCTCGATATCTACGACGCGGCCTCGGACCCGAGCTTGTGGCCCGAAGCCCTTCAAGCTCTGGCGGATAGCGTCGATGCGGTCGGCTGCATTGTATTCGAATGGCGCCAACACGATCCGGGGCAAAAGATCGTCGCGCAGCTGGCTTCTTCCTACTATGATCCGGCGGTTATCGAAGGCTATATCCATCGCTGCCATGCGTCCGAAGCCGAAGACCAGGCGATCTTCGAAGCGCATTCGATGCGATCCGACGGCATCGACCTGATTGAAGACGATGTCATCGCGCCATCGATCGACGCGTTGACGGCGCGTTCAAACGTAGTGGCGTTGCAGCGTTTCGGAATCCTGCATCGCGCGGCAGGGCTGTTGGACAAGGACAACGTCACTCAGGCGCGTTTCTCACTCCAGCTTGGCGCCGGTCGTGGCCGTCTCACCGTGCCGGAGCGTGACAGGCTGGCCGAACTGCTGCCGCATGTCGCCAAGGCAATGAATCTGGGGCGCGCCGCGCGCGAACTGAGCCGTGTATTCGGCGGCGTCTTGTCTGCAATAGACCGTCTTGGGATCGGAATCTGTCTGCTCGATCGGGAGGGTCGCGTCGTCCATGTCAACGAGGAGTTCTTACGGCAGATCGACCGGTTCCGGCTCTTTTCCAGGACACCCACCGGCCATCTTCGCTTTGCCCGGCCCGAGGATCAGCGACAATTCTCCGCTCTGCTGGACGATGCGCTGAATCACGGCCGGTTCGGCGCGCGCCCCCGCAAGGAAGCCATTGCCGTGCATCGGGACAGCTTTCTTTGTATTGAGGTTGTGCCGCTGCATACCTCGGCCGAGATCGGCACACGCCCCTTTGACGGGGTTGTCCTTTACAGCACAGATACGAGCCGGCCATGGTCTTGCGACGTTGAACCGATGGCCGCGGTTTACGGATTGACCGAAGCGGAGGCCGAAATCCTGTCCTTCGTGGCAGCCGGGTTGACGAACGCGCAGATCAGTGAAGCGCGGGGGCGGTCGATCGCTACGATCAACACGCAGGTAAAGTCGGTCCTGTCCAAGACCGGCTGTCAGACACGGACGCAACTGGTCCGGTTGATGTTGAATTTCGGGACAACCTATCTCTCCCCTCCGACCTGAAACCGTTGTCGATTTCGTGGCTCTCACCCTTTCGGGCGATGACACACCGCCGCACCTTGCAGAGACTGGATGCACCAGGGCGGCATCGCCGGCCCTTTCGGTTCATTCAAGAAGGGAAGTGCAACATGACGTGTTCAAACTCTCCAGTACTCGGCATTTCTTTGACCTTCGCCGTCCTGTTCGCAGTGCCGGTCAGCGCGGCGACGGTCAATCTCTCTACCGATGCCTATACGCAGCGTGCGGGGCAGAGCGGTGCCGAGGCCGATCTCTACTACCGAAGCACCAGAAACACCGAACTCGATACGCGTGACTTTGCCTTTGATTCACTTCTGTCCAATTCGAACCAGTCGACCAGTCTCGACCCGCTGAGTTCCAGGGCCTTCGCCTACGCCAACGGAGATATCGGAGCGCTGCGTATCCGGACCGGAACGGAATCGACCGACGAAGGCTACGCTTCCGCCTCGGCGTCCGCAACCATCACCGAGACCTTCCGGCTCACCGGTGCCGGCCGATTGACGGCCTTGCTGAAACTGGACGGCTGGTGGGACCTGCAGGCTGCTGGCGGAGCGGGATACAGCATTCAGTCCTCAGTGTGCATCGCCTGTTTTTCCGGGAACCCGATCCGTGACAGTTTCAGTGCCTCGCCGGCGATCAACGGTTACAGCGAGACCATAGAAGAACAAATTCTCCGGGTCAGCGTATGGTTTGACGCGGGGCAGACGCCGATAGAAACTTCGGTTCGATGGACATTGTCGGCTCTCCAGAATACACCCGGAGGCATCAACTTCTCAAATACCGGGCGGCTTCTCGTGACAGTCGAGGATGGCCTTGTCGCCACACCGCTCGACCCCGGTTTCCTGTCCGCGCCGATCTATTCCGACACCGCCGACCCGTCTGCGGTGCCCTTGCCCGCGTCGTGGATGATGTCGCTGGTTTCGGTTTCTGTCTTCCTGGCTCTTGCAAGGCGGTGTCGGTCCGCCCCGACCGGGTATCCGGGCACGGCAACCTGACGAACTGCGCAGCACCGGAATGCGTCGCCACTCTCGCCGGGTGGCGCCGCATTGGCGTGGGACAGATGCCGGCTGTCCCGTCACCTCCGGGACGCGTTGAAAACCATCCGGCACCCCCTGACGGCACGATCTCGACGCAGCGCGAGGGGCGGAGCGGAGGTTCTGGCGCAGGCCGGTGCAATCGCTCTGACATCAGGGCCACATGCCGCTGAGAAGCCGGCCTTCCGATCCGGTCGCGTCGGGATTTCTCTTTTGTCTGAAAGGGCTATACCGGATGCCCGGTTCGGGTCGACAAACCGTCCGATTGTGAAGTCTTTCAACCCCGGCGGGAAATTTCAACAGGTTTGGACGATGCGCCGCCGTCTTTGGCGGGCGTAGTCTGATTGCAAGCTCTCATGACGAGGGGGCTTGCTTTGCTGCGGATTGACTGCGGCTGGACCCACTGAACAGGAGTATCGAAATGTGGAAATTCGTTGAAATCATGAACCGTCTGCGCCGTGACGAGCGTGGTGCCACCATCGTGGAATATGGCGTGGCGCTGACGATTGTTGCCGCTCTTGGCACGGGGGTGCTGACTACGTTGGGCGCTGACGTGCTCGGCCAATTCAACACTGCCGAAGGCCTGATTCCCTAACAGGTGGCAGCTCGCCAATTTCCGAGAGCAGATCCGGGGTGCGGCGGTTCCAGCCGCCGCGCCCTATCTCGGAGGTTTGGCGGCTACACCGCCTTTGAACCGACACCGTCGCAAGACAGCGAAAGGAGACCGACATGAGATTTTCCGCCTTGATCACCGCACTTACGGGGCTCGCCGTGGCCGGGGGGTCGGTCTATGTGGCGCGCGATTATATCCGGATCGACAAGGGTCCGGCGCAGGCCACGGCCGAAAGCGAGACCGTCGGCGTCATCGTCGCCTCCCGCGATATCGTCTTTGGCGAAGCCATCGAGCCGAACATGCTGACCACGATCGACTGGCCGCGCGCATCGCTGCCGGCCGGCGTCTACACCGGCTACAAGACCCTGCTGGGCGATGGCAACCAGCCGCCCCGCCGTGCCCGCCGGGCGATTTCGCAAGGCGAACTGATCCTGCACGCCAAGGTCTCTGACTTTGGCGAAAAAGTCACCATCGTGCAGACCATTGGCGCGAAAAACCGCGCGATGGCCATCGAAGTGGATGCCGAAACCGCCGTGGGCGGCTTCGTGACGCCCGGCGACCGGGTCGACATCGTTCTGACCCAGGGCAGGAGCGAGGGTTTGAGCGCCATCACCATCCTTCAGAACATCCGCGTGATCGGCGTCGATCAGGAAGCCGACGAACAGACCGACCAGCCCAGCGTGGCCCGCACCGTGACCGTGGAGGTCACGCCGGACGAAGGTCAGCGCCTGGCGCTGGCGCAGCGGGCAGGGCGGCTCAGTCTGACGCTGCGGTCCATCGAGGACACCGAGAACCGGAGCCTCGAGATGACCCGGCTCAACGACCTGCTGCGCGAACCCGAACCGGAGGTCGCGGAGGAAGCGCCGCGCAAGTCGGTGATCCGCGTCCGCCGCGGCACCGACCTGACCGAAACCGTGATCAACTGAACCGGGAAGAGGAGGGACCGCCGTTGAAACCCGCTTGTGCCATAGGCCGATTTGGCCGGTCCGAGGACGGCGCGATCCTGGTTTTCGTCGCGGTCAGCCTGGCGGCGATGCTTGGAATGGCCGCGCTGGCGTTCGATTTCGGGCGCGTCACCGTCACGCAAAGCGAATTGCAAAGCTATGCCGACAACGTGGCGCTGGCCGCTGCCGGAGAGCTCGACGGTCACGCGGATGCGATCACCCGCGCCACCGGCGCCGCGGCGAACATGATCAGCGACCGGCAGACATTCGGGATCCGCAACAAGGACCAGATGCTGTCGGGAAACACCGACTACCAGCTGTTCTTCTATGCGGCGCCGGCCAATCCCGATATCGAACCGGCCCAGGCGGGTCAGTTGCTCGACCCGTCCGATCCGGCCAGCGCGTTGCAGGCGGCCTTTGTGCGGGTGGTGGTGGCGACCCACGAAATCGATACGCCGCTGGCGGCGGCGGTGGCATCGCTGATCGGCGATTCCTACCGCTTTACCTCGGTCGATGCGGAGGCGGTGGCCGGGTTCACCCTGACCGCCTGCGACATCACCCCGATGTTCTTCTGCCTTCCGCAGCCGGGTCTGAACGTGACCGAGGGCCAGATGATCAAGATGGTCAGCCAAGGCGGCGGCAGCCAGCAATGGGGCGCCGGGAATTTCGGTTTTCTTCAGGCCAATGACGTGTTGGGGATCGACGAGGGCGGCGCCTGCGCTTCCGCCCCCGCGGGGCAGGAAGATTCCTGCGCCCTGGCGGCTTCCCGATCGGTGTCGCAGTGTTTCAGCCAGAGGGGCGTCGAGACGAAACCGGGGCTGAGCGTCGGCAACATGATCGCCGGGTTCAACACCCGCTTTGACCAGTATGATGCGACATCCAAGCAGTTCCGGAACGCGGCAAAGTATGACGTGGACAATTTCGCCGCCGCACCGAACGTTCTGGACGGCTGGATCACGCAGGCCAACGGGAACAATTGCACCGTGACCGAGGCCCCGCCTTACGAGGTCGCAGGCGTCATCAACCCCGCCGCGACCATCGGGCTGCCGCTGGACGATTGCTTTGCCGGCGGGGGCGCTTGCCCGGTCTATCAGACGGATGGCCAGGGGGCGATCCTGACCGACGCGGACGGAAACCCGGTGGCGGCTGTCGACGGCAATGGCGACCCGGTCACCACGCGGATCGGCGACGGCGATTTCAGCACCGGCCTGCAAGACTACCTGACGGTGAATTACGGCGGCGCCGCTCCCGCGTGGTTCCCGGCCAGCGGCACCCGCTATGACATCTACAAGGCCGAGGTGGCGAACCAGTCCGCACTCCAGTCCCTGCTGGCCGCCGCAGGCAAGGCCGAGAGCAACCTGCCGGGGTGCCAGCCCGCCTCGTCGTCTGCGGCCGCGAACCCCTACCGCCGGGTGGTCGTTGCCGCCGGGATCGACTGCAATACCTATCAGGGCGAACTCAATGGCGGCTCCGGCACCATTCCGGTGTCGAAATTTGTCGAGATTTTCCTGATCCGCCCGTCCGAGTCGGACGGCACCGGCGCCAGGGCCGTGATCTACGGAGAGGTCATCCGGACCATCGAAAGCGGCGTGGGCGGCGGCAGCGCCGGCGGCATCCTCCACGATGTCGTGCAACTGTACAGGTAGGGCGATGATCCGTTTCCTTCACAATAGAACCGACAGGTTTCGCCGCTTTCTGGGCGCCGAAGACGGGGCCGCTCTGGTCGAATTCGCGCTGTTGCTACCGCTGATGCTGGTGCTTTTCGCCCTGATTGCCGAAGGCGGGCGGCTGTTCTGGTCCTATCAGAACGCGATCACCGGGGTGCGCGACACGGCGCGCCACCTGGGCCGTATGGCCCCGGCGGACATGTGCGCCGCCACGCCGAGCGCCGCGATCGGCGACTACACCGGGTTCGTGACCAGCACGCTCACGAACCTGTCCAGCGGCACGATCGAAGTCGGGCTTGACCGGCTTGGCCTGGAATGCGTCGGCGCGGCGGGCGACTACCGAGTGTCACCGGCGCCGGTGGCGGTGGTCACGGCGACCCTCACGATCACCGATCTTCCCTTTGCGCCGCTCTTTCAACTGGTCGGCGGAGCGTCTGCGACGCGGATCGAGACCACCATCACCGATCGCAGCCGGGTGTTCGGACCATGACGCAACGCATCCGAATGACCCGCCGCGACCTGAACCGGCTTGCACGCAACGAAGATGGCGCGACCCTGGTCGAGATCGCCTTCGTGCTGCCGCTGTTCCTGCTGATCTTCCTCGGCCTCATCGACTTCGGCCGGCTCGCCTTTCACTTCGCGGCGGCCGAAAAGGCGGTGCAGGTGGCCGCCCGCATCGCCGCCGTGCAGCCTGCGGTATGCAGCGGATTGCCGGCCACCAATGGGCGCGGCAGCTATTCGGACGCGACCGGGCCGCGCTATGGCACCAACTGCGCCCATGCCCAGGGTGTCTGCCTCGATCCACAGATCGCTCCCTGTTCGGCAAGCGCCACCGCCGGCGCCGACGCCCAGGGCACCGCCGACCGGATCTGGACCATGCTGCAATTCGCGGTCCCGAACGACCCGACGGCCGATTTCGACCGGAGCAACATCACCTTCGACTATGAATTCGAACCCGCGATGAACTTTCTCGGGGGGCCGTTCGTCCCGATGGTCACGGTCACGATCGAGGAATTGCCGTTTCGCTTCGTTTCGCCGCTGGGGGCACTCGCCGCCCTGGCGATCGGGGGCGCAACGTCTGAAACCGACGCACTGACCGCCGTGACCACCAGTTTCAAGATCTTCTCGGATTTCAGCGCCAGCATGCCCGGTGAGGATCTGTCCCGAGGAACCAGTGGCTGAGCGAAAAGGAACAAGGAGTACACCCATGACCGATCCGATATCCATAATCCTGCTGTCCGACAGCGATGCGATGAACGAAGCCGTCGGCACGGCGGTCGCGCAGCTTGACGGTCACACGCTGAAGCTCTGCGACGGAAACCTTGCGTCGGTCAACGGTTCGGCGGTCCAGTTCCTCAACGCGCATGATCTGCTGATCTTCCGGGTGTCCGATACGCAGGACGCCGAAGTGGTGCGCAAGCTGCGCGGGCAGGTCGGCGGTTCGGGCATGCTGATGGCGCTCTGCGACCAGGACATCCCGCTGTCCGAGGCGCGCGCCTTGAAGCAGGCCGGTGTCGATGAAATCCTGCCCTTTCCGGTCGCGCGCGACGAACTTGCCGAGCAGATCCAGCGCCTGGCCACACCCAGATCCATGCTGCCCACGATCTACACGCGGCCGGCCGGGCAACCGCTGGGCCAGATCATCGGCATCTGCCCGGTGCGCGGCGGAATCGGCGCCTCGACCCTGGCCGTCAATCTCGCCGACCAGTTGCAGGATCGCACCGGATTCTTCCGCAAGCGCACCCGCAACCGCGTCGCGGTCGTCGATCTGGACCTGCAATTCGGCAGCATCGCCACCGAACTGGATCTGCCCCCCTCCGCGGGCCTCTACAAGATGGGCCGGGACAAGGTGAAGCCGGACCGCACCTTTCTGGAACAATGCCTCATCCGCCATGACTCGGGGCTCGAGGTTTTGACCGCGCCGGACGAATTCATGCCGCTCGATGTGTTCAGCGGCAATCAGATGACCGCGCTGATCGACACCCTGCGTCAGGAATTCGATTTCGTGGTTGTCGATCTGCCGCGCAGCCTGGTGGATTGGCTCGACGCGATCGTGTCGGCCTGCGACCGGATGCTGCTGGTAACCGACAGCACGGTGCCATCGATCCGCCAGGCTTATCGGCTGATCGACTTCTTCGCGCAGACGCGGCTCGAACCGCCGGTGGAGATCGTCGTCGGCCACGAGAAGAAACCGTTGTTCAAGGCCGGACATCACGGCGAGGCGGAAAAGGTCCTGGGACGCGCACTGCGCTATTGGTTGCCCCATGACCCCCGTCATGCCCGGATCGCGCTCGACCGCGGCCAGCTGCTTTCTCAGGCCGCGAGTGGCTGTGCGCTGTCCAAGGCAATTCGCGCCATGAGCCGGGAAATCCTGCACGAAACGCAAGCCCACACCGACGAACGCACCCGCGACGCCGCCTAACCGGAGATACCAGATGTTCAAGAATTTCAAGCGCACCGGCACCGATGACGACGCCAATGTCATTCGTCTTGCCGACGCCAAGGCCACTGTCACAAACACCGATCCCCGGCCCGAGATCGAGGATCCGGTTTTAGCCGAATGGCTCGACCTGAAAAGCACTCTGCACGAGGCGCTGCTGGACCGGCTGAACCTTTCGGTGATCGAAAAGGTCGAACGCGAGGCGTTGCGCCGCGAGGTGGCGGGGGTTGTCAGCCAATCCCTGGCGGATGCGGGAAAACCGCTGAACGGCGAGGATTTCAACCGGATCGTGGACGAGTTGCTGCACGAGATCCTGGGCTACGGGCCTCTTGAGCCGCTGCTTGCGGATCCGACCGTCAACGACATCCTCGTCAACGGCTACCGGACCGTTTACGTCGAACGTTTCGGCAAGCTGGAACGCGCCCGCGTCCGCTTCCGCGACGAGAAACACCTGCTTCGCGTCATCGACAAGATCGTCAGCAAGATCGGCCGCCGCATCGATGAAAGCCAACCCTGGGTCGATGCGCGGCTGGAGGACGGAAGCCGGGTCAACGCCATCATCCGGCCCTGCGCAATCGACGGCCCATCGGTGTCGATCCGGAAATTTTCGGCCTCGCCCCTGACGATGCAGACGCTGGTGGACAACGGCGCCCTCAGCGGCGCCGCAGCGGAATTCCTGCGCGCGCTGGTGTCGGCGCGGCTCAATATCCTGATCGCGGGGGGCACCGGATCGGGAAAGACCACCATGCTGAACGCCATGTCGTCCTTCATCGACCATCGCGAACGCGTCGTCACCATCGAGGATGCCGCCGAACTGCAACTCCAGCAGGAACATGTGGTGCGTCTTGAAACCCGCCCGCCATCGCCTTCGGGTACCGGCGCGGTGGTGCAATGCGATCTGGTCCGGAACGCGCTGCGGATGCGGCCGGACCGGATCATCGTCGGCGAGGTGCGCGGCGCCGAAACCTTCGACATGCTGCAGGCCATGAACACCGGGCACGACGGGTCGATGACCACCGTCCACGCCAATTCGGCGCGCGACGCGCTCGGGCGCATCGAACAAATGGTCACGATGACCGGTATCGATTTCCCGATCTCGGCAATCCGCGCCCAGATCGGTTCGGGGTTGCATTTCGTCGTTCATCTCTCGCGGCTGGCGGACGGAACGCGCCGCGTGACGAGCATTTCCGAGATCACCGGAATGGAGGGGCAGGTCATCACCATGCAGGACATCTTCGTCTTCCAGAAGCAGGGCCGCTCGGAAGACGGGACCGTGCTGGGGCGGTTTACGCCAACCGGCATCCGTCCGAAATGCGCCGCCCTGCTGACTGCGGCAGGGATCGATCTCGACCCGGCCACCTTCCGGCCGGCGGAGAACTGAGCCATGGACAACCTGCTTTCCGCCGAGTTCCTGAACTATGCCATGCTCGCCGGCATGTTCGTCGGGATCCTGCTGCTGATCACGGGTCTTGGCCAGCTGTTTCAGCGCGGCGAGGGCCGCAAGGAAGCGCGCAACCGCCGGCTTCGGATGATCCGGGCGGGGGTCTCGAACGAAGAGATCCTGGCGCTGCTGCGGCCCGACACCCGCCGTGGCTTTCTTGGCCGGCTGCCGCTGATCGGCGACCTGCCCAAGATGCTGTCCCAGGCCGGCATGACCATCGCGCCGCGCAGCTTCCTGATGTTTTCCGCGCTCGGTGTCGTCGGGATCGCCGGTGGGGCTTCATTGCTGGTGCCGCTCTGGCAGGCGTTGCCGATTGCCCTTTCGCTGGGTCTGCTGGTTCCGGTCCTGATCGTACGGTTGCGGCGGGACAAGCGCCGCAAGGAGTTGACCGCGCAATTGCCCGATGCCCTGGAACTGATGGCACGTAGCCTCAAGGTCGGACATCCGCTGAACGCGGCGATCGGCGCCGTGGCCGACGAGATGCAGGACCCGATCGGAACCGAGTTCGGCCTGATCTTCGACCAGATCAGCTTCGGTGACGAACTGCCCGACGCGGTGCAGGATTTCGCCGACAGATCGGGAGTGGAGGACGCGCAGTATCTGGCGGCGAGCATTGCGATCCAGCACGGCACCGGCGGCGATCTTGGTCGGATCGTGCTGGTTCTGGCCAAGGTCATTCGCAACCGGATCTCGCTGCGCAACCGGATCCGGGCGATCTCGTCCGAAGGTCGGCTTTCCGGCCTGCTTCTGTCTATCATCCCGCTGGTCATCATCGGCATGATGTCGTTCAACGCGCCCGGCTACTACATGGACGTCAGCGACGATCCGGCCTTCATCAAGATGGCGGCTCTGGTCGTTGTCCTGATGGTCACGAACGTCGTCGTGCTTCACAGAATTGTCAACTTTCGAGTCTGAGGCTGAATTCATGGAACGTAATCTGGAAATTGTCGCCGACCGCTTCGGCATTCCGGTCGAAACGCTGCTCCTGACCGGGCTGGGTCTTGGCGTCGTGCTGCTTTTCGTATCGGTCGCATCGGCCTTGTCGCAGCGCAACCCGGCCGCGGCGCGGATTGCCGGATTGCGCGCCCGGCAGCCGGAATCCCGCCAAGACCGCGGATTGCTGCTCAAGACCGTCCGGACACCGACCGGGCTGTTCAAGGCGGCGCTGCCAAGCAAGGATTCGGAACGGCTGAAGATCGAGGAAAAGCTGCTCCAGGCGGGGCTGACAGGACGGAACGCCCTGCGCAATTACACGCTGACACGTGTCTGGTTCGGCCTCTTCCTGCCGATCGCGGTGGCTGCGCTGATCCTCGGATCAAAGGTTCCGGGCACGCCTGTTCCCGACGTCCTGGCCGATGTCTTCGCGCCGATGAACCAGTCCAACGCGGTGCAACTGGTCGGTGTCCTGGCGGGTCTGGGCTATCTGCTTCCGGCTGCCTGGCTGAACCACCGTCAGCGGACCCGCCAGCGCAAGCTCGCCGAGGCCTTTCCCAACGCGCTCGACCTTCTTCAGGTCTCGGTCGAGGCCGGGCTCGGTTTCGATGCCGCCATGACCCGCGTCGGCAACGAATTGGCGCATGTGTCGCCCGACATCGCCTTCGAGTTTCTCAGCACCCAGCACCAGATACAGGCCGGGCGGCCGCGCGAACAGGCGCTGTCGGATATGGCGCGGCGCACCGGGTTGGGCATGGTCCAGTCGTTCGCTTCGGTCGTGCAGCAATCGATGCGGTTCGGCACCAGCATGTCGGACGCGCTTACCACCTACGCCTCGGAAATGCGTGAGTATCGCGAGACCAAGGCGCAGGAGATGGCGAACAAACTGCCGGTGAAGATGTCGGCGGTGCTTGCCGCGCTGATGCTGCCGACGCTGATGATCGTGACGGCCGGTCCTTCGATCCTGCGCTATTTCCGGGGGTTCGGCGGCTGACAGCCGGTTGCGGCCCCGTCGTCCGGACGGGGTTTCCCATGCCACATGCATCGGCGGCGCCCGGCGATGTGCATTCACCCAAGTTAACTAAAACTTTCTTCTTTCTTTGACCGTGGTCGCCGGAGCCGATAGAAGCTTAACAAAGGTTTAACGCGATGGGTGGGGGCACCTGTCCGAGGACTCTGATCCGCCAGGGATCAGTGATTGTGTTCATGAGTGCTGCCAACCCGAGCCCCAATTCCTACCGTGCCGCCCCGAAATCGGTTTCCGGTCTTTTTGAGATCGTCGCCATCATGTGTCAGCTCTCCCAGGGCAACATCGCCCCGGCCGAGGCGTTGCGGCGCATGACCGGCCTGCTCGGGACCGAGGCGACCGCCATCTGCCGTGTCGATCTCAGGAGCGCGCGCGATGCGACCACCGTGATCAGCCACGAAGCAAGGCGCTATCATTCCGAGGATGTCGGCCGGCTCGATATGTCGTTCGCGCGGGGCATCTGCAAGGACAATATCGGAACGGCAATCACTGGCTCGGTCTGGAGCGGGACGGCGGAGGATTTCGGAGACCGGGACCCATTGGCCCTTGTCTTCCGGCATCGCCGGCTGGCGGAAACGGTCGTGATCCCGCTTGCCCGCCAGGGAAGCAGCGGCGACTTTCTCGAACTGCATTTCGGGGACCCGGTTTCAGCCGGGCTTCTGTCGCACCTGGAATTCCTCGGGCCGGTTCTGGCCGATTGCTGGAAAGCCCGTACACTTGGCCTGTTTTCGGACATGCTGCTCTCCCGGCGCCGGGTCCGGTCACATCCCACGGCAAGGGCGGCGATCCTGGCAATGGAAAACCCCTGTCGGCTCAGCCGGGCGGAATATCGCGTCTGCCTGCTGCTGAGCCGCGGGCTGAACAATCAGTCAGTCCTGTCCGCGCTGTCCATTACGATGGCCACCCTGCGCACCCACCTTCGCAACATCTACGCCAAGACCGGCACCGCGTCGCAGCCCGAATTGATCCACCTGCTGCTGAACCCGGCGCCGCGGCGCGGGACAAGAGACGAGGACGATGCCGATGTCGCCTGAGATTGGGGAATTCATTCCGCTTGTCCTGTCTGCGCCGCTCCTGGCGGCCATGGCCATTGGTGACCTGCGGCGGCTCCGGATCTCCAACCGGCTGGTCCTTGCCATGCTCGCGATCTTCGTGCTGTCGGCGCCCTTTCTGTTGCCGCCCTCCGAGATCGGAGCGCGCGTCATCGTTGCTCTGTCGGTCTTCGTTCTGGGAACCGCGGGCTTCGCGCTCGGACTCTGGGGCGGCGGCGACGTCAAGGCCTTAGCGGCGCTGATGCTGTTCCTGCCGAGCGCGGCGTTGCCGATCTACGCCTACATCTTCGCGTTTTCGATGCTCGCTGGGATCGCCCTGGTCCTGACCTTCCGGGCGGCTTTCGGAACTCCGGAAACCGCGTGGCACGCGTTCCGGCCACAGACCGAGTTTCCGATGGGCCTGTCCATCGCGCTGTCCGGAATGCTCCTGCCGCTTGTCCTGTTGGTTCCGGCGCTCTGACCCTCGCGCGATCTGGTCAACGCCAACAGGAAAGCGGTAGCGACCGTCAACAATCACCGTGGCATCGCCCGGAGGCATTGCAGGGCCATACCCTGGATCTGCGAACGCGTTGGATGGGCACCGGAGAACAGCGGCCGCGGCGGCTGTCGGTTCCTGACCAAGACAATGACACGCAGGTTCCGCTACGACGAAATTCCGTGACGGGTCTCACTCAGTCCCGGCCAGTCGCGGAAACACCCGCCCGTCGAACAGTTTGCGCGCGGTGCGAAGGGTTCCGGCACGAAGGACGCGGCCCGCTTCGTCGCGTTCGACCAACACTTCGGTGGCGCCGGACGGATGTTCGATCACGAATATCCGGTCGTCGGGCAGGGCGGCGGTCTCGGCGGCGGGGCCGGATTCCAGAACGCAAGCCGTCGCGACGCTGACCGCGGCGAAGACTCCGATCGTGGCGTGGCATCGATGCGGGATGAAGGACCGGGTGGCGATGACGCCCCCGGCATTCGGCGGGGCGACGAGCGTCATCTTCGGCACGCTCTTTTCGGTCACGTCGCCGAGGTTCATCAAAGGTCCCGCTTTCAGCCGGATCTTCTCAAGCCTCGCCTTCAAGCCATCGTCGGCGTCGAGCGTTTCGCGATCCTCCCGGCCGGTGACGCCGAGATCGGTGGCGCGCAGGATCACGCAGGGCATGCCGTTGTCGATCAGCGTGCAGGCGACTCCATCGATGACATCGACCGGATTTCCGGTGGGCAGCAGCGCACCGCACATGGAACCGGCGAGGTTTTCGAACATCAGGGGTATCGGGGCATGGGTCCCCGGAACCCCGTCGATCCGCGCGGAACCGTCGTAACGCACCCGCCCGTCCGGCGTCGAGATGCGCGCGGATGCCACTTCGCCCGTGTTGCGCATGTGGATGCGCACCACCGTTTCCCGGTCGGTGACGCAAACGAGGCCCCGTTCGATCGCTGCCGGTCCGACACCTGCGAGAATGTTGCCGCAACCCTGCGCATCCGATACGCGCGCCTGTTCGACGAAGACCTGAAGGAACAGGTAGTCCACGTCGGCATCGTCTCGACTGGGGGGCGACAGGATCGCCACTTTCGAGGTCAGAGGGTCCGCTCCGCCGATACCGTCGATCTGGCGCGGATCCGGAGAACCCATGACGCGCAGGAGAAGGTCATCGATGGCCGCGCGCTCCGGCGGCAGATCGGAGGCAAGGAAATACGCCCCCTTGGAGGTTCCGCCCCGCATCCACAGGCAGGGAATGCCGTCAGTGTCATGGGTCATTCGATCGATATCCCGATGGTCGTCGGAACGCCGGGGCTGGCCGGTCGGCCGGTTCCGGCGGGCGTGTCAAAGCGGCCCCGCGCGCCGAACCCGGCGCGATCCGGGGCGTCCGCTTTCGGAGCGTTTCCGGCCAACCGGACTCCTCCGGAAAGGAGGTCAGACATATTTCAATCCCTTCTCCGCGAGGCGTGGCCGCATATCGTAGATATCGAGGCCCAGTTCACCGGCGGCGAACCGTTCACGCTTGGCGTCTTCTGCCGCCATCCGCGCCTTCGCCGCCGCAAGAACGGTCTCCGCCGCATCGCGTCGCACGACGCAGACCCCGTCGTCGTCGGCCACGATCACGTCGCCGGCATCGATGGCCTGACCGGCGCAAACGATCGGGACGTTGACCGACCCGATGGATTCCTTGACGGTGCCCTGTGCACTGATCGCCCTTGTCCAGACCGGAAATCCCATTGCGGTCAGGTCCCGCACGTCCCGCACACCGGCATCGGTCACCAGTCCCTTGCAGCCCCGCGCCACGGCAGATGTGGCCAGCAGATCCCCGAAGTAACCGTTGTCACAGGGCGAGGTCGGGGACAGAACCAGAATGTCGCCGTCCTGAAGCTGTTCGATCGCGACGTGCAGCATCCAGTTGTCGCCCGGTGGCGCGCTGATCGTGACGGCTGAACCCGCGATCTGCGCGCCGGACCAGATCGGACGGATGCAGGAGGCGAGACATCCCTTGCGGCCCTGCGCTTCGTGCACGGCTGCGACACCGGCGCGAGCCAGACCCTCGATGATCCCGGGAGCGGCTCTGGTGATATTCTGTCGGACGATTCCCATGTCGGTTTCCTTTCGGTTTTCAGTGCGCCGGAAGGACCGGCGCCGGCAAGTCCCTCAGGACGGTGTTGGTGACGTCTCCGAGCGGGTTTTCGCGGAACGTGGAATGCTCGCAGGCAGATCCGGTTCGCGTTCGCGGCACCCGGCAAAGACCGTCTTCGCGACGCAGACCCCACGGGGCTCCCGCAGGATCGCCCCGCTATCCATTCCTTGCCGGGACAGATCCTGCCGCAGCCTTTCGATCGTCATCCTTTCCGCCTCAGGCCGTGCCGTCGGTCTGCGCCGCCCTGACTGGCGGCGTTCCGTGGGTGTGAAAGCTTTCGATGGTCTTGAGACCCCAGGCCTGGCCTTTCTTGCGGTCGGTCTCGGTCCATTTCACCGGTTCCCAATCCGGGGCCAGGATCAGCCGCGCCCCGGCATTGGCCAGTTCCACGCGGTTCCCCGCCGGTTCCCAGACATAGAGGAAGAATGTGCCCTGGATCGCATGCTTGTGCGGGCCGGTTTCGATATGGACGCCGTTCTGAAGGAAGATATCGGCGGCGCGCAGGATATCCTCGCGCTGGTCGGTGGCATAGGTGACGTGATGCAGGCGGCCGTTGCCGCCGCCGTGTTCTTCGGTGCAGGCCAGATCGTAGCTCTTATTGTTCACGGTGAACCAGCACCCGCCGATCCGTCCGTTGTCGAGTTCGATAAATTCGGTCACGCGGCTGCCAAGGCAGGTTTCCATGAAACGGCCGAATTCGCTCACATTCTCACTGAGCAGGTTAAGATGATCGATCCGGCGCGGCGCGGCTCCGGTAAAGGCGGAGGCGGTGTTTTTCAGCGCCGCTACGTCGCTGCCTTCTGCCTTGTACCGGTTCGTGTCATAGTAGATCTCGAAAACATGTCCGAACGGGTCTTCGAACCGGAAGGCGCGGCCATGGCCCAGGTCGCCTTCGGTCCAGCCGTGGGTCTTGTAACCCGACGCCTCGATCGCCATCACACGACGTTCCAGCGCCTCGGGCGAAGCCGCGCGGTATCCGATATGGCCGACGCCGGTGGTGTCCGCGCGGGTGAGTTTCAGTGAATGGAATTCATAGTCGTCCCAGGCGCGCAGATAGGCGCTGGTCGCGTCGCGGCCCGACAGCGAGAGTCCGTAGACTCGCGTGAAGAAGTCCAGGCTTTCATCGAATTTGTCGGTCAGCATTTCGACATGCCCGAGATGCGCCAGATCGAAGCTGGGGTTTGTGGGCTGGGTCATCGGGTCTCCTCCGTGTTTGGTTGCGCGAGGACCGGCCGTGTCCGGTGCCAGGGTCAGAGTTCATCGACCGTGCGCGGAAAGATCGACTGGAATCCTTCGGCAAATTTGCAGTCGCGCCCGCCGGACTGGCCACCGGAATTGCGCTTGAAATGGTTGGCGCGCTGCTGGGCAACGCGGGTATAGTAATCCCAGAGATGGACCTGGCCGTTCATGTGCTCCATCGCCGCCCGCTTCCTGTCCCAGACCGGCGTGATGTCGAGGAAGGTGTCGGGCTTCCAGCCCATCTGTTCGGTCTGGTGCGGCTCGAAGAGATAGAGCTGCGGCGCACCGAGAACCTTTTCGCCGGGGTTGTGGCCCCAGGCCTGCGCCACCATGCGGCATTCCAGCGCCACCTGCGTCATGTACATATGGTCGGTGTTGTAGGGGTCCCATTGCGAGTGGCTCATCATGAAGGCCGGCTGCACCTTTCGGATGAGATCCACAAGGCGGAACTTGTCCTCCCGGTCCAGGTGCAGGGGATAGTCGCCGAGATCGAAGCATTCCAGATGATGGACGCCGAGCGCTTGCGCTGCCGCCTCCGCCTCTTCGCGGCGGATCGTCTTGACCTCGTCGAGCGACTTGCCTTCCTTCCAGAGCCGGGCGCTTTCGCCGCGTTCGCCGAAGGACAGGCAGGCGACCGTCACCTGGTATCCCTTTTCCGCATGCAGCGCGATCGCGCCGCCGCAGCGCCAGACAAAGTCGGCGGCGTGCGCGGAAATGACAAGAGCGGTCTTTCGTGTGGACATGGGCCGAGCCTCCGGGCCTTCGTGTTGCTCCATGTGTGTCACGCCGCTGGCGGTTCAGACAATTCGGAAGAACGTGCAGCAGGATAAGAATTTGCTATGATGGGCCGGCGGCCGATCCGCGTTTCGCGGTCCGGTCCGGGATGGATTTCGGATGAAAGGACCGGGAATGCGGAGGGCAGGGCGATGCACCGTCGCCGGTTGCCGAACGGCGGCGGCGGATCCCAGGCGGCGCGGCCGCGGCCATGCCGGCTGCCCCGACCGGGCGATTGCCTCGCCATGATCACGCGCAACCTCCGGCACTTTCGCGTTTTTCTGGCGGTTGCCGAACTGGGCACACCGACGGCGGCCGCCCGTCGTTGCCGGGTCTCGCAACCGGCCGTCACGCAGGCGCTGTCGAAACTGGAACGCGAGGCCGGTGGCAGTCTGTTCGACCGCACGCGCCGGGGATTCTTCCTGACGGAGCGCGGCGCGGCGCTCGATGCGCGGCTGAGGCGCGCGATGCACCGGCTCGACTCGGCGCTTGCCGATGTCGCGCCGCGTCTGACGGTCACTGCGACAACCCCGCAGCTACAGGCTTTGATCGCCGTGGCGGAGGCGCAGAATGTCACGTTGGCGGCCCGCAACCTCGGGCTTGCCCAGCCGACCGTGCACCGGGCGATAGCCCGAATGGAACAGGAGGCGGCGGAGGCGTTGTTCGAGCGGACCTCCTTCGGCATGGTCGCCACGCGCGCTTGCCGGCAGATTGCCCAGGCGGCGCGGCTGGCTTTTTCGGAGTTCGAGCAGGCCGAAGCCGATCTTGCCGAATTCGATGGGCGTGAGGTCGGCCGGATCGTGGTCGGATCGCTGCCGCTGTCCCGCTCGGTGGTGCTGCCGGAGGCGCTGGCGCGGTTCCGCATGGAACGGCCGACGCAACGGGTCGTCGTGCTGGACGGTCCCTATGACGACCTTTTGCGCGGGCTCCGGCGCGGCGACATCGACGTCATGTTCGGTGCATTGCGCGATCCATTGCCAATCGATGACGTGGTGCAAGAGCCGTTGTTTCAGGATCGTCTGGCGGTATTGGCGCGACCGGGGCATCCTCTGGCCGGAGCGGGCTTGCTGTCGGTCGAATTGCTGTACCGCCAGTCATGGGTCGTGCCCAGGGTTGGCACGCAGGCCCGCGCACAGTTCGATGCGCTCTTCAAGAAACACGGCTTGCCGCCCCCCGAGAGCATCATCGAATGCGGTTCGATCCTGTTGATGCGCGAGATTCTCGCGCGCACAGATCTGCTTGGATGCATTTCGGGTATGCAGGCCGATGCAGTGATCGAAAATGCCCGGCTCGTTCGTTTGAACACCGGTATCGACTGGCCCGGCCGGCCCATCGGGCTGACGCTTCGGGCCGGCTGGCTGCCGACGCGCGGGCAGGACCTATTGTTGCGAAAGATACGGGACGCAGCGCGGTCGGCAGCTGGCCTGTAGCGCAATCTTATCCGTTTTCGGCGGCGTCGGGTCGGCGCCACTCTGCCGCGATCTGCGACAGATCGCCCGGTCCTTTCGTCGCGAACGCACTCACAAACCCCATTCAAGGGAGGAGACGCCTTGCGTCTGACCAGCTCGATCGCCGCCGCCGCCATCGGCCCGTCCGCCGCCTGGGCCATCGCGGAAGACCTCAGCTTTGCCAATTTCATGCCTCCGGGCCGCCTCCATGTCGAAGACGCGTTCCATCCCTTCGCCGACAAGGTTGCCGAGAAGACCGGGGCGAAGTGACCGTGCGCCTCTGCAACGGCAGCGAACCGGGACCGTTTCCGCTTGGCGGGCCGCCGCGAGACGGCCCGCCAGGGTGTTGCCTGCGATCAGCCCCGTCCGGACAGCATCGGCAGGGTCATGGCCATTGCATAGGACCGGGCGGAGGCCAGGGAGGCGTCATAGCTTTCGCGCACGCGGGCCACGTCGGCGTTCGCCGCTGTCAGTTCGTCCTGAACCGCGCCCCAGGCCGTGCGCGCAGCCGCGGTCACGTCATCCGGGAAGGCCTTGAACTGCACGCCGTCTGCGGCCAGGGAAACCATCGCCTGCGCGTTGAAATAGTCGAACTGGGCATGGTTCTCCAGCGCGCAGGCATAGGCGGCGTTTTCGCAGATCGCCTGAAGATCGGCCGGCAATTCGTCCCAGGCATCCTTGTTGAACACGATGGCCAGCCCGGCGCCGGGTTCGGTCATCGCCGGCATGTAGCATAGCTTGGTGATCTTTTGCAGTCCGAACGCCTGGTCGAGCATCGGGCCGACCCATTCCGCCGCGTCGATCGCGCCCGATTGCAGCGCCTGGAAGATTTCCGGCGGCGGCATCAGGACCGCATTGACGCCGAGTTTGCGGAAGACTTCGCCGCCAAGACCGGCGATGCGCATGTTCAGGCCCTGGAGATCGGCGACGCTGTTGATTTCGGTCTTGAACCAGCCTGCGGACTGGGTGCCGGAGTTGCCGGAATAAAACGGCTTCAGGCCGCGTTGCGCATAGATGTCATCCCAGATTTCCTGACCGCCGCCCCATTTCAGCCAGGCGAACTGTTCGCCTGCCGTCATGCCGAAGGGCACCGCGGTGAACCAGTGCAGGGCAGGGTTCTTGCCTGCGGCATAGTAGGTCGGCCCGTGCCCGACAGGGGCATTCCCGGCCTGCACCGCGTCTTCAACGGCAAAGGGCGGAACCAGTTCGCCGCCGCCGTAGACCGTGAACGACAGGCGGCCGTCGGACATGGCCGCGACCTTATCGGCAAAGGCGGTCACGTTGGTGCCGACGCCCGGCGCGTTCTTGGGAAAGGCCGTGGGCAGGTTCCACTGGATATTTCCCTGCGCGATGGCCGGACTCGCCAGAGGCGCCGCCGCGGCGGTCAGACCGGCGGCGCCGGCGATGAAGGTTCTGCGTTTCATGGGGTCGAATCTCCCTTTGGTTCAACGAAAAATCAGATGGGGCAGCCATGTGGCCAGTCCGGGCACCGCAATCAGGATGCCAAGCGCCGCGAGTTGCAGGATAACGAAGGGAACCACCCCGAGATAGATGTCGGTCGTGGATATATCGCGCGGGGCCGCCGAGCGGAAGTAGAACAGGGCGAAGCCGAAAGGCGGCGTCAGGAAAGAGGTCTGAAGGTTCATGGCAAGAAGCACGCCAAACCAGACCGGAGACAGTTCGGTGCCAAGGATCGGCGGACCCAGCAGCGGAACGACGATGTAGATGATCTCCACCGCTTCGAGCATGAACCCCAGAAGGAAAACCAGCCCCATGACCAGCGCCAGCGCGCCCCAAGTGCCCCCCGGCATCCCGGACATCATCTCCGCGACGATATGATCTCCGCCGAACCCCCGGAACACCAGCGCCAGCAGGGACGCCGCGATGATGATGCCGAACACCATGCCGGAAATGCGAAGGGTTTCCGCCGTGGCCGGACGCAGCACATTGGCCGACCAGAGATGCCAGCCGGCGGTGACGGTGCCCAGTCCGATCAGCACGGCGGCGACGAGCGAGGCCAACCAGACTCCTGCTCCGCCGATCATCGACAGGATAACCAGCGCAAGCGCTGCCGCTCCCCCCGCCAGTATGACGTGATGGGTCCAGCCGCCGCTGTTGCGGTACCCGGCCAGCAGCAAGGCTCCGACCGCGCCCAGGCCGGCGGCTTCGGTGGTTGTCGCAATCCCGGCCAGAATGGAACCGAGCACCGCCAGGATCAGCAGGAGGGGCGGCAGAAAACTGGCGATCACTTCCTTCGCCGTGACATCGGATGGTGTCCGGGGCGGGCGAATGGCAGGCGGTCGCAGGGCGATCAGGATGAACAGCGCGTAGAGCGACACGAGCAGCAGGCCCGGCAGAAGGGCTCCGGCGAAAAGGTCGCCCACGGACACCGGGTCGGGTGCGAAATTCCCGGCCTTTTGCTGGGCTTCGAGATAGGCGTTGCCGATCTGGTCGCCCAGCAGCACCAGCAGGATTGACGGCGGTATGATCTGACCGAGGGTTCCCGATGCGCAGATGATCCCGCTGGCCAGGCGTTTTGACACGCCGGCCGCCCGCATCGCGGGCAGGCTGATCAGGACTAGCATGACCACGGTCGCCCCGATGATGCCGGTCGAGGCGGCGATGATCGTGGAAAACGCCAGGACCGACAGGGCCATGCCGCGCGGCGACCCGCCGAGCATGCGGGCCAGCACCGTCAGCATGTCCTCGGCCAGTCGGGATTTTTCCAGCAGGACGCCCATGAATACGAAAAGCGGCACCGCCATCAGAAGCGGGTTCGACATGACGCCGAACACCCGCGCGGAGAAAAACTTGAGAAAGCCAAGGTCGAAGGCGCCAACCAGGCTGCCGATGACCGCGACGACCAGCGGAACCCCGGCAATGGCCAGCATGGCGGGAATCCCGCTGAGGATGCCCATGAACAGGCTGACGAGCATCAGGAAAAGAAACAGTTCCTGAACGATCATGACTCCAGGGTCCGATCGCGCAGCGCCGCCGCGATGCCTTGCAGGGTCGTCAGGACCGCCGCGACGGGCAGCATGGTCTTGACCAGGTAGACCCCGCCGAGTCCGCCGGTTTCGACAGCGCCTTCGCGGATCGACCAGCTATAGGCGAGATCGGGAAGAAAGGCCCAGGCCAGCAAGCCGAATACCGGGATCAGGAAAAGCAGCAGCGCAACCAGGTCCGCGCGATGCCGGTAACCGGGAGAAAGCCGTTCGGACAGGACTTCGACCCGCACATGCCCGTCGCGGGCGAGCGTATAGGGCACCGCCATGACAAGCAGGACGGCAAAGGCATAGCCGGCCAGATTCTGCAATTCGATCCGCCCGGCATCGAACCCGAGGCGCGCGACGACGGTGCCCAGAACGGACAGGATCAGAATTCCGCAAGCCAGGCCGCAGACGAACGCTGTCAGGCGATCCAGCCGCGCGCAAAAGCCGAGATAGAGGGTCCTCATCCAAAGTCCTTTCCCTGGAAGCCGGACAATGCCAAATCCCCATGTCCACCGCCAGAGGAACCGCCATACCGCGCCCGCGTCAAGTCGTCCCCTGCGAGGATTTCCCCGATGCGCTGGTCTGCCGGTTCGGACTCGGTGCGCCAGCCCGATCATCGGGAGGGAACCTTCGCGTCCTCGCGGGATCCCCGGCGATTGGCCAGGAAAACCGGAGTCAAAGCGCCGGGACAACCCGCTGAACCGGAAGGGTTAACAAAAATGTGGCCGGGTCGCTCCGGCGGGCCTGCAGTGCGGGGGGCATTCCGCTGTATCCGGGATAATCGCATGTTGTCAGCGCCCTAGCGAGCTTCGCCACGGCAGCGAGAAGCTGGGATAGGGGCGGCGGCAACAGGCCGGCGCTGACGCTAGGTCAATTAATCCTTTACGAATCATGACCCCGGACGGCATCTTTTATCTATATTTTTTCAAGTATCCTGTTTTTTAGGGGAATATTTTGCAGGTCGCGCTCGCCATAACGTTCTTTGCGCTGGTCGCATTTTCCGAGACGTTGAGGCACGGAGTATTCGGGCTTTCTCCTTCCGACATGTCCAGAGCGATCTATGGCGCCCTCGGGCTGGGCGCGGTTCTGATTTTGCGCGGCGACCTCGTTTCCTGTCTTTTTCGGTCCGGCTCCGCGCTCTACGGCCGGGAACAATACAGCTGGTCATGGTCGCGGACGGCCCTGGGTCTTTTTCTCAGCCCGCTACTGTGGGTGATACCCGTCGTCTACGGGTTCGCCTGGACGCAGATCAATGTCGATAGCGGGCTGACGATGTCGGTTCTGGAGGCGGCGTTGATCCAGACGCTGCTGGTCGGGCTCGCCGAGGGGCTGTTCTTTCGCGAGGCGGTCATCAAGGCCTTCGGTGAAAGCCGTGGCCAGGTCTATGTGATCTCGGCATTGTCGGTGTTCGTTTTTTCGCTGCCGGCTGGCGTGCCCTTTGCCATGATGGCGACCGGTGCGGCGCTGTATTTCCTGACGTTGCGCCTGATCGGTACCAATATCGCAGTCGTCGCGATCATTCACGGGGCGACGATCGTCATGTTCTCCCGGATCCTGTCGCTGGCGCTGACGGATGGCGAGATCTGGTCATATGCGGCTTATTTCCTGGCGGCATCCGCAGCGCTGTCCGGGCTGATCCATTACCTGTTCGCAACCCGACGGAGGGAACCGGCCTATGCCTGACGGACGATTTCAGAACGAATATTTTCAGGGGTCGACGACCTGGATCAAGCCGTCACGCTACACGATCCTGATTCCGCTGAACGGGAACCGCCATCTGGCCTACAACACCATGTCGCAGTCTTTTTCGATCTGGGACGCAGAGGATTTCGCCCTGTGGCAAGACCTCGGCGCGGCCGGGTCGATGCCGTTCGCGGCCCGGTATCGGGGCTTCGTGCAGGGCGGATACGTTCTGAACGCGGATGCCGATGAACTGGATGTTCTGCGCAGCCGGTATGACGGCCTGCGCAACAACGACAGCCACATGATGCTGACCATCGCGCCGACCCTGTCCTGCAACTTTGGCTGCCATTACTGTTTTCAGGGTCTGGACAAGCCGCTGACCAAGATGACTCCCAAGGTGCGCGCCCGGACCAAGGCCTTCGTTCTGGACCGGCTCAAGGGCAAAAAGAGCTTTCATTTGACCTGGTATGGCGGCGAACCTCTGATGGATCAGGACGCGATCTGGGACATTTCGGCCGAGGCGATCGCCTATTGCGACGCTCATGGCATCAAATACACCTCGATGATGATCTCGAACGGCTACAAGATGACGGTTCCGGTGGCCGAAAAGCTGGCCAAGGCGCGGGTGGCGCGGGTGCAGATCACAATCGATGGCGACCAGACGGCGCATGACGGGCGCCGCCATCTGACCAGCGGACGCGGTACGTTCCAGAAAATTATGGACAACATCAAGGCGGTGACGGCCCGCAAGCTGCTGAAGGTTTCGGTGCGCGTCAACATCGACGGGCAGAACGAATCCGAAGCCCGCGCGCTGCTGGATATCCTGCAGGCGAACGGGCTCGGGATCAGGACCGGCGTATCAGTCTATTTCGCACCGGTGGAAAGCGTCGCCGAAAACGCCGGCGGTTGTGGCAACTGCCTGTCCAAAACGGATTATGGCGAAGTCGAAAGCCGGCTTCAGGAACTGGCGTTTGAAAAGGGGCTGATGGCGCTGCCAAAAGTGCCCCGCTTCCTGGGGCTGTGCACGGCGGTCAAGCCCAACAGCTATGTTGTGGTCCCCAATGGCGACCTTCACAAATGCTGGGACACGGTAATGGATTCCAGCCTACGCGTCGGCAGCGTTATGGGTAATACTCGCAGGAAAGATGCTGGAACCGAAGCGATGTGGAACGATTGGTCCCCCTTTGAGAACGACGTCTGCGGCAGCTGCCAGTTGCTGCCCGCCTGCGGTGGGGCCTGCGCATTCAAATTTGTACATAACGACTACGCCTCGGGAGAGTCAGGCAAGCTGCCTTGCCCGAGTTTGAAATTTAACATGGCCGAGCAACTGTTTCTCCGCGCGAAAGCGCGGGGGTTCGTCACGGATGACGACTGGGATCAGAAAAACAGTCCAACGGTCAACGAGGGTGGAATGCTGACAGGGAACCGGCACACGCTGGATTCCGTGGGGGCCGTCCACCACGCGCTGCGGGAGAACGCCTGAAGCGCTCATTAAAAAACAAGCGCTGGACCAATTTCGGTCTGGTCGACAGGGAACGACCGTTTGGTTGTTTCGTTTATTGATATTGGAGAATACGCCATGACACTTCTTTCCATCCTGCGTTCGACAGTTTTGGCCCAGAGCGGCTCGGACTCTCTCGAAACCGAAATCCAGGAACTGACACCAGCAGAGGCCGCCGCGATCATTGGCGGCATGCCGACCCCGGACCCCGAACAAAGCGAAAACTCGGGTGACGAGGGCGACGAAGCCAACGAAGGCAACGAAGACGACGAAGGCGACGAAGGCGACGAAGCCGACGAAAACGACGAAGGCGACGAAGGCAACGAAAACGACGAAGGCGACGAGAACGACGAAGGCGACGAAGGCGACGAGATCAACGAGGGCAACGAGGACGACGAAGGCAACGAAGACGACGAGGGCAACGAAAACAACGAAGGCAACGAAGGCGTCGAGGGCGACGAAGGCAACGAGAATGACGAGGGCAACGAGAACAACGAAGGCGACGAGGGCGACGAGAACGACGAAGGCAACGAAGGTGACGAGGGCATAAACCTCGGCATCGAAGGCGATGAAGGCGACGAGGGCGACGAGGGCGACGAGAACAACGAAGGCGACGAAGGCAACGAGGACGACGAAGGCGACGAGTTCGACGAAGGCAACGAAGGCGACGAGAACAACGAAAACGACGAAGGCGACGAAAACAACGAAGGCAACGAAGGCAACGAAGTCGGCGACGAGGGCGACGAAAATAACGAAGGCGATGAAGGCAACGAGAACGACGAGGGCGACGAAAACAACGAAGGCAACGAGGGCGTCGAAGGTGACGAAGGCGACGAGAACAACGAGGGCAACGAGAATAACGAGGGGGATGAAGGCGACGAAACCACCTCGGAAGACCCGGACCTCGTGGGTGCCAACGAAGGCGACGAGGGCAACGAAAACGACGAGGGCAACGAAAACGACGAGGGCGACGAGGGCGACGAGAACGATGAAGGCAACGAAGGCAATGAGGGCATAAACCTCGGCATCGAGGGCGACGAAGGAGACGAGAGCGACGAAGGCGACGAAGGCAACGAAAACGACGAAGGCAACGAAAACAACGAAGGCGACGAAGGCAACGAAAACAACGAATGGAACGAAGGCAACGAGTCGGGCGACGAGTTCGACGAGGGCAACGAGGACAACGAAAATAACGAAAACGACGAAGGCGACGAAGGTAACGAAAACGACGAAAACAACGAGGACGACGAAGGCGACGAAGGCGACGAAGGCAACGAAGGCGACGAGCTTGACGACGGTAACGAAGGCAACGAAGGCGACGAGAACAACGAAGGCGATGAAGGCAACGAGGACAACGAAGGCGACGAAAACAACGAAGGCGACGAAGGCAACGAAGGCAACGAAACCTTCCCCAATTTCGGGATAGAGGGCGACGAAGGTAACGAGGACAACGAAGGCGACGAAGGCAACGAAAACGACGAAGGCAACGAAAACGACGAAGGCGACGAAGGCAACGAAGGCGACGAAGGCGGCAACGAAAACGACGAGGGCGACGAAGGCAACGAAGGCGACGAGAACAACGAAGACAATGAGAACAACGAAGGCGATGAAGGCGACGAGAACGACGAGTTCAATGAAGGAAACGAAGACAACGAAGGCGACGAAGCCGACGAAGGCGACGAAGGCAACGAAGGCGACGAAGGCGTAGAGGGCGACGAAGGCAACGAGAACAACGAAGGCGACGAAGGCAACGAGTTCGACGAAGGCGACGAAGGCGACGAAACCAACGAGGAAGATGTCAACAACGAAGGCGACGAAGGCAACGAAGGCGACGAGAACGACGAAGGCAACGAAAGCGACGAGGGCGACGAAGGCGACGAAGGTGATGAAGCCAACGAAAACGACGAAGGCGACGAAGGTGACGAAGGCGACGAAGCCGACGAGAACAACGAAGGCGACGAAGGCGACGAGGACGATTCGCCCAATGACGAGGGCGACGAGGGCAATGAAGGCGACGAGCCTGGCCTGGATGAAGGCGACGAAGGCAACGAGGTCACGCCCGACGACGAGGGCAACGAAAACAACGAAGGCAACGAAGGCGACGAAGGTAACGAAACCGGCGTCGATGAAGGCAACGAGGGCGACGAAGGCAACGAGGGCGACGAAGGTGATGAAGCCGGGCTCGACGAAGGTAACGAAGGCAACGAAGGCAACGAAGGCGACGAAGGTAACGAAGCCGGGCTCGACGAAGGTAACGAAGGCAACGAAGGCAACGAAGGCGACGAAGGCAACGAAGCCGGTCTCGACGAAGGCAACGAAGGCAACGAAGACGGCAACCCGGACGACGAAGGCAACGAAGGCAACGAAGGCAACGAAGGCGACGAAGGAATCGGGCGCGGAGAGGACGAAGGCAACGAAGGCAACGAGGGCGACGAGGGCGATGAAGGCGACGAAGCCGGCCTCGACGAAGGCAACGAAGGCAACGAAGGCAACGAGGGCGACGAGGGCGATGAAGCCGGCCTCGACGAAGGCAACGAAGGCAACGAGGGCAACGAAGGCAATGAAGGTGATGAAGCCGGCCTCGACGAAGGCAACGAAGGCAACGAAAACACGCCGAACGACGAAGGCGACGAAGGCAACGAAGGCGATGAGCCGGGCCTTGACGAAGGCGACGAAGGTAACGAGGGCAACGAACTCGTGGCGCCTGCGGGGGCCGGGTTTGCCTGCGGCGCGGATGGCGGTGCCGACGAATACGGTGCCGACGATGCCTGCGGTGCGGATGCCTGCGCGATCGATGCGGGCGGCGCCGGCGGAGGCGACGATGTCGACGATGTCCTGGGTGCCGATCTTGCCGGCGGCCTCGATATCGATCCGGGCGTCTGATCGACCGGAATAGGAAGGTGCGCGGGACCATGACAATCACGATGTCAGCCATGGTCCCGCGCTGCGCGACCCAAGCAGGATCCGCTTTCCAGGGTTGGACGAACCCGGACGGGCGGACGTGGCCGAACCTGCCTGAACGGCAATCCCGGCCCGCGATGCAGGACCGTTCCCGGCCCTGCATTTTTCTTTTTTCCGGGAACAGCCCGCGGCCCGATCACGCAATGCCAGCCGCGCGCGGACCCCGCCTTTGAACCGGGACGACAGACAGGACACCCACCGGAATGCAATTCATCGACCAATCCCCGGCCTATGCGGTCAAATCGATGTCTTTGGACAAGGCGATCGGATCCGGCAGGGCCCGGACGTCGGTCGCTCCGGGCGGGGCGCGGGCATTGTCCTGCTTTCGACCGGAGTTGAAGGCCGCGACTGCGTTCGACAGGGAAATCAACGACCGGCTGGATTTCAACGCCTTGCCGACACCCGAAAAGCTGGACCTGCTGATCGACGATCTTCTGCCCCGGTTCTTTCAGGCGGACAAACTGGCGCAGTCCGGGCGGGACAGATGGCTCGTTTCCTTCCTGATCGACGGTCGATACGAACGTAATCTGCTCATCGACGCCGGCGGCGTGCATCGCGTGACGGACCCGGACATGCCGGCGGATATCTCGCTGGAAACGGACATCATGACCCTCATGGCCATCCTGAGGTCGGTAATCGCCGATGTGCATCTGAAGAAACTTGATCCGGGCAAGCTGTGATGCGGTATACTCGCCGTCTGAATGCCTTGTCCCGCGAACCAGAGACGCAAGGGAGAACGCGATGAAACTGTTTTCCGTCTCGGTCGGCCTGTTGCTGGCCGCGCTGGCGATCTTCTATGTGCCCGTGTCCTTTTCGGTGGACGGGTTCGGGCTCGTGGTCAATCCCGGCGGCGTGCGCACGATCCGGGCGGCGGATGCGGGCGTCGTGCAGCATTTCCCGTCCGAAGGGGGACGGTTCCGGCCCGGTCAGATCGTCACCACGGTGACGGACAGAAGTGCCGTCGCCGAGAACGCGTCGCTTCTGGGAACCATGCAGCGAGAACTGGCCAAGATCGAAAGCGATCATCTGGAAAGCACGTCGAAATTGCATGTGGACCTGGAACGGGACCGGGCAAAGCGCATGGCCACCGCCGAACGGCTGGCGGCACGCACGCGCCTGCAACAGGAAACCGCGGACGTCCTGGCCGCCTTGCAGGATTTCAACGCCGACAGTGAATCCGATATCGTTGCCTTGAATGCCGAACGCCTGTCCCAACTGGCCCGGCTGGAAGAACTGGTGAAACGGTCCGGCGAAGTCTCGGCCCTTCCGGCGCAGAAACTGGCCACCACGCTGGAGGATATCCAGGACCAGCGCCTGTCCGTGATCACCAGCCGCAGCACGCGGTTTTCGTCGGACAAGATGGTTCTGGACATGGTCAAGACGCTGAATGATCT
Source organism: Sedimentitalea xiamensis (assembly GCF_030164465.1). Classification (GTDB taxonomy): domain Bacteria; phylum Pseudomonadota; class Alphaproteobacteria; order Rhodobacterales; family Rhodobacteraceae; genus Sedimentitalea; species Sedimentitalea xiamensis. The sequence goes on from NZ_JASNJE010000005.1 coordinate 37,798, forward strand.
GACTTATGACAACTCCATCGATACGGCCGAAGTCGACATCCTGACCGAGCGGCTCGATAATCTGACGATGCAGATGCGCGAACTGGAAGTGTTGCGCCAGACCACCCGGGACGAGGCCGAGGCGCGCTATCTGGCCAAGACGGTCCTGCCGCAGGTCGCCGTCTCCGACGGGTTTTCCGTCGACATGCGCACGATGCAGGCCAGCCGGGCCGATGTCGCAAAGGACGATGCCCTGCGCCTGTTGGCCAGCGGCAAACCCATGGCCGGCCTGTCGATCCTGATCTACGGCGCGGTGGAAACCGGTTCGGTGGTCCTGCGCAGTGCAGGGGAAGACGTCACGCTGGCGCTGCCACCGGACCCGGATGCGCTGCGGTCGGCCTTGTCCGCGCAGGGACTGGAGATCGGAGAGATCCATATCGACGAACAGATGGCGGGATCGATGGATATCGTTTCCGTCTTCGTGGAATTCCTGTCGCCACCGCAAGACCGCCTCATCGTGCTCTCGACCAGCGCCCGTAGCCCGGAAGACCTGCCGGTGCTCGTGACCGCCGGGCTCGCCCTGGCCAGCGGGCAACCGGTCGCGGAACCTGAACCGGAAACCCACGAGATCGTCGGATTTCTCGAAAACCGCCACGCGGTCGTCCTGAGACCGGGACAGGCGGTGCGCGGGTCGATCAGCGACACCCGGACCGGATCCGAGATCGTTTTCGACGCGCAGTTGCTCGACCGCGATTTTTCCACCGTGGATACGAAGGAACTGGGTATCCGGCTCGGCAACGCTTCCCTGGCCGACAAGATCATCAAGCGCGGAGTGCTGTCGCAAGTGGTCGTCGGTGTCAGCCCGTCCTCGGCCGACCGGATCGAACACCTGCCCGGTGCCGTGGTGCACCTGACATTCCCGCTGGCACGCCAATCCCTGTTCAGCTTCCTGTTGGCCCGAAATGATTCGATCTAGTCTCTTCTGGCTCGCGTCCCTCTGGACGCTGTTGACGAGGTCGCGCCGGTTCGTGATGCAGACCTCGCGGACGGATTGCGGCGTGGCCAGCGCCCTGACGGTCCTGAACCTGATGTCGCGCCCCGCCAACCCGGTCGATGCGGTGGACTGGCTGGACCCGGACCGCACCGGAACCAGCCTTGACAGGCTGCGCCGATATTTCGAGGAAGAGCAGGGGCTTGCGGCGCGATCCTTGTCCGTTCCCGCCAGTCGGGTGACAGAGATCTCCGGCCAGGTCATCCTGCACATGGCGCAGCAACATTATGTCGTGCTGCTTCAGGCCGGCGATGGCGGCGTCCTGGTGTTCGATCCCTCCGTCGGGCCGGTGTTTTACCCGGCCGCGGATTTCGCGAGCCTCTATTCCGGCTACCTGCTTCAGATCGAACCGGCGCGGGTGGCTCGGTCCCGCGCCATTGCCGTGCCCGGTCCGCCGGGCGGGACAGATGCAATGGGGCCGGAGACGGCGTCGCTGTTCATCATCGGTTTCGCCACCCGGCTCCTGGAATGCGCCATCCTGCTGTGCCTTGTGGCCGTTCTCTACCTGGTTCTCAACCATTCCAGCTTTCCGTCGCTGCTGTTGGCGTTCGGATTGATCGTCCTGTGCGGCGGCCTGATCCTGGTCGCGCATCAGGTTCGGTTCGACGGCGAAGACGCGTGGATCAGGCGCCGGCAATCCCGTTTGTGGCGCGGCTTTCTGCGCACCTTGATGCGCGGCCGCGACATCAGCGGGTTCCGTGGCGGAAACGAGCTCAACGTGTCGGGGTCGGTGCGCAAGGGACTCAGCTTTTCTATCCCGCGACGGTCGCAAGTTCCTGCCGCCCTCGGAGCGGTTTTTGCGGTTCCGGCGCTCCTGACGTTCCTCAGCCCGGTCGTCGCGCTGATCCATCTGGTGCTGTATGCGGTCGTCCTGATGGTCGTGCAACTGGATGCGGTTCAGGTCTGTCGCCGGTCCGTGCGCCCCGGCATCGGGCGCTACAGCAAGCTGACCCTGGGCCACGACCTGCTGAACGCGGTGTCGGCGCCCGACCTTGTCGGAGAACTGGCAAAATGGGCGGTCATCGGCTTTGCGGGGTTCAGCGTTCTGTTCGGCGCCCTGCCTCCGGTGGCGCTGATGTTCTGGATTCTGGCCGCAATGCAGATCATTCCGACCGATTTCCGGCGAGTGATGACCCTGGCGCCGGGGCTGGCGGCGCGGCAGGCGGTGTCGGAACTGACCGCCAGCGAGGTGCCGTTGCGGCCACAGCGCGTGATCGGACCCGTCGATCTGACGGTGCGCCACGAACGGGGCCTGACCCTGATCGACGGGATCGCCCCGCTGACGCAGTCGCTGCAGCAATCGGACCTGACGGTGCGCGAACAGCGGCTGATCATGGCGGATGTGGTGCGCCACACCCTGAAGAACCTGCCGGCCCAGGACCAGGTTCCGGAGATCGGTCCGATCCGGATCTTCGGTCCGGGCCAGAATGCGTCACGGGCCGATTTTGAGCACTTGATGATCGCGCGGGAAACCGCTTCGGGCCAAACCCTGCCGGTCCGGTCCGACATCCGCGCGGTCCTGGATCGCAGTGCCGAGGATCTCGTCCTGCGCGACCTGCACAGTTGCGAGGCCGGCGATTTTCCGGTGTTCTGGGATTTCCGGGAACGGCTGGCCGTCAAGGATCTTCAGGATCGCCTGCAGGATCTTGGCATGGCGCGGGCCGGTCATCTGACCATGAAACGTCTCATCGTCGTGGAGGCCGCCTGATCATGCCCTTCGCCTATCCGATCCTTGGGGACATCTGGCCCTTCGCCGAAGCCGCGGCGCCGCCGGAACTGGCGTCCCAGCCGGTGGATGTGTTCTTCGGCAATCCCGGCAACAGCAGCGTCACGGCGGCGCAATGGACACTCGTAACCGATCCGGCGTCGGCGCCGCGGGCGGGCTATACGTTGCGGCTGACGCGCAGCGACGGGCAGGGCGCGCTGGCGCGCTGGAATGCCGCATCCGGCACCTGGGAAACCACCAGCCGGTTTCCCGTACCCGATCAGGACCGGGCCTGTTCCATCATCGAATTGAAAGGCATCCTGCTGGGCAACGTGTCCTCCACCGCCGCACTGTCTGATCGGCTCGCCGGATTGTTGCACGAAGACCGCCGCCAGATGAAGATGTACCGGCTCCTGGCAAAGGTCTTTTCCGTTCTGTCGATCATCGTGCTTTTCTTTTCGGTCCGCTCGGGCGTGGAAACCAAGGCCGTGGAACCCTTCGCGCTGATCTTTGCGATTGCCTTCGGGATCGGGCTGGTCGCCGTCGGGCTCCGGACCCGGTGCAAGACGCTGAGCGAGGAAGGAATGATCCGGGTGCGCGAACAGTTCCAGTTCGAATACCGCGCGGCGGATCACGCGCCGCTGACCGTCAACAATCTGGTGGGCATCCTCAAGGAGGACGACCGCAACCGCGAGGAAGAAGCCGTGATCTTCGGCTTTCTTCTGCTCCTGTGTTTCGTGTATTTCATCTCGCCCCTGGTGGTGGTCGGGGTGATCGTGGCCCTGGTCATCGTCACGCTGATGATGGGCGATCGGGGCATGCTCCGGGTCCTGGGAGTTGCGTTCGACCGTTCCGAAACCCGCCTGGAACAGTCGTTCCTGTCGTTCCGGGCGTCGAATGACGCGCTTGCGCCGCCCGCATTGCGAATGGCCAAGAAGGAAGTGCTGCGCGACAGGATTCGCCGCTATGGAGACCTGCAGGCAAAGGTGCGTGAAACCCAATCCAGGTTCCGACTGACGCAGGACATCGGCATGGGCGTCGCCTTCATGATCATATTCTCGTCCTACGCCTTTCCGATCGCCGCCGGCTTCCAGAAACTGTCGATCAGCGTATCGGATTCGCTTGTCTCGACATCGCTATTCTCGGTGGCGCCGGTGGTGGTTCTTCTCAGTATCTCGAAATCCACCGTCGCATTGGCCCAGATCGCGAACCGGAGACTCGCCGCGCTGTCGCGGTGAGGCGCAAAGGCCGCGTTGCCCGCGCGCAAAGGACATGGGCAGCGCATCGGTCGTTCAGGTGGGTTTTTTCCACTGGCTGATGTTGAAGCTGATGATGATCCGTTCGGCTTCGTTTCCGTCGCCTTCGGCTAGGTTCGGTTCGACGCTGTGGTAGAGCCAGCTTGGGAAGAACAGCATCTTGCCGGCAATCGGCTTGACCTTGACCTTGGTCCAGCATTCGGTCTTGCGCCGCTTGTTGGGAATGAAGGACGCACCGTTCATGATGGTCACGACACGCGGGTCGGTGAATTCGATCGCTCCGGCCCCTTCGGGCGCCTGGACATAGTAGACGCCGCTCCAGAGAGCGCCGGGATGGATATGGGCGCGGTTCGAACTGAGCGGCGGATTGGTGATCGACCACATGGTGGACACGCGCAGATGCTTTGACGGATCGTAACCGAGGTTCTCGTTCACGCTGGCCAGCATCTTGTGGATACGGTTGGTCAACCGGCTGAACTTCTTGTCCTTGTGAAGGTTGTTGTGGCTGTGCCAGCCACCAAGCGAACGGAAGTTGGAACGCTCGATCCCTTTGGAATCCTTTTCGCGTTCAGCGTAGATCGCGGCCAGGATTTCCTTGTTCATGTCTTCGGCGTCATGAAGCCTGGTCGAATAGACCAGCGTCGGAAAATAGTCGTCCCGGCGAAGTTCATCCTGCCCTCCGTCTGTTTCGATCTGTGAAATGGTGCGTGTCATACTGTTCTCCTGGTCTTGAAATTTTCGGTCCGGCCATGGCTGTCGTGTCTTGGTGTTACCGGTATTCTATGAATTGAAAGCAAATCGTCCTGGAATTACAGGCAGCCCTCCGGAACAGGGGGCGGTTCCGGAACGTCCGGCGCGCGGTCCAGAATGTTCTCGATGACACCGATCCGGGCCGGAACCGTTCTCAGGATGTCCAGACTGTCCACGGGCGGAATGCGTCCGGGATGCCTGAGCAGCGCATAAGCGAACAGCGCCGTATCGGCGAGGTCTTCGCGCTCCGGTCGCGAGGCGGCGTATCGGGTCAGGAACCGACCATCCGATTCCTGCGCCGCAATCCATTCCGGAGACAGCCGGTATTCGTTGTCGAGCGTCGCATGCACCGATTCATGCAGGAGCGACTCTTCGAGGCGGTTCTGTTCGATACGGCGTTCGGACATCTCGCTGTAGACGAATATCTTGCCGCTGCCGGCGTGAAATCCCTCGTCGCCCTTGTGAACCCCGAGCTGACGGATGCCGTGGCGGAACACCAGCGGCAACTGGCCGAGCCGGTAGCCATATCTTTCCGCCTCGGCGCGGGCCAGTTCAGGGGTTTCGAATTCGGGATTGAGCAGGATTTCGATCGGCGGCATGTCGGTGAAATGGGCCGAGAACAGGAACGCGTCGAGATCGAATTCATCGTCCAGGCGCTTGTCCCACATCTGGCGCAGGACGCGCCCTTCGTAATGCAGGCAAACGAAGGTGGACGGATCTGTCTCGCGGATCACGTCGAACACGGTATCGGCCATCGACGTGAAGGGCGGATCGTTTGCGGCGTGGCTCGGCTGCGCGGTCAAGGCAATCGCACCGATCACGCCGGCGCGCGCCAGCTTTGACAGGCGGAACGCCCGCAGATTTCCAAACCCTCGCCAAGTTCCTTGAGCGATCATTCCATCTCTTTCCGAATTGGTTGAGATATGCGTCTCATCCAGCGGTAAAATCATTTTTTAACAGCGCCTTGCCACAAACAAACGCCGGGTCGTCACGTTGGTGAAAAAAGTCTAGCGAAGCGTGCGGAACCGCGCAATGCTGGTATTTCTGACCTTTCCGGGCCTCGCTCGGGCGGGACCTGCCGGGGCGGGAACTGGCCGCCGCCCACCGGGGTATGATAAACGGCCTGTAAATCGCGCCTGGCTGCCGCCAGAATGGCGCGGAAGCCCAAAGTGGAATGGATAGCACATGCTGAATGGAACCCGAATAGTCGAGGTCGAAGGGCTCGGTCCGGCGCCTTTTGCCGGCATGATGCTTGCCGACCTCGGGGCGGATGTCATCGTCGTTCAAAGGCCAGGGACCGACCTGGCGCCGGGTCAGCCCGAGAAATCCATTCTGAACCGGGGAAAACGGTCCATCGTGCTCGATCTGAAGTCCGAGGGCGATCGCGCCGCGTTGCTGTCGCTGGCGCGGTCCTCGGATGCCCTGATCGAAGGGTTTCGTCCGGGCGTGATGGAACGGCTTGGTCTCGGCCCCTCTGACATCCACGGATTCAACCCGGCGCTCGTCTATGGGCGGATGACCGGCTGGGGACAGGATGGCCCCTGGGCGAACGCTGCGGGGCACGACATGAACTACATAGGTTTGTCGGGCGCCCTGTGGCATGCCTCGCCGCCGGGACAGCCGCCGGTGGTGCCTCCGACCCTCGTCGGGGACATCGGCGGCGGGGCTCTCTACCTTGTGATCGGAATCCTGGCCGGGCTGCTGAAGGCACGGACGTCAGGGCAGGGGACCGTGGTGGACGCGGCCATCTATGACGGTTCAGCCAACATGATGAACCTACTGATGGCGCTGGCCCAGACCGGCGGGTTCGTGTCCCGGCGCGGGCATAGCCTGCTGGACGGTCCGCATTGGAGCCGCACCTATTTCACCGCGGATGGCGGCGTGATGAGCGTTCAGTGTCTGGAGCCGAAGTTCTACGCCCTGTTCCTGCGAAAGCTTGGACTCCAGGACGACCCCGATTTCGCGCGGCAGTTCGACGCGGCGCTTTGGCCGGTTCTGTCCGCCCGACTCGAGGCGCTTTTCGCTACCCGTGACCGGAAGGCCTGGGAAGATCTGTTCCAGGGCTCGGACGCATGCGTCGCCCCGGTGCTGACACCGGAAGAGTCGGAAACCCATCCGGTCAACCTGGCCCGGCGGGCCTGGCGCCGGGACGGCGGTCAGCTGCAGGCGGCGCCTGCGCCGAGGTTCGCGAATGCGCCAGACTGGACTCCTCCGCCGATCGCAGGCCGCGGCGAACATACCGCCGAAATCCTGGCGGAACTTTCGACGCCCCGGCCGGCGTCCGCCACCAGCGAAAGACAGGGCCAGGACTGAGGATGGCCTAATGATTGGTCTGCGGCTGCAAAAGCACGACGTAAAAGGCGATGTCGTGATGCAGGGTCGCGCTGATCGTCGCTTCGTAGCAGCCGATCTGCGTGTGTTTGATATGGCGGCACCGGCTTGTCTGGACGATTCCGTGTTCAAGGATTTGCGCCGGGCTTTCCTTGATCTGAAGGTCGAGCGCCGCATAGTCGAATACGGACCGGTTCCAGGGGCCATGCGATCCGCCATCGAATGCCTGGCAGGCCTGTTTGTTCGCATAGCACACGATATGATCCGTATCGACGATCAGGACCGGAACCGGCAATATCTCTAGCCCCGCCCGCAGTTCGTTCTCCGGTGTGTTCAGGACCAGTATCCGCACGACCTCGCCATCGTCGGACGTGACGGGAACGATCAGTCGCCGCCATGTCGAGACAAAGACCCGGTTGGGTGGACGATGAACGGTCAGAACGCGCCGTTTTTGCTTGATGACGGCCTGATAGATGACGCTGAAGAAATTCCCGATATAGCCGGGGAAATCCTGCGTCGACCGCCCGGCCATGTCCTGTCCATAAACGCGCGCGATGCCGCGTCCGTAGTGATCGTAGTAAAAGTTTTCGCCGTCCGGCAGTCTGGACAGGAGGATCATCCAGTCTTTCATGCCGCCGAAAGCGTTGAGATCGAGAGCACCCGCGGGTATCGCTATGTCACCCTGGCTCAGCCGGTCGCAGGTATCGGCGAACCGGCGGAAGATTCCGTTTTCCATCAGGTCGAGATCAGGCGACCACAGCACCAAGGGCGCAGGTGCCCCCACCTCTGTGAATTCCGACCGCACCTTTTTCATTCTGGCATCCAGCGACGCCGAGGTTCGCCTTGCCGCAGTTCTGCCTTTTGGTGCCTTCCCGTTCAACATCGCGGTGAATCCCCAGGAAAATCGGCGGCTTTACCTTAGGTTAAGAATATCGAGGGAAACCTTTCAAAATGGTTAACGCGTCGCACGGTTCCCGCATTGTGTTCGGCCGGACCATGCGAATGCAAGCCAGAGGCCCCGCTGCAAACGAGCCCGAGACCGCAATCGACAACCGGCCATGTCGGTTCGAATCGATGCCGACAGGTTCCGAGGCAGGACAATGCCGGGATCAGTCGTATCCGGTCATTTCAAGGTATCCCTGCCCGGAATGACTTCCGGATATCGTGACCGGGCCTTCCCAGTAAGGAAAGGACGTGTCCATCCAACTGTTCAGATTCAGTGCTGCGACCTCGACATCAAGCCCCTGATCGGGCAACGAAACGCGCCACCGCATAGGAATATCCCGTCCGGAAACCCGCTCGGTCTTCAGGGGCCGGACGTCAAGCGCGCCATCGGAAAACGATTGGCTCTGCCCGTCGGGACCGATCCAAGTGGCGGACGTGTAGCCCGCCCCCGAGTCCCGCAGCTGGAACCCCATCATCCGCGCGCCGCTGTCAAAGCTGAGCGAAAACCAGTCCCAACCGGTCTGGTCCGGCGACAGGGGCTGTGTCGACCATTCACGGTCGAGCCATCCTTGTCCAGTGACCTCGACCGGACCATCCGGCAGGAAAAGCGTGCCAGACACGTCATAGGCCGGTTGCGAATAGTAATAGCTGGCCTGACCGTCGGCGGATTTGACCGAGTAACCTTGGTCGCCATGCAGGACAAGCGGGCCTTTGGCCGACAGCGCCAGTTCATAGCGGAAGGTTTCGCCACGCGCGGACAGGGTCAGTTCGGAAATACCCGTGTCCGGGTGCGCCTTCATTTCCCAATCGTCGATCCAGGCGGCAAACGGCGACGCGGTCACGCCGGCCTGTCCTATGCCGCCCCGCGCCAGTCTTTCCGCGACGTGGTGCTGGTCCCGCGTGGTGACGGCCGCATGACCCATCCAGAGTTGCGGGGTCTGCCAGCCCGTGCCGTCATCAGGTCGCAATGCCGATCGGAACAGGGTCCACTGCACCCCATAGGGGTCTCCGTCATCGCCTTTCAGGGTCGCGGTCAGATACCACCATTCGATCCGGTAATCCGGGTGCGCGCCGTGGTCCGCCGGAAATTCCAGCACGGCGCCGGGGTGCGGGATGGCGAAACCGTCGGCATCCGCACCCAGACCGGCGAACCCCTGCGCCGCCAGGGGCGTGGTTTGCAGCAGCATCCAAAACCCGATCCAGACCCTAGCGTTCATCGGCGAAGACCTTCAACAGGGCCGATGGCGGCATGCGGTTCAACCGGCGCGCGGGCAGCGCCGCGGCGATTGCTCCGGCGCAGAGGGCCAGAAGCCAAAGACGAAGCCAGTCCAGCGGGAAGAGATGCATCGGCAGCCTCCAGCCGAAGGATTCGACATTGATCACGGCCAGAAGAACCCAGGCCAGCGCCAGTCCCAGGGGCAGGGCCAGCAACCCGGTGACGCCGGCGAGAACGACGCTGCGCAAGAGCTCCAGCCGGGCCAGCTTCCTGCGGGTCAACCCCAGCGCCCAGAGCGGTGCAAGCTGCGGCAGGCGCATGGTCCAGAGGGTCAGAAGGCTGGTGAGGATTGCGAAACTGGCGACGCCCAGCGTCAGCACGTTCAGGGCCCCGGTCACGACGAAAGTCTTCTCGAAGACGGCGATCGACCTGTCCTTGATTTCGGCCTGATTGGCGATGGCCGAGGCAGGAAGGTCGAAGTTCCGCAATAGCGCGTCCTTCAGCATCGGGGCGCGGTCGGGCGATATCCGGACACCGAACTGGCGGGCGGGAACGCCATCGAAACGGGACAGCAGCAGGGGCAGGCTGACGATGGCCTGCCCGTCGGGGTTGCCGTAATCGGAATAGACCCCGGCAATCGTCATCGTCCAGCCGGCGGCCGGTGTCACGGAGTCTCCGGGCCACAGGTCGCCGCGCCGCGCCAGTTGTTCGTTGATCAGGATGCCGGTCCCGTCGGCGACCCGGTCCCAGACCGAAGGCAGCGATGCGATCAGCGGCCAGTTGTCGCGATAGGTGGCGTGATCGACAATGCCGTAGATGCGGGCGGGCTGGTTCACGATCCAGGTTTCGGCATGGCGGATCGGCAGGACCGCGTCCGCCTGTCCGTCCGACAGCCAGGACTCGATGCGCCGGCCTTCCTCGTTACTGCGGGCGGTGATGTAAAGTTCCGACGCAAGGCGTTGATCGAGCCACCCGCCGAAGGTGAGCCGGAAACTGGACACCATCGTGCCCACGCCGATATTGGTCGCCAGGGCCAGAAGCAAGGCCATCAGGGCCAGCGACAGACCCGGCAACTGGCTGCGCAAATCGGCCCAGAACCATTCCGCCAGCGCCCCTTGCGCGCGGTTTTCGATCAGGGACAGCACCCGCGATAGGGCAAGGGGCAGCATCAGGGCGGCGCCAAGCATCAGCCCTGCAAGCAGGACAAAGCCCGACACCAGCCCGCCCAGAAGCCACGGGCACGACAGGCCGAACAGCATCATGGCGACGCCGGCCTGCGCCTGACGGCGAAAGGCGGTTTCCGATGCCAGCCCCGAGCTGTGCTGACCCGGTGCGGTCAGGATCGGCAGACGGCGCACCTGCCAGAGCGCGTGCGTTCCCGCGGCGAGAGCTCCGGCAAGGGACATGCCTATGCCGCTCGCGAACCACTCCGGCTGCAACCGGAGACTGCCGGAAACCGGTGCGCCATAGAGGCCGCGCAGGGTGGCGGCGACATCCGGCAAAAGCGCGGCGGCGACGACATAGCCAAGAACCAGACCCAAGCCGCCCGCGACCAGCGCCAGAATGCCGAGTTCGACCATGAGCAGACGCATCACCAGCCCGAGCGGAACGCCAAGCGCGCGCAGGGTGCGCACCATCCCGCGGCGTTGTTCGAAGGCCAGACCGGCGGTGCCGTGCACGATGAACAAGCCGACCGCGAAGGACAGCAACCCGAAAGCGGTCAGGTTGAGGTGAAAACTGTCGGTGAGGCGGGACAGGTCATCGCCCGCCCGCGGCGCGGTCAATTTGAGCGTCGGAACGATGTCCGACAGCGGCGGCAGGTCGCGTGGCTGGCTGGCGAGAACCAGCATCCGGCTGATCTGCCCCGGCCGGTCGAGCAGGCGTTCCGCGGTGCCGATATCGGTCATGACGATCCCGCGGGGAACCCGGTCGCTCGTCACCAGGGGGACGGGCAAGGCGGCCTGTTCCGTGTTCCGGATGGTGTCGGGATGTGCGAAGAGACGGCCGGGCGCGGTAAGAACGTCGGCCGGCGAGACATCGGCCTCATCCGCCTGCGGGGCGATTTCCATCGGATAGGTCAGGACGTCGACGCCCAGAAGCGTGAACGACCTGCCGGCCAGACCGATCCGGCCTTCGAGAACAGGGCTGACCTGCCAGCCTGCGCGCCGGATCCGGACATAGGTGTCGACCGCGATCGGACCGGACGGCGAGGACAGCGTCGCAAACCTGTTGATCCCGAGACGTTCGGCAGCTTCCGCGTAGTTTTCGCGCGCCTGGGTGTTGATCGCCTGAACCGCCGACCAAAGCCCCGTGGCCAGCGCCAGACCCAGGACCAGCGTCGCCAGTTGCATGGGTTGCCGCCTCCAATGCGACAGAAGCGCCAGGAAGGTGCTGCGCGTCATGTGATGCGGCCGTTCTTCAGGACCAGGTGCCGGTCCATGCGGGCCGCGATCCGAGGTGAATGGGTGACGAGGAAAAGCGCCGTTCCCGCGCCGCGCACAAGGTCGAGCATCAGGTCGAGCACCGCGTCGCTGGTCGTCTCGTCAAGATTTCCCGTCGGTTCGTCCGCCAGCAACAGACGCGGGCGCAAGGCGATGGCGCGTCCGATCGCGACCCGCTGCTGCTGTCCGCCGGACAGCTGTTCCGGATAGCGGTTCTCAAGGCCCGCCAGCCCCAGCCTGTCGACGAGTCCGGCGATCTGGCGAGGATCCTCACGGCCGCCGAGGCGGGCGTGAAAGGCGAGATTCTGAAGGACGGTCAGGGACGGTATCAGGTTCAACTGCTGAAACACCAAAGCGACGGGTCCGCGCCGCAGCGCGGCTTTCTGCACGTCCGAAAGTGGCGACATGGCCATGCCGTCCAGCAGGATCTCGCCGCTGTCAAAACCGTCCAGGGCGCTGACGAGATGCAGCAGCGTGCTCTTGCCGCTGCCGCTTTCCCCGGTCAGGGCCAGGGTTTCGCCGGCGCCCAGGGTCAGGCATGCACCGTCCAGAACCGGGCGGGTGCTATCGGCGACGGGATATGTCTTCGTCACGTTCTGAACGTCCAGCAACATGATGCGGGCCTTCCGGTCGGCTTGGAACTGGTCAGTGGCCAAGATGGCGGGTTATGTGCCGGAGTCCACCGTCTTTCGCCCCCGTCGCGAAGATGCCGCGATCAGGATCGGCGATGCAGGCGCGATTCAAATTCAGTCCACGCGGCTCACCACGGATCAGAGCAACGGCGCGAACAACCTGGCCACCGGTGCTCCGAAACGCACGAAAGGCGGCTGTTCCGCAAGCGTTCGTTCCATTTCGTAGCTGCGTTCCATATCCCGGCGCAGCATCATGTCGACCTTCAGCGCGAATTCCTTGTCGAAGAACAACGCCATCGCCTCGAAATTCAGCCGGAAGGAACGGTTGTCCAGGTTGGTCGTCCCGACCGCGGCCAGGGCGTTGTCCACGACGAAGACCTTCTGATGCATGAAACCTTCGGTGTAGCGAAAGATGCGGACACCGGCCTCGCGAATGTCATCAAGATAGGCAAGGGCCGCCAGTCCGACCAAATGGTGATCGGCCTTGTCCGGCATCAGGATCCGCACGTCGATCCCGCGCAGCGCGGCATGACGCAAAGCCGTGACGATATCCTGGTCCGGCACGAAATAGGGCGATGCGATCCAGATCCGCTCCTGCGCCGCGCAGATCGCGGAAAAGAACATGAGGCTGCCGGTTTCGGTCAGGTCTCCGGGGCCGGTCGCGACGATCAATCCGACGGCATCCTCGTCCTGTGCCGGCGCTTCCCAGGTCAGTTCGTCGATCAACAGGCTGTTGGTCTGCCAGTGCCAGTCTTCGGCGAAGATCAGCTGCAATTGCGACACCATCGGACCCCGCAATTCCAGATGCGTGTCGCGCCAGGCAGAGAATTGGCTGTTTTTTCCCACATATTGGTCACCCACGTTCAGGCCGCCGATGAAACCGCAGGTGCCGTCCACGACCACCGTCTTGCGATGATTGCGGAAGTTGAGTTTGAAGCGCGACCACCTGCCGGTCTTGCCGGGATGGTCGGCGACGATGATGCCTTCGGCCCGGAGCGCGTCGAGATAGGCCTGGGGAAGACCTATGCTTGCGACCGGGTCGGTCATTATCCGGATCGTCACCCCGCGCCTGGCCGCCGCGACCAGATGATCCCTCAGCTTGCGTCCTATGGAATCATCCTGAATGAGGTAGAATTGCACGAGCACATAGCGCGCGGCCTTGTCGATGGCCGCAAAGATCGCTGCGAAGGTCTGCTGACCGTCGATCAGCAATCGGGCCGCGTTGCCCCGCGCCGCGGGCAGGTTCGCGCAATATTCGAACGGTGCGGGCGGGATTGCGGTGCTGCCGGGGGCAGGGGCCGTCTTGTCGCCGAAATCCTGGATGTTTTTCATCACCCGCGCGCTTTCACGGCGGGCAATGTAATAGCCGTGATAGCGATGCTGGCCCAGCAGCAGATAAGCGGGAACCGCGACAACGGGCACCGTCAGCAGAAAGACGACCCATCCGACTGCGCCCTGGGCGGTTCGGGCGGTTTGCGTTGCCCGCAAGGCGCAATAGCCGCCGGCAAGATAAAATCCGATCAGCGCCGCCACGCCTGCAAACGTCCACATCTTTCACCTCGCGTCCGTTTCAGTGGCAAGTAATACAGGCGATTTCCCGGCGCGCCAGCCTTTGCGCCCCGTCGCGAGTCATGGCCCGGCGGCGAACCGCCTGCGCAGATGCGCGACCCGGTCGCGAACGACGCCGCGAATCGGGCCATGGCGCCAGGGGTCTTTCAGTGTCGTGATCCAGTGTTCCGGTGCCTGCCGGCCTCGACTGCGCGCCCATGTCAGCGTCGCCAGCACGGGTCGGGCCGGCGTCGGCAGTGCGTCCGGAATGTCGTGATCGCAGAGTGTGGCCCAGACCCCGGCCCACAACCGTGCGACGGACCAGGGATTGTATCCGCCGCCGCCAAGCACCAGATAGCGCGGCGCAAGCGGGCGCAGGGCGGCCACGGTTTTCCAATGGCTGCCATTGGACAGGGCGAGACGGGACAGCGGGTCTTCCAGAACCGCGTCCGCGCCACATTGGAGGATGATCGCGTCGGGCTTGTAATCGGCCACTGCCGGCAGGATGAAACGATCCAGGATCAGGCCGTATTCCGTATCGTTGAGCCCGCGCGGCACCGGCAGGTTGAAGGCGGCTCCGCCGCCCGTGTCATCCAGTTTTCCGGTGAATGGCCAACGGTTTTCCTCGTGAACGGAAATCATCCGCACGCCGCCCAAAGCGGGCAGGGCGTGTTCGACTCCGTCGCAGTGATGCGCGTCGATATCGACATAGGCGATCCGCCCAATCCCCATGCGTTGCAGCGACTGGATGGCCAGAACCGGATCGTTGACATAGCAAAAACCGTTCGCCCTGTCCGGCATGCCGTGATGGGTGCCGCCGCCGGGAACATAGACGGTTCCGCCTTTCGCGATCAGACCGGTTGCCAGAAGCACGCCGCCGACGGATGTGGCGGGGCGGCTGAACATCAGCGGATAGACCGGGTTCGACAGCGTTCCGATACCGTGACGCCGGCGCACCCGGTCGGAGACCGCCTGTTCGCGTTCCGCGCGTTGCAGCGCCTCGATATAGTTCGGTGTGTGAAACGTGGTCAAGGCGACCGCCTTGGCGCGCGGGCTGCTGCGATAGGCCTCGCCCGGAAGCCATCCCATGGCCCGGCACAGGTCCGTCACCGTTGGAACCCGCGGGATCGCCAGCGGATGATGCGATCCGTAGCCGGAGTCCCGGTAAATCCGCGCACCCACGAAGAGGGGCATCGCCGGTTCGCGGCGAACCGCATCCGGTGGTCGGGGCATCCCTTTCAGAACCGACGCGATGGCAGACGACCTATTTCTTGTCCCCCCTGGTCAACAAGCCAAGCAGCGGACCGATCAGGGCGGGCAGCATGCTGCCCAATGGATCGCTGGCGATCCGGCGCACGTTGCCGGTCAGTTCGCGGGCTTCGACGATCGCGTCCTGCGCCTCCTGCTCCAGTTCGGCCAGCGCCAGGTCGCGCAGTTCCGCGACCGGCTTCAATTCCTCTTCCACGTTCATGCGAGAGGCGACGGCGAGGAGAATCCCCGCCAGGGCGAAATTGGCCAGCGCGATGACAAGGGCCGAGACCTGCGGCGTGAACCGTGATTGCAGCGCATGATACGCCGCCACGTTCAACATGATCAGACCCAATCCGGCGATCAGCCCCGCAAAGGCCAGCATCCCCGTCTGGCTGCGCAGCACAGCAAGCCGGCGGCGCGCGATCATTCGCTCGGTCCGGAACAGGATGGTCAGGTTTCGACTGATGCGGCTCATGTGCTCACTCCTTGCGTCACGTCTTTGACAACCGGCCGAGCACGAATCCCAGCCCGAACGCGCCGATCGCCGCCATCAGGGTCTTGTTCTGGGTCAGCGGGCCGAGTTCATCGGACAGTTTCGTCCAGAGTTGCGAAATCTCCTCGGACCCTATGCCATGTCTGGACAGCATTTCGGCGAATGCTTCCGGGGCATCGGTCCGGGCTGCCGCCTCGACGGTCTCGGAAACCTTCTGTTCCATCTTCTGTCGCAACTCCGCCAGTTCGGCTTCCAGCTCTGCCTTTGTCGCCATCGAATTTCCCCCGTGATGGTATGGATCGTCCTTCGTGCCGCGGTCCGTCAACAGCCCATTGCGGCGGGCCGCCGGCCCTTCAGACGAAGATACGGCCATCGGCCATTCGGTCAAGTGAGCGCGGCTGCAACAGGCGGCGTCGGAGTTTTCCGTTTGATCGTCAGACGTTGAAACCGGCCGCCGGTTCATGCAACCTTGCGCTGAAATGGATCGGTTTTTCACAGTGTCCAGGGCAGCCAGATTCTCGACAATCCCGTTCCGATGCGTTGACCGGCAATGACAGGACGCGGCAGGCGATTGATGAGCGACGTATTCCGGGCCTTTACGGACGCAATCGGAAAATTCGGCCGCAACCGGGGCTGGATGATGAGCAGCCATCTGGCCATGTCCATGATGCTGGCCCTGTTTCCATTCGTGCTGTTCATCGTCGCCCTCGCGGCCACCCTGTCCCAGGATGTCGATATCGACAACCTGATCGAACTCGTCTTCGGGTCCTGGCCGGACGAAATCGCCGAGCCGATCACTTCGCAGGTCCGTCAGGTCGTGGATGCGACGGATTCCCGGCTGCTGACCGTGGGCGGGCTGCTGGCCATCTATTTCGCGTCAAACGGAATCGACGCGGTCCGGCTCGCCATGACCAGCGCCTATAATGAAACCGACACGCGGCCTTTCTGGCGGTCGCGGCTGCTGTCTTTGCTGTTCGTCGTGCTCGGCGGGGCAGGTGTGCTGGTCGCGACCACGCTGGGTCTGGCCCTGCCGCTTTTCATCCGTTTCTTCGGGCAAGCCGTTCCGATCGAATGGATAGACTGGCTGGCAAGCGATACCGTCAACACGCTCATTCCGCTGACGCTGATGGCTCTCGGCGTGCTTGCCTGCCATGTCTGGCTGCCGGGCCATCAACATTCCGTGCGGCAGGTCCTGCCGGGCGTCGTGCTGACCATGGTGCTCTGGGCTGTCGCGGGCACCGGGTTTTCCTACTACATCTCCAGCTTCGCGAGCTATTCCGCCACCTATGCCGGCCTGGCCGGGGTCATGGCCGCGCTGATCTTCCTCTACCTGATGTCGGCGATCCTGATCCTGGGGGCGGAATTCAACGCGGCATTGGCAAGGCGCCGCAACACCGCCTGACCGGGTCAGCCTCTGAACCCGGTGGCGATCACGAATTTCTCGGAACTGTCGGACCGCGAGGCCGGCGGCTTCACATTCGCCACCTTGGCGAATTTCTGCTTCAGAAGCTTCTGCAGCTCGCCTTCCGCCCCTCCGGCAAGAACCTTCGCGACGAAGGTGCCGCCGTCTTCCAGCACATCGAAGGCGAAATGGGCCGCGGTTTCGCACAGCGCGATGATCCGCAAATGGTCTGTCTGCTTGTGTCCCGAAGAGGCGGCGGCCATGTCTGACATCACCACATCGGCCTTGCCGCCCAGCCACTCCTTCACCCGGTCGTCGGCGCCGTCCGCCATGAAATCGAGGGTATGGATTTCGGCTCCCGCCACCGGTTCCACCTCCTGAAGGTCGATCCCCAGCAGCCGGCCCCGCGCCTTGCCCTGCTTTTCACCCAGCGCGTTGATCCGTTTCACCGCCACCTGGAGCCACCCGCCCGGCGCGCAGCCCAGGTCGACAACGCGGGCGCCCGGCACGAGGAAACGGAACCGGTCGTCGAGTTCCAGGATCTTGTAGGCGGCACGTCCGCGATAGCCTTCGGCCTGTGCGCGCTTCACATAGGGATCGTTCAGTTGCCGCTGCAACCAGCGGGTGGAACTCAGCTTCCGCCCGCGGGCCGACTTGACCTTGATCTTCAGGTCGCGCTGACCGCGCCCGGATGTGTTCTTGCCGCTCGGCGTCTTGCCCATGCCATTTCACCTCTCGCTCGGCTGTCCTTCCTCTTGCCGGATACACTCCGGGGGAGTCCGCGTCAGCGGACGGGGGCGGCGCCCCCTAGAACGGACCGTCTTCCAAAACCCCGTCAGCGCTCATCTGGGCGTAAAGCAACCCCTCGCGCAAACCCCGGTCCGCAACCGACAGCCGGTCCGTGGGCCAGCAGCGCAGCAGGGCTTGCAGGATCGCCGATCCGGACATGATCAGCGCCTGACGGTCCTCGCCGATCCGCGGATCGCGGCGGCGGCCGGCGGGGCCGAGATCAAGGTATCCCCGGATAACCCGGTCGATCTGGTCCGAGGTCATCCGCAGCCCATCGACCTTGGTGCGATCATACCGCTTCAGTCCCAAGTGGCTCGCCGCGACCGTGGTCACCGTGCCCGACGTGCCGACGATCTGAAACCGTTCACGCGCCTGCTGGTCCTTGTAAGGGGCGAATTCGGCGAGGTTTTCCTCGAAGAACCAGCTCATCAGCGCGAACCGGGCGGAATCGTCCTCCACATCGTTGAACTGGTCTCGCAGCGTCGCCACGCCAAGCGGCACGCTGATCCAGTCCACGACCTTGGCCGCCGGAAACGGGCTTTCCGGCGGATGAAATCCTGCGTGCAGACGCATGATCGCCTGCGGACGATCGCGCCGGGGCACCGAACTGATGTCGATCCAGACAAGTTCCGTCGATCCGCCGCCGATGTCGACCACCAGCAGCTGTTCGGTCTTGGTGCTGACCAGCGGCGCGCAGGAAATAACCGCCAGCCGCGCCTCTTCCTCGGGCTGGATGACTTCAATGTTCAACCCGGTTTCGCGCTGCACCTGGCGGATGAATTCCACCGAATTGGACGCGCGCCGGCAGGCTTCGGTGGTGACCAGCCGCATCCGCTTGACGTTGTTGCGTTTCAGTTTCTGCTGGCAGATCCGCAGGGCCTGCACGGTGCGGGCCATGGACGACCGGGACAGCCGCCCGGTTCTTTCCAATCCGGCGCCAAGCTGCACGGATTTGGAAAAACTGTCGACCACGTGAAAACCGCTGCCCTTGGGCTGGGCAATCAGCATACGGCAACTGTTGGTGCCCAGATCCAGCGCGGCATAAAGCTCTGCCGGATCGGGCGGTTTCGGCGCGGGGCTCTCGACCGCTTTCGGGAATGCGCCCGCACCATTGGGACGCTTGGGCGCCATTTGACACGCCCTCCGATTTCAAGTTGGGATCAGGATATCGACGGTTCCTTCGGACCGCAAGGCTTTGCAAATCGATCCGGCCAGGGGCGGAACGGCGAATCCGCGCTCCCAAGCACTGTGCTTTGCCGGCAACCCCGCAACCGGACCGAGTCCGACAGGTCGCTGCGCAGACGTGTTCCGTCGAAAACAGGCGCAGCAAGGTGCTTACGGTGCAGTAGACAGGCGCGAACAACAGAGGAATCAGACATGCCCGAGGTGACGATCGTTTACTGGCGCGATATCCCGGCACAGGTGATCGTCGGCAAGGGCCGCAAAGGGTCCAAAAGGCAACTGGCCGAACGGTTCGAACAGGCCATCGACCGGGCCGCGATGAAGGTGAACGCCAGGGACACGGACGCCTATCTGGCGGAATGGCGCAAAGCGGCGCCCTATGTCGTCGAGGGCGAACCGGATGCCGTGGCCGAGGCGGAAGCGGCGCGTCTGGAAGAGCAATACGACAGGGACCGCATCAAGGCCCTGATTGACAACGACGGGTGGGCATCAGCCTGACAATCATGTGGGAGGCCGCCATGGCTTTGCTGAACTTCAAGAAACGTGAAACCGCGGTTTCCGCACCCGTGAACGAGAACGTCGAGGCGTTCCTTCAGGGCTATTCGATCGAGGTCATGCCGCGCACGGCTGAAAAGGTCGAAAACTTCCGGGACCTGCTTCCGGAAGGCACGCGGGTCTACATCGCCCATATCGAAGGCACGCCGATCGAAGACATGGTCGCGACGGCCCGGCGCTTGGCGCGCGACGGATACCCGGTGATGCCGCATTTCCCGGCCCGCATCATCCGGGACCAGGCGACGCTTGCGGACTGGATCGACCGCTACCAGGGAGAAGCCGGGGTCACGCAGGGCCTGTTGCTGGCCGGTGGCGTTGCCCGACCTGTCGGGGATTTCGACAGCTCCATGCAGCTGATGGAAACCGGGTTGTTCGACAAGGCCGGGTTCAAGCGGCTGCACGTGGCGGGCCATCCGGAGGGAAATCGCGATATCGACCCCGACGGAAGCATGAAGAACGTCATGGAAGCCCTGGCGTGGAAACAGAAGTTTTCCGAAAGAACCGATGCGAAAATGGCCCTGGCGACCCAGTTCGCTTTCGAAGCGAAGCCGATCATCGCCTGGGCGGATGCCCTGCGCAACGCCGGTGTCAACCTGCCGATCCATATCGGGATCGCGGGTCCGGCGAAACTGCAGACGCTGATCAAGTTCGCCATTGCCTGCGGCGTCGGTCCCTCGCTGAAGGTCTTGCAGAAACGCGCGATGGACGTGAGCAAGCTGCTTCTGCCTTATGAGCCGACCGATGTCCTGACTGAACTGGCGGATCACAAGGCCGCGAATCCGGACTTCAACATCACCAACGTGCATTTCTTTCCTCTGGGCGGTATCAAGACCAATGCCACCTGGGCGATCACCCATGGCGGGGATTCGGCCCGCCCCGCAAATCAGTTCTGAAAGGACGTTCATGACCCGCACCATCGTCGAAAGCAAATCCAGGACCGCCATCATCGGATTTGACCAGCCATTCTGCGTCATCGGGGAGCGGATCAATCCGACGGGCCGCAAGAAACTCGCGGCCGAGCTGGAAGCGGGCGACTTTTCGACCGTGGAAAAGGATGCCTTGGCGCAGGTCGCGGCGGGCGCGACCGTCCTGGATATCAATGCGGGCGTGGTCTACAATTCCAACCCCAACCCGAACGAAACCGAACCGCCGCTGATGACGAAAATCGTCGAACTCGTTCAGGGGCTGGTGGACGTTCCGCTGTGCATCGACAGTTCGGTTCCCGCCGCTCTGGAAGCCGGGCTTGCGGTCTGTGAGGGCCGGCCTCTCTTGAATTCGGTCACGGGCGAAGAAGACCGGATGGAACAGATCCTGCCGCTGGTCAAGAAATACAACGTTCCGGTCGTCGCGATCAGCAATGACGATACCGGGATTTCCGAAGATCCGGACGTGCGTTTCGAGGTGGCGAGGAAAATCGTGCAGCGTGCTGCCGATTACGGCATACCGGCACATGACATCGTCGTCGATCCGCTGGTGATGCCGGTCGGTGCGATGGGAACGGCTGGTCTACAGGTGTTCACGCTGGTGCGGCGGCTGCGGGAAGAGCTCGGCGTCAACACCACCTGCGGTGCGTCCAATATCAGCTTCGGCCTTCCGAACCGCCACGGCATCAACAACGCTTTCCTGCCGATGGCGATGGGCGCGGGGATGACCAGCGCGATCATGAACCCGGTCGCCCTGCCGGTCACGCAAAGCAAGATCGCCGAAAAGAAGGCCGAAGTCGCCGAGGCCGGGATCGTTCTGCCCGAGGATATCGACGACGAGACATTCGTGACCCTGTTCGGCATGGGGTCGACCCTGTCGCGGGCCGGCTCGGAAATGGAAGCCATCCGCGCCGCGAACTTCCTGACCAATAACGATCCGCATGGCGCGGAATGGATCCGCACCAACAAGCAGCCGGCCAGGGCCGGCGACGAAGGGCGCGGGCGGGCGGGCCGCTCTGGCGGCCGCCGGCGCAGGGCCTGAACGGCGGATCGTCCCATTCCGAATGGCTTCGGCTGGCTACCTTTGGGCGGCCGGCCGGCCGTCGCGGAAACGGTGCCCGGTCTCGGGGCTTGACCCCAGCGCCTTGAATCGGGTCCGATCGGAACATGGAAATTGTTGCAAGCCCGTTTCGCGGCGCGTCAAGGCAGATCGTGCTTCCCGAAGACGTGCCTTTTCCCAGCACCGATGCAGCCCGGCCGCTGGATCTGATCAGGCGCTGTCCGAAAGCGGGGAAAACGCCGCTGACCGGACTGCCGAATCTCGCGAAAAGCCTCCGCCTGGCCGAGATACTGGTCAAGGACGAGCGGGACCGGATGGGTCTTGGCAGTTTCAAGGCGCTCGGCGCGGCTTATGTGATCGCACAGGATGCGCAGGAGGGGCGCGCGCGGGGCACGACCTATGTCACAGCAAGTGCCGGAAACCACGGCCTGTCCGTCGCGGCGGGTGCCCAGGCGTTCAAGGCCAACGCCGTCGTCTACATTGCCGAGACGGTGCCCGAAACCTTTGCCGGACGGCTGCGCGACCTGGGGGCAAAAGTCGTTCGGGAAGGCCGCAGTTACGAGTTCAGCATGGCCGCGGCCCAGCAGGCGGCGCGCGACAATGGCTGGACATTGCTGTCGGACAGTTCCTGGCCCGGTTATGTCGACCCGCCGTATCTGGTCATGGAAGGGTATCTTGTTCTCATGGCCGAAGTATTCGGCCAGATCGCAGAGCCGCCGACGCATGTTTTCCTGCAGGCCGGCGTCGGGGGACTGGCAGCCGCATCGGCCGCCCTCGCACGTGACCGCTGGGGCGACGATCCGATCATCGTCGTCGTGGAACCGGAATTCGCGCTAGCCCTGACAGAGTCGATCCGGGCGGAATCGCCGATCGTGTCCCGGGGTCCGGTCTCTGCGATGGGGCGGCTGGATTGCAAGGAGCCGTCGCTCATCGCTTTGAAAGGCCTGGCGCGGGATGCGGATCTGTTCGCCACGATTTCCGAAGAGGAAGGCGAAAAGGGCGCGGCGGTCGCACGACAGGTCGGGCTTCATTCGACGCCGTCCGGCGCTGCGGGGCTTGCCGCGCTGCTGGCGGCAGAGCCGCATCGCGCCGAATTGGGCCTCACCGGGGATTCGCGCGTATTGATCATCCTGAGCGAAGGCGCAGAAAGATGATCGAACCCGAGCGGGGCTTTCCGGAAGTGGAATACCGAAGCCGGGTTGAAAATGCGCAATCGCTGATGGCGCGCGAGGGCCTCGACGCCCTGCTGCTGAATACGGAGCCGGATGTGCGCTATTTCTCCGGTTTCCTGACCCGGTTCTGGGAAAGCCCGACCCGGCCCTGGTTTCTGGTGCTGCCCCAGTCGGGACTCCCGATCGCCGTCATCCCGAAAATCGGCGCCGCGCTGATGGCCAAGACATGGATCGCCGACATCCGGAGCTGGCAAGCGCCGGACCCGGTCGATGACGGGGTGACTCTGTTGGCCGAAACTCTGTCCGAAACCCTTGGCGGGGCGGGGCGTGTGGGCGTGCCGATGGGGCAGGGGACCTGTCTGCGGATGCCGCTTCGCGACTGGCATGCCTTGAAAGCGCGCCTGCCTCGGATCCGGTTCGATGACGACAGTGACATCGTGAAGCGCCTGCGGATGGTCAAATCCGAGCGCGAGATCGCCAAGATCCGGAACGCCTGCGC
Organism: Sedimentitalea xiamensis; assembly: GCF_030164465.1. GTDB lineage: Bacteria > Pseudomonadota > Alphaproteobacteria > Rhodobacterales > Rhodobacteraceae > Sedimentitalea > Sedimentitalea xiamensis. The sequence continues at coordinate 60,978 of NZ_JASNJE010000005.1, forward strand.
GATTGCGGACCGGGCATTCGCCAGGGTGCCCGACTTCGCCTGTTCCGGGACGCCGCTGGATCGGGTCTTTCGCCGGTTTCAGGCCGTATGCCTGGAAGAAGGCGCGGATTGGGTTCCCTATCTTGCGGGCGGCGCCGGTCAGGGCGGCTATGACGACGTGATTTCGCCTGCGACCTCGGCGCCTTTGAAAGCCGGAGACGTTCTGATGCTCGACACCGGGTTGGTGCATGACGGATATTTCTGCGATTTCGACCGGAATTTCTCTGTTGGCCGGCCGGATGACGGAACGCGCGCGGCCCACGAACGGCTGGTGGATGCCGTGGCCGCGGCATCGGAGATCGCGCGCCCCGGAACCATCGCCGCGGACCTGTTTCACGCGATGGACCGGGTCCTGTCCGGGGGGGCAGGCGGGGCGGACGCGGGACGGCTCGGCCACGGGCTTGGCATGCAGCTTACCGAGGGCCTTTCGCTGATACCCGAAGACGACACCGTTCTGGAAACCGGCATGGTTCTGACGCTGGAACCGGGGCTGGACCGTCCGGGCGGGCGGATCATGGTGCACGAGGAAAACATCGCCATTCGGGATGGCGCGCCGGCGTTCCTGTCCCGCCGGGCGAGCCGGGACATCACGGTTCTGGACGGGTGAGCAAAATGCGGATTGCGTATGAGTTGAAAAACGACACACGACCGAACATCGGTCTGATTGTGCTTCAGGCGGATCATCGGATCGAACAGGATTTCCGCCGCCTGATCCCGCTGTCGAGCAATCTTCATGTCTCGCGGGTGCCAAGCGGCGCGGAAGTCACGCCCGAAACCCTGAGCCGCATGGAAAACGATCTGCCCCGCGCCGCCGCATTGTTGCCGCCTTCGGTCCCGTTCGATGCCATCGGATATGCCTGCACTTCCGGCGCGGCACAGATCGGCCCCGCCCGGGTGGCCGACCTGGTGCGCAGCCAGGCCCGTGTCAAGGCGGTGAGCGATCCCGTCAGCGCGTTGATCGCGGCTTGTGCGGCGCTGGGGCTGAAGCGGCTGGGGCTGCTGTCTCCCTATGTCGAATCCGTGTCCGAACGGTTGCGGCAAGTCCTGGCGGGACAGGGGATATCCACCCCGGTCTTTGGCAGTTTCGATCAGGCCGACGAAGCCACGGTCGCGCGCATATCTGCGACTTCGCTCCTGAACGGCGTGAACCGTCTCGCGCGAAAGGGCGGGATCGACGGGGTTTTCCTGTCCTGCACGAATCTCGATACGCTGGACATCATCGCCACGCTGGAAACCGAAACCGGGTTGCCGGTGCTGTCCAGCAACCTGGTGCTCGCCTGGCATCTGAATCGGCTGTCCGGCGGGCGCCATTTCCCGCGCCAGCCCGGACGCTTGCTTGCGGGCCGCCCCGAAACCTCCTGATCGCGCGGGCGAGTTCCGGCCCGCGCCGACCGCAGAAGGGCAGGCAGGGTGGTCTTGTGTCTTGGTTTGGGGCGACCGCGTGGCTAAGATGAAAACATTCGAACGAACCGCCGCAGGGCAACGGGCCGTATTCGGCCGCAAAGGCAAGGAAACTGAACATGACGGACAAGGCTGCGCAACTGGCAGAGATCATCAAGGAAATCGAGGAAGTGGACACCTGCATTGCGGATCTCGAAGCCGACGCGAGGCGGGACCCCAAGACCAACGCGGCCCGGCACAACAAGTTCGCCTGCAAGACCATGCGCCGCTACCGGGTCCGGCTCGTGGATGAACGCGATCAGTTGCTCAGCGGCCTGTCCGAGGCTTGAGCTCCCCGGTTGCGTGTCCCTGGGAAGCGCGTCACAGTGACCTTGACAGACGGCCGGCGGCACCCGGTCTTGCAGGAGAATAACCACATGACGCGGACGGCAGACTTCCGGGACAGAATCGCGGTGGTGACAGGCGGCGCGCAGGGCATCGGTCTGGCGGTGGTCCGAACCCTGATCGCCAGAGGCGCGCGGGTGGCCATCTGGGACATGAACCCGGCGCGGGCCCTGTCCGAGATGGAGGGCGTCAACGATGGCGATTTTCAGGTCATCGACTGCAACGTCGCCGACTGGGACAGCGTGAAGGCGGCGGCGGAACGGACCCTGCAAGGTTTTGGCCGCATCGATGCGCTGGTGAACAGCGCGGGCGTGGCAGGACCCAACAGGACCGTGCAGGACTATGATAACGGGGACTGGGCCGATATCGTCCAGATCAACCTGACCGGAACGTACTTCGTCAACAAGGCGGTCATCGGTGCGATGAAGGACCGGAACTACGGGAGGATCGTCAATATCGCGTCGATCGCCGGCAAGGAAGGCAATCCGAATGCCTGCGCCTATTCCGCGTCCAAGGCGGGGGTGATCGGCTTCACGAAGACCCTGGGCAAGGAACTGGCGGAATTCGACATCGCGGTGAACTGTGTGACTCCGGCGGCGGCCCGAACGCCGATCTTTGATCAGATGAGCCAGCAGCACATCGACTACATGCTGTCGAAAATTCCCAGAAACCGGTTTCTCGAAGTGGACGAGGCCGCCAACATGATCGCCTGGCTGGCGAGCGCGGAAAATTCTTTCTCCACAGGCGCCGTCTTCGACCTGTCGGGCGGTCGCGCAACATACTGATCTGTCTGTCACAGCTCTGATTGCAGGAAAAACCATGAAAACGATTGCCGGATTTGACCGAATTGGCGAAGAAAACGCCTTTGCCGTTCTGGCGCGGGCCGGGGCGCTGGCAGCGCAGGGCATGGATGTGATCAACCTGGGCATCGGGCAACCGGATTTCCGCACACCCGATCATATTGTCGAGGCCGCGATCAAGGCTTTGCGCGACGGGCATCACGGCTACACGCCCGCGACCGGAATCCCGCCCCTGCGCGAAGCCGTATCTGCCGACCTGCACCGGCGTTTTGACGTCGAGGTCAATCCCGACAACGTGCTGATCGTGCCGGGCGGCAAGATCACCATGTTCGCGGCCATCCTGATGTTCGGCGAACCGGGTGCCGAGATTCTCTATCCCGATCCCGGCTTTCCGATCTACCGCTCGATGATCGAATTCACCGGTGCGAACCCGGTGCCGGTCCCGATTCGCGAAGACAGGGGCTTTGCCTTTTCGGCAGAGGAACTGCTGTCCCTGATCACGCCGAAGACCCGTTTGATCATCCTGAACTCTCCGGCCAATCCCTGCGGCGGCGTGACTCCGAAATCCGAAGTCGATGCGCTGGTCGCGGGCCTCGCCAATCACCCGGAGGTGGCGGTGATGTCGGACGAGATTTACGACCAGATGCTTTACGATGGCGAGGAACATGTCAGCCTGTTGAGCTACCCGGAGATCCGCGACCGCCTGATCCTGCTGAACGGATGGTCCAAGACATATGCGATGACCGGCTGGCGGCTGGGCTATTCCGTCTGGCCCGACGGGATTTATGACAAGGCCCGCAAGCTGGCGGTGAACGCATGGTCCTGCGTCAATGCACCGGCGCAATACGCGGCACTCGAAGCGTTGACGGGGCCGCAGGATGCGGTGGCCGAGATGCTGCGGGAATTCGATGCGCGTCGAAAGCTGGTCGTCGAGCTTCTGAACGGCCTGCCCGGCGTCAGTTGCGTGGTGCCCAAGGGGGCCTTCTACGCATTTCCGAACATTTCCGGCACGGGATATCGCGCCAAGGCTCTGGCGTCCGACCTTCTGGAACAGACCGGGGTGGCAACCATCGGCGGGCCGGATTTCGGCACGCTTGGCGAAGGCTACATTCGCCTCAGCTACGCGAACTCCCGCGAGAACATCGCCCGGGCGATCGAGCGCATGCGCACGTTCCTGTCGAAAGGCTGAACCATGGCCGGCGCCGATGACCCGGTTGGACCGAATTCCGCGCAGCTTTCGGAAGACCGCGCGCTGCCGGATGTCGTCACCTTCGCTTTTGACGGGCGGGGCGCCGGGCATGCCATAGAGGCGACGGAATTCGTCGCTCTAGATGCGAAGAGCGGCCCCGACGAATTTCGATGGCAGCTTCTTCGGCTTGACGCGGCCGGAACCCAGGAACTGCTGTCCGCCTGTGATCTCGATCAGTTCGTCGTCGATGCCCTGCTGGCCGACGAAACCCGGCCCCGCTGCACGGTCCATGGCGACGGGGTCGTCCTCAACCTGCGCGGCGTCAACCTGAACCCCGGCGCCGATCCCGAAGACATGGTATCCCTGCGACTCTGGATCGACGCGGGCCGGGTGCTTGGCGTCTGGCGGCGGCCCCTGATGGCCGTCCGCGATCAGATTGCCGCTATCGAACGCAGCCACTTCCCGATGTCTCCGGGGGACCTTGTGGTCAAGCTCGCCCTGCGCCTCGCGGACCGGGCCGAACCGACGGTCGAGGCCCTGGGCGGCCGGATCGACGAGTTGGAAGAACAGATGCTCGACCCCGATGCGGAGGTGGCGCGGGGCGGGCTGGCGGATGTGCGGCGCAGGTCGATCATCCTGCGGCGATATTTTGTGCCCCAGCGAGACGCCCTGGCCAGCCTAGAGATCGAGGAACTGAGCTGGCTGAAGGACCGCGACCGTAGCCGTCTTCGGGAAGCGGCGGAACGGGTCTACCGGCTGGGCGAGGAACTCGATGCAATCCGGGATCGCGCGCAGGTCGTGCATGACCAGATCATGGACCGGCGTGCGGAGCGGATGAATAGGCAGATGCTGCTGCTGTCGGTTGTCGCCGCCATCTTCCTTCCGCTTGGGCTGATCACGGGGCTTCTGGGGATCAACGTCGGCGGCATTCCGGGGGCGGGGAATCCAGGCGCTTTCTGGATCGTTTGCGGGATCCTGCTGGTTCTGGCGACAGTTTTTCTGCTGTGGTTTCGGCGTATTGGACTGTTTCGTTGACGTAAAGCGGCAGCACGTCAAGGCGAAGGATGCTGCGCCGCCGCAGACAGAATGCCGTCCGCACCGGAGCAACCGCCGGCGGTCAAAACCCCGATCAGAAAAACCTATGGGCGTGTTGCGGGAAGCGGCTCGCGCAATGGATGCGAATTCTTGAATAAGGCTGGCCAGATCGGACTGCCAATGTCGCTTTCTCCGAGAAAAGCCATTGCAATTGCGGTTGTTCTGAATAGGCTGGCGCGGCATCGCAGGGGGAGCGCGCATGATGCGTCGTGCCGGGCCTTCTCAATAAGCAAAAACACTAAAGATACCAACTGGAGGAACTACAGAATATGGAACGTCGTAAGTTTTTGAAGGGTGCGGCGATCGCCGGCACGGGGGCTGCTCTGGCGGCCCCGTCGATCGTCAACGCACAGGGCGCGAAAACGATCACCATCGTGTCGACATGGCCTCGGGATTTTCCCGGACTCGGTTTGTCGGCGCAACGTCTGGCCGAACGGATTCCTGTCGTGTCGGGCGGCGCCCTGCGCACGGAATATTTCGCGGCCGGCGAACGGGTCGGCGCGTTTGACGTTTTCGACGAAGTGGCGTCCGGCAACAGCCAGGCCTATATCGGCGCAGAATATTATTTCACCGGCAAGCATCCCGGTTTCGCCTACTTCACCTCCGTGCCCTTTGGCATGACCACGCCGGAATGGAACGCCTGGATCAAGTTCAAGGACGGACAGGCGCTGTGGGACGAACTGACCGACGGATTCGGCCTCAAGACGATCACCTGCGGTGGCACCGGCGCTCAGGCCGGCGGCTGGTTCAACAAGGAAATCAACAGCCCCGAGGACCTTCAGGGGCTGAAGATGCGTATTCCGGGCCTGGGTGGCACCGTGATGTCCAAGCTGGGTGTTTCGACCGTTTCGCTGCCGGGCGGCCAGATCTATGAAAACCTGGTTTCCGGCGCGGTGGAAGCGACCGAATGGGTCGGCCCCTACAACGACTACTTCATGAAATTCTACGAAGCCGCCAAATACTACTACACCGGCGGCATGCACGAGCCGGGCGGCGGTCTCGGCTTTGCCATGAACAAGTCGTGGTACTCGACCTTGTCGGACTACGAGATTGCCGTGATCGAGGCCTGCTGCAACGAGGAAATGGCCGCCCAGCCCGAAGAGGCTGCGGCCAAGAACGGTGAATACCTCACGCGTCTCATCAATGAACATGGCGTCGAGGCACGTCAGTTCAGCGAAGACGTCTGGGATGCGTTCGGTGACGCCGCCGCCGAAGTGTTCGAAGAAACCCGCGCGCATTCCCCGCTCGCCGCCAAGATCAACGATTCCTATCAGGCGGCATTGCGCGAGATTGGCGCCTGGCGCGCCCAGGCCGAGATCGAATTCTCGAACCAGCGAAACCGCGTCCTGGGTATATAAGTCACTGGTGTTACGACAGGGCAGGGGCCGGCGGATACCGTCGGCTCCTGTTTTCGGCTTTTCGCGTGCAATAAATTGCATGCAGAAGGCCGGCGAACACCGGAGACCGTTTGCAAGTTGGGGAAATTGCAATGAACACGACTACCGAGGCAGAGATACTATCGCCGCGCGGGGCGCCTGCGCCGTTCGTGCGATATTTCGGATGGGCGATGCTTTTCGTCCTGCTGGCCTTTCTGATCAACAACGTTCTGGTCGTTTGGTTCGACTATCCGAGTCTGCAGGCCCTGTTCACGGGCGGTGACAGCTCGGTCTGGGTCGGTGTGGCGATCTATGCGGCAGCTCTGGTCGCGGCCTGGCTGGTCGTGGCGCGCACGCCAAACCGCGCCTTGCGCTATGACGCGCGCCGGATCAGCGATTTCAACGCCTATTTCATTCGGGGGTGCTACTTTGCCGTCCTGTTCGTCGGCATCGCCGATTTCACCATTGCTTTCCTGCGCGTAGAGGGGCTTCTTCAAGCGGTGTTTTCCGATGATATCGCCCGGGAAATGATCCGGGCGCATTTCGTCGGTCCCATCGTGCATATGCCGCTCGTTCTCCTGGGGTTCGTCTGCGCGATCTTTTCCAGGTCACTCGGATTCATCTGGCTTACATTGCTGATCGTGATCGCGGAATTGCTGATCGTGGTGTCGCGCTTCGTTTTTTCCTATGAACAGGCGATGATGGGCGATCTGGTCCGCTACTGGTATGCCGCGCTCTTCCTGTTTGCGTCCGCCTATACGCTTCTGCACGAAGGCCATGTGCGCGTCGACGTGCTTTACGCCGGTTTCAGCAGCCGCCGGAAGGGCAGGGTCAATTCCATCGGGTCCATCCTGCTCGGCATGGTCACGGTCTGGGCCATCATCATCATCGGGCTTGGGTCAAAGCAGTCGATCATCAACTCGCCGATGGCCAATTTCGAGATTTCGCAGACGGGCACGGCCGGCATGTTCATCAAGTATCAGATGGCCGCCTTTCTTGCGGTCTTTGCTGCATCCATGCTGATACAGTTTGTCAGTTACCTGTTCGAAGCCGTCGCGGATGCGCGGGACGAACCCGGTCGGCGCGAAATCGCCGCAATCGCGCACTGAGGTCGCACAATGGAACTCTTCTTTCTGATCGTTCTGATCGTGATCATGGCGACAGCGCTCGGCTCCGGCTTTCCGGTGGCCTTCGCTCTGCCGGGGTCGGCCATCATCACCATCGTTCTGGCCGCGGTGAGCGGTTACTTCTTCGCTGGCAATCCGGACGCCTATTTCCATTCCGGCGGCCCGTCCCAATGGCTGACGGCGGGGGTCACGAACCTTCGAGGGGTCTATTGGGAGGTCGAACGGGACACGCTGATCGCCATTCCGCTGTTCATCTTCATGGGGATCATGCTGCAACGCTCCAAGATCGCCGAAGACCTTCTGGTGACGATGGCGCGTCTGTTCGGCCCCGTGCCCGGCGGCCTGGGCATCTCGGTCGTGTTCGTCGGCGCGCTGCTTGCGGCAACCACCGGCATTGTCGGGGCGACCGTCGTCGCGATGGGGCTGATCTCGCTGCCGGCCATGCTGCGCAACAACTATTCGCAATCGCTGGCCACGGGCACCATTGCGGCGTCCGGCACCTTGGGGCAGATCATTCCGCCGTCCATCGTGCTGATCATTCTTGCGGACCAACTGGCCTCGGCCTCCGATCAGGCGAGCACGACGCGCAAGGCGCTCTACACCGAAGCCACGGGCGAGCTCAGCATGCCCAGCGTTTATGACGTCGCTTCGACCAGTGCCGGCGAGATGTTCCTCGGGGCCTTCGTTCCGGGGATCGTCCTGGTTCTGATCTACATGCTCTACATCCTGGTGTTCGCGATCCTGCGGCCGAAATCTGCCCCGGCTGTGCCCTATGAAGGCACGCGGGACGCGGCGTTCTGGGGCAATGTGCTGTTGACCCTGGTGCCGCCCCTGACGCTGATCTTTCTCGTTCTGGGGTCGATCCTGACCGGCATCGCGACGGTCAACCAGGCCGGGGCGATCGGCGCGGCCGGCGCCATACTGATGGCGGGATACCGGATCACGGAAAGATCCCGGACCACCTACTATCCGGCGCTTCTGGCCTTTGTCGCCCTGGGGCTGATCATGTTCGCCCTGTCCACCTACAACATGAACATCAAGGCGATCATGGTGAACGGAGGAGACAGCACAGGCCTCTGGCTCGGGGCTTTTGCCTCGATCCTTCTCGTGATCTCCCTGATCTGGAGCGGGATCCGCGTGCTCAGGACCGAAAACACCCTGCATGAGGTGATGATCGAAACGGCGAAAACCACGTCGCTCGTGTTCATCATCCTGCTTGGCGCGGCGATGCTGACCGCGGCCTTCCGCGCCTTTGGCGGCGAAGAACTGGTCCGGGATTTCCTCAATTCGCTGCCCGGCGGGTTCTGGACGCAGTTCATCATCGTGATGGCCGTGATCTTCATCCTCGGATTCTTTCTCGATTTCATCGAGATCGCGGTGGTTGTCGTGCCGATCGTGGCGCCGATCCTCCTTGCCGACCCGGAAGCGAACATCACCGCCGTCTGGCTGGGGGTCATGATCGGCCTGAACATCCAGACCTCGTTCCTGACCCCGCCCTTTGGCTTTGCACTGTTCTACTTGCGGGGCGTGGCTCCGGCCATCGTCAAGACATTGCAGATCTACAAGGGCGTCATCGCCTTTATCACGCTGCAACTGATCGCGCTTGCGATCGTCGGCTACTATCCGAAACTGGTGAACTACCTGCCCAACCGGATGAGCTTCCTGTCCGACACCGCGCCGCCACCGCGGAATCCCAAATTGCAGCAATGTCTCGAAGAATATGTCCGGGCCGAAGTCGCCGAGAACGGAGCCGCGATATCGCAGGCGATCGCCAACGCGCAGGCGCTGGATCTGTCGGTCTTGCCGTCGCAGCTGTCCTCTGACCTGTCGGACGCGTTCGAGGACGGCGGCAAGGCGCTGGCGATGCTGGATGACATCACCACGACCGAAGCCGCGGTCAACGCCGCAGCAGGCGAGTATCGCCCGTTGCAGCGCGTGGTCCGCGATCTTCAGAAAGATATGCGCAAGCTCGACGCTGAAATGGAGAGGCTGCGCAAGTCCGGTCAGTTCCTGAACAGCGAAGAGGACGCGGAGCGTATCGCCTCTATCGAGGCCCGCAGATCTGTCCTGCAAGCGGAGAAGGACGAAATCGCGTCGCAGATTCCGGACAGATGGGAAGAGGTTCACACGACCTTCGCCATGCTGACCAAGGCCGAAGAAACGGCGCGGAACACCTATCGCCGGACGGCGGACGGTGCGGTGGAACCGGTAGCCGAGTTTCTGACGGTTCTGGACGCCAACGCCGAGTTCGCGGCCCTGAAGCCGGAATTGGACAAGCTTGGCGACCTGATCGCGAACGCGGAGCCGGAACAGGCGGAAGCGGCGGTCGACGAGGTCGGCAAGCTATTCAGTTCCGTCGCCGGCGCGAGAGACGTCGCCTCCGCCCTTTCGAGTGCGAAGCGTTCCCTGCGCGGCAACCGGCTGGACCGGGAAAAAGCGGCAGCAGACTACGCCGAGGCCGTCGAGGCCTACGAGTCGCAGGTCGCGTGGCGTGGCGTTGCCGCCGACAATCTAAAGGGCGGCGTTCAAGCCTATATGGAAGCGGTCTCCGAGACGATCGGTGCGCGTCAGCGATCGTCTCTCAGCCGGACCCAGGCGCTCTTCCTCGCGAATTGCAACGCGGTTCATCGCGATCTGTCGCTGAACTTCTAGGGGTCTGACATCTTGAATTGGAATGGGCGGTCGGCTTGCCGGCCGCCCATTTTCTTGCGGCAACGCAAACCGGCATGAGTGCGGAATGTCATCCGGAGGCCGCTGAAACAAAAAAACCGCTGCCTGGGCAGCGGTTCGATCTTTTTCGGGCAGGTCCGGGGTTCGGCCTGTTATCCGCCCCAGGTGCGGACCACACCGCAATCCATGTGGACGAAGTTTGACCGGGAATAGCGCCCGACGCCGCCGGCGTGGCAGGCCGACGCGGCCTTGGCCATCTGATTGACCGAGCGTGACGCAAGCCGAAGATCGGCCGCTTGGCCCGACATATGCAGCGAATTTTTCGCAACGCCGCGCGACCGGCTTCTGAGCATCGCATTGGTTTGCGGGCTGCGATATCCGGAAAGAAGCATGTAGGGTTCGTTCACATCCATCAGGTTGTGCGCCGCAGCCATGATGTCCACCGTCCGCAGGTCGATGGGTTTCATCTGGTCCGTTCGCCAATCCCGCATGAAGTGGTTCACTTCCTTCACAGCGTCCTTGATGTATTCGCCGTCGATCCAGTAGATCATGTCGATCCGTTCGCCGGTGCGACCGGAATACATGCGGATCCGCCTGATATCGCCGCCGCCGCGGAGAAATCCTGCTGCATTTCCAAATGTAGGGGCTGCGGTGACTGCTGTCGCTGCGAAGACAGCCAAGAGGGATCGACGGGTTAGACCCGTTGAGGAAATCACTGTCATGTTTCTGCGCCGTCCTGTACGCTTTCGTTCCTGCCGGCACGCGATGTTACGCGTGCATTTTATAGTTCCATCCCCAGATGTGTAGACTCTATGCCACAGGCGGCCGCTTCCGCCAAGTCTGGAATTGTGCAAGTTTTAGATACAATCGATTTTCGGCGAATTATCGCGCAATGTCTTTTTGTTGCCACAATCCATCGGTGCCCAGCGGCGAAGTTGCATCACAAGCAAATTCAGTTGGCGGGTATTCAAAATGTGAATAGACATCCATAAGTCATTTTTTAGAGTTTGTGTTCAAGACTAACGACTTGAACATACAGACGTTTCCAGGGATTCATGCATGATCGTCAAGAATGAACGCCAATCCATCACAACGGCCTTCGTGCTGCGGGTCGCCATGGCGCTGTGCTTTGTCGTGATGGGCGGCGCGGCGCTCGCACAGGTCACAGTCTTCAAGCAGACTGTCGCCGAAGCGGCGACCGATGATGCCGATCTGGCGGCCTACTACAGATCATCCGCCTATGAACCCATCTGGACGGAGGACTCGGAAAGCCACTGGCAGCGCCGGGCGGAACTGCTGAGGGCCTTGTCGCAGGCACATCTGCACGGTCTGCCGCCGTCACGCTACGATGCCGCCGGTCTGGAGCGGGCCATGCAGGACGTTCGGACATCGCGCGATCTCGGGCTGATCGAAGTCAGGCTAAGCAAGACGTTCCTGAGATACGCGCGCGACGTTCAGACCGGCGTCCTGATTCCGTCACGGGTCGATGGCGGGATCGTTCGCGAAATTCCCTACCGGGACCGTCTGTCCTTGATCGAAGGGTTCGTGAACGCCTCTCCGCGGCAGTATCTGAATGGCCTGCCGCCCTCCAGCGCACAGTATCGGAACCTGATGAAGGAAAAACTCCGGCTCGAAAGTCTTCTGGCGCGCGGCGCCTGGGGGCCGACGGTGCCGGCCGACAGCCTCAAGCCGGGACAGAACGGCCCCGCCGTCATAGCGTTGCGCAACCGGCTCGTTGCGATGGGATTGATGCCGGTCAGCGCGAGCCCGGATTATGACGTCGCGCTCCAGAAGGCGGTGCGGGATTTTCAGTTGACACACGGTCTTGAGGCGGATGGCGTTGCAGGTGCCGTGACGCTGCAAGAGGTGAACGCATCGGTGCAGTCCCGCCTTAAATCGGTCATCGTCGCGATGGAACGCGAACGCTGGACCAACATGGATTTGGGGGATCGGCATATCGTGGTCAACCAGACGGATTTCAGCGCCAAGATCGTCGATCATGGGCGGGTCACCTTTGAAACCCGATCCGTCATCGGCAAGAACACCGGCGACCGGCGCAGTCCCGAATTCTCTGACCAGATGGAACATATGATCGTCAATCCAAGCTGGTATGTGCCGCGGTCGATCGTGACCAAGGAATACCTGCCCCAGTTGAAGAACAACCCCCATGCCGTCGGACATATCGAGATTACCGACAGTCGCGGCCGCCGCGTGGACCGATCCAGCATGGATTTCAGCCAGTTCAGCGCCCGCAGCTTTCCTTTTTCCATGCGGCAGCCGCCCAGCAAGAGCAACGCGCTCGGTCTGGTGAAGTTCATGTTTCCGAACAAGTACAACATCTATCTGCACGACACCCCGTCAAAGAACCTGTTCGAACGGGAAACCCGCGCGTTTTCACATGGCTGTATCCGGCTCGCCGACCCGTTCGACTTTGCCTACACGTTGCTTGCGGCGCAGACCGACGACCCGCAGGGGGTGTTCCAGACGGCGCTGAAGTCCGGGCGCGAAACCAAGATCGACCTGGTGACACCGGTTCCGGTTCATATCATCTACCGCACGGCGATCATGACCGAGAAAGGCAAGCCCGAATACCGCCGGGATGTCTACGGACGGGATGCCCGGATCTGGCAGGCGCTTGAAAACGCGGGGGTGGCCCTTGAAGGGTTTCAGGGGTAAATCAGACCCTGAAACGACAGATGGGCCGGAGCATGACTTTCACGATCCTTGAAATCGCAAACGCCATCGGAGCAGAATCAGCCGGGGACACGGGGTTGAGGGTGCAGCGGGCAGCCGAGCCCGCGCAGGCCGGACCGGACGATCTGGCCCTGGCCATGTCCGCGACCTATGGAGAGCAGCTTTCGCAGGGCAGGGCCCGAGCCGCCGTGGTCTGGCCGGAGGCGGACTGGCAGGCGATGGGACTTTCGGCCGCGATCTTCGCGCCGCGCCCGCGCATGGCCATGTCCGGTCTCACGTCGATGTTCGATCCGGGGCAGGGCTACGGGAGCGGAATTCACCCCTCTGCGGTCATCGATCCGTCCGCGGACCTGGCTGCGGATGTGTCTGTCGGCCCGCTCTGCGCCATCGGGGCGGGGGCGAGGATCGGCGCCGGGTCCGTCATTGGACCTCACTGCGTCATTGGCAAGGATGCGAGCCTCGGTGAGAACGCGTATCTGCGTGAAATGGTCAGCATCGGTGCGCGGGTCCAGATCGGAAACCGGTTCATTGCGCAACCCGGCGCAAGGATCGGCTCGGACGGGTTTTCATTCGTCACCCCCGAGATTTCGACGGCCGAAACCGTCCGCAAGACGATGAAGGACGGGGGGGACGCAAAGCCGCAAAGCTGGATCCGCATCCATTCGCTCGGGGCCGTGACGATCGGCGACGACGTCGAAGTCGGGGCCAACTGCACCATCGACAATGGCACGATCCGGAACACCGAGATCGGCAGCGGCACCAAGTTGGACAACCTGGTTCATGTCGGCCACAATGTCACCACCGGGACCGATTGCCTGCTGTGCGGTCTGACCGGGGTCTCCGGATCGGTCCGGATCGGCAACAACGTGATTCTGGCCGGGCAGTGCGGCGTCGTGGACAATATCTTCATTGGCGACAACGTCGTTGCGACCGGGGGCACGAAGATCCTGTCCAATGTCCCGGCAGGGCGCGTCCTGATGGGCTATCCCGCGGTCAAGATGGAAACCCAGACGGAAATCTACAAGGCGCTGCGCCGGCTGCCGCGCCTGGCCCGTGATTTTGCGTCCTTGCAAAAGATGGTTTCCAAACCGGGATCAAGCGACTAGATCAGCGCCAAGACAGCAGATCAAGAGGTCCTCCATGAGTATCCGCGACAGGGTCATTGCGATCATTGCCGAACAGGCGATGCTGGAACCGTCCGATGTCACGATGTCCAGCACCCTGGAAGATCTGGGAATCGATAGCCTTGGTCTGGTGGAAAGCATCTTCGCGATCGAGGAGGAATTCGACATCTCGATCCCGTTCAATGCGAACGATCCCGCCGAGAGCGATTTCGACATATCCGATGTCTCGACCATCGTTGAGGGCATCGAGAAACTGATCGAAGACAGGCCGTGATCCGGGCTGGCCGTTCAAGATGAAACGGGTCGTCATCACCGGCGCGGGAACCATCAATGCACTTGGGCATTCGGTTCCGGAAACCCTGCGGGCCATGCAGGACGGAAAATGCGGTATCGGAGAACTGGACTTTCGCGATGTGGACCGGCTGGCGATCCGCATCGGCGGACAGGTCCGTGGCTTTGAACCCGAAAGCCGATTCAATCGGCAGCAACTGTCGCTCTACGACCGGTTCACGCAGTTCACCCTGATCGCCGCGAAAGAAGCGATTGCCCAATCGGGGCTGGAATTCAGCGGCGCTCTGGCCGCCACTTCCGGCGTGGTGCTCGGCACCGCGGGCGGCGGGGTCAGCACCTGGGACGACAACTATCGCTCGGTCTACGAGGACGGCAAGAACAGGGTGCATCCCTTTGTCGTGCCCAAGTTGATGAACAACGCCGCCGCAAGCCATGTCAGCATGGAATACAATCTCAAGGGTCCGTCGTTCACCGTGTCCACGGCCTGCGCGTCCTCCAATCACGCGATGGCCCAGGCTTTCGCCATGGTGCGCAGCGGAATGGCCAAGGCGATGGTCACGGGCGGTTCCGAATCGATGCTGTGCTTTGGCGGGGTCAAGGCATGGGAAGGGTTGCGGGTGATGTCCAAGGACGCCTGCCGGCCTTTCAGCCTTGGGCGCAGTGGCATGGTACAGGGCGAAGGTGCCGGAGTGTTCGTGTTCGAAGACTACGACCACGCCCGCGCCCGCGGCGCGGAGATCCTTTGCGAAGTGATCGGGTTCGCCATGTCGTCGGATGCGTCCGATATCGTCATGCCGTCCAAGCAGGGCGCCGCGCGCGCCATGGCCAACGCGCTGTCGGACGCAAGGGTCAATCCCGAAGACGTGGGTTATATCAATGCGCATGGCACCGGAACGGCCGCGAACGACAAGACCGAATGCGCCGCGGTCGCTGATGTATTCGGCCGTCATGCGGACCGGCTGATGATCAGTTCGACCAAGTCGATGCATGGTCATCTGATCGGCGGCACCGGCGCTGTCGAACTCCTGGCCTGCATCATGGCGGTGCGCGATGGCGTCATCGCGCCGACCATAGGATATGAGGAACCGGATCCGGAATGCGCGCTGGACGTGGTCCCGAACACCGCCCGCGAGGCGAATGTCTCGGTCGCGGTGTCCAACGCATTTGCGTTCGGCGGTATGAACGCGGTTCTGGTGCTGCGCAAGGCATGAACGATTGCGCCGGACCATGGGCCCGGCGCAAAGTTCCGACGAAATGGCGGAAGCCTACTGTTTCAGGACGTCCACCGCGTCGAACCCGGCGGTGAATCCGGACAGGGACATGGTCAGCGCCACAACCTGATCCGGCGCCGGCGCCGGCACGATCGAAACGGTCGCCTTGCTGCCGCGCTTGAACGCGTCGACGTCTTCCTGCGTCAACCCGATCTGAGCAGCGCAGCCAAGGGGATTGCAGAAGGCGAAGTTGTAGCGCTTGCCCGGCCCGTCATCCACCGCGATGGTCAGCTGCGCGGTCAGAAGCGTTTCCAGCGGTACCAGAACGGTGGCACCCGCTACGGCCTGTCCGCCATTGTCGATCCTGAACAGCGAAACTTCCGCCACCGGATTTTCGGAATCGTCCCGCAGAATCTGCAGAAGCGAGCAGGGATCGGTTTCCCCCTCTGTCTTGATACAGGCAAGGGTCCAGTCGCCAAAGGTTTCCTTGGCGTATCTTTCACCCTGCTTTGGTCCTTCGGACACGGATTGGCCCAGATCGAGCTGGTTTGGCGTTTCCGGCGCGGTTGCCTCTGCCGCGGGAGCTTCGGCAGGCGCCTCTGCCGCGGGAGCTTCTGCAGGCGCGTCGGTCGTGGCGTCCTGCGCGAACGCGGGGGCCATCAGGGCGCACAACGCGATTGCAGCGGCGGATGTCGGAAGTCTGTACATTTGACTGTCTCTTTGTTTGTGAACTGCTGTCGCGCCCGTCTATCATGCTGCGGAAGGGGAGTCAGGCGGATAATGGCGGGCAATGGCCACTACACGCGATTTTCAAGTCAGGGATTCGGCAGGGGCTGAACGTGCCGGCGACACCGCCTGGTCGCCGAAAAAAAGGAGACCGAAAGGCCCCCTTTTTCAATCTTTTTCTCCCCGTCGGACTGGCCGACTTAGTCATTGCCTGCACGTTACGAGACGTGCGGGCGGCGGTCAACTAGAAACAGGAAAAAGATATGAGACGCGGCAGTTATCCGAAGGAATGTCCCCACGTGGCGAAAAAAGGGCCGCACCCGAGGGCGCGGCCAGTCTGACAGGGAGGAAGTGCCCGCAAGACACGGAGGCCACTGCTGCGGACACAAATATATATGGCAGGCAGAGGTTAACTTTGTATGGTCAGGGCGACACGGACACAGGGCGGGGAAACGAGCATATGAATGGCAAGGTATTCATCGGAGGCGGCGGCGTCGAATATGGCGAACCTCAGGGGCTGTCACTGAAGTATGCCAACCGCCATGGATTGGTCGCCGGGGCAACGGGAACAGGCAAAACGGTGACGTTGCAGATCCTCGCGGAAGGGTTCAGCGATGCTGGTGTTCCCGTGTTCCTGTCCGACGTCAAAGGCGATCTTTCGGGGCTGGCGGAACCGGGCTCTGCCGATCACAAGCTGAACAAGCCGTTTATGGAACGTGCGGCCAGGATCGGTTTCACCGACTACGCCTACCGCGCCTATCCGGTGACGTTCTGGGATCTGTTCGGCGAACAGGGCCATCCGGTCCGCACCACGGTCGCGGAAATGGGTCCGCTGCTGCTCGCCCGTCTGCTGGAACTGAGCGAGGCGCAGGAAGGCATCCTGAACATCGCGTTTCGCCTGTCGGACGAAGAAGGACTGCCGCTTCTGGATCTGAAGGACCTGCAATCGCTTCTGGTCTGGATCGGAGAGAACAGGGACGAACTGTCTCTGAGATACGGCAACGTCTCGACGGCTTCGATCGGCGCGATCCAGCGCCGTCTGCTGGTTCTGGAAAATCAGGGCGGCAGCCGCCTGTTCGGTGAACCGGCCCTCGCCCTGAGCGACCTGATGCGCCAGGACGGAAACGGACGCGGGCGCATCAACATCCTTGCCTCCGACAAGCTGATGGGGTCCCCGACGCTTTATGCCACGTTCCTCTTGTGGCTGCTCAGCGAACTTTTCGAGAACCTGCCCGAAGTCGGGGATCCGGACAAACCCAAGCTGGTGTTCTTTTTCGACGAGGCACATCTGTTGTTTGACGACGCTCCCAAGGCGCTGGTCGACAAGGTCGAACAGGTGGCCCGCCTGATCCGTTCAAAAGGGGTCGGGATCTATTTCATCACCCAGAACCCGGCCGACGTTCCCGAAGACATCCTCGGGCAACTGGGCAACCGTATCCAGCACGCCCTGCGGGCTTTTACCGCAAAGGACCGCAAGAACCTGGCGCTTGCCGCACAGACCTACCGCGACAATCCCCGTTTTTCGACCGAAGAGACGATCCGCGAAGTCGGCGTCGGCGAAGCCGTGACCTCCATGCTGCTGGACAAGGGTATACCCGGTATCGTCGAACGGACCCTGATCCGGCCGCCTTCGTCACAGGTCGGGCCGATCACAGCGGACAGGCGGCGCGCTCTTCTGGCGGCATCGGACATGGCCGGCAAATACGACGCGGCTCTGGATCGGGAATCCGCGTTCGAGATCCTTGCGAAACGGGCGGACGTCGCCGCCGCCGAAGCCGCCGCCGCCGAGGAAAAGGCCGAAGACCTCGCCCCGATGTTCCAGGAATTCAATGCGGCCCGCCGCTATTCGGGTAGCCGGGTGCCCCGTTCCACGTCGCGCCCCGCTAGGCAGACCGAAAATTTTGGCGAAGCGATCGCCCGGAACGTGATGAAGGAACTCTCGGGCACCACCGGACGCCGTATCGTGCGCGGTATCCTCGGAGGCCTCTTCAAAGGACGTTGAGCACTGACCGGGGAAGGCCGGTTTGCAATGCAAGAACACACGATTGCCCGAATGCCCTGGATTCGGCGCATCGATCACTTCGGACGTTTCGCCGAATTTCTCTAGCGTTCCGGTATCAACCCACGCGGACTGAACCGCAGAACCAGCAGCAGGACCACCCCCATCGTCAGGAGCCGCATATGCGCGGCACTATCCAGAAGGTGCGATTTCAACGCGCCGTCAGACATGCCGGATGTAATGACTTCCAGCACGAAAATTCCGATCGGTTCGACCTGAACCCACAGGAACCAGATCAGCATTGCGCCGAGCACCGCGCCGAAATTGTTGCCCGACCCGCCGACGATCACCATCACCCAGATCAGGAAGGTGAACCGCAGCGGCTGGTAGGTGCCGGGGGTAAGCTGGCCGTCCAGGGTTGTCATCATCGCCCCGGCGATGCCGCAGATCGCGCTTCCCAGCACGAAGACCTGCAAATGCCGGGCGGTGACGTCCTTTCCCATCGCCTCGGCGGCGGTTTCATTGTCGCGTATGGCGCGCATCATGCGGCCCCAAGGGCTCTTCAGGGCCATTTGCGCCATCCACAGCAGCATCAGGAGCACGGCCAGGAACAGCGCCGCATACTCCAGCTTCACATAGATTGTGGACGCGGTGACAGGATCCATCCCGATCCCGGTGGCGCGTTCGACGAAGGCGGGATCGTTCTGAAGGTCGATCTCGTAGGGAACCGGACGCGGAATGCCGACGACATTCTTGACGCCGCGCGTCAGCCAGTCCTCGTTCTTGAGAACCGCGATGATGATCTCGGCGATGCCCAGCGTCGCGATCGCGAGGTAGTCCGACCGCAACCCGAGGGCCGTCTTGCCGATCAGCCATGCGGCGCCGGCCGCCAAGGCGCCACCGATGGGCCAGGCCAGTATTACCGGCAGGCCGAGACCGCCAAGATAGCCTGTTGCCGCCGGGCTGACCTTTTCGATTTGCTCCACCGCCGGGTCGAGGATCGCGCGATAGACGAAAAAGCCGATCACGATCACGGCCAGAACGGCAAGACCGCGCAGCTTGCCCGGTTTCATGCGTTTCATCAGGAGCACCGCGGCCACGATCGTCGCCGCACCCAAGGCCATGGCGGTCAGAATGCCCGCCCCACCGACGGCCCAGGCTTCGGTGGTGGGCGGCATGGACACCAGAACCGCAGCCAGCCCGCCAAGCGCCACGAACCCCATCACGCCGATGTTGAACAGGCCAGCAAACCCCCATTGCAGGTTCACGCCCAGGGCCATGATCGCCGAAACCAGACCCATGTTCAGGATCAGCAAGGCTGAGTTCCAGCTTTGCAGAAACCCGGTCAGCACGATCAGAAGCCCGACGGTCGCGAACAGGGCGGTGTTTCTCACGGTCTCGCTCATAGCGCCTTCCCCTTGAAAATGCCGGTCGGGCGGAACAGCAATACGATGATCAGAATGACGAAGGAGACGGCCAGCTTGTAATCCGTGCCCAGCAGCTGCACGAGACTGTCGGGCTCGAACCTTTCAGGGACGACGTAGGTGATGACCTTTTTCCAGGCATAGGTGATCGTCACTTCCGAAAAGGCGATTATGAAGCCCCCGGCGATTGCCCCCAGGGGACTGCCGAGGCCGCCGACGATGGCGCTGGCAAAGATCGGCAGGAGAAGCTGAAAATAGGTAAAGGGCTTGAACGACTTGTCCAGGCCGTAAAGCACGCCGGCCACCGTTGCCAGAGTCGCTACGATCAGCCAGGTGTAAACGACCACGCGTTCCGGATTGATGCCCGACAGCAGCGCCAGGTCCTCGTTGTCCGAATAGGCCCGCATCGATTTGCCGGTGCGTGTGCGGTTCAGGAACCAGAACAGCAGCATAACCACCACGAACGCCGTGACCACCGTGATGCCTTGCGTGGTCTTGATCGCGAGACCCTCGTCCAGCCCGGTCATTTCCTTGAAATCCCGCGCGGATACGATGAACCGGGTTCCGTCGGCGAAATTCTGATCGTCCGGCCCGATGATGAATCGGACGAGCCCGTTCATGATGAACATGACGCCCATCGACACGATCACCAGGATGACGGGCTTGGCCTTTTGTTCACGGTAGAACCGATACACCATCCTGTCGGTCAAAAGCACCAATGCGATACAGCCGAGGATTCCGAAGGGCAGGGCGAGAAGCGCTGTTGGAAGCGGTCCGAACCCGATTCCCACCGACTGCATCCACCAGGTGACGAGAATCGTGACCATGGCGCCAAAGGCCATTGTGTCGCCATGGGCAAAGTTGGAAAACCGCAGGATGCCGTAGATCAGTGTCACGCCGAGCGCCCCGAGCGCCAGCTGGCTGCCGTAGGAAATCGCGGGGACGAGAACGAAGTTGGACAGCGCCACGATGGCGTTCAGAAGTTCCATCGGATCATCCCCCCAGAAAACTCTTGCGCACTTCCGGATCGGCGAGCAGTTCCTTGCCGGTTCCGGTATAGGCGTTGGCCCCCTGGACCAGAACATATCCCTTGTCCGCGATCTCGAGCGCCTGCCGGGCGTTCTGTTCCACCATCAGGATCGGAATGCCGGTCCGCGCCACCTCGATGATGCGGTCGAAAAGTTCATCCATCACGATCGGGCTGACCCCCGCGGTCGGCTCGTCCAGCATCAGCACCTTGGGCCGGGTCATCAGCGCCCGCCCGACGGCGACCTGCTGGCGTTGTCCGCCGCTCAGTTCCCCGGCCGCCTGGGTTCTTTTCTCCTTCAGGATCGGGAACAGGTCATAGACCTGCGCCATCGTGCCGGAAAAATCGTCGGTGCGGATGAACGCCCCCATCTCCAGGTTCTCTTCGACGGTCATCGAGGTGAAGATATTGTTGGTCTGCGGAACGAACCCCATGCCCTTGACCACGCGCGCTTGCGGCGACAGCGACGTGATGTCTTCGCCGTCCAGACGCACATGGCCCGACCGCACGTCGAGCATCCCGAACACCGCCTTCATCGCCGTGGACTTGCCGGCCCCGTTGGGTCCGACGATGACGGCAATCTCGCCCTGGTCCACGGAAATGGTGCAGCTGTGCAGAATGTCTGGCCCCTTGCCATAGCCGCCGGTCATGTTTTCGCCGATCAGGAACGGGCCGCCGGGCGCCGGGGTCGCCATCCCCCTGCGGCGTGCGCCTTCGGCTGTTCCCGAACCCTTGGGATTGGCGATCGAACGGTCCTTGTTGCCGCGATCGTCCTGGTAGGGATTGCCGCTCATCCTGCTTCCTCTTGCGAAAAATACTCCGGGGGAACTGCCCGTTCCGGGCGACAGGGTGCAAGTCCCTGGCGATCCCGACGGATCATGCCGGCACCTTGTTCTTCAGGCCGGTGCCGAGATAGGCTTCGATCACCTGTTCATTGGCCTTGATGTCGGCCAGCGTGCCTTCCGCCAGCACCCGGCCTTCGGCCATGCAGATGACCGGATCACAAAGCCGCCCGATGAAATCCATGTCATGTTCGATCACCACGAAGGTGTATCCGCGTTCCTGGTTCAGCCGCAGGATCGCGTCGCCGATTGTGTTCAACAGCGTGCGGTTCACCCCGGCGCCCACTTCGTCCAGAAACACGATCCGCGCGTCCACCATCATCGTGCGGCCAAGCTCCAGAAGTTTCTTCTGTCCGCCCGAAACCTGTCCTGCCTTGTGATCCGCCAGGTGTTCGATGGTCAGGAACTCCAGCACCTCGTCGGCCTTGGCCCGCAGTGCGCGTTCCTCATCCGCGATGCGCCTGCGCCCGAACCAGGTGTTCCAAAGCGTTTCCCCGGATTGCCCGCCCGGAACCACCATCAGGTTCTCCCGGCAGGTCATGGACGAAAATTCGTGCGCGATCTGAAAGGTGCGCAGCAGCCCCTTGTGGAACAGGTCATGCGGCGGCAGGCCGGTGATGTCTTCTCCCGCCATTGTCACACGCCCCGAAGTCGGTTGAAGAACGCCGGCAATTACGTTGAAAAGAGTGGTTTTTCCCGCGCCGTTCGGCCCGATCAGGCCGGTGATCGACCCTTCGGCGATTTTCAGCGATGCGCCATCGACGGCATGAAATCCGCCGAAATGTTTGTGCATGTCTTCGACGACGATCATGGCACTCCCCCGCCGCCTGTTCGCGGCCTTTCTTGCCCTGTGCGCCCCGCAACCGCAGGGGCCGGGAATTGCAGGCAGCCCGAACAGCTTGGTTCGGGCCGCCGCATGGTTTGCAATCGGATCAGCGGTAGCCGACCGTGACCATCTTGCCGTCCTTGAACTCGATCTCGCGATAGTTGCCGGCGCTTTCGCCGGGTCCGATCAGTTCGACTGCGGATGCGCCCACGAAATCGACATCACCGCCATCCTTCAGGATCTGCAGGGCCTTGGCCAGTTCTCCGGGCAGGATCTGTTCGCCGGGCGCGTTGGCGACGTCCATCACCTTGTCCTTGTAGACCTGCGGGTCGGTCGAACCCGCCGCCTGCATCGCCAGAAGGATCAGAGCCGCTGCATCATAGCTTTCCGGCGAAAAGGCGTTGGTCGGATTGAACCCGGCTGCTTCGCCCAGTTCGTTGAACCGCGCACCGCCGTCACTGTCGTTGCCGGGATGCTGGCCGAAGGATCCTTCGACCAGATTGCCGAAGTTGGTTTCCAGGGTTTCCGAGACCATGCCGTCCGGGAACATGAACGTGTCGAATGCGCCGGTGTCGAGCGAACCGTTGATGATCGCCGCGCCGCCCTGATCGACATATCCCGCCACGACGAGGATCTCTCCGCCTGCCGAGGCAAGTGCGCCGACTTCGGCGGAGTAGTCGGCCTTGCCGTCTTCATGCGCGGTGTTGATGGTGACGCTGCCGCCGGCCGCTTCGAAGGCCGCCTGGAAGCTGTCGGCGAGACCCTTGCCATAGTCGTTGTTGGTATAGGTCACGGCGACTTCCTTGATGCCGCGATCATTCAGGATGTCCGCCATCACCTGGCCCTGGCGGGCATCGGACGGCGAGGTGCGGAAGAACAGGCCGTTGTCCTCGATGGTGGACAGGGCCGGCGACGTGGCCGACGGGCTGATCATGACCATGCCGTTGGGAATGGCGGCGTTCTGAAGGCTGGCGGTGGTTTCGCCGGAACACATGCCGCCGACGATGCCATTGACCTTGTCCGACGTGATCAGGCGTTCCGCGGATGCGACCGCGAGGCTCGCATCGATGCAGCCGGTGTCGCCATTGACGCCCTCGATCGACGCGCCGTCCAGGAACAGGCCGGACTCGTTGACTTCGGCGATCGCCAGCTTGGCGCCTTCGGCCATGTCGGGAGCCAGCGATTCCAGCGGACCGGTGAAGCCCAGCAGGATGCCGATCTTGACATCCTGAGCCTGGGCCGCGCCCGCGATCAGGGCGGTGGCCGCTGACGCCATAAGCAGTTTCTTCATGAGTTTTCTCCCCTATTGGAACAAAATGTTCGCGCATGACCCTAGGCAAGCCAAAGGCAAAAGAAAAGTCCTTTCAGACGGCGGTTTGCGTTGCGTCATCACACTGTTTTAAACGGCGATCCGGGCAATCGGAACGCGGATTTGCGGCGTCATATGGACAGCCGCGCCGCGTGGCTTCCGCGCTCGCGATAGGGGGTGGTATCGTAATGCGCGCGATAACATTTTGAAAAATGCGACGGGCTGGCGAAACCGCAGGCCAACGCCACGTTGATCACGCTCATGTCGGTCTGCATCAGCAGATTACGCGCCTTTTGCAGGCGCAGTTCCATGTAATAGCGTTTAGGCGACCGGTTCAGGTAGCGCCGGAACAGGCGTTCCAGTTGCCGGGTCGACATCCCGACATCCCGTGCCAGGATCGACGGGCTGATCGGTTCTTCGATATTGGTTTCCATCATCTGGATGACCTGGCTCAGCTTGGGGTGCCGCACGCCGATCCGGGTCGGGACCGACAGGCGTTGCGTGTCCTGGTCCGTGCGGATGCTGGAATAGATCAGCTGGTCCGCCACCGCGTTGGCAAGGTCTTCGCCATGGGAATTGGCGATGATCTTCAGCATCAGGTCGATGGAAGAGGTTCCGCCCGCCGTCGTCATCCGGTTTCCGTCGATCACGAAAACCGATTTCGTCAGGATGACATCCTCGAACTCCTCGGCGAAGCTGTCCGCGTTCTCCCAGTGGATCGTGGCCTTGCGTCCGTCCAGCAGTCCGGCCTTGGCCAGCGAAAACGCGGCCGTGCACAAGCCGCCGATCATCAGCCCCTTGCGGGATTCACGGCGTATCCAGCCCAGGAGACGTTTGGTCGTGGCGGACTGGACGTCGATTCCACCGCAGATCAGAACCGTATCATCGCGATTCAGTTCGTCCAAATCGGCGTCCAGCTTGAACTGGGTGCCGGCCGAACAGGTGACGGTGTCGCCGCCTTCGCCAACCAGACGCCAGGAATACAGTTCCCGCCCGGCCATCCGGTTCGCGATCCGCAGGCTTTCCAGCGCGGACGCGAAGCTGAGCATGGTGAAATTGTCCAGCAGGACGAAAACGAACCGTTGCGGCTTGGCGGACTTGCTTTCCACGTCGACAACTTTGCGTTGTTCTTGCATGGTAGGATGATCCTTCGGGTCGGGCGCGGCCGCAAGCGGCCCCGCATGCGCAGGTACAACCTTGCTCAGAGCTTATCTGCGGCGTCAAGGGTCGCAAATCGGATATGGCAACCTGCGTCCGGCTTTTGTATACAGTCGGCCTGACACGCCCAACGGAGAACGATGCGATGAGTGAGTGGCAAAAAACGGACTGGCGCGAGAAGCCGCGGGTTCAGATGCCCGATTACACGGATCAAGACGCTCTGCACGCGGTAGAGGCGCAGTTGTCCAAGTATCCGCCGCTCGTCTTTGCCGGTGAAGCCCGGCGTTTGAAGAAGCATCTCGCGGCAGCCGCGCAGGGCGAAGCCTTTCTGTTGCAGGGCGGCGATTGCGCCGAAAGTTTCGAACAGTTCAGCGCCGACAGCATCCGTGACACCTTCAAGGTCATGTTGCAGATGGCGATGGTTCTGACCCATGGCGCCAAGGTGCCGGTGATCAAGGTCGGCCGCATGGCCGGACAATTCGCCAAGCCGCGCAGCGCCCCGACCGAGGTGATCGACGGGGTGGAACTGCCAAGCTACCGCGGCGACATCATCAACGAACTGGAATTCACGCCGCAGGCGCGGATTCCCGATCCGGCGAAGATGCTGCAAGCCTACACCCAGGCCGCGGCGACGCTGAACCTGTTGCGCGCGTTTTCGACAGGCGGCTACGCGGACGTCAACCAGGTGCACGCCTGGACGCTCGGGTTCACCGAAAGCAAGAAGGCCGAAGCCTACCGCGAAGTTGCCAACCGCATCAGCGACACGCTCGACTTCATGAAGGCGGCGGGCGTCACCCAGGACACGGCGCACACGCTGCAATCGGTCGAATTCTACACCAGCCACGAAAGCCTGCTGCTGGAATACGAAGAAGCCCTGACACGGCGCGATTCGACCTCGGGCAACTGGCTTGCCGGGTCCGGGCACCTGATCTGGATCGGCGACCGCACCCGTCAGCCGGACGGGGCGCATGTAGAGTTCTGCCGTGGCGTTCTCAATCCGATCGGCCTCAAGTGCGGCCCGAGCATGACCAGCGACGACCTGAAACTGCTGATGGCCAGGCTGAACCCCAAGAACGAGGCCGGCAGGCTCACGCTGATCGCGCGTTTCGGCGCGGGAAAGGTGGCCGAGAACCTGCCGCGCCTGATCAAGACGGTGCGTGAAGAGGGCGCGAACGTGGTCTGGGTCTGCGACCCGATGCACGGCAACACGATCAAGTCGTCGACCGGCTACAAGACCCGGCCGTTTGACTCGGTCCTGCGCGAGGTACGCGAGTTCTTCGGGGTCCATGCCAGCGAAGGCACGGTGCCCGGTGGCGTGCATTTCGAGATGACGGGTCAGGATGTGACCGAATGCATCGGTGGCGTTCAGGCGGTGAGTGAAGAGGACCTGTCAGACCGTTACCACACGGCCTGCGATCCGCGCTTGAACGCCAGCCAGTCGCTGGAACTGGCGTTCCTGGTCGCGGAAGAACTGTCGAACCTGCGTGCGGCGCGCGTGAACCGCGCCGCAGGATAGCACGCATTTGCGATCAGGCCGATGAGAGCTGGCCTGATCGCACTTCTGTTTATCGTTCGTCGGTCTTGACCAGACGCAGATAGGGCGCTTTTCCGCTGAGCGCGGTCTGGGCCTCGGCAAAGCCTTCGGCTGCATGGGCCACGATCTGCGGTCTAGGCGACGCGGTGTTCAGGTTGCACAGGGAGGTTCTGGTCACGTCAAAGCGGCGGGGCTGCCGGCCGAAATCACCGTCCGCGACCAGAACGCCCAGGATGCGCGTCGTGGCGCCCGTATCGCTTTTCAGCGGCAACAGGATCATGCGGGCCTCGCAGGAACCGCGCAGGTTTTGCCGTTCGCCTGCCAGCGTCACTTCGGCGATGGCGGGCGTGTCGAAAACATGTTCCAGCGTCGCGCTGATCTGGTTTCGGGCAGAGGCCGTGAACATTGCCGTCAGCGGCATGCCGCGCACTTCCATGCCCGCCAACGCGCAAAGATGCTGTCCGGCCAGCCGGAAGCGGGCGATACCGGGCGCAACCCGTTCCAGAATGAATGCGTATTCCAGAACCTTGTCCAGCCCGCGCGGGTCGATCTGAGACCGGAACGGGATGTCGGTGCCGGATCTCAGCGCCATCCAGTATGCTTCCGCCTGCTGGATCGGAGAAAGCCCCGCGCCGCTGCGAAATCTGTCCATCGCTACAACCTTTCCGGAATCGAACGGACGTAGAATACTGATCATGTTGCTGTCTCTCACAATGCGCCCACCACATTCGCAAGTGTTTTGCCACCTGGCAAAATCACTCATTAGGGCTTGCTTCATAATGGTTACCTTAATGTTAACTTGGCACATTTTTCGACATTTTGAAGCGTTAGTTTAGCAGTTGGTTAATGTTTGCTGGCGTTTTGAGCGGATGGGCGGGCAATGGCCGGGGCTTGCCCTGCGCCGGTCAATGGCATTAGGTGCGACGCAGAAAAACGCGAAACGAACGGACCGGACAGGACCCGCCCATGATCACATCCATGACCGGCATCGCTTCGGCCAAGGGCGATGCCGCCCGTTATTCCTGGACCTGGGATCTTCGGAGCGTCAACGGCAAGGGGCTGGACCTGCGCATCCGCGTCCCGGACTGGCTCGACGGGCTGGAGGCGTATCTGCGGGCGGACCTGTCCAAGGCGATCGCGCGCGGCAACGTCACCTTGTCGCTCAGGATGACAAGGGGCGAGGATGCAGGCGGTCTGGTTCTCAACGCCGCCGCACTGAACACGGTCCTGGACGCATTGGCGCAGGTAGAAGCGGATGCGATGGACCGTGGCCTGACCTTGGGGCCGTCCAGGGCGAGCGACCTGCTTTCGGTGCGTGGCGTGCTGGAAACCGGCGGTGCCGAGGAAGACACCGCGCCGCTGGTCAATCAGCTTCGGGCCGAGTTCAACGATCTGAAGAAATCTTTTGTCGCGATGCGCCTGTCGGAAGGACAGGCGCTGTCCGCCGTGCTGTCCGAACAGCTCGACCGGATCGAAACCCTGACTGCGCAGGCCGCGGACCTGGCCGAGGCGCGCAAGGACGCCGTGGCGGAAACGCTGAAGGCCAATCTCGCACGGGTGCTTGACAACGCGGAAGGCGCCGATCCGGCGCGGGTTGCGCAGGAACTGGCCATGCTGGCCGTCAAGTCGGATGTGACAGAGGAGATCGACCGGCTGGTCGTCCATGTCGCCGCCGCCCGCGACCTGATCGCCAAGGGTGGCACGGTCGGACGCAAGCTGGATTTCCTGATGCAGGAGTTCAACCGCGAGGCCAACACGCTCTGTTCGAAATCGCAGTCGGCGGGATTGACCGCCGTCGGGCTCGACCTGAAAGCCGTGATCGACCAGATGCGCGAGCAGGTCCAGAACGTCGAATGATCCGGAAAGGAACAGAACGATGACGCAGCGCCGCGGACTCCTGATCATCCTGTCCTCTCCGTCGGGCGCGGGGAAATCCACCCTGGCGCGGCGGCTGCGCGACTGGGACCCGTCGATCGTTTTCTCGGTCAGCGCAACGACCCGTTCGCCCCGGCCCGGCGAAACCGACGGGGTGGACTATATCTTTACGTCCGAATCCGACTTCAAGGCGCAGGTGGCGGCGGGCGACATGCTGGAACACGCCCATGTCTTTGGCAATTTCTACGGGTCTCCGCGCGGCCCGGTGC
This sequence comes from Sedimentitalea xiamensis, assembly GCF_030164465.1. Classification (GTDB taxonomy): domain Bacteria; phylum Pseudomonadota; class Alphaproteobacteria; order Rhodobacterales; family Rhodobacteraceae; genus Sedimentitalea; species Sedimentitalea xiamensis. The sequence continues at coordinate 89,368 of NZ_JASNJE010000005.1, forward strand.
AGGACGCGATAGACGCCGGCAAGGACGTGCTTTTTGACATCGACTGGCAGGGCGCGCAGCAGATCCGCAACTCCGCGCTCGGTCAGAATACGCTGTCGATCTTCCTGTTGCCGCCGTCGATCGCCGAACTGCGCCGCCGCCTGGAAGGCCGCAGGCAGGACGACGCCGCCACCATCGCGCGCCGGATGCAGAAAAGCTGGGACGAGATCAGCCACTGGGACGGTTACGATTTCGTTCTCGTCAACGACGATCTTGACGCCACCGAAGAGCGGCTGAAAACCATCGTCACCGCCACCCGTCTGCGCCGCAGCCAGCAACCCGGTCTGACCGGACATGTCCGCAGCCTTCAGGCCGAATTCGAGGAAAGAAAATGACCGTCTATATGCTCGGAGATGCGTCTCCTGACCTGCACCCCGACACATGGATTGCCCCCGATGCCAACCTGATCGGCAAGGTAGTTCTGGAAGAAGGCGCCAGCATCTGGTTCGGGTCCACCCTGCGCGGGGACAACGAGGAAATCCGGATCGGGGCGGGCAGCAACGTGCAGGAAAACTGCGTGATGCATACGGACATGGGCTTTCCGTTGACCGTGGGAACCAATTGCACCATCGGGCACAAGGTCATGCTGCATGGCTGCACCGTCGGCGACAATTCGCTGATCGGCATGGGTGCCACGATTCTGAACGGGGCGCGCATCGGCCGAAACTGCCTGATCGGGGCGGGGGCGCTGATCACCGAAGGCAAGGTCATCCCGGACGGCAGTCTTGTCATGGGCGCGCCGGGCAAGGTCGTGCGCATTCTGGACGATACCGCGATCAAGGGGATGACCGCCGCGGCATTACATTATCAGGACAACATGCGCAGGTTTCGCGAACAACTGAAAAAGGTTCAATGATGCGAAATTCGAAAGGGTCCCTGATCCGTCCGACGTCGCTGCCCGAAAGCGCGAGCCGTCCGGTCGTGACGCCGCTGTCTCCTTCGGTCGTCTACGCCAGCGAAACGCCGGATGCGCTGGATGCCCAGTATGAAGGCCGCGTTCACGGTTACACCTATTCCCGCGAGGGCCATCCGAACGCCGATGTGGTCGCGGCCCGTCTGGATGCGATGGAGGGCATGCCGGGCGGTGTTGTCACCGCGTCGGGCATGGCGGCGGTGTCCGCTGTTCTGCTCGGGCTGCTCAAGACCGGAGACCATGTGATCGGCGGCAAGCAGCTTTACGGGCGGTCGCTGCGCCTGATGGCCGAAGACCTGCCGCGGCTCGGCATCAGGACCTCTCTGGCCGATCCCGGAAACGTGGACGCGGTGCGCGCGGAGATCCGCCCCGACACCCGCCTGCTGCTTGTCGAAGCCGTGTCCAACCCGACGCTGAACGTCGCGGATATCCACGGGCTGGCGGCGCTGTGCAAGGAACACGGGCTCTTGCTGGCGGTGGACAACACCTTTACCACCCCGCGCGGGTTCAGACCGTTCGACCACGGCGCAGATATCGTCATTCATTCGATCACCAAGCTGCTCGCCGGCCATTCCGACGTGATGCTCGGCTATGTGGTCGCCAGGGATCCCGCGCTGAACGAAAGACTGCGCGTTTTCAACGTCACAACCGGACTGACGCCAAGCCCGTTCGACTGCTGGCTGGCCGAACGCGGGATGTTGTCGTTTGAATTGCGTTTTGACAGGGCACAGCAGACGGCGGCGGCGCTCGCGGATCATCTCGCGGCCCTGCCGGGGGTGGCGCGGGTCATCTATCCGATGCGAACGGACCATCCCGACCACGACCGCGCGGTGGCGCTGCTTGGGGCGCGGGGCTGCAACATGGTCAGTTTCGAACTGAACGGCGGCAGGGCGGCGGCAAACGCTTTCACGCGCGCCGCCGACGGCCTTAGCTTTGCGCCGACGCTGGGCGATGTCGGCACGACGCTGTCGCATCCCGCTTCGTCCTCGCACCGCGCCCTCACGCCGGAAAACCGGGAAGCCCTGGGCCTGCGCGAAGGGTTCTTTCGCGTTTCCGTGGGGCTGGAGGACGCGGATACGCTGAAGCGGGTATTCTCCGACGCCGTCGCCGCCGCGATGGCGGGGTAGGCCGGAATGCCCTCCGTCGTGGTCCACAGTGTGCTGGAAGCCGTTCCGTTGCCCGCGCTGATGGTCGATCAGGAGGAATGGATCATCGCCGCCAATGCTGAAGCAAAACGCCTGCTCGGCGATGCCATCGTCGGCAGGCACTATGCCAACGTGCTGCGGCAGCCGCTCATGATCGAAGCGATCGAATCGACCTTGCGGGACAGGCAGGAGCACCTGGCCCGCCACATGATCAAGGAGGGTGCGCAAACGGCGCCCCTTGACGTGACCTGCCGCTATATCGACGGCGTCACGAACGACGGCAAGGGTGCGGCCATGATCAGCTTTCAGGACCGGGCGGACATGGAACAGGCCGGCCAGATGCGGCGCGATTTCGTGGCCAATGTCAGCCACGAACTGCGCACCCCGCTGACAGCGCTGATCGGATTCATCGAAACGCTGCGCGGCGCGGCGCGGGACGATGCTGCCGCGCGGGACCGGTTTCTCGGCATCATGGAGCGGGAGGCCGGGCGGATGAACCGGCTGGTCGGGGATCTGCTGTCGCTCAGCCGCGTCGAATCGGCAGAGCGCGTTCGCCCGACCAAGAAGGTCGACATCGCTGGCATCCTGAAATCCACCATGTCCTCCCTGACGCCGCTGGCGGACACGAATGGCGCCGTTCTGGAACTGGATGCGCCGAGCGGACCGCTGCCGATCTCGGGCGATGACGACCAGTTGCGCCAGGTTTTCACCAACCTGATCGAGAACGCGATCAAATACGGGGGCGAAAACAACCGGACGACGATCGAACTGCGCGTGGTTGAGCGCGATTCGGAATTGCGCGTTCCGGCGGTTCAGGTGCAGGTGATCGACCGGGGATCGGGAATCGACCCGGTCCATCTGCCGCGCCTGACGGAACGATTCTACCGGGTGGACAATCACCGAAGCCGCCAACTCGGTGGAACCGGCCTGGGGTTGGCCATCGTCAAGCACATCGTGAATCGCCACCGGGGACGGTTCCGGGTCGACAGCGTATTGGGCAAAGGCACAACCTGCACGGTGGTTTTGCCGCAGTAGCAGACCTTTGCGAGCCGGGATCGGCCCGGCGCGGATTGCGCGCGGTTTCGATGCGATCCATTTTATCGCGCTTTGTCATGAAACTGTTACCGGGGTGTCACAAAAGGCATACGCAGACCACCTAGGTGGGGCGCGAGGTCATCATGGGGGTGGCCGCTCGTTCATGTCCTTTAGGAGACATTCATGTCCATCTTGAAACTGACTGCTTCCACTCTGGCCGTCGCGTCTTTCTGTGCAACCACCGCTGCCGCCCGCGATCAGGTCCAGGTGGCCGGGTCTTCGACGGTGCTGCCATATGCGTCGATCGTTGCCGAAGCCTTTGGCGAGAACTTCGACTTCCCGACGCCGGTCGTGGAATCGGGCGGGTCGTCCGCCGGCCTGAAACGCTTCTGCGAAGGTCTCGGCGAAAACACCATCGATATCGCCAATGCCTCGCGTCAGATCCGCGACAAGGAAATCCAGGTCTGCGCAGAGAACGGCGTGACGGATATCATCGAAGTCCGCATCGGCTATGACGGCATCGTCTTTGCCAGCGACATCAACGGCAATTCCTTCGAATTCACCCCGGTCCAGTGGTATCGCGCGATTTCCCGCCAGGTGGTCGTCGACGGCGCTTTGGTCGACAACCCGTATACCATGTGGAATGAAGTCGATCCGGCCCTGCCGGCCCAGGCGATCCAGACCTATGTGCCGGGAACCAAGCACGGCACCCGCGAAGTCTTCGAGGAAAAGGTGATCCTTGCGGGGTGCGAAGAATCCGGCGACTTCGAAGCCTATCTGGCGGCTGCCAAGGGCGAAGACGACAAGTCCAGAAAGGGCGCGGCCGAGAAAGCCTGCATCGAACTGCGCACCGACGGGAAGTCCGTGGACATCGATGGCGATTACACCGAAACCCTGGCCCGCATCGACAGCAACAAGGACGGCATCGGCGTCTTCGGCCTGGCCTTCTATGAGAACAACACCGACAAGCTTCAGGTTGCGGCCATGTCCGGCGTGATGCCGAGCACGGACTCGATCTCTTCCGGCGAATACCCGGTGTCCCGCCCCTTGTTCTTCTACGTCAAGAAGGCGCATATCGGCGTCATTCCCGGTCTGAAGGAATTCGCCGAATTCTTCGTGGCGGATGAGATCGCGGGTCCCGACGGTCCGCTTTCCGAATACGGTCTGGTTTCGGATCCGGAACTGAGCGACACGCAAGCCATCGTTGCCGACGAAAAGACGCTCGGCGGAAGCTCCTGACCGTCCCCGTTCGATCATGGACGGAGCATCGCGGTGCTCCGTCCGTTTCTTTACCCACCAAACATATCGGTAACGCCCCATGCCATTTCACTGGCTCATTCTCATCCTGATCGCCCTCGGGGCGGCGGGCTACCTTGCGGGCCGGAAGCGGGCGCTCGCCTCAGCTGACGGAGACGTGCGCCAATTGCATTCGTTGCCGGCCTACTATGGCTGGAATGTGGTGATTTCGACGCTGGTTCCCGCTCTGGGCGCTCTGGTGCTTTGGCTGGTCCTGCAACCGCTTCTGATCGAGAACCGCGTGTCCAACCTGCTGCCGCAGGAACTGATCCCCGAAGGATCGAGCGCCGGCCTCGTCATGAGCGACGTTCGCCGCCTGGCCACCGGGCTGGACAAGGCTGTGGCCGAAAATGTCCTGACGGCGCAACAGGCCAACAGCATGCGGCCCGAACTGTCCGATATCCGCGCCCGTCTCGGGGAGGTCGGCGTCGCGCTGGGGTCGGACGTGCGCCCGGAAGTCATGCGCGCCGCACAAGCCTACCGGCGGGCCACTGCCTCCGGAACGCGCCTGATGGGTTTTTGCGTCCTCGGGCTTGCAATCATCGGACTGGTCCTGTCCGTCAGCCGGACGTCGCGGGACTTCTGGGCCCGCAATGCGGTCGAACGCGCGGTCATGGCCTTGCTGATCGCGGCAGCCTCGATCGCGATCCTGACCACGCTGGGCATCGTCCTGTCGATGCTGTTTGAAACGCGCAACTTCTTTTCGTTGCATTCCTGGACCGACTTTTTCTTTGGCACCACATGGGCGCCGAACTTCCGGGGCGACAGCGAACTGTCGATCCTGCCCTTGCTTTGGGGCACCCTCTATATCTCTTTCATTGCTCTCGCGGTGGCGGTGCCGATCGGGCTTTTCGCTGCGATCTACCTGTCGGAATATGCCGGAAAGGCCACGCGATCCTTCGCCAAGCCGCTTCTGGAAATTCTCGCGGGCATCCCGACCATCGTCTACGGCCTGTTCGCCTTGTTGACAGTCGGACCGATGCTGGTGAATTTCTTCGGCCGTGGCAGCGACGGGGTTCTTGGCGTGGACTGGATGGCGGGCGCCACATCTGTGCTGACCGCCGGAGTCGTGATGGGCATCATGCTCATCCCCTTCGTGTCTTCCCTGAGCGACGATATCATCTCCGCGGTGCCGCAATCCCTGCGCGACGGGTCTTTCGGTCTGGGCGCGACCCGGTCCGAAACCATCCGCCAGGTGGTCCTGCCCGCGGCCTTGCCGGGGATCGTCGGCGCCATTCTTCTCGCCGCCAGCCGCGCCATCGGTGAAACGATGATCGTCGTCATGGGGGCAGGGGCCATCGCCAAGTTTTCCCTCAACCCGCTGGAATCGATGACGACCATTACAACCCGGATCGTCAGCCAACTGACCGGGGACACGGATTTCGCCAGTCCGGAAACGCTGGTGGCCTTCGCGCTTGGACTGACGCTGTTCGTCCTGACACTGGGGCTGAACATTCTGGCGCTGTATATCGTGCGCAGATACCGGGAGCAGTACGAATGACCCACGCAACCGATCCGGCCTTGCCCGTATCCACAGAAAACGGGTCGCTGCTTCGGCAGGACGCCCGCACGCGCCGCCGCAATGCCGCCGAAACCCGGTTCAAGCTTTATGGCGTGATCGCGATCTCGATCGGATTGCTGATGCTGGTCACACTGGTCACCACGATCGTGAGCAACGGGTCCGGCGCGTTTCGGCAAAGCTTCGTGACGCTGGATGTCGAACTTCTCGAAAGCAAGCTCGACAAGACCGGCGATCGGGACCTTGAGCAGATCAAGAAAGTGTCGACCTTCGGTTACGCTCCGCTGATCAACGGGGCCTTCGAGACACTGGCGGCCGAACAGGGCGTGGAGACAGCGCTTTCGGCGAAGGAGATGGGCGAAATCCTGTCCAAGGATGCCGCCGCCCAGCTTCGCGACTATGTTCTGGCCAATCCGGACAGGATCGGAACCACCGCGGAGTTCACCTTTCTGGCCAATAGCCGCGTGGATGGCTACATGAAGGGCCGGGTCAGCCGCGACAGCATCCAGAACGACAAGAACATTTCCGTGGAGCAGCTCGATTTCGTCGACCAGTTGGTGAACCTCGGCCTGATCGAAAAGAAATTCAACCCGGCGTTCATTCTGGGCGCGGATGCGTCGGACCAGCGGCCCGAGGCGGCCGGGTTCGGGGTCTCGATGATCGGGTCGCTGTTCATGATGCTGGTTGTTCTGGTGCTGTCGCTGCCGATCGGAGTCGCCGCCAGCATCTATCTGGAGGAATTCGCCCCGAAGACTTGGTGGACGGATGTCATCGAAGTCAACATCAGCAATCTCGCGGCCGTCCCGTCCATCGTTTTCGGTATTCTCGGGTTGGCGGTGTTCATCAACACGATGCATCTCCCGATGTCGGCGCCGCTGGTGGGCGGAATGGTCCTGACGCTCATGACCCTGCCGACGATCATCATCTCTACCCGGGCGGCGCTGAAGGCGGTGCCGCCGTCGATCCGCGATGCCGCCCTTGGCATCGGCGCATCCAGGATGCAGTCCGTCTTTCATCATGTCCTGCCTTTGGCGGCGCCCGGAATCCTGACCGGCACCATCATCGGCCTGGCGCAGGCGCTGGGAGAAACCGCGCCGCTGCTGTTGATCGGCATGGTCGGCTTTGTTGCATCCAATGCGCCTGATGGTATCGTGGCGGGGCTGCTGGACCCCAACTCCGCGATGCCGGCACAGATCTACGAATGGGCAAAACGCGCCGATCCCGCTTTCTATGAACGCGCCTGGGGAGGCATCATCATCCTGTTGGTCTTTCTCGTCGCCATGAACACGATCGCCGTGATCTTGCGCCGCCGCTTTGAACGCCGTTGGTAAGGAAATGGAAGAAATGAACGATATGTCCCGGCTTGCCGGCTCTGCCATCGATGTGGAGACGCCCAAGATCTTGGCCCGCAACGTGAACGTGTTTTATGGCGACACCCATGCCATCCGGGATGTGAACGTCGATATCGCCAACAACACGGTTACGGCGTTCATCGGCCCATCCGGCTGCGGGAAATCGACTTTCCTGCGCTGTCTCAACCGGATGAACGACACCATCGACAGCTGTCGTGTCACCGGCTCCATGCGGCTGGACGGCGAAGACATCTACGACAAGCGCGTCGATCCGGTGCAATTGCGCGCGAAGGTCGGAATGGTGTTCCAGAAGCCCAACCCCTTTCCGAAGTCGATCTTTGACAATGTCGCCTATGGCCCCAAGATCCACGGTCTGGCCCGCTCGAAGTCCGACCTCGAAGAGATCGTGGAACGGGCATTGCGGCGGGGCGCACTCTGGGACGAGGTGAAGGACCGCCTTCATGCGCCCGGCACTGGGCTGTCCGGCGGGCAGCAACAGCGGCTCTGTATCGCGCGCGCCGTGGCCACGGAACCCGAAGTCCTGCTGATGGACGAACCTTGCAGCGCGCTCGACCCGATCGCGACGGCGCAGGTCGAGGAACTGATCGATGAGCTGAGACGGAATTTTTCGGTCGTCATCGTGACTCATTCCATGCAGCAGGCGGCCCGGGTCAGCCAGAACACCGCCTTCTTCCACCTTGGCCAACTGGTGGAATTCGGCGAGACGGGACAAATCTTCACCAATCCGGAAGACCCGCGCACGGAAAGTTACATCACTGGACGGATCGGTTAGGGGAAAGCCATGCAGGAACAGCACATTGCCTCGGCGTTCGACCGGGACCTGGAAACGATGCAGGCCCATATCATGAAGATGGGCGGGCTGGTCGAGGCCGCGATCATGAAGGCCGCCCGGTCGCTGGAAACGCGTGACCAGGAAATGGCCGAGCAGGTCCGCAACAACGACAAGGCCATAGACGCGCTCGAAGATCTGATCAACGAAGAGACCGCGCGTGTCATCGCCAGGCGGTCGCCCGCGGCGACGGATCTGCGGCTCGTGCTGTCGGTCATCAAGATCAGCGGCAATCTCGAACGGATCGGGGATTACGCCAAGAACCTGGCAAAGCGCACGACGGTTCTTTCGCAGATTCCGCCGGTCGACGACAGTTCCTCGGCCCTGCGCCGGATGGCGCAGGAAGTCGAGCGCATGCTCAAGGACGCGCTCGACGCCTATGTCCAGCGCGATGTCGAACTGGCTGAAAATGTCATCGCGCGCGATCTGGATGTCGATCAGATGTACAATGCCCTGTTCCGGGAACTCCTGACCTTCATGATGGAAGATGCCCGCAACATCACACCCTGCATGCATCTGCATTTCATCGCCAAGAATATCGAGCGCATGGGCGACCACGTGACATCCATTGCCGAACAGGTCGTGTACCTCGTGACCGGCGACCGTCCCGACGAATTCCGGCCCAAGGCGGACACGACCTCTCTGGAACTGTAGGAGAATGACCAGCATGACCGCCGATCAGCCTACGGTTCTCATTGTCGAAGACGAACCTTCGCAACGGGAAGTGTTGAGTTACAATCTGGAAGCGGAGGGCTTTCGCGTTTGCCAGGCCGAGAACGGCGAAGTCGCGATGCTGCTCGTGGACGAAGAAACGCCGGATGTCATCGTGCTGGACTGGATGATGCCCAAACTGAGCGGTATCGAAGTCTGCCGCCGGCTCAAGACACGTCCGGCCACGCGCGCCATTCCGGTCATCATGTTGTCCGCCCGGTCCGAGGAAGTCGACAAGGTGCGCGGCCTGGAAACCGGCGCGGACGACTATGTCATCAAACCCTATTCGGTCGTCGAACTGATGGCGCGTGTGCGGGCGCAGCTGCGGCGTGCGCGCCCGTCCACCGTGGGTGTCCAGCTCGAATTTGAAGACATTGTCCTGGACAGCGAGACGCACAAGGTGACGCGCGCGGGACAAAGCGTCCGGCTCGGGCCGACAGAGTTCCGGCTCCTACGCAATTTGATGGAGAAACCGGGACGGGTCTGGAGCCGCGAACAGCTTCTGGATCGGGTCTGGGGGCGCGACATATATGTCGATACGCGTACGGTGGATGTGCATGTGGGACGTCTGCGCAAGGCCCTGATGCGCAACGGCGGCGACGACCCGGTGCGCACGGTTCGGGGATCGGGCTACGCTCTCGGCTGATCCGTGCGGCGGGGAGTTCGGGCAACTGAGGTATATGTTGCGGAACGATCGTTTCTGCCTGCGCCGGCTTCGCAGATCGGGTCTTGAGGTTTCTTCAAGCGGTTCCCAGCAAGAACAGGTTCAGCGGGGCAGGGGGTCTTCGGACTGCGCCTGCGTTGCCAGCCAGTCGCGAAAGAACTGCAAGGCGGAATCGCGCGTCTTTTCCTGCGGCCAGATCAGGTAGTAGGCGCCTTTCGCTTCCGTCGGCGCGTCCTGCAACGCGACCAGCCGGCCCAGGGCGATATCCTGCTCGACCAAGTAGTCGGGCATCAGGGCGACGCCAAGACCATGCAAGGCGGCTTGTGTGATGGTTGAAAACTGATCGTACATCGTGCCCGGCAACGAACCGGATTGCGGCAGGCCATTTGCATTGAACCAGTCTTGCCACGCGCGCGGACGGGTCTGGATATGCAAAAGGGGCATGGACAGAACGTCGTCAGGTTCAACCCGATCCTTGCCGCGCAGCAAGGCGGGCGCGCACACCGGCAGCAGGTTTTCGTGGCGCAGGAAAAGGCTTTCGGTTCCCGGCCAGTTCGTATCGCCGAAATGAAGTGCAGCGTCAAAGGGTTCCGAGGCAAAGCTGAACGGGTGCAGTCGCGTCGACATGTTTACGGTCACGTTCGGATGCAGGCGCGCGAATTCCGGCAAGCGCGGCACCAGCCAGCGCATTCCGAAGGTCGGCAGAATGGCAAGATTGAGGGTTCCGCCCAACGGGGCCACCTGGACGCGCAACGACGCCTGGGCGATCTGGTTGAGCGCCTGACGGATGTCCGCCGCGTATTTCTGCGCCGCCGGGCTGAGGATCAGACGGTTGCGTTCCCGGTGGATCAACCCGGTTCCGATCTGTTGTTCAAGTGTTTGCAGCTGACGGCTGATGGCGCTTTGGGTCAGGTCCAGTTCGGCGGCGACCGCGGACGCGCTGCCGAGCCGGTCCAGGGCTTCGAGCGCGCGCAGGGACGCGATGGACGGAAGGAGGCGGCGCGGCGCGATCATGTATGATATTTGCTCATATATTCATGTGAAAGTCTCGCTGTTTTTGGCAGGGCATCCGTCGTAAAGTCCCGTAAACCCACCCTGGTCAGGAGTTCGTCATGAATGTCGCCGCCAAACCCGCCCTGAAAGCCAAAGACTCCCCTGATCTCGGGTCATTCGACTGGGCAGATCCCTTTCGGCTCGAGGATCAGTTGTCTGAAGACGAACGCATGATTGCCGCCAGCGCACGGGCCTATGCGCAGGAAAAACTGCAACCGCGCGTGACTGCGGCCTATGCCTCCGAAGATACCGATCCGTCGATTTTCCGGGAAATGGGAGAGATGGGTCTGCTGGGCGTGACCGTTCCCGAAGAATACGGCGGGCTTGGGTCGGGTTATGTCAGCTATGGGCTTGTGGCCCGCGAAGTGGAACGCGTGGACAGCGGATACAGGTCGATGATGTCGGTCCAGAGTTCCCTTGTCATGTATCCGATCTATGCATACGGCAGCGCGGAGCAGCGCCGGAAGTATCTGCCGAAACTCGCCAGCGGTGAATTCATCGGTTGCTTCGGCCTGACGGAGCCCGATGCGGGCAGCGACCCCGCCGGGATGAAAACCCGCGCGACAAAGACCGCCAATGGCTATCGACTGAACGGATCCAAGATGTGGATCTCGAACGCGCCGATCGCCGACGTTTTCGTCGTCTGGGCCAAGTCCGAAGAACATGGCGGCAAGATCCGGGGATTTGTCCTCGAAAAGGGCATGAAAGGGCTGAGCGCGCCGAAGGTTCAGAACAAGATGAGCCTGCGCGCCAGCATCACCGGCGAGATCGTTCTGGACAATGTCGATGTCGGCGAAGACGCGCTGCTGCCGAATGTCCAGGGACTGAAGGGGCCGTTCGGCTGCCTGAACCGGGCGCGCTACGGCATCAGCTGGGGGGCGATGGGGGCTGCAGAAACCTGCTGGCACGCGGCGCGGCAATACGGTCTGGACCGCCATCAGTTCAACCGCCCGCTGGCCCAGACGCAGTTGTTTCAAAGGAAGCTGGCCGACATGCAGACGGAAATCGCGCTCGGTCTGCAAGCCAGCCTTCGGGTCGGCCGGCTGATGGACGACGCCAATGCCGCGCCGGAAATGATCTCGATCGTCAAGCGCAACAATTGCGGCAAGGCGCTCGATATCGCCCGCATGGCCAGAGACATGCATGGCGGCAACGGTATCAGCCTGGAATTTCAAGTCATAAGGCACATGATGAACCTGGAAACGGTCAATACCTACGAGGGAACGCATGACGTGCATGCGCTCATCCTCGGGCGGGCGCAAACCGGGCTTCAGGCGTTCTTCTGATCCGTTTCGACCCGACGCTGCCAAGGCATCCGCCACCGCGGTTGCCTTTCGTGGCCGGTATTCGGTCGGGAAAAGATGACAAGACAGGCATTCGCGGACAATCGTTCCGTTCCGCCGCCACAACGGTCTTCACATCCACGGCACAAGTCATATATAAAATTTCATATATGAAGATCGATATGGAGATCAGGCCGTGGACCTTTCGAAATTAACGCAAGACATATCCGTCACGGGGCAGTTGACTCCAAAAGACATGGCCCTGGTCAAGTCCCTGGGGTTCGCAAGCGTCATCTGCAACCGGCCGGACGGTGAATCCGCCGATCAGCCCCTTTTTGAGTCCATTTCTTCAGCGGGTGCCTTGTTGGACCTGGAAACGCATTATCTCCCGATTTCTTCGGGATCGCAGGTTCCGGAGCAGGTCCACGCGCTCAAGGAATTGTGGCCTGAATTACCAAAACCCGTTCTCTTTTACTGCCGGTCCGGCGCTCGCAGCGCGGCGCTTGTCGACGCGGCATTGACCACTGGCCTGGTCTGACTTTTCGAAAACCGGAACGAGGAAAAATCGCGATGCCATGGCGAAGCTTTCTGCCGATCCTGGACTGGGGCAGGGCCTACGACCGCTCCCAATTGTCAGGGGACATGACGGCCGCGGTGATCGTGACGATCATGCTGATTCCGCAGTCTCTCGCCTATGCCTTGCTGGCGGGATTGCCGGCTGAAACCGGGCTTTATGCATCGATCCTGCCGCTGGTCGCCTACGCCCTGTTTGGAACCAGCCGCGTTCTGGCGGTCGGCCCGGTGGCGGTCGTGTCGCTGATGACGGCGTCGGCGCTGGCGCCGCTGGGGCTGGATACCCTGACGGATTACGTGGCGGCGGCTGCGGTGCTCGCCCTGTTGTCCGGTCTCATCCTGTTGCTCATGGGGGCGCTGCGGCTGGGAATAGTGGCGAATTTTCTGAGCCACCCGGTGATCGCCGGTTTCATCACCGCGTCGGGCCTGCTCATCGCGGTGAGCCAGGTGAAGCATATTCTGGGCGTTTCCGCGCAGGGGCACAGCCTTCCGGAACTGCTTCGGTCGCTGTGGCAGGCGCTACCGGCCGCCAATATCCCGACGACCCTGATCGGAATCACGGTTCTTGGTTTCCTCCTGTGGGTTCGCAAGGGCATGGCGCGCGCATTGGTGGCTCTGGGCGTAGGTCCCGGCCTTGCAGGGACATTGGTGCGGGCAGGGCCGGTTCTGGCCGTCATCGGAACGACTCTCGCCACTTGGGGGTTGGCCTTGCCAGGGGCAGGGGTGGCGGTCGTGGGAGAGGTGCCGATGGGCTTCCCGCCGCTGGGCATGCCGGATCTCGACATGGCGCTCATCACCGCCTTGCTGGGACCGGCCGTCCTGATTTCCATCATCGGCTACGTGGAAAGTGTGTCTGTCGCGCAAACTCTTGCAGCAAAGCAGAAACAGCGCATCGAGCCGAACCAGGAACTGATCGCTCTTGGCGTTTCCAACATCTCATCGGGATTGTCAGGCGGCTACCCGGTGACGGGCGGATTTGCCCGGTCCGTGGTCAATTTCGACGCCGGGGCGCGCACGCCGGCGGCAGGCGCCTTCACGGCGATCGGGCTTTTGATCGCCGCCATGTTCCTGACGCCGCTGCTGTATTTTCTGCCGATCGCAACCCTGGCGGCCACGATCATCGTGGCGGTCCTGTCGCTGGTCGATCTGTCCATTTTACAGCGGAGCTGGTCTTATTCCAAAGCCGATTTCGCTGCCGTTCTGGGCACAATCGGACTGACCCTGGTCGCGGGCGTTGAGATCGGCGTTGCCAGCGGAGTGGCGATCTCCCTGGTTCTGTTCGTCTGGAAAACCTCTCGGCCACATGTCGCCGAAGTCGGCCGCGTCCCCGGAAGCCAGCATTTCCGCAACATTCACCGCCATGACGTCATCACCGATCCGCGGGTGCTGACTCTACGGATCGACGAGAGCCTCTATTTTGCGAATGCCCGCCGGATGGAGGACGTCATTCTCGCGCGCGTTCACGGCGATCCGAACCTGAAGCACGTGATCCTGATGTTCTCTGCGGTGAACGAAGTCGACCTCAGCGCGCTCGAGTCGCTGGAAGCGATCAACCGCCGGCTTGGGGATATGGGGCTAACGCTGCACTTGTCGGAAGTCAAAGGGCCGGTGATGGACCGGCTGCTTTGCAGTCACTTTCTGGAGGAACTGACCGGACAGGTGTTTCTGTCACAATACGAAGCATTTGATCGGCTGGCCGAGGAAGACACAACCCGGACGTCCGCAGCGTCGTAGCCTGATACGTGCGGATACCCAGAGCATATGTCGTGGAATCGCATAATCGGTATTATGTAAAATGATACCCATTGGAGTACCGGTTTTCGGATCGAGACAGTATCGCATTGCGAAACATAGTTCCGACAAGCGGTATTGGCACTCCTGAAATTCCAGTCTAACATTTCGCGGAGGAAGAGTCGCGGCAAGCCTCGGACCAACCGGGTTCGGTGCAATCGCGGATCAAGGGAGGTATTGGAATGCGCATTCTGCGCCAGATACGGGCATGGTCGATATGGTGACGGCCGTGCCCCCGATGACGCCCGAAGCCGCCGTTCAACACGTGACTACAACGAACCCTTTGTTCGAACTGACAACCGCGACCATTCGCGGAACGCAATTCAGGGTCTTCAAGAACATTCCACCGCATGCGCGCGCCCTGCTGCACGCCAGCCGTGCGGCCCAGGCTGACGGCGCCGCCGATTACCTGGTGTTTCAGGACGACAGATGGACCTTCGATGAATTCACCAATGAAGTGCACCGCATGGCGCATGTTCTGGAACGCGACTTCGCTGTCACCAAAGGCATTCCTGTCGCAATCGCGATGCGCAACTATCCGGAACTGCTGATCCTTGTCTTGGCGATTGCATCAATCGGAGCCGTCACGGTGTTCGTGAATGCATGGTGGACGACCGAAGAGCTCGATTATGCGCTGCGGGACAGCGACGCAAGACTGGTCTTTGCGGACAAGGACCGAGTGGAACGGATCCAACCTTTGGTCGCGGATCTCGGGCTGACGCTCGTCGGCGTTCGGGATGGCGAAGGATTGGCGGGGAAATCCTATTCCGACCTTCTCGCCGCTTGCGCCGACACGACGGCTCCCGATGTCGAAATCGACACCGATGACGATTTCGCCGTGATGTATTCGTCGGGAACCACCGGTCATCCCAAAGGGGTCGTGCAAACCCATCGCGGCGCGATGAATGCCGTATTCACATGGTTGATGCAGGCCGTGATGGCGCCCCTGGTCAATCCGCCGGAGGACGACGCGCCCCCGGCCCCGCGCCCGTCCGTGCTGATCGTGACGCCGTTGTTCCATGTGACCGCAACGCATCCGATGTTTCTTCTGAGCATGCCCGCCGGTGCCAAGCTGGCCCTGATGTACAAATGGGATGCGACTGAGGCCGTGCGGATCGTGGAAAAGGAAAAAATCACCCGGTTTCTTGGAGTTCCGACACAATCCGCTGAACTGTTGCAGGCATCTGAGGCGTTGGGTTTCTCGTTGGAGACGCTGGATTATATCGGATCCGGCGGCGCCAAGAGACCGGCGGCACAAGTTGAGGATCTCGCACGGAAATTTCCCAATGCCGACATTGCGACCGGCTGGGGAATGACCGAAACCAACGCTGTCGGGATCGGCATGGCGGGGCCTGACTACGTCGCGCGCCCCGGCAGTGCCGGGCGTCTGCATCCCCCGGTGCAGGATCTAAAGTTTCTGGATGAGAATGGCCACGAAGTCCCGACCGGCGAGATCGGCGAAATCACTGTAAAAAGCCCCTGCAACATGCGGTGCTATTTGAATAAACCCGAAGCAACGGCCGAGGTCCTGCGGGATGGTTGGCTGCGGACCGGCGACATGGGATTCATCGATTCCGACGGCTATGTGACCATTTCGGATCGCAAGAAGAACATCATCATTCGCGGTGGCGAAAACATTTCCTGCCTTGACGTGGAAGGCGCCTTGCATCGCCATCCTGCGGTCGCCGAGGCCTGCGCCTTTTCGCTTCCACATGATCGCCTGGGTGAAACGGTCGGGGCCTGCGTTCAAACGCGCCCGGGGCAGTCGACATCGCAGGAGGAACTGAACGCGTTTCTCGCGGATCACATTGCGCGGTTCAAGATTCCCGAACGCATCTGGATCCAGGCGTCTCCCCTGCCCCGCGGCGCGACGGACAAGACCGATCGACGTGCGCTGCGCGCACAGTGCCTTGAATCCATCGCTGAGACGGGCGCGGTATGATCGCACCGGCACGGTTTTCAGGCTTGGCCCCCCCCGGACCGGCGGAGCCCGAGGGAAAACAGGCGCGAGGCCGGAGCGCGGACAAGCGACACCCCGGAAAACTCCATAACATCAACTTAGACAGACAAGCCATTGCAAAGGCGGAAGGAAGATCATATGTCCATCGCAAATCACCCCCCGGAAATGAACAATCTGACGATGTCCGATGGCGCTCGGCCGCTTCTGGACGCGGTCATCAAGCATATCGCCGAGAATGTCGATCCGATCACTGAAGAGTTCTACCGCCTGGGCGAAGGCCGCGCCGACCGCTGGTCCTATGCGCCGGGCCAACTTGAACTTCTGGAAACCGCGAAGAAAAAAGCGCGGGCCAATGGACTCTGGAACTTTTTCCTGCCGAACGCGGAAACTGGCGAAGGTCTGTCCAACCTCGATTACGCCTATATCGCCGCCGAGCTTGGCAAGAATCCCCTAGCCTCCGAAACGCTCAACTGTTCTGCGCCGGACACGGGTAACATGGAAGTTCTGGAACGGGTCGGCACCCCGGAACAGAAAGAAAAATGGCTGAAACCTCTGCTTGCCGGCGAAATCCGGTCCGCCTATGCGATGACGGAACCCAACGTCGCCAGTTCCGATGCCAAGAACATCTCGACCAGCGCTGTGCTGGATGGTGACGAATGGGTCATCAACGGCGAAAAATTCTATATCTCCGGCGCCGGCGACCCCCGTTGCAAGATTATGATTACAATGGTGAAAACCTCTCCAGAGGCGGAAACCTTCAAGCAGCAGTCGCAGATACTGGTGCCGATCGATACCCCCGGCGTCACCATCGTGGGGCCGATGCATGTCTTCGGCCATGACGACGCCCCCCACGGCCACATGCACATCAAGTTCGAAAACGTCCGGGTGCCAAAGGAAAACATCCTGATGGGCGAAGGCCGCGGGTTCGAGATCAGCCAGTTGCGGCTGGGGCCCGGCCGCATCCATCACTGCATGCGTTCCATCGGCGCTGCGGACCGGGCACTGGACATGATGCTGGACCGGGCGATCAACCGTCAGGCGTTCGGCAAGCGCATCGTCGATCTCGGCAAGAACATGGAAACCATTTCCCGCGCCCGTATCGACATCGAGGCGATGCGGATGATGGTGCTGAAAGCCGCGCGGGCAATGGATGTGCTGGGCAACAAGGAGGCGCGGATCTGGGTCTCCGCCGTCAAGGCGATGGTGCCGGAACGGGTGTGTCAGATCATCGATCAATCCATGCAGGTGCATGGTGCCGCGGGGATCTCGCAGTGGTTCCCGCTCGCTGAAATGTATACCGGTCAGCGGACCTTGCGGTTTGCGGACGGTCCGGACGAAGTGCATCACCATGTCGTCGCCCGCGCCGAAGTGCAGAGTTTCCAAAACTCCAATGACCGCCGGTCGTCCCATGGCGGCGTCGCGCGCGGCAAGATGTTCGAGGGGCCGTAAACATGGACAAGCTGTTTGATCTGACAGGCAGGGTCGCGGTTCTGACCGGGGCCTCCAAGGGCATGGGGCTGCACATGGCCAAGGCCCTGGCCGCCCATGGCGCGACGGTCGTGATATCCGCACGGAAGCAGGATCAGCTCGATGTCGCGGCCGCGGAAATCAACGCCGCGACCGGGGCGGAACGGGCGATTCCGGTGGCCTGCAATGTCGGTTACAAGGACCAGTTGCAGGCTTTGGTGGAGACGGCGCGCGACCGGGCCGGCCCGATCGACATCGTCGTCGGAAATGCCGGCGTGAATCCTTACTATGGACCGACATCGGAGATCCCGGACGACGCCTATGAAAAAACCATGGCGGCGAACGTGCAATCCAACCTCTGGCTGGCGCGCATGGTCGTGCCGGACATGGTGGCCAAGGGAAACGGGTCGATGATGTTCACCAGTTCCATCGGCGCGTTCAAGCCGTCGGTCATGCTGGGCACTTACGGCATGTCCAAGCTGGCCCTGATCGGACTGGTGCGCAACCTGGCCGCCGAATTCGGCCCCGACGGCGTGCGGTTCAATGCGATCTGTCCGGGTCTCGTCAGGACCGATTTCGCACGGGAACTCTGGGACGACCCGAAGGTCGAAGACAGGATCAGGACCGAAATCCCGTTGCGACGGCTGGGTGAACCGGAGGATTTCGAAGGACTCGCGGTGTTCCTGGCCTCGGACGCAAGCCGCTACATGACCGGGCAGGCGTTGACCGTCTGCGGCGGTTCCAACATGTGGACCTGAGGAGACGGCAATGGAACTGAAGGACAAGATCATCGTCGTGACAGGGGCTGCGAGCGGTATCGGCCGGGCCATGGCGCTGCGTTTTGCGCAGGAAGGTACAAGGAAAATCGTTTGCGCCGATCTCAACCTGGCCGGGGCCGAAGACACGGCCCGTCAGATCGACGGGCTGGCCGTCTCCGTGAACGTAGGCACGGAAGAGGACATCAAGTCTCTGATCGAGCGGGTGGAAACGGAGATCGGCCCGATCGACCTGTTCTGTTCGAACGCCGGGATTTCGGTCGCCGGCGGCGTTGAGGTCGGCAACGACGACTGGCAGCGAATCTGGGACATCAACGTGATGTCCCATGTCTGGGCGGCCCGCCACCTGATCCCCAGGATGACAGCGCGGGGCGGTGGCTACCTGCTGAATACCGCCTCGGCGGCCGGGCTGCTGAACCAGGTGGGGTCGGCCCCCTATGGCGTGACGAAACACGCGGCCGTGGGTCTGGCGGAATGGCTGGCGATGACCCATGGGGACGACGGGATCAAGGTTTCGGTCCTGTGCCCGCAAGCCGTTCGGACCGAAATGACACGCGGACACGAAGACCATGTTGCCGCGATCGACGGAATGATGGAACCGGAACCGGTAGCCGAGGCGTGCGTGCAGACCATCAGGGACGAAACCTTTCTCGTCCTGCCACACCCCGAAGTCCTTGGCTACATGCGCAAGAAAACCGAAAATTACGACCGCTGGATCGGTGGGATGCGCAAGCTGAACCGGCGGTTCGGCGGTTTTGACTGAAGCGCCGCAAAGCGCCCTTTCGGCCCGGATACCGGGGCCGGACGGGCGCGGCGCTCAGATGCGGTAGGTCTGCCGCGCCGTTTCCGAAAACATCCGGGTCTGATCCTCGGGGCTGTATCTGGCGGCCATCTTCTTGAACGCGTTCCAGAGAACCGGGTAGCTGATCGACACCCGGTCCACCGGAAAGTTGCTTTCAAACATGCAGCGCGCCGGACCGAAACACTCGATCATGTGGTGATACCAGTCGCCCTGGCATTCAACCATTTCGTCCGACGACGGTGGCCGATCCCGCGAGTCCCAGTTCCATCCGTTGTCCGGCATCGACAACCCGCCGAGCTTGGCAACCACATTGGAACATCCGGACAGGCTTGCCATGTCGTCCCGCCATGTCCGAAAGATCTCGTCCCGTCTGCCCTTGAAACGGCCGACACCCAACGGCGTTCCGAAGTGATCCAGGACCAGTGTCGTTTCCGGCACCGCCCGCGCCAGCGCCAGGAAATCCTCGGCCTGATGGTGATAGTGCCAGGTGTCGTAGGTCAGCCCCCGTGCGCCCAGCATGGCCACGCCACGGCGAAACGCCGGGTCGGCGTAAAGCCCGGCGTCCCCGCGGCCCGGAATCATCAGCGCATCGGGATCGCTGTCGCGCGCGCCCGCGTGACGGATCCCGACCAGCCGCCCCTGCCCTGCCTCTTCGTGCGCATCGAGCGTTTCGCCGAGGTCGGCGCGCCGCAGGTCGGCGAAGGCGACGATGCCCGCAATCTGGGCGGATCCGGACGGAACCGTCGCGGCCATTTCCGCCACCCGCCGCGTTTCTCCCACCGGTTTCAGGTGTTCCGGCGCATCCTGATCGTAGTAGGACCGGCATTCGATATAGATGGTCTGCACCACGTTGTGCCCCGAACCGGTATCCTTCGCCAGCACGTCCAGTTCGTAGACCGCGTCGCCGTGCCGCCAGAGATGGTGGTGTGGATCGACGATTTCGCGGTCAGGGTCGATGATCTCTTCGCTCACCGATGCCAACCAGTCTTCGCGCAATTCTATGCCCGGTCGCCAGCGCGGATACCGTCCGGCGCCGCTCATACGGGATCCTTGCGAATGGGCCGCACCAGACCTTCCTGCGCGACGCTGGCCACCAGCGTTCCGTCCTCGCTGTAGATGGCCCCGCGATTGAAACCGCGCCCGCCGCCGGTAAACGGCGCATCCATCGTGTAAAGGTGCCAGTTCTCGAACCGGATCGGAGCATGAAACCACATGGCATGATCCAGGCTCGCGCTCATCACTTCCCTCTTGAACCATGTCAGCCCATGCGGGCGCAGGGAAGAACCGAGCAGGTTCATATCGGATGCATAGGCCAACAGGATATGCTGCAACTGCGGGCTGGCGCCGGTGGCATCGGGCATGCGGAACCAGAGATGATTGACGTCGTCGGCCGGCTTCGGGTCTAGAAGATCCCTCGGATCGACCTCGCGGATTTCGATCGGGCGCGGGCGCAGGAAATCCGACCGGTGGGATTCGGGTATCTTGTCCGCGTACAAATCCCTCTGTTCCGCACGGCTCATCAGCCCCGCCGGGCCGTCGACCTTCGGCATCGGATGCTGATAGTCCCATCCCTCTTCTTTCACATGGAACGAGGCCGACAGGTTGAGAATCTGTTTGCCGTGCTGAATGGCGACCACGCGGCGGGTCGTGAAACTGCCGCCGTCGCGGGCACGATCCACGCTGTAGATGACGGGGATATTCGGATCGCCGGGCCGGATGAAATAGGCGTGAAGCGAATGGCAAAGCCGGTCGGGAACCGTCTTGTAGGCCGCCGCAAGTGCCTGCGCGATGACATGTCCTCCGAAAATCCGGGTGGTCGTTTCGCCGCCCGAACCGGTCCCGCGAAACAGATCCACTTCGAGCTGCTCGATGTCCAGCAAGTCGAGCAATTCCTTTGCGACGTCATTCATCTGGCAAACTTTCCGATTGTTCGGAGCGGGTATCCGCGTAGCGGATCAAGTCGTCAAGGCTTTCCGGATTCGCCATCGAATCCCGGTTGACGATCCGTGCGGGATCTCCGCCCAGAAGCAGTTTCTTGACCGGGACCTCCAGTTTTTTTCCGGACAATGTGCGTGGCACCTGTGCAATCGCGATGATCTCGTTGGGCACGAAACGCGCGGAGACGCTTTGACGGATCGCCTCGGCGATCCTATGGCGCAGGGCGTCGTCCAGCGAATGACCCTCGGCCAGAACCACGAACAGGGGCATGAAGCTTTCCCGCCCAAGGAATTCCAGATCCACGACCAGAGAATCCTGGATTTCCGGCAGGCTTTCCACCGCTTGGTAGATTTCCGCGCTGCCCATGCGCAGCCCCTTGCGGTTGATCGTGGCGTCGGAGCGCCCGTAAATTACCGCTCCGCCTTCGGGCGTGATTTCGATCCAGTCGCCGTGCCGCCAGATGCCGGGGTAGGTGTCGAAATAGCTGTCGTGAAGCCGGCTGCCGTCGGTGTCGCCCCAGAAGAACAGCGGCATCGATGGCAGAGGTTCCGTGCACACCAGTTCGCCGACCTTGCCGACCAGTTCATTTCCAAGGTCGTCAAAGGCGCGCACCGCGTTCCCCAGGAACCGGCACTGCATTTCGCCGGCCCGGACCGGCAGCATCGGGTTTCCCCCGACAAAAGCGCCGCAGAAATCGGTTCCTCCCGAGAACGGCGCCAGCCAGACATCGGATTTGACGGCATCGTAGACCCAGTCATACCCATCCGACGTGAGCGGCGATCCCGTCGCCCCGATAGACCGCAAGGCCGTCAGATCGACCGCGTCGCGCGGGCGGATCCCGGCCTTCAGGCAGGCCGAGAAAAAAGCCGCTCCGGCGCCGAAGAAGGTGATCCGGTGTTTCGCAACGAAGCGCCAGATCTCCATCATGTCCGGATGGTTCGCGGCTCCGTCAAACATCGCGACCGTCGCCCCCTGCCCCAGCGCGGCCAGTTGCGCGTTCCACATGATCCAGCCGGAAGACGTGATCCAGCAGAACCTGTCGTCGCTGGACAGATCCTGATGCAGCGACTGTTTAGCGCCTTCGACGAGGACGCCGCCATGCCCGTGCACGATCGGCTTCGGATTGCCGGTGGTGCCCGACGAATAGACGATCCAGAGCGGATGATCGAAGGGAACCTGGGCGAAATCCAGGGCCGCGTCGCCCTTGATCAGCTCCGACCAGCGGATGCTGCCCGCGGGCGGATCTCCGGCAACAGGCACCGCCACATAATGGTCAAGAGACGGCAGCCCGGCCACGATCGTGTCCAATACGGCGCGGCGGTCGATCATCTTGCCCGCATGCACATAGCCATCCTGCGCGATCAGCACCTTGGGTTCGATCTGACGGAACCGGTCCAGAATCGCCACATGCCCCATGTCTGGCGCGCAGAGCGACCAGATCGCCCCGATGCTCAGCGTGGCGAGACAGGCGATCAGCGCCGTATCGGTATTCGGCAGAACAGCCACCACACGGTCGCCCTGACCGACGCCGAGACGTCTGAGCTGTGCCGCCGCATTGGCCACCCGGTCCGACAACTCGGCCCATGTCAGCTCCGTCGATCCGAATGTTTCCGACTGGACGATGATGGCCGTGCGGTCCGGGGTCGCCTCGGCCTGGCGCAACATCTGCTGGGCGAAATTCAGACGGGCGCCAGGAAACCAGGTGGCGCCCGGCATGGTCCTGTTCTTCAGGACGCATTCACGGGGCGCACTGGCCTTCAGATCGAAGAAGTCCCAGATCGCGGACCAGAATCCTTCCAGGTCCGAAATGCTCCATCGCCAGAGGGCATTGTAATCTTCGAATTCGAGACCGCGTTCGGATTTCAGCCAGCGCCGGAAAGCCGCCAGCCTTGTGGCGTCGGCCCGCTCACGGGTCGGGTTCCAGAGGATGGGTCTGCCGTCGGTCATTCGGCGATTGCTCCGTGAACCAGGGTCTTGAGTTCGGCGCGGCTCGGGTAGGAACTGGACGGCGACAGTTGGGTGAAAAAGACGACGGACATATCCAGAACGGGGTCGATCCAGAAGAAGGTCGATGCCATGCCGCCCCAACTGAAATCCCCGACATTGCCGAGCGTTCCCGCGCGCGCAGGATCAAGAACCACCGACCCGCCGAGCCCGAAACCGACGCCGTTCATCGGTTGTTCGGCAAAGCTTTGCGGCCCCATGGAGGCGATATCTCCCGGCAGATGGTTCATGCGCATGAAATCCACCATCTTCCGGCTCAGGACGCGACCATTCGGAGAACTGCCGCCACGGCGCAGCATTTCGGCGAAGGACAGGTAATCGTCGATCGTGCCGACCAACCCGCCACCGCCGGAAAAAAGCGTCGCGTTCTCGAACGGGGACGCGCCCGCGCTGTCAGTCAATCTCAGCGTCTCGCCGCCACCGTCTCTTGATGCGTTCAACGCCATCGCGTTGCCTGCCAGCGGCGTGTAGAGCGATGCGAACCTGTCTCCGGTGCCTTCGGGCACGGAGAACGCGGTTTCGGTCATGCCCAGGGGATCGAATATGTGCTCCTTGAAGAACTGATCGAGCGTCTGCCCTGAGACCACTTCGACCACCCGGCCAAGGATGTCTATGGCCACGGAATATTCCCAGCGGGAGCCGGGAACGAAGGCCAGCGGCAACTCCGCGACCTGATCCGCCATACCGGCGAGAAGGCCTTGCTTCGGGCCGAAGATGATCTTCCGTTCGTCCATTGCGCGGGACAGCAGGCCGGGATTGAACGGGTAGCTCAGCCCGCTGGTGTGCGTCAGCAGGTGATGAAGCGTCGGGGTAGCGCAGGGTTCGACCTGATCCATGCGCTCTGCTCCGGGGACCAGGGCGGTCATGGACTTGAAGGCAGGCAGGAAGTCCGACACCGGCGCGTCCAGATGGAACAGTCCCAGTTCGGCCAGCATCATCACCGCAACCGAAGTCACCGGTTTGGTCATCGAATAGATCCGGGCGACGGTATCGCGTTCGAACGCAAGGCCGGTTTCGACATTCCGCAGACCGGTGGCGTTGAAATAGACTTCTTCGCCGCCGCGCGCGATGACGACCGACGATCCGGGATATTTGCGATCCTCGACATACCGGTTCATCCAGGCTCCGATCCGGTCAAGCCGGTCCGGGTCAAATCCGTGATCCTGCGGGCGGGCCATTTTCATGCGATTTTGTCCTTTCCTGCGATTTTCCGGCCCCGTGCGATGACGCGCGCGCGGTTCCGCGCCACGTCGCCGGCGGAAACCCGTGCGATATGCCTGTCGAACACGTCCGTTTCCTGGGCCATGCCTTCCGTTAACCCGTGCTCGGCGCTCAGCGCGAGAAGCTGGCGGATCTCGCGCATTGTCGTCACGTCGGTTTCCGCAATCTGTCCCGCCAGTTCGCGCGCCCTGTCCATCAGGGCATGATCGGGCAGCACTTCGTTCACCAGCCCCCAGGCCAACGCGGTGCCGGCATCTATGAAGGCGCCGGTCAGGCTCATCTGGCGCGCGCGGTTCACTCCGATCAGGCGCGGGAGAACTTGGGTCATGCCCCAGGACGGCGTGATGCCGACACGGCTGTGGGTGTCCCCGAATTGCGCGGTCTCGGCGGCGATCAGGAAATCCCCGAGCAGCGCCAGTTCCAATCCGCCAGTGATTGCAAAGCCGTTGACGGCGGAAATGATCGGGTGCGGACAGGCTTTCGCGACGGCAAACAGGCTGTCCGGACCATGCCATTGAAAACCGGATATCCCATCCGGACCGGCAATTTCACCAAGATCCAGCCCGCCGCAGAACGCGCGGCCGCGCCCGGTCAGGATGATGGCCCTGATGTCGTCATCTCTGGAACTTTGCGCCAGAACATCCGTCAACGCGCGGACCATCTGCCGCGACAGCGCATTCATCTTGTCGGGACGGTTTAGGGTGACTTCCAGGATCGGCCCCGCGCGGCGGCAGAGCACGACGGACGCCGCGGTGCCTTCTGTCATCCGATCATCCGTTTCATGGCCGGAACGGTTTCGTCGTTGAACCAGCCGCCCTCCGGCGCGTTGGCCCCGTTGTCGATCGCCGTTTGTATCCGCCGGATCGTTTCGCCGCGGATCTGGGCCTTGACGCTGGCATAGGTCCGGGGCGGCAATTGCGCCAGATCCTTGGCGGCCGCCATGGTGCGCGACCACAACGCGTCCTTCGGAACGATTTCGTCGATCAGGCCCAGCGTTTCGGCTTTTGCACTGTCCACGGGAAGACCTGTCAGCATCAACAGGCGCAACGCATTGGGTCCAAGCATGGACCGCGCGATCTCCAGCGGTCCCACCGGGAAATCGGCGCCGACGCGGATCTCGGCCAGACCAAAGCGCACATTCGGGGCCGCAAGGCGGAAATCGCTTGCAAGCACGAAGAACAGGCCGCCCGCGATCGCGGCCCCGTTGACCGCGACGACGGTCGGTTTGGGACAGGCAAACAGGCTCAGGAACCCTTCGTTGAGCCCTTTGACGATACCGTGCTGGTCCTTCAGATCGAATTTCTGCGCTTCCTTGAGATCGAGACCGGCGGAAAAGACCTTGAATTCGCTGGAAAGCATGATCGCCCGCACCTCGTCGTCGGCTCCAAGACTGTCGATGATCCGGCCGAAATCCGACAGGAACGCGGCGCTCAGAGCATTGACGGGGGGGCGGCCGAGCCGGATTTCAACAACGCCGTCTTCATGGTCGATGCGGGTCAGGTATTCTGCCGTCATGGCATTCTCTTTCGTTTCATTTCGCCATCTACAAATCTTCGACACGCTGCACGGCAATCGGCTGCGGCACAACCCTAGCCCGTCTGAACGGGTGTTCCCTGGGACAAAGACCGATCAGACCTCGAGCCATTCCTTGCGCACATCGTCGCGGGACCGAAGTTCTTCCGGCGTGCCTTCGAAGACCATCTGTCCATGCCCCATCACGTAGACCCGGTCGGCAATGTCCATTGCGATGGCGAGCTTTTGCTCCACCAGCAATGTGGACACGCCACGGCTGGCGATCTCCTTCAGGAGTTCGCCGACCTTTTGCGTCATCTGCGGCGACAGCCCTTCGGTGGGTTCGTCGATCATGATGAAATCCGGGTCGCCCATCAGGGTCCGGCACATGGTCAGCATCTGCTGTTCGCCGCCGGACAGAACCGACGCTTCGACGTCCGCGCGATTGAGCAGATTCTCGAACAGATTGAACATGTCCTGCATCGACCAGCGCCCGGACCCGTCCTTCTGGCCGGGCTTGAGTCCCAGGATCAGGTTCTGCCGCGTGGTCAGTCCCGGAAAGATGTCCCGGTTCTCAGGCACGTATCCGATGCCGAGGTTGGCGATCTCGAAGGCTTTCTTGCCGGCGATGTCCTGCCCTTTGAAACGCACCGTTCCATGCGGTTCGACCTCGCCCATGATGGCCTTGCAGGTGGTCGACCGCCCGACCCCGTTGCGTCCCAGAAGCGCGACGATCTCGCCCTCTTCGATGGCGATGTTGACGCCCTGAAGAATATGGGACTTGCCGTAATAGGCGTGCAGATCCTGTACGTGCAGCATGTTAGTGTTCTGCCTCCAATGCGGCGCCAAGATAGGCTTCTTGCACCTTGGGGTTGGCGCGCACCTCTTCGGGGCGGCCGGTGGCAATGATCTCGCCATAAACCAGAACGGAAATGTAATCGGCGAGGCCGAACACCACGCCCATGTCATGTTCCACCATCACCAGCGTCTTGTCTTCGGTCACGGTGCGGATCAGTTCGACGATGTAATCGGTTTCCGAATGGCTCATCCCGGCGGTGGGTTCATCCAGCATGATGACGTTGGCGCCGCCGGCGATCGTGATCCCGATTTCCAGCGCCCGCTGTTCCGCATAGGACAAAACGCCGGCCGGCAGATCGCGCCGCGCGGTGAGGTTGATCTGCTCCAGGATGCTGTCGGCGGCATCCGTCAGATCCTGTGACCGGCTCACCATGTTCCAAAAGGAATACCTGTAGCCCTTGGACCACAAGAGCGAGCAGCGGACGTTTTCGAAGACGCTCATCTTCGGGAAGATGTTGGTGATCTGGAACGACCGGCTCAGTCCCATCCGGTTGATCTGGAACGGCGCCAATCCGGCCAGATCGCGGCCATGCAAACGCACCTTTCCCGAGGTCGGCGGGAAACGCCCCGTGATCAGGTTGAACAGCGTCGACTTGCCCGCGCCGTTCGGGCCGATGACCGCATGGCGTTCGCCCTTTCCGATCTTCAGGTTGACGCCGCGGATGATCTTTGCCTTGCCGAAACTCTTGTGCAGGTTCTCGATGGCCAGCGCGGGTGTCGAATTCGCAGAAGAGTTCATGTGCGGCCTCCGGAGAAATTGTTGGCCTTGTGCCAGGCTTCCACGAGTCCGGGCACGTTCCGGCGCGTTATCCAGAATGCGGCTGCGGTGACGACGATCGCGATGATCCAGGGAAAGACGGCGTGACTGTCAAAGGTCGTCCAGAACAGCGTCATTTCATCTTCGCCGGTGGCGGCATGCCGGAAATGAAAGATCATTTCGACCAGCGCCGACAGGCCGAGGATCGTGATCAGGCCCGGTAACAGCGTCCTGATGTAGGGCAGGACCAGATGCCGCGCCTTGCCGAACTTGAAAGCCGGAACATGCATCATGATCAGTCCGGCAAGACCGCCCGGAAAGAACATGACCGTCGAAACGAAGAGCACCCCGGCATAGAAGGCCCAGAGATCGGTTTGCAGGCTCAGCACGGTCTGCACCAGCGTGAAGACGATGGCACCCAGGATCGGCCCGAAGAAGAACCCGACACCGCCGAGAAAGGTCACCAGAAGGATCACGCCGGAAGACGTCGTATTGAGGTTCTCTTCGGTCAGGATCTCGTAGTTGATCGCAAAGAGCGCCCCGGCGATCCCGGCAAAAAAGCCGGAAAAGATGAAACTGTAAAACCGGACCCATCTCGCGGAATAGCCGAGGAATTCGGCGCGTTCCGGGTTGTCCCGCACCGCATTGGCCATGCGCCCGATGGGCGTGCGTGAAAACAGATACATCAGGAGGGTCGAGATCATCAGCCAGGCGGAAATCAGGTAATAGACTTCGATCTGTTTCAGGAACTCGATGCCGAAGAACGGCAGGCTGTAGGTCCGGTCGCCCGAAATCCCTTCCTCGCCGCCAAAGAACGCCACGATGATGATTGAAGAGGCGGCGATCAGTTCGCCCACACCGAGGCTGATCATGGCGAAAACAGTGCCCGCGCTGCGGGTGGAAAAGCTGCCGACGATCATCGCCAGGCCCATTCCGAAGAGACCGCCAAAGATCGGCAGCAATGGCAATGGCAGCACGGCGAAGAACTCGGTCGCGTTCATGATGTGCATGCAGGCAAAGCCGCCGATACCAGAATAGACCGCATGGCCGAAGGACAGCATCCCCCCCTGCCCCAGCAGCATGTTGTAGGCCAGCGCAAAGACGATCGTGATCGCCATCTGGTTCATGATGGTGATGGCGGAATTGTTGGTGAAGATCATCGGCAAGACGATGAGAACCAAAGCCGCCACGATCCACGGAGTGGCGCTGATGGTCATGGATCCGGCGCGCATCCGCTGGGCGGGCTTGGTCGGATCGGTCGTTATCTGGTCTTGCTCGTTCATGCGTCTCGTTTCCCAAGCAGGCCGTAGGGACGGAAGATCAGGATCAGCACCATCAGGATATACGGCAGGATATCGGCAATCTGCGGGCTGGTGATCGTCCAAAGATCCCGGAAAATGTTGTCATCGAGGTACTCCGGCGTCGAGATGCCGATGCCGTTCAGGATGTCTTCCATGCGGATGTTGTAGGATTTGGCGAATGTCGTGATCCAGCCGATCAGCAACGAGGCGACCAGCGCGCCCCAGAGCGACCCCAGCCCCCCGATCACGATGGTCACGAAAACGATGGACCCGAGCACGAAGGCCATGCCGGGGAACGTGCCAAGCACCGGCCCGGCGATCGCCCCGGCGACCCCGGCCAGGGCCGTGCCGACGCCGAAGACGCCCATGAAGATCAGCGGCACGTTGTGGCCAAGCGCCTCGACGGTTCGCGGATAGCTCAACGCGGCCTGGATGATCATCCCGACGCGGGTCTTGGTCAGGACGAACAGCAGCCCGATGAAGATCGCCACCGAGATGAAGATCATGAAGATCTTGTAGGCGGGGATCGAGTTGCCGGCGATGGCGAAAGCGGTGAAATTCAGGACTTCGGGAATGTCGAAGGGCATCTGGTTCTTGCCCCAGATGAACTGCACCAGTTCCTCGATCAGCAGGGCAAGGCCGAAGGTGAAGATCAGTTCCGGAACATGGCCGTATTGGTGGACCCGTCGCAACCCGTAGCGTTCAACCCCGGCGCCGGCGATCCCGACGATGATCGGCGCGACCAGAAGCCCCACCCAAAACCCCATGTATAGGCTGATCTGATAGGCGAAATAGGCGCCTAGCATGTAAAAGCTGGCATGGGCGAAGTTGAGCACGCCCATCATGGAAAAGATCAGGGTGAGGCCAGCGGACAGCATGAAAAGCAGCAGTCCCGTCACCAGCCCGTCGATCAGATTGACGAGTACGAGCTCCATCTGGCCCTCCGGTCAGTCATGTGATTATGCGAAAACGCCCGCTCCGGCCCGCGACGGGCCGGAGCGGAGTGACCGGGTTACGGCCGTTCCATTTTACAGGTGGTCGGGCTGTCCATCCCGGCCATTTCGATCGTGGATTCCGCCACGACGCCAAAGCCGGAATTGTCATAGTCGAATGTCACGCCTTCGTTCGTGTGCACCGCGATATGCATGTTCTGGATCGCCTGATGGTCCTGCGGCCGCATGTAGACCTTTGTGCCCCACATGCTGTCATATTCCATGCCTTCCAGTGCGGACGCGACCGCGACGACGTCCGTCGATGTCCCGGCGGCCTGGATGGCCTGCGCCAACA
This sequence comes from Sedimentitalea xiamensis, assembly GCF_030164465.1. Classification (GTDB taxonomy): domain Bacteria; phylum Pseudomonadota; class Alphaproteobacteria; order Rhodobacterales; family Rhodobacteraceae; genus Sedimentitalea; species Sedimentitalea xiamensis. Next base: position 119,475 of record NZ_JASNJE010000005.1, read on the forward strand.
TGCCGATCGTATTGGAAATGCGGGACTGGTCCACGTTGCCATCCGGATACTTGGCCTTGTAAGCGGTGTAATAGGCAGCGGCTTCTTCGGTCGGCGGCGGGTTGATCTGGCCTTCGCTGATCAGACGGATCGACCCTTTGCCACCTTCGCCGAACGCGGCCGTGATGCCGCTGCCGGCTGCATAGTAGGTGTAGATCGGGCCGGTGAAGCCGTTCTCGATGATCGACTTGCCGAGACCCAGCATGTCGGCCCCCCAGTTGCCGGTGATCACGGCGTCGGTTTCGGCGCCCACGATCTTGCGGGCATAGGGGGTGAAGTCCTTGACCTTACCGATCGGGTGCAATTCGTTGCCGACGATCTGGATGTCCGGACGTTTCGCGGCTAGGTTGGCTTCCGCCGCCTCGGCGACTGCCTTGCCGAAGGAATAATCCTGACCGATCACGTAGACGTTCTTGATGCCCTCGTTGGCCGCGATCACATCGGTCAGCGCATCCATCTTGATGTCCGCGTTGGCGTCAAAGCGGAAATGCCAGAAATTGCACTTCTCGTTGGTCAACGCCGGATCGACCGCGGCATAGTTCAGGAACAGAACCCTGCTGTCGGGGTTGCGCTTGTTGTGCTTGTCGACGGCTTCGGTCAGCGCATTGGCGACGCCGGAACTGTTGCCCTGCACGATGTAGCGAACGCCCTGGTCGATGGCGACCTGAAGCTGGATCAACGATTCCTTCGGGCTGATCTTGTTGTCAAAGCCGATGACCTCGAACATCTGACCGTCCAGAACGCCGCCCTTCGCGTTCACCAGGGTTTCGGCGGCAAACTCGAACTGATGCAGGCCGTTGGTTCCGGTCGCCGCGAACGGACCCGAAAGCGGGTCGATGAAGGCGATCTTGATGTTCTCTGCAAAGGCCGTCGTAGAGCCGATGATGAGCGCCAGAGCCGTTGTGACGCCAAGCTGTTTTGTCTTCCGCATGTGGTTTCCTCCCTTACACGCAACTCGACATGCCTGCGTGCATTTTTTATCGTCGAGCTTGCGCCAAAGCCTTGCATATCGACCGTCAATGTCAAGCGCAGAGGCGTTGGAAACCGTTCCGTCTTTTCCTGCGCCGCGACGGCTCCGGAACCCGGCATTTGAGCGATAATCACGGTCCGAAAGAAAACACCGCTCCACGTCGAATTCCAGCTTCACGAATCTACATTAAAGTCATCAAGCAAGATATTGGTATCTTAAGTTATTTCGTGTTCATCACAAGCTTTCCAAATCGATCTGATGCGTCGTAGGCGGAACGAAACTGACCCTTTTTCAGGCGCTTTCGGTATGCTGGCCGCGCGGTTTTTCTTTGGGTCATACGTCCTGTTTTGACGGTCGGACCGAAGCAAAGACGTCGCGTTCAAACAGAGATTTGTTCCGCTGTGCAGAATTATGTTCCACCTGACAGCGAGTGATTCCCGTTGGCCGGCAGACTCGCTAGGGACGCGAACTCAGCGTCCTGGCGGCGGCCAGCAGTTCCTTGGCGTAGTAACCTTCCAGCTGCTTCTTCTTGACGTGAAAGGACGGCCCACCGACGTTCAGCCCGTAGACCCGCGCACCGTTCAGGGAAATTACCGGAACCGCAATTCCGTTGACATCCGCGCGCCAGTCCCCGTATCCGGTGCAATACCCGTGTTCTTCGTATTCCGCGGCGGCGCGGGCGTAACTGCTTTGCCGCCTGTCTTCCTCGTCGGGGTCTTCCCTTCGGCCCATTTCGAACGCATCGGCCCGTTCCTCTTCGGACATGCCGACCAGAATGGCCCGCCCGATGGCCGAAAAGAACAGCGGTAGCCTGGATCCGACATGCATGCTCAGAGACACGTTTTCTCGCGAACGTTGAACCGCAATGTAAACGACATCAAGCCTGTGACGTTCCGCCAACGCGCAGGTGATGTAGGAATTCGGACCATCCCGCAGGTCGCGCATCACGGCCAGCGCCCGGTCGTTCATCTCCAGGGACGACAGGACGCCATAGCCCAGTTGCAGAACCCCGGCGCCAAGGCGATACATCCCGGTGTTCGGATCCGCCACGAGATAATCCAGAACGCAAAGCGTATGAGTCAGCCGCGACACGGTCGGTTTCGGCAGACCGGTGCGTTCCGCGATATCCGTATTGGTCAGCTCCGCCTCGCCGGGACGAAAACAGCGCAGGACATCCAGACCCCGCGCCAGAGCCGTGATGAAGTTCCGGTCCTTGGATTCGTCGGGATCGTCCCTGAACACATCGTCGGACATCAGGCCGCGCTCCTTGTGACCGGCACCATCATTCGGTTCTCCTCATCCTTTCAGCGCCTTGAGGCCGTTTTCGGCAAAGACCGGAACATATTGCCCGACCTTCATGGCGCGTTCCGGGTTGCTCGCGTTTCCATCCAGGGCGCGTTTCAGAACCCCCTGGATGATCGCAGCCATTCTGAAGAAGCAGAAGGACAGGTAGTATCCGAAGTTGTCTATCCCCGGTAAACCCCTGCGTTCGCAATAGCTTGCGATGAATTCTTCATCGCTTGGCAAGCCCAGGGCGGCGCGGTCGATACCCGCCAGCCCCCGGCCTTCACGGCCCGCCGGCATCTGCCATTGCATGATGACGGAGGCGAGATCGGCAAACGGGTGCCCGATGGTCGACAGTTCCCAGTCCAGAACCGCCAGGCAACGGATTCCGTCCTTCTGGAAGATCATGTTGTCGATGCGATAGTCCCCGTGCACCAGGGTGCGCTGCCCGTCGTCATCCGGCATCCCGTCGACAAGCGCCCGCATCAATTCGTCCATCGCCGGGATCCGAGATGTTTCAGAGGCGCGGTACTGCTTGGACCAGCGCCCGACCTGGCGTTCGAAATAGTTTCCCGGCGGGCCATAGTCCGACAGGCCGACCGCGTCGATATCGACCATGTGCAGAGCCGCGAGAACCCGGTTCATGTCGCCGATCACCGCGGAGCGTTCCGGGTTGGAGAGATCGGGCATCGTCGGGTCGCTGAAGTTGCGCCCGTCGACGTGATCCATGATGTAGAACATGGAGCCGATGACGCTGTCATCATCGCAGAGCAGGTGCATTTTGGCGACAGGCACATCCGTGTCTGCGAGCGCCCTTTGAACCCGGAACTCCCGGTCTACCGCATGCGCGGATTTCAGGAGCGATCCCGGCGGCTTGCGCCGCAGCACATAGTTCTTCTTGGGTGTCATCAGCAGGAAGGTGGGGTTGGACTGCCCGCCCTCGAACTTGCGCGCGCTCAGCGGACCTTCGAAACCGGGAAGGTTGCCGGCGAGATAGGTGCCTACGGCCTCCAGATCGAGCGTTTGGGCGGTGTTCGTCATGTCCTGTCCTCAGCTAAAAGTCAGCAGCTTCGCGGTTTCCTGCGTGGAAAAATGCGGTGTCGCATTGAATTCATGCAGAAAAAACGCTTCTCGGGAAAAGAAGAACCGTGTCCAGGACGTGTTCTTGACCTGGAGGTTCAGCGCGATCATCTGCTCGGGCGGGGCACCGAGACTCCGGGAAACGAGTTGCCCGATCGGACCTCCGGAACTGATCACCAGCACCCGGCGCGCGTCGGTCTGCGTCGCGAAAAGCCGCGCCGCGTCCACCCGGTCCACGAAGGCTTTCCAGCTTTCACGCGCGCTGGCCAGACCGCCGCCCTGCCAGTCGAGGATGGTTTCGCGCAGGGTCCGGAAATGCGTTTTGCGGTCGTGGCGCACCGGATCGGGCACCTGCCCGCCGAACCGTGTGTTCAGCAGATCGTGGAAATCGTATTCGTTGAGGCCGGGATGGGTGTCCGGGCTATCGGTAAACCCCATGGACCGCAGTGTCTCCTGCTGGCGCTTCAACGTGCCCGTCACCAGCCGGTCGGGCATCCAGCCGGCGTCGCGCAGCGCCTGCCCGGCCAGTTCGGACTGGCGGTGCCCCAGGTCCGACAAACGGTCGTAATCGTCTTCGCCGAAACTGGCCTGCGCGTGGCGTATGACAAGAAGCTCAGCCATGTCAGGGCGCGAACTCCGCCGCCAGGGATGCTCCGGCGTGCAGGTATTCCTTTTCGATCCGGTTCACGAGGCTTGCGACATCGGCCACTTCGCGCACCGCGCCAATGCCCTGCCCCGCGCCCCAGATTTCCTTCCAGGCCTTGGGTTTGGAGGAGCCGGAGCTGAAATTCATCGAAGACGCATCCGCCGAGGGCAGGTTCTCCGGGTCCATTCCGGCCGCCATGATCGACGGTTTCAGGTAGTTTCCGGAAACCCCGGTGAAGAGAGACGAGGTCACGATGTCCTCGGCCCCGCTGGACACGATCATGTCCTTGTAACCGCTCTGGGCATTCGCCTCGCGCGTCGCGATGAAAGGCGATCCCATGTATCCGAAATCCGCCCCGACCGCGCGGGCCGCCAGCAGGGCCTCGCCGCTGGCGATCGCGCCGGACAGCAACAGCGGACCGTCGAACCAATCGCGGATCTCGCGGATGAGCGCAAAGGGCGACTGCGGGCCGGCGTGCCCCCCGGCCCCGGCGGCAACGGCGATCAGCCCGTCCGCCCCCTTGTCGATGGCCTTGCGGGCAAAGGTGTTGTTGATGATGTCGTGCAGCACGACTCCGCCGCAGGAATGCGCGGCCTCGTTGACCTCGACCCGCGCGCCCAGCGACGTGATCCACACCGGCACCTTGTGCCGCACACAAATCTCGAGATCCCTGTCCAGACGACCGTTGGACCGGTGCACGATCTGGTTCACCGCGAAGGGCGCCGCTGGCCGGTCCGGATTGGCCTGGTTGTGGCGGTCGAGTTCTTCGTTGATCCGCGTGAGCCATGTGTCCAGCAACGGATGCTCTCCATCGGCTTCCCGCGCGTTCAGCGCCGGGAACGCCCCGACGATCCCGGCCTTGCATTGCGCGATCACCAGGTCCGGCGCCGAAACGATGAATAGCGGCGCGGCCACGAGCGGCAGCCGCAGCCCGCGCAGCGCTTTCGGCAGGCGACTGTCGTCGCGACCCCATTTCGTCATCAGAGAACCTCGAAGAGGCCGGCCGCCCCCATGCCACCGCCGACGCACATGGTGCAGACGACATATTTCGCGCCCCGCCGCTTGCCTTCGATCAGGGCATGGCCGACCATCCGCGCGCCGGACATGCCATAGGGATGTCCGATCGAGATCGCGCCGCCATCGACATTCAGAAGTTCGTCGGGGATGCCGAGCTTGTCGCGGCAGTAGAGAACCTGCACCGCGAAGGCCTCGTTCAACTCCCAAAGCCCGATATCGTCCATCTTGAGCCCATGCGCGGCCAACAGTTTCGGCACCGCGAAGACCGGGCCGATCCCCATCTCGTCCGGTTCGCAGCCGGCTGCCATCGCGCCCACGTAACGCCCCAGCGGTTCAAGGCCGCGCTGTTCGGCCAGTTTCGCCTCCATGACTATGGCGGCAGAGGCGCCGTCCGACAACTGGCTGGCGTTGCCCGCGGTGATATACCGGCCTTCGGCGATCGACATGCCGTTCTTGAATACGGGCGACAACGCCTCAAGGTTCTCGATGGTGGTGCCGGGACGGTTGCCTTCGTCCCTGGACAGCGTCACCTCCTGGTCGCTGATCTCTTTCGTCTCGCGGTCCTGCACCTTCATCACCGTGCTCATCGGGACGATTTCCGCATCGAACCGGCCCGCGTCCTGACCTGCGGCGGTGCGTTGCTGGGATTGCAGCGCATAGGCATCCTGATCTTCGCGGCTCACGCCATAGCGCGCCGCGACGGTTTCCGCCGTCTCCAGCATGCTCATGTAGATGTCGGGCTTGTTCTGTTTCAGCCAGGGGTCCGCCCCGACGCGCATGTCCGGGGTCTGCACCATGGAAATGCTGTCGACGCCGCCGCCGATCACGACCTCCATGCCGTCGGTCAGAACCTGCTTGGCCGCCGTCGCGATGGCCATCATGCCTGACGCGCACTGCCGGTCCAGCGACATGCCCGCCACCGTCACCGGCAATCCGGCCCGGATCGCCGCCTGGCGCGCGATATTGCCGCCGGACAACCCCTGCTGAAGCGCCGCGCCGATCACGCAGTCGCTGATCTCTGCCGGATCGACGCCAGCGCGCTGCACCGCATGAGTGATCGCATGAGCGGTCAACGCCTGTGGCGTGGTGGCGTTGAAAGCCCCGCGATAGGCCTTGCCGATGGGGGTACGGGCGGTGGAAACGATGACGGCGTCGCGCATGGCGATCTCCTTTTGCTGTTCAGTTGCCCCAGTCGAGCGTCAGCCCACGGGCCTCGGCCGCGTTGCGGACGTATTTTCGGGTCTGTTCAAAGGCGTTCTGCAATTCTTCCTGGCCATCGGCATCCGAAATCTCGGCAAAGCGGGCTGCGACCGTTTCCGGGGTGTTGTCGTCCTCCGCCAGCGTAATTCCAGGCGTTTCGTAGATGCGTGTCCGGGCGTAGCTTCCGGCGCCCGCCCCCAGGATGACCCGGCTGGGCGCATCCTCGCTGACGAGATAGAGCAGACCCGGCGTGATCGTCCCGGGATCGAGAAGAGCCAGCGCGTCCGCAGGGATCAGGTCTTCGGTCATGCGCGTCGCCGCCGTCGGGGCCAGGGTATTGACGCGGATGTCGTCGCGCGCGCCCTCGATGTGCAGCACGTTCATCAGCCCGGCCATCGCCGCTTTCGCCGCCCCGTAGTTGGACTGGCCGAAGTTGCCATAAAGTCCCGACGCCGAGGTGGTCAGCACGATGCGGCCATATTTCTGTTCGCGCATGATCGGCCAGCAGGCGTGGCAACAGGTCGCCGTGCCCATCAGGTGCACCTCTACGACCTTGCGGAAATCATCCAGCGTCATCTTTGCAAAGGTCTTGTCGCGCAGGATGCCGGCGTTGTTCACCAGAATATCGACCCGCCCCCAATCGCGGCTGGCCTTCGCGACCATGTCCATGACGGATTCGGCGTCCGCCACATCGGCCCCGTGCGCCATGGCTTCGCCACCTTTGGCGCGAATTTCCTCGACCACCGACAGCGCCGCGTCCGACGACGCGCCCTGCCCGTCCGGCGACACGCCGAGATCGTTGATCACGACCTTTGCGCCGCGTTCTGCCAGACCCAGCGCATGGGACCGCCCAAGCCCGGTGCCGGCCCCGGTCACGATCGCCACACGCCCATCAAACCTGATCGTCATCGAAACGGTTCCTCCGATCTATTGCATCGCTTTTTCAAAGATGTTCTGCCCGCTCATCACGTTGATCCCGCCGCTGACGGGAATCACTGCCCCGGTGACATAGGCGCCGCCGCGACCGCAGAGGAACAGGACGCAACCGGCGATGTCTTCATCCCGCCCGACCCGGCCCAGCGGTACATCGCCACCGACTTTTTCGCGCATGTCTTCGTCCGCCGTGGCAAAGGCGGTCATTTTCGACACGAACGGGCCGGGGGCCAGGGCGTTGACCGTGATGTATTGGCCCGCGAGTTCCTTGGCCAGGATCTTGCTCAGGTGCAGCACGGCCGCCTTGGAGGCCGCATAGCTGTAGGCGCCGTCGCCCATCGGCATTTCGCCCATGACCGAACCAACGTTGACCACCCGAGCGGGATCGTCGACGGACCCGGAGGCGATCAGCATCGGCAGCAGGCCCTGGGTGAGGTGAAACAGGCCCGTCACGTTGACAGCCATGACTTTTTCCCAGGCGTCGAACGGGAAACCGCCCAGCGGTGCACCCCAGGTCCGGCCCGCATTGTTCATAAGGATATCAAGCGTTTCAGTCCGCTTCTTCACCTCGGCGACAAGCGCATCCACCCCGGATTCGGTCCCGACGTCCCCGGCGAAACCCTCCACCGATCCGGGCGCGTCCATGGCGTTCAGTTCGGCTGCGACGGCTTCGCATGCGTCGCCCTTTCGCGACGCGATCAGGACCCTGGCGCCTGCCTTCATCAGGGCTTCGGCGGCCATCCGGCCGATGCCCGTAGCGCCTCCGGTCACAAGCGCGGTCTTCCCGCGCAGCGAAAACAAGTTCTCCGGTGTCATGTCGATCCTCTAAAATCCGCGCAGCCGCGCAACGGTTTCCGCGTGATATCCATAGTCGCCCAGCCATTCCGAAGCGACCCGCGCGCGTTTCATGTAGAACCCCATGTCGAAGGCATCGGTCATGCCGATCCCGCCGTGCATCTGTACGCCTTCGATCACCGCATCGGTCGCGGTCCGGGTGGCGCGGGCCTTGGCCAGCGAGACGGCGAGCGTCGCGTTCTCCGGATCCGCATCCAGCATGCGGCCGGCATGCGCGATGGCCGACGCCGTCACCTCGATCTCGCACCAAAGATGGGCGGCGCGGTGCTGCAGGGCCTGGAAACTGCCGATGGGCGCTCCGAACTGCTTGCGTTCCTTCAGATAGTCGACGGTCATCCCAAACGCGCCGCTGGCCAGCCCGGTCATCTCGGCCGCCAGCGCCGCCTGTCCGGCCTGAAGCGCCGGGCGCAGGATGTCCAGCCCCTGCCCCAGCCCGCCGAGCACGTCATCGCCGGTGGCCTCCACGCCGTCAAAGACGATCGTGGCGGCATCACGGCTGTCCACCATCGCATTGGGCTGGCGTTTCGTGCCCGCGCGGTCCGCAGGCAGGTCGAACAGTGTCGGTCCCTCGTCGGTTCGGGCCAGAATGAGCAGACGGTCGGAAAAGCCGCCGTCGACCACGAATTTCTTCGTTCCGGTCAGGCGAAAGCCGTTGCCGTCCCGGCGTGCCGCGCAATCGACGGAACCGGGGGTGAACTTGTTGCCTTCATCCAGGGCCAGCGCATAGGTGCGGGTGCCGTCCGCGATGGCCGAAAGGGCATCGTTTCGCCCCGCGACCTGCCGGAGCGCCGTCGCGGCGATCACGGCGCTGGACAGGAACGGGCTTGTCACAAGGGTCTTGCCCATCTCCCCGGCCAGCACACCCGCGGCGGCATGGCCCATGTCCGATCCGCCGGCCGATTCCGGCACGAGGATTCCCGCCCATCCCATCGCGGCCATGTCCGCCCAGAGCGCGGGGTCGTGGGTCTGCCCCGCGTCACGCAAACCCCGCAGATGAGACACCGGCGCGACGTCGTCCAGGAATCCGCGCGCGGCATCTGCCAGCATGGTTTCCTCTTCGGTTCTGAGCAGGCCGGTCATGCGGGCAGACCCAGAACGCGGCGCGACACGATGCTCAACATGACTTCGGACGTGCCGCCTTCGATCGAATTCGCCTTCGTGCGCAACCAGTCCGCCGGGCGCGATCCGTGCGGGCCATCCCAGATCAGCGCGTCGCTGCCGCCTGCGGCCATGAGCAGCTCGTGCCTCTGCTTGTTCAGTTCGGTGCCGACGTATTTCAGCATCGCCGAGGCATCGCCGACCCCGGTGGTCCGCGCCATGTCCTTGTAGCGTTCCAGCGTCAGCCCGATGGCCAGCGCATCGACCTCGCACCGCAGCGCCGCCGCCCTGAGGCAGGCGTCGGTCAGCCCGCCGCTGTCATCCGACAGGATGGCTCCGAGCGAACGTCCGCCGCCGGCGCCCTGGCCGCTGGCGCTGATCATTTCCCGTTCGTGCGTCAGCAGGTATTTCGCCACGTCCCAGCCCCGGTTCACGTCGCCCACCACCTGATGTTTCGGAACGACCACGTCGTCAAAGAAGGTTTCACAGAACGGCGACACGCCTGAAATCAGCTTGATGGGGCGCGTCGATACCCCCTTTGTCCGCATGTCGATCAGGACAAAGGAAATGCCCTTGTGCTTGGGTGCATCCCGATCCGTGCGCACGAGGGCGAAGATCCAGTCGGCCTTGTCCGCGTAGGAGGTCCAGATCTTCTGCCCGTTGACAAGCCAGTGATCGCCACGGTCCTCGCATCTGGTTTGCAGGCTGGCCAGATCCGACCCCGCGCCAGGTTCGGAATAGCCCTGACACCAGCGGATTTCACCCCGCGCGATTGGCGGCAGGTAGTGTTGCTTCTGGTCTTCGGTTCCGAACTGCAACAGCGCCGGTCCGAGCATCCAGATTCCAAAGCTCAACAGAGGCGGGCGTGCGCCGATTCGCGCCATCTCCTCGCGCAGAATCTTTTCACGCGCCCGGTCCAGCCCGGCGCCGCCGTAGGCGGTGGGCCAGGTTGGCACGGTAAAGCCCTTTGCCGCGCACCGGTGCAGCCAGGTCTTCTGGTCCTCGGACTGGAATTCCCAGGTCTTTCCGCCCCAGCAGATATTGGCGTCGTCGGCCTTTCCGTCCCGCATGGCTTCGGGACAGTTTTCCTGCAACCACTCCCGAGTCTGCTCGCGGAACCTGTCCAGGTCCGTCGTCTCCTGCCCCATTGCGCATCCTCCCCGACGTATCGCACGGCTGTTCCGCTGTGCAGAATTGCATTTCGAATTTCGATTGACAACACCGATTTGCGACAAGACATTCGGGCCCAACGCCTGCAAGGTGAAACGGAATACAGGGAGAGTAACCATGAAAGCGATGCTGAGTACGGCTCCGGGAGGACCCGACACGCTGGAACTGACAGAGCTGCCGGACCCGGTTCCCGGCAAGGGCGAGGTGCGCATCCGCGTTCGCGCCGCCGGTGTCAATTTTCCGGACACGTTGATGATACGGGATCTCTACCAGATGAAACCGCCCCGGCCCTTTGCCCCGGGCGGAGAAATCGCGGGCGAGGTGGATGCGGTCGGGGAAGGTGTCGAAGGCTTGTCGGTCGGCGACCGTGTTCTGGCCCTCTCGGGCTTCGGCGGGTTCGCAACCCACATCACCATCGACGCCAGGAAAGTCATCCCGATTCCGGACGCCATGCCCTACGAGGATGCCGCCTGTTTCATCTTCACCTACGGGACGTCGCACCATGCCCTGAAAGACCGCGCCCATCTGAAACCCGGCGAGTCCCTGCTGATCCTGGGCGCGGCGGGCGGTGTTGGCGCGGCGGCCATCGAATTGGGCAAGGCTGCGGGCGCCAAGGTGATCGCTGCCGTATCCAGTGCGGACAAGGCGGAATTCTGCAAATCCATCGGCGCGGATGAAACCATCGTCTATCCGAGGGATCTCGACCGCGATGCGCAGAAGGCGCTGTCAAATGAAATCAAGGCGCTGGCGGGTCCGGATGGGGTGAACGTGGTCTATGACGCGGTCGGAGGCGACTATGCCGAACCGGCCATTCGCGCACTGGCCTGGGAGGGCCGGTTTCTTGTCGTCGGGTTCCCGGCGGGGATTCCGAAAATCCCGTTGAACCTGACCCTGCTCAAGGGCTGTCAGGTCGTCGGCGTGTTCTGGGGGGCCTCGACCTTCCGCGATCCCAGGGGGCATGCCGAGAACGTCGGGGAACTGTTCCAGATGTATGCCGACGGAAAGATAAAACCCCGGATCAGCGCGCGATTTCCGCTGGAACAGGCCGCCGAGGCGCTGACGCTGATGCAGGACCGCAAGGTAATGGGCAAAGTCGTCCTGACCATGCCATGACGGTCAGGTCAGATGCGCACAATCGTTGAACCCGCGCACGATCATGCGCTCGCCATGGATCACCAGGCGGCTGATGCTGCCGTTGGCCGCGCCGAGAAAAGCGAAGGGTTCGGACCCGCTGGCCAGCGCCACCGCCGCCCCGATCACGCCGCCATGCACCACGACGGCAACGCGTTGATCCGGATGCGCGGCAGCGATGCGCAACAGGCCGGAACGCACCCGCGCATGAAAGACCGCGGTCGTTTCCGCGCCGGGGATTTCGCCCCATTCCTGCCGCGCCCTGGCCCGCTGGATCTCGGGTGCGTTGTCGGCGACCTTGATGCGGTAAAGTCCCCCGTCCCAGTCGCCCAGATGGACTTCGCGCAGGTCGGGCTCGATGGCGGGCGTCAGGCCGAGCCGCGCCGCCAGGGGCGCCGCGGTCTGATGGGTGCGCCGCAGCGTGGTCACGTAGAGCGCGCTCAACGGTTCGCCTTCAAGCCGCTTGGCCACCGCGAGGGCCTGGGCCTCGCCTGCGGGATGCAGGGCCGGGTCGCCATGTCCGTCCTTCAACGCAAAGGAAACGCCCGGACGCGCGGCCTCGGTGCGGCCATGACGGATCAGGAGGAGATCGGCGGCGCCGGGCGGCGCGACATAGTCGGTCTGGTGGTATTCCCTGCTCATGACGTTATCACTTTCCGGTTGTTGCCAAACCGCTTTGTAAAGGGGAACCGCAACGGATGACAACGCGCAGTGTGGACACCGGGACGGATCATCTGAGCTGTTCGATCACGGATCGGGTCGGGGTGCTGACGCTTAACAACCCGGAGCGACGCAACGCGCTTAGCGATCGGATGGCCGACGCGCTTGCGCGGATGCTGAGCGAGATGGAATCCGACCCCGAGGTGCGTGTGCTCGTGCTGACCGGGGCCGGCGGCGCCTTCTGCGCCGGGGGCGACGTGCGTTCGATGGGCGCGTCGCTGGCGCAGGGGCAGGAACCGGACCCCGAAACGATGATCCGCAGCCTGAAACAGGGACAGGACAGGATCTCGCTGCGCCTGTTTGACTTCCCGAAACCGACAATCGCCGCCCTGCCCGGTCCGGCGGCGGGCGCCGGGATGTCGATCGCGCTGGCCTGTGACCTGCGGGTCGCGGCCCATAGCGCGCTTCTGGTCCCGGCCTTCGGCGCAATCGGCCTGTCCGGCGATTTCGGCGGCAGCTGGCTTCTGACGCAGCTCGTTGGGCCGGCGCGGGCCAAGGACATCTATTTCACCGGCCGCCGGATCCTGCCGATGGAAGGCCAGGATCTCGGTCTGTTCAACCGGGTCGTCCCCGACGAGACCCTGATGCAGGACACGCTGGCGCTGGCGGGGGAACTGGCGGCGGCGGCCCCGGTCGCCCTGCGCTACATGAAAGCCAATCTCAACCGGGCCATGTCCACGGATTTCCGCAGCGCGCTGAACGGCGAGGCCGAACACATGATCCGAAGCATGCTGACCGAAGACCACAGGAACGCCGCGCAGGCGTTCGTGAAGAAACGCAAACCGGAATTCAAGGGCCGATAGGCAGGGACAACGACATGGAAAACAGACAGATCGTGGTGGCCGAGCTGCCGAAGGACGAACTGACCAGCGATCATTTCGCGATGCGCGGGGTCCCGATGCCGGTGCCGGGACCGGGAGAGGTGCTGCTGCGGACCGTGTTGATGTCCATCGACGCCGCCAACCGAAGCTGGATGAAAGGCGCGACCTATCGCGAGGCGGTCAATGCGGGCGATCCGATGCCGACCTACGCCGTTTGCGAGGTCGTGCAGAGCAATAGCCCAAAACTTAACAAAGGCGATCTGGTCGCGGCGGAATCAATCTGGGCGGACTACGCGACCTGCCCCGCGCACAAGGCGCAAAAGCTGCCGGATGTCCGGCCCGTTTCGAACCTTCTGTCGGTCTATGGCATCGCCGGGAAGACCGCGTTTCACGGGCTGATCGGCGTCGGCCGGCCCATCGCCGGGGAAACCGTCCTAGTCTCCGCCGCCGCCGGATCGGTCGGAGGATATGTCGGGCAGATCGCCAAGGCTCTGGGCTGCCGCGTCGTCGGCATCGCCGGCGGGGCGGAGAAATGCGCCTGGGCGGTTGAAACTCTGGGATTCGACGCCTGTGTCGACTATCGCGACCCGAAGATGTTCAAGGCTCTGAAGGCCGCCTGCCCGGATGGGGTCGATGTGTATTTCGACAATGTCGGCGGAACCATCCTGGAAACGGCCCTGTTCCTGATGAACGAACGCGGACGCATCGTCTGCTGCGGAGCGATAAGCCAATACGACACCGCCGCCCCCACCGGTCCCCGCAACCTGCCCGGTCTCGTCGTGGTGAAACGTCTGCGGATGGAAGGCTTCATCGTGATGGATTTCGCCGATCGGGATGCGATGGCCCTGCGGGCGCTGCGCACCTGGGTGGAAAGCGGCCGGATCAAGGTTTTCGAGGACATCGTCGAGGGCTTGGAGAACGCGCCCGAGGCGCTGATCGGTCTGCTGGCCGGGGACAACAAGGGCAAGCGCATGGTGCGCGTCGGACCGGATCCGTAATCTGAACAAGGGAGACAAACATGGCTGCAATTGACGACGCACTGGCGAAATCGCAAGCGCTGGTGGGCACCGAAGTCGGTGTTTCGCGGTGGATCACGGTCGATCAGGCGATGATCGACGCCTTTGCCGACATCACCCATGATACGCAATGGATTCATGTGGACCCGGAGCGGGCGGCGGCGGAAACACCTTTTGGCGGCACTATCGCGCACGGGTTTCTGACCCTCTCGCTTGCCAGTCGTTTCGCTTACGACTGCTTTTCGATGATGCCGGGGCAGGTCATGGGCATAAACTATGGTTTCAACAAGTTGCGCTTTCTTTCTCCGGTGCGGGCCGGGTCGCGGCTGCGCGGGCGCTTCGTGCTTGCCGACGTGAAGAAACGCAACCCGACCGAGCTTCTGCGCGAAAACAACCTGACGATCGAGATCCAAGGACAGGATACGCCGGCGCTGGTCGCGCAGTGGCTGGGGCTGGCGGTTTTCGGCGATCCGGAGGGGTAAGAGCGCCAACAGGGCCATCCGCGGACTGGACAGACCCCGTTTGGGCGGCGTAAGACCGTTGCATTCCAAAGGAAATTGCGAAATGCCCGGTATTCTCATTCTCAACGGTCCAAATCTCAACCTGCTCGGCACGCGGCAACCCGAAGTCTACGGGTCCACCACCCTGGCGATGATCGAGGATGCCTGCCGGGCTCATGGTGCGGACATCGGGCTTTCCGTCACCTGCATGCAGTCCAATCACGAAGGCACCCTGATCGACGCCATACACGCCGCCAAGGGCGGCCGGTCGGGCCTGATCATCAACGCGGGGGCCTATACACACACGTCGATTGCGCTGATGGATGCGGTTGCATCGGTCGAATTGCCCGCGGTCGAGGTCCACCTGTCCAACATTCACGCCCGCGAGGAGTTCCGCCACAGGTCCTATCTGGCCAGGGTCGCGCTCGGCCAGATTTGCGGATTCGGCGCGCAGGGCTACATAATGGCTTTGGACGCTTTGAAAGCACACCTTGAAAAGGCGTGATTTCATGAAGTTGCGGGAATATCTTCACTTCGTTTCCAACAGCCAGAGCCTGGAGGAACTGTGGCCCGCCCACACCAGGCAGATGGAAACATTCGGGTTCGACCGGCTGATTTACGGGTTCACGCGCTTTCGGACCGAAACCTCGCTTGGCGATCCCGAAGACTTCACGATCCTGACCAACCACAGCCCGGAATATATCGATGGATTCCTGCATGGCGGGCTCTATTTCCATGCGCCGATGTTGCGATGGGCGCTTGATAACGAAGGCGCCGGAAGCTGGCGGCAGATCTACGAGAAATTCGACCTAGGCGCGCTGACGGCCGAGCAGATCAAGGTCGTTCAGTTCAATCTGACACACAAGGTGACGGCGGGCTATACGATCAGTTTCAATTCGGTATCGCCACGCTCGAAGGGGGCGATCTCGCTGGCGGCCGGGCCCGGCATGTCGCAGGAAGAGATCGACGCGATCTGGGACGAGCATGGGGAAGACATTCACCTGATGAACAATGTCGCGCATCTCAAGATCCTCACCCTGCCCTACAGCCCGCCAAACCGGGGCCTGACCAAGCGGCAGCGCGAGGCGCTGGAATGGGTGGGCGACGGCAAGACCACGCAGGACATCGCGATTCTGATGGGGCTGACGGCGGCGACGGTCGAGAAACATCTGCGGCTGGCGCGTGATTCCCTGTCGGTGGAAACCACGGCGCAGGCGGTCCTGAAAGCGGCGCTGCACAACCAGATGTTTATCATGGAAGCCTGAATCGTTAAGTTTCAGGAACTTATGCGTATTCCTTGCTGTTCGTTTACCTAGGGTAAGGAATACAATACTTTTACAAAAACCCGTTAGGCTGCACAGTATAGATGTTCCGTGAGTGGTGGCTTTGGCCTGGGAACAGTGGGAAATGAACCTTGCAATTTCAAGGCTCTCTGACCTTTACCGGCTCTGCCGGATCCGGTCCGGGCGTGTATTGATCCGCGTCCGGCCGGACATTGATACGTCCCGTCCATCCCCATAGTCAGGGACGGTCAAATGACGGGGTCGCAGTATCTGCGGCCCCGTCGATTGTTTCGCCAGCGATATTTTCGCCGATCTGCCCCATCGTTCGTCCGGGATCTGCGCCAAGGGTCGGGCCCGCATGGCCAGATCCCCGCGACCTTCAGGGAAGCAGGACAGACGCCCTCGGCAGCCTGCACAATGCACCTGCGAAGGTCCGGCGCCGCCAACCACGCAAACAGGCTCCACGGAATGAAAAACCCGCCCGGCGAAATACCGGGCGGGTTTGTAGTTCCGGATCGTCCGGCGATCAGCCCTTGGCGGCTTTCGCGACCTCGGCGGCGAAATCCTCTTCCTTCTTCTCGATGCCTTCGCCGACTTCGAGACGGATGAAACCGGTGATCTCGGCGCCGGCTTCCTTTGCGGCGGCGCCGACGGTCAGGTCCGGGTTCACCACGAACTGCTGGTTCAGAAGAGTGACTTCGGCCATGAATTTCTTCATCCGTCCGACGATCATCTTCTCGATGACCTCTTCGGGCTTGCCGCTTTCACGGGCGATGTCCATCTGGACGTTCTTTTCCTTTTCGACTACGGCCGGGTCCAGGTCCGCTTCGGACAGGGACGCAGGGTTGACCGCGGCGATGTGCATCGCGACCTGCTTGCCAAACGCCTCATCGCCGCCCTTCAGCGCCACGAGGACGCCGATCTTGCCCATGCCGGGGGCAGCGGCATTGTGCACGTAGGATACGACGCTGTCGCCATCGATTCCGGACATGCGGCGCACCGACATGTTCTCGCCGATGGTGGCGATCTTGTTGGTGATCACTTCCTCGACCGAATTTCCGCCCATGTCGGCAGCCTTGAGCGCCTCCACATCGGACACGGTGAGAGCAGCCCTGGCGATGCCCGCGACCATCTCCTGGAACTCCGCGTTCTTGCCGACGAAATCGGTTTCCGAGTTCACCTCGACCGCGACGCCCTTGCCGCCGTCCACGACCACGGCGACCAGGCCTTCGGCGGCGATGCGGCCGGATTTCTTGGCCGCCTTGGCCAGACCCTTGGTGCGCAGCCAGTCCACGGCGGCGTCCATGTCGCCATCGGTTTCGGTCAATGCCTTCTTGGCGTCCATCATGCCTGCGCCGGTGCTGTCGCGCAGTTCCTTCACCATAGATGCAGTGATTGCCATCTTTTGGTTCTCCTACAGAATGTCATGTTCCGGGGCAGGATACCCTGCCCCGCGTGTCACCTGGATGACGTGCGTTCAGCCCTTGGCGGCTTTCTCCAGCGTCTTGGCGGTGGATTCGATATCCAGCGGCGCGTCCTTGGACATCACGTCATCCGACGCGGTTTCGCCGGACACGTTGCCGGTTTCCACGCCAGCGCTTCCGGCGACGGCCTCTTCGACAGGGGCCTCTTCCATGGCGCCCAGATCGACGCCGGCCGCGCCCAGTTGGGCGGACATGCCGTCCAGCGCCGCACGGGCGGCCAGGTCGCAGTAGAGACTGATGGCGCGGGCCGCGTCATCGTTGCCGGGGATGATGTAATCGACACCATCGGGCGAACAGTTGGTGTCGACAACCGCGACCACCGGAATACCCAGCTTGTTGGCTTCGGCGATGGCGAGCGCCTCTTTCTTCACGTCGATGACGAAAAGCAGGTCCGGCGTGCCACCCATTTCACGGATGCCGCCGAGGGATGCCTGAAGCTTGCCCTGGTCGCGTTCCATGCCAAGACGTTCCTTCTTGGTCAGGCCCGAGAAGCCCGATTCCATCTGCTCGTCGATCTGCTTGAGGCGCTGGATCGATTTGGACACGGTCTGCCAGTTGGTCAGAGTGCCGCCCAGCCAGCGGTGGTTCATGAAATACTGCGCGGACTTCTCGGCCGCTTCGGCGATCGGGGTCGCCGCCTGGCGCTTTGTGCCGACAAAGAGAATGCGGCCGCCCTTGGCGACGGTGTCGCGGATGACCTGCAGCGCCTGGTCCAGCATCGGGACGGTCTGTGTCAGGTCCATGATATGGATGCCATTGCGCGCG
The DNA here is from genome assembly GCF_030164465.1 of Sedimentitalea xiamensis. Taxonomy (GTDB): domain Bacteria; phylum Pseudomonadota; class Alphaproteobacteria; order Rhodobacterales; family Rhodobacteraceae; genus Sedimentitalea; species Sedimentitalea xiamensis. Next base: position 137,487 of record NZ_JASNJE010000005.1, read on the forward strand.
CCGTAGATGAAGGGACCCATGCGCGGGTTCCAGCGCTGCGTCTGGTGACCGAAGTGAACGCCTGCTTCCAGCAGCTGGCGCATGGTGAACTCGGGAAGAGCCATGCTCGTTTTCCTTTCCGGTTTGAGCCTCGGCGGGGGTCTCGACGCGGATGCGCCAACCGGCGGACCTTTGGGGATGTCTCCCCCAATCGGCCCAACCCCGCCTGCGGGTTGAATGGCGCGCGTATATGGCAGCCACGCCACGGGCGCAAGGGATAATCCGGTGCCATAACCGACGAATTCCGGATACGCCGCCAAATTCGGCATTGTTGCAAAACTGTTGTGAGAATCGCTCAGGTGGTTACGCTGTAAACCATTGCACTGAAATGCAGCAGAGCGGAGAAAACATGACACTGAAGACATTGCTGGGAGCAGCCGTATCGACCCTGGCCCTGACCACCGGAGCCTGGGCCCAGACCGAGATCCAGTGGTGGCATGCCCATTCAGGCCGTCTCGGCGAACTGGTCGACGAGATCGCCAGCGGCTTCAACGCCAGCCAGGGCGACTATGTGGTGACTCCGTCCCACAAGGGCAACTACTCGGAAACACTGAACGCCGGGATTGCCGCCTTCCGCGCCGGAGAGCAACCGCAGTTGCTCCAGGTCTTCGAGGTCGGCACCGCCACGATGATGGCTGCCGGCGGCGCGATCAAGCCGGTCTACGAACTGATGGAGGCCTCGGGTATCGACTGGGATCCGGACGCCTATATCGGCGCGGTGAAAGGCTATTACACCACTGCCGACGGGCGGATGCTGTCGATGCCGTTCAACTCCTCCACCCCCGTGCTGTGGGTGAACCGCGATGCGCTGGCCGCGGCGGGACTGGACCCCGACATGGACCTGTCGACCTGGGAACAGGTGGAAACGGCGCTGGATGCGCTCAAGGCCGCTGGACATGCCTGCCCGCTGACCACCGCCTGGCAAAGCTGGATCCATCTTGAGAACCTGAGCGCCTATCACAACGTGCCCTTCGCCACGCAGGAAAACGGCTTTGCCGGGCTGGACACCGAACTGACGCTGAACGGGCCGGTGCAGGTCAAGCATATTCAGGCGATGGGCGATTGGGCGCGGGACGGCAAGTTCATCTACAACGGCCGCCGCAACGAGGGCGGCGCCAGTTTCCGCGCCGGCGAATGCGCGATGTTCACCGAATCCTCCGCCGGATATGCCGGGATCAAGTCGGAAGCCGCGTTCGACTTCGGGGTCCGGCCCCTGCCCTATTGGGCCGAGGTCGCGGGCGCGCCGCAGAACACCATCATCGGCGGTGCTTCGCTCTGGGTGATGGCGGGGCATGACGACGCGGAATACGCCGGCACCGCCGCCTTCCTGAACTACCTTTCCTCGCCCGAGGTGCAGGCGAAATGGCATCAGGACACCGGCTATCTGCCGATCACCAAGGCAGCGGGCGAACTGACCCGCGAACAGGGCTTCTATGACGCCAATCCGGGCACCGATATCGCGGTGATCCAGATGACGGCGAACGAGCCGACGGCCAATTCCAAGGGGCTGCGTCTGGGCAGTTTCGACCAGATCCGTGGCATCATCGACGAGGAACTCGAAGCGGTCTGGGCCGGCGACAAGGACGCGCAAGCCGCACTGGACAGCGCCGTGGAACGCGGCAACCAGCTTCTCCGCCGGTTCGAGCAGGCCAACCAGTAAGGCTTCGGGATCGACTTGTCCCGCCACGCGTCCCGATCCGTCGGGGCGCGTGGAACGTGCATTTCAAAGGAACAGACCATGTTGACGATTGCGATGATCCTGAACGGAACTTGCGCCCCGGGTCTGTTCGCGATGGCCGGGAAATGACCTGAGCCGCATGGAGAAACGCGTCACATTCAAGGGCTGGACCCTGCCGCTGTGTCTGCTGTTGCCGCAGGTCGCGATTACGGCGGTTTTCTTCTTTTATCCTGCCGGGCAAGCGGTTTATCAGTCACTGTTCATCCCGGACCCGTTCGGGCTGAAGTCGCAGTTCGTGGGGCTGGGGAATTTCAACTATCTTCTCAACGATCCCTATTACCGCGCCTCGTTTGCAACCACGGCGGTGTTTTCCGGACTGGTCACGGTGGTGTCGATGGGCATCGCACTGTATCTGGCCATTCTGGCCGACCGGCTGATCAAGGGGGCGGGCACCTATCGCACGCTGCTGATCTGGCCCTATGCGGTCGCACCCGCCGTGGCCGGGGTGCTTTGGATGTTCATGTTCAACACCCGCGTCGGCGTCGTGACCTGGTATCTGGGCCTGCTGGGGTACGACTGGAACCATGTGCTGAACGAGGGTGAAGCCATGGGTCTCGTCGTCGCGGCGTCGAGCTGGGGGCGCGTGAGTTACAATTTCCTGTTCTTTCTTGCGGGTCTGCAGGCGATACCGAAATCGGTGATCGAGGCTGCGGCGATCGACGGCGCGCGGTTCTGGACCCGGTTTCGCACCATCGTCTGGCCGCTGCTGTCACCCACCACCTTCTTCCTGCTGGTGGTCAACGTGGTCTATGCGTTCTTCGAAACCTTCGGGGTCATCCACACCATCACTTCGGGCGGGCCGCAGCAGGCGACGACGATCCTGGTCTACAAGGTCTTTTCCGATGGCTTCGTCGGACAGGACCTGGGGTCATCGGCGGCGCAGTCGGTCATCCTGCTGGTGGTCGTCGGCCTCCTGACCGTCATCCAGTTCAAGTTCATCGAACGCAGGGTGCATTACTGATGGACGAAGGCATGGTTCAGAAACGCGGGATCGGCCACTGGTTCACCCATCTCGGGCTTATTGTCGGGGTCCTGATCATCTTTTTCCCGATCTGGCTGGCCTTCGTTGCCTCGACCGTCACCCAGCCGGAAATCGTGCGCCCGCCAATGCCGCTCTGGCCCGGAGACCGGTTCGTCGAAAACTACACCTCGGCTCTGGTGTCGGGCATCAATGCGCCGGTGGCGCGGATGCTGGTCAATTCGCTGGTGATGGCGCTGGGAATCGCAATCGGCAAGATCATCATCTCGCTGCTGAGCGCGTTTGCCATCGTCTATTTCCGTTTTCCGGGGCGGCGGCTGTTCTTCTGGCTGATCTTCCTGACGCTGATGTTGCCGGTCGAAGTGCGGATCGTGCCGACCTACGAGGTGGTGGCGGGCTTCGGGATGCTGAACAGCTATTCCGGGCTGATCTTCCCGCTGATCGCCAGCGCCACCGCGACCTTCCTGTTCCGGCAGTTCTTCCTGACCGTGCCGGACGAACTGGCGGAAGCGGCGCGGGTCGATGGCGCCCGGCCCATGCGCTTCTTCTGGGACATTCTCCTGCCGATGAGCCGCACGAATATCGCGGCCCTGTTCGTGATCCTGTTCATCTATGGCTGGAACCAGTATCTCTGGCCCCTGCTCATCACCACCGATCCGTCGATGAACACCATCGTCATGGGCATCAAGCAGATGTTTCCATCCGGAGACGACGTCGCCGACTGGCCGGTGATCATGGCCACGTCGATCCTGGCGATGCTGCCCCCGATCGTGGTGGTGATCACGATGCAGAACCTGTTTATCCGTGGCCTCGTGGACAGTGAGAAGTAACAGATGGCGACCCTGACTTTGAGAAACGTAAAGAAACGGTTCGGGGCGACCGAAGTCATACATGGCGTCGACATCGACGTCGACGACGGCGAATTCATCGTGATCGTCGGCCCGTCGGGCTGTGGCAAGTCGACCCTGCTGCGGATGGTGGCGGGGCTTGAGACCGTCACCAGCGGCAAGATCGCCATTGACGGACGGCGCGTCAACGACCTGGAACCCATGGACCGCGACATCGCGATGGTGTTCCAGAACTACGCGCTTTACCCGCATATGTCGGTTTTCGACAATATTTCATACGGGTTGAAGATCGCGAAAATGCCGAAGGAAGAGATCGCCGAACGGGTCGCGGTGGCGGCGAAGATGTTGCAACTCGAACCTTATCTGTCGCGCAGGCCACGGGAATTGTCCGGTGGCCAGCGGCAGCGGGTCGCAATGGGGCGCGCCATCGTGCGCAAGCCGTCGGTCTTCCTGTTCGACGAACCCCTGTCGAACCTCGATGCCAAGCTGAGGGTTCAGATGCGGCTTGAAATCAAGGCCTTGCAGAAGGATCTTGGCATCACGTCACTCTACGTGACGCACGACCAGGTCGAAGCCATGACTCTGGCGGACCGGATGATCGTGATGAATGCGGGCGTCGCCGACCAGATCGGCAAGCCGCTGGATGTCTACGCCAACCCGGCCACCGAATTCGTGGCGGGTTTCATCGGATCGCCCGCGACGAATTTCGTGCCGCCCGCCGCCGTTGCTGGTGCGCCCTCGGGCGCGGCCCGGCTGGGGATACGACCGGAACATGCGCGGCTCACCGATGCCGGGTCCGGACGGATGCAGGGCGTCGTGACCTTCTCGGAGGCGTTGGGGGCCGAGACCCTGATCCATCTGGTGCTGCCCTCGGGCGCGCCGTTCACTGTCCGTCAGGACGGCGCTCTGCCCCGTCCCGTCGAAGGCGAACCCTGCGGCATCGACTGGCCGGATGGCGCGGATATCCGGTTTGACGCGGATGGGCGGCGGATTGCGCTGCCCTAACCGGTTTCGCTTTCGATCTGGCCTTCAAGGCCCGACCGAACCGCCCTTTCGCATTGCGCCGCGAGGCTCTTGCGATCCGGAAAATCCGCGACACGCAACGGCGGATGATAGACCAGCCGCACCGAACCCTGCCGGCGCACCGCCAGGGTCTTGAGCAGGTGTCCGGCAAAGTCCATGTCGCCCCACCAACCGTAGAATCGCGGCGCTTCGCCGGGCGGGGCACTGTAGATCACGCTGACCGGCTGGACATACATCCGGTCGCGCAGATGGTCGGTGAAGAAGGCCTGAAACAGCGTCGTCTTGAAGGGCAGCACCCGAAGACCGTCGGTCGAGGTGCCTTCGGGGAAGAACAGCAGTTTGTGGCCGGCAAAGAGCCGCGCTTCGAACGCCTCGGTCTGTTCGCGCGCGCGCGCCGGGTTGCGTTCGATGAACACGGTCCCGGTCGCCCGCGCCAGCCAGCCGATGCCGGGCCAGCCCGCGACTTCGGACTTGGACACGAAATAGATCCGCTTGCGCGCGTTCAGGGCAAAGATGTCCAGCCAGGAGACGTGGTTGGCGACCACCGCGCCCGGTTGCGTCATCAGGGTTCCGGTTGCCGAGAACCCCATGCCGAGGATTCGAAAGGCGTTGCGGCAGACGAATTGAGTGATGAAGGGCGTGACGGGGCGTTTGACGCCACAAAGCGGCCGTTCGATCAACCGTACCAGCAGGAGCAGTATCAGCGCACCGAACACCAGCGTTCCCAGCGCCACTCCACGCCAGAGAACACGCACCCAGCCGGCCAGGCCGATCGCAACCGGATCCGGTTCGGTTTCGCTTTCCCACGTCTGACTCATCCCGATGAATCGGCCCGGTAGAGGCGGCCCTGCCGGGTTTCCATGCGCGCGGTGTCCAGCACAAGGCAGACATCGGTCGTGTTGAACGCGTGATCGACGAAAGCGCCTTCGCCGACCACCCCGCCCAGACGCAGGTACGCCTTGATCAGCGCCGGGGTCTGGCGCATCGCCAGCTTGCGGTCGATACGATCCGGCGCGATCAGGTCCATGCGCTGGAAATGCGCGCTGCGCGCCCGCACCCGCAATTCCGGCGGCGCGAGATGCGCCTGGTGGAGCCGGGACAGCGGTTGCGCGATGGCCGCGACATCGGTGCCGTGGAAGCTGGCGACGCCGAACAGGATGTCGATCTGGTGGCGGCGCACGTAGTCGGCGAGTCCGGTCCAGAGGTGGTGCATCGCCGAACCGCCCCGGAAATCGCGATGCAGGCAGGACCGCCCGAGTTCGAGCAGGCGGCGGTCGCCCGTCTTCAGGACTCCCAGGTCGTATTCGTCCTCGGAATAGAACTGACCGGCCCGCGCCGCCTGATCGTCGCGCAGCAACCGATAGACGCCCACCACCGCACCGGATGCACGGTGAAAGACCATCAGGTGATCGCAGAAGGCGTCGAACCGGTCCTGTTCCAGCCCGCCGACGTGATCGACCATGCCGCCATCGCTGCCCAGCTCGCGCACGAACACGTCATAGCGCAGTTTCTGCGCCGCCCTGAGATCGGCGGGCGTGCTGGCCAGTTTGACGGAAAACTCCGGTGTCAGGTCGGTCATCTCCGGTCCGTTCTGCGCAGGCAGGTCAACGATGCCCGCCCCTTAGCGTGAATCGGTGCACATTGGCAACGCGTGCCGGTGCCCTCTGGCGGAGCGTTAACACTTCGTAAACCAGTTTCACGGATCAAAGACCGGAACCAAAGCGACCTGGGCTCCATCGATGACCACCTTGCCGACTTCCCGAAAGTTCACGGTGATCTTGCCGGCGATGTTGGATTGCACCTGTCCGACGCCCCATTCCGCGAATTGCGGATGGCGCACGAACATGCCAGGTGCAAGGATGGCGTTCAGGTCAGTCATGCCGGGGTCCGGATCATCGGAGGAACAACATGGGGCACAGTAACCTCAATCTCGCCGCGCTGATAGGGTCCAGAATATGCCACGATCTCATCAGTCCGATCGGGGCGATCAATAATGGGCTCGAACTGCTGGACATGGCGGGCGGCGCGCAGGGGCCTGAAATGGACCTGATCAGCGACAGCGTCGGCAATGCCGGTGCGCGCATCCGGTTCTTCCGCATCGCCTATGGCGCGGCGAGCGACCAGATGTTGGGACGACCGGAGATCGTTTCGATTCTCGACGATATCGGCAAGAGCCAGCGCCAGAAAATGCGCTGGGGGCCGCTTGAACCGCAACCGAGATCGCAGGTTCGGATGGCGTTTCTTGCGATGCAATGCTGCGAAACCGCAATGCCCTATGGCGGAGTGATTCACGTGATGGTCGAAGACGGGGTTTGGACCCTGGCGGCGGAAGCCGACAAGATGGTGATCGACGACGCGCTTTGGGACGGGCTGGAGACTCCTGGCCTTCTGCCGCATATCACGCCGGCGCTGGTCCAGTTCGCGCTTCTGCCCGAAATCGCGAAGGAACTGAACCGCACGGTGTCGGCCAAGCGCTCAAACGGGCAGATCATCATCCGGTTCTGACGCACCGGGACCGCCTGCGCCCGTTGTCTCGCGTCAGCCGCGCACGGTTCCGTCGCCCCGCACAAGATATTTGAAGCTTGTCAGCTGCGCCGCCCCGACCGGGCCACGCGCGTGCATCTTTCCGGTCGCGATGCCGATTTCCGCGCCCATGCCGAATTCCCCGCCATCGGCGAACTGGGTCGAGGCGTTGTGCATGAGTATGGCGCTGTCCAGTTGGGCAAAGAACCGTTCCACCGCCGCCGGGTTTTCGGTGACGATGCAATCCGTGTGGTTGGAACCGTAGCGCCGGATATGCGCGATTGCGGCGTCGATATCCGGGACCGGGCGGGCGGCGATGATCATGTCGAGATACTCCCGCCCCCAGTCCGCGTCGGTCGCAGGCTTTGTCCCGGCAATTTGCGCCAGACGACCATCCGCGCGAACCTCGACCCCGGCACCGATCAGCGCTTCGATCACCGCGCGTCCAAGGCCGTCGGCGATCTCCTCATGCACGAGCAGGCATTCCGCCGCGCCGCAGATTCCGGTGCGCCGGGTCTTGGCGTTGAGAATCACGTCGAGCGCCTTTTGCGGATCGGCGTCCTTATCCAGATAGATATGCACGATACCTTCCAGATGGGCGAATACCGGCACCCGCGCCTCGCGCTGCACCAGCCCCACGAGTCCCTTTCCGCCGCGCGGCACGATGACATCCACCGTGTCGGTCATGGTCAGCAGTTCGGACACCGCCGCCCGGTCGCGTGTCGGCACCAGCTGGATCGCATCCTCGGGCAGACCGGCGGCCCGCAGACCCTCCACCAGGCAGGCATGGATCGCGCCCGAAGAGTGAAAGCTTTCGGAACCGCCGCGCAGGATCACGGCGTTGCCGGACTTCAGGCACAGCGCGCCCGCGTCAGCCGTCACGTTGGGGCGGCTTTCATAGATCACGCCGATAACGCCCAGAGGCGTGCGTACACGGCTGATGTGCAAACCCGACGGACGGTCCCATTCCGCCAGCACCTCGCCCACCGGGTCATCCTGCGCCGCCACCGCGCGCAGCCCGTCGACGATGCCCCGGATCCGCGACTCGTCCAGCATCAGGCGGTCCATCATCGCGTCCGAAAGCCCCTTGTCGCGGCCAAAGTCCAGATCGCGCGCATTGGCGGCGACAATGCCGTCCCGTTTCGCCCAAACCGCGTCGGCAGCCGCAGTCAACGCCGCAGTCTTGCGGTCCGCACTGGCGAAGGCGAGCACCTGGCTGGCGGCCCTGGCCCGTTGCCCGATGTCGGCCATCATGGCGGGAATGTCGGTCTGGTCTTTCATCTTTGTCGCCCTCTTGCAGCGGTCGGCGGAGTATTCTTTGAAAGGTGCGACGTCAGAATGCCATGTCGTCGCGATGGATCAAGGCGGCCCGGCCCGGATAGCCGAGGATGGTTTCGATGTCGGCGGACTTGCACCCCATTATGGCGCGGGATTCCGCGGCGGTATAGCGCGACAGCCCCTGCCCCAGCTTGTGGCTGTCCGGCGCGAGAATATCGACCGGGTCCCCGCGCCCATAGCTGCCGCTGACCTGCACGACACCGGCCGGAAGCAGGCTCTTGCCCTTGCAGAGCGCATCGGCGGCGCCGGCATCCACCATGACCTGACCGCGCGGTTTCATCGCGCCGATCCAGCGCTTGCGGGCCGCCTGCGGGTCAAGCGTCGCCGTGAACCAGGTGCAGGCTGCCCCGTTATTGAGTGTTTTCAGGGGATTGAGAGGCGACCCTTCGGCGATTGCCATGGCGCAGCCCCCTGCCGTGGCCAGTTTCGCCGCCATCAGCTTGGTTTTCATCCCGCCCTTGGACAAGCCGGATCCGGCATCGCCCGCCATCGCCTCGATCGCGGGGGTGATCCGCTCGATCACGTCGAACCGCGTGGCGGTCGCGTCCTGCATGGGATTGGCCGAATAGAACCCGTCCACGTCCGACAGGAGGATCATCTGGTCGGCACCGATGGTGACGGCGACCTGGGCCGCAAGTCGGTCGTTGTCGCCATAGCGGATTTCATCGGTCGCGATGGTGTCGTTCTCGTTCACGATCGGCACGGCGCCCAGTCCGATCAGGGTTTCCAGCGTCGCGCGGGAATTCAGGTAGCGGCGGCGATTGCTGCTGTCTTCCAGCGTCACCAGCACCTGCGCGGTGGTGATCGCATGCGGCGCGAGCGCCTCTTCATAGGCGCGGGCAAGCCGGATCTGGCCGACGGCGGCGGCGGCCTGGGACTGTTCAAGGGCGAGTTCGCTGCGCGGCAGGCCGAGAACCCCGCGCCCCAGCGCGATGGAGCCCGAAGACACGAGGATCACGTCCTTGCCCATCGCCTTCAGCCAGGCCACGTCATCGGCCAGCGAGCGGAGCCAGTCGGCGCGCAACGCCCCGGTGCCGCGATCCACCAGCAGGGCTGACCCGATCTTGACGACCAGCCGGCGCGCGTCGATCAGGGCCGCCACGACTCTTCCTCTCGCACGGGGGCGTGGCGCAGGCGATCCTGATGAATCCCGGCCCGCAGCGCGCGCAGCACTTCGGTCACGCCGGCCCGGCTGACACCGGACATTTCCAGGACCGGCCCGCCCGATGCCTGTTCCAGTTCAGCCCGCGCCGCCGCCCGTTCGTCATCGTCCAGCGCGTCGATCTTGTTCAGCGCAGTGATGCGGGGCTTGTCCGCCAGATGGCCGCCGTAGGCTTCGAGTTCGGTGATGATCGTCCGGTAGTCCTCGGCAATCGCGGGCGAGGTTCCGTCCACGAGGTGCAGCAGAACGGAACAGCGTTCCACGTGGCCAAGGAAGCGGTCGCCGATGCCCCGGCCTTCGTGCGCCCCGGCGATCAGGCCGGGAATGTCGGCGATGACGAATTCCACGTTGTCCACGCCGACGACACCGAGATTCGGGTGCAGGGTGGTGAACGGGTAATCGGCGATCTTGGGCCGGGCGTTGGAGGTCGCGGCGAGGAAGGTCGATTTCCCGGCGTTCGGCAGGCCGAGCAGCCCGACATCGGCGATCAGCTTGAGGCGCAACCAGAGCGTGCGTTCGACACCTTCCTGCCCCGGATTGGCGCGGCGCGGCGCCTGGTTTGTCGAGGATTTGAAATGCAGGTTGCCGAAGCCGCCGTTGCCGCCGCGGGCGAGCTGGACCCGTTGGCCCACTTCGGTCAGGTCGGCGATCACGGTTTCTTCGTCCTCGTCGAGGATCTCGGTTCCGACCGGCACCCGCAGAACGATGTCGTCGCCGTCCTTGCCGGTACGCTGCCGGCCCATGCCGGGCTGGCCGTTCTTCGCGAAGAAGTGCTGCTGATAGCGAAAGTCGATCAGCGTGTTCAGGCCGTCGACGGCCTCGGCCCAGACCGATCCGCCGTTGCCGCCGTCACCACCATCCGGTCCACCGTATTCGATGAACTTCTCGCGCCGGAAACTGACACAGCCGCCCCCGCCGCCCCCGGACCGGATATAGACCTTTGCGAGATCGAGAAATTTCATGTCCGTCTCCTAGCGCAAAGGCCGCTGCGGGCCAATCAGAGTTTCTTGCTGTAGGTCCAGGTCGCGACCGTCGTGTTGCGCGCGACCGAAAAGCTTTCGGCGTCGCCCAGATACTGGAACCCGCAATGGGTCAGCACCCGCGCCGAGGCCGGGTTGTCCTGGAACACAGACGCGAACATGGTGGCGTTGCCCATCGGATTGGCATCGAGCAGCGCCTGCACGGCATCCGAAGCCAGACCCGTGTTCCAGAACGGCGGCGCGACCCAATAGCCGACTTCCGACTGGTTGCGGTCCATCTTCTTCAGCGAGATCACTCCCATGAGTTCGGCGCCTTCGGACTTGGTGCCATCCATGGCCCAGACGTCTTCGTCCCGGTCATCGGACATCGCGCGGGCGACATAGGCTTCGGCGACCCCCGGCGGCAACGGATGCGGGATAGAGGTGGTCATGCGCGCAACGCGTTCGTCGCCGCCATACAGTTCGATCAGCCCCATGTCAGACCGGCGCACCGGGCGCAGGTCGAAACGTTCGGTTTCGATGAGGGGCTGGGTCGGGATCTGATCCAGTTTCATGTGCTTGTTCCTCCTCCGAACAACACGAAGAACACGGACAGCACGGTCAGGCCGGCCAGTGTCCACATCAGGTATGTTTCCGCAGGCGATCCTGCAACGGTAGCGGCGATCCGGTCGCCCGCGAAGGTCCAGACCGGGTGAAACAACAATTGGCATCCCAGCAGAACCGCCGCGACGATGGCGGTGGCTTCGAACGGCGGCGTGCGGATCGCCACGAAACCGGTGAAACCGGCGACGATCATCGCCCAGGCCTTCGGGTTGAGCGGATGCACGATCAGCCCCGCCCAGAATCCCGGCGCGGTTTCCGATCTTGCGTTCGGTGACAGGCGCAGGTTGGCGACCTTCCAGGCGAGCCAGCAGATATAGGCTGCCGAGACCCATTTCAGGGTTTCGAACAATCCTGGCGCGCGATCCGAAAGCTCCATCAGCCCCAGGCCCACGGGCCAGATCACCAGTTGCTTTCCCAGGGCCACGCCAAGGACGAAGGGCAGCGCCGCACGAAAGCCGAACCGCGCGCCGGTGGCCAGCAGCGCCATGTTGGCGGGCCCCGGTGTCGCCACCTGGCTGGCAGCGTACACGATGAAACTGGCGGTGGCGACAGCCATGGGTTGTCCTTGAAAACCAGAAAGGGGACCGGCGGTTCTCGCCGATCCCCCTTAATTTTTCATTAAGCTCCGGATACGGCTTACTCTGCGGCCTCCGCCACTGGCAGAACCGAAATGAAGGTGCGGCCCTTCAGGCCCTTGTGAAAGGTCACACTGCCTTCGGCGGTTGCGAAGATCGTGTGATCCTTGCCAAGGCCGACACCCTGGCCCGGCCAGAACTTCGTACCGCGCTGACGCACGATGATGTTGCCGGGAACGGCGGCCTGGCCGCCGTAAAGCTTCACGCCAAGGCGGCGACCGTCGGAATCGCGACCGTTACGGGAGGAACCGCCTGCTTTCTTGTGTGCCATGCTTTCTCTCCTTAACCTTTGGCCAGTTCTTTGGCCTGTTCAATCCAGCCTTCACGCTCGATCCGGCCCTTGAACGACAGTTGCTCGTCAATAGCAGCTACATCCGCATCCGTCCATGCCGCGATCTGGGCGAAAGAGGTGACGCCGGCGGCCTGCAGTTTCTTTTCCAGGGCGGGGCCGACACCGGACAGCTTCTTCAGATCGTCCACACCGGCCGGTGCTTCGGTCACGGCGTCGTCTTTCTGCGCGGCCTTGGGTGCAGCGGCTTTCTTCGCCGGCTTGGCGGCCTCGACCGCCACGGCGGAAACGGAACCGGCACCCACCGCGGCCTTGACGCCGGTCTTGTCGGCGCCGGAGGCGAGGATGTCGGTGACCTTGATCAGGGTCAGTTTCTGGCGATGACCCTTGGTCCGCTGGCTGGAATGCTTGCGGCGGCGCTTGACGAAATGGATGACCTTTTCGCCCTTGATCTGGTCGATCACTTCGGCCTGCACACCGGCCCCCGCGATCAGCGGAGCGCCGACCACCGGGCTGTCGCCACCCAGCATCAGAATATCGTTGAATTGAACCGTTTCGCCAGCGTCCGCAGCCAGTTTCTCAACGCGGAGCGTGTCGCCCGCCTGAACCTTGTACTGCTTGCCGCCGGTCTTGAGGACCGCAAACATGCGCTTCTTCCTTTGTCTGTCGCGTCCTGTGGCCCCCGGTTCCGGGCGTTCGGACCCCATTTTCCGGGATCGCCTCGAACAGCGCGCCCGCATCCGGGCGTAGTGATACATAAACCCGGCGCGAGAAATCGGGCCGGGATGCGCGCTTATGGTCGGATCGGCGCGGACTGTCAACCGCAATTGCCGTCAAATATCGCTGCCGGCCATGGCGCGGGCGGCAGCGCGTCCCAGGTCTTCCGAAATCGACAGGTACATCGCGTCGAACCCGGCAAAGATGGCGGCGTTCAGAGCCTGCCCTCCGTCGGTTTCGGAATAGGTTACATAGGCGTCCAGTTCCGTGTCGCTGAGCGGACGGTAAGCCATCAGAAGAAAAGCGAACAGCCAGCTTTCCGTGTCGTCCCTCAGTTCCGCTTCCTGCGCCCAGACGTCCGCCAGGATTTCCCGGTCCGATGTCCGGGCACCGCGCCCGTCGGCAAGCCCGCGAAAGAACCGGAAGTTCGATCCCAGGGCCGAGGCGACGTTGCGGTCTACCAGGTCGTTTACCTCGACGAACCGCGTGACGGCGCCGAGGCGGCGATCGCCCGTGTCCAGGATATCGTCATGGGCGGCGCGGGCGATTTCTTCGACCGCCGGATCGGACATGGCGACGCGGGCGGCGTTTTCCAGCGACAGGATGCGCTGGCCGAGATCGGTGCCGAAAAAGGCGATGGCGTCACGACGTTGCGCATCCGAAAGACCCTCCGCAAGAGCGTTCTCCACAAAGACCACCATGCGGTCCGGATCGTAAATTCTATCGACTTCGTCGTGAAAGAACTGTCCGCCCTGCCCGTCCAGCATGTCGTCTTCAAGGTCCTTCGCATATCGCAGGCCTTCGTCGTGCATCACCGATATGACGTCGTCCAGTTTCAGAACCGCCGACAGGGATGGTTCCGGCGCCTCGCCCGCCGCGACTCCCCCAAGGAACGCGATGCCGACCGCAAGCGCGATCGCGGCGCGACCGCCGGGCATCAGATGTCCTGTCCGGGATGAAGTTCCGCCATGCGGACGGCGAGCACCTCGAACCGGTTCGCCATGACCTCGTATTGCACCGCGTTCAACAATTCGTAGACCTGTTTCATCTCCGGCTCTTCGAGCGCCGTGACATAGGTTTCGAGATCATCGTCGGAAAAGTCGCGATAGGTATAGGCTGCGCCCGCGATGGCCGATTTCAGGAGCAGCCGCCGCAGTTCCCGTTCCTGCGATTGGAACAGCGTGCGCAATTCGTCGACATCCATTTGCAGTTCGATCACACCCGCAGCACTTGCCGCCAGCAGGAACCGCATCTGGATTTCCTGGATCGCGCGCAGGCTCGATCCCGCCGCATCGATGGCGCGGTTCATCCGCTGGATCAATTGCGGACGCGCGGACCCCTCTGCGACGAGATCCGCGATGATCCTCTTGCCCTCTTCTTCCTTTTCGGCGTCGTCCATCATGTGGGCGGCGTTCTCGGCCACCACCAGCCGTTGCCCCAGGTCGGTCGCGTAAAATTCGGCCGCATGGTCCAGCAGGTCGTCCGTCAACGTGTTCTCGAGGATTTCGAGCGCGAGTCCCCGCATGACCTCCGTGTCAAAGACATCGCCCGACACGCGTTCCCACTCCGAGCCGAACTCCCGCGCGTCGATCCCCAGCATGTCCGGGGCAGAACCCGCGGACAGCGCGATGCTGTCGAGAGCGACGTCAAAGCCCGTGACGTTGAGAAACGCCAGGATGCGGTCCCGGTCTGCCGCCTGGCCTGCCGTGGCCGAAACCAGGAAAATGCCAAGGCTCAGCAAGACGGCCAGCATCGCCAGGAGACTGGACCGGATTACCGGAACGGGCGGAACAGAAACAGCAAGGGCCATGGCCGGATCGTAAGGCATTTGCGCGAACGGGCAAACGAATTTCGCCGTCGGTGCATTTATCCGGCCCAACGGGCCTTGCCAGCCCGGACAAAGCCGATTAAACGCAGCCACCAGACCCCCGCGGAGAGGTGCCGGAGTGGTCGAACGGGGCGGTCTCGAAAACCGTTGTGGGTGCAAGCCCACCCAGGGTTCGAATCCCTGTCTCTCCGCCACAATACTTCAAGACTGTATCTCAATTTCAAGTTATTATGGGATTCCTGATCCTGGAGCATGAAGCTCTGCCCACCTACAGCACACATCGCGACCCCGGATTTTGACGGACAAACGGCCCCGCTCGACCTCACGGAAACGTGAGCGTCAGGGCCGCTCTACCGTGAGCTTTTCCACTCTTGCTGTCGTTCTTCTTCGAAATACTGCACTACAGCGAACTCGCCCATCATCTGCCCGGAAACCCTCGCACAGAGGTAGCGGCATATCTGGCGAAGACGGGTGACGCGCTGGCGGTCCGTGCTTACCGAAAAGTTGTCGTAGTCTTCGGAGTTGATCCGCAGAATTTCATCTAGCCGGGCGCGGTCCAGCTCGAATGTGTGCGCGATTTGATTTCGAAGCCTGTTCAAGCCTTCCACTGTGGGGAGCATGCGCGGGTCGTTTACCCCGAAGCCCAAGAGGTAAGCTATCTCAAGCTTCTGCGCGAAACCTGCCTTAACATCCTTCACGGCAACATGAGTAGTTGCGTAGGCGCGGATGTACTGCAACAGGACGTGCTCAATAATTAAGTGCGCCTTGAGTAGCGCGTATTCGATGTTCTGCGTGCGCGGAAACTTCTTCGCTAGCTGCTCAAGGTCTTCGGCAATCGCTTCTATCTCTGCTTCCCGTTCCTCTGACGACGTGTAGTGGGCTATGGGATCAATCGAGAAACTGCCCTCTTTAAAGAAATTATGCGCAGTCTTCATATCTGGCCTAGGGCGCTTGACTTGACGATACTTCATTTCTGGACCCGATACATTCCATTGCCTTCCAATGCCTTATCCTACGCTGAGCATTAGAAAGAAAAAAGCCGCCCCCAAAGGGACGGCGGTTGCCCCTGGCACTTAAGGGAAGGATCGTCAGGCAGCGACGGCGTAGGATGCACGGCAAACTTCTTGCGCCCGGCTGCGGTCCTTGGACGTGACCGCATAGAGGGGGCAGAACAAGACGGCGGCTTCGGTCAAATCCAGCGCCAAGCCTTCAGCGGCAAGGGCTGCGTTCATGGACTGCGACGGCGACGGATGCCCACAGCAAGGACACCGGGCATATCCCATCGGCTTTCCGGCACATGGTGCAGGATGTGGTGCAGCCGCTCGCTTACCGTGGCCCCGTTGAAATCGCTCCGCTGCATCATATTCTGAGTAGCAAGGAAATTCAGCGAAAAAGGTAAGACCATGAAAATCAGCGCGCGCAACCAATTGGCCGGGACCGTCGTCGGTATCGACAAGGGCGCGGTCAATTCGACCGTGCAGATCGATCTGGGCGGGGCGGTGATCGTGACGGCGATGATCACCAACACGTCCGTTCAGGAACTGGGTCTGGAGATCGGCAAGACGGCCTATGCCATCGTCAAGGCCTCCGACGTCATGGTCGGCGCGGACTGACGCAGCGACGGCAGGCAGATCCTGCGCCCTGACGAAGTGGTTTCGACCGTGACGGGCAGGCCGTAGACGGTGCTGAGGTTGGCCTCGGTCAGGACGTCCGCGGCGGGGCCATCGGCCAGCACACCGCCGCGATGCATGAGCAGCACGCGGGCGTTCAGGGCAAAGGCCTGATCCGGGTCATGGGTCGACAGGATCACGCCGTGACCTTCGGCCGTGGCGCTTCGCGTCAGCGTTTCGATCTGGGCCAGAACCTGCGCCTGGTTGCCGAAGTCGAGGCTGGCGGTCGGTTCGTCCATGACGATCAGCGCTGCCTGCTGCGCCAATGCGCGGGCGATCAGCACCAGTTGCCGCTGACCACCGGACAGGCGCGAATAGTCACGATGCGCAAGGTCCTGGATGCCGAGGCGTCGCAGGGCGTCACGGGCGGCGGCGCGGTCGGTCTTGCCCGGCTGGGCGAAGGCCCCGAGCCGCGCGGTGCGGCCCATCAGCACGACTTCGAGCGCCTCGAAGGGAAAGGGCGGCGCATGGGCCTGCGGGACGTAGGCGATGGCCTGCGCGATCCGTGCCCGTGTCATGGCGCTGATCGGCTGGCCGTTGAGCAGGACGGAACCGCCAAGCTGCGGCAGCAGGCCCAGCAGCGTCCGGAACAGGGTCGTCTTGCCACAGCCATTGGGGCCGAGCAGGCAGAGGATCTCGCCCGGCCGGACCGTGACCGACAGGCCGATGCCGAGTGGCATCTTGCCATAGCCGATGGACAGGTCCCGCGCCTCCAGCATCACGACCACCCCCTGCGGCCACGGGCCAGAAGCCAGACGAAGAACGGCGCGCCGATGACAGCGGTCAGAACGCCCAGGGGCACCTCGACCGCCGCGATGGTCCGCGCCAGGGTGTCGACGATCAGCAAATAGCCCGCGCCGATCAACGCCGAAGCGGGCAGAAGTCGGCCAAACCCCGGCCCGACCAGCATCCGCGCGACATGCGGGATCACGAGTCCCACCCAACCGACCACCCCGGCCAGCGCCGTAACGCTGGCGGTGATCAGCGTGGCGGCGGCGATCACGACGAAGCGTGTGCGCCCGGCTTCGATCCCCAGGGCGCGCGCCTCTTCGTCGCCAAGGCTCAGCACATTGATCCGCCAGCGCAGCAGGGCCAGCGGGATCAACCCGACCAGCACCGTCGGCAGGGCGGGCAGGATGTCGCGTGTCGTGATCGAGGCGAGCGATCCCAGAAGCCAGAAGGTGATCGCGGGCAGTTGGTCGTAGGGGTCGGCCATCACCTTCAGCAAGGACGTCACCGCCCCCGCCAGCGCGCCGACCACCACGCCGATCAGCACCAGCGTCAACGTGCGGTCCGTGTGGCGCACCATCGCGCCGACCAGCATCACCACGCCCACCGCCGCCATGCCGCCGGCGAAGGCCGCGCCCTGGATCGCCGCCACCGGCAGCGACAGGAAGATGCCCGCCACCGCGCCCAGCCCGGCACCCGCCGACACGCCCAGGATGTCGGGTGAGACCAGCGGATTGCGGAACAGCGCCTGATAGCTCGCCCCCGCCGCCGCCAGCGCCGCACCCACCAGCAGCGCCGCGCCGACGCGCGGCAGGCGGATGTTCCAGACCACGATCTGCGCCTGCCGGTCGCCTTGCCCCAAAAGAGCGGACAGCACCTGCCCCGGTGTCAGCCCATAGGGTCCGATCATCACCGCGCCAAAGGCCAGAAGGGCCAGCACCACCGCCAGCGCCCCGGTCAATGTCCGGCCGGGACGCGGCAGGTCTACATCGGCGGTCGTCCCTCGGCCCATTCGAGCAGCCTTTCCAGTTCGTCGTCGCTGAGATCGACATGGTAATAGAGCTTGTAGAAGGCGCGGGTATCGTCGCGCAGGTCGCCTTGCCAGCGGTCAGGATACATCAGCCCCGCCATCCAGTGCAGCCCCATCATCCGGTTCAGCGACGGCGGCCGGTCGATCCAGCCAAAGGGCGCGGTGGGCGACAGGTAGACCCGGCCCTTTTGCACCGCACCGATGCCCTGCCACAGCGGGTCGTCAAACACCTTGGCGTAGAAATTCGGGTCCCAGGTCACGATGATGTCGGGGTTGGCAACGATCACCTGCTCCATCGAAGCATTCACCAGCCCGCGCGTCGCGCCGCCATCGTCGGCCACGTTGCGGCCCCCGGCGCGCTCGATGATCTCGGTGTTGATCGAGCCCTTCATGCCGGTTTCCAGCCCTTCTGGCCCACGGGCGAGGTAGACGCGCGGCCGGTCCTCTTCAGGCACCTCGGCCAGCCGCGCATCGAGCCGGGCAAAGGTCGCCTCGACATCGGCCGCCAATGCTTCGCCGCGCTCGGGCACACCCAGTGCGTCGCCCAAGATGCGCAGGGCCTCGGCGGTGTTGTCAAAGCGCCCGTCGATCAGCAGGTAGGGGATACCGGTCTGCGCCTGCACGCGGTTGGCAAGGTCGATATAGGTGTCGCGGACCGAGCCGAAATCGACGATCAAATCGGGCTTGATCTGCAAGGCGCGCTCGAGGTTCGCCTCGCCGCCGCGCCCGGTCAGACGGCCCGTTTCGGGGATGTCGCGATAGGGATCGGCGATAAAGGCGCGTTCTTCGGGGCGCAGGGCGCGGGGCCAGCCAGTGAGGGATTCCGGTTTCAGAACGTAGACCAGAACCGAGGCGGGCGGCCCCGCGGCAAAGACGGTGGTGACGTCATCCGGCACCTCGACCACGCGGCCGGCGCTGTCGGTCACGCTGCGGGCGTGGGCCGGCAGAGCCAGCGAGGCGAGGATCATCAGCAGAAAGCGCATCTAGCCCCCGTTCGGCGTGTCGAATCCGTAATCCGCCAGCACCGCCTGCCCCTCGGGCGAGAGGATGTAATCGGCCAGCGCCTGCGCCGCTTCGGGGGCGTCGTTCAGCACGATCAGCCCGTAATCGGCGCCCACCGACAGGGCCTCCGGAATCTGGATGATCTGCAGATCAGGCACCTCTTTCATCGCCAGCACGGCGTTGGTGCAATAGGTCAGGAAGACGTCCGCCTGATCGCTGTCCAGCACCCAGGCGTAAGTGTTGCGCCCCTGCGGCGGCTTGGCGCTGTCCGGTCCGCCGGTCAGTTGCAGCGCCTTGCCCTTCAGCGCGTCGGCATGGCCGGACTTGTCGAACAGGGCAAAGGCATAGTCGCCGGACGGGTCGGCCTTGGGGGTCGAAGTGCCCAGCCGCGTGCCCTCGGCCAGCATGACGTCGAGCAGCGTGGCGGTCGAAACCTCGACTTCGGGCCGGGCCAGACCGCACAGGCGGTTGCGGGCGAACAGCGTCACCGCGCCGCCCTTGCCGGCGTCGGCCAAAGTCTGCGGGTGGCGCATGTTGGCCGAGGCAAAGACATGCGCCGTCTCGCCCGCCTCGATCCGCTCGCGCATCAGGCCCGACGGGCCGAAACTGGTGGCGACGGACGTTCCCGTGGCCGCGGTGAAACCCGCCGCCACGTCGGACAGGGCGGCCTTCAGGCTGCCGGCGGCAAACAGCGACACGTCCTGCGCCATGGCCGGGGTGACGGTCACCGCGAACACCGCGGCGATAAGGGTTCGATACATGATGGTCCTCTCAGGGTTGGTCTTAAACGGTCTGGATGTCGCCGGGCTGCTCCGGCGCGTTCGGGGTAAAGGCGCAACGGTCGGGCTTGCGGTCGATCAGCGGCGTGCCGTCGCCGCAATTGAGCCCCTGCACATGCGGCACGCCGCCTTCGATGCGCGGCAGGCGCATGATCGACGTGCCGATCAGATCGGGCCGCGTGGGCGACCGCAAGGCAAAGGTGCCGAGGGTGCAACCATCGCTGCGCGGGCTTTGGTGGGTCAAGTCGCGGCGGCTTTGGTCCATCCGATACAGCACCTCGACCGTTCCATAGGCGTCGAGCCCGTCCGGCGCGTCCTGCCAGTCCGGATCAAGCTCGATCCGGCAATCGTGCCCGTCGATTCTCTCCTGCCGCGGGCAGTCCGCGCGATCGGTCCAGGGTGTGCGGATCCGGCCAATAAAGCGCACCAAGCCGTCTGACGCTGGCGCAAGTTGGACAATTTGTTCGTTCTCGCGAAGATCGTGGGGCATGGGCGTTCGTCGTTCCGGAAATTTTGCAGTAAAGTTTGCGCTGATATTGGAGGGATTCTGCAACTCGCATACTAAACTGTTAGGAAAATAATGAAATGCCAGCCTTGAATTTTTCTCCCCTTGGCCGGGGGATGTTCCGCCACGGAAAAAATACAGGAATTTGCATAAGGGCTGGAACACGGAGACGGGCAATAATCATGCTGAAGGGAAGTGTCAGACGGATTCGAACCGGTCTCAGGCCGGGCAGTAACCCTGCCCCCTATGCCGCGCCAAGGTCGCGCCACCCGGCGAGAGCGGCGGCACGGTTAAGCTTGAAATTCCGGCGTAAGCAGAGGGGGCGTTCCTGGTTGAAATGGTAGTGGACCAAGGCATGGCCCGCGCGCGTCCGGTCTTCTGTCTATGACCGGACACTCTCAATCGAGATGGCCTTTTCCAAGCTCAAGGCTCACCTAAGGCGGATCGGCGCGAGGATATTCGCCGACATGTTCGACGCCATCGCACAGGTCTGCGACCTCTGCACGCCCGAGGAGTGCCGGAACTGCTTCAGGGCTGCCGGATATGTCACTGGTTAATCGCGGGAGGCTTTAGGTCAGCCAAGGCTTTCGGAGCATGGATTGGTGCAGCGGCGCGGGCCGCTGGGTGCAACCGGAAAAACGGCCCACGGCCTGCGGAAGTCACGCGGAGCAAACATGCGCGAGAACGGCGCAACTGTTGATCAGCGCATGGCGTGGCTTGGTCCCGATACCGCGTCCGAGGCCGACAGATATGGCGGGTCTGCGGACTTGCGAGGATCATATCGGAAACGGAATGTGCCCACTCTCCCGAAACGACCGCCCACAAATCCGAAATAGGCAGGCAAAAACAATGGGGAAAACAGGTGGCGCACCCAGTAGGATTCGAACCTACGACCTTCGCCTTCGGAGGGCGACACTCTATCCAGCTGAGCTATGGGTGCAGACTGCCTAGACAGTGCTTACGCGATATTTACGCAGGTTAAAAGGCAAGAACCGCAGCCCCGCGAACTGCTGTTCCAAATCGTTATTCACTTCCGGCTGCCCGGCACGTCCCGACGGCGCGGCTGGAAGGGGCGTCCCGGTCCGTCGAACCGGCCGGGACTGCCGCGTCTATAACGGCGCCTTGCGCGTGCCGCAATCGCAAATTTTCCACGTCGGTCAGGCAAAGAGATCGTGTGCCAGTTCGAGCGCATCAATCAGCGTGTCGACCTCCTCCCTGGTGTTGTAGAGTCCGAAGGACGCCCGGCAGGTTGCCGTCAGGCCCAGGTGGTCCATCAGCGGACCGGCGCAATGGTGCCCTGCCCGCACGGCAACGCCGCGCTTGTCGAGAATCGTGGAAATGTCATGGGCATGGGCCGCGCCGTCCAGCGTGAAGGAAAAGATCGCCGCCTTGTCCGCCGCCGTGCCCTGCACATTCAGCCAGTTCAGCCCCGCCAGCCGGTCCCGCGTGTAGTCGCGAAGGCTGTCTTCGTGCGTGGCGATGTTCTGCATCCCCAGCGCCATCATGTAGTCCAGCGCGACACCCAGACCGATGGTCTGCACGATTCCCGGTGTGCCGGCTTCGAATTTCATCGGCGGATCGTTGTAGACGACAGCGTCCTTGCTGACTTCCTTGATCATGTCGCCGCCGCCTATGAACGGGCGCATCTCGGCCATACGGCCGGACTTGATGAAGATCGCACCCGACCCGGAAGGCCCGTAGAGCTTGTGGCCGGTGATCGCATAGAAATCGCAGCCGATATCGGAAACATTCACCGGCATGTGAACCGCCGCCTGGCTGCCGTCTACCAGAACCGGGACGCCTTTCGCATGAGCCCCTTCGGTGATCGCCTTGACATCGACCTTGGTGCCAAGAACGTTTGACACCTGCGTGACCGCGACCAGCCTGGTGCGCGGCGTGATCGCATCGATCACCGCCTGCGGGTCCAGCGCCCCGGTCGCATCCACATCCACCCATTTCAGGACGATGCCCTGCCGTTCGCGCAGGAAATGCCAGGGCACGATGTTGGCATGGTGTTCCATCACACTGAGAACGATCTCGTCACCTGCCTGCATCCGTGGCATCGCCCAGCCATAGGCCACGAGGTTGATGCCCTCGGTCGTGCCGGAATTCAGCACGATCTCGTCCTCCGATGCCGCACCGAGGAACCGGGCGACCGTACCGCGCACTGCCTCGTATTTTTCGGTGGCGAGGTTGGACAGGAAATGCAATCCGCGGTGAACATTGGCGTATTCCTGCGAATAAGCCTGCGTGACCGCGTCGATCACCGCCTGCGGTTTCTGCGCCGAGGCGCCATTGTCCAGGTAGGTCAAGGGTTTGCCGTTGACCTCGCGTGACAGGATCGGAAAATCCGCACGGATGGCTTGAACGTCATACATAGGGGTTTGATCCAATGATCGATCCTCCGAAGAGCGACAGCAGAAGCGTCAGGCCCAGCACGATGGCCAGCATCGCCCCGACCAGCACGCCCGCCGACCGTCCGAGCGAGTCCAGCCGGTGCGCCTGGTTGATGAAATGCAGCAGCATGTAAAGACCGTAGAGCGAAACCGCAAAGACCAGCAGAGCCGAGAACAGCGGCATGAACAGCAGCAGCACCATCACCGCGACCTGCGCGACGAGGCGAAGCGCCTGCAACCAGAGAACGACGGTCATGATATCGTCGATGGTGCCGGTGCCGCCCAGCACGCGCCCGGACCAGAACAGGGCATGGATGGTCAGGATCAATCCGCCCGCCACGAGCAGGCAATAGACCACCGGAGCGCTCAGCATGCCGGGCAGCGGAACCGGCCCCGAAACCAGCATGTTCGACAGGGTGAAGAGGATCGCGTTGAGAACCGCCACCACGGCAAGTGCCGTCCAGAGCGCCTCGCGCGCCGGTTCGGCGGTCAGCAGCATGCGGGCCGCCTGGGCCGGGTCCTTGATGGACAGGATCGCCAGCTGGCGCAGATCGGAGAGGGTCATTGTACGGGTCTTTCGGCTTGCCTCAGGCTGGATAGCCAGAACCAGCCGAAGACCACAAGCCATATCAGTCCGATGGCCTGCAACCCCGGCCCGGGACCGATGAATCCGGCCACCAGCCCGTGCAGCAGCAAGATCGGCGTCGAAGCGAGCAGCGACCAGAACAGCGCAAGGCGCGCCCCGAACCAATTGCCCTTGCCCCCGAAAACCAGGGCGACCAGATGGGTCAGCGCGGCGATGGCATAGAGCAGCAGCGGCGCGATGAAAACCCAGGCCAGCAACGATCCGCCCAGCATCACGTTCAGTTCCTGGCCGCTCAGATGCGCCTCGCGGGCCAGCCGCGGCATCTGAGCGAAGAACACGATGACGCAGAACACCATGAGAAATGCCAGCGCGCGGTCTTCGCGCTGGCCCATGTCCAGCAGGCGTCTCATCACCCGTCCCGGTCCGCGGTAGGTGGCGGTGATGTCGGACGTGACCGGCATCAGCGTCGGCGCGCCAACCAGTTTTCCAGCCGCGAGATGATATCCTTGGCAAGAGCCTCGTCCTCGACCTCCTGCACCGCTTCCGCCAGGAACGCCAGGGTCAGAAGGTCGGTCGCCGTGCCGTGCGGAACACCGCGGGAACGCAGGTAGAACAGCGCGTCCTCGTCGATGGCGCCGCTGGTGGAACCGTGTGAACAAGCAACGTCATCGGCATAGATTTCCAGTTCCGGCTTAGCGAGAAACTGGCTGTCCTCGTCCAGCAGCAGCGACTGGCTGATCTGATAGCCATCGGTCTTCTGCGCGCCTTCCTTGACGAGAATCTTGCCCTGGAACACCCCGGTCGCGCCGTTGCGCAGCACCTTCTTGAACACCTGGCGGCTTTCGCAGTTCACCGCGTCATGGGTCACGAAAACGGTATCGTCATGGTGAAAATCACCGTCCCCGACACAGGCGCCGGCGACATGGGCGATGGCGTCATCGCCCGTCAGCTCGATCACGCATTCGTTGCGGGTCAGAACGCCGTTGACGGAGAGCGTGAAGGACTTGAACACGGAGTCCCGGCCAAGACGCGCGAACACATGGGTCACGGCACGGCGTTCATGGTCGCGCCCCTGCGCGCGGACGTGATGCAGGATGCCACCGTCGGCGATGTCGATTTCCATGCACTTGTTGAACCGCGCCGCCGCCGGCCCGTTTTCCAGGATCGTCGCCTCGGCGTCGCGATCCACCCGCACGACGTGGTGCAGAATGGCATCCGAATGTTCGCTCCTGTGAATATAGATCAGGCTGATCGGCTTGCTCGGCTTGCCGGTCACGTGGATGATGACGCCATCGGTGGCGAATGCCGTGTTCATCGCCGCGAACGGGCGTTCCACCGGCGTTTGACCACGCGCTTCCAGAACCCCGTAGAAATCCTTGGCCCAGTGGATGTCGGCATCGCGCGCGTCCGCCAGACGGTCGATGGTCACGCCTTCCAGTTCCAGCGCATCAGAGGCTTCGGGATCGAACACGCCGTCCACGAACACGATCTTCAGCCGGTCCATCGACTCGAAAACCAGTTCCCCGCCCTGCTCCAGAAGCGCCGCCCGCGGCGGCTCCGGGTCCAGCAGCGAATCCGGCCGCGTGTATTTCCAGTATTCGTCCCGCCGTTGCGGCAGCCCCATCGCCGTGACACGGGACAGAGCATCCCGGCGCGCGGGTTCAGCCCATCCTCCGGTCGGAAGGGTCAGCCCGGCCAGACGCGCCTCGGTGGCGGTCCGCTTGCGTTCCGGCAGTCCCATCACGCCACCTCGGCGAGAATGTCAGCATAGCCGTTGTTTTCGACTTCAAGCGCCAGTTCCGGCCCACCGGATTTCACGATCCGCCCATCGGCCATGATATGCACGACGTCCGGCTTGATGTGATCCAGAAGCCGTTGATAATGCGTGATCACCAGGAAACCGCGGCCCTCGCTGCGCAGGGCGTTCACGCCATCCGCCACGAGCTTCATCGCATCCACGTCAAGACCGCTGTCGGTTTCGTCCAGGATGCACATCTTGGGTTCGAGCATCGCCATTTGCAGGATCTCGTTGCGCTTCTTCTCGCCGCCGGAAAAACCGACGTTGACCGGACGCTTCAGCATCTCTGCATCGATCTTCAGTTCCTTCGCGCGGGCGCGCACCAGTTTCAGGAAATCCGCGGCACTCATCTCGTCCTGTCCGCGCGCCTTGCGCTGCGCGTTCACGGCCGTGCGCAGGAAAGTCATGTTGCCGACGCCCGGAATTTCCACCGGATACTGAAACGCCAGGAACAACCCCGCCGCCGCGCGTTCTTCGGGTTCCAGTTCCAGCAGGTCGACTCCGTCCATGACGGCGCTGCCGCCGGTCACTTCGTAGCCGTCCTTGCCAGAGAGAACATAGGACAGAGTCGATTTCCCCGATCCGTTCGGCCCCATGATCGCATGCACCTTTCCGGCTTCGACGGACAGGTTCACGCCCTTCAGGATTTCCTTGTCTTCTTCTTCAAGTTTGACGTTCAGATCCTTGATTTCCAGCATCTTTTCTCTTTCTCTTGTCACTTGCGCAACCCAGGGTGCGCGTTATGCAATTGATGAACCGGCTGCGGTCATCCGTCCTTCGAGGCGTCGTGTCCTGGTGAACATCACGCGGTCAGTCCCGCTCGGTTTCGGCGTCTTTCGTCCGGCGCAGCCCCGTGTCCTGATCGCCGCCCAGCACCCTTGACACGACAGCGGCAAGGATCCATCCGGCCACCGCCCCGGCGGCGATGCCCAGAACCGGGGAACCATGCGCGGTCGCGTTGACCCAGGCCACCCCGAGCACGCCGCCCAGGACCGGCAGCGCGAATGGCAGCACCGCCAGAATCCGCGTGGACAGGGCGGGAGGACGATCAGCCAACGGAACCCTCCAACGAAATCGCGACGAGTTGTTGCGCTTCCATGGCGAATTCCATCGGCAGCGCCTGCAACACGTCCTTGCAGAACCCGTTCACCACCAGCGCGACGGCCTCTTCTTCGTCCATGCCACGGCTGCGGCAGTAAAACAGCTGGTCGTCGTCCACCTTGGACGTGGTCGCCTCGTGCTCGACCCGCGCCGAATTGTTGCGCACCTCGATATAGGGGACGGTGTGCGCACCGCATTTGTCGCCGATCAGAAGGCTGTCGCATTGCGTGTAGTTGCGACCGTTCCTGGCCTTCGGGTGCATGGACACGAGCCCGCGATAGGTGTTCTGCGCACGGCCTGCGCTGATGCCTTTGGAAACGATCCGGCTCTTGGTGTTCTTGCCAAGGTGGATCATCTTGGTGCCTGTGTCGGCCTGCTGATAGTTGTTGGCGATGGCGATCGAATAGAACTCTCCCTGGCTGTCGTCGCCGCGCAGGATGCAGGACGGGTATTTCCAGGTCACGGCGCTGCCGGTCTCGACCTGCGTCCACATCACCTTGGCCCGGTCGCCCCGGCAATCGGCGCGTTTGGTCACGAAGTTGTAGATGCCGCCCTTGCCGTTCTCGTCGCCCGGATACCAGTTCTGCACGGTGGAATATTTCACCTCCGCGTCTTCCTCGACGATGATCTCGACAACGGCCGCGTGCAGCTGCGCGATGTCGCGGGCCGGGGCCGTGCAGCCTTCGAGATATGAGACGTAGCTGCCCTTGTCGGCGATGATGAGGGTGCGTTCGAACTGGCCGGTGTTCTCGGCGTTGATCCGGAAATAGGTCGATAGCTCCATCGGGCAGCGGACCCCCGGCGGCACATAGACAAAAGACCCGTCGGAGAACACGGCGCTGTTCAGCGTGGCATAGAAATTGTCGCTGACCGGAACCACCGAGCCCAGGTATTTCCTGACCAGATCCGGATGTTCGCGGATCGCATCGGAGATCGAACAGAAGATCACGCCCGCCTTCTTCAACTCGGCCTGAAATGTGGTGCCGACGGACACCGAGTCAAACACCGCGTCCACGGCGACCTTGCGGCCTTCGGCGGGGATGCTGTCAGCCCCTTCCACACCGGCGAGGATCATCTGTTCCTTGAGCGGAATGCCGAGTTTTTCATAGGTCGCCAGCAGTTTCGGGTCGACCTCGTCCAGCGACTTGGGCTTGACCTCCATCGACTTGGGACGCGCGTAGTAATACTGGTCCTGAAAATCGATATCGGGATAGTCGACCATCGCCCATTTGGGCTCTTCCTTCTGCAACCAGCGATCGTAGGCCGCAAGCCGCCAGTCCGTCATCCACTGCGGTTCCTCGTTCTTTTCCGAGATCAGCCGGACGATATCGGGCGTCAGCCCTTTCGGGGCGTATTCCATCTCGATATCGGTGTTCCAGCCGTATTTGTAGGCGCCGCCGACCTCGCGCACCGCGTCAACGGTTTCCTGATCGACGCCCTCTTTCACCGGGGCCTGGTCCAAAGCAGCCATCTCGTCTCTCCTGCGGTTACGCCGCGCGGGCGCGGTGTTTCTTTTCACGGGACAGCCACGCATCGGCAAAGCGCAGCACATCCGTTTGCGTTGTCTGCGGCCCGAGCGACACGCGAATGGCGCTGGCCGCAACGTCATCGTCAAATCCCATCGTCGCCAGAACCCGGCTGGCGCGGACCTTGCCGCTGGAGCAGGCCGATCCGGCGCTGATCGCGAATCCGGCCAGGTCCATTTGCACGACTTGCGTCTCCCCCTTCCACCCCGGAGTGGCAAGACACAAGGTGTTCGGGAGACGTTTCACCGCATTCCCGACAAAAATAGTATTGATTGCGTCCGCCTCAAGGGCCTTCTCTAGAATATTTCTAAGGTTGGCGACTTCGTCCCAAGCCCCCGATTCCACATCGCGGACCGCGGCGGCGGCGGCGGCGGCGAACCCGACGATCCCCAGAAGGTTCTCGGTTCCCGAACGGCGGCCCATTTCCTGCCCGCCACCCCGGATCTGCGCGACCAGGTCGGTTCCACGCCGCAGGACCAGCGCCCCGACGCCCTTCGGGCCGCCCAGCTTGTGCGCGGAAACCAAGGCCATGACCGCGCCGCTGCCGTTGAAGGAAAACGGGATCTTGCCGAAAGCCTGCGTCGCGTCCGTGACGGCGAGCCCGGCCGGCAGGTCCTGCACCACGCCGGTTTCGGAATTCGCGACTTGCAGGGCCGATCGCGCCGGGTCGGCGACCTCCACCCCGCCCTGCCCGTCGGAGGGCAAGTCCGCCGCGCACCAGGCCGCCACCGCGTCATGCTCCGTGCCGCTGCACTGCAGGCCCCGCCCCGCACAGGCCAGGGCCGCGGCCTCGGTGGCGCCGGAGGTGAAGACCACATCCGCGCCCTCCGCCCCAAGGGCCTGCGCAAGCTGTTCGCGCGCCTTTTCGAGCAGCGCCTTGGCGGCCCGTCCTTCGGCGTGAACGCTGGACGGATTACCCACCACGTCCATCGCCGAGATCATCGCCGCGCGGGCCTCGTCGCGCAGCGGCGTCGTCGCGTTGTGATCGAGGTAAATACGGGTCACTCCGCATCCACCACGTCGAACAGGTTGGGCACCGCGGGACAGGGCGCAAGTTCGTTTTCGATGACATCCGACAGGCGGGTCTGGTGCAGGAACACATAGACATGGGCGCTCAGCCCTTCCCACAGCCGGTTGGTCAGGGACTGCGCCCGGCTGCCGGAGGATCCTCCGGAAGCGCCCGCGCCCTTGTGCATGGCATCGACCGATTCGTCGACGGCCGACAGAACGTCGACCACCCGGATCTGCGAGGGCGCCCGCGCCAGCCGATAGCCGCCTCCGGGACCCCGGACAGACGTGACAAGGTCCGCGCGGCGCAGCTTTACGAAAAGCTGCTCCAGGTAAGGCAGGGAAATATTCTGCCGTTGCGATATGTCGCCGAGCGTGACCAGACGGGCATCGGGTTGCAGCGCGATATCCGCCAGCGCCACCATCGCATACCGCCCCTTGGTCGACAGCTTCATGATCTCTCTCCAAACCTCTGACAGCGACGCGAAAACATTGACGTTTCGGTCCCCAATGCGTATGTGCCATTTCAACACGGCGCAAACCCGCGCTTGCGATTAGAAACGTTCTAAGGTGCCTTAGCGAATTCGTCAAGATTGTCGCGGCCCATACGAGAAACAGACAGGATCAACCGCTCTATGCCCGAGGTCATCTTTCCCGGACCCGAAGGCCGCCTTGAAGGCCGCTACCACCCTCAAAAAGAAAAAGACGCCCCGATCGCCATTGTTCTGCACCCGCACCCGCAGTTCGGCGGCACCATGAACAACAAGGTTGTCTACAACCTGCATTATGCGTTCTACAACATGGGGTTCACCGTCCTGCGGTTCAATTTCCGCGGCGTCGGGCGCAGCCAGGGCGAATACGACCAGGGGATCGGCGAACTGTCCGATGCCGCATCGGCGCTCGACTATTTGCAGTCCATGAACAACAATTCCAAGCATTGCTGGGTCGCGGGCTTTTCCTTTGGCGCCTGGATCGGCATGCAGCTCTTGATGCGGCGTCCGGAGATCACCGGGTTCATCAGCGTGTCCCCACCCGCCAACATGTATGATTTCACCTTTCTGGCCCCCTGCCCGTCGTCGGGCCTGATCATCAACGGCACAGCCGACCGGGTCGCGCCGCCGGCGGATACGGTATCGCTTGTCAACAAGCTGCACGAGCAGAAGGGGATCACGATCACCCACCAGGAAATCGAGGGTGCGGACCATTTCTTCAAGGACGCGCATATGGACACGATGATCGGCAGCGTCAGCGATTACGTGAAGCGCCGCCTGACCGAATCCTCCCGTTAGGCCGGGACAGTCCGATGAGCACGCTGGACAACCTCGCCTCCAAACTGGCCGAAGACACCATGCAGGCGATGCAGGTGACGGGCGACGATCGGTTGTATGTTCAGGTCGGCGACCTGCTCGCCGCT
Source organism: Sedimentitalea xiamensis (assembly GCF_030164465.1). Classification (GTDB taxonomy): domain Bacteria; phylum Pseudomonadota; class Alphaproteobacteria; order Rhodobacterales; family Rhodobacteraceae; genus Sedimentitalea; species Sedimentitalea xiamensis. Next base: position 167,733 of record NZ_JASNJE010000005.1, read on the forward strand.
TCCTCGCAATCGCTGGAGGAAGCTTACCTGACCGAAGTGCGGGTGCGTCTTGCCGAGCGGTCGGCGCGCAAGTTCCTCGAAGCCAGGATCGCTTCTGCCGCCCCGGCGAACGCGACCGAATGACGGCGCGGCTGGAAGCGCAGATCGCGTTCCTGCGCGAAGCCGACAAGCTGAAGACGGTCCTGCGGGCCTCCCGGTTGATCGACGGATCGCGGCGCGAGAATTCCGCCGAACACAGTTGGCATATCATGCTCTACGCGCTGGTCCTGGCGGATCAGGCCGGCCCGGAGGTCCGGATCGACCGGGTTCTCCGGATGCTGCTGCTGCACGATCTTGTGGAAATCGACGCAGGCGATGCGCCGATCCACGGCCAGGTCGATCATGCGGCGATGGCCGCAAAGGAACAGGCCGCCGCCGACCGGCTGTTCGCACTCCTGCCCGGCGATCAGGCCGAAGCGTTTCGCGCCCTCTGGGACGAATTCGAAGCGGCGAAAACGCCGGATGCGGTGTTCGCCAAATCCATCGACCGGTTGCAGACTCCGGTCGCAAACCTGGTGAATGGCGGCGGCACATGGACCGACTACCAGGTCACGCTGGATCAACTGGACGACCGGATCGGCATCCCGGTGCGGCGGGGCGCGCCGGATGTCTGGCGCTGGCTGCGGCCGCATCTGGCCGCGTTCTTCAAGACCGCCGGTGCGTCGGACCGTCAGGCCGACATGTAGCGTTCCAGTGCTGCGCGGAAGACATCCGGTATCGGGGCCGACCGCCGGGCGTCCAGATCCATCAGCACCGATTTCCAGTGTGATTCAAAGACGCGGCCCCCGTCCTGCCGCAGAATCCGGTTTCGGAAGGTGGCGGATTTCGTGCCGATAGCCGCAATGTCCGTCCTGACCAGCAGGGTTTCGCCTTCCATCACTTCGGACAGGAAATTGCTTTCGCTGTGGACAACGGCGAAGGACAGCTTCCGACCGTCCACCGTTGCGCCCGGAGGCCAGCCCATGGCGGTCTGCATGGCGAATCCGTTCAGATTGCACAACGCGAAATAACGCGCCACGTTCATATGCCCGAGCGCGTCGCAATCGGCGGTTCCGATCACGACCCGCGTTTCCTGCACCTGCCCCATTTTCATCCTTTCTGAATGTAGTTTGACAGTTATTCTTTCAGTAACCGGAAGACGGTCGATGATGCCGGAAGTGCGCGGACGGGAGCCTTGTAAATAAGGCGCTGGACCGCGCCACGGGCAACATTTGACGCACTGATGTCTTGTCTTTCAATTCGGCATTAGACGGCCATTTCAGGGCGTCTCGGCGGATTTTGTGACATAGATCCTTTCAAACCCTTCGCGGTCGCGCAAGTGCCGTTGAATAAAGGATAATCGTAAAGCAGAACGGCCAGAATGCCGGGATTTTCGCGGCAGAACCGGGCGCGGAACTGGGAACTGGCGTTCCTTCTTTGGTGGCGCAGTTCCCAGAATGGGATTCGATGCGTGATTACAACAACTTGCCAATTTCGGACTGGTCGCGAAAGGGCGGTCGAACTGGGAAGCGATTTTTGCGGTTTCGGCCTGATCAGGGTAGGGAAAACCGCCATGACGGATCGAATCCGCGCGTGTTAGAATGACAGGGTTTTGCTTAGGAGGATGATATGGGTTTTAGGGGTTTCCTGGCAGCGGTGCTTGCGCTGAATGTCGGGGCGGCTGCACCGGCCGTTGCCGATCGCATAGATGAATGTCACGAGGCGCTGGAGGTTGGCGACAAGAACACTGCAATGATCATGGCCCAGTCCATCCGCATATTCCAAGCTCCTTCGGAGCGCGCGCTGCAACTGCGTGCGTTGGACTGCCTGCACCAGTCCCTGGACGGGACCTTTCTTGTCGTGAACAACAAGTTCGTTTCAAGCGAACAGGTTCAGTTTCAGATGGAGGAGCTGGAGAAAGCGAGCGCCGAGCTCGAGGAACTTCATGGCGCGCTGAACGGGACGAAAAACGAGCTCGTCGCGAAAATCGCGTCGCGCCAAATAGAGATACTGTACTGCGATCTCGGCACCTTAACCGCGGTCATTCCATTCATCCTAGACGGCAGCGGAAACAGGGTATCCATGCTGACCGAGTCGGACGAAAACGAAGTGGAATTGTTCGATGGAAAACGCGTGACGCTTGTGTCGAAGGCTGCGGTTACCGTGATCGATGGCTACCAGCTATTCAGCCTCTCAGGCAACGAGCAGTTCAAAGCAATGTGCGACGACATCAGTCGTGACGTTGCGCGGGCGCTGACGCGACTGTCGCAGTTCGATTGGGGAGCGGTCCAGAACTAGAGGCCCTTACCCGACCAGATCACCCGACCCATGATCGCGGCGGTCGCCTGTCGCGATGGCGGGATCAGGTCGACGGGTTCGGACGGATCGGCGCCGCTGAGGATCCAGGAGCCATCGCGCGCCGCCTGAGCCCAGCGGACAACCGGTCTGCCGTCGATGCGCAGGGCGAGCAGATCGCGGCCCCGAGGTGCCGTGACGGAGGTGTCGATCACGGCGACGGACCATTGCGGGATCATCGGCGCCAGCCTGTCATCGGTCACGGCGACCAGGGCGAGATCGTCGGGCGACAGATGACGCCGGCGGAACCACGATTTCGGGAAGCCGAGGGCCGTCGGGACGCGCCACCGATCCGGCAGTTCGCCCTGGTCGCCGGTCAGCTGAAGGACATGCATTTCATCGGCGCCCGCGCCCTGCCCGTCTCTTGAGTCCGGAATGAACCGGACATCGACGCCGGACTTGCCGAGGCGGCCGCGATAGACGCCGATCACCGGATGCATCGCATCGATGGCCGCCAGCGGGCGGGTTTCGAGAAAGTCGGACTGTGTGCCGTTCTCCGGCGGCAGCCAGCCGCGCAGGGTGGCGCTGGACTGGTCCAGCTCTATGAGGCGCTTGATCGCCACGCGGCGCTCCGCCGTTGCCTCCCGGACCCAGACGCGGTCCCCGGCCTGCGGGCGGCGACCCGGAGAGACAACGCAGAAATCGCCTGACCGGATGCCCTCGGGCTGCATCGAGGTTCCCTGGGCAGAGACCCAGAAGGCCGTGTCGTCGTCGATCCAGGCCGGTCTTGGCAGATCCTCGCGTTCGACCAGGTCATCGGCCCAGCCGTTGGTTCCGCAGTGCGCCATGCCGTGATGCGGCAAGCGGCGGTCAGGATCGATAGCCAGGCGATCCACTGGCGCAGCTATTCGCTTGGGGCCGAAGTAGATTTCCAGATCAAGCACCTCGGCCAGTTTTTCAAGGTTCTGATAGCTGTAACGAGGCCTCTCGCCGCGCGCGTTGAGCATATTCTTGATCAGCGACGCGTTACCGACTGCCGCCCGAGAAGCTTCGGCCGCAGTAACGCCCTTCTCCTGGAGGGCATCCTGAATCGCCTTCAAAATATCATTCATCAAATAAGCAATAGCCCTAATGGGCTAAACCAATCAATAGTAGCCAAATTGGGCTTTACAGCCGTGGCTCAATTGGGCTATATCACAAGCATGAGCAGAAACATAGACATTTTGGTCAAACTCGCGAAGGCGCAGGCCGCGCATGAGGGCGTGACCCATTGGGCAATCTCCATGCGGATCTTCGGCAAAGGCGATTTCTTCGACAACTTCATCAAAGGGCGACGCAAGCAGTGCAACGTCGACGCCTGGTTCCGCGTCATGTTCTGGTTCGACCGGAACTGGCCCGAAGACCTTGAATGGCCCGCCAGCATACCGCGCCTCAAGGAGAGAGCGGGGGATGCCGCATGAGCATGGGCACGGAATTTCTGCAACCCGAAACCGAGCGCGCCAGAAGCCGCGCCGCTTCGGGCACCTGCGCGGACGGTGGCGGGGATGCGCCGTCCGCGCTTTTTCATACCGGCGCACCACTCGCGGCGCGGGGGTCCGGCAGCCGGCACGGAGAAGGCCGGTTCCGGACCCCATCTTGGGTGCGCGCCGTGGGATTCTGGGCCGGCGAGATCATCGCCTGCGCCAGCCTGTTCGGCACCCTTTTCATCCTGCTTTTCATCGGAGGAGCCATTCAATGAACGCCCTGCCCCAGCCTCCTGCCCCGGCGCCAGACCACCAGAGCCTGACACCAGCCGAGCGGATCGAGTCGCTGGTCGACGCGATCGCGACCTACCAGAGCCTGCTGGTCGCCGCGAACCGGTATGGCGATCTGATCAACGGCGGCGACGGCCTGCCGGCGGATGCCGAGCTGAAATCGCTCGATGGCATGTATGACGCGTCCGACACCGCCGCGCAGATGGTCTGCCATCTGGCGCGGGCGTCGATCATCGATCTTGAGCGCGCCGCGGCCCTGCTGCGGCAGAACGCCGGGCGGATCTGATGCATTACGCGCGCCTGTCCAGAAGTCCCCGCCTGCGCCGCGCCCTGCGCGCCTTGCAGGCCGCGCAGGGAGAGATCAGCACCTTCGATCTTTCGCGCCGGGCACGGATCTGCGCGGTGAATTCGGTCATCGCCGAGTTGCGCGCCAATGGCGCGGAGATCGCCTGCCGCCAGGCCCGCGAAGACGGGCAAGTGCGGTTTTATTACACCCTTCTGAAATCACCGGAGCATCCCCATGCGCCCTCCAAGACTGATTGAACGGACAGACATTCCCATAGACGAGATCGACTGCATGAACCGGCTGCGGCCGGTCACCGACAAGGCGGTCGCGAGCCTGAAGGCGTCCATCGAGACGATGGGCCTGCAGTCTGAGATCCATGTCCGCCGGATCAAGAAGACCGGGCGGTTGCGCCTGATGGCGGGCGGGCACCGGATCGAGGTCTATCGCCAGCTGGGCCACGCGACGATCCCGGCCAAGGTGTGGGACTGCACCGACGACATGGCGCTGCTGTTTGAGATCGACGACAACCTGGCGCATGCGGAGCTTGATACGCTGGAGCTGTCGGTGTTCCTGGCGCGTCGGAAAGAGGTCTATGGGCGGGCGTTTCCGCAGGCCAAACGCGGAGCAATAGGAAACATGGCGCGGCATGGTCTCCTAACTGACGATCTGTCAGTTAGCAGCTTTGCCGCCACCGCCGCTGCGAAAATGGGCGTATCTGAACGGATGGTTTTCCGCCTGGTCGCCGCCGGATCGGCGCTCGGCCCGGATGAGATCGGCAGGCTGCGCCGGGCGCCGCGCAAGGTGAGCCTCGCCGATCTGCAGGTCATCGCCAAGGTCGGCAACCCGGTCGACCGCTACGACATCGTCGAGGCGCTGTCCGAAGGCGCGGCGAAATCCGCCAAGGAGGTCATGAAGCGCAAGAGCGCGCCGGGCGCGGCTGTGAAAGACCCGATTCAAGACGCGTTCAAACGCCTTCGCGATGCCTGGCAGCGCGCCCCGAAAGAGGCGCAGAGGCGGTTCGTCCGGGACTATCACGCCGAACTGCACCCCATCCTGTCGGAGGCGTGGAAAGAGCGTCAGGCCATGGCGCCCGCAGACGCGGCACGGGCCGAACTGGAGCGCCGCGCGCGCCTCTCCGGGGAGGGCTGAGCCATGGCCAGACTCGAACCGCACAAACTCTGGTGGACGCCTGACGAGCTGGCGGCAGCGCGGCTGCCCGACCTGCCCGGCAGCAAGCGCGGCATCAACCTGCTGGCCGAACGGTTGAACTGGCGCAGGACGCCGGGCTGCGCACGCAGGAAGCCTGGGCGCGGCGGCGGCTGGGAATATCACTGGTCGGTGTTGTCCGTCACGGCGCAGCGCAAGCTGCTGGCCGAGGCGGCGGAGACTATGGAAGAAGTGCGCGATCGGGGCAGTGCCTGGGCGGAATTCGACGCCCTGCCGGATGCGGCCAAGGAGAAGGCGCGCGAACGGGTCACAGCCCTGCAGATGGCCGCGCGGCTGCATCAATCGGGCTGCACGCATCTCGACGCGATGAGCGAGGCGGCGCGGCAATGCGGGGTGAGCGGGCGCACGGTCTATAACTGGGCGCAGATGGTCGAGGGCGTGGCCGAAGAGGACTGGCTGGCCTATCTCGCGCCGCGCAACCGGCTGACCCGCCGCCAGCCCGCGCGGGCCAGCTGCACGCGGGCCTTCATGGAGTATCTCAAGAGCATTTATCTGCGGCTCGAGCAACCGACCTTCCGGCAGTGTTACCGCAATGCCTGCCGACAGGCCGTCGCGGAGGGCTGGGAGGTCCTGAAGGAGCGCACGGCGTTCCGCCGGCTGGAGGCCGAGGTGCCGCGCGTGACGCGGGTGTTCGCGCGGGAGGGTGAGAAGGGTCTTTTGCGCTGTTTCCCGGCGCAGATCCGCGACCGGTCGGGCATGGTGGCGATGGAAGGTGTGAACGCCGACTGTCACAAGATCGATGTGTTCGTGAGCTGGCCAGATGGCACCATCAATCGGCCGCAGATCGTCGCCTTCCAGGACCTTTATTCCGGCAAGATCCTGTCCTGGCGGGTCGATCACGATCCGAACAAGGTCATGGTCATGGCGGCGTGGGGAGAGCTGGTCGAGACCTGGGGCATCCCGCGCCACTGTCTCTTCGACAACGGGCGCGAATTCGCCAACAAGTGGATGACGGCAGGCACGCCGACCCGGTTCCGCTTCAAGGTGCGCGAGGACGATCCGCTGGGGGTGCTGCCGCTTCTCGGCGTGCAGGTGCATTGGGCGACTCCCGCGCATGGGCAGGCCAAGCCGATCGAGCGGGCGTTCCGGGACATCGCAAGCGACATCGCCAAGGACGCGCGCTTTGCCGGGGCCTATGTGGGCAACCGGCCGGATGCCAAGCCCGAGAATTACGGCAGCCGCGCGATCCCGGCCGAGACGTTCATCAAGGTCCTGGAAGAAGGGATCGCCGAGCACAACGCGCGGGACGGCCGCCTGAGCCATACGGCGAAGGGCCGGTCCTTCGATGCGACCTTCGCCGAGAGCTACGAGGCCGCGCCGATCCGAAAGGCCACCGAGGAACAGCGCCGGCTCTGGATGATGGGCCAGCATGCCGGGCACCTGCATCGCGACAACGGGCAGCTGCGGCTTTATGGCAACCACTATTACAGCGACTGGATGAGCCAGCAGGCGGGGCAGAAGGTGATCGCCCGGTTCGATCCGGAGGATCTGCATGCCGGGGTCCATGTCTACGGGGTGGACGGCGCCTATCTCGGTTTCGCGGAATGCCGCCAGAAGCGCGGCTTCTTCGACATCACGGCCGCGCGGGAAGAGGCGCGGCGCCGCAGCCGTATCCGGCAGGCCGAGAAGAAGCTGCTGGAGGCGCATCGCACGGTTCCGGTCGAACAGATCGCGCGCGATCTGGACAGGCTGGCGCCGGATACGCCCGCGCGCATCGAGGCGAAGGTGGTGTCGCCCACCTTCGGGAAGCGGCCCTCCGGCCTGCCGATGCAGCGCCCCGGATATGAGCCCCGGAAGGACGCCGAGGTCGAGGCGGCGCGGGAGGCGATGATCGTGTCCCTGCCGAACCCCACGAACGCCCCGGCCGCGGCCGAGCGTCCGGCGGACAGGTTCCGCCGCGCGCAGGCCATCGTCGCGAGGTCGGAGGCGGGGCAGCCCATCGGCCGGGAGGAGGCCACCTGGGTGGCCGGCTACATGGAGACAGCGGAATACCAGGGTCTTTTGCAGATGCAGGAGAGCTTTGGGAAGGACGGGATCGGCTGATCCCGAAAACAAATGCCGCCACCAGGCTTCGGACCCATCGGTGGCGGCAAGAGCAGTAACAGGAGTGATTATGACACAGCACATGGCCCTGGGCAACAGCATCCAACCCCTGAGAAACGTCGCGGCGCTCGTGACGCTGATCAAGCGCGTCCAGAAGCGCGGATTCGGCCTGCCCGGCATGGCGACGTTCTACGGCCCGCCGGGCTTCGGGAAGACCTACGCGGCCTGCCACGCGGCCGCCGCGCTCGATGCGATCCACATCCCGGTCCAGAAGCTCTGGACCAAGAAGACGCTCCTGACCTCGATCCTGAACGAGCTGTCGATCGTGCCGCGCCCGACCATGGCCGACATGATGATGCAGGTGAACGAGGGGCTGGCGCTGTCCGGGCGCCCCCTGATCATCGACGAGGCGGACTACGCGGTGGCGCGCGGGCTGATCGAGATCATCCGGGATTTTCACGACGGAAGCTCGATGCCGGTGATCCTGATCGGCATGGAGATGCTGCCCCAGAAGCTGAGCAAATGGGAGCTGGTCGACGGGCGCATGCTGGCCTGGGTGGGGGCCGAGCCCGCCGACCTGCGGGACGCCCAGATGCTCGCGCGGGTCTATGCGCGGGACATCGTCATCGATGACGCCCTGCTCGAGCGGATCGTCACGGTCAACAAGGGCAATGCCCGGCGGATCAGCACCGACCTCGCCCATGTCAATGAGCAGAGCCTGATGCAGGGGAGCAAGCGGATGACGCTGGATGCCTGGGGTGACGCCCCGTTCCTGCGGGGCGAGGCGCCCGCACCGCGCCGGGGGATCGCATGATGCGTGAACCGAAGACACCTCCAGCCAACGCGCTTCAGAAGGAAGTCTGGGCGTTCCTGGTCTCGCATATGCACGTGACTCGCGAGGATGTGCGGCAGGCCTGTCCGGGCAGCAACAACTCCATCAATGTCTATCTGGGCCAGCTGGTCGCCGAGGGCGTGCTGCGCTCCTGCGGGCGCGAAGGGCGGCGGACGATCTACACGGTGCACGAGGCGGCGGACCTGGTCGAGATGACCGCCGGGCAGCGGGCCAGCCCCGAGGGGGCCATCTGGCGGACGATCCGGATCATGAGGGAATTCACCCCGCCGGACATCGAGGCGGCGCTGATCGGCGCCGAGGCGGATGTCGATCCCAGGCGTATCCAGACCTACAGCACGCTGCTGGTCCGCGCCGGATACCTTCAGGTGCTGCGCAAGGCGGGCAAGGTGCGCCCGGCGCACTACCGGCTGATCCGGGACACCGGGCCGCTGCCGCCCGTCGAAAAGCGCCTGCCGGTGGTGATCGACGGAAACGAGGACCGGATCGTCTATGCGAAAGGGGAGCGGCTGTGATGGATCGGATGGAAATCGCCCGCGAATACTGGGGCGCGGATGTGCCCGACTGGATCAGGGCGCTGGTCGTTGCCTGCGACGCGCCGGGGGCCTCGCAGAACCGGGTGGCGAAGCGGCTGGGATACACCGGCGGCGTGGTCAGCCAGCTGTTGCGGAAAGCGTACCCCGGCAATCTCGACCGGATCGAGGACCGGGTGCGCGCCATCTACATGGGCGGGCAGATCGCCTGCCCGGCGCTTGGCGAGATCGGCAGCGCCGCCTGTCTTGACTGGCGCGACCGGTCGGTGGCGCTGGGTTCGGTCAGCCCGATGGCGGTGCGCATGTTCCGCGCCTGCCGCGCCTGCCCGCGCAACCGGGCCGTGGCCGAGGAGGACGCGGCATGATCGATCATGATTCGGTCCTGAAACTGGCGCGGTGCCGGCTGCGGCCCGGCGACATTGCCGCGCGCCTGGGGATGACACCGGACCAGGTCTACAATTCCATATCCCGGGCGCGGTCGCGCGGAGAGGACATTCCGCCGTTCAGCCGGAAAACGTCGGTGGGCCGGTCGCGCAGGCTCTTTATCCCGACCCATGTGCTCGATCTGCTCGCACCGCATGCGCAGGCGCGCCAGACCGACATGTTCGATCTGGCCGGGCGGATCATCGCCGTCGTCGCCGAGGAGAACATGATCGACGCCGTTCTGGATGATGGGGGCGCAAATGCAGGATGAACGCTGGACCCGCGAAGACCTGCTGCGCCTGGCGGCCAGCGGTGTCGCCAAGGTCGACCTGCTCGGCCCGCGCGGCACGACGCTGTGTTCGATGGACGAGATCGCCGCGATGGCCGGGCTGCTGGCTGTTTCCGGCCTGCTGCCGCCGCCGGGCGCTCCGGACGGCGTAAACGAAACCCCGAAGTTCACAACGAGGAGGAAGGCATGACGAACCAGGCCAAGATGACGCTCGAAGAGCGTATCGTGCAAACCCTGAAAAGCGATCACCTGATGAAGCTCGTCGGCGATGAAGACGCGATCACCGAACTGGTCGAGCGCGCAATCAAAGAGGGCCTATTTCAGCCGAGGCGCGTCCCGAAATCTTATGGCGGTTACGACGAGGCTGACAGTCCCGTTGTGGATGCCGCACGATCAGTCGCCGAGGAAGCTGCCAGCAGGTTGGCGGAGAAGATAACCATCTCGGTCATGGAGGATGACGGTTTTCGCGCCCAGGTCAGGACAGCGATGATCGCCGCCATTCCGCACGTCATGATGACGGCTTTCGAATCCCAGATGAAGGCCGCCGCCCAGGCTGCCGCATACGATGAGGTCGTCATTTTGCGCGACCAGCTCAACGGATAGCGAGGTGCCCTCATGAAAATCGAGATCGAGAAGGCCGAGTACGGCGGGTTCCGGGCTGTGTCTGAAACCCCGCCCATTCACGTTGTGGCCGATACTCTGCCGGCATTGCGCACCGCCGTACTCGAGGCGGTGGCCGGAATGACGGAAGTCATGCTGGATGTTTCGGAGACGGCATTCCTGGCGCGGAACCTGGCCGACAGGTGGACCCGCATACAGCGCCGCTGCCCCTTCAGGATCGGCAACGGCGATGCCTGCACCCACATGACAAACCCAAGCTGGAGTGCGGACTGCGAATTCGAAGTCTGCCCGTTCATCCAGAAATCAACAGGAGGCAAAGATGCCCGAACACAGTGACTTCACCCCTGCCCCGATCCCGGACGGCCGGATCGTCGTCAATGGCCGGACTTACATGGGCGATGGCAGGGGCGGGCTGATTCCGGTCGAGCTGATCCGGGCGGAGAACCTTCTCGAGGACGAGACCGTGCGCAAGATCATGGGCTATGCCGTCGCGCTGTCCGAGCAGGTCAGCCGGTTCAAGGGGCACGCGTTCGAGGATGTGGGCGCGTTCGAGGCGATCCTCGCGCAGGAATACGAGCTGACCGTCGGAGGGGCCAAGGGCAACAAGACGCTGATGAGCCATGACGGCCTGCTGAAGGTGCAGGTGCAGGTGGCCGATTACATCGATTTCGGCAGCCAGCTGCAGATCGCCAAGGGGCTGGTCGACGAATGCCTGACCGAATGGGCGGCGGATGCGCGCCCCGAGCTGCGCGCCATCGTGACGCGCGCCTTCAATACCGACAAGGAAGGTCAGATCAACCGGTCCGAGATCTTCATGCTGCTCAGGCTCGAGATCGACGACGCGCGCTGGAAGAAAGCGATGGACGCGATCCGCGCGGCGATGCGGGTGGTGGGGAGCCGCACCTACATGCGCTTCTATCGCCGCGACACCCAGAACAGCGCCTGGGAGAACGTCACCATCGACATGGCGAAGGCGTGACGATGGCCAGATACAAGCTGCCCGCTTATCCGAGATCGGAGCGCGAAGCCAGGGCGCGGGTCAACCGCAAATTGAAGGCGTTGCGGAACCGCGCGTTCGATCTCCTGACAGACTCTGCCGGAATGTTCGAAGAAGGCATCGTATCCGGTTCGATCGACATGCTCTTCGAGGACATCGAGCGCGGGATCGCCAGCGTCAAGGAGGCCATGGACGAGGAAGTGGAGCGCGCGGATGAGCGCGAAAGAGAGGGGGAGGAACTATGACAATCGAGATCCGCATCAACGACAACGGCCGTCACGACGTCGTCAGATACGAGCCGATGGTGCTCGGAACGTTCGTTTGCCGCGAGCATGCCGAGCTGTTCGCCGACGCGCTTGAGGTCGGGACGTCAGAGCGCGCGCAGGAGACGCCGGCCTTCGCGCGGCCGATGGTGACGCCCGTGGCATATGAGCCGCATCAGTTCACCGACTTTCCGGCGGTCACGGCGTTGGACTGGACAGAGGTGGTTGTTCCATCGAACTTCACGCCCGTCGATGCCGAACCGAAACCGGAAACGGGGCCGGCACCCGTTCCGGTGCCGGCGGCAGAGGATCGTCCGGACTCCGACTGGGAGGCGGCGCTCGACCGGCTGGAGGCCGGGGAGAAGCTGATGGCGGTGGCGACGGATATGGCACTGCCCTTCGCATCGCTGCGCGCGAAATGGGCCGGCTGCATTTCCAACGGCACGCGCAAGAAACCAGATACGCAGGCGCCGCCTCCTGAGCAGGCGCCGCCTCCTGAAAGGTCTGGGAGCGAGGCCGAGGACAGCCCGGTTTCGGGCGGCGTCGGCGCGGTGCTGGCGCGTGGCGCGGCGCGCGGCTTCAGCGGGGATGAAGACGACCTGCTGATCAACATGGATCGCGCCGAGATCGAGGCATTCGCGCGCGACACCGGGCGCAGCGTGGCCGTGTGCGAGCGGCGCCAGAAGGCGCTGCAGGAAGGCGCCGCCCGGCTGATGCGCGATGGCTGAGCGCGATGACTGGATACCATGGCTGAGCGGGACCCCGGAAAGGTCTGGGAGTGACACCGAGGACAGTCCGGTTTCGGGCGGCGTCGGCGCGGCGCGCGGATTCAGCGGGGATGAAGATGACCTGCTGATCAACATGGATCGCGCCGAGATCGAGGCGTTCGCGCGCGACACCGGGCGCAGCGTGGCCGTGTGCGAGCGGCGACAGCAGGCGCTGCAGGACGGGCTGTCCAAGATGATGCGCGATGGCTGAGCGCGGCCGGGGCTATGAGCAGCGGCTCGTCCGCGTCGAACAGGCCCTGGTCGAACTGGCGCGGATGCTGGCCGCGCTGCTGCCCGAGGACCGGCAGCGGATCATGACAGCGACCCGGCATCTACCGGAGCATGGAAACGGAGACGAAGAATGAACGAAGAGATGTTTCTGGCCAACCTGCAGCGGGTGGTCGATGCGCATGTCAACAGGCTGGCCTATTCGCACAGCCTTCTGATGCACGGAACGGCGGTCCTGATGCGGCTGGCGCGACAGGCGGGCGTGCCGGAGGAACAGGTCCTTGAGGCGGTCGATGCGGAAAGCGCGCGGGTCGACCGCGAGATGGACCAGGTGGTGGAGGCGCTGACGCAGCGGCTCTACGGCCCGACGATGCACTGAGGAGATGCCGATGACCCGCCAGACGCAACGTCTCATTCATGTCGGCTGCCGGGCGCTGGCGATGGATCAGGAGGATCGGCGCGCGCTGCAGCTGGCGGTGACCGGCAAGGAGAGCATGTCGGACATGTCCGAGGCCGAGCTGAAGGCCGTCCTGAACCGGCTGAAGGAGAACGGTTTCAAGCCCGAATTGAAGGGCCGCAAAGGCCATGTCAGCGCCCCGCGCGCGGATCTGCGATTGGTGCATGTGCTCTGGCGCAAGCTGGGCGACGCGGGGGAGCTGGAGCGGCCCGGCCGGGGCGGGCTCAACGCCTTCATCCGCAGCCGGTTCGAGAAGAACTGGGGCACCGTCCCCGCCGATATCGACATGCTGCGCGAGCACGAGAAGATCGACCAGGTCATCCAGGCGTTGAAGGCCTGGGGCGAGCGGGCCGGGATCGACTTCGACTGGGAGGACCACCGCAGATGAAAAAGCCCATCGCCCAGGTCACCGATCACGCCGTTCTGCGCTATCTGGAGCGCGTCAAGGGCATGGACATCGAGGCGGTGCGCCGCGAGATCGGCCGGGCGGTGGACCTGCATCTGGACCATCCCGGCGCCTGCGGCGTGGTGGTTGCCGGATTTTCCTACAAGATCGCCGGCGGCGTCGTCACCACGGTGATCGCCCAGAACCGCCCGCTGCACGGGATCGGCTGCCGCCGGCCGGGGGGTGAGCGCGATGAGTGACTGGCCCTTCGATACCCTGACCCCGATGAAGTACGGCGCGATTCTGGCGGATCCGCCCTGGGCCTATGCCATGCGCTCGGAAAAGGGATACGAGAAGTCGCCCGAGGCGCATTATGCCACGATGTCGATCGAGGATATCGCGGCGCTGCCGGTCGGCAATCTGGCCGGACCGGATTGCTACCTGTTCCTGTGGTCGACCTGGCCGCACCTGGCGGACGCGATGTATGTCATGGACATGTGGGGATTTGCCTACGTGACGGGTGGTTCCTGGATCAAGCGCACGAAGAACTGGAATTTGAGCTTCGGAACCGGGTACGTCCAGCGGTCGGCCTGCGAACCCTATCTGATCGGCAAGATCGGCCGCCCCCAACAGGCATCCCGCGCCGAACGCAACGTGCTGGACTGTCCGGACAAGATCGAGGCGCTGATCCGTGAGCATTCCCGCAAACCGCCCCAGATGCGCGAGATGATCGATCGGCTGCTGCCGCGCGCACATTTCTGCGAAATATTCGCCCGCGAACCGTGGGAGGGCCACGACGTCTGGGGCAACCAGACCGACAGGTTCGGACGGCCGGGGGGTGAGCGCGATGAGTGAGCTGATCCTATTGGGTGACGTTGATGGCGTTCGCGATGGCAGCGCTCATGGCTCTCGCGACCGTGAGATCGGGATTCTCGTTACACTTCTTGGAATACTCGATCATGATGGACGTTTCGGAGAGACCGATGGCGGAGATACCCGCCATATATCCGGTGTAGAAAGTCTGCGCCATCCCGGTGAAAAGAGCGGGCTCGCCAAAAAAGGTCTTGAGTGCACCGCATCCCGTGTTCAGCAGGTTCTGCTGCGTGATCTCGGCATGCGCGGTGGCGGCTGCGAGCGTGAATGCTCCGGTGATCAAAATGAACTTCATACCAATTACTCCTTTGACCTCAGTATAGCCGAAATGGCCTCTGCTGACAATTTGACAGATCCGGCGACACCCGGCCTCCTGTCAACGGGAGGGCCGCATCATGCCTGACTTGACCCCCACCACGAAACCCACCGCGCAGGTGGCGCCCTATGTCGATGTCCTCGGGCAGGATCTGACGGTCGCGTTCCTGCTGGAGTTCGGCGGCGCAGAGATCTACCTCGCCGTGTCGCCCAAGTCGCGCAGCCGGGTGGCGCAGCTGGTCGGGCGCGAAAAGGCCGAGGCGCTGGCGCGGGTTTCGGACCGCCTGCAGCGTAGGGTTCCGCTGGCAAACCAGTGGATCGCGGGTGTCCTGAAATCAAAGGGCTTGTCACACGCCGAGATCGCCCGCAGAATGCGCACGACGGACGTGACCGTGCGCAAATGGCTCAGCCAGCCCGGCACCGACACTGCCGCCGGTCCGGACCCCGACCAGCTCTCCCTGTTCTGACCGAAACGCCCCCGCAAGTGGTTGCGGGTGTTTTTGCCCCCGCGTTCGCGGCGATGCTGTCCCGGAAAACTGTCGGGTGACAAACATGGCTATCGAAAACGGGCTGGTGGCGGGGATGCCGTTTCAGGCGGCGCGCTGGATCGGCGGGGAAATCACGCCTCAAATCGTCATCCTGCACGACACCGCCTCGGGGCTGACGCCGGATTCGGCCGCGCGCTATTTGCGCGACAACGACCGCGGGGTGTCGGTGCATTTCGTGATCGAGCACGACGGCAGCGTCGTTCAGCAGGTGCCGGTCAATCGCCGCGCCAATCACGCGGGCAGGTCCAGCTATCACGGCCGGGAGAACTGCAACGACTTCTCGATCGGGATCGAGATCGTCAACCCGGGCCGGATGATGCCCTACAACGACGCCAAGGCGCAGACCTGGTATGGCGAAGTGTTCGCCATCTCCATGCGCGGCATTCAGGAGGTCGCGACACCCGAGCACGGCCACGGGCTGTGGATGCCCTACACCGGGGCGCAGATCGACACGGTCATCGACCTGCTTCAGGCGCTGTTCAACGGGGTGCAGACACTGCGCGACATCACCACGCACTGGTACGTGTCGCCCGGGCGCAAAACCGATCCCAACCCGCTGTTCCCGCTCGAGCAGGTCCGCTCGATCATCTTTGGCCGCGAGGATCCGCGCGACGTCGAAGCGAACGCGTCAGTCGTGGCGGGTCGGGACGATCACGTCCGGATCACGACGCCGGGCGACAGCCTGAACCTGCGCCGCTGGCCCAGCTTCAATCCCAACGTCATCGCCGCCATCCCGCACGACACCATCGTGCCAGTCCTGCGGCGTGGTGAATTCGCTGGCCACGAATGGCTTTGCGTCCGCTACGGCGGGCACGAGGGCTGGATCGTGAGCAGGCATGCGGTGCCGGTCTTTCGAAAGGAGCATTCGAGATGAAAAGCAAGCGCAAATTCATCGATATCGTCGCCACGGTCGCGCCGACGCTGGCCACCGCCCTGGGCGGGCCATTGGCCGGTGTCGCCACGCGCGCGATCGCCGATCAGCTGCTTGGCAAGCCGGATGCAAGCCCGGACGAGATCGAGGCGGCCATCGCCGGGGCGACCGGCGCCGACCTCGTCAGGCTGAAGGAGATCGAGGCGAAGTTTGCCGCCGAGATGAAGGAGGCCGGCGTCGAACTGGAACGGGTTGCGGCCATGGACCGCGACAGCGCCCGCGCGCGGCAGGTCCAGATGCGGGACTGGACGCCGACCCTGCTGGGGCTGACGATCATCGTCGGCTTCTTTGGCGTGCTGGCGTGGATCTTCCATTCCGGGCTGCCCGAACGGGGTGGCGAGGTGCTGCTGATCATGGTCGGGGCGCTCGGCACGATGACCACACAGGTCAACAACTATTTTTTCGGCAGCACGAAAAAGTCGGGAGAAAAGACCGAGATCATCGCCAGCCTGAAGGGAGGACGGACATGAGCCGGTTCTGGGTGAAGGTGGGCGCGGGTGTCCTGATGGCCCTGATCGGGCTTCTGCTTCTGGGCGTGGTCGAAGCATCGGCGCAGGGCGCGGAAAACTGCGCCCCGCGCGCCGTCGTCGTGGAGCAGCTGGCGGAGGTCTATGGCGAGACCCGGCAGAGCATCGGCCTGGCCCAGGACGGCGTGATCGTCGAGATCTTCGCCTCGTCCGAGACCGGCAGCTGGACGATCGCCGCGACCACGGCTGGCGGCGTGACCTGTCTTATCGCGGTGGGGCAGTCGTTCGAGCGGTTCAGCGAGGCGCTGCCGCCGGCGGGGGACCCGCTGTGAACCTGACCTTCGACTGGACCGTGACGATGCCGCTGCTGTTCTCGGTGGCGGCGCTGTTCATCGCGTGGTTCCGCACCCGCCGGCAGGATGTCGACGAGCGGTTCCGCGCCGGGACCAAGCGGATGGATCAGCACGATCTGGACATCCAGCGGCTGCAACACGCCGTCGACGCCATGCCGGCCAAGGACGAGGTCCACCGGCTCGAAATGCTGCTGGTCGAGATGGGCGGCGACATGAAGGCGATGCGCGTCAACATGAAATCCGTCGCCGACAGCCAGAGCCGGCTCGAAAACATCGTGGGCCGCCACGAGGACCACCTGAGAGGTACGCCATGAGCGATTACAACGCCCTTGTCAGCGAGCATGCCCGCATCGCGATCCTGCGAGTTCTCGAAGATGCGCCGCGCTATACCTCGAACGTCTCGATTCTGGCGAGCGCCCTGCCCCGGCTCGGCATCAGCCACACCCGCGACCAGGTCGTGACCGAGATCACCTGGATGAAGGAACAGGGCCTGGTCGAGACCGAGACCAGCGGCGATTTCATGATCGTCACGGCCACCACGCGTGGGGTCGAGGTGGCGCAGGGCATCGTGAAGCACCCCGGCATCCAGCGCCCCCGCGCGGGGAGCTGAGCCATGCCGCCCCCCAAGAAGCTGGACCTGATTCCCGTGGAGCTGCGCCAGCGGCTGGCCGCCACACTGCAGGAGCGCGGGTTCGCCGACATCCTTGAAGTGACAGAGGAGCTGAACTTCTGGCTCGAGGAGCAGGGGCTGGAGATCCGCATCGGCAAGACCTCGGTCGGCGAGTTCTCAAAGCTGCTGAAGGATCAGCGCGACGCCTTCGCCATGGCCGAGACGCTGCTGGCGGACATGGACATCGAGGCCGAGAGCAACATGCACAAGGTGCTGATGCAGATGATCGCCACGGCCGCGTTCCAGATGATGCAGACGGTCAGCGAGAATGACGGGCAGTTCGATCCCAAGGGGCTCGCCGCCCTGTCGCGCATGCTGAAGGACCTGATGCAGTCCGCGGGCATCCGCGAGAAGCTGCGCAAGGAGGAGCGCGAGCGCGTGGCGCAGGAGGCGC
The DNA here is from genome assembly GCF_030164465.1 of Sedimentitalea xiamensis. Lineage (GTDB taxonomy): Bacteria > Pseudomonadota > Alphaproteobacteria > Rhodobacterales > Rhodobacteraceae > Sedimentitalea > Sedimentitalea xiamensis. The sequence goes on from NZ_JASNJE010000005.1 coordinate 185,720, forward strand.
GGGAAAGCGCCGCAACCGACATCGAGGCGAAGAGCAAGCAGCTGGGCCTGACGCGCGAGACGGTCGAAGGCATCAAGGCGGCCATCCTGGGGGTGTCGGCATGATCCGCGCGATCCGGTACTCCGATATCGATACCTTCCGTGCCGACAGGACAGCGGGCAGCTACCTGCTGCGCCGGACAACACCCGAGGGCGCGCCGGCCGGCATGGCGTTCTTCTGCCCCTGCGGCTGCGGCAACGAGAGCTGGATGGCGTTTGAGGGTTCCGGCTCGCCCGGATCGAAATGGGCTTTCAATGGCAATCTGGACAATCCGACGCTGCATCCTTCGGTGCACAACACCGGCATGCCCTGCCGCTGGCACGGCTGGCTGCGCGACGGCTATTGGGAGGCGTGCTGATGCTCCGACGAGTTCCGCCCTTGTCGGCTCTCTTCGCTGCGTTTGGTGGCTTCCCGTCGGTGCGTGTGAAGCCGGTGACACAAGAACGCCGACCCAGTGGCAAGAAACGAAACAAGGTCAAGGCGGCCAGAAAGCAGCGCCGCCGGACCCGGAAGGGAAAAGCGTGATGGCCTCCCCCGCCGAGATCGCCAACGACATGGCCGCGCAGGCGGTGTTCTGGCAGAAGCGCGACAAGAACATCCACCGCGCCTGCGACGACGCGGCGCGGATGATCCGGGCGTTCATGGCCGAAGAACGCGTCGACGGGCGCGCCTATCACGGGCTGCACAGGCGCCTGTTCGACCTGTCGGTCAGCCGGCGCTGGGCGCATTACGGCATCAACGACCATCTCGACCGCGCCCTGCGGACGATCCAGATCCTGAACCGGGAGGCGCGCTGATGCCTTGGCGGTGGAGCGAACCGGGTCCGAAAAGCCGCGCCGGGCGCGGGTTCGGCACGAAGGTCGCGGCGCAGGACAGCGCGATCTATACCGCCTTCGGCAAGCTGCCGGACGACGCAGCGCAGCGCGATCGGCTTTGGGATTCGCTCGCAGGCATCGGGTGGGCGGTGCGGTGGTACCAGGTATGACCCGTTTACGCTGTCTCTGTCCCGGTTGCCGGCGCACGACGGGAAAGCCCTTCGCCGAGTGGATCTGTTCCACGCATTGGAGCGCTGTTCCCAAGACGCTGCGCAAGCGTCTGTTCAGATGCCGCCGAAAGGCCAAGCGAGATCCTCGTTGGCTGCACCTCGAGAACAGGCTGTGGGAGCGCTGCAAGAAAGCGGCGTTCGAAGAAGCCTTGATGGGAGTCGCGCTGTGACCGAGGCCGCCCTCAGCGAGGCCGAATGGGACGCGCTGCGCGCCGAGAGCCGGCAGCAGTTTCCCGACGCCCTGGGCGAGGCCGACAGTCTGCCCGCCGTGCTGCTGCCCTATCAGGCGCAGCTGCTGGCGACGACGGCCAGCCACCAGTTCGTCGTCTGCGAGAAATCCCGCCGGATCGGGATGACCTGGGCGGTGGCGGCGGACGCGGTGCTGACATCCGGCACCCAGCGGCAGGCCGGCGGCATGGACACGCTCTATATCGGGTTCAACCTCGACATGGCGCGGGAGTTCATCGACACGGCGGCGATGTGGGCCAAGGCGTTCATCCCGGCGGCGTCCGGCGTGCAGGAGTTCCTGTTCGTCGATCAGAAGGAGGGCGAGGAAGACCAGCACATCAACGCCTTCCGGATCCGGTTCGCGTCCGGCTTCGAGATCGTCGCGCTGACCTCCAAGCCGCGGAGCCTGCGCGGCCGTCAGGGCTATGTCATTTTCGACGAGGCAGCGTTCCACGACGAGCTTGACGAGATGCTGAAGGCGGCCAACGCGCTCCTGATGTGGGGCGGCAAGGTGCTGGTCATCTCGACGCACGATGGCGATGCCAACGCCTTCAACGTGCTCGTGAAGCAGGTGCAGGCGGGCGAGCGCGGCGACACGGCGTGCGTGGTGCGGGTCACGTTCAACGACGCGGTGGCGGCCGGGCTCTACGAGCGGATCGCCCTGATCCTGGGCGCGCAGGGCCGCGACGTGCCGACGAAGGAGGCGTGGATCGACAGCATCCACAAGGTCTATGGCGACGACGCCGACGAAGAGCTGCACTGTATCCCCAAGGCGGGCACCGGCGCCTGGCTGACCGCCCCCCTGATCGAGGCGCGGATGACGGCCGACGCGCCGGTCCTGCGGCTGGAGCTGCCGGACAACTACCTGCACCTGCCGCGCGACGCGCAGTCCGGTCTGTTGCTGCCCTTCATGGTCGAGTTGGCGGTGCTGCTGGAGACACTCGACCAGAAGCCGCACTACGCGCTCGGCTTCGACTTTGCCCGGGTATCCGACCTCTCCTGCCTGTCGCTGCTGGCGATGGAACAGAACCTGCGCCGGCGCGAGGCGCTGTCGATCGAGATGAGGAACGTGCCGGGCGACGAGCAGAAGGCCATCGTCGGCGACGTGATGGACGCGGTGCGCGAGCGGCTTCTGGGTGCGGCGTTCGACGCCACCGGCATGGGCTGGACCGTGGCCGAGGACATGGGACGCCGGTTCGGCCTGCGCGAGAGCGAGGATGCGCCGGGGATCGTCTGGGCGATCAAGTTCTCCCAGGACTGGTACCGGCTGCACATGCCGCCGCTGAAGACCGCGTTCGAGGATGACATGATCGCCATCGGCCGGGACGCCGATCACCTGACCGACCTGCGCAAGGTCAAGACGATCCGGGGCATTCCCCGCGTGCCAGACCTGCGCGAGGCGGATGCCAAGGGCAAGAAGCGACACGGCGACTATGCCATCGCGCTCGCGCTCGCGCATTTCGCATCCCGGATGCGCTGGGTCGAATACGATTACCGCCCCGTGGGCGATCCGCGCCAGGCGGCGTCCCCGAACGGCGCGGCGGGCGAGACGGCCGAGAAGGCCGACGCGCGCGAGAGCGCCGGCGCCTGGTGGAAACCGCCGCTGGGCGCCGGTCTGCGAGGGGGGATCTGATGAGGGATGACTACCAACTCCGTTCCAAATTTCTGCCGGGTGACAGCGTGATCGTCGGTGGCGACATTCGCGGTCAGGTCGAGCGCGTGATCTTTCCCTACGGATTGGTCCGTCCGCTGATCCTGGTTGAGTGGTGGGATAGCGGTTCGGTCCAGTGCCGGGAGTTCCACGAGGATCAGCTGATGCTGGCGCCTGACGCCCGGGAGACCTGACATGCCGACGAAACAGAATTCATCCCCGCCACCCGAATGGGTGATCCATGCGGTCATCCAAGCTCTCAAGGAGACCTGAAATGCCTGTAGCCGACCCCAAGTACAATCCGAGCGGCGACCGGAAGATCGACAGGATCAAGGCCGCCGCGAACCTGCTGGCCGAAGAGATCGAGAAACTGCCGCCGGGCCGGCGCCGTTCGGTCGCCCTCACCCATCTGGAAACCGCGACGATGTGGGCGGTCACGGCCGCCGTCTGCGGCGACGAGTAGAACAGGAGGCCGCCATGGCCAACCAACCCAGGCTGCTGGATGCGCGCGGCAACCCGATCCGGCGCGCCGAGCTGAAGACGGAGATCGCCGCGCCGACCATCGGCGGGGTGCGCTCGCCGATTTCGGGCTATCCGGGCGACGGGCTGAACCCGATGCGGCTGGCCACCATCCTGCGCGAGGCCGACCAGGGCGACCCGGTGCGCTATCTCGAACTGGCCGAGACGATCGAGGAGCGCGACGCGCATTACCTCGGCGTGCTGGGCACGCGCCGGCGCAGCGTCAGCCAGCTCGACATCACGGTCGAGCCGGGCGATGACAGCGCTGCGGCCGAGCGCCACGCGCAAATGGTGCGCGACTGGCTGAAGCGGGACGAGCTGGCCGACGAGCTCTTCAACGTGCTCGACGCCATCGGCAAGGGATACAGTTTCACCGAGATCATCTGGGACACGTCCGAGGGTCAGTGGATCCCCGCCGAGCTGACCTGGCGCGATCCGCGCTGGTTCCGCTTCGACCGGCGCGATCTCGCCACGCCGCGCCTGATCGAGGAGGGAGGGCAGGAAACCCCCCTGCCCGGCGGCAAGTTCATCTTCGCCCGGATGCAGGCGAAATCCGGCCTGCCGCTGCGCTCCGGCATCGCGCGCACCGCGTTCTGGACCTGGATGTTCAAGGCCTTCACGCAGCGCGACTGGGCCATCTTCACCCAGACCTACGGGCAGCCGCTGCGCGTGGGCAAATACGGCGCCGGCGCCAGCGAGGAGGACAAGGACAAGCTGTTTCGCGCGGTGGCCAATATCGCAGGTGACTGCGCGGCCATCGTGCCCGAGAGCATGATGATCGAGTTCATCGAGACCGGCAATCTCGGGGGGTCGCTCGATCTCTACGAGAGGCGCAGCGACTGGCTGGACAAGCAGACGTCGAAGATGGTGCTGGGGCAGACCGCGACGACGGACGCGGAAACCGGCGGGCTGGGGTCCGGCAAGGAGCACCGCGAGGTGCAGGAGGATATCGAGCGCGCCGACGCCCGGCAGCTGGGCGCGATCCTGACCCGCGATCTCGTGCGGCCGTGGATACAGCTCGAACACGGGGCGCAGCGGGTCTATCCGCGCCTCGTCATCGCCCGGCCGGAGGAAGAGGACCTCGCGGCGTTCAGTTCGGCGCTCGCGCCGCTGATCGGTCACGGGCTGCGGGTCAAGGCCAGCGAGGTGCTGGAGAAGTTCGGGCTGTCCGAGCCGGGTGAAGGCGACGAAATTCTGGGCCAGACCCGGCAAAATCCGCCAGATGGTGCGGATGCGACCGACCCCGGCGCACGAGGATCGATTCTTAAACGGGAACGAGACGAATTTAAACGGCAGGTCGGGAATTCAGGGGGCGATGCCCCCGAAACGGCATTGAACGCCTCAGAGGGCCTCTCAGCGCCTCGCCCGCCGGAGGACATCCTGGCCGATCTGCTGGCCCAGGCGGCCGGCCCGGCGATGGCCGGGATGCTGGCGCGGATCGAGGCGATGGTCCAGAGTGCCGAGTCGCTCGAGGAGCTGGCCGAAATGCTGCGCGCGGGTTTTGCCGATCTGGATCACGGGCCGCTGGCGCAGGTGCTGGGCGAGGCGATGATGGCGGCCCATGCCGGCGGGCGCGCGGCCATCGAGGAGGAGGCCGGTGACTGAACCGCTCGGCGCAACTTTCCGGCGGCCCTTTGCCGAACAGGTCGCCGCGTTCCGGCTGCGCCTGGGCGACCTCGTTCCCACCGTGCGGTGGGATGACATTTCCCGCGCCCAGCACGACCGTGCCTTCATGGTCGCGGGTGCGACCAAGGCCGATCTGCTGGCCGATCTCGCTGCGTCGGTGGACAAGGCGATAGTCGAGGGCACCGGGTTTCAGGCGTTCAAGAAGGATTTTCGCGCCATCGTGGCAAAACACGGCTGGCACGGCTGGACCGGCGAAGGGACCGAGGCGGGCGAGAACTGGCGCATGCGCACGATCTACCGCACCAACATGCGCGTGAGCTACATGGCCGGCCGCCACGCCCAGCTGCGCGAGGGCGGGTTCAGATACTGGGTCTACCGCCATGGCGGGTCGCTTGAGCCGCGCCTGCATCATCTGGCGTGGGACGGGCTGATCCTGGAGTCAGACCACCCGTTCTGGACCAGGCACTATCCGCCGAACGGCTGGGGATGCTCCTGCCGGGTGTTCGGCGCTCGGTCGATGGCAGGGGCGAAGCGGCGCGGCGGCATACCCGGCAAGACCCTGCCCGACGGCTGGGACAGCATCGAGCCGAAGACCGGCACGCCAAAGGGGATCGGCAAGGGCTGGGATTACGCACCCGGCGGCAGTGTCGCCGACGTGGTGGGCGCGCTGGCGCGCAAGGCGAGCTCCCTGTCCGTCCGCACGGGCGATGACATGATCCGGTCGTGGCTGCAGGTGCAGGCATTCCGCGACTGGCTGGATCGCCGGGGCATCGAGCCGACGGTCGAGGCGGTGCGCGCCTTCCTGGCGCGGGAGTTCGGGAGAGCGACATGATCGAGATCGAATTCAACACGGACACCCTGACCCCGGCGCTGCAGCGCGTGGCGGCGGCCCTGGGCGACATGACGCCCGTGATGGCCGATATCGGCGAGCTGCTGCTGGCCAGCACGCAGGACCGGATGCTGCGGGGCGAACAGCCGGACGGGCAGGCCTTTGCACCCAGATCGCCCGTGACGCTGGAACGCTACGCGGCACTCGGGTTCAGTTTCGGCGGGCCGTTGCATCTGACGGGCGAGATGCGCGGCCAGCTGGCCACCGAGTCCGGATCCGATTTCGCGCGGATCGGCAGCAACGCCATCCAGGCGGTGGTCATGCAGTTCGGCGCCAGCCAGGGCGCATTCGGCGCCGCCATCGGGCGGACCCGGCCGACGGACAAGCGGCCAACGAGCCAGGACTACTTCTTTCCGATCCCCTGGGGCGACATCCCTGCCCGCCCGTTCATCGGGATATCCGAACAGGATGAGACCGATATCCTGGCGGAGCTGGAGGAATGGCTCGAAGGTCAGGCGGAGGGTGGAGTCTCGTGATGATGATTTGGCGAACGGATTTTTAACGTTATGCTGCTAATTGGTAATCGAATCTTAGGAGTTGGTCATGACGGGTCTGAACAGCGAAAGCGGAATAACGTTGACGACGACTCAGTTCATCGGCGGAATAACGGCCCTCATCGGCGGATTGGCCATTGCTGCGTGGGCCGTCCTTTCGCTTGTGTTCGGGGGCGTGTCCGACAACATCTCCGATATCAGAACCCAGGTGAGCGAAGTCCGAAACATAACCCGCGATCTTGATGAAAAAGGTGACGGGATCGCAACAGCATTGCGCGGCGAACTTTCGGACCTGAGTGGAGAGGTTTCCGGTCTGCGCAGCGAACTCTCCGTGCTGATCAACGAGCTTAGAGTCACAAATTCGGCGCTTTCAGGTCTGGATCGCACGGTCACGGTACTGCAGAGCACAGTTTCCGGTCTCGATACAAGCATTGTCAGACTGGATGACAGGTTGACATCCTCGGTGTCGAGGCAGCAGGATTTCGAAAGGTACGTCGTCGCGCGGCTTGGTCCGGTCGACACTTCACAACCGTATCTTCTGGGCACTCCCATGCCTTACGAGTGGGGAGAGAACCAGGAGCAGATCATCGAGTTGCTCTACAAGGAAGTTGATCCGCTTGAGACGTGGTACAAGTCTCTGGATTCAAAAAAGCAGTGATCCAAATCGATTAAACGCCGTTTGACGGGTCCATAAATCCCGCTTGAAGCCCGCAAACTCTTGCGGGTTTTTTTGTGTCCGGCGGCTGGCGATAGTCGCCGCATGACGAAAGCAACGCTTCAGAAACAGATCGCCATTTGCGCCCAGGTCCTGCCCGCGGGCGAGGGATCGGATGCGCCCGAGTGGGTTCACCTTTTGCCGGCTGGCGAGATTGCCACCGCCGACCGGAGAGGTCCCTACCATGTCACCGATCTGGACCAGCTGGTCGCCAACAGCATGCGGGATGGCGTCGATCTTCTGATCGACCAGGATCATGCGACCGATCTGGCCGCGCCGAAGGGCGATCCGGCCCCGGCACGCGGCTGGATCACCGAATTGCAGGCTCGTGCCGACGGCATCTGGGGGCGGGTCGAGTGGACCGGGGAAGGCCGCGGCCTGGTCGTCTCCCGCGCCTACCGGGCGCTGTCGCCGGTCCTTTTGCACGACAAGGCCAAGCGCGTCTCCCGCATCCTGCGGGCCAGCCTGGTCAACCAACCCAATCTGCGCGGACTGGTCGCGCTCAACATGGAGACTGACGACATGTCGTTTCAGGAACGCCTGGCGGAATTGCTGGGCCTCGGGGCGGATGCCACCGAAACCGCCATTCAATCCGCCGTGCAGGCGCTGGCCGATGTCGATGCGCCGGCGCTGCAAAGCCAGCTGGCCGAGATCGGCACGGCGCTGGGCGTGAAGGACGGAGGCGATATCGTCGCCGCCGCGCAGGCCGCCGGCAAGCCGGGCGACGATGCCGAGACCATCGTGGCTCTGCAGGCTTCCGTCACGGCGCTGCAGTCCGAAGTCGTCGAGCAGGCCAAGACGATCAAGACCCTGACCGAAAACACCACCCGCGCCGCCGCCGAGGCCTTTGTCGATGGCGAGATCAAGCGGGGCCGCGTTGGCGTCAAGCCGCTGCGCGACCACTACGTCTCGATGCACATGCAGGACGCCGCCCGCGTCGAAAAGGAGATCGGCGCGCTGCCGATCCTGAGCGGCACCACGATCACCACCCCGCCGCCCGAGGCGAAGGATGGCGAGATCAGCCTGAATGCCGAGCAGGTCGCAGCCGCGAAGCTGCTGGGCGTCCCGCTCGATGACTACAAGGCCACGCTGAAGGAGGAGCTCCAGTGACCGCACTCACCCAGGACCGCAACACGCCCCGCGCCGAGGGCGACATCCGCCGGGGCAGCGTCGCCGCCGCGACCGCGATCTTCGCCGGGGCCATCGTCATGCGCAATGCCGCGGGCTTCCTGATCGAAGGGCAGACCGCCACCGGCCTCGTCGGCGTCGGCCGGGCCGAGGCGCGCGCGGACAATTCCGCCGGCGCGAACGGCGACATCACGGTCGATTACCGCCCCGGGGTCTACCGCTTCGTCAATTCGGGGGCGGACGCGATCGACGCCGCTGACGTCGGAAGCCTCTGCTACGTGGTGGATGACCAGACCGTCGCCGCGACGGATGGCGGCTCCACCCGCTCTCCCGCCGGCATCGTCGACCACCTGGACGCCCAGGGCGTCTGGGTGCGGTTCGACGAAGCCCTGACCAACGCATCCTGAGGAGACACCTGATGCTGATCAACGCACAAAACCTCGATATCCTGCGTGTCGGGTTTCACACGGCCTTCAAGGGCGGGCTCGGGCAGGCATCGACCGCTTATTCGCGGATCACCACCGAGGTGACCTCGACCCAGAAGGAACAGAAATACGGCTGGCTGGGCAAGATGCCCAACGTGCGCGAATGGATCGGGCCGCGCGCGGTGCAGAACTTGCAGCAGCACGACTACGCGATCACGGAAAAGCCGTGGGAACTGACCATCGGCGTCGGTCTCGATGATATCGAGACCGACAATCTCGGGATCTACACGCCGATGTTCACCGAAATGGGCATGTCCACCGGCAGCAAGAAGGACCTGCTGTGCTTTGAAATGCTGAAGAACGGGTTCACCGGTCTCTGCTATGACGGGCAGTCCTATTTCGACACCGACCACCCGGTTCTGGACGAGGCAGGCGAGGAGATATCGGTCGCCAACACCGACGGTGGGTCCGGCACGCCCTGGTTCCTGATCGACTCCAGCCGGTCGCTGAAGCCGATCATCCTGCAGAAACGCAAGGATTTCGAGTTCGTCGCCAAGGACGATCTGAGGGACGACAACGTCTTCACCAACAAGGAATTCGTCTACGGCGCGGACGCCCGGTTCAACGCGGGCTACGGCTTCTGGCAGTTCGCCTGGGGATCCAAGCAGACGCTGGACGCGGCGCATTACGCCACCGCGCGCAGCGCGCTGTCGGGCATGAAGGGCGACCATGGCCGCCCGCTCGGCATCATGCCGAACCTGCTGGTGGTGCCGCCCGCGCTGGAAAGCGCCGGCCGCAAGATCCTGAACTCCGAATTCGGGGCCGGCGGCGAGACCAACGAGTGGAAAGGCACCGCCGAGCTGCTCGTCGTGCCGTGGCTGGCGTGAGGCTGATCTGATGGCACGCAAGGCGCGATCCAAACCGAAGTCCGAGGATAACCAGCCCGATGAGGGCGCGACAGCGGCTGCCGAGACCGGCAATCAGCCGCAACAGGCGGGGGCGCATGAGGCCCCCGCCGCACAGGATGCAAGGGGGCCGAGCGACGCGGGGGCTGCGCAAACCGGCGCAGTCCCCACCGAGCCCGAAGGCGGCGAGGTCAAGGCGATCGTCGTTGTCGGCCCCAGGCAGGGCCGGCGCCGCGCCGGACGGCGTTTCACGCCCGAGCCGGTGACGATTCCGCTCGAGGAGCTGAGCCTGAGAGAGCTTGCCGCGCTCAGGGCCGATCCGCTGCTGAACGTCAGCGGCGACTGAACCGGCGGCGGGTCATCCCGCCGTCCCACCCATCCCGACCGGAGGCGCCGTCGTGCCCTACACATCGCTTGCGCAGCTGACCGACCGCTATGGCGAGGGCCTGCTGATTTCGCTCACCGACCGCGACGACGTGGCGACGGGGGCAATCGACACCGACGTGATCGACCGGGCGCTGGCCGACGCCGACGCGCAGATCGACGGGTACCTGAAGGCGCGCTACAGGCTGCCGCTCGATGCGACGCCGCCGCTTCTTGCAGACATCGCCCAGGTCATCGCCTGCTGGAAGCTCTACCGGTTCGACCCGCCGCAGAAGGTCAAGGACGATTACGCCGAGGCGATCCGCATGCTGAAGGATATCAGCCGGGGCATCCTCGTGCTGGACGTGGCCGGGGCGGAGCCCGAAGGCAGCGGCGCGAGCGGCGTGCGGATCACCGACCGGGAACGCCCGCTCACGGCCGACCAGATGAAAGGCTTCATCTGATGATCGATGCCGTCGTCGCCCGCCTGAAGGCTGAGGTGCCCGATCTCGGGAGCCGGGTCGAGGGCGCGCTGGACCTTGCCGACATGCTGCGCGCCGGGCGGCTCCCTGAGAACACCAACGCCATCGTGCTGCCCGTGGGGCTGGCCGGGCGCGCGGCCGATGCCGCCTCCGGGCTCTACCGGCAGGCATTCACCGAGACCGTCGGCGTGCTGCTGCTGGCGCGGGTGCACGACCGGACGGGGCGGCGCGCGCTGGGCCGGATCAGGCCGCTGATCATGGAAGTGGTCGAGGCCATAGCGGGCTGGACGCCGGGCGATCAGCTGGGCGTGTTCCAGCTGAAGGGCGGGCGCATCGTCTCGATGACGGGCGGCACCCTGATCTACCAGGTCGAATTCACCATCGATGACCAGCTGAGGATCGCGACATGACGAAACAGACGCTCCCCGCCACCGGAGGCCGGTTCCTGCGGCACGAGGACGATGCGCTCGAACGCATCGAGGACACGCCCGAGGCGCGGAAACCGGCCGCCAAGACACCCGTCAAGAAGAAGGATGAGAAGTGATGCCGATCACCTGGCGCGACAAGATCCTGCTCGCGAAGATCGAAAGTGCCTACGGCACCGACGCGACGCCGACGGGGGCCGCCAACGCGATCCTCGCCACCAATATCGAGCTGACGCCGATGGAAGGCTCGGACGTGAGCCGGGAACTGGAGCGCGCCTTCCTGGGCGCGCAGCCGACGATCCCGACCGAGCTGCAGGCGATGATCAAGTTCAACGTGGAGCTGGCCCCCAGCGGCGCCGCCGGGACCGCCCCGGCCTGGGGCGTGCTGCTGCGGTCCTGCGGCTGCGCGGAAACCATCAGCCCGAGCACATCTGTCACCTACAACCCGGTTTCCGGCGGGCATGAGAGCGCCAGCATTCACCTGATGATCGGCAACACGCTGTTTGCGATTGTCGGCGCGCGCGGCACCGCCAGGTTCGTCGCACAGGCGCAGGCGGTCCCGCGCATCGAGTACACGTTCACCGGGCTCTTCGTTCAGCCGGCGGAAGGTTCGCGCCCGACGCCGGATATCAGCGCGTTCCAGAAGCCGGAGCTGGTCACCGACGCGAACACTCCGACCTTCACCCTGGGCGGCACGGCGCTGGTGATGCGCACGGCGACGCTCGATCTCGCCAACGCGGTCGAGGGCCGGTTCCTCGTCGGCAGCGAGCGGGTTCTGATCACCGACCGGTCCGAAGTGTTCGAGACAACGGTCGAGGCGGTGCCCCTGACCACGTTCAACCCCTTCGCCCTGGCGGCGGCGCAGACCGATGTGGCGGTCAACCTGGTCCACGGCACGACGGCGGGCAAGATCGCCACGCTGGCCATTCCGGCGGCCCAGATGCAGCGCCCGCAGGGGCTGAGCAACGCGCAGAACATCACCGAATGGCCGCTGCGCCTGATCCCGCAGCTGGTGTCCGGCAACGACCAGTGGACCCTGACCCTGACCTGACGAGGACGACATGCTGAAAATCACCGACACCCCAGAGTTCACCCACACGGTCCGGGTGCAGACGCCCGTCGATGGCGGCCATCGCGAGGACACGTTCAAGTGCCGTTTCAGGGTCGTTGAAGACGACGAGAACGACGCGGGTTTCACCGTCGATGCCGTCAAGGCGCGCCTGCGGCGGATCATCGTGTCGATGGAGGACCTGGCCGACGAGAACGGCAAGCCGGTGCCCTATTCCGACGAGGTGCGCGACCGGGTTCTGAACCTGCCGCACGCGCGGATCGCGCTGCTGCGGGCCTATGCCGCCGCCTTCGCGAAGGAACGGGCGGGAAACTGACATGGGCCGGGCGCGCCTGGGCGACCGGCGCGTTCGCGGCCCGCACGCAGGCCGACGGGGCGCTGGCGGATGCACAGGCCTGGGGCCTGCCGCTCAGCGAGGACGATCTGGCGCCGGATACGGGTGGCGCGCTCTGGGCGGACCATCTGCCGGTGTTTCAGGCATTCGCGGCGGTGACGAGCCAATGGAACGTCGTCGCGCCACCGGCGGGCGGCATGCGGGCCGTCGGGCTTGATTACGCCGGCGTCCGGGCGGGGCTGGAAATGGCGGGGATCGTCCTGAGCCCGGATCAGTGGGCCGACCTGCGGCTGATCGAGGCGGGCGCGCGGGACGCGATGAACGGAGAGGCGTCATGACGCTGACATTGTACGGCGAAGTCCGGTTTAACGGCGCGCAGGCAAAAGGCGAGATCGAAAAGGTCAAGGTCGCGACGACCGGAATCAAAGACGAGAGCGGCAAGGCCGCAGGCGAGGTGAGCCATCTGCGCAAGGAAGTCCAGGCGCTGAAGTCTGCGCTCACCGCACAGAAGCTCGAACTCAAGGGGACAAAACAGCGTCTGAACGACTACAAGACGCAAATGGCTCCGGTTGGCCAGGCCAGTGCGACGGCCGCCGGACAGGTCGGCAACCTGACCGCCCAGTTCAACGATATCGGCATGATGCTGATGGCGGGTCAGAACCCGCTGCAGCTGGCGGTCCAGCAGGGCACCCAGATCACCCAGGTGATCGGCCCGCTGGGAGCTGGCGGCGCCGTCAGGGCCTTGGGCACCGCATTTCTGAGCCTTCTGAGCCCGATCAACCTGGTGACGCTCGGCGTGATCGCGGGGGGTGCTGCGCTGGTGCAGTGGTTCACGGAAGCAGGCGATGAGGTCGCCTCTTTCGATGACGCGCTCGCGGATCTGAAGGCGACATCCGACCGGCTGGCGGCGAGCGACGGGCTCGCGGCGGCTCCGCTGGCCGCGATCGCGGAATACCGCAACCTGATCGGTGTCATCAACGAGGTCGATCAGGTCGAACGCCGCCGCGCCGCCGAGGCGGTGGTGCGGGCCACCGGCATCGCGGATGCCATCGTCAAGAACCTGTCGGCCAACAGCGTCGCCACCCAACTCGGACTGGATGAGATCGAGTTCGAGTTCTTCGGCCTCGATCACATCAGCGAGGCGAATTTTCTATTGGACCGCACCCGTGAGATCATCATGGCGACTGGGGACGAGCAGGCCCGTCTGATAGACTCGACGGCCGAGGCCCTGAGAATGCGCGGCATACTCAATGGAGAAGCAAAAGCGCTGCTCGCCACCATTTCCAACGAGCTTGGCATCACCGACCGGCTGGTCAAATCGACCGAAGACCGCGTGAAGTCCGAGCGCGAGGCGGCGAAACAGATGCGCGAGGCGCAGGCGGCGGTGGAGCAGCTGCGGATCGCGGCCGACGCGCTGCCGGGCGTCCTTCAGGGCAGCGCCGTTTTCGCGGGCTCCCTGGCCGAGCAGCTTTGGAACGCGGCGCGCGGCATGGCCGCGATCTATCAGAACTATAGCCCGTTGCCGGAATCCGGGGGGCGCGGCGGCGACCCGCGTCAGTTCACGCACACGGACGAATTCCGCCGGCAGCTCGAGGACCAGGCAAACTGGAAGAAACCCGGCACGGGACGCGTCGGCGGCGGACGCGCCTCTGCCCATGACGCCGAATCCGAGGCGCTGGCGCGGCTGATATCGGCGCAGGAACAGCAGCTGGCGATCCTGCGAGAGACCGACCCGGTTCAGCGCGAAATGCTGCGCTATCGCGACCTGATGCGCGGGGCGACCGATTCAGAGCGCGCGGCGATCGAGCGGCTGATCGGCACCCGGTTGCGCGAGGAAGAGGCGATGCGCGGGGTGAAGGACCAGGAGCGGTTCTTCCGCGATATCGCGGGAGACACCGTCCGCGGCCTGATCAACGACGTCGATGACCTGGGCGACGTGTTCGACCGGCTGGCCAGCCGGATCGCCGACGCAGCGCTGGAGGCGGCGCTTTTCGGCGAGGGGCCGCTGGCGAACCTCTTCGGGGGCGGCGGCGGGCTGTTCGGCTTCATCACCGATGCCGTCGTGCCAAAGGCCGCAACCGGCGGTTACCTGGTCGGTCCGGGCGGCGGCACCAGCGACCAGATCCCGATGTTCGGCAGCTCCGGCGAGTTCATGGTCAACGCCAGTGCCACGGCGCGGCATCGCCCGCTGCTGGAGGCAATCAATTCCGGCGCGCCGGTGCCCGGCTTCGCGATGGGCGGGATGGTGGCCCCGCCCCTGCCCTACGGCGGCGCGGCGGCCCCGGCCCAGGGCGGCGTGCAGGGCCGGTTGCTGGTCACCATCGCGCCGGGCCCCGAATTCGACGCCCGGGTCACGAGCACCTCGCAGGATGTCGCGATCGAGGTGGTGCGGGAATATGACGCCTCGCAGCTGCCGGCCTCGGTCCAGCGCATCAGCGACGATCCGAGGGCGACCTACTGATGGCGCTCTCCTTTCCCCTGCCGCTTTCCGAGTTCCTGGACACGCTGCCGGTTTCCCGCGTGACCTTCCGGCTCGAACAGGCCGTCACCAGTTCGGAGACCGGCGGCGGCGAGGTGATCCGGCATGCGCGCGGCGCCCGGCTCTGGGGCGGGGAGATCGTTCTGGACCGGGATTACCACGCGGTCTGGGCGGCGATCGAGGCGCGGATCGCGCTGCTGGAGGAACCCGGCGCCTCGTTCCTGATCACCGATACGCGCCTGCCCGGCCCCATCGCCGACCCGGACGGATCGATCCTGGGCGCGGCGGCGGTGCAGATCCTTTCCGTGAACGCCAACAGCCGCGAGCTGCGCCTGAAGGGTCTGCCGCCGGGCTACGCGATCAGCCAGGGCGACATGCTGTCGTTTTCCTATGGTTCCAACCCGGTGCGCCGGGCGCTGCACCGGGTGGTGACCGGGGCGGTGGCGAACGGGTCCGGCAACACCCCGAATTTCGAGGTGACGCCGTTCATCCGCCCCGGCGCGGCGGTGGATGCCGCCGTCACGCTGGTCGCGCCGGTCTGCAAGGCGGTGCTCGCGAGTGCCGATATCGGGGCCAGCCGGGCGGCGATTTCCGACGGCGGCACGTTCGCGTGGCGCCAGACGCTGAGGTGAGCCGATGCCCGATCTGGACACAGCCCAATCCGCACAGCTTCAGGAACGCCGGGGCACCAACGCCCATGTGCTGATCTGGATCACCGCGAAGGACCGAACGACCGGCCTGCCGGAAACGATCGGGTTCTGGACCGGGGACGATCATCAGGAATTCGTGATCGGCGGCGAAACGCGGCTTTATTTTGGCGCCGGGGAAGTGATCGATGTGCCCCCCGTCAAGGCGGGCACCGGGCTGGCCGTGCTTCAGCACCGCATCACGCTGGGGGCGCTGACCGACGAGGCCCGGCAGCTGATCCGGGGCTATGACGCGCGCCAGGCGGGGGTCGAGGTGCATTGCCAGCCGATGGATATCGACACCGGGCAGCCGCTGGGCGCGCCGATCCGGATGATCAAGGGCACGCTCAACAAGGCGCCCGAAACCATCGGCCCCAAGGGTGGGACCAGCAACCTGGTCCTGACCGTCGTCACCACCGCGCGCAAGCTGACCTTCGGGTTGCCGCTCCTGCGGTCGGACGCGGAGTTGCGCCGGCGCAACCCTAACGACCGGGGCCGGGAATATGCCGACGTGGCAGGCGACTGGGTGGTGCCATGGGGCGAGTAATGTCACGCGCCGCGCTGTTGCAGGGCTACCTGTCGGACTGCCGGCAGGCCATGCTGCGCCCGGGCCGGCACGACTGCGCGCTCTTCGCGGCCGGCTGGGTCGCGCGCTGCACCGGGCCAGATTTCGCCTTCGAATGGCGGGAGCGCTACCGCACGCTGGATGAGGGCCGCGCCGCACTGGCCGCGGCCGGGTTCGGCTCGCTCACGGCCATCGCCGCGCATCATCTCGGCGCGCCCATGGGCTGGATGGCCGCGCAGGTCGGGGACGTGGCCGTGGTCATCGAGGACGGCGAAGAGGCGTTCGGCCTGGTGGGCGGCGCCTTCATCCATTGCCTGGCCCCGCATCGGGGGCTCAACGTGGTGCCCCTGCCCCGCGCGGTCCGGGTGTTCCGGCCATGATGCGGATCCTGTCCTGGGCCGTTGTCTGCCTGCTGTTCCTGTCGCTGCCCGCCGAGGCGGGGCCGGTCGGGGCCGCCATCGTCGCGGGCATCAAGGCGCTGACCTGGACCAAGGTCGCCCTGGCGGCGCTCAGGGCGGTGGTCGGGATCGGGCTGTCGCTGCTGGCGCAGCGGCGGGCGAAGCGGAAACAGCGCCCGGCCGGGCTGCAGACGAGCTTCACCACCAAGGGCGGCACCGATCCGCAGGGCACGGTGATCGGCTGGTACGCGACCGGCGGGCATGAAATCTACCGCAACTCGCACGGGTACAACAGAAAGTTCCTGACGCAGGTGATCGAACTTGGAGACCTGCCGGGCGTGTCGCTGCGTCGGGTGATCATCGATGGCGTGGTCTCGGATCTGGTCGACGATGCCGAGGCGGGTTTCAAAGGCGTGGTGTCAAAGGGCACTGACAACGGGACCAACTTCTACACGATCATGCGGTTCTATGATGGAACGCAGACGGCAGCGTCCGACTGGATGATCGACAAGTACGGTAGCGGTCCGGATCGTTCGTGGACGCCCGATCACATCCTGACCGGCGTGTCCTATGTCGTGGTGAATCACCACTCCTCACGCGAGAGGTACCCGAACGGGGTGCCGGAAATGCGCTTTGAGATGGACGGCATCCCGTTCTACGACCCGCGCCAGGACGACACGGTGGGCGGCACGGGCGCGCAGCGATGGAATGACAGGACCACCTGGTCGCCGACCACAAACGCCATCGTTCTGGCCTACAATATCAAGCGCGGCATCACCACGCCCACGGGCGAGGTCTGGGGCGGCGGGGCCGAGGCTGCGGACCTGCCGCTGGCCAATTGGGTCGCGGCGATGAACGCCTGCGACCTGCCCATCGGCGATAATGACCGCCCGCAGTTTCAGGCGGGCTTTGAAATCCGGTTTGAAGACGAGCCGGCCGAGGTGATCGAAGAGCTGCTGGCCGCCTGCAACGCCGAGATCACCGAGGTCGGCGGCGTCTGGACGGTGCAGGTGGGCGGCCCCGCCGCGAGCGTCGTGCATATCACCGATGCCGACATGCTGGTGAGCGAGCCCGAGGAGATGGACCCGTTCCCGGGGCTCGAGGCGACGCATAACGCCATCACGATCAGCCATCCGAGCCCGAAAGGATTGTGGAACGGCACGGCGATCGAAACGATCACCAACGCCGCCTGGGAGGCGGCGGACGGGGTGCGGCGGCTCTTTGAACTGCGGCTGCCGGCGGTGCCCTGGGCGGAGCAGGCCCGGCAAGTCGGCAACAACATGCTGCGCGACGATCGCCCGGCCATCACCCACAAGATCGTGCTGCCGGGCGAGTATTTCTGGCTGACTCCGCTGATGACGCTGACCTGGACGTCGGAGTGGAACGGCTACGACGCGAAGCTCTTCCAGATCACCGACGTGGCCTATGACCTGCGCACGATGAACGTGGCGCTGTCCCTGCGCGAGCGCGACCCGGGCGATTTCACCCCCGATCTCGGGCTGGAACTGCCGGATGCGCCGCGGGAGACCAGCGTGATCGAGGTGGTGGACGCCGGCGTGCCGGGCTTTGACGTCCATCCGCACGAGGTGCGCGACGGGGACGCAGCACCACGCCAGCCGGGCATCCGCATCGTCTGGGACAGCGATATCGCGGACACGACCCGGGTGC
This sequence comes from Sedimentitalea xiamensis, assembly GCF_030164465.1. Taxonomy (GTDB): domain Bacteria; phylum Pseudomonadota; class Alphaproteobacteria; order Rhodobacterales; family Rhodobacteraceae; genus Sedimentitalea; species Sedimentitalea xiamensis. The sequence continues at coordinate 203,853 of NZ_JASNJE010000005.1, forward strand.
TGGCCTTCGAGGTCCGGGTCAAGACGCAGACCGACCTGGCCTTTTCCGGCACCTACGGCGACGTGCGCGCGGGCGCCTTCGTGCTGGCGCCGCTCCTGCGGGACACGCTCTACGAGGTGCGCGCGCGGGCGATTTCGCCCAGCCGCGAGTCGTTCTGGACCGGCTGGGAAGAGGTCACGACGCCCGATGTGGGGCTCAGCCCCGCCGATCTGTCGGACGATATCTGGGACGCGATCGCGGTGGACCTGATCGCGCCGGAGGTCGGACGGATCGACCGGGAGCTCGACCTGAAAACCATCGACCAGATCACGGTCACAGAGACGGTCGGCATGATCAACGAGCGCGTGCTCTGGCTGCTCACCCGGTCGTCGGCGACGGACCGGATGATCCGGGACGCGGGCGTCTACGTCGATCCTGACGACGGGAAGGTCCGGATCGCGGCTGTCGAGAGCCAGGCAGACAAGATCAGCGAGACCGAAATCCGGCTTAACGCCGCCGAGGCCAGCATCAACCTGCGCGCGACGCAATCATGGGTGAACGGGCAGATATCGGCTGCGGTGCTGGACCCGTCGCAGGTGCCGATCCTCGACGATCTGGAACTGCGGATCATGAACGCCGAGATCGACATCGACGGGGCGGAAGCGGCGATCCTGCTCAAGGCGGACGCCGCGGTGGTCGACGGGATCGACACCCGCCTGTCGCAGGCGGAGATCGACATCGATGCGGCGGAAACTGCGATCGCGCTGAAGGTATCGCAGACCGATTTTAACGCCGTTGAAACGCGGGTGGCGACGGCCGAGGTGACAATCGCCGCGATGGACGGCGCCGCGATCACGTCCACGGTCGCTGACACGCGGTATCTTTTTGACGCGGCGTCGGCGCGCAGCGCGGCGGACCTGAAGGCGCTGCTTCAGGCCTACGAGGACCGCAAGGCGTTGCGCCAGGACCTGGCCTATGCGTCCGAGGATATCCGGGCGCTGGTCAGCGACGAACGGACAGCCACGGCGGCGATCACGGAAGCGCTTGGCGCGGCGATTGCCGGGAACCAGGCGCTGATCGAAACCGAGAAGAGCCTGCGGGTCACGGAGGACGCGGCCCTGGCGGCGGATCTGACGGCGCTGGAATCGCGCGTCACGACCACGGAAGGAGGAATTGCCGGACAGGCAACGGCGATCGACGGCCTTGAGACGCGGGTCGAGGACACAGAGGACGCGATTTCGGCGCAGGCTCAGGCGATTGTCGATCTGGAAGCGCGGGTAGAGGATTCCGAGGACGAAGTCGCGGGCCTTGCGACCGCGACGACGAACCTGACCGCGCGGGTCGACGACACAGAGGACGACATTTCCGCGCAGGCCACCGCGATCACCAATCTCCAGACCACGGTCGGCGGACATACGACCAGCATCGGCCAGGCCTTGAGCAGCATCGACGGGATCAGGGCCGAATACACGCTCAGGATCGACAACAACGGCGTCGTGTCGGGCATGGTGCTGCGGTCCGAGCTGGACAATCTGGGCGAGCCGGCGTCGGCGGCGGCGTTCCAGGTCGACAAGTTCGCGATCGTCGGGCCCGGCGGCGCACAGGTTTCGCCCTTCGTCGTCTACACGACGCCGCGGGTCATCGATGGCGTCACCTACCCCGCCGGTGTCTATGCCAGGGACGCGGTGATCGGAACCGCGCGGATCGGGCGGGCGCAGATCAAGGATGTCGTGCAGAGCGACAATTATGCCGAGGACGCGGGCGGCGTTCCGACGGCGGGCATGAAGTTGAATTTCGCGACCGGCGTGGTGAAGACGGCCGGCGTCGTCATGTCGCGCCCGCTGGTCCTGGCGCGCGGCAGTTTCACGCACACGGGGACGCTGACATCGTCGGCGCTTTTCCGGTTCGTGAATACCGGCATCCGCGTCGGGGTGAATGACGTCTGGCAGGCCAGCAACCGGTCTTTGGTGGCGACGGCGGCGATCACGACGGCGGCGACGGCGTCCGGCGGGCTCGATCCGAGCAATACGTTCTGGGGGCTGATCGCCAACATCGTGCCGGGCGCGCGGTGGTTCGGTTTCACCGGCAACCCGCAGCCGTCCGTGGTCTGGCAGAAGGACCCGGCGGTGCTGGTCGACCCGGTATGGGCCAGCGGGTCCGATCAACGCATCTATCTGCAAATCCAACCGACGATCCAGGGCAGCGTCTATTTCACCAACGCGACCGTGGAATGGGTCGTCTACGAGGTCACATGAGGAGGCAAAATGGCGTGGTATAGCACAGGAACGGTGGCCGTCACGAACGGCAGCACGGCGGTGACGGGGACAGGCACCGGCTGGTTCGGGGCGCTCCAGGACGGCTGGGGCTTTGTCGGCCCGGACGGGCGGGTCTACGAGATCGACACGGTGGTGAGCGCCACGTCGATCACGCTGGCGCAGGCCTACCAGGGCACGACCGCATCGGGTCAGGCCTATTCGGCCTTTCCGACCAACGCGATCGAGATCGATCTCGCGGCGGCGATCCAGCAGCTGATCACGGATTTCCAGTCCGTCGTCACCGGCGCGGGCGCGGGAAAGTTCGACGCGGGCAGCGTTGCCGCGCCGGGCGTGGCGTTCGAGGTCGACCCGGACACCGGACTGCGCCGCGTGTCCGCCAACAAGGTGGCCCTGGTGGCGGGCGGCGCGGACCAGCTGGCCCTGACCGGCGGCGTGGCGACGGGTGCGGCGGTGCAGGCCAGCCCGTCGGACACGACGGTCGGGCGGCTGCTCACGACCGGCGCGTTCGGCCTCGGCGGCACGGGCGCACAGGTGATCACCGATTTCAACGCCGCCGACAGGTCCGGGTACTATGCCATCGCGGATCTGTCCGCCGCGTCGAACAAACCGGCGGGGTGGAATTCCGGCCCCGCCTCCGTGCATGTGACCGGATCGTTCAATGCCAACAACATGACGCAGTATGCCGTCTCTCTGAATGGTGGCGGCAAGGTGGCGATCCGGTCCTACCGGTCCTCGAACTGGTCCGGCTGGTCCGAGGTTTACACGGCAAATTCCGTCCTCGGCACCGTGTCGCAATCAGGCGGGGTGCCGACCGGCGCTGTCATCGAGAGCGGGTCCAACGCCAATGGCGAATACACCCGCTGGGCGGACGGCACCCAGATCTGCACCAACGGCAACGCCGCGATCACCACGGCGCCGGCGGCATTCACCGGCACGATCACCAAGGTCGATGGCGACAAGCTCTGGATCGGGAGGTGGTTCTGATGACCATTGAATTCGTCGATCAGCGGCCGGCGCATGACTGGTCAATCACCGCCAGCCAGGCGGGCGATGTGCTGACGATCAACGGCACGGCGCTGGATTTCAGCGGCATGGCGGATGGCGATGTCTACCCGCTGATCGCGCTCGATCCCGAGATATTCGCGACCGATGTCACGAGGTCCGGCGGCGCCGTCAACGCCATCCTGATCCGACCGGTGGACGCCGCCGGCGTGGCTCTGGCGGGGCTTGAATCGGAGAAACCGGTGGCAATCACGATCGATGTGGGCACCAACATCATCCCCGCCGCCACCGCCGCGGCCACTGCGCTGGCCGCGGCGCGCGCGGGGATGTCGCTGAGCTTCTCGCAGCTCCTGATCGGTCTGGTGGCCGAGGGCTGGATCACCGAAGCCGAAGGCGACGCCTGGTCCGCCGGCAGCGCCCTGCCCGCCTCGGCGCTGGCGCTGGTGGCCACGCTCCCGGCGGGCAGCCGGTTCGCGGCCCGGACCCGCATGCTGCGGATGTCCGAGGCGCTGCGGCTCGATCCGCTGGTCATCGCCCTGGGCGCGGCCGAGGGCAAGACGGAGGCCGAGCTCGACACGTTCTTCACAACCTACGCGGAGGTCTGACATGACGCCTGAAACCGCCCTGAACGATCTGCGCCGCCGGTTCGTGCCGGCGGGCGACCCGAACAACATCTGGCGCCTGATGCGCCAGAATGATCGCGGGGAATACCACGGCGATTGCGAGGATTTCGCGATCCGCCTGGCCTATGACCTCGGTGGCGGCACATGGTGCGGGTTCTGGCGGGACCTGATCAGGGGCAGAACCCGGATCTGGTACGCGCTCGACCGGTGGAACGGCGGCGGCCATGCCGTCCTGTGGCACGAGGGCGCGGGTTGGGCGGACAACCTGATCCCGCACTGGAACGAGACATGCGGGCACCGGCTGGTCAGGCGGTATTCGGCGGCCGGTGTAATGATGAAGTTCCTGCGCGGCGCGTGGCGGACGCTCGCCCTGAAACTGGGTTTTTAACGCGGTTTCAACGGCCGTTCTTGCGGGCTGAATTGCCCTTTCGCGCGCGCGTAATGTTCGGCGACAGAGCCAGACAGAGGGGGGCCGCTGATGGCCGTGGAAACGCATACATATTCCGATCTGGATGACACCTGGGACGCCGCGAACCGGTTCACGGCCGTCGCCGACGTGGACGTGGACCTGAGCAACAGCCGGGCCTATTTCCTGTTCTTCGTCATCACCGGCACGGATGCCCTGCCCGCCATTCCCGTGCGCGATGCGCGCCCGATCAGCCCGATGGCGGCGGAGCAGATGCAGCTGCAGACCGGCGACCGGCTGTGGGTGGCCGGCAAGGGCGCCAGCGCGCTGCTGATGACGGGCTGATTGCATGGGAAAGGGGCGGTTTCAGTCGGGAAGGTTCAGCGCCGGCCGGTTCAATGCCGGCCGATTCGCGGATGCGGTCGGGGCTGTCGGCCCGTCCTATGTCGTCTCGATCACCGGCCTGACCAGCAGCCCGACGCACGGCCCGTCCGCGCAGATCGGCGTGGAGCTGACCGCCGTCGCGTCAGGCTGGTCCGAAGCGCCGCCCGCGTCCGTCACCTACACCTGGAACAACATTGTCGGAGTCCCGACCGGCACCGGCAATGCCAACTACACGCCGGGCGCGGGCGACGACCTGGCCGCGATCTCGGTCACGGCGACACCGGCCGACACCTATGCGCCCAGGACCAGCGCGAGCTACGTCGTGCGATACGCGCCTCCTGTGGCGGCTGGCGGCCTTGCGGATCAGTCCTACGACACCGGCAGCGGCGATCAGACCGTAAACGCAAGCACCGACTTCACCGGCGACGACATCACCTATAGCGTCAGCACGACTATTCCCGGCGTGACGATCAACAGCGGCACCGGCGTCGTGACCATCCCGACCGGCTCGGATGCGAGCGGCACGATCACAGTGACCGGCACCAACAGCGGCGGGGCGGATTCTACGGCATTCAGCGTGGTCATTGATGCGGCGGCGACGGCCCCTGTACTCTCTGGTCTGGATGCAAGCGGCGCACCAGATGCGCTTGAACTGGACGTGGATATTGCCTCCAACCTGTATTGGAGTCTGGATCCAGTCGGCACGAACCCGGATGGAGACACGATTGTCGCGGGCGGGATCACAGACAGCGGCGGGCCTGATGCAATCTCGGCAGGCGCGAACGTGATCGCTTTCGATTTCTCAGCAATTGCGGCAGGCACCTACGATCTGTCCTTTGTCGCCAGCAACGGCGGCGTGCTGTCCAATGTGCTGCGGCAGGAAATCACGCTGTCGGCGGCTGCGACCGTGCCTGCTACCATGTCTGCACCGACTGTCACACAGACCGGATCGACCTCGATCAGCGTCGATCTGGCAGCGGCACCGGATGATGGCGGTTCGTCCATCACGTCCTACGATCTGCGCTGGCAGCCGGATGGGGGACCGTGGACAGAGGTGACGGGCATCAGCGACCCCGAGGCGATTTCCGGTCTGACCGCATCGACGCTTTACAACGTCCAGACGCGGGCCGTTAACGCGGTGGGGCAAGGCGCATGGTCGGCTTCCGGCAGCGATACGACTGCGGCGGGCGGCGTAACTTATTCCGACGATTTTACGAGCGACACCAGCGCCAGCTATACGAGCGGCAATGGAACGATGACCTATAACAGCTCCGACGACACGCTCGAATATACCCTCGGAGATGGCTGGACGGGTATCACCACCCCTGAAATTACGACCGTAGACGCGCAGAGCTATACAATCACCATTGAAGCGCAAATGCTATTCGGTGATGGCGGTGCGGGAAATCCGGGATCCTCTGTGATGGGGGAATTCATCGTCGGCACCACGGCAGGCGCGGGCAATATTCTGGGTAGCAGCACCGATAGATTTTATGGAGATGGGGATGGCTTTGGTCCTGTCATGACTCTGACTCAAACAGTTGCCGCCAGCGGAACGGCTATGCATATCACTATACGCTCCCGCGCTGGCACCGCAGGCAAGAAATTCGCCGTACACTCAATATTGGTGGAGCCAGCATAATGGTCGCAATGTCCCGCATATTCTCCCTGACGGCAAATGGCCCGACGCCTCCTGCACCATCATCCGCGATCTATCGAGGTCAACACGATCCCGGTCTTGTGGCATTCGCAGGCCCGATGGGTGGTGAGGCGGAATTTCTCAGCCCTCGTGGAAATGTCCTGCATCCAACAGGTTCGGGTGTTTACCGCTATGTTGATGGAACTGTGTCGTCGTCTGGCGATGGGCTTTCGCCTGCCACGGCCTACAAAACGATCACCGAGGCCGTCATAGCGGCGCGGGCTGGGGATTGCGTGCTGGTCGAGCCGGGGATTTATGGTGAGCAGGTAGGGGCTGCGCCCAACGGGAGCCCCTTTGGCCTGTCGAACAAGGGAACTTCAACGGATCGCATCAAATTGTGTCGTCGCGGAACCGGGAAAGTCGAAATCACCGCGACCGATGCACTGACTGGCTGGGTGCCTTGCGTCAATGGTGACGCAAACGGAAACCCAAATTGGTCAAGCATGTGGAAAGTCACGGTCCCATCCAACCACCCCATTCCGCTCGATTCCTGTGTGCTGCAACAGTCAGGCAATCCGGCATTTCTTCGGGTGTCTGGTGCCGGATATGGTGCCACCGAAGAAATGTTCTCCCGGCAGAACAAGGACTTTTACTGGACGGCTGCCGATGGCGGTGTGTCAGGTGTCACGAAGGACGCATCGGGCAATGATAACACCATAGGTCCGACGATTGGGG
>NZ_JASNJE010000060.1 GCF_030164465.1 Sedimentitalea xiamensis
GGGCTTATTTCCGACCAGCGATCAAACAGATCCCCGGTCAATCGATCTCGTATCGTAATCATGGCCAACTGTACCGGCCTGAATCCAAAACAGGAATCCACTTTTTACCGCCCCGTCAACTGTTGGGCAACCGTCGCCTACGTCCCGGACGGCGGTTTGGGTGGTTGTGTCTTTCTCATCGAAACACAGACGATACCGTCGCAACCCAAGGAAGAGAAAGATGAAAGCCTCTACCACCAAGACCCGCTCCTGGACATCTACCGCCATTACCGCCGTCCTGGCCGGCGTCATGACCACCACCGCGCTCACCGCCAACGCCTGCACGCGCTTCGTAACCGACACGAACCACGGCATGATCGTAACCCGCTCGCTTGACTGGGGCGGCAGCCGGCTTGGCGCCTATGCCCGGGTCCACCCCGAGGGCGAGGTTCGCGTCAGCTCCGATGTCGCCGAATACAGCAGCGTCAAGGAATGGACGGTCAAGTATCACACCGTCGCGATCGAAGAGCATCAGCACCAGCTAGTTTCAAATCGTGGACCCAGCAATCGGAAGTGGTTAATGTGACAACACCTGTGAAACACTTGAGTCTGAGGCGCATTCCAGCGCTCCGGAAATATTCGGAGTTGTCGCATGGCAGTAAAATTGGCAGGCTCGATCCTGCGGTCAAAAGAAATGTTGTAACCAAGTAGAAATGTCCCTCCCTCCGCAAAGTAGAAATGTGATGCACCAATTCAGAGCCATAGTTGATCGAGTTTGATCGTCGAGGTGAACATCCCATATCCTGAGGTGTACCTTGATGAACCCACCGGCAATACCAGGCGCACGCACGCGGCAAGGCAGACAGTTTCGGAGGTCTCGCGATGAAACAGGTGAAACGCATTGGAACCCTTGCCCTTGGGGCGCTGCTCCTGTCGGCCACGGCTGCCTTCTCCGAGGATTGGGGGCAGGAGGGTGACTGGCGTATCGATGTAGATCCGGATGCCGGCCCTGGTTGCCTGATGAGCCGCACTTTCGAGAACGGAATGATTGTTGAACTTGGGTATGCGGCAGATCGGAACGGTGGCTTCTTCGCCGTCTACAGCCCGGACTGGACACAGCTCGAAACCGGCGAAAGCGGCAAGGTCGAGTTTCACTTCGACGATGTTGGCTTTGGCGGCGATGTCGACCTGGTCGAAAAGAATGGCCTCAAAGGCGGATACGCCTTTTTCGACAACCCGGAATTCGTTACGGAATTCGCCAAGCGGAACAAGGTCATGGTTTTTGGTCCGAACGGCGGCAAGATCGATGTCAGCCTAAAGGGCACGTCCCGCGCCATTAAGGCGGTCAAGGCCTGCCAGGAGAAACAGGGCTGACCGTGCGGCTCATCGCAACTGCTCGACATCCGGTTTGCAGGGAATGCGGTTCGTCGGCACCCCGGACCCACCGTCGACCCGCCGTCTCGATGCCCCTTTCACCAGCTCGAATTGCGGAGCCGTGAGACGGCCCGTCACCTCGAACGGCCAAGCCGTGCGCGCCAGCGGTCGGCCGACCGGCCGCGGTTCGGCCCGCACGCTGATCCGGTCGTTACGCCAATCCACCTGCCCCGCCGCCACGATCTGCACACGATCGGTTTCCAGCACGGCATTCCGGGAAGACACCCGGCCCGGCCTGATACTGAGCGGCGCCTCTATACAGACGATCCGCGTATAGCCCTGTTGCAATTCCCTGGAGAACAGCCAGGGAAAGATCCCGAGCCCGGCCAGTTCGATCAGGCTGGATCCTAGCCTACCCTCCCGCAGCGAAATATGCGCCCATCCCTGTGCCGTCTGCAGGAACCGCCGGGCGGACGCGTACCGGCCTGCCAGTTCGAACCTGCCATTGATCCGGCCGGATGCAGCAATTCCCGCGCCGACCGCATCCAGCACCTCTCCGAAATCCCAGCCCCCGGTGGAACCCGAGACCGTCAGGATCTCCGGCGCGTCGATCAGGTCGATGCCGGCCGTCAACGAAACGCGTCCCCCCCCATAGGCGAAATCCAGGGGGCCGAGGGCCGCCTTACCGCCACTGACCGCCAACGCGCTATCAATTCGCGAAATGCCCTTACGGCCTTTAATCCTGTCGATGTCGATCGCGACATCGACATCCGCCTCGGCCAGCATCTTTTGCAGGTCGAGCAGGTCGCCAATTTCCGGGTCCTTTCTCGGAAGAACCAGCAGTTTCAGCTCCGATCCCTCTTCCGACTCCACCTCGCGGGGCAGCACAAGCGGTTGCAGTTCCGAGCCATCCTTTGGTTCCTCATCGCGGGGCACCACCAGCGGCTTGAGCTCTGTCCCGCCCGCTCCACCGCCCCGCGGCCTGTCCAGCTCCGACAGATCTATCAGCGTGGCGATCGCTGCGGCCACATCCGCGATTTCCACCTTGTCGCTGTGTATCCGCCCGTCAATCTCCGTGGCACCTTCCTGAAACTTGGTATGCCACTCCGCACTGATCAGGCTGTCCCGCATCGACAGCTCCATCGACGTGTCGAATTCCTTGTCCCGCCCCTTTAAGGCAAAGCGGTACCCGAACGCACCAGCCAGCTCCGGCGTCAGCCCCAGTTCCCGCAGGAACCGTTCGCTGTCTGGTAGGCGCAGATCCAATGCGACATCGACACTGTCCAGCCGATTCGCCCGCCCAACTGAGGCATGCCCCGCCAGCGCCCAGAGATCGGTGCCGCGCGACTCCAGCCTCAATTCCGGCAAGGCGAGGAAACCCGACGCATCGGTCACTTCGAACTCCGCGACCGCGATCCCGAAAAGCGTGGGTTCGGCCATGCCCCGGCCAAGGAGATTGGTCGCCGGCACCTGTATCGAACCGGTGAAATCCAGATCTTTCAGATCCAGAAGGTCCTCGATCACTCCGCTTGCCCTTAGATGCACCGTATCCGACGCGCCCGCCTCGATCCGGACATCCCGCAGCGCGATGCTGTCCCGAGGGGTACGCAGAGCCCGCCCCACCGAGATCGGGCCAAGCTCTTCAAATGATTCCTCAATGGCATTCGAGGCCACGAGAACGTCCTCGAGCCGGATTTCGCCAAGCGTGCTCGCGACATGCGCGCGCATCCCGGTCAGTCTCAGGTCTTTAAGAGCGGCAGCGCGTGCTGGGGGCCGGCCTTCCGGATGCAGCCATACCTGCAAATCGAGATCCAGCCCATCGACCGTGATCAGGTTCGACACGTCTCCGGCCATCGTCAACAGGGCCCCGTTGGCGAAATCGGCCCGCAGATCGAGGCCGTCGATCCCAAGCCCGCCCGGAAGGCGCATCAGGGCCGCGCTGAACTCTGCCTGCCCGTCCAGTTCCGCGTCCAGCTTCAGGATGTCCAGCAGACGGGCCATCGACTCGATCCGAAGCGTCAGTTGCCCCGCATGCCCGGAGCCTTGGTTCTCCGCAAGCGCCCGGCCGTCATAACGCGCGGCCGCACCGCCGAAATCCGCATTCACCAGAAATGTCTCACCTCTTGGAAACCGGCCCGCGACGGTGAACGGCTGCCCATTCACACGCCCGCTGCTTGCAAGCTGCGCCAACTGTCCGCCTTCCGTTTGCAGGTAGGTCATCTCGTCCAGTTCGAACAGGAACTCGAAGCCCGTCGGCCGGCTGTCGTAGAGCAGCGCAATATCCCCAAAGCGGAATTCGCGCTGCTTCAGAAACTCCACGAGCGCGATGTCGCCATCGCCCATCTGGGCGGGTGTCTCGCTGCGTTCCCCCGGTTTCCAGCTGGTCCGGCCCGCCGCGTCGCGCAACAGTGTGACCCGCAGGCCATGGACGACGAGATCATCAAGATCGACCGCCCCCCGCAACAGCGCGAGAGTGTCCAGATCCACCTCGAGCGCATCCAGTTCGGCCAGGTTCAGACCTGCGATCCCGACGCTCGGCAATTCGATACCTGTGGCATGCACCCGGCTGATGGCTCCGAAACGGACCCGCGCCTCGCCATGAATGATCACAGGCTGACCGATCTGATCGGACAGCACCTCCTGCATGAGATCCCGGCGAAACCCGGAAAACGGGCGCGCTTCCAGCACCAGCCATCCGGCGAGCAACACGCTGCCGACCCCAGTCGCAACTCCAATCAGCAGGAACCTAAAACCCCGTTTCATGAACCAAGGCTACTGCGTCATCGTCTATTTGAAAACTGACTTCAGGTTTCCGGCAATATCCCGCGACCGAGTGCGAGGTATTTCGATCCCTCGCTGCTGAACGACTACCGGCTGGCGCCGGTAGGATCGGCGAGATGCTGTTCCAAGTACTGAAGATGGAATGGTTGCCGCCCTTCCCCTGACGGCATCGCAATGTGCCAAGGTGGTGATGTTGAACGCCACACAACGAGGAGGACGGCAAGATGGACAATATGATGATTGGGGTGGATCTGGCAAAAAGTGTTTTCCAGATCCACGGTGCCTCGATGGCGGGGCACGTGAAGTTCCGCAAGAAAATCACGCGAGTACAGTTTCGGAAATTCATGTCTGAGCAGCCCGGATGCCTTGTCGTATTCGAGGCCTGCGGCAGCGCAAACTACTGGGCGCGCGAGATGGCTGTGCTCGGCCACGAGGTGAAGCTGATCGCGCCGCAATACGTTCGCCCCTTCGTCAAATGCTAGAAAAACGATATGGCCGATGCCGAGGCGATCATGATCGCGGCGCGCCAGCCCGAGATGCGCTTCGTGACCCCGAAATCAGAGGAACAGCATGGCCCTGACCTGCTGTTCCGAGGTCGCGAACGCCTTGTCCGTCAGCGAACCGAGCTGGTGAACGCGCTGCGGTCGGTGCTCTATGAATATGGCTATGTGTTTCCGGTCGGCCTTGTCCACCTGAAGCGGATCCCCTCTATGGTTGCCGCCCGTTGTGCAAGATGTTTCTGACGTTGATTGGGTGTGATCGAGTGCGGTCTTCTATCAGGCCTTTGGGTGCGGCTTTTTCGATGTCCGCTGGCCGGTATGGAGATCGGCGGAGCGGGTCCAAATCTACCCTGCGAGATCATCGTCTCTAGGGGACGTGCTGGTTTTCCCGACCCAGATCTGTTCGATCATGTGCCCATTCAGGTCGTCGACTTCTTACACCTCGCCTTCCAGTTTCAAATGCCGGGCGCGCTTGCTCACGCCACCACCTGAACCGGTTCCCGATAATCTTCCTGTTTCGTCAGCAAGGCCCATATCTGCCGCGCCATCTTGTTCGCCAGCGCAATCGCCACCAGCATCTTCGGCTTGCGCTCAAGCATCCGAGCCAGCCAACTGCCAGGCGGAATGCCCAAACGACCACGCGGCGTGAGCCGTGTCATCGCTCCCATGATCAGCAGCCGCCTGATGTCCCCCTGCCCCGCCTTCGATATCTTCCCGAGCCTTTGTTTGCCGCCTGATGAATGCTGTCGCGGGACGATCCCGAGCCAGGCCGCGAAATCGCGCCCTGATTTGAAACTCTCCATCGGCGGCGCAAAGGTTTCGACCGCGAGCGCTGTGAGCGCGCCAACACCCGGGATTGTCTTCAACCGTCGGGTCATCGTCCCCTGTGACGAGAACGTTTCAGCCTGTTTGGTCTTCACCGCAATGCGCGCGGTCTTGTCCTGGATCAGGTCCAACATGTCCATGCATTCCTCATGAACGAGCGGATGCAGACCATGACCTGCCTCTATCAGGAAGGCTTCAATCCGACCAAGATTGCGCGCACCCGTGGGAAACACATGGCCGTGTTCATAAAGCACCCCGCGCAGAGCATTGATCAGTTCGGTCCGCTGCCGCACAAGTCGCTCACGGCCCCGAAACAGCGTTGCACGCGCCTGTTGATCGACCGTTTTGGGTTCGACAAATCGCTTCTCGGGGCGCTGAGCCGCAATCACAATCGCCTCGGCATCGGCGGCATCGTTCTTCTGGCGCTTCACGAACGGACGGACATATTGCGGCGCGACAAGCCTCACCTCATGACCCAAGTCCAGCATCCGCCGTGCCCAAAAGTGAGCGCCGCCGCACGCTTCCATGACAACAACCGCCGGAGCGTATTCAGCCATAAACCTTTCGAACTGTGGGCGCGTCAGCTTCTTGCGAAATTTCACCTCGCCAACCATTGACGCCCCGTGCAACTGAAAAACGGACTTTGCCAAGTCCACCCCAATCATTGTATCCATAAGTTGCCGTCCTCTCCGTATCGTGGCTGAAAACACCACGACTTTGGCACATTGCGATGCCGTTAAGGGAGGGCGGCAACCATTCCATCTGCCCTACTGGAAGATCCTGGCTGCGGTCTGCCCGGGATGGTCGTCACGGAATGCGAGGATCTGCTGAAACAGATTGCCGAGAAGACAGAAAGGATCACCGAGAGAACTGCGGCTCTGAAAACGCTGGCTGCGCAGACTGAACTGATGCCGTGGATGCCCCCACCCAGCGGCATCTCGTATGCCATGATGGTTCCGTGGGAACCAAGTGGAGGGCGCACCGATGACGACGAATATCAACATGCTGGCGATCGACCTGGCGAAGGGCAGCTTTCAGGTCTGCGCCGTGGGGCCGGAGGGGACGGTTCTATATAACCGAGGTTTGTCGCGGACGCGGCTGGCGACGCTTCTCGCCGAGCAGCCAGCGTGTATCGTGGCGATGGAGGCCTGTGCCACGTCGCACCATTGGGGCCGGGTGGCACAACGGCACGGCCACGAGGTTCGACTCGTCCCAGCGGCCTACGTGAAGCCGTTTGTGAAACGCCAGAAGAACGACCGCGCAGATGCGGAAGCTATCGCGGAGGCGGCCTTGAGGCCAACCATGCGCTTCGTGGCGGTGAAGAGCGCCGAGACCCAGGGGCGCGCGGTGGCCTTCCGAACGCACCAATGTCTGGTCCGGCAACGCACGCAGCTTATCAACGCGCTGCGGGGTCACCTGGCTGAATTTGGACTTGTGGCGCCGAAGGGACCGGCGAGCCTGAAGGTGCTGGAGAACGCGCTGGAAGACCAGGCTACTGACCTGCCACGCCCGGTCCGGGAGATGGGCGCGATTTACCTCGACCAAATCGCGCGGCTCACTGAGGTGATCGAACAGCTCGCGGACGAACTTGAGGCGGCATCGAAGACAGATGCGCAGCTGCGTCGGTTGTGCACCATCCCCGGGATCGGCCCGGTCACCGCAGGCGCGGTCGCGGCGTTCGCACCGGACCTCGACACATTCGACAGCGGGCGCAACTTCGCAGCCTGGCTCGGCCTGGTGCCACGACAGAGGTCTACCGGCGGCAAGTCCAGGTTGGGGTCGGTCAGCAAGATGGGCCAGACTGACATCCGCCGGCTGCTGATCGTCGGTGCGATGAGCATTATTCGCTGGGTGGTCCGCAAGGGCGGCAGTCCGAACCGCTGGCTGGCCGCGCTCGTGGCGCGCAAGCCCAGGATGGTCGCGGCCGTCGCGCTGGCGAACAAGATGGCCCGCATGATCTGGACCCTGACAACGAAGAAAGAGGATTATCGAATGGCGTGATCTGACCCCGAGCAGGGTCTGGACACGACATGGCCGCAAGGCCGGGGTGAGCGATCGACGAGGAGTAGGCGACACGGACTTCGAAGTTCAAGGCGGGAGATTCAGTCCCGGGGCTCGAGCGCTTGCAGCTCTCTGAACCGATGTGAACCCGGCCTTCCGAACAGCATACCGGCCCGTGGCGTCATGGAAGGCCACGCTCAGAGGCCTAACACACGTCCGATCGAAGACCCCGCCGACAAATCGCAGATAATGCTTGCCAAACAGGGGGCATCCACACACGCCCCGGGTTTACCGGAGAGTAAAACACTCAAAGGATCGTCTGAACTACCGCTTCGGCTTCGCCGATTTCTGTGCCGGGGCGGACCTGCGGGGGCACCTCAGCTGTTGACGCAGGCGATTTCGGCGTATCTGTCGGCCCGAATGGCCGAGAT
>NZ_JASNJE010000061.1 GCF_030164465.1 Sedimentitalea xiamensis
GCGTTCGTCCCACAAGGTGCAACGCGAGTTCCCAGAGCTGCGCAGGCGCTACTGGGGCCGCAGGTTCTGGGGACGCGGGTATTTCTCAACAACCAATGGTGCCATCACAGAAGACATCGTACTTCAGTACCTGGAACAGCACATCGCTGATCCTACCGGCGCCAGCCGGTAGTCGTTCAGATTCGGGTGACTAGGCCTGGCGTTTCGAGGATGGATTTGAGCGGCGGCATGGTTGTCACTCCGTCATGGCTATGCTGGAATGAGCGGCCCGCATCCGGACTGCTCGGGGTTCCGGGCGGTTCAGAACGTGGCGGTCACGAACAGGCTGACATAGCGGCCCGGGCCTTCGATCTGGTCGATCGAGCGGTAGGTCTTGTCGAACATGTTCCCCAGCTCCATCGACAGAACCGCGTTTTCGGTCAGGTCCAGCGTGCCGCGCAGGTTGAGCGTGCCCCAGCCGCCGGTCTGTTCGACGATGGTGCCGGCTTCATCCTGTTGCGCCGCTTCGCTTTCGGCCCGCACGAACAGGTCCCAGGTACCGCTCACGGTGCCGGCGGCCCAGTCCGAGCGCAGGCCAGTCGTGCCGGACCATTCGGGTACGCCGCTGTTTCGGGTGGTGAAGCCGTTGGCATAGCTGAATTCACGGGTCACGTTGGACAGGGTGATGTAGGGACGCACACCGCCCAGCCACCCAGGATCGAACTCGGCAGCGACTTCCAGGCCCCAGCTGTCGGCCCGGTTCACGTTCTGGTAGGTATAGGTCCGTGCCGTGCCGGTGGCGATGGTGGCGATGTAGTCGCGGGAGCGTGTGTAGAACAGCGCCGCATCCAGCACCACGCCGGGGCGGTCGATGCGCAGGCCGATCTCGTAATTGGTGGCGGTTTCGGGCTTCAGGTCGGGATTGCCGATCACGGTCCCGCTGCCCCCGGCCGAGGTCAGGTAGAGTTCGCTGAGGGACGGGTAGGTGTAGCCCTGCGAGATGTTCGCCCGCAGCACCGCGTCGTTGGGCAGCAGGTAGACCAGCCCGGCGGAGCCGAGGAACCGGTCGTCGCTGTTGCTCTGGCCCGGTAGAACCGCGCCGTTGACGATATAACTGTCCAGATCGCTTTCGACGCTGTAGTAGCGGAACCCCAGCGTGCCGATAACATTGCCGAAGATGGCCTCGTGCTGGGCGAACAGGCTGGCGGTGCGGATTGAGGCATCGGCATAGCCGGTACTGACCGTGGGCGGCCCAAAAGGCGGGATCATCGAGGTGGTCGAACTCTTGTCCGTCTGTAGACTGTCATCCTCCAGCTGGAAGCCGATCACGCTGCGGTGGCCGGGCGCGAATTCCAGGTTGGCGGTGGCGCGCAAACCGCTGGTGGTCTGTTCGTCGTCGGAGGTGGACAGGACGTTCATTGAAAACGGACCCGTCGGGAAGGTGATGTCGTTGCGGAACTTGCGGTCGATGGTCTGGGTGTAGGCATCGATTTTGAGCATCGACATCCAGGGCGTCAGGTTCTCGCCTTCGTAGAACGCGCTGTACTTGCGCAGATCGCGTTTCGGCAGATCGATGACGAGATCGGGATCGCCGGTATAGACGTCCGCCGACAGGTCGTAATCCTGCGCCCGGAACCCGACATAGTGATTTCCGAACCGGTAGCCGAGGAAGGCGAGGATATTGCGGTCCTCGCTGCCCGAGGGCACCAGTGGCCCGTCCGGGGTTTCCCGGTCGCCGAGGTCAGACCTGGAAAAGGACAGGCGATAGTCGAAATTTTCGACCGTGCCGGCGATGCTTGCCGCGGCGCGATACCCGTCATTTGTGCCGATATAGCCGGCGGTGCCGCTCAGTTCGACCGGCTTGTCGGCGCCGCGCTTGGTGACGATGTTGATCACGCCACCAATGGCGCGGTTGCCCGAGATCACCGAGGACGGTCCCCGGACGATCTCGATCCGCTCGATTTCGGTCGGGGAGATCAGGATCGGCGTGCCGTATGTGGTGTGGTCGGAAACGTGCTGGCCATCGAGCAGGATGGCGACGCGCTGAGAGCTTTCGCCGCGGATGCGGATGCGTTCGATGCCGGATTCGGTGACGCTGATTCCGGGCACGTCCTGAAGGACCTGGGCGACCGAGGTGGGCGGAACCCGGCTGATTTCCTCCTGGTTGACGATAGTGACCGAAGAGGCGGAGTCCATCACTTCGGTCGGGATGCCCGAACCGATTATCGTGATCTCGCCGAGCGGGATCAGGCTGTCTTCTGCGCCCTGTGCGGCAAGTTGGGCCGGCACCAGGGTGGCGGCCAGCACCGCACCGGAAGCGATGTGGAGAGATGTCGTGCGACGTGTCATTCTATTCTTTGTCCCCTGGCGGGCCGGATGAGACCCGCGCATACCAGTGCCGCCCCGCTTGATCCGGAGAGGCTGTTTCTGTTTACCTGGCGTTCTGGCTGGGTTTTTCTCTGCCCGTTCACGGCAGAGCCGCCAAACGGGATCGGAAGGGTGCTAACAATTACCCGATTATTTTACTAGTGTATTTTTCACCTTTGCCGTCGTTGCCCTGATTTTCCGATGAAAATGAGGATGCACGGGCTTCAAACCGACTTGATGTTGACAAAAAGACTCGGTAATGCGGTCGCAACATGATCGCGGCAAGCCAGGGCCAGGGAGCCAATCCCGAAAAGCAGCCAGACGTGATTCTCCATTCAGTCAAAGGAGTGTCCCGTGACGCAGACCCCAAATCCGGTCGAAATCCGTTCGGCCCGCAGCCAAAACCCAAAGATGCGCGAGCGCGATCTGTCGGACAAGCTCGGCATCGCCGAGGCCCAGTTGCTCGCCGCGCATGTGGGGCAAGGGGTGACCCGCATCAGTGCCGACATGGACCGAATCATGCCCGCCCTGAACCGGCTGGGCGAGGTGATGGCGCTGACCCGGAACGAGAGCTGCGTGATCGAGAAGGTCGGCATCTATGACGGCTATCGCGGCGGTCCGCACGCGGCACTGGTGGTCAATGACGAGATCGACCTGCGCATGTTTCCACGCCACTGGCAGACCGGTTTCGCTGTGGAAAAACCGCTGGAGGATGGCGGGTTGCGGCGGTCGATTCAGATATTCGATGGGGCGGGGGACGCAGTGCACAAGGTGTTCCTGCGCGAAAACTCGGTCCTTGAGGAATGGGATGGGCTGGTCGCGGAGCTGAAACTAGCGGATCAGTTGGACGTGCTGGAGGTGACGGAACGCCAGCCGGTGGAAACGGCGCTGGCCGATGTGGACAAGGCCGAGCGCCTGCGCGCGGAATGGGACCGGATCACCGATACGCATCAGTTCCTGCAGATGGTGCGCAAACTCAGAATGAACCGGCTGGGCGCCTACCGAATCGCGGGCGCGCCCTATGTGCGGGCGCTGGCGACCGACTCGGTGGCGGCGATGCTCTTGCAGGCCGCAGAAACCGGTGTGCCGATCATGGCTTTTGTCGGGAATATGGGCTGCATCGAGATCCATACCGGCCCGATAGAAACGCTGAAACCGATGGGTCCCTGGCTGAACGTGCTGGATCCGGGATTCAACCTGCATCTGCGCGCCGATCACATCGCCGAAGTCTGGCAGGTCACCAAGGCGACCCGGCGCGGCGACGCCATTTCGGTCGAGGCTTTTGACAAGGACGGGGTGTTGATCGTGCAGTTTTTCGGCGTGCTGGCCGATCCCGATGCCGCGCAGCGATGGAACAAGATGGTCGCAGGGCTGGAAGGACTGAAACAGGCTGAACCGGTATGAAACGGCTGAGCGCATTGGTGAAACTGCAGCTTTCGCTCTGTGCCGTGCTGCTGCTGGCATTCGCGGCGCAGTTGCAGGCGGAACCGGCGCAGCGGATCGTTTCGGTGGGCGGGTCGGTGACCGAGATCGTCTATGCACTCGGGCAGCAGCACCGGCTGGTGGCACGGGACACGACCTCGAACCACCCGGCGGAAGCGGGTGACCTGCCGGATGTCGGCTATTTGCGCCGCTTGTCACCGGAAGGGGTGTTGTCGGTGAACCCCGACCTGATCCTGGCGGAGGACGGGGCCGGGCCGCCCGAAACCATGGATTTGCTGGAACAGAGCCAGATCCGCGTTGTCACCGTTCCGATGGGGTTTGACCGCGACGCCGTGACAGCCAAGATCGAAACCGTCGCTGCCGCGCTCGGGGTGCCCGAAAAGGGCGCAGAACTGACAGCGCGTGTCAGCGCGGAAATCGACCGGGCAGCGGGCCGGGATCTGACCGGCCGGAAGGTGCTTTTCGTGCTTGCCATGCAGGGCGGGCGCATCATGGCCGGCGGCACCGACACCGCCGCCGACGGAATTATCGCCCTGGCCGGGGCGACAAACGCGGCCAGCGGGTTTGAGGGCTACAAATTACTGACCGACGAAGCGATCCTGACCGCCGCGCCGGACGTGATCCTGGTGATGGAGAGCCGGGGCGAAAGGGCTATCAGCGATGAAACCTTGCTGGCCCATCCCGGCCTTGCCGCCACACCTGCGGGGCAGAGCGGCGCGATCCTGCGCATGGACGGCATGTTGCTGCTCGGCTTTTCAGTGCGCACGGGACAGGCCGTGACCGAACTGGCGGCGGGCCTCGACGGGCTGGGAAGCTGACGGGCTTGAGCATGGTCACACAGATAGCCGCGAGCCCGCTCGCCGGCGACCGCAGCCGCGCGGCGCGCCGGCTGGGCTATGTCCTGGTGGGGCTGCTCGGCCTGACCTGTATCGCCGGGTTGGCGGTCGGGGCGGCGGGCACGTCGCTCTGGTCGGCACTCGCGGATCTGGCGGTGGGGCGCGAGCTCGCCTTGCGCGACAAGGTGGTTCTGTGGGACATCCGCGTACCGCGGGTTCTGATGGGGATGCTGGTTGGCGCCGCGCTGGCGGTGTCGGGCGCGGTCCTGCAGGGGCTGTTCCGCAACCCGCTGGCGGATCCGGGCATTGTCGGCGTCAGCGCGGGCGCAAGCCTTGGGGCGGTGATCGCCATCGTGCTGGGCGGCGCCTTGCCGCTTGCCGCCGCGATGGGCGCGTGGATTGTGCCGGTTTTCGCCTTTCTCGGGGCCTGGGGCGCGACGATGACCCTGTATCGCATCGCCACACGGGCCGGACGCACCTCGGTCGCCACCATGCTGCTGGCGGGGATCGCGCTGACCGCGCTGACAATGGCGCTGACCGGGCTGATCGTCTACGTCGCCGATGATGCGCAGCTGCGCGATTTCACCTTCTGGAACATGGGCTCGCTGGCCGGGGCGACCTGGGGCAAGCTGGCCGTCGCGGTTCCGCTGATCCTGTTGCCGCTGGCGGCGTCGGGCCTGCTGGCGCGGGGGCTGAACGGGCTGGCACTTGGCGAGGCGGCGGCGGGTCATATGGGTATTCCGGTGCAGCGTCTGAAAGGCGCGGCGATCCTGATCGTCGCCGCCGCGACCGGCGCCGCCGTTTCCATCGGCGGGGGTATCGGTTTCGTCGGCATCGTGGTGCCGCATCTGTTGCGGCTGGCCACCGGCCCGGACCATCGGTTCCTGTTGCCCAACGCGGCGCTGCTGGGTGCGGCGATGCTGCTCCTGGCCGATCTGGTCAGCCGCACCATCATCGCGCCCGCGGAACTGCCCATCGGGATCATCACGGCGATCATCGGCGGGCCGTTCTTCCTGTTCATCCTGCTGCGTCAGCGCGGCATCGTGGACCTGTGAGCGATGCTGATCGCGCGCGACATATGTGCCGACTACAACCGCAAGGCGGTTTTGCGGGAGGTTTGTTTCGGCGCCCGGCCGGGGCAGATCACCAGCATAGTCGGCCCGTCCGGGGCAGGGAAATCGACCCTGCTCAAGGTGCTGACCGGGGATCATGCCTTCGCCGGAACGGTCAGGCTCGATGGCCGGGATATCGCGGCCTTCCCGCTGCGCGACCTGGCGCGGATCCGGGCGGTGCTGCCGCAATCTACACCGTTGGCCTTTCCCTTTACCGTGATCGAGGTGGTGCGTCTGGGACTGGTGAACCATCCCGGCCAGGATCACATTGCCCGGCGGGCGCTGGCACAGGTCGGGCTGGCGGGGTTCGAAGGCCGCTATTATCAGGAACTGTCGGGAGGCGAACAGCAGCGGGCGCAACTGGCCCGCGTGCTGTGCCAGGTCTGGGAGCCGGTGGGGGCGGACGGAACGCCGCACTGGCTTTTCATGGATGAACCCGTTTCCAGTCTCGATATCGCCCACCAGCTGCAGGTCATGGCCCTGGCCCGACAGTTCGCGGACCGGGGCGGCGGCGTGGTCATGGTGATGCATGACCTCAACCTGACCGCGATGAGCGCGGACAGCGTCGCATTGCTGCGCGCGGGCCGTCTGATCGTGCAGGCCTGCCCGGAGGACGTTTACCGCGACGACATCCTGGGCGAGGCCTATGGGTGCAGGCTCGAGGTCGGCAAGACTCCTGTGCGGGGCGCGTTCGTGTTGCCGCAAATGGTCACGGTGCCGTAAGACAGGGGACTTTCAGGCCGCCATGAACCCCTTGTAGCCGGTCAGGGCGAATTGGATGCCCATGGCGGTGACGATCAGGCCCATGTAACGGTTGACCATGTCGCGGGCGCGGCCGGGACCGGATGTCTTGCGCCCTCCGAGAAGCGCCGTACCCGGCAGCAGCCACGTCAGCCCCAGGACCACGGCGATCGCCACGAATGCCGTCACAGGGATGCTGCCGCGCTTGACCGCGCGCCGCACGCTGCGAGAGCAAGGGCAGCGGGAACTCAACACCCGTACGGTTGTCCGAACCGCCCTTGAACAGGCCCCGAGATTCTCAGGATGCTGCAGCGACACACTTTCGGGGCAAACCGGGAAAAGTTCATCCAAGCAACCGATCATCTGGTCTCTCCGGCAGCCGAATGAGGGCCACCGCGACAGATGCAGCTGATGTGAGAATGCAATAAGCTGAGTCTCATCATTAAATGCCAAACTTTGAAAAACAGCCGCAGCCTTACAATTAACTGCCATGTCACATCATCTCTACCGCCAGTTGACCGAAGGAATGATGCCCTTCCAAATGCGTCCCGAGATGCTGCATCTGCGCTTTGGTCCCGCTTGGCTCGGGCCGCGCCCAACCATTCGATCCTGGCGGCATCGCTCATGGCAAAGATCATGTCACGGATGATCCTGTGACGAAAGTTGCGCTCGGCCCGTGAACATCTTGTAGCCGTAGACCGCACGCAAAGCTGCCAGATGCTCATGCCGGGTCTCCTCTCGGGTCGCATACCCGGCCAGATCGTCAGGCTTCAGGCCAAGCTGTGCGGCGATGAAGCGGGTGACCGCCAAAGGTATTACCTCGCCGGCCCCCAGCAGACGCCTGGGATATCGCAACACGCAGAGTTGCAGGGCAAAGCCAAAGCGGTTGTGGGGACGGCAACGGCGCGGATGATCTCCAGATCGTCGTCCGACAGCGTGTAGTGATGCAGCATCGACGCTTCATCGGTCGGCAGGTCGAACAATGCCGCCCGCTGGCGGTCGGTCAGGACAGTGCGATGCGCCATGTATCTTTTGCTTTCCAGAAATGGTTTGGGTATTCTTGATTTTGATATGGGATAAGAGGCAAAGATCGTGCGTGAAAGCGTCTGTCACGTTGCCCTTAAAGGGGCTCTGCCTCAATCTGTGTGGCGCAGCTATCCTGAACCTGAAATCTTCAGGAGGGATAGTTGTGATTTCAAAGAAGCACTGGTCGCCCGGGCGCGATGTTTCCGTTCAACGCGTCGAGCGGCGTGAAACCGACGGGTGGCTTGTATCTGGCACCTTGGCACCGAA
>NZ_JASNJE010000062.1 GCF_030164465.1 Sedimentitalea xiamensis
CGTTCTTTCGCCCTGGTGCTTGGTCAGCCCGTTTTGGACATCCCCAATTGATCCGGACATTGGCGTATGGTCTTGGGATCAGGCACTAAGGATAACGACGGCCAGCGGGACGGGTGATACCGCGATCGCGAACGCAAGGAATGTTAGCAGCGGGGCGAAGAGGCCGCTCATCCCGGCCAAAAGAGCGATTCCGCCGCCACCGCCGATCAAGGCGTTGCCGGGAATGTTCAAGACCAGCGCGAGGGCCACGTAACGGCGGCGGAGCGCCAGCGCCATGATGCCGGGCGGAACATCTTCGAGGAGCATCGTCAGCCGTTCGTCGCGCGACAGAGAGGCAGCGCGCCTGACCAGATCGGCCGCGCGGCGCACTTTCAGGATCGCCAGAACGCGCGCGAGCGCCGTCATGGGCAGCATCCGGCCCCGCGTATATGAAAGCGACAGCGCGAGGACCGTCGCCACATAGACGAGCGGGGCAATTGCCGCGCCGAATGCAGTCAGCATCGCCAACCCGATCTCCACGCCTGGCACGAAGGGCACGGCGAGCAGCGCAACGTAGGCGATCGCGCCGATCATGATCATGTTGTGAACCTGCTGCTCGTTGGCGGGCATGACTTGCAGGTTCAATGCATCGCGAACGATATGAGCACACCAGGTCGCAGCGACAATGAAGCTCAGCAGCGCGGCAATCCGCAGGAGGACACGTGCCGGGCTCCCAGGCGACGGCGGCGTCGAATACTCGCTCATGTGTCGGCAACCGGGTGTGCGAAGGGCGTGGTCGAGCCCTCGCCGACGACACCGATCTGGCGCGTCCAGTACCACCGCCGCGTGGTCCACGTCCGCTCGAAGCGCACCTCGTCCCCTTGCACGGTGCCATACCAGACGACGGTATGCGGGGCATCGGGGCATCGGGGCATCGGCTCGTCGCCGTGAAGTGGATGGTGTCGCCCGTCTACTTCGTTTCGTAGTCCGCCCAGCCGAAATCGCAATATTGCTGGCACTTCGCGGATTGGAAGCGTCCATCCATGAAATGCAGTTCGTCACGCAGGACTTCGCCGGATCCCAGGATTGTATCGACGGTATGGAACACTCGCCCATCCAGCGCGCTGCCCGCCTGCCATGGCCCTTCGGGCACAGCGAGATCAGGGATGCCCCCGTTCATTACACTGACCGCGCCGGTCGCAGCACCTACGACGACTGCGCCGAGGGCGAGGGCCTGCAAAATGGGTGTCAAAATTGTCTCCCTCTGCTGATACCGAGGACAGCGTCATCGATCGGCCGCTCCCGGATGCGTGCGGGTCAGACCGTGGCGACGAGATAGCGGGCGGGCGCGCTGAAGCCGATGCTGCCATCTGGCTTTCGGAACGGCGTGAGGAATTCGGTCATGGCCGCGACAAGCGCGTCCTCGCCGGAATGGTCCGCGGCCTTCGCGGCCACGCCCGACGAGGCCAAGCCCCGCAGCGCCGTTTCGAGATCGGGGTAGTGCCACGGCGTATCGACGTCGATCACTTCGACCGGCGTGAGGCCGCCCGCTTCGGCAAAGCCACGCAAGGCGGCCTCCTCCGACAGCGCGAAAGGGCCGCAGGCGCCGGGTGGCGGCGGCAGAAGCGGCTTCAGGGCCGCGACATGCCCGGCTGCCTCCATGCCCGCGGGCTCGCCCCAGGTCATGATGACGATCGTACCGCCGGGACGGGTCACGCGTCCGGCCTCGCGAACTGCCTGGCCTGCGTCGCCGGCATACTGGAACGAGTTGAACCCGGTGACGAGATCGAAGCTGTCGGTGTCCCAAGGCAGCGCCTCCAGATCACCCTGACGGAAATCCCTGCCGGGCGTGCGTTCGCGTGCGATCTCCAGCAGGGCCTCGGACGCGTCGAGCCCGGCGACGGTTGCGCCGAGCGATGCCGAGAGCGTCGCGGCCATGCCCGCACCGCAGCCGGCATCGAGATGGCGCGTGCCTGGCCCGACCTTCGCATGGGCCAGAACCGCGTGGAAGGCGGCGGCGAACTGCCCCTCCTGCACCTCCGCCCAATCGCGGGCGCGCGCGCCCCAGAGCGGGCCGTTCACTTCCGATGTACCCTTTGGCCTCGTTGTCGAAATTTTTTTCTCCACATAGGTCCCGCTGTCCGTCGTGGGCCGGCTCAGTCGATCTGTCGCGGCGTGTGCCCGCGGGCCGCCGTGAGACAAGGCGACACTCGGCAGCAGCCCGATCTGGTCACTTCAGGCCGATGCGTGCAGGCCTTGCAGCGAGGTCGCGCGGCGCCGCGGCCGCCGCTATCGTCTCGCCCGTCTTGCACTGCCAGCGGGAGACGATCAGCTCGGCATGGGTTTCCTTCCACTGGGCGATTTCCGCCTGGGCGCCCATCATGCAGGCCATGGGTGACACATCGGCATAGACGGGAATGTACCGTTCCCCGCACTCTTCGGGGCTGGACACGAGGCAAGCTGTCAGGACGATATACAGCATGAGATGTTTCCTTTCTTGCTGGCCTGTCGAGTCAAGCCCAAGGCGGTCGTTTCCGGCGGCAAGTGCCTGCGAATTTCTCCGCGACACGGTCGCGCAAGTCAGCTGTCGCCTGTCTCGATGGTTCGCGGCTATACGAAGGCCTAAAGAGTTCTAAAGCTTGGGGGGCGTTCAGCGCAGCGCGTCGGCGGCTTGCGGCGGCGCGAGCCCGGCCGCGATGCGGAAAAACGTGTGTGCGCGTGTGAGATAGTCCGGGTTCGCGCTCAGCCAGCGGCCGGACAGGCGCGCTTCGACCAGTTTGGGTGCGATGCGCTGGACCCTTCGGAAGGTCTCCGCAGCCTTTTCGATCTGGCCCAGGCCGACATAGGCGATTGTGCCGAGGATCAGCGGCGTGGTCCCGTTCGCGGACTCTGCGAGCGCCGCTTCGGCGCACTCGGCCGTTGCCGCGTAGTTGCGCGCGGCGAACTGCGCGAAGCCCAACGCGCAGAGCATAGAGCCGCGGGCCGGATCGCGCGGGCTGCGCCGAATGCCGGCCTCGGCGAGAGGCACGCCGATATCCGCGTTCCCGTTGATGGCCTCGTAGATGCCCAGCCAGCACAGCGTCACGGCGCAGTTGGGATTCATCTCGTGCGCCTGCCGCAATTCGGGCAGGCCTGCCGCGACATCCTGGTTCATCAGATGCAATTGCGCGCGAAGCCGCCGCGCCTGATGATCCGTGGGCTCGATGGCAATGGCGCGGGTTGCCGCGTCGATGCCCGTTGCCAAAGTATCCGGGACGCTGTCGGTCGTGCCGTGATAGACGTGCCACCAGGCCACCCAGGCGAGAACCCGCCACGCGAGGGCCGACGCGTCGTTGCGCGCCAGGGCCCGCCGCGCCAGGTCCTCGGCCTGATCACGGAGCCCCCGGTCATACGCCATCTCGCCGGACGAGATCACCGACCAGCCCTGTTGCGCGAGACCGTGGGCGGTCAGGTCCTCCGGGGCAATCACACGGATTCGCTCGGCCTCTGCCCGGTCGATTTGCGGCGAGAGGCAGGTGACAATTGCGCGGGCGACACGCGCCTGCATCTCGAAATGATCCGCCATGTCCCGGTCGAAGCTTTCCGCCCAGACATGCCCGCCATTGGTCGCATCGATCAGCTGCGCCGTGACCCGGACGCGGTCCGCACGCGCCCTCACGCTGCCTTTCACGACATAACGCACGCCCAGCTCGAGTGCTATCGCGCGCAGGTCGCGCGGTGTATGCCGGTAGGCGAAGGCGGAGTTGCGGGCGACCACGAACAGGTCGCGGAAGCGCGAGAGCTCTGTAGTGATGTCCTCCACGAACCCGTCTGCGAGCCAGTCGAGGTCGGGGTCGCCGCCCAGCATGTCGAAGGGCAGCACGACGACAGATGGCTTGCCTGGCAAGGCAAGTGCCGTTGCATCGGGCAAGACATCGAGTGCGAAGTGCAAGCCGCGCCCGGGCACGGTGACGATCGCGTCCGCGCCCAGCAGACGGCGCAGATTGGCGACCTGCACGTTCAGATTGTTGTCGCCCACGATCGTTCCGGGCCAGACGGCCTGCATGATCTCGTCCCGCGACACGATTCTGTCGCGGTGCATCACCAGCATCTCCAGAAGATCGAAGGCGCGTGCCCCGACCCGGACGACGTCAGGCCCGCACAGAAGCTGCCGTTTCCGGCGGTCGAGAATGAAGTCATCGAAACGGTATTGATCCATGGGCCCGGAAATGGAAACGGAAGTCGAGAAATCGTATGCACCTTATCCGCATTTTCTTGGAACGTCCCGCGGCAACTGAGATGCGACGCAATTCCCGATCGCTGCATGCCGACGCGGGCGACACATCCGACGCGCCACGGCACCCTTCAAGAAGGTCGAGCACATTGCGCCGACCTTGGTCAATACAGGGCCTTCCGGACGTTGGCTAAGTTCGAACCCCAATTAACTTGCGCGTGCCGACATGTTCTTTCGCTTCGCCGCGGGTCTTGCGCCACCCGATGACGCGAACGCTCTACGATAGAAGCGCGCTTGCGCAGGTTTGGCCGCAGGTCTGACCCGCCGGATTTAGATATTTTTAGCCGGTCTTGTAGCGAGTGCCGCGCAAAACTGCCCCATTGGAAAAAGCTGCCACAGTTCGCGGCCACCTGACAGGAAGCGACACGATGAACAAGACCATGACTATGACCGACACCGCCGCCGCGTTCTTCGACACCATCGAGACGGGCAAGGGCTGGGCCGCCTGCGCGCCTTTCTGCACGCCGGGCGCCACCTTCTCCTGCCAGTCGGACGCTCTGGCTGAGATCGGCACGATCGAGGCCTATGCCGGCTGGATGGAGGGTCTGCTGAAGCTGGCGCCGGACGGACGCTATGACATGAAGGCCTTCGCGGCCGACGAGGCGCGTGCCACGGTGCTGGGTTTCGCGGTGTTCCACGGGACCCACACGGACGAAGGCGGGCCGGTGCCGCCGACCGGGCGCAGCGTGGCGGCCGACTACGTCTATGCGATGAGGTTCGACGGCCCGAAGATCCAGCACATGACCAAGATCTGGAACGACGCCCAGTCGATGCGCGCTCTCGGCTGGACCTGACGCCACCGGCGCGGGCGGCCAAGCCGGCGCCCGCACGTCGCAGATGCCGCCGCAGCGGCCCATGTTGCGCGCGCTCGTCTGCCTGCGACACACCGCGGAAAGCCTTTCATCTTTTCATTGTCTTTGAGGACATTTCTCTTGCCGATGCGATGGATCATTCTTTGTGTACTTTTCTTCGCCCGAACCGTGATGGCCATACAGTTCCAGTCCGTGGCGGCGTTATCTCCATTCATCATGGATAGCCTGGCGATTACGCTGACGGAAATCGGTCTTCTGATCGGTCTCTATCTGGGACCGGGTATCATTGTCGCGGTTGCCGGCGGTGCCGTCGCGACCTGGTTTGGTGACAAGCGGACCGTCATTGCAAGCCTGATGTTCATGGTCATTGGTGCCGTGATGATGATGTCTGCGTCAAACCTCGGATGGGCAGTCGCCGGCCGGGTGGTTTCGGGCATTGGCGGCGTTGTCATCAACGTTCTGATGACGAAAATGGTGATTGACTGGTTTGCTGGGAAGAATGTCTCAACGGCGTTGGCGATCTACATCGGCTCCTGGCCCGTCGGGATCGCTCTCGGTTTGCTGATACTCCCGGCGCTCGCCGCCAGCGCGGAGGTGCAGTCTGCATGGACCGCGCTGACGATCTTCACAGTCATGGCACTTCTGCTTTTCGCGTTTGTCTACCAGACTCCAGTTGGTGCCACGACAGCCGACACACGTATCAACATCACTACCCTCCCATGGACGCCCCTGGCATTCGCCGCACTATTGTGGGGCCTCTACAATGCAGCATTCGCGATGATCTTCGGGTTCGGCACACTCGTTCTCGGAGAACGTGGCATGTCCATCCCCAATGCAAGTTCCGCCATCAGCTTCTACATACTGGCGGCAACGTTAACGATTCCAATTGGTGGATGGCTGGCAGATCGAACGGGACGGGCAAACCTGCTCATATTCGTGAGTCTCGTCGGGGCCATGCTGGTATTTCCAGCGGTTCTCTATCTGCCCGACAGCTTTTTGATTGTGGCGCTCGTATTGGGCGGCCTGTTGGCCGGATTGGCTCCGGGTCCCATTGTAGCCATGCCCGGCTTCATCCTGCGACCCGAAACGCGTGCCTTTGGAACAGGCGTCTTCTATTCGATCTACTACCTGCTAATGATGATTGCCCCGGCGCTGGCAGGTGGAATTGCCGATCATGTGGGCGATGTAAACGTGGCATTCGTGCTGGGTTCTGTCATGATGCTGCTTGCAATCCTCGCGCACCTTGCATTCCGGCAAACGGCTTCGGCACCGC
This sequence comes from Sedimentitalea xiamensis, assembly GCF_030164465.1. GTDB lineage: Bacteria > Pseudomonadota > Alphaproteobacteria > Rhodobacterales > Rhodobacteraceae > Sedimentitalea > Sedimentitalea xiamensis. The sequence continues at coordinate 6,338 of NZ_JASNJE010000062.1, forward strand.
CGGTCGCAGCATAGCGAGGAATGGCCATGCGCTCATGGTTCAGGATTGTGCGCAGTGCGGCGAAGGCTGGCTATCGATGGTGAGCCTGCACCGAACTGGAAGGGGGCTGCCGTGCGCCGAGAAGAACTGACAGAGCCATTCCGTGCGCTGCATGTCCCGGGCAAGCCGGTCGTGATGCCCAACCCTTGGGACATTGGCTCGGCGAAAGTGATGGCGCGGCTTGGCGCGCGGGCGCTGGCGACAACATCGTCCGGACACGGATTCACGCTGGGGCTTGTCGATGGCGGTCAGATCTCGCGACAGGTGGCCCTGCAACACGCAGCCGATATCTGCGACGCTGTCGATGTGCCGGTGAACGGCGATTTCGAGAATGGATTTGGTGACAGTCCTGAGACGGTGGCGGATACCGTGCGACTCGCAGCGGAAGCCGGTCTGGCCGGCGTGTCGATCGAGGACACAGCCCTCCCGACGAAAGATTCCTATGCCTTCGATCTCGCTCTGGAAAGGATCGAGGCGGCAGTTGCCGCAGCCCGTGCCGCAGGAATTGTGTTGACGGCGCGCGCTGATGGCTGGCTGCTGCGCAACTATGACCAGGCCGAGGCACTGCGCCGCTGCCAGGCTTTCGCCCAGGCAGGGGCCGACGTGCTCTACGCGCCGCTCGTCGATGTGGATACGACCCGCGCGCTGGCGGCAACCGGGGTGCCGGTCAACGTTCTCGCCGCAGGCGACATGCGCGACCTGACGGGGGAAGAGATCGGCGCGCTCGGCGCGGCCCGGATTTCCATCGGTGGAGGACTCGCGCGCGTCATGCAAAAGGTGATCATCGACGGGGCCCGTACAATTCTAGAACGGGGCGATTTCACGATCCTGAAGGAGGCCGCGAGCGCCGCTGATGTGGATGCGATGTTGACCGATGAGCCGCCGGGTTCGCAGTACTGAGGAGAACAGAAGCTCTCGGAAACATGACGCCGCATCACATCTTACAGGCCGAAAACCACTCCGACTTGTCAATCGGCATTGAACTTTGACCCCTTATCGGCGTCCAATATTGACCCCCTTTTGCTGAGCAGGCCCGGCGCTGCGTAGCCCTCACATAGCGCAGCGGCGGCGGGCCTGCGGGGTTTC
>NZ_JASNJE010000063.1 GCF_030164465.1 Sedimentitalea xiamensis
ATCCCATGTCGATCACTCCTTCTCTCCCCGACCGATTCCGTCGGGGCAGCGTGTTCACATGGGTCAATTCTCAGTGGAAAATTATGGGGCTACCGGGTCACTTCTCAGCGGAAATCAACAGGGTTGAACGTCTGAAGGCCGAAGCCGCTGCCACGAAGATCGAAGCGGATGTTCTCGCAGAGAACTTCAATGAATCGACCGGGGTTTCCTGGCTCTGGGCCTTCCTGTTCGGACCGATCTATTTCGCCGTTCACGGCTTCTGGGGCCGCGCCGTCCTGGTGCTCGTCCTGAACTTCTTCATTATCGGCTTCATTGTCTCTCCGTTCCTGGCCTATGCCCTGGCCGGCCCGGCACTCGCCATGGACTACCAGCAGGAGGGGCACTGGCACAGCGAGTTCGATGACCAGACCTGCCTCATCTGGACTGAGATGGACGGTGAACCTCAGACGCGGATCTGGTTCTTCGGAGGCATGGAAGCCGGTGTCATGTTCAGCGTCCGAACCCAGGAATGGTTTGAATACGGGGCACCGAGCATTCCTTTCAATCCTGACAGCCTCCCGATGTTCTTCATCTTCCCGGTGCCCCCGAGCACGATGGCGCCGATGAACGTGGTCGTTACCTCCGATGGGGCAAGCCTCGTGAAGAAGTATCAGGAGCGGCATTACAAGCGAGTGCGTGGGCTGATGGAAGATGCGGCGAAGGCCGGCGTCGACATCGGCATCATCGACGACCATGACGCACCGCTCGGTCGGTTCTCGACCCGTGGCCTCATCGAGATGCTCGCCCGGTTCGACGCCTGCCTCGAGGACAAGGCATAGGTCCAATCCGACCCTGAGGGCGGGTGCCGCGCCCGTCCTCAGACAAAGACCTCAGGCACCACCTCGATCGGAAGCTCACGGCCGACCGAGCGCATGATTGCCGCGAGCGCGGTGCGGTGGCTTTCTTCCTGGACAGTGACATCCCTGATCAGGTCCGGTGCGATTGGCGACAGGACCTGGACCTCGGCGTCGTTGCGTGTCGGCATGTTGATCGGTGTCTGGTAGACGGCGCGGCAAGACCGTGGATCAATCGAACTGACGGGCCGATCCCTGAACATCTCGTCGAAGGCCCAGGGGCCACCGATGAATCCGTGGTGCTTTACGATCTCCGATGAGGCGGCATTGACCCAGCAGAAACGACATCTGTGGGTCCAGAGAAAGGATGCCTCTATTTCCAGGATTGCCCATGCGCAGCTGGAGGTTTTCAGCTTCTTTGAGAACATAGTCTCGTTGATGCGGTGAATCGAAAAGGACACTGCATCCGACTGACCGTCGTTTCGCCATCCATCGGAGTAGGTGTAGGCCACCTGATTGTCGTCCAGCAGTCGCCGTGAGGCGAGGCCGTATGTGAGAATGCTCTGAAGGTTTGAAAATGGCGTAAAATGATAGAGCGAGGTAATCCCTCGGCGCAGCACTTCCCGGCGAATCTTGTCAGGCTTCAAAATCGCGACCTCAAATCAAGACCAGGGGGCTCCGGCGACGATACGATAGGGTTCAGGGGAATTACTTCATCGCTCGCTGACATTGACGCTCGACACGCGCCATTGGCATTCTCGTAGTGTCGTCTCGGTTTCCGAAGTCGACGATGCACTCGGCAACCGGTCCGTATCCCGCGAGATAGGCGACATGGTCATAGTCCAAGGTTTCCCAACCTCCGGTTTCGATCAGCTCTTTCGTCTCGTCGTATTCGGCGATCGAGATCCCGGCAAGCGCCGCCATGAGGAAAACGCGCGGATGTGTCCGATGCTGGCCACCATCCGTGGGGTCTGTGCGCAACCCAGAATGTAACCCCCGGCCCAGCCCGTGCCGAGGAGGCCGAGCGTGAAGGAAGAGAAACCTTCGACCGAACCGCGGACCGGCAGCACCATCCCGTTGAGGCCGCCGGCAATGAGGAGGAGGGCCGACCCCATCAGGAGGGCGGAAATTTGCCGGCCTTCGAGAATCCCGGATCAGGAGCCAAGGGCTTCCTCGGGAGGCGAAATTTTCCTTCTCGCGGAAGTCGCCTGAACTGAGGCTCACACCTTCTCGCCAAGGGAGAGGCGATGCCTGCGGGCCTGTCGCTCGAGCCTTGCACGGGTAGATAGCTGGAGCCCAAGCTCGGCGATGAGGCCGTCAACCAGGGCCGCCGGTTCGGCAGGCGGAGCGACATGGAAGCGTTCCCGGTTCCATTGGACCGTTTCTGGCGGAGCGATGGCCACCATGGCGTGCTCGAGGGCCTCGATTTCCGGACGTGTGCCCGTAAGCGGCATCCAGACCGCGCGGCAGTGCTTCCTGATGAAGGCCGTCCGGAGATCCTTGGCCGCCTGCCGGTCGGCCATGATCTCCGGATCACGGCTTTTCGGGCCCCGAAACATCCGGCCGACGTTGTAGGCCCAGGAGAACTTGTGGCTGTTGCTCTCGGAGCCGGTGACGTGCCGGTTCTGGATCCGGTCCCGGAAGTCCCGCCCTTCGGTGCTGCCGATATACCGAAACCGGTGCTCGTGATCCGCGAGGGCATAGATGCCCTTTTCGGTCGGTATTCCGACGAGGCGCTGGAGCGGCAGTGCGTGGAGCGTGGCAAGAGCCTCATGAGGGGTCATGGCGGAGATCCTTCGATCGATGATGGCAGGCCTGAAAGACAGACAGAACGGCAGCTACGGGAGCAGCACCGGGATCAGCCGGCTTGCAGGTAATCCCACGCGGCCAGCATCTCGCGGATCACCTTCTTCTCGGTGCTCGAGATGACATGGTCATCGTAGAACTCATCCCCGTAGAACCGAACGACGACCCGCTTCGCATCCCCGATGCGCCGAGCGAGGTCGATCATCTTCGGGCCCTGGAAGCCGGCGTATTCCCAGATTTCGGTATCGTTGTCGCGGAACCAGCGCGCAGTCGGCATCGAAATCTCGTCGCCATCTATGTTCAGCGATGCGCTCGAAACAAAGAGCCAGCCGTCGTTCGAGGTGTAGTTCAGGAAAAGTTCGAGCGACTTCTTCCCCTTGCCGTCATCGAGAAGGTAGAGGGTCACGTAATCCCGGGTGTCCTGATACCGCGGCGAGGATGGATGGCGCGACCAGGACGAGCCGTCGAAGTCCTCGGTGGTCTTGATGAGGGACTTCAGAACCCGCTTGCCGGTGGTGTGCTTCGCGTCCTTGTAGTGCTGCACCTTCGCCCCGTAGGTCGCGTTCTCCGGGTCGATCCGTGCCAGAGCAGCATAGGCAACCCGGTTGGCCTCCGCCTGTGCCGCAGGCAGCGGCCGCGCATAGGCCAGAACAGCCGCCTCCAGCGCCTCCCGGGCGGCGCCAGCCGCCGGAGTGAACGCCTTGTCGGATGCGATCTCCGCAGCGATCGCGCCCATGTCGGCGCCGTCCGCAGTCGCACGGTCCAAATATCTCTGGAGGCGCGCATCCACCGGGGCGGACGTCGCGGGCGCCTCCACCTCTGGGGCCTGCCCGATACCAGCGGCGGCGAGTTTCGGAGCGGCGACTTCGAGGCAGAAATCGGCGGCTATGCGGATCGTCGGGTCATGGATATCGCCCCATCCCCGTATCGTCTCGACCGTCTTCGCAAGTGCATCCATGTCGTCTGCCGCGAGCTCAACCCGGCAGTCGGTGAGCGCAGCTGCTGCCGCCTCAGGCGAAACGTCCGCATGAAGAGGTGCTGCCGCCGCGAGCAATGCGAAAAGGGCGAGGGGTCGGTGCATGAGGTCGTTCCTGTCTGGTCTGCAAAGCGCCAGGCCCAATTCGTGCTCCAGCGACGATCCGCCAATACACTATTTCGTCCCATGATTGTGGTTCATTTTTTCGGCTTCTGGATGTATGGTGCCGAAACGCCACGAGGATCATCATGTCGAGCAGGAAATTCAACGAGGATGAGCGGCGCACGATCGCGAGCATCTTCTTCACGATCCACGACAAGCTGTCGCTCGAGGAGATCCGTGAGAAGCTCGGCAAGAGGATTGGCAAGTCGACGATCTCGAGGGACAAGAAGGGGCTCCGGAACCGGGAGACCCCGTCCCAGGCGTCCGCCGAGGCCTACGCGGCCGCGCTCGGCTATAGCGACGGGATAGACACCGGGGATCCGGACGTCTTCGGCGCGGTCATCAGCTCTGCGCTCGAGGAGCGCCGCAACTACTTCGACCGGCAGCCGCTCTTCCGCCACTTCACCTCCGCCACCCACAAGTATCCAAAGGTGATGAGCCGGATCATTCGGTCGCTCGACGAGCGCCGTTGGGACAATGTCATCGACCTGATCGCGACATTCCGGGAGGGCGACCTGTCGGATGCCTATGGCTCGGTGGCGCGCTACCTGGAGTTCTACCTGGGTCTCGCCTATCGCAACCTGGGGGATCCGGGCGAGGCGCTGAAGCATTTCAAGGCGGCCTATGAGCTCACGCCCGAGAACACCAACGAAGAGCGGGACTTTCTCAGCCACGCCGCGGCCAACTACGCGCTGGCGCTCCAGGACGGCGCCCGGCCTCTTCCAAAACCGGAGGTGCTCGACCATCTCCTGCTGGTTGCCGTCGACACCATGCCGACGGACTACCCGGAGAACCTCGTGAACGTTCTGGTCGTGGCCTCACGCATGCCTGATGGCTTCTTTGGGATCTCCGCCGAAAGGGTAGCGGCGAAGCTCCGGCATTTCACAAACGCGGACGATATTGAGCGGATTCGTGCCACATTTTTGGCACAGATTGAATTGCAGGATCTCCACGAAGATGATATGTTCAAGCATGTCATCGCCGCTGCGGATGAGCGGCTGGCATTTCTGAAAGGAGCTTAGTCCATGGAAAGCATCATTCAGGGCTACCCGGTGCCGGGCAACTGGCGGCAGCCCCTCGAAGAAGAAGAAGGCAAGGGGAAGGGCAAATAAGCCCCGATCCTCGCCCAGGGAGCCAAGACCCGAAGCCCGGCGCGCCACGCGGTGTGGGCCAGGTCATCCCCGTGCCGCGGCGGCGCCGCTGGTATCACGGCATCACGGAAACCTTCGCTGGCAAACCCGCAGCGACCACACCGGTGCCAGCGGGGTCCTGCCCGGGGCGCGGCGCTCTCATTGCCACCATCATGCTCGCGGTAGCCTCGGGCGCCATGATCGGCTTCGGCGTTCCCACCGGAACCGGATGGGCCTGGAAGCTTGGTCTCGGTGGGGTCGTGCTTTCGGTCGTTCTGCTCTTCATCTTGACGAGATCGATCGAGCGCCGGCTCTGGGCGGTCTTCTTCACCTTCATGGCCGGTGCCGCGGGCTCTCTCGCAGCGCCGGTCTATTCGTTCACGGCCGCGGCGCGCGTTGGCGATCCCGCGGCGGGAACAGGCGCGGAGGGCAGTGGCATGATGTCCTCGGGCGGTAGCATTGCCACGACGCTCCTGTGGTTCCTCGGCGCCGTCATCGCGGCCTGGCTGGCCCGGCAGGAGCGTCGGAAGTAAGCCGCAGGCGGCCTGTGTGTCGTGGCCGAAAACGTAGCGCGGGTTCGAGCGCGACCGGGGGTTCTCCCAGGAGAACGACGATGGCGTTTCAGACATCTCCATTGAATTCGCGGGGAGCCAATGCACTCTTGATCTGACGGCCGACGGACAGACGCATCGGATAATGGCAGGGATCGATGGAGCCTGTTTGGAGGGCATCACGACCATGCCCGGTCTTGGTCTGCACCACGGGTATGAACCGGACTTGCTCAAGACATGTGCTACTTCCGGCTGGATCGCTGCGACCCTCTTCCGTGTCTCCTGCCAATACGTCGAAACGGCCTTTCGCGATCATTTCGATATCGAGTTCCATTCCGGTGGCGTTCGGCTCAGAAGGAGCGTGAACGTAACGGCGCGATGACCGCGAGACCGGAGATTATTGCCCGTGACGATTGGGGCGCGTAGGGGGGCTCGATGAAATCCGGAACATTCTCGCGAAGGCGTTGGGCAGGAAGCTGACTTCGTTCATCCCGATCCCGTGGCGGCCTCTCAACGACATGAGGTAGTTCAACTTGTGCCGGGCAATTTGAAACCTTCCTCTTCGAGTATCCTGATGATTTCATGGTTCAGTGTCTGAAAGCTGCGCGGGACCCACGTCTCTGTGGGGAAAGCGATCATCGGCAAGAGCGTGTGGTCGCGCGAACTCGGGCGCCATCTCGGGGTGCCGCGCTGTGGCATCGAGGGAACCGCAGAGCAGGCCTCCTTCGTCGTAAACGGCTCGCAACGCGGCTCGGGCTCGGCCTTTCCGGGGCGGCCCTTGCAAACCATCGTGCAGAGCCTCTGCGCGAAGGCGAGCCTGATCGACGCCTTCTTCGCCTTTGCACGGGAAGAGCAACGCCGCGAAGTGAACGAGATCATCACCTCCGAAGATCTGAACCCCGAGGCGGCAAAACGCTATATCGCGGCCTCGGTCAAACGAGAGTTCGCTGCTGAAAATGGGGCCGACCTGAATGCCATATTGCCCAAAATGAGCCCGCTGAACCCGCAGTTCCGAAGCAAGAAGGCGACGGTGTTTGAAAAGATCTCCGCCTTTGTTGATAAGTTCAAAGGTGTCGGTGGTGAAGTATGAGTGCGGCGGTCATCACAATGATGCGCATCGCTGCCGTTCATACCACATGCAGCGAATAACCACTCAACGCCCTTCCCATCCAACCTTCAACCCTTGCAGCGCCCAAGCCTCACAAGCGCCCCCCTGACGACAAGCACCAGCCGGATGACAAGAAGCCAAACATTACAATCGGGGAGAACAGATCCTCTGCCCACGTCCGCATCCGCGCTATTTCCATAAGAAAAAGCCCGAGCTGCAGCTCCGGCGTTCCTGTCATCAGGCTGAAGAGCGCAAGGTGGTACGTTTCTCCCTTGACACCCCTTGCGCAGACTTATGCTTCCGTTTGCGCATTCATATGCTTGCTCTGACTCGCCGCCTAAAGCATTTCGGGATTAACCTGGCGCATATCCTGCAGCGCGAAAGTAGTTCATGCATTCGTCGGGAGTGAACAGGTCGCATATCCTTCCGAGCGCGCTGAACAACTCCGTAA
>NZ_JASNJE010000064.1 GCF_030164465.1 Sedimentitalea xiamensis
ACGGACGTTTACGGAGTTGTTCAGCGCGCTCGGAAGGATATGCGACCTGTTCACTCCCGACGAATGCATGAACTACTTTCGCGCTGCAGGATATGCGCCAGGTTAATCCCGAAATGCTTTAACTTTTGAACCAAACCATCTCCGGTAAACCCGGGGCGTTTCAGACTGAGACGGCGCGCTGCCTCCAGACCATGCCCGGGGTCGGTCCCATGACGGCACTGGCGGTCGAGGCTTTCGCGCCCGACATGGCGGAGTTCAAATGCGGACGGGACTTCGCGGCCTGGCTGGGTCTCGTCCCTCGTCAACGCTCTTTTGGTGGGAAGGCGCGCCTTGGTCGAATATCGAAAGCGGGTCAAGCCGATATCCGACGGCTCCTGATCATCGGGGCAATGTCCCGGATCGTAGGGCGTGCAAGTCATAAAGTGCCGGCCGAAAGCTGGCTCGGACGAATGCTCGTGCGTAAGCCGAAGATGCTGGTGGGGATTGCGCTGGCCAACAAGATGGCGCGACAGATCTGGGCAATGTTGACGAAAGAAGAGGATAACAGGGAACCGGGGGTGGCAGTTGCGGCATGAACATCATGGCGTGAACGGCCAGCACCGGTGAGAAGGGGAGTGTAAGAAAGCAACAACCTGAATGGGCGCAATGATCGAACAGATCCGGATCGGGAGAGACTGTGCGGAATTTTGTGCCCTGGCGCCTTCTGTTACGCCATGGGGAAGCGGTCTTCGAACATGATGGCGAGCTGGCTTTTGACAGCGTGCCATTCGCGCACCGAACGCTTCCACTCCGTTGAGGGAGCATTGAGCGCGAGATAAATCAATTTCGCCGCCGCCTCGTCGCTGGGGAAGTGGCCGCGGGTTCGGACCGCGCGGCGGATTTTCGAGTTCAGCGCCTCGATGGCATTCGTTGTGTAGATCAATCGACGCACCGCAGGCGGATAGTCGAGGAACGGGACCACCTCGGTCCAGGCTCGCCGCCAGCTTGGCGCGATAGCCGGATAGCGGGCGGCCAGATCGCTACCCTCGAACTCAGCCAGCGCGGCCTCTGCCGCCTCGGCGTCCACGGCGGTGTAGACCGCCTTCAGGGTCGTCGCCACGGCCTTTCGGTCCTTATAGCTGGCGAAGCTCATGGAATGGCGCAGGAGGTGGACGATGCACGTCTGGACCTGGGTCTGCGGGAAGGCCGCCTCGATGGCCTGGGGGAATCCCTTGAGGCCGTCAACCACGGCAATCAGGATGTCCTGGACGCCCCTGTTGCGCAGGTCGTTCAGCACCTTGGCCCAGAACTTGGCACCCTCGTTGGCCTGAAACCACAGGCCGAGAATGTCACGCGTGCCATCCGGCAGGATCGCCAGAGCGACGAAGACCGCTTTGTTCGAGACCGCGCCGTCGCTGCGGATATTGACCCGGATAGCGTCCATGAACACCACTGGATAGCACGGCTCCAGCGGGCGGTTATGCCACGCGGTGACCTCGTCCATGACGGCCTCGGTGATCGCCGAGATCAGGCTGGGAGAGGCCTCGAAGCCGTAGATCTCCTCGATATGCCCCTGGATTTCCCGGGTCGTCATGCCGCGCGCATACATGCTCACAATCTTGCGGTCGAACTCGGGAAAGCGCCGCTGATACTTCGCGATCAGCAGCGGGTCGAAGGTGCCGTTTCGGTCGCGCGGGATGTCCAAGACGACCTTGCCACTCTCGGTCGTCACCGTCTTTTGGCTGCTGCGGTTGCGCCGGTTGGGGCCCCGGTTCTGGCCCTCGGGCGCCTCTTCAGCGCGCTCATCGCCGAGATGTTCCTCCATCTCGGTCGTCAGCGCGCGTTCCGCCAGCGCCTTGGTCAGTTCGGATAGAATGCCTTCCTTGCCAAATAAATCGCCGGGTGAACGGCCTTCCATCAGCTGGTCCAACAGGTCTTTGTCGATGCTCATACGTGGGTCTCCTTTCAGAGCAGTTACCACGCCAGAGCACAAAATTCAGGATAGTCCCGATCGGGAAAACCATGTTCGTACTTGGAGCATCAAGCTCGTACTGAAGATTTGGACCTGATCCGCAGATCTCCATATCGGCCCGCGGCTTCTGAAAAGCGCCGCACATCGAGGCCTGAAAGAAGACCGCATTCGATCACTCACCGGCAAGGTTCGAAACTTCTTGCATCACGGGCGGCAACCAAAGAAGTACGATGTCTTCGCTAATGGCACCGTTGGTGGTCGAAAAGTACCCCTGCCCCAAAACCGACATCCCCAATAGCGCTTGCGGATGGCAGGAAGCTCGCGCTGCACCTTGAATGACGAACGGCCCTTCATCTTGCGCACAGATCGCTGATCGCCATCTTCGGCGGCACCGGCACGAGCATGTGCGCGTGGTCGCTCGACAGCACCCCGCGCAAGATGTCGACCACGTTCTCGCGACAGACCTGACGGCAGATGTCGCGCACGCACAACCGCAAGCCTCCGGTCAGAACCTTGTAACGGTACCTGGTCGACCAGACGATGTGGTAGCGGTGATAGAAAACGCAGTGCTTGCCAGTGTCATATTGCATGATCGCACCCTCTGAAAAATGAGCCTCCGACCCGGCTGCGGCTCTTTTTTCAGAAGGTATGATCATAAGACGATTCTTTCACGCTTAAGCGGGACCGACTGGAAGTCGGTGGGTTTGCTCCAGAGCGTGGATACCAAAAAAACACTTGCGTTTGGTGCCCCTGAAGGAATGAATCGAAACATGTTTGTCAAAGCTGCCCAACGGAGCCGCTTAAGGGCGATGGATCTCGGTTCGAGACCTTCATTGCCATGTCGCACAGAGTTCAGATCCGCAGTGACGCCATTGCTCAGACACTTGCTTCTCTACACGGTACTATGGGTGGCTCTATCGAGGCCGGACATCTCGATGGCGCAAGTTACTCCGGGTTTGGACCCGGTCCAGCATTCACGTTCGATGGCAATCGATCCTGACGTAACAGAGCGCGACCTAGGCTATCATCTTGTAGCTCTCGACGCAGAGCAAATTGCCGAGGTTGCCGAGGTATGGCGTAAGCGGGTTCAAAACAAACTTGCTGAAATTGCGGCAATCGCGAGCGCTTCTGAAGCGGCCGGAGAGGGGAAAAGCGAGGCGCTTTCAGAGGCTTTGTACCGCGCCAATCAAGAGAATATCCGAAACTTCAGTCATTATCTGCGCGTGTTGATCAGCCTTCAAAGCAAGGGCGCCGAGGAAGATCTGCTCTCCAGCCATTGGAATTATGTCCATGGCTTTATTGCCGATTTGATCGTTTCTTTCAGGCTCTCGACGCTTTCCAGGATTTCCTGGGAGTGGTTTACGTCGGGACGGGGGGGCCTAAGAGCGCTTGTTGTCTTCGTTCAGTTTGTTCTCATACTGTTCGTCACGGTTTTTGCCGCGCGATTTCTAAGTCGGATCACCGCCAGCTGGCTTGCGCAGCGCAAGGTGTCTGACCAGTTGGCATTGCAGTTGTTGCCCAATGCCGTGTTCCTCATCGGCTTGACATGCGGGGCGATACTTGCCTTGCTGGTGCTGGGGATCGACGTCACAGTCACGCTGGCAATCGTTGGCGGTTTCGGTTTCCTGATTGCCTTTGTATTTCAGAGCATTCTTCCCAATCTTTCCAGCGGAATCGTGCTTCAAGCCGTCAATCCTTACCAACGCGGCGATCTGGTCTCAATCGACACAGTTTTTGGCGAGGTCGAGGAGTTCAATGCCGTGTCGACAACCGTGCGTACATTCGACAACCGCCAGGTGATCATCCCCAACAGCAAGGTCTGGCAAAACGCGATTGAAAACCACAGCAAATTCCCGGTGCGCAGGATCGATCTGGTATTTGGCATACGATACGAGGACGACATAGAACTGGCAAAAGAAACCTTGCTGGAAGTGGTCAATGCAAATGAGCTCTGTCTGCCAAAGCCGGCACCACGAGTCTTCGTGGGTGCCCTCGAAACGTCGTCGGTGAATATCTATTGCCGGCCCTGGGTTCGCAATGAGGATTATTGGGAAGTTCTTTGGGAACTGACGGAGTCCAGCAAGCTTCAATTGGAACAAGCCGGGATTTGCATCGCTTTTCCCCAACAGGAAGTGCATATTCGCACGCCCGCATCTTTCTGCGAGAAGGAAAATGGATGAGGTCGGCGGGGCTTTGATAATGATGTGACCGCCCCCCGACGGCATCGAGCGAAAGGCACGGGAAGCGAGCTAAACGCTCTACAAAAAATGGCGAGCAAGCCCAAGACCGGCAAAGACGGCTACCGATTCAAGGCCAACTCCGAGGCCTCCAAGAAGACAAGAAGGGAGACCGCTCATTGACCAGGGCACAATCAAAGACACATACTGAGGGTGGGTCAAATCTCGGTGAAAATACCGGGACAACTTCTCAGTGGAAATCAACAACAAAGGGACACTGAAGTTTCGCTGGAGAACTGTGGTATGAAACGAAATCTAGCATGTATCGCCTTTGGTTTCGGAGTGGCATCCGCCGGACCAGCATTGTCTCAGGACAACAATCTGGTTTTCACCAACCCCAGCGGCTGGACTACGACCTTCTATGGTCAGATCAACATGACCTACCAGGGCGTCGATGACGGGGTCGAAAACCACAACCAGTTCGTCAACAACACCAACTCTCCAAGCCGCATCGGTCTATGGATTGATGGTCCGGCGGAAGGAGACACCCGGTTGCGGTTCAACTTTGAAACCGCTCTGGGCATACGGGCCACGGCAGAAACCAACCAGATCGCCAATCCACCGTACCTAGATTGGCAGAGGACCGACATCCGCAAGCTTGAAGTCACCTACAAGGGGAATTACGGGACGTTCTGGGCGGGCCAAGGCAGCATGGCCGCCGACGGCATCGCCGAGTACGACAAGTCCGGTACCAGCGTCGCCGGTTATTCCGCCGTAGCAGATACCGCGGGGGCCTACCTGTTCCGGCTCAGAGATACCCTTGTTGTGCGGGTCCCGGTCGGAGCCGTGTTTCGGAACTTCGATGCCGGTCGCCGGATGAGGGTTCGCTACGATACACCCAGTTTCGCGGGTTTCACATTCTCCGCAGCCTACGGACAGGACGTTCTGGCGACCGCAGTGGATGCCGACTATACCGATGTTGCCGCGCGTTACGCATTCGAAAACGATCAAATGGAGTTCGCGGCCGGACTGGCGTATAGTTGGTTTCAGCCGCAAAATGGACTGGACGAAGAACACCTGTTCGGTTCGGCTTCGTTGCTTCACAAGCCAACTGGACTGAACCTCACCATCGCCGGAGGTCAGAATACCTTGGCCGAAGCCGATTATTTTTATGCCAAAGCTGGTTGGCTGGGCAAAATATTCCCCATCGGACCTAGTGCTTTATCCTTTGATCTCTATAGCGGTACCGATTTCCTGCTTTTAGGGACAGATTCTGATGCCTGGGGTGTGCAGGCGGTCCAGCATTTCGAGAGTCTGCACCTTGAGGCCTATCTGAGCTATCGCGAATACTCCTATAGCGGCGTTCTTGCGGAATATCGGAATATCGATTCCGTACTTTTTGGTGCGCGCTGGAAATTTTGATGTGCCAGCAGTGTACGCGAGAATAATGGTAGGGATCGCCTGATCTACCGCTTCGGCTTTCCGGCGTCACGGCGTTCGTGGCGTTAGAGCGGTTTGCCTTTGATCGGATTCGGGGTGTCCAACTGGTGTCGCGTAGCCCTTAATTGGGATCATCCTCGATTTGTGTGGCGCCACTATCCTGAGACTGGAAAATTCAGGAGGGATAGTCATGATTTCGAAGCACCACTGGTCGCCCGGGAGCGATGTTTCGGTTCAAAGCATTGAGCGAAGTGAATCCGGCGGGTGGATTGTATCGGGCAGTCTGACACCAAACGTAAGCATCCGGCGTATGCCGCGGTCAGGCGGCTCGGCGGCGTTCCGAGGATTGCCAATTCCATGGGAGCAGCGTCGGCACCTGCGAGGCAGTCATGTCCGGCAGCCGGGCGAGGACATCGGCCAACCAGGCCTGAGGATCGATGTCGTTCATCTTGGCGGTGACGATCAGGGAATACATGAAGGCGGCGCGGTCGCCGCCGCGTTCGGAGCCGGCGAAGAGCCATGACTTCCGGCCGAGGGCCACGCCGCGCAGGGCACGTTCGGCCGCATTGTTGGTCAGGCAGATCCGACCGTCGTCGAGGAAGCGGGTGAAGGCGTCCCAGCGGTCGGTCTTGAACATGTAGGCGATCGCCTTGGCGACGGGGTTGTACCTCGACATCGTATCGCGTTCGGCACGCATCCAGTCGTGCAACTCCTCGATCAGCGGACGGGACAGTCGGTGCCGGGCCGCAAGCCGCGACGTGGCATCCAGACCGTTGATCTGACGTTCGATGTCGAAGAGGGCATCGATCTTCTTCACCGCTTCGAGCGCCACCGGCGATATGTCATGGGCGGGCTTGCCCTTGCGGATATTCCCCTTGATGTCGGCCAGTTCGAAGAACTTGCGCCGGGCATGGCTCCAGCACAGCGCGCTCGCGACCGGGCCGGGATCGCGGTCGCCGCGATAGAGATCGTTGTATCCGCCATAGGCGTCGGCTTGCAGGATACCCTTCCATCCCGCGAGATGTCGGTTGGGATGGGCCATTTCCCGGTCGCGCGAGAAGTGGAACAGCGCCGCTGGCGGCGCGCCGCCCGCGAACGGCCGGTCGTCGCGGACATAGGTCCACAGGCGAGCCGTCTTGGTCCCGCCCTTCGCCAGCAGCGGAACGGTCGTGTCTGTCGCGTAGCCCTTAATTGTGAGATGAGAAATCCAACGAAATCAACGGCTGTCCTTTGCCCTTAAATATGAGATTTTGCCTTTAATTCCGATATTCTTGCCCTTAAACCTGAGACAGGG
>NZ_JASNJE010000065.1 GCF_030164465.1 Sedimentitalea xiamensis
TGCTGGGGCAACGCCTCATGGCACGGAACTTCGACCGCCAAGTCGCGGAACTCCAGGTCCGTATCGCCGTGCTCAACGGCTACACAGCGCTCGGCATACCCGTCACGGAAGCAGTGGGATAAGTCCGTCTGGGGAAAGGGGAACCTCGGCCATCAACCGATTTGTGCAACAGAGCCGGTACCAGTCGCAGGTTTCGGATCTGTGGAGATCCTTTGGCAGCATCAAATGATTTCGCACCGCAATAATCATGCGAACTTCCCAAAAAACTGGAAATAATATTTCAATGTAAGGCAAAATAGGGAAAAATCAATCTCCAGTTGTTTGTCGCTGCGCGCGAAAGCGTCGGATTGGTGGACAAACTGGGCCGACAGAAAATTGCGTCACGCAGCGTCCATCGCTGGCCCCGAGGGCAAAGAGCGCGGGCTTGCCGTTTCGTCCTGATGCATAACGGCTCCAGGGGTTCCGATCAGCCATCGGCGAAGGCGGCCACGACCGACCGCCGAGAGCGCGCGGCGTCGGGAACAACGCGGTAGTGTGTGCTTGACCGCCCCTCAAATCCGCCTCATATCCTGCACCATGACACCGCTCTCACATATCCGCAATTTCTCCATCGTCGCCCATATCGACCACGGGAAATCCACGCTCGCCGACCGCCTGATCCAGGAGACGAACACCGTGTCCCTGCGCGAGATGAAGGAGCAGATGCTCGACAGCATGGATATCGAGCGCGAACGCGGCATCACCATCAAGGCGCAGACCGTCCGCATCAACTATACCGCCGACAACGGCGAGGATTACGTGCTGAACCTGATCGACACGCCCGGTCACGTGGACTTTGCCTATGAAGTCTCCCGTTCCATGCGCGCGGTCGAAGGCTCGCTGCTGGTGGTGGATTCCACCCAAGGGGTCGAGGCGCAGACGCTCGCCAATGTCTACCAGGCCATCGACGCCAACCACGAGATCGTGCCGGTCCTGAACAAGATCGACCTGCCGGCCACCGACTGCGACCGCGTCGCCGAACAGATCGAGGACGTGATCGGCATCGACGCGTCGGGCGCGATCCGGGTGTCGGCCAAGACCGGCGTCGGCATCCACGAGACGCTGGAGGCCATCGTCCACCACCTGCCCGCGCCGAAGGGCGAGCGCGACGCGCCCCTGAAGGCGATGCTGGTGGACAGCTGGTATGACAGCTATCTCGGCGTCATCGTTCTGGTGCGGATCATGGACGGCGTGCTGAAAAAGGGCGACCGGGTGCGGATGATGCAGAACGGATCGATCCACCATGTGGACCGCATCGGCGTTTTCCGCCCCGCCATGACCACCGTGGATGCACTCGGCCCCGGCGAGATCGGCTTTCTCACCGCCAGTATCAAGCAGGTGCGGGACACCCGCGTCGGCGACACGATCACCCATGAGAAGAACGGCTGCGCCAAGGCGCTTCCGGGCTTCAAACCGTCCCAGCCGGTGGTCTTCTGCGGTCTCTTCCCGGTCGATTCCGCCGAATTCGAGGACCTGCGCGACGCCATCGAGAAGCTCGCGCTCAACGACGCCAGCTTTTCCTACGAGATGGAAACCTCGGCGGCGCTGGGTTTCGGCTTCCGCTGCGGGTTCCTCGGCCTCTTGCATCTGGAGGTGGTGCGCGACCGGATCGAGCGCGAATACGATATCGACCTGATCACCACCGCGCCGAGCGTCGTCTATCACGTCTACATGCGCGACGGCACGATGACGGAACTGCATAACCCCGCCGACATGCCCGACCTGACCCATGTGGACCATATCGAGGAGCCGCGGATCAAGGCCACGATCCTGGTGCCCGACGACTACCTGGGCGATGTGCTGAAGCTCTGCCAGGACCGGCGCGGCATCCAGATGGACCTGACCTATGCAGGCTCCCGCGCCATGGTGGTCTATGACCTGCCGCTGAACGAGGTGGTGTTCGACTTCTACGACCGGCTGAAATCTGTGACCAAGGGCTATGCGTCCTTCGATTATCAGCTTACGGAATACCGCCAGGACAACCTGGTGAAGATGTCGGTGCTGGTGAACGAAGAACCGGTCGATGCCCTGTCGATGATGGTGCATCGCGACCGCGCCGAGGCGCGGGGCCGCGCCATGGTCGAGAAGCTCAAGGACCTCATCCCGCGCCACATGTTCAAGATCCCGATCCAGGCCGCGATCGGCGGCAAGGTCATCGCCCGCGAGACCCTGAGCGCGATGCGCAAGGACGTGACCGCCAAATGCTACGGCGGCGATGCGACCCGCAAGAAGAAGCTCCTGGAGAAGCAGAAGAAGGGCAAGAAGCGGATGCGCCAGTTCGGCAAGGTGGACATCCCGCAGGAAGCCTTTATCAGCGCTCTGAAAATGGACAGCTAGTTGTCAGGACTCGATTGTTCGATCTTTATTCGCGCTGCTCAATCTCCGATTGGTCAACGCCCGAACCGCCCCCGTCATGGCGAAGGCACGCCGGCGGCGTGACGCGGTGGTTTTGGACGTTTTCTCATTCCCTGAAAGGCAAAACCACACCGCTAATTGACGAACCGGCCCACGCGGGACGTTTATTCGTATTGTTTGGCCTATTCGCTTGGATCCGCCATGGACCGCCTTCACGGGCACGGGACAGGCGCGTTCCGACACCGGAACCGCAAGCGGACCTGCGGTTATCGTGCGATCCCTTTGCCCAAGCCGACGATCGGGCCTTGCAGTCTGGCACGGAACGGGGGAAACGGCGCTGCGGCGCCTTTCGCCCGGACAGCGGCGGGCGTCTACAGCTTCTTCTGAACCTCGTTCGCCGTGTCGGTGATCGCGTCCCCGGCCTTCTGGATGTCCCGTCCGGCGCCCTTGGCGGTTTCGCAGGCGGTCAGCGCCAGCAGGGCAAGCCCGAGGAGGAAAGTTCTGGTCATATTGGTCTCCGTGCCTTGTGTCGGCTTGGATGAGAACCCTGTTTTCCCGCCCTTGGCAAGGGTGCGATGCCATCGCGCCGCGGGCCGGTTTCACATATTCATAATCTACTATACGCGCGGGATTCGCACCGCTATCCTGAACCGGCGAACAACGGGAGGATTACCTTGAAACACACGCTCGCATCGGCTGCCATCGCCCTGTCCATCGCTTCGTCCGCCTGGGCCGAAGGTGCAACCCATCACGTCGCGATCCACGTCAATCAGAATGACCCGCAGGTCATGAACATGGCGTTGAACAATGCGCAAAACATCTCGAATTACTATGAAACCCAAGGGGATAGCGTGGTGATCGAACTCGTCGCCTACGGCCCCGGCCTGAACATGCTGATCCCCGGCAAAAGTCCGGTCGAGGATCGGATCAACACCATGAGCATGGATATCGAGAACATCAGCTTCGCCGCCTGCGGAAACACTCACCGCGCCATGTCCGAGAAAGCCGGGCAGGAGATCACCCTGATGGAGGAGGTCCGCATCGTGCCGTCCGGCGTGGTGCGCCTGATCGAGTTGCAGGAAAACGGATACGCCTACGTACGGCCATGACCGCCGGCATGGTATCGGATGCGTGTCCTCACGCGTCCGAGGCCGCCCGTTTCGCCAGCAGGCCGGACCGGGCATCCAGGTAGTCGTCCCGGCGGTCGCCACGCTGAAGCAGAACGCAGAGCAGCGGCGCGAGAAATCCGATCCAGCTGCCTGCGACATAGCAGATCGCGATGCTCCATCCCCCGGCGCCGAGGATCGCCGCAATGATGGATGACAGAACTCCGGTCAAGAGCGAGAGGATCAGATATGCGGCCATGCCTTGTAATACCGTCCCGATGAAACTGAAGTTGAACTCAACCGTATCTCTTGGATGATGAAGGATCTGTTAACGCCGCGGGGCAGGCCGATTCGGAGCTGCCGGGGCACACGTCCGGGCCCGCGGCGCTGACAGACCGACCCCCCGGCCAATGCAAAAAACAGGAGCACATATGCCGATCACAGTGAAAGACATGATGGAAGCCGCCAACGCGGCGGTGGAAAGGATCGACGGGGCGCGGGCGCAGGGCATGGTCGCCGAGGGCGCCTTGCTGCTGGACGTGCGGGATGCGCCCGAACTCGAACGGGCAGGGCGCGCGGCGGGCTCGCATCATATCCCGCGTGGCATGCTGGAGTTCCGTGCGGACCCCGCGTCGCAGTTTCACGATCCTCAACTGCGTTTCGACCGCGAGATCGTGCTGCACTGCGCATCGGGCGGGCGCGCCGCGCTTGCGGGCAAGCTGTTGAAAGATATGGGCTATCAGAAAGTCTTCAACGTCGGCGGCCTGCAAGACTGGCAGGCATCCGGCGGCGCCGTCATCGAACCTGTCGATCCCGGCATGTAGCCCTGCGCAACCCGGTCAGTCGGCGGCGCCGCGCACGCTTTCGGGATGCTCCGCAACGAACTGGCGCAGGGTGCCGAACAGGGCGCGGGCGCGCTCCACGTCACTGCTGTGCAGTGCGGCGAGGATGTCGTCGCAGATCATCCTCTGTACGGCCTGCGGTCCTTTCGGCCGGTGCATGAGGTAGTCGCCGAGAAGGGCGGCGCTTACCTTGCCAAGGTGTTCATGATCCGCCAGCACCCTGATCTGGTCGCGGCTCAGGCAGGTCATGTCTTCGATGTCTTCCAGGGAAATCATGGAACCCACTCCTCTCGTGATCACCATGCAATGTTCCGATCCTACCGGAAAATCGGACTTGTCTGGTTGATCCGGATCAATGTGAACGCATTCGCAAATCCCTATGCGAAGAGATGCAACGTCGGCAGCAAGGAGAGGCCGGATGTTCCGATTGGCCAGGATACTCTATCCCATCGTCGCGACGTCGTTGGCCGGGGCCGCGATCGTATTCGCGCTGGTGATCGGTCAGGTTGCCGTCGTCCCGATTCTGATCTCGGTCGCTGTCGGGTCCGTGTCGGCCTTGCCGGTTTCCTGGCTTGTGGCCCGCAAGCTCTATGGCGAGCCGGTCAGGCGGTAAGGAAGGCCCGCACGGACGCTTCGAACTCGCGCGGTTTGTCCGCGTGCAGCCAATGCCCGGCGCCGGGGATCTTCGCAAACCTGGCGCGCGGAAACAGGGCGCGGATGGCGGGGCGGTGGTCAGCCTGAACGTAGTCGGAATCGCCACCGGTCAGAAACAGGACCGGACCTTCCCACCGGGATTGAACCTGTGGGAAATCCATGATCTCCGGCATTGCCTGCGCCAGGACGTCCAGGTTCAGCCGCCATTCCTTTGCGGCGATGTCGAGCGATTGGGTGAAAAAGCTTTGCAGCGCCGGTTCGACCCCGAGTGCCGCCAGCTGTTCGGCGGCATCGGAACGACGCGTGACCTTTCCAAGATCGACGGCGCGCATCGTTTCGATGAAGGGCAGCTGCGAATGGGTGTATTTCACCGGCGCGATGTCGGCGACGACCAGACGGCGCAGCGCGTCGGGATGACGCAATGCCAGCATCATGGCGGCCTTTCCGCCCATGGAATGCCCGACCATGTCGACCGGGCCGCCGATGGAGGCGATCAGTTCGGCCAGGTCATCGGCCAGATCCGGGTAGCTGTGCGTCGGCTGCCACGGGCTTTGCCCATGGTTGCGCATGTCGACCGCAAGAACCTGCCGGTCGTCCGACAGGCGTTTCGCGATGACGCCCCAGTTGCGGGCGGAGCCGTATAGCCCGTGCACGATCAGCAGCGGCGGCAGATCCGTCGGGGTTCCGTGGACGATCCGATTCAACATGCCCCTAGATAACCGCTGGTGACACCGCCTGCCAGACCCCATTGAGCCATCGCGCAACCGGCGCTAAGTCTTGCCGCACAGGAGGCCGCCTTGACCGAACAGGAAACCATTCAGGCAGACATTGCCCAGAGTCTCGCGTTGTTGCGCGCCAAGCTTGGCATCCGGGCGAAAACCGCGCATCAGGCGCTGGAAAAGGCGCGCCGGCTGCTGCCGGGCAGCACCTATGCCGCGCTGAAATCCCTGGCGGATGCAGAGCCGTTTCTGGGTCATCCCAGGCTGTGGCGGACCCTTGATGGCGATGCGCTGAAACGGGCGGCGCGGGACGTTCAGGCGCATCTGGATGCGATCGATGCGGCGGACCGCCGCAAGGGCTGGTGGCTTGGCATGCTGGGCGGGCTGTCGTTCAACCTGATCGCGATGTTTGTTCTGCTGCTGATCGTGCTGGTCTGGCGCGGTTTCCTCTGAGAAACGCGATGATCCGCGCATCCGCCCCCGCGGTTCCGCGGGGACAGAAGAAAGAGCTTTGCCGGTCTCACACTCCCGGATAGATGGGGAAGCGTTGGCACAGGGCCTCGACCTCGGCCTTGACCTTGGCCTCGACTGCGCCGTTGCCGTCCTCGCCGTTCGCGGCCAGCCCGTCCACCACCTCGATGATCCAGTCGGCGATCTGGCGG
>NZ_JASNJE010000066.1 GCF_030164465.1 Sedimentitalea xiamensis
CCGCGTCCGAAGCGCGCCTGGCAGTGGTGCTGACATGAAACATCCTCCTGAAAAGGATGAATCACAATCGACCCCTCAAGGGAATCCCCAGCGACTCAGGGTTTCCCCGAAATGCTTTAGGTGTTGAACAGGAAATACAGCACGTCGCCGTCCTTGACGACATAGCTCTTGCCTTCCGCCCGCATCTTGCCGGCTTCCTTGGCGCCCTGCTCTCCGCCGAGCGCGACGAAATCGTCGAAAGCGATGGTTTCGGCGCGGATGAAGCCGCGTTCGAAGTCGCCGTGGATCACCCCGGCGGCCTGTGGCGCCGCGGTGCCGCTGCGGATCGTCCAGGCGCGCGCCTCTTTCGGGCCGACGGTGAAATAGGTCTCAAGGTGCAACAACTCGTATCCGGCCCGGATCAGACGGTCCAACCCGGCTTCATCGAGGCCCATTTCCGCGAGGAACATCTGCGCCTCCTCCGGGTCGAGCTGGCTGATCTCCTCTTCGATCTGGGCGCTGATGATCACATGCGCATTGCCCTGCGCCGCAGCCATCCCGGCCACCTTCGCGGAATGTTCGTTACCGGTCGCGGCGTCGGATTCGCCGACATTGCAAACATAGAGCACCGGCTTCGTGGTCAGAAGCTGCAACATCTTCCAGGCTTTCGCATCCTCGGCATCGACCGCCACGACGCGCGCCGGCTGACCCTGTTCCAGAACCGCAAGCGCCTGTTTCAGCAGCCGTTCCTGCTGCACCGCGTCCTTGTCGCCGCCACGGACCTTGCGCAGCAGACCCTGCAGCCGCTTTTCGATGCTTTCGATATCCGCCAGCATCAGTTCGGTTTCGATCGTGTCGGCATCGGCCACCGGATCGACCCGGCCCTCGACATGGGTCACGTCTCCGTCTTCGAAACACCGCAGCACATGGGCAATGGCGTCCACCTCGCGGATATTCGCCAGGAACTGGTTGCCCAGTCCTTCACCCTTGGAGGCGCCTTTGACCAGCCCGGCGATATCGACAAAGGTCATGCGGGTCGGAATGGTCTGCTTTGACCTGGCGATGGCGGCCAGCTTGTCGAGCCGGACATCCGGAACCGCGACTTCGCCCACATTGGGTTCGATCGTGCAGAACGGGAAATTGGCCGCCTGGGCGGCGGCGGTGCGGGTCAGCGCGTTGAACAGGGTCGATTTGCCGACATTCGGCAGCCCCACGATTCCCATTTTAAAGCCCATGTCGGCCTCCGGTCTGAGTTCGGGCTGCTTCTAGTCGTCGATACCGGGGGGCGCAAGCACGGGATTTCCCGCGGATTTGCGCCCGGCCGGGGGTTATCGCCGGGCGGCGGCCAGTATCATCGCGGCGGCCTTTTCCGCGATCATGATGGTCGGGGCATTGGTGTTGCCGCTGGTGATCCTTGGCATCGCGCTGGCATCGACCACGCGCAGCCCGTCCACGCCCCGCAGCCGCAACGCGGCATCCAGCGGAGCCGCATCGTCCGCCCCCATGCGCACGGTGCAGGTCGGGTGGAAGATCGTGGTCCCGATATCCCCCGCGGCGCGCATCAGGTCTTCGTCCGCCTCCGACGCGACGCCCGGCCGGATTTCCTGCGGCGCATAGCGCTGCATCGGCGCCTGCGCCATGATGCTGCGTGCCTGCCGGATGGCGTCGGCGGCGGTGCGCCGGTCGCCTTCGGTGCCGAGATAATTCGGCGCGATCACCGGCGGTTCGTGCGGGTCGGGCGACGCGATGCGCACCGTGCCCCGGCTTTCCGGACGCAGGTTGCAGACGCTGGCGGTGATGGCCGGGAAATCATCCAGCGGCTGCCCGAACGCTTCGAGCGACAGGGGCTGCACATGGTATTCCAGGTCCGGCGTCGCAAGACCGGGACGGGACCGGGAGAACGCACCCAGTTGACTGGGCGCCATCGACATCGGCCCGCTGCGGTGCAGCGCGTATTCCAGCCCGATCCGCGCCTTGCCCCAGATCGATGCGGCGAGCGTATTCAGGGTTTTCGCCCCGCTCAGACGCCAGGCGCAGCGCAATTGCAGGTGGTCCTGAAGATTGGCGCCGACCTCCGGCATGTCCCTGAGCACCGGCAGGCCATGTTCCCGCAACAGGGCAGCCGGGCCGAAACCGGACAGTTGCAGGATCTGCGGGCTGCCGATGGCGCCCGCCGACAGGATCACCTCGGCGGCGGCTTTCGCGGTCCGGATCTCCCCGCCCCGATCGTATTCCACACCGACCGCGCGCCCGTTCTCGATCAGGATCCGCCGCGTATGGGCATGGGTTTCCACCTTCAGACCCTGACCCGTCGCCGTGCGCAGGAACGCCTTTGCCGTGTTCATGCGCCAGCCCCGGCGCTGATTCACCCGGAAATAGCCCACGCCTTCGTTGTCGCCGGTGTTGAAATCGGCCACTTGCGGCAGACCCCAGGCCTGCGCCGCCTCGGCCCAGCGGTCGAGAACCTCCCAATGCAGGCGCTGGTTCTCGACCCGCCATTCCCCGCCGGCGCCATGCAGCTCCGACGCCCCTTCGACATAGTCCTCGCTGCGCTTGAAATGGGGCAGAAGGTCGTCCCAGCCCCAGCCGGGCAACCCCATCTGCCGCCAGCCGTCATAATCCGCCGCCTGGCCGCGCAGATAGAGCATGCCGTTGATCGAACTGCACCCGCCCAGCAGCTTGCCGCGCGGGTAAAGCAGCGACCGCCCGTTCAGGCCGGCTTCGCTGGCGGTGCGATACATCCAGTCGGTGCGTGGATTGCCGATGCAGTAAAGATACCCCATCGGGATATGCACCCAGTGATAGTTGTCGCGCCCCCCCGCCTCCAGCAGCAGGATCCTGTGGCCCGCATCCGCGAGGCGCTTGGCGAGAACGCATCCGGCGCTGCCGGCGCCAACGATGATGTAATCCCAGGTCATGCGCCCCTCCGGCGACGGGGCGCGCGGGAAGGGGGCCAGCCCCCTCGGCCTTCGGCCTCACCCCCGGGATATTTCCGGAAAGCGGAAAGGGCCGGGGCCGCGCCGGTCAAATCGGAAGCGCCGTGGTCTTGAAGACCGTGCGCAGCGCAAAGCTGCTCTGCATCTGGGCCACGCCGGGCAGGCGGGTCAGGTGCTGCCGGTGAATGCGCGCGTAATCTTCGGTGTTCTCGGCTACGATCTTGAGGATATAGTCGGCCGTGCCCGCCATCAGGTGGCATTCCAGCACATCGGGGATGCGCGCCACCGCCTTTTCGAATGCCTCCAGCACTTCGTCCGCCTGCGCCTGAAGCGTGATCTCGACGAAAACGGTGGTCGGCACGCCGATCTTCCGGGGATCCAGAAGCGCGACATAGCCGCGGATATAGCCATCCGCTTCCAGCCGCTGCACCCGTCTGTGACAGGCGGACGGCGAGAGGTTGACCCGGTTGGACAGATCGGAATTCGACATGCGTCCGGATTTCTGAAGGCTGGCCAGAATCTTGCGATCGATTGTGTCCAATGTCATTGTCGCAAATCTCTCGCGCGCTGCCTGCCCATGTTCGAAGACTATTCGATGGAATGCCGGAAATACGAGTAAAAAATTCACAGTACTTGAATATCCGGTCCCCCATACTGCGCATGACAGGTGCTTCCGGGAGGATATGGCATGAGAATAGGATGCCCGAAAGAGATCAAGCCGCAGGAATTTCGGGTCGGCATCACCCCGAACGCGGCCCAGGAAGCGGTGGCGCATGGCCATGCGGCGCTGATCGAGACCGGCGCGGGGATCGGGTCCGGGTTTGACGACGCGTCCTACTTGGCCGCGGGCGCGACGATCATCGGCACCGCCGCCGAAGTGTTCGCCAGCGCCGACATGATCGTCAAGGTCAAGGAACCGCAGGCCGTGGAACGCAGGATGCTGCGCGAAGGCCAGCTCTTGTTCGCCTATCTTCATCTGGCGCCGGATCCGGAACAGACCAGGGGCCTGCTGGACAGCGGCTGCACCGCCATCGCCTATGAAACCGTCACCGACCGCGCCGGCGGGTTGCCGCTGCTGGCGCCGATGTCCGAAGTCGCGGGCCGCCAGGCCCCACAGGTCGGGGCCTGGGCCCTGCAGAAGGCGAACGGCGGACGCGGCGTTCTGATGGGTGGCGTTCCGGGTGTCGGCCCGGCGCGGGTCATCGTCATCGGCGGCGGCGTCGTCGGCACCCACGCCGCCCGCATCGCGGCCGGCATGGGGGCGGATGTGACCGTGCTGGACCGGTCGCTGCCGCGCCTGCGCTATCTCGACGACGCGTTCGGGCCGGTTTTCAAGACCGGCTATTCCACCGCCGGCCTGATGGTTGAATTGCTGCCCTGGCCGACATGGTGGTCGGGGCTGTGCTGATCCCCGGCGCCGCCGCACCCAAGCTGATCAGCCGCGAGCAGTTGTCGGTCATGAAACCGGGCGCGGTTCTGGTGGACGTGGCCATCGACCAGGGCGGATGTTTCGAAACCTCCAGGGCAACGACCCACAGGGACCCGATCTACGAGGTGGACGGCATCATGCACTGAACGACTACCGGCTGGCGCCGGTAGGATCAGCGATGTGCTGTTCCAGGTACTGAAGTACGATGTCTTCTGTGATGGCACCATTGGTTGTTGAGAAATACCCGCGTCCCCAGAACCTGC
>NZ_JASNJE010000067.1 GCF_030164465.1 Sedimentitalea xiamensis
CGCGATGATCGCCCACTGCCTGTCCGTCAATGTCCGCCGGCCCAAGATCGCCTCCCGTTTTCGATCTCGAATCAAACCGGAGGCGATTTGGGAATCCCTTAAATGCAGACGCCGCCTAGAACAAGATGACATACGCGTGTCGCTATTACGGGTGACGGGGCAGGGCGCCGGCCTTATCCAGGTCGGGGAGGAGACCTGGTTTGACCCTGACACGGCGCGACATGCTGGCCTCGACAGCTGCGTTCGCACTGATGCCGCGCGTCACGTTGGCCGAGCCGGGGCCGGTGCTGACCGCACGGGAGGGCGTGCAGCAACTGGCCCCGGACTCCTTTTTCCGCAATGCCGGTCTGAGGCCATAGTGGCAGGGCCGGTGATCCGCTTGCAATCGACGATATGCGGCTTGACCCGGAAACCGTCGGGATCGCGAAGGATTTCGACAGTTTTCACGATCTGACGATCCAGGTTGGGGCGATGTGCGGGCTGGCGCCGACAATCCTGGCGGCTGGATGTTGCGCTGCCACCTGCTTGGCCGCGCCGTGGCCGGGACGATGACGTGGTTCAGGGGTTCAGCGTGACGCGTCGGGTCTGTTAATGCCCGGCCCGATCCTGTAAGCCGGGCATACTGATACAGACAAAGGCCCGGCCACATGACGACCGAAATCCGACTTGCCTTCGCGCATCCGTCCGAACGTGCCAAGGCGACCGCCGAGAAAGGCCCGCTGGACCGCATTTCCCTGCGGGATCACATTGTCGAGGTTGAGATCGGCGCGTTCCAGGCCGAACGCGGGACCACGCAGCGCGTCTGTTTCAACGTCGTGGTCGAGGTGCGCCCTCTGACCGGCCCGATTGATGACGATGTGGACCGGATCCTGTCCTATGACCGTGTGACCGAAGCTATTGCCCACGAACTCGCGGCGGAACGTCTGAACCTGCTGGAAACCCTTGCCGTTCGCATCGCCGAGCGGATCCTGCTGGAACCGCAGGCCATCCGTGCCTTCGTGCGGGTGGAAAAACTCGACCGCGGACCCGGCGCGCTGGGGGTGGAAATCGTGCGCGGGCGCGACCAGGTGGCGTCGCAGGAGCAACTTCCCGAGGACCGCCCGCATCCCCGCCTTGTCTACCTTTCCAATGCGGCGATTGAGTCGGCGAACCTAGCCGGCTGGATCGACCAGATGCTGGCGCGCAAGCGCCCGCTGGTGCTGTGTGTCGGTGCTCACGATCTGCCGCGGCCGCAGACCGGGCACCGGATGACCCAAAGACGGATCGATCTTCTCGCCATCGAACAGAATGCCTGGCGGCTGGCCGCCCGCGATTTGCGCTGCAAGGTCGTGGCGACCCGGACGGAGCTGGACTGGGCGATGAAGAACGGCCAGATCTGTGTCTGGGCGCCCTCCAAGATCGTGCTCGATGCCGTCGACGGCCCTTCCGCGGCCCCGTCCGATGCCGTCGCGCTGGCGGCCTGGTTCGCGGCGACGTTCCAGGCGGGGGAAATGATGGTGATCGGGGCAGAGTTGCCGGATGGCGCAAGCGTGCCCCTGCGGGCCGTGCCGGTGGAGCAGGCGATCCTGTGACCGGCTACTACCGACCGCTGGTGCAGCAGGGCGCGGCGCGCCCCGCGCATGCCTTTGCTCTTGCCGGCGGGCCGCTCTGGTTCACCCATGCCGAACGGATCAGCCGTTCCGAACCGTCCCGCGTCGTGTCCGCGGTGGACATCCCGGATGTCTGGCGCGACCGGCTGAGTGCCCCGCGGGCGCCTGTCGCGGGGCTGGGCATGACGCATCCGCAGGTCATGGGCATCCTCAACGTCACCCCGGACAGTTTTTCCGATGGTGGCAAACATGCGGCGTTCGACAGTGCCCTGAATGCCGGACTTGCGATGGTTTCAGCCGGGGCGGCGATCATCGACATCGGCGGAGAGTCGACACGGCCCGGCGCGGAGCCGGTGCCCGATGATGAAGAAATCCGCCGCACCGCGCCGGTCATCGCCGGTTTGCAAGGCACCACGAAGGCCGCCATTTCCATCGACACGCGCAAGCACGCGGTCGCGCGCGCCGCGCTCGACGCCGGGGCGACGCTCGTCAACGATGTGTCCGGTTTCACCTTTGACGCGGATCTCGCCCCGCTTTGCGCCGAGCGGTCCGCGCCGGTCTGCATCATGCACGCGCGGGGCGACCCGGCGACCATGCAGGACGATCCGCGCTATGACGACGTTCGGCTGGACGTCTATGATTTTCTTGAAACCCGGGTGAACGCGCTGGTGGACTTCGGAATGCCGCGAGGACAGATCCTGATCGATCCGGGCATCGGTTTTGGCAAGACACAGGCGCACAACCTGGCGCTTCTTGAAAATCTGTCGCTTTTTCACGGTATCGGCTGTGCGATCCTGCTCGGGGTGTCGCGCAAGGGCTTCATCGGGCGGATCGGCCAGGCTCCGGACCCCGAGACCCGGTTTCCCGGTTCCATCGCCGTCGGGCTTGCCGCGTTGGCGCAGGGCGTGCAAGTGCTGCGGGTCCATGACGTCGCCGAAACCGTTCAGGCGGTTCGGCTTTGGAATGCAGTCAGGCAGAGGTGACACATGCGTGAACTCTTTGGAACCGACGGCGTGCGGGGCAGGGCCAACGTCCATCCGATGACCGCCGACATGGCGCTGTGCATCGGCGCGGCGGTCGGGCGCTATTTCCGCCGCGACGCGGGCGGCGTGCACCGGGTGGTGATCGGCAAGGATACCCGGCTTTCGGGTTACATGTTCGAAAACGCCCTGACCGCTGGCCTGACGAGCACCGGGATGAACGTGCTGTTGCTCGGCCCGGTGCCGACCCCGGCGGTCGGTTTGATGACAAGGTCGATGCGCGCCGACCTCGGCGTGATGATCTCGGCCAGTCACAATCCGGCGGAAGACAACGGGATCAAGTTCTTCGGCCCCGATGGGTTCAAGCTGTCCGACCAGATGGAAGCCGAGATCGAGTCACTGATCCATGCCGGGGTCGCCCCGGCCGACGCCGCCGACATCGGCCGCGCCAAGCGGATCGACGACGCCCGCTTCCGTTATGGCGAGCGGGTGAAATCCTCGCTGCCGCGCGATTTGCGGCTGGACGGGCTCAAGGTTGTGATCGATTGCGCCAATGGCGCGGCCTATCGCGCCGCGCCGGAAATCCTTTGGGAACTCGGGGCCGACGTGATTCCGGTGGGGGTTGCCCCCGACGGTTTCAATATCAACAGGGATTGCGGATCGACGAAGCCCCGCATCGCGGCCGAAACGGTGATCGCCCATAACGCGCATGTCGGCATCTGCCTGGATGGCGATGCGGACCGTGTGGTGATGATCGACGAGACGGGCGCGGTGGCGAACGGCGATCAGCTGATGGCGCTGCTGGCGACCCGATGGGCCAGCGACGACCGGCTGACCGGCGGCGCGCTGGTGGCCACGGTGATGTCCAATCTCGGGTTGGAGCGCCACTTGCAGGCGCAAGGCCTGCGCCTCGAACGCACCGGGGTCGGCGACCGCTATGTGGTGGAACGCATGCGCTCCGGCGGGTTCAACCTGGGCGGTGAACAGTCGGGACATATCGTGATGACGGATTACGCAACGACCGGCGACGGTCTGATGGCGGGGCTTCATTTCCTGTCCGAGATGGTGCACAGCGGTAAACCGGCCAGCACCCTGGCGCAGCAGTTCGCCCCGGTGCCGCAACTGCTCAAGAACGTCCGTTACGGGGTGGATCAGGCGCCTCTCGACATGGCGCCGGTGCAGGCCGCGATCGCCGAGGCGGAGACTGCGCTCATCGGCAAGGGGCGGCTTTTGATCCGCAAGTCTGGCACCGAGCCGCTGATCCGCGTCATGGCCGAATGCGAGGATGCGGCATTGCTGGAACGCACCGTCGACAGCGTGGTCGACGCGGTGGCGCAGGCGGTCGCGCCCTAGGCGGCGTCTGCATTAGGCGAGCCATGTCATAGCACAGGCAAGGGCAACGAATGCCCGAAAGGACGAGATTGTCTTTTCGCAGCGCAGCGCGATACGACGGAACCGTTTGAT
>NZ_JASNJE010000068.1 GCF_030164465.1 Sedimentitalea xiamensis
GCGGCCCGTTTCCTCAGCCCCGCAAAACCATTGCGGGCTGCGTCCCGTCCGGGGCTTTTCCTGCATTGTCCGCAAACAAGCTGACAGGAAAAACCGCCGATGCTCGTCAACGAACACTCCCTCGACCTGGTCTTTCGGGGCTTCAAGTCCGTCTACTCGGACGCCTATCTGCAAGCCACCGTCCACAAGGACAAGATCGCGATGACCGTGCCCAGCTCCGGGCGTGATGAAACTTACAGTTGGATCGGTCAGTTTCCGCACCTGCGGGAATGGATTGGCCCGCGTCATGTGCACAATCTGAAGGCGCACAGCTTCACCATCGTGAACCGCCGCTTCGAAAGCATCGTCGCCGTGATGCGGGACGCTATCAGCGACGACAAGCCGGGGGTGTTCAAGCCCGCCTTCTCGGAAATGGGCTATCTGGCGCGCAACCATCCCGAGGAAATGGTCTTCGGCCTGCTGGCGGCGGGGTTCGAGACCCCGTGCTTCGATGGGCAGAACTTCTTTGACGCCGACCACCCGCAGATGGACGGCGAAGGCAACGAAGTCAGCGTCAGCAACTTTCAGGACGGCGCGGGCGATGCCTGGTATCTGCCGGACACCTCGCGCGCGGTCAGGCCGCTGATCTGGCAGGAGCGCGAGGATTACGAGTTCCAGTCGCTGACCTCTTCCACCGATTCCCATGTCTTCATGAATGACGAATATGTCTACGGTGTCCGGGCGCGGGTGAATGCCGGGTTCGGCCTCTGGCAGTTGGGCTTTGGCAGCAAGGCGACGCTGGACCGCGCGAACTATGCGGCGGCGCGCGCGGCGATGATGAATTTCCGCAGCGATGGCGGGCGCATTCCGGGGATCGCCCCGACAATCATGGTGGTGCCGCCGTCGCTGGAAGACGCGGCGCTGCACCTGCTCAATACCGAGGCCGCGACGGGCGGGGCGTCCAACCCCTGGAAGGGCACGGCGGAACTGATCGTCACCCCGTTCGTTGCGGGCTGATCCGATGGCCGGAAGCTTGACGGCCATCTGTGACCGGGACCTGGGCGGTTCCGCCCCCGAGTGGGTACACCTGTTTCCGGTGGGTCAGATGACCGGACGAGACGGCCGCCGGTTCAATCTGGCGAACCCCCAGATGATCGTGGACGCGTTCCGGGCGGGCGCGGTCGATCTGCCGGTGGACTACGAACACCAAAGCGACGCCCAGCCGGAACAGCGCAGCGGCCCGGTGCCTGCGGCGGGCTGGATCAAGGAACTGAGGGTGGGCGAAGACGGTATCTGGGGCCGGGTCGAATGGACAGCCCAGGCGCGCGGCCTGATCGCGCTGGCGCGACAGGAGACCGCCATGAACGAACCGGAAACCCTGCTGGACAAGCTGATTGCGGCGCTTGGCCTGCCCGAAGAGACCACCGAAGACGAGTTGATCGCATTGATCGAAACCATTCGCGGCAAGGCGGAACAGGCGACAGCGGCGCGGATGCCCGACCCGGCGCGGTTCGTACCGATCGAGGCGGTGCAGGACCTGATGGCCAGCCGTCACGCGGACCTTGCCGAACGGACGAAAGAGCGCGCCACGGCCAAGGTGAAGGACGCCCTGGCGCGCGGGTTCATCACGCCCGCGATGAAGGACTGGGCCACCGCGCTCTGCGCCCAGGACGAAGCGAGCTTTGACAGGTTCGTTGCAACCTCGGTCCCGGCCTATGCCCATTTGATGAAACAGGCGGTTCCGGACGGCCCGCCGCCCTCTTCGCCTTCTGAGATCTCCCGGTCCGACGCGGCGGCTGCGGTCTGTGCGCAACTGGGGCTGAAACCGGATGCGCTGAAGGAATGACGATTGCCCGGCGGCTGCGCGCCGCCAGCAACGCCGCCCTGCCGGTATTCCTGGACCGGTTCCAGGGCGCGGCCCCGGCCCGTGCCGGCAGCACGCGGGCCGGGGCACAACTTTGCTGATGGAGGAACGGCCACATGATCGAGATCGAGTTCGAGAACGATACCCTCACCCCTGCGCTGCAACGCTTGGCAGACGGGCTGTTGGACATGACGCCGGTCATGGGAGAAATCAGCGAAGGGTGGTTGGAGAACACGATAAACAGGATGCTGCGCGGTGAACAGCCTGATGGGCAACCCTTTGCGCCACGTTCACCCGTCTCGCTGGAACAATATGCGGCCTCGGGCTTCGGCGCGGTGCCACTGTTCAGAAAAGGCTGGATGCGCCAGGGTCTCTTTCCCGAGTACGGGTCTGATTTTGTCCGCATCGGCTCCAACGAACCACAGTCCGCCGTGATGCAGTTCGGGGCATCGCAAGGCGAATTCGGGCGAACCTCTCGGGGCGGTCCCATCCCGTGGGGCGATATCCCGGCCCGCCCTTACCTGGGCGTCTCGGATGAAGATGAAACAATGATCATCGAAGAACTGTCGGAATGGCTGATGCGGACGGCCGAAGGGAAAAGCTGACCGGTGAGCCTTCCCTCGAAACCATACCCGAAACCGCCCGCCGAGGTTGAAACCTATGTCGATATCCTCGGCATGGACATGGCGATAGAGTTCCTGCTGACCTTCGGCGGGGCGGAACTTCCCCTGTCCCGGCGTCTGGGCAAGCGGTCGCGCCTCGCCGCGCTTGTCGGAGCTGAAAACGCCGCAAAGCTCGCCCGCTCCGATCACCTGTTGCGGCTCCGTGTTCCGCTGGCCACACCCTGACTGACCGCCTGTCTGCATGTGAAGGGCTGGCCCGTGGCCGGGATTGCCCGGCGGCTGCGGATCACCGACATCACCGTGCGCAAGCATCTGAAAAGATACGGGCCGCAAGAGAGTATGCCATGACACTCCGCGCTGATCTGGACCTTGCCAGGGCCAAGCTGGCCGAATCCGACGCCCTGCTGCGATCTGCCCAGGCCGTGCAGACACAGGCGATCAACGCTCTTGAACAGGCCGTCAAACGCGCCGTCAAAGACGGTTTGAACACCCTTTCACCCGAATCCTGGCCGATCAATGCGCCGGCAAAAGCGCGCCGCACGAACGGTTCCGCAAGAACCACCGCAAATTCCATCCGCGATAGTCCGTGGTGCCCGAGGGTCTTCCGGTATCAAAACAAGTGATCTAGCGGTATCAAACCGGGTGAATACCAACAGCGGGGCCGCCCCCGCCCCCCGCCACCGGATTATTTTCCAAATATGAAGGCGAAGGCGTGACGCTCTGTCTTCCTCTTGCCGGAAATACTCCGGGGTTTGGGGCGGAGCCCCAAGTCACACGGAGCCCAGCTAGAGGCGCAGGCTGGGCAGGCCGATGCCTGTCGCCTCGAACCCGCCATCGGCGGCCAGGACCTGGCC
>NZ_JASNJE010000069.1 GCF_030164465.1 Sedimentitalea xiamensis
GCGTTCGTCCCACAAGGTGCAACGCGAGTTCCCAGAGCTGCGCAGGCGCTACTGGGGCCGCAGGTTCTGGGGACGCGGGTATTTCTCAACAACCAATGGTGCCATCACAGAAGACATCGTATTTCAGTACCTGGAACAGCACATCGCTGATCCTACCGGCGCCAGCCGGTAGTCGTTCAGTCCAATTGAGTCCAATTGAGTCCAATTGAGGCGATGATTCTGGACGATTTTGGCCGAGCGACAAGAGTAGTTTGCCGACCATTGGCGCCTACAAAAGGCCGAGACGCTCTGCCCGCTCCAGCAGCATTCTGACTGAGGAAGGCTGCCAGCTAGTGCGACCGCGAGGGGTGCGTTCACGCATGGATTCCAGTCGGTCACAGATTGCCTGAAGCGTGATATCGGGGTCCGCACCCTTGATGGCAGCGACAATCGCCGGCAGGCGGTCGTCGGTTTCGCGACGTCCAGCGCGTCCAAGCGCTTCAGCGGGCAGGAACCCGTCCCGCACATATGCCTTCACGGCGCGGAGCAAACGGCTTTGGGTCCAGTGGCGGTCGTGGGGCAGGGGACCATTGATGATCCGCAGGACGTCCTCCCAAGCCATATCCGGCCGCAGGCGCCGCACATGCGGCACCCAATCTTGCGCGGTCTCGTTCAGTCGCTCCATGTAGCCATCCTGCCGGGCAAGCCGTACCTTGCGAAGAGCGGCGGGGTCCTTGCTGCGAAGCCCAGGATTGCCACCAACGCGACCTTTGGCGCGCGCTGAGGCAAGACCCGCCTTGGTCCGTTCGCGGATCAGGGCACGCTCGAACTCGGCAGCGGCGCCCAGGACCTGCAGGGTGAACTTGCCCTGTGGTGAGGCGGTGTCTATCGGGTCCTGGAGCGAGCGGAAGAACGCCCCCTTGCCCTCCAGTCTTTCGATCACCTCAAGCAAGTGCGACAAAGACCGCGCAAGTCGGTCGATCCGCACGACGACCAGCGTATCGCCGCTCTTGACGCGTTCGATCACACGCGCGAGCACAGGACGCGCACGATTGCCGCCTGAGGCGTGCTCTTCAAAGATCTCGGCACAGCCCGCCGATTGCAGCGCCTCGGACTGGGGCAGGGGGGTCTGATCCTCTGTGGATACGCGCGCATAGCCTATCAGGGGCATGAAACTGGGCCGTTTGCAATTTTATATATCGCCAATAAACGACCGTTTGTAAACGAATGCAAGTAGGTGCTCTCTCGTCGCGCTCGTCCAAAAACCCTTGGTTTCCTTGCGCTGAGCGCGATCTGAGAGGTTTCACCGGCAGTCGCGCGCGCATACTATATAAAGAGCGAAGGCAACCGCCACAAAATCACTTGGGTGATGTGCAAAAGAACAGTATTTTGCACATATGAAGACCCAAGCATCCGTTTTGACTGATGATTTCAATGACCCCCTCATCACCATCGAGGCGGATGAAGAGGCTCACGAAGAGGATCTCTGGTTTCTGCCGGGACCACTCGAAGAAGAACCGGATGATTTGCCTCCCGGGCCACGGGCAGAACCGCCCGACACTGCTGTCATAGAAGACTGGGCAAAGGCAGAAGGCGTTCACGCTGCGCGACTCGCACGGGTTGCTGGACGCCTGGGTGCTCTGGATGACCGCCTCCTGCGCGGTCCTGACGGCTGGCTGCACCGCCTCGCACTGATCGAGGCGGCAGACCTCAGCTGGTTCGCAGGGGATCGGGTCAGTGCTGATCGTCTGGCGCTCTGGATATCGATGCGGCTGTCAGGTGCACAGGATGACCCAAATGCCCTGGCAAGAGTTGGATGGGCTGTTCGGCGCCTGACAGGCGGTCCCGGACCGAAGGCTGACTTGGCCGCCTTCCTGGATCGCCGCGATCCCGAGAACATTGAAGGCAGCGCTGAGCGTTTCGAAGATCGCGCGGGCGGATGGTTGGACGTAATGGCCGCAGCAGCCGAGCTCCACCCAATCACGCGGGCTTGCATGGGCTTTCATCTCTGGAGCCTGGCCGGCCTCGGACAGCACGGCGACCAGATGGAAGCCGCCGTCACCGCGTCCAGGATCGCGGCCAGCGATGGAAGCGGCGCCATCTTCGCACCGCTCGCCATGGGCGGGGCAGGGGGGCTGCGTGTTTCGGGCTTGCCGCCCGAACGTTTGGCCCGCTGGTTGGATGGGATGAACAGCGCAATTCTAACGGCGATGCGTCATCTAGATGATACCCAGACATGGAGTGTTCGGGCGGAAGGAGCCATGTCTCAGCTTTCGGGCCGAACTCCGGCCGCTCTTCGGTCTGTGTTGACAGAGTGGCCTTTGGTGTCGGCCCCGATGGCGGAGGCCCTAACAGGCGCAAGTCGCGCGGCTGTTCAAAGGAACCTCGCCTGGATGGACGAGAGATGCCTGATCCGAGAAGTGACGCAACAAGGACGATTCAGGATGTGGCGAATCAAGGACTAGACCGTTGTGATCAGATCCAGCGACAGGGACCTTCTCGGTTCATTGAGGGAGGGGCGCTTGCCGCCAATGCTTACGTTCATCGATTCCGCTAAAGGGTCGTGGTTTGAACATCGACCTAAGTGTTTTGGTCAGAATCGCTCTTTGTGATCCGGCAACGAGCTATGGCAGCCTTTCGAAAAGATCCGGTGTGTCCTCGTCGCGCCGCCTGCTCAGACCCCCGCCAAGATGCAGGCAAGGGTGCTTAATTCGCGTCAGGCCTTTGCCGTCCTCAAAATGGACCCACCCTCCTCTGGGCATGCCCACGCTTACGATCAGCGCCCCACATATTGGACAAGTCCGCCTGAACGATGCGCCCCTCTTGCTTTCACGATCGCCCCGAACTGCCCAACCGCCGCGAACCGAGACTGTTCGCCCCGTCGACAGTCGGCGGGTGTGTGCCTTACGGTAGTACCAACGGTCCGTCATCCCATACCCCTTCTTTCCTCAACCCGGCTGCCGCTTGGGGTCGAGCGCACGTAAAAGCCTTGTGGAATAGCCTCCTGCACCAGCCCAACGTGCGAGATCAGGCCGACGGCCCGGCTGCCCTCTGTCAGCGCAGCAAGAACTTGGATCACTTGATCCAGCGTGCCCGCCCCATTCTCGGTGTCGAGACTTCCGAAGCCTTCGTCGATAAAGATTGTGCCCATCCTGATCTTGCCCGAAAGGCTCTCGACCACATCAGCTAGCCCAAGCGCTGTTGATTTCCTCTGAGAATTGACCCGGTATTTTCACCGAGATTTGGCCCGCCCTTGTTTATGTCTCAGCGGTCATGTTGTGGTCAATGCCGGCGTCTCCTTTCTCGTTTTCTTGGCGGCCTCGGAGCTGGCTTTGTAGCG
>NZ_JASNJE010000006.1 GCF_030164465.1 Sedimentitalea xiamensis
TCTCTTCCAGCCGCTGATCATTGTCGGATGGACGCCGTACTTCTTGGCCAGCTCGGCCGTCGTCAGCTCTTCACGGATGGCTTCAAGCGCAACCTTGGCCTTGAACTCCGCCGAATAGCGTTTCCGCTTCGTCATCTGGGGTATTCCTTCGTCAGTCGCTAAAGCTTAGCAACTGGTCCGAAATCTCGCGACCACCTCTCTTAGCGAAGACCTGATGAGGGACTTCTAGCGGCCGCTGGAGTAGCCCTGTGTGTGCAGCCCTTAGGTGTGCAATTTGCATAGCCTGGCGCGACCTTGCGGCCAAGAAACCAAAGGCAGCGCACATCTCATGACGGGCGACCTAGCCACCTGCTTCCCTTGGCTGGCTGGGTTCGACTGATGACGAATCCAAGCTCATGACTTGTCATGCGCTCTGGTTTGTCAGACACAGTTGGGGCACGTTTTGGGACACACGGGCGTTAGGGGTTCTTGGTAAGTCTTTGAAAAACTTTGTACCTTTGGTCTGTCTGGCCGTGAAGTTAGCCTTCTCGACCGCACCATAAATCAAACTAGAACCAAACTCCCGCTTACGTTTCAACCTTGTTGTTATGGGCGCAACGCCCAAAACATGTTTCGTTCCGGTTGTCATATTGTGTCCTTCCGTGGTTTCAATCATGCTTGATTCACGCCGCGCGCGTAATTTGGGGGAACGCATGGCGACATTCAGGAAGGCCAAGGCCGATTGCACGGCTTAACTTGGCCGGGCAAGTGACCGCAGTCCGCAACGACCGGCTATCGGCTATCCGTCCAACTCACGCCTGCAAGACAGGGCCGTCCGCAAGCGACAACTCCTTTATGGTTGTGTCAGCGCCGGAACGGCTTAACCTATGTGCCTGACCCGGGCATGACACACCATGGCAAAGGAGTGCGGTCACGTTTCGGGATGGAGCGTTCGATGTCATCACACAACTTGCACTTCAAGACCCTGCTCGAAGTCGGCCGGATGATCCACGGGGGCGACATGACCGCTGCAGCGGTGACGGATCGGATGCTGGACCGGATCGCCGCTGTAGATCCGCAGTTCCAAAGCTATGTTCGCGTCTGCGCGGATCGCGCCCGTGATCAGGCGCAGATGGCGGATGCGGACATGGCCAAGGGCATCTTCAAGGGACCCCTGCACGGCGTGCCGATTGCGGTGAAAGACCTGTGTTACACGACCTACGCCCCGACCGGCGCGGGCACCATCATCCACGCGGATTTCATGCCGGCCTACAATGCGACCGTCGTGGACCGGCTGGAGGCGGCGGGTGCGGTGATCCTGGGCAAGCTCACGATGACCGAAGGGGCCTATACCAGCCATCACCCCCAGATCCCGACGCCACCGAACCCGTGGAACCCGGACTACTGGGTCGGGTCTTCTTCGACCGGATCGGGCGTGGCGACGTCTGCCGGGTTGTGTTTCGCGTCGCTGGGCAGCGATACCGGCGGGTCGATCCGGTTCCCCTGCGCCACCTGCGGTCTGACAGGGATCAAGCCGACCTGGGGCCGGGTCAGCCGGCATGGGGTCTTTGCCCTGGCGGAGTCGCTGGATCACATTGGACCGATGGCCCGGTCGGCGGCGGATTGCGCCGTGATGTTGCAGGCGATTGCCGGATGGGACGCGCAGGATCCGACCACTCTTGATACACCTGTGCCGGACTACGCGGACGCGCTGGGAAAACCCGTTCGCGGCATGCGGATCGGCATAGACCGGTCCTATTGCCTTGACGGTGTCGATCCGGACGTGGCTTCCGCTCTGGAACAGGCCGTCGCGGTGTTTGAAGCACAGGGCGCGCGCATTGTGGAGGTCGCGTTGCCGCCCCACGAGGAGCTTGTCGCCACATGGATCATGATGTGCGCGATTGAAACCGCGGTCGCGCACAAGGACACTTATCCGCGAAGGGCGGGCGAATATGGCCCTGATCTGGCGCAGCTGATCGACGAGGGGCGCGTCGCGACGGGCATGGACGCGGCACGCGGACACCACTTGCGGCTGGCGTTCACGGGGGCGTTGTCGACGATGTTCAACGGCGTCGATTGCATGTTGTGCCCGACCATGCCCATGCCGACGCCCAGCCTGGTCGACATGGCGCAATTCGGTGAAGAACCCGACGTGCTGAACGCCATTCTGCGGTATACAGCGCCGTTCGATTTCTCGGGCAGCCCGACGGTGACTCTGCCCAACGGCGTGGACCGGGCCGGTATGCCGCTGAGCATGCAGATCGTCGGCCCGAGGCTGGGCGAGGCGACCCTGATCCGAGCGGCCGACGCCTACCAACGGGCGACCGATTGGCATACGCGCGCCCCGCCGATGAGTTGAAAGGAATTCGATCCGGTTCTGGACACGGAGCGCCGGCGCACCAGATCACAGTCAAACCACAACGGCAAGAACGGGGTCATGTCATGGGATGGACGGAAAATTCGGTCATGGGGCGCAAGGCGGTCGCGAAGGGGCAAGCCGGTGCGACCCACCGCTTGAGCGAGGAAGATCAGGGAACATTCCACTATGTCTACGGTCCCTATTCGGAACCGGTGTTGCGGATTGCGCCGGGCGATGTCGTCGAGGTCGAAACGCTGGACGCCTTTGGCGGCGCGATCCGGTCGGAATCCGATCTGCCGTCGCGGGTGCTGAACATGCCCTTCGTCAATCCGCAGAACGGACCCATCGCCATTGACGGCGCGGAAAAGGGCGATGTGCTGGCGGTATACATCCGGTCCCTGCTGCCGCGCGGGCCGCAACCGGCGGGCACCACCGCGTTGATCCCGAGTTTCGGCGCGCTGGTGGCGGACGGCAATCAGATGCTGAACGCGCCGATCCCCGAGCGGGTCAAGAAGATGGAGGTGACGCCCGAAGGCGGCGTCAAGTTTTCGGACCGGATCACGTTGCCCTACGAACCCTTCGTCGGGACAATGGGGGTGAGCCCGGAAATCGAGGCGGTCAGTTCCTTGCAGCCCGATTACTGGGGCGGAAACATGGATTGCCCCGATGTCGCGCCCGGCGCGATCATCTATTTCCCGGTGCAGCGCAAGGACGCGCATTTCTTCATCGGCGATTGCCACGCGCGGCAGGGGGACGGTGAATTGTGCGGCGTGGCGGTCGAAATCCCGGCCACCGTCACGGTGCAGATCGACCTCGTCAAGGGCTGGACGATCCCCGGCGTCCGGCTGGAGAACGAGGAATTCATCATGTCGCTCGGCAGCGCGCGCCCGATGGAAGACGCCGCGCGCATGGCCTATCGTGACCTCGTGCGCTGGCTGGTCGACGATTACGGATTCGATGACTCCGAGGCTTATTTTCTGGCGACACAGGCCGGACGCATGCGGGTCGGAAACATGGTCGATCCGAAATACACCCTAGGCGCTTCGATGCTCAAGGCGTACCTGGGCTGAAATGGGGGTTTGACATGGATCTTGGACTGAAGGGGCTGAAGGCCCTGATCACCGGCGGAACCAGGGGTATTGGCCGCCATTGCGCAGAGATTTTCGCGGAGGAGGGCGCCGATGTCGCGATCTGCGCCCGCGACACTGCGGGTGTCACGGAAACGGTCAATGCGTTGAAAGCCAAGGGTGTCGCCGCGATCGGGCGTGGTGTCGACGTTTCGGACAGGCACGCGTTGAAATCATGGGTCACGGATTCCGCCGCGGCCCTGAGCGGGATCGACATGATCGTGGCCAATGTTTCGGCCCTGGCCGTGGCCGATGACGAGGCGGCCTGGGAGGCGGGATTCGCGGTGGACATGATGCATTCGGTGCGGCTGGTGAATGCGGCGATGCCGTTTCTCGAGAAATCCGAAGCGGCGTCGATCACCTTGATTTCGTCGGTCTCCGGTCGCGAAATAGATTTCACCGGACCGGCCTACGGGGCGTTCAAGGCGGCGCTTGTTCACTATGCGCAGGGGCAGGCGATGAAGCTGGCGCCAAAGGGAATCCGGGCCAATACGGTGTCTCCGGGCAACACCTATTTCGAAGGCGGCATCTGGCAGAACATTGAACGGAACAACCCGGAACTTTTTGCCGGCGCGCTTGCACTGAACCCGACGGGGCGCATGGCGACACCCGAAGAGATCGCGCGTGGCGTCGTTTTCCTGGCGAGTCCTGCCTCCAGTTTCACCACTGGCACCAACCTCGTGATTGACGGGGCCCTGACAAAGGGCGTGCAACTCTGATCGCGCTTTCCGCGCGCCGGGGGCAGGGCGCGGTCACTCGGGCCAGACTTCCACGGCCGTCACGACCGTGACATCGCCATCGAGACGCTCTCCCGCCGCCGCAAAGAAGCCCTGCGACGCGGCGCCGTTGTTATGCGCGTCCATCGC
Source organism: Sedimentitalea xiamensis (assembly GCF_030164465.1). Classification (GTDB taxonomy): domain Bacteria; phylum Pseudomonadota; class Alphaproteobacteria; order Rhodobacterales; family Rhodobacteraceae; genus Sedimentitalea; species Sedimentitalea xiamensis. The sequence goes on from NZ_JASNJE010000006.1 coordinate 4,332, forward strand.
CGCCTTGTCGGTGAACCGTTCGTAGGTGGTGAACAGGCATGGATCGTCCGGGTCCTGCGCCACGAAAAAACCGACGGTGCCGGGCTCGTTCGCGGCGGCGAAGACGCCGACTTTCAAAAGTTCGGCGCGCACAAGGTCTTCCGACCCTTTGCGGGCGCGGATGATGGCGGTGAGCGTATGCATGGGCGGACTCCTCTTGGGTCAGGGTGGGGGCGCGACCCCCAGATCGGCGCACATCGTGTCCCGCATCTTGAATTTCTGCGGTTTTCCGGTGGCGGTCAGCGGCATGTCCGGGTCAAACCGGATGTGGCGCGGGATCTTGTAGCGGGCGATCCTGTCGGCGCACCAGTCGCGCAGGGCGTCAGAGGTCATTTTCGCGCCGGGCCGCAAGACGATCCAGGCCGCGACCTCTTCGCCAAGGCGCGGGTCGGGCAGGCCGAAGACCTGCGCCTGCGCGATGTCGGGATGGCCGGATAGCAGTTCTTCGACTTCCGCGGGATAGATGTTTTCGCCGCCCCGGATCAGCATGTCGCCGGCGCGCCCGGTGATCCGGCAATAGCCCTCGTCGTCGATCACCGCGAGATCTCCGGTGTGCATCCAGCCATCGCGGATCGCGGTGGCGGTGTGTTCGGGATCGTTCCAATAGCCTTTCATCACGAGATAGCCGCGGGTCAGCAACTGCCCCTGTTGTCCGACCGGCAGGGTACGGCCTTTGTCATCGACGATCCGGCATTCCACATGCGGCTGCACGCGGCCCACGGTGGTAATGCGCCGCTGCGGGGGATCGTCGGGGTCGGACTGGAAAGAGATCGGGCTGGTTTCGGTCATGCCATAGGCGATCGTGATGCCGTCACAATGCATGTCCTCCATCACCCGGCGCATCAGCGGCGCGGGGCAGGGCGCGCCGGCCATGATGCCGGTGCGCAGACTGCGTAGGTCGAATTGGGCGAACTCCGGATGATCCAGCATCGCCGCGAACATGGTCGGCACGCCGTGCAGCGCTGTGCATCCTTCGTCAGCCACGGCCCTGAGCGTGGCGAGCGCATCGAAACCTTCGCCGGGAAACACCATCTTGACCCCGCAGGAAGCGGCCGCGAGGTTGCCCAGCACCATCCCGAAGCAGTGATAGAGCGGCACCGGAATGCACAGAGCGTCGCGCGCGGTCAGGCGCATCGCGCGGGCCGAGGAAATTGCGTTGTTGATGATGCTGCGATGGGACAGCGTCGCGCCTTTCGGGTGGCCCGTGGTGCCGGAGGTGAACTGGATGTTGATCGGATCATCCGGTTTCAGCGATGCGCCGATGGCATCCAGGCGCGCCTTCGGCCCGGCACCGCCCCGCGCCATGAGATCGTCAAAGGAATAGGCGCCCTGCGTGGCATCGGGGCCAAGCTGCACGATCCGGCGCAAGTCCGGCAGTCGTGCGGCGCGCAACCGTCCGGGACGCGTGTTGTCCAGTTCGGGGGCGAGGTCGCGCAGTTTCGCGATGTAGTCGGAGCCACGGAACTGCCGCGCAGTGATCAGCGTGTTGACGCCCGATTTGCGCAGCGCGTATTCCAGTTCGCCGGTCTGGTAGGCCGGGTTGATGTTCACGAGAATGGCCCCGATCCGGGCGGTCGCGAACTGGGCCAGCACCCATTCGGGACGGTTTGGCGACCAGATGCCGACGCGGTCGCCCTTGTAGACGCCGACCGACAGCAGCCCCGCCGCCAGCCGGTCCACCCGCCGCAACAGGTCGGTATAGCTCCATCGTTCGCCGGTCTGGCAGAACACGACTGCCGGCCGGTTGCCATGGCGGCGGCGCACTTCCGACATGAAGCCCGGTATCGTAGCCTCGATCAGGGCGCGCGCGGTGCTGCCCCTTACATGCGAGAGACCGTCCAGGGGCCGTGTCACGAGCGCAGCCCTCCCGCCTATTTCTCGCGCCAGTTGCCCGACTGCTCGAACGCCGCAGCCGCGCGATAGATCGTGCTCTCATCATAGCGCCGCCCGATGATCTGCAGCCCCACCGGCAGCCCGCCCGACATGCCGCAGGGCACGGACATCGCGGGATGGCCGGTGACATCGAAGGGCGCCGTGTTGGTGATCATCTCGAACGCGCGCTGGCACCACAGTTCGAGCGAGGCATCCGCTGGCGGGATGGGCGGGGCTTTCATCGGCGTGGTCGGGGTCAGCAGCAGATCATAGGAGGCGAACACCTTGTTGAACTCCTCGCGCAGTTGCCGCGACAGGTTCTGCGCCTTCGCGTAGTAGCGGCCGCGCGTGTTCTTGAGGTGGTACTGGCCGATCAGCATGGAAATCTTGAGCGTATCGCTCAGCTCGTCGGCCCGTGTGCGCCAGTTGGAATGATATTCCAGCAAGGACGTGGTATAGAGACCCTCCCACCCGGTGCCGAAACCGTTGCCGAGCATCATCTGCTGGGTCAGCCCTTCGAGCGCGATGGGCGTCCAGATGGCCACGCCGTGCAGGTGCCAGGGGACCGAGATTTCGTCCACCGTCGCACCCAGTCCCCGCAGCGTTTCGGCTGCGGCGCGGACCTTGTCGTTGACATCGGATTCAGCGCCGGGCTGCTCATAGCCTTCCTTGATGACCCCGATGCGCAAGCCGGAAACGCCGCGCCCCACGGAGGAGGTATACCGATCCGTTTTCACGTCGTATTGCCGCGGGTCAAGCCCGTCGGGGCCCGCGATCACTTCCAGCATCAACGCATTGTCCATCACGTTCTGGGTCATCGGTCCGGTGTGATCGATGGTGTTCTCGATGGGCATGATTCCCGAATAGGGCACAAGCCCATGCGTCGGTTTCATACCGTAGCAGCCGCAGAACGAAGCGGGCATCCGGATCGACCCGCCCTGGTCGCCGCCAATAGCCATGTCGATTTCGCCGGCCCCGACCAAAGCGCCCGACCCGGACGAAGACCCCCCCGCGGAATGGCCGTGCTTGTGCGGGTTGTGAACTGGCCCCGTGGCGTTGGTGTGCGATCCGCCCGACAGGCAGAAATATTCGCAATGCGCCTTGCCCGCGATGGTGGCGCCCGCATCCAGCAGCCGGGTCACGACCGTGGCATCCAGGTCCGGCGTATAGCCCTTGAGAGTCGAGGCCCCGTTCATCATCGGAACGCCCGCGAGGCACACATTGTCCTTGAGAGCGACGCTGCGCCCCAGAAGCGGGCCACGCGGCGCGCCCTTGATTTCGGTTTTCACATACCAGGCGTTCATCGGGTTCTCTTCCGGCGTCGGCCGATAGCCCGAAGTGCGCGGATACAGCACCGGCGGCAGGTAGTCGGGCAGGGAATCGACCACGTCATAGGCATCCAGCGTGCCCTGCATCACGTCGAGGAACTCCTGAACGCGGGCGTCCGACATGTGCATCCCCAGTTCGGCGACCACGTCTTTCATCTGCGCGAGGGTGGGGCGTTGGACGGTCATGTAGGACATCCTTTCGGTGAGGGAACTGGCGCCGGGCGAAACCTGCGCAGGTATCTGGGAAACGGCGCGGGGCGTCTTGCCGGGCGCGGCGGGCGCCCCTTTGGCGAGAACGGCGGCGGAAGTTCTCTTGCGTGCGCCGGAACCCGGCGAACCGAAGCCGGTAAACTCTTCGATCAGATCCGGGTCGGAGGCTTCGGAGCCCGAAATCTCGCCGGTGATGACGCCCTTCTGGATCAGCATCACCCGATCCGAAAGCGCGGTGATGAAGTCGAGGCTTTGTTCGACCAGCACAACTGTAATCCGGCTGCGCTGGTTGAGTTCTTGCAGCAGTTCGATGATCTCGTCGATGATCGAGGGCTGAATGCCTTCGGTCGGTTCGTCCAGCAGGATCAGGTCCGGTTCCGAAATCAGACAGCGCGCCAGCGCCAGAAGCTGTTGCTCACCGCCCGACAGCGCGCCGCCGTCCCGGTCCAGCAGCCTTTCAAGACGCGGGAAATCGGCCAGGACCCTTTCGATGGCGTCGTATTCGTCCATCTCGTGCGCGGCGACGCCCATGCGCAGGTTGTCCTGCACGCTGAGGTTCGGGAAAATCCCGCGTCCCTGCGGCACGTAGCCGATGCCCAGACGCGCCCGTCCCGACGAACGCAATGCGGTCAGGTCGTCGCCGTCAAAGATGATCTGGCCGGCGGTTGCGGGGACGATCCCCATCAGCGTCTTCAGCAGCGTCGTCTTGCCCATCCCGTTGTGCCCGAGCACGCCAAGGATCTCGCCTTCGGACACATCGAGGTCGATGCCGTGCAGCACCGGCACCTTACCATAACCGGAGCGCAGGCCCTGAACTTTCAGCAGCGCTTTCATGCCCGGTGCCCCAGGTAGACTTCGCGCGCCCGCTTGTCGTTCGAGATCGCCTCCATCGTGTCTTCCATCAGGATGCGGCCTTCGTGGAACAGCGTGACCTGGCTCGAGATCATGCGGATGAACTGCATGTCATGTTCCACCACGATCAGGGCGGCTTCCGTGTTGATTTCCCTGATGAGCTCCGCGGTGCGGGCGGTTTCCTCGTGAGTCATGCCAGCGGCCGGTTCGTCCAGAAGAACCAGCCAGGGGTCGGCGGCGACGACCATGCCCAGTTCGACCCACTGCCGTTGCCCATGGGCGAGCCGGCCCACGGTCTCGCGGCGGATGTCGCCGAGTCTCAGCCGTTCGATGGTTTCAGCGGTCAGCGCGCGGGCGCGTTTCGGCTTGTGCCAGCGGCGGGCCGAGAGCCAGATGTTTTCATCCACCGACAGCCCGTCGAACACGTTCGGAACCTGTGTCTTGATCCCGACGCCAAGCCCCGCGATCTCGTGCGGTTCGGCACCCGTCGTGTCCTGTCTTTGGATCAGCACATTCCCGGCGGTGGGGTGCAACTGCCCTGTCAGGCATTTGAAAAAGGTCGATTTGCCGGCGCCGTTCGGGCCGATGAGGCAGCGCAGCTCCTTGTCGAACAGGGTGAAATCCACCTGGTCCACCGCCCGCACACCGCCGAAATGCATCGACAGGCTGCGCGTTTCCACGATCACGTCGCGTCTGTGGCGCTTCGAACTCATGCTTCAGTGGCTCCGGTCCGGCGGGCCGCGCGCCGGCGACGTCCGGCGGCGCGGCGCGGCTTGCGCCGCCGGGTGAACCAGTCGGTGACGGTCGGGGCCAGTCCCTTGGGCACCAGAAGCACGAAGAAGATCAGGATGATGCCAAGCACGAGGTTGTTGTTGAACAGCGACTGCCCGCCAAGCGCGGAGGTGAGGTAGAACAATCCGAACGTGGCCACAATCGGCCCGATCAGGGTTCCGCGTCCGCCGACGATCACCCAGATGATGGTCAGTGCCGCGTTGTAGAGATTGAATACGTCCGGCGTGATCCGCCCCACACCGTTGCAGAACAGCACCCCGCCAATCGCGGCGATGCCCGCGGAAATGGTGAAGATCCCCAGCTTGTAGAGGCGCGAGTCATAGCCCAGCAGTTCGGCGCGCAGTTCGTTTTCACGAATACCGACGCAGACCCTGCCGAAATGCGTGGTGACGAGCCAGCCGCAAAACACGTAGCAGAGGATAAGAGCGGCCATCGCCACATAGAATACATGTTCGGGAAAGAGGAACGATCCGGCGTCCCAGGGCAGGTTCAGGGGCGGTGAGGTTATGCCGTTGAATCCGCCCATCAGCGCCTTGCCGATCGTGTATTCCGGTCCCGACGTGCGCCGGATCAGGGAAAAGAAGATCAGCGTGACGGTCAGCGTGATGACGCCCAGGTAGACATCGGACACGCGTCCGAAGAACACGAAATAGCCCAGCAGCGCGGCGAAGGCCGAAGCCACCATGATCGCCACGAGGATCGCCCAGGTGGAGCCGCCGAAATTGATCGCCGCGATCGTGTAGGCATAGGCGCCCAACCCGAAAAATGCGACCTGCCCGAAGCACAGGATGCCGCCGAAGCCCCAGACCAGGGCGAGGCTGAGCGCCAGAACGGCAAGCGCGATGGCTGTGGTCAGGTTTATGATCGTAAAGAGTTGCAGCACGTAGGGCGCCGTGAACATGAAGATCACCCCGATCAGCGCAAAAACGAAGACGGGCCGCATCTTACGGAGCGTGTCTCTGCCGTTCATAGGGACTTGCGGAAGAACCGCCCCGTGATCCCGCGTGGCATGAGGCGCAGAAGGAGGATCGCCGCGACCAACAGGGCGACCTCGCCGATGGTCGGACCGGTCAGGAAAGAGAAGATGCCGTTGATCCCGCCCAGCAGAACCGAACCGGACGCGGTGCCCGCCAGGATCGAAGCGCCACCGGAAATGACGGTGATGAACGCCTTGGCGATATAGGTGGCGCCGATGGTCGGCAGGACGCCCGTGACCGGGGCCAGCAACCCGCCCGCCAACCCGGTCACCGCCGCGCCGAGCCCAAAGGTGATCATGTAGACGCGGGTGGTCGACACGCCGAGCGCCGAGGACATTTCAGGGTTCTGCATCGTTCCGCGCGCGACTAGACCCAGTTTCGTCAACTTGAGCGTCGCGTAGACGGCAATGAAAAGCGCGATGGTGACGCCAACGAGAAACAACTCGTATCCCGAAGCGGAATAGTCTCCGATCCGGATGATCCCCAGCGGCGGCGAAATGGTGGTGGCTGTCGATGCCCCGAAGATCGAGGTCACGAGACCGATCAGCAAAAGGGACAGGCCCCAGGTGGCCAGCAGGGTATCGACCATCCGGCCATAAAGCCAGCGGATCAGAAGCCGTTCGACGATCACCCCGATGATGCCGACCACGAGCGGCGCAAGGATCAGCATGGCGACCCAGATATTCACGCCCGCATTGGTGGCCACGACCACGGTATACCCGCCGAGCATCAGAAACTCGCCATGCGCAAGGTTGATGACCCGCATCATCCCGAAAATGATCGCAAGGCCGAGGCTGATCAGAGCCAGGTTGGCGATGCCGTAGACGAGCTGAAAAAGAACTGCGACGACCAGATCCAAGGCGATCTCCTGCTGGGGGAGGTTGGCCCGGCGCAAGCCGGGCCAACCGGTTTACTTGATGCCGGCGGCTTCGAGACCGTTTTCGAACAGGAACGCCGATTGATCGGGGTTCGCCACGAGGTCGCAGACCAGCGCGGTATCGGCCGGTGGCTGGTCTGCGAAGGACTCGACGATGTTCCAGGTCTGATCCTGCAGGTCGCCGATGTAGACGTTCATCGAACAGTGATTGGTATGCGGATCGATGGTCACGGCGCCGGACGGACCCTCATAGGTCAGGCCGGAGCGCAGGGCTTCGATGACCGGTTCGCGGTCGACGGTTCCCGCTGCCTTGACCGCTTCGGCCCAAAGCATCGCGCCTTCATAGGAGCGGATGGCGAGTTCGTTCATCACCGGACGGTCCGCGCCCAGCTTCGCTTCGAGCCGTTCGAGGAACGCCTTGTTGACCGGGTTGTCGATGCCTTCGAAATAGCCATAGGAGGCGAGGATGCCGTTGCCTTCTTCGGCGGAGATCAGTTTCTGTTCGTTGCCGACCCCGAAGGTGGTGGACGCGATCGGGATATCCTGCATCATGCCGGCTGCCGCATACTGGCGATAGAAGGACACATGCGCGCCGCCAACCAGCGCCGAGATCACGAAATCCGGCTTGGCGGTCTGTATCTTGTTGATGGTGGGGCCGAAATTGGTCACGTCGAGCGGGAAGAATTCGACGTCCAGCGTTTCTCCGCCGTTTTCGGCGACGAACCTCTGCATCCACTGGGCGGTGATCTGGCCATAGTTGTAGTCGGCGGCGACGATATAGACTTTCTTGCCCCATTTCTCCATCGCATAGGGCACGACCTTGGCCACGGTCTGGGCCGGCGTGGAGCCGGTGCAGAAGTTGTTGTAATCGCATACGCCGCCTTCGTACTGCACGTTGTAGAAATACAGGGTCTTGAACCGCGCCAGCGTCGGCCGGATGGCTTCGCGCGATGCCGAGGTGATCCCCGCATGGACCGTGTCCGCCTTGTCGCCGGCGGCGGCTTGGGTTGCGTATTGCGTGTAGAACTGGATCGTGGATTGCGCATCATACAGCGTCAGTTCGACTTCGCGGCCCAGAAGGCCCCCTGCGGCGTTGATGTCTTCGATGGCCAGCTTGGTGGTTTCGGCCATCGGGGCGCCGTAGATGTCCAGCCCCCCCGACAGATCGAGGATGGAGACGAATTTGATCGCGTCGGATTGCGCGCGACCGATGGTGGCCGGCGCGGTCAGGGCGAGGGCGGAACTGCCGACGACAAAGTGTCTGCGGGAAAGTTTCATTTGTCTTTTCTCCTGTCGGTGATCGACGAACGCTTGCGAGCGTCAGTCCGTTTTGTCGGTTGATGTTTCGTCCGACGTTTTTTTCGGGGAATCCCCGTTTGATTTCCTGTGCAGGGAGTCGGAGATGCCGCGCACACCGTCGCCTATATTCATCCCGACCTCTTCGCCCAATTTCTGCACGGCAGGCAGTTGCAGCGCCATGCTCAGCACCGAATCGACCACCTGGTTCACCGTCGATCCGGCGGCGCTGTCGCCGCCTCCGCCGGTGGCGCCGCCAAAGCCGGTCATATGGTTGATGCGAATGGTTTCGATCTTTTCCGCCGGCTTCATCATGCGTTCGACCACCTCGGGAAGCGTGCGCAGGCGCGCTTCGTCCAGCTTCATCGCGATCAGTTCCGGGCTTTGGGCGTTTTCCGCCTTGATGATCGCGGCGCGGCCTTCGGCTTCGGACAATAGCTTGTCGCGGTTGGCCTTGGCACGGTCCAGCATCGCCCTGGCTTCGGCTTCGGCCATCGACGTGATGGTTCCCGCTTCGGATTTCACGCGGGTGTCGTCGACCTCGGCCTGTTCGGCGGCCCGGATCAGCGCCAGCGCCTTGTCGCGTTCAGCGATGGCCGTTTCGCGGATCGTGCGGACTCGTTCCTCGGCTTCGGCTTCGCTCGCCTTCGCGGCGATGGCTTCGGCTTCGGCTTTCGCCTCCTCGCTGCGTTTCAGGGCAAGCGCTACGGTGTTTTCCGATTTCTTCAAAGCGGAATTCAGTTCGGACTCAAGTGTCTGGCGGCGGAGTTCCGTATCGCGGGCGATTTCGGACAGACGCACTTCGCGTTCGCGCTCGATCCGCGCGGCTTCCCGTCGTTTCTCGGAACTGGCTTGCTCTTCCGCTGTCTCTGCCGCGGACTTGGACCGGGCGATTTCGATTTCGCGCTGCTGCGTGATCATCGCCTCCTCTTCCTCGCGCGAAATCGTCAGCTTGCGCTTGGTGGCGTCCAACTGGCTCTGACGCACGGACACGTCGGCGTCCGCCTCGATCGCGGCGCGCTCCTTCTTGTTCACCGCGATGATTTCGGCCAGCCGCCGCATCCCGAGCGCGTTGAAGGCGTTGTTCTCGTCGAGCGCATGGAACGGAGTCTGGTCGATGCGCGTCAGCGAAACCGATTCCAGCATCAGGCCGTTCTGGGCCAGGTTGTCGGTCAGCATGTCGCTGACTTCCCTGGCGTATCCGGCGCGATTGTCCTGCAGGTCGTCCATCGTGTAGCGCGCCGCGGTCGACAGCATTGCGTCAACCAGCTTGCCTTCGAGGATGTCTTCAAGATCGGAGGCGCGAAAGGACTTGCCGGCCAGCGCCTGTGCCGCCGTGGCGACGCCATCGACGCTGGCGTGGACCCGGACATAGAATTCCGCGCCCACGTCCACGCGCAGACGGTCTTTGGTTATGATCGATTTGGGACCCAGCCGCTCAATTTCGAGTTTGGACGTCTGCATGTTCACTTCCGACACCTTGTGCAGGAAGGGCAGTGCGATGCAGCCGCCGTCCAGAACGACTTTTTGCCCGCCCAGACCGGTGCGCACGACGCTGATTTCCCGCGTCGCCTTGCGGTAATACCGGTTCATGAACAGGATCAGCAGTATGGCTGCAACAACCAGCAATATGACGGCGACAATCCATGCCATAGACGAGTCCTTCCACAGAAAACCGGACTGTTTCATTCCCAGGCGGCAGCTGGAAACCCGGTGGCCAAAAGGTGCCAGCGACATTCAACAGTAGGTTTGTGCCAAAAATTCTGTCAAGATATTCTGTTAACATATCATCGGACGCATGACGCGGGTGAGTCGGAATATCGAGTTTTTTCAACTGATTGGATGAAGATCGCCGGTGCGCGCGCATATTGATCCGGGCGCAAAGCCTGTTTTTTGCGCAGCCTATGGGGAATGGACGCCGTCAGGTGCAAATGGCCGACGCCCGCCGGCCGCTTTTGACGACAGGCTCTGCCGCAACCATTCGGGGTGTCTTGTCTTCGGCCGGGACGCGTTCCATCGGGCCAAGCCCCTTGCCAAGGTATCGAGCGCATAGCAGACTGGAGCCGAACAGGGGGTGTCGATTGAACCAAGATATCGCGGTTTCCGCCAGTCGCATAGTCAAGACCTATGGTGCGGGAACAAGTGCCGTCAGGGCGTTGGACGATGTCAGTATCGACATCGAAAAAGGGGAGTTTTTCACGTTGCTCGGCCCGTCGGGCTGTGGAAAGACGACCCTGCTGCGATGTATCGCCGGGTTCGAGACGCCGACATCCGGCACCATCCTCCTGTCGGGCCGGGACATCACGTTCACCCCGCCCAATGAACGCCCGATCAATACCGTCTTTCAGTCCTACGCGCTTTTCCCGCACCTGACGGTGGCGCAGAACGTCGGATTCGGTCTGCAGATGCTTGGCCGCCCCAAGTCCGAGGTGGCGGAAGCGGCGGCGCGGGTGCTGGCGCTCGTGCGGCTGGACGGTTTCGCCAATCGATTGCCACAGCAGTTGTCAGGCGGGCAACAGCAGCGCGTGGCGCTGGCCCGGGCGCTTGCCCCGCAACCCGAAGTGCTGTTGCTTGATGAACCGCTGTCCGCGCTGGATCTGAAGCTGCGCAAGGAAATGCAAAGCGAATTGAAACGGTTGCAGACCGAAACCGGGATCACCTTCATTTTCGTGACCCACGATCAGGAAGAAGCCCTTACCATGTCCAACCGCATCGGCGTGATGTCGGCGGGCAAGCTGTTACAGGTGGGGACGCCGCGCGATATCTACGATCGGCCGGTCAACCGTTTCGTCGCCGATTTCATCGGTGAGACCAACTTTGTCCGCGCGACTCTTGCCGGGGACCAGGCGACGCTCGGTTCCGGCGACACGATCGTCGTCGATGCCAAGGGGGCGAGCGGTTCCGTCACCCTGGCGGTCCGGCCCGAACAGATCAGGATTGCGCCCAGGGATCGGCCAGGCGCGATCCACGCCACCGTCGCGGAGTCCACATATTTCGGCACCGACATGCACTATCAGCTTGCCCTTTCGGACGGCACCTTCCTGATCGCGCGTTTGCAGGCCAATGCGGCCAATGTCTACGGCAATGGCGATGAAGTCGGCGTTCTGATTGATGGCACCGCCCTGCAGCTGCTGGCCGAATGAGAGGATCGGTCCACAGGCGCAGTTCCGGGGCGAATGGCTGGCTTCTGTCATTGCCCGCGCTGCTGTTGCTGTTGGTGGCGGCGAGTGGTCCGCTGGTGATCGTCGCGATCTATTCCTTCCTGGAGCCGGGCGACTATTCCGGCGTCAGGTGGATCTTTTCCGGCGACGCCTGGTTCCGGATCCTGTTCGAAAGGGACATCTTCGACCAGACCGTGAGCCTGGCGGATGCGAACCTGTCGATCTTCTGGCGGTCGGTCAAGCTGTCGCTCGCCACCACGCTGGTAACTTTTGCCCTGGGCTTGCCGACTGCCTGGTTCATTGCGACCCGTCCCGCCCGATCACGGGCCATCTGGTTGTTCCTGATCACGATTCCGTTCTGGACGAACCTGCTGATCCGCACCTTCGCGATCATGGAAGTGATCCGCAACCAGGGCCTGCTGAACACCGCGCTGATCAAGATCGGTCTGATCACGGATCCGATCCAGATCCTTTACACGGATACGGCCGTTCTGATCGGTATGGCCTATGTCTATCTGCCGCTGATGGTGCTGCCGCTGTTCGCCGCCATCGACCGGTTCGATTTCAACCTGATCGAGGCGGGCTACGATCTTTACGCGTCGCGGATGCAGATCCTCCGGCGGGTCATCCTGCCGATCATCCGACCGGGGATCGTGGCGGGCTGCATTCTGGTTTTCGTGCCCAGTCTCGGGGCCTATGTCACGCCGCGCGTCCTGGGCGGCGGCAAGAACATGATGATCGGCAACTTCATCGAGCTTCAATTCGGACAAGGCCAGAACTGGCCCCTGGGCGCCGCCCTGTCCATGGTTCTGCTGATCGTCGTTCTGGGCGCCCTGCTGATCTACACGCGGGTGGCGTCCAAGGAAGATCCGCATGGGTAAGAACCGCGCATTCGATGTCACGACGCTGCCCGGTTTCACCGCAATTGCCATCCTGGCGTTCGTGCTGCTTTACGCGCCGATCGTCACGTTGGTGGTATATTCCTTCAACGGCGGAAATTCGGTCAATCTCTGGGGCGGCTTCTCGCTCAAGTGGTACAAGATCGCCTGGGAAAACGAGGCGGTGCAGGGCGCGGCCGTCCGGTCCCTGATCATCGCCGTCTGGGCGTCCGTCATCGCGACGTCGGTGGCGACTCTGGCGGCGCTCGGCACGACACGCCGAAAACGGTTCAGGGGGCAGACTTTCATCTACGTGATGATCAACCAGCCGCTGATGGTGCCCGAGATCGTAACCGCGGTGGCGCTGCTGATCTTCTTTTCCTCGGTCAAGCTCGCCACTGGGTATTCCGGGCTCGGTTATCTCATCCTCGCGCATTCCGCGTTCTGTGTGCCCTTTGCCTATCTTCCGATCCGGGCGCGGCTGGAAGGCATGGACACCAGCATGGAAATCGCCGCGGCGGATCTCTATGCGACCCCCTGGCAGACCTTTCGCCATATCACCCTGCCGTTGCTGATGCCCGGCGTGCTCGCTGGCGCTATGCTGGCTTTCGTCATTTCGCTGGATGATGTGATAATCACGGAATTCGTCAAATCCGCGGGGCAGGACACGCTTCCCACCTATATGCTCGGCCAGTTGCGCAGGGCGCTGACGCCCGAGGTCAACGCCATCTCGACGGCGCTTCTGGTGCTGACGGTGCTGATCCTGACCGCGTTCTTCATCATCACCAAGAAACGGGGCTGAACCCGCCAACTTCAACAAAGGAGAGACACATGAAATCGATGCTGATCGCCACGACGGCCCTGTTCGGGAGCACCCTGAGCGCTTTCGCGGAAGGGCAGTTGAACCTGTTCAACTGGGGAAACTACACAAGCCCGGAACTGATCGAGAAATTCACCGAAGAAACCGGAATCACGGTCACGATCACCGACTATGACAGCAACACGACCGCGTTGGCCAAGGTCGAGGCGGGCGGCTCCGGCTTTGACCTTGTGGTGCCGTCGGCCAACTACGTGCCGGTCTTCGTCGGCAAGGGCCTGCTGGCGGAACTGGATCATTCGCGGCTGTCCAACATCGGGAACATCGCGCAGGAATGGGTGGATGTCGCCTGGGATCCGGGGCGAAAATTTACCATTCCGTGGCAATGGGGCACGACCGGGGTCGCGGTCAATACCTCTGTCTACGGCGGCGATGTGAATACATCCGACATCTTCCTCGATCCGCCGGCCGAACTGGTGGGCAAGGTCAACGTCGTCCCGGAAATGAATGACGTGATGGCGCTGGCGATCTTCAATGCCGGAGGCGAAGCCTGCACCGAGGACCTGGAAGTGCTGAAGAAGGTGCGCGACAAGCTGATGGCGGCCAAGCCCAGCTGGATCGCGATGGATTACGGGACGACGGACAAGCTGTCCTCCAACGATCTGGTGGCGACCGTGAACTGGAATGGCTCGACGATGCGGGCGCGCCTGAACAATCCGGATGTCGTCTATGGCTATCCCGTCGAAGGCTATCCGCTGTGGATGGATTCGGTCGGGCTGCTGGCGGATGCACAGAACGTCGATGAAGCCTACAAGTTCCTCGATTTCATCATGGTGCCGGAAAACGCGGCGATGATCTCCAGCTTTGCCCGCTATGCCAACGGCATTGCCGGATCCGAGGAATTCATGCCGCAAGAGATGAAAGAGGCTCCGGAAATCGTCATTCCCGAAGAGTTCGTCTCGGCCGGAAAATTTCTGCCGACCTGCCCGCAAAGCGCGACCGAACTTTACACGGCGATCTGGACCGAACTGGTCAAGTGATCTTCCTGGCGGAGCCGGCAACGGCTCCGCCATCCATTCCCATGATCGCGCCGTAGAGGTCCGGGCGGCGGTCGCGGAAGACGCCCCAGCTGGCCCGCAACTCCGCCACCGCGTCCAGATCGAAGCTGGCCAGAATCACTGCTTCGGTCTCCCGGTCCGCCTTTTCGACAATCTGTCCTGTTTCGTTTGATACGAAGGATGAGCCGTAGAACGTCACCTCGGTATTGCGCTGTCTTTCCTGCCCGATCCGATTGGCGGCCATGACCGGCATGATGTTGGCCGCGGCGTGGCCGCGCATGGTCATTTCCCAATGCGGCTGGCTGTCGTATCCCGGTGCCGGTGGCTCCGATCCGATGGCCGTCGGATAAAGCAGCGCTTCGGCCCCCATCAGCGCCATGGCGCGCGCGGTTTCGGGAAACCACTGGTCCCAGCAGATACCGACCCCGAGCCGGCCAAAGGCCGTTTCCCAGACCCGAAACCCGGTATCGCCCGGCGAGAAATAGAACTTTTCCTCGTAGCCCGGACCCTGCGGGATATGGCTCTTGCGATAGAGTCCCAGGTCGCGGCCATCGGCGTCGAGCATGGCCAGGGAATTGAAATGGGACTGTCCGGCTTTCTCAAAGAAGGATACCGGCAGCACGACACCCAGTTCGCGCGCCAGCGCGGAAAACCGGGACAGGATCGGATTTTCCCTGTAGGGCAGGGCGGTCGCGAAATGGGCAGGGTCCTGGATCTTGCAGAAATAGGGCGCGGCGAACAGTTCCTGCAGCAGGATCACCTGCGCGCCCCGGCCTGCGGCGCGCCGGATCAGGTCTTCGGCGCGGTCGAGGTTCGTCGCCATGTCCGGCGCGACCGCGAACTGCGTGACGGCGAAGGTGACGTCACGCATTCTCGAACCCTTCCAGCACGTTCACCGTGTTGATGCCGACCGCCTCTATCGCGTAGCCGCCTTCCATGCAGATGACGGTAGGGAGGGACAACCGCGCGATCCGCTGTCCCATATCGATGAAATCGGGACTGTCGAGCTTGAAGAAACTGATCGGATCCTCCTTGTACGCATCGACGCCCAGCGACAGGACGAGCGCATCCGCCCCCCAGTCTCCGATGCGCGCGATCGCGTTCTCCAACGCTTCTGCCCAGACCGCGTATCCGGTGCCGGGGGGCATGGGATAGTTGATGTTGGCGCCGTCGCCGTCGCCCTTGCCGGTCTCGTCGGCATATCCGATGAAATAGGGATAGGCGTCCTGCGGCGCGCCATGCAGCGAAGCGAACAGAACATCTCCGCGTCCATAGAAAATGTCCTGTGTGCCGTTTCCGTGGTGAAAATCCACATCCAGGACGGCGACCCGGTCGGCGCCGCCGTCGCGCATCATCTGCGCCACGATGGCGGCGTTGTTCAGGAAGCAGTAGCCGCCATACTGGTCCCGCGTCGCATGGTGCCCGGGTGGGCGGCACAGGGCAAAGGCGGCGCTGGCCCCGGCGGCGACATGCCGTTGCGCCGCTTGCGCCGAGGCCAGCGAGGAACAGGCCGCCGCCCAGGTTCCCGCAGTCATCGCGGTTTCCGAGGCATGGCAGTAATAGCCCACCTTGCCGTCGATATTGGCTGGAACGCGATCCAGATGCATGCCGCGCGCAGGCACGTTCGCGGCGATGATTTCGCCGGCCATGCCTTCGGCTTTCCAGTCGGCCCATGCGGTCTGAAGGAAATCGAGATACCCCGGATCAAGCAATCTTCGCGCCGGTTCAAGGTCCGCCTCGGCGGGTTTCTCGATGTCGGAAAACCCGCGTTCCTTCAACCGGTTCAGGACATATTCGACCCGTGACGGGCGTTCGAACGGGGTGACAAACTGACCGCCGGACAGTTCAGCTTGCGGGAAATGCAGGCGGTGATTTTCGCTGTAGAAGGTTTTCAAGGGCATGATCCATTGTCAGGGCTGGTTCCGGTCGGCGGAACGGATGCCGCGGGACTGCAACACGCGCTGATGTTACCGCAGCCCCTTCGGTCGGGGCCACTCCTAAAATACGAAGATCCGAGCGATCCGGGGGTATTCGGAGCAGCCAGGGAAAACCTGCGATGCGGAGGATGGGGCCGGATCGTTACGTGTATGAACAGACTTCGCCAAATCCGACCATCGCAGATGAGGAACGCATATGGGTGCTGCGGACTTGACCATCGACCCTGACAACGTAGACCTAGCCGAAGGAGTGTACTGGACCCGAAGGAATTGGCAGATCGGGTTCGATACTGCCGGGCGCCTTGAACTACGCCGATCCACTCAGCGTAAGGAAAGGGCAAATCTCTACGTCAATATGCGGCAGAGGAGAAAAAGCGTTTAGAGGCTAATAGTTAGCACAAGCCTGTGGCACCGGGTGACAAATGATCCGTAAACACCGATCCAGACAGTGTTTTCTGTACTTATTCTGTGCTCAGAAAGAAAAAAGACCTAGCGGGTGAGCGCGAAGTCCTTGAATTCTTTGGCTCCGGCGGTAGGGATCGAACCTACGACCAATTGATTAACAGTCAACTGCTCTACCGCTGAGCTACGCCGGAACGGTTTTGGGCGTATAGCAATCGGGGTATGCGCCGTCCAGAGGGATTTTCCGGTTTCCGGCAAAATTATCCTGTCGCTCTGTCGGTTCTGGAAAATCGCGACCCGGTGGACAAGGGAGAGCTTGCCTGCACCATGGATTTTCCCATGAGATCAACGAGATGGGCGAGAACGTTGCGCTCGGCCGCCGGGAGCATGGATGCGGGTGTTTCCGTGTAGATCCGCCTTGCCAGGTCGAATGCCGTGGCCGGACCTGTGCGGAGTGCATCGAGAATGGCGGACTCGCGCGCCCTGCGATGGGCGATCAGCCAGGACAACCGCTGCTGCGGGTTCCGGACAGGCGCGCCATGTCCGGGGTGGAACACGCGCCATGGTTGCTCGGACAGCCTTGCGCAGGAGGCCATGAAATCGGTCAGGTCGCCGTCCGGAGGGGACACCAGCGAACTGGCCCAACCCATCACGTGATCGGCGGTAAAGCAGGCGTCCCGCCATCCAAGGGCAATGTGATTGCCCAGATGTCCGGGCGTGTGAAGGACGTGCAGGTCCCAGCCGTCGCC
Source organism: Sedimentitalea xiamensis (assembly GCF_030164465.1). Classification (GTDB taxonomy): domain Bacteria; phylum Pseudomonadota; class Alphaproteobacteria; order Rhodobacterales; family Rhodobacteraceae; genus Sedimentitalea; species Sedimentitalea xiamensis. The sequence continues at coordinate 21,577 of NZ_JASNJE010000006.1, forward strand.
GTGAATCATCTCGCCGTCGACGACGGTCCGATCCGGGACAAAGTCGAGGTCGAGCCCCTCCTGGCCGGCCGCCAGCCCGGACCTGGAGAGTTCGGTCATGATGGCGCTGCGCCCGGTTCCCGATTTTCCGAAACCCAGAACCGGTGCGCCGGTAGCGAGGCTCAATCGCCTAGCCAGGGGAGAGTGGTCGAGATGGGAATGGGTCACGATGATATGGGTGATTTCCTGCCCCGGCGCGACCGCGGCCAGGATGGCGCCCAGATGGGAGTCGTCCGTGGGGCCGGGGTCGATGACCGCGAGGCCGCGGTTGCCCAACAGATAGGTGTTGGTGCCGCGATAGGTCATCGGCGACGGGTTGGGCGCAAGAATCCGGCGCAGGCCCGATTCCAGCGTGATTGCCTGTCCGGCAGGCGGATCGAAATCATCCGGGGGCGTGGTCAATGCTCTTCCTCTCGTCAAAGCCGGGCGCTAGGGTTCGGCCATGGGGTTTCAGTGGCTCAAACGATACATGCCGCGCAGTCTCTACGGTCGCGCCGCGCTTATTCTGATCGTTCCGGTTGTCAGTGTGCAACTGGTTGTTTCGGTTGCCTTTATCCAGAGACATTTGGAGAACGTGACGCGGCAGATGTCAATGACCCTGGTGCGCGACCTCGACGTCGTCGCGCATCAGACGGCCACTGCAGCAAGCCCGGACGAGGCTCTGGACATGATGCGGCCGTTCCTGACCGCGTTCGAGATGAATCTGGATTTCGTTCCGCAAGGCGATGTGCCCGCGCGGGGTTATATGCGCTGGTATGATTTCTCTGCGCGCGTCGTGGACCGGACAATCCGGGAATTCTTTCCGTCGATGCTGGCGACCGTTTTTCCCGACAATCGGTCAATCCAGTTGTATCTGGAGACGGATCTGGGACCCGTCCGGATCAGTGTCAACCGCAGCCGGGTCGCAGTGTCCAATCCGCACCAGTTGATCGTGACCATGATCTTTTTCGGCGGGTTGATGACAGTTATCGCGTTTCTCTACATGCGCAATCAACTGCGTCCGATCACGCGCCTGGCCAGAGCGGCGCAGGCATTCGGGCGGGGGAGAACGGTGCCCTACGTGCCCTCCGGCGCGACAGAGGTTCGGGCTGCAGGCGGCGCATTCCTGGAAATGCGGTCGCGTATAGAACGCCAGATCGAACAACGCACCCTTATGCTGTCCGGGGTGAGCCACGATCTGCGCACACCCCTGACGCGGCTCAAGCTGGGGTTGTCGATGATCGACGAGCGGGATGCAGAGCCGCTGTTGCGGGATGTGGATGAAATGCAACGGCTTCTCGATGCGTTCCTCAGCTATTCGAGCGGAGTTTCGGAAGGCGAGCCGGAACCGGTCGATCCGCAGCAACTCGTTCGCAGGATCGTGGAGGATGGCCAGCGAGCCGGAACGCCGGTGACGCTGAAGCAGAGCACGGGAGAGGGCACCATCATGCTGCGCGAGACGCCGATCCGCCGGGCGGTCGAGAACCTGATCGGAAATGCCGTCCGCTATGGCGACAAGGCGGAAGTTTCGGTTACCCTGACCGACAGGTCCCTGCGCATCCGAGTGGAGGATGACGGGCCGGGCATACCGGCGGACAAGCGCGCGGAATCGGTCAAGCCGTTTTCCCGTCTGGACCCGGCGCGCAATCAGGACAAGGGCAGCGGCGTGGGGCTGGGTTTGGCCATCGTCGCCGACGTGGCGCGCGCGCATGGCGGTACCCTGCGGTTGGGTCAAAGCGAAACGCTGGGCGGTCTCTGCGCGGATATCGTGATTGCGCGATGAAAGCGTTCCGCGGGCTCGTTTTTGCGGGCTGTTGCGGCCGAGATCATCCACACTCGATCGCGCAAACCGGTGTGCAGAACTCTGACGAACAGGAGCGGACTCAGCCGTCGATCCGGGCGGCTATGATCGCGATGGCCTTCTGGTAGACACCTGCCGCGTTCCATGCCTGGATCACCGCGAAATTCGGCTGACCCTCCTGATAGCCGCGTCCCGGTTTCCAGCCTTTCTGGCGCAAGAAGTTGGCCGTCGATGCCAGCGCGTCGGTCATGTTGTAAAAATCGACCCGACCGTCGCCCGTGGCGTCCACCCCGTAGATCAGCGCGTTGCCCGGCAGAAACTGGGTATGGCCCAGTTCTCCGTGCTTGGCCCCGAGTGTCTGCGATGTCAACGTCCCCTGATCGACCAGTTTCAACGCGCCGATCGCGTGCGGAACGAAGAAGTCGGACCGTCTGCAATCATACGCAAGGGTGGTGATGGCCGACACCACCTGGCTGTCTCCCATGAAACCGCCAAACGCGGTTTCCATCCCGTGGATCGCGATCAGAACACCTGCGGGTACGCCATACTGCCGTTCGAGCGCCGCGTAGAGGTCAGGGTTGCGGGCCTTTCGCTTGCGTCCCTGCGCGACAATCGTGTCCGCGCCCCGGATCTGCATGAACTTGTCCAGGGAATATTTGAAGGACTTCTGATTCCGGTCCGCGGCGATTGTGCGGCTGGCATAGCTGGCCTGGGACAGGGCCTGAAGCCCGGCCGACTTGACCCCGGCCTTGCGGGCCTGATCTGCAAATCCGACTTTCCAGGTTTCAAATCCGCTGCCGGTATTCCCGCAGGTGGCGGCGCCCACCACGCCGGGCAGGGTAAGCAGGGCAATGCACGCCAGGGTAATTCGGGTCATGGCAATCTCCGGTCAGCAACAGCAACACCGCGATGCTAACTGTCCCAGCGGTGAATTCCAGATGAATCAGAGGCGAAATTTCAGGGATGTCGACGCAATGCCGGGTCAGAGGGTCAATTCCGACGCCAAAGACGCATGCGACGACGTTCTCAGTCGGATCATTTTGCCAACACCGCCGAGATGCCGGGATGGGCTTCGCTCCGCAAGGGGCGGTCGGAAACGGAACAGGCGCCCTTTTGGGGCGCCTGTCGGTCGTTTCCTGCTCGGGAAACCTGCGGTCTTTCAGATCAGCAGCTGTAATACATTCCGAATTCGACCGGGTGCGGCGTGTGCTCGTATTTGTGCACTTCGTCCATCTTCAGGTCGATATAACCTTCGATCTGTGCCTTTGTGAACACGTCCCCCTGCAGGAGGAAGTCGTGGTCAGAGGCCAGGGCATCCAGCGCTTCCCGCAGGCTGCCGCAGACGGTGGGGATACCGGCCAGTTCTTCGGCGGGCAGGTCATAGAGGTTCTTGTCCATGGCTTCGCCCGGATCGATCTTGCTCTTGATGCCATCGAGACCGGCCATCAGCAGGGCCGCGAAACACAGGTAGGGGTTTGCCGCCGGATCGGGGAAGCGGGCTTCCACACGCTTTGCCTTGGGGCTTTCGGTCCACGGAATACGCACGCAGCCGGACCGGTTCCGGGCGGAGTAGGCGCGCAGAACCGGTGCCTCAAAACCCGGAATCAGGCGCTTGTAGCTGTTCGTCGACGGGTTGGTGAAAGCGTTCAGGGTCTTTGCGTGCTTCAGGATGCCGCCGATGAAATAGAGCGCTTCCTGGGACAGGTCGGCATATTTGTCGCCGGCGAACAGCGGTTTGCCGTCCTTCCAGATCGACATGTTCACATGCATGCCGGATCCGTTGTCGCCATAGATCGGCTTGGGCATGAAGGTCGCCGACTTGCCATAGGCGTGGGCCACGTTGTGGATCACGTATTTGTATTTCTGAAGCTCGTCGGCCTGCTTGGTCAGCGTGCCGAAAATCAGGCCCAACTCGTGCTGGCAGGAGGCCACTTCGTGGTGGTGCTTGTCGACCTTCATGCCGAGACGCTTCATCGTCGACAGCATTTCGCTGCGCAGATCCTGCGCTTCGTCGGTCGGGTTGACCGGGAAATAGCCGCCCTTCAGGCCGGGGCGGTGGCCCATGTTGCCCATTTCATATTCGGTGTCGGTGTTCCAGGAGGCGTCGGTCGCATCGACCTCGTAGGAGACCTTGTTGATCGTGTTGCTGAACCGCACGTCGTCAAACAGGAAGAATTCCGCTTCGGGACCGAAATAGGCCACGTCGCCGATACCGGAAGCCTTGAGGTAGGATTCGGCTTTTTCGGCGGTGCCGCGCGGGTCGCGTTCGTAGGATTCGCCTGTGTCCGGCTCGACCACCGAGCAATGCACGCACAGGGTCTTTTCGGCATAGAACGGATCGATGTAGACGCTGTCGGTGTCGGGCATCAGCTTCATGTCCGATGCTTCGATCGACTTCCAGCCGGCAATCGACGACCCGTCGAACATGAAGCCTTCGTCCAGGAAGTCCTCGTCCACCAGATCGGCGATGACGGTCACGTGCTGCAGCTTGCCGCGCGGATCGGTGAAGCGGACGTCGACATACTCGATGTCTTCATCCTTGATCATCTTGAGAACTGCGTCCTTGCTCATTCCCTTGGGTCCTCTTCTTTAGAAATGTGTGTTTGTGAGTTACAGCGCGTCCGAGCCGGTTTCCCCGGTCCGGATGCGGATTGTCTGTTCGACGCTGCTGACAAAGATCTTGCCGTCGCCGATCTTGTTGGTCTTGGCGGCCGACACGATGGCTTCGATGGCGCCGTCGACCTGATCATCGTCAAGGACGACCTCGATTTTCACCTTGGGAAGAAAATCCACGACGTATTCGGCCCCGCGATAAAGTTCAGTATGACCCTTCTGGCGTCCGAACCCCTTGACCTCGATAACGGAAAGCCCCTGCACGCCGACGTCCTGCAACGCCTCTTTGACTTCATCAAGCTTGAACGGTTTGATGATCGCCTCGATCTTTTTCATCGGCCTCTCCTGAAAATCGACTTTCTTGGGGGGTGAGACCATTTCCGTCTGTTGTCTACAATCGGTTCCGGTGGCACGGTTCATCCGGGAGGCCCTGAAATCGGGGCGCAGCTTCAATTTTATGCATGTTGCATAAAAACTAGTCGAAAGTGAATCGTTGAAGGGGTGAACATGGCTGAATTGCTGACCGCCGCCGAAATGCGGGCCGTGGAACGTGATGCCATTGCGTCAGGGATCGTGACCGGGCTGGAGCTGATGGAACGGGCCGGCGCGGGGGTGGTCGACGCGATTTTCGAGGAATGGCCGGATCTGGCGCAAGGGTCGCACAAGGCTGTCGTTCTGTGCGGGCCCGGCAACAACGGAGGCGACGGGTTTGTCGTCGCCCGGCTTCTGCAGCAACGTGGCTGGACCGTGACCGCGCATCTGATGGGAGAGGCCGACCGGCTGCCGCCCGATGCCAGGACAAACCACGATCTCTGGATCGGCATGGGTCCCTGCCTGCCGTTGTCGGATGGTAGTCTGGGCAGTGTCAAATCGTTGCCGGACCTCGTTGTGGACGCCTTGTTCGGCACCGGGTTGGCGCGCCCTGTCGAGGGCGACGCGGAATTTCTGCTGGGCAACCTGGACACGCTGCGGCGCGACTTCGGTGTCCGCAGCGTCGCGGTCGATATCCCTTCGGGGATCTGTTCGGACAGCGGAAAGGCGCTGGGCTGTTTTCCGAAAGTCGATCTGACCGTCAGCTTTCACAGCGAAAAGCTCGGGCATCGCCTGGAACAGGCCGACACCCATTCCCGCCGGGTCGTCGTCAAGGATATCGGATTGCATCATTTCGACCCGGAAGACGAACGCCACGATCATGTCTGGTGCGTGGAGCCGCCCGCCGCCGACCTGCTGGACAAGCCCGTATCCGGCCAGAAATACACCCAGGGGCACGCCCTTGTCCTGACCGGCGGGGCAGGGCGCACCGGCGCGGCGCGGCTTGCGGCCATGGCGGCGCTTCGGGTCGGGGCGGGGCTCGTGACCCTCGGGGTTCCGCAAAGCGCCATGTCCGAAGTGGCGAACCAGATCACGGCGCTGATGATGATCAAGGTGCCCGATGCGGAAACCTTGGGAGAGCTGTTGTGGGACACCCGGCTGAACGCGCTGTGCCTCGGTCCGGGGCTGGGGCTGACGGATCTGCCGCGATCCCTGATTGCCACGGTTCTGCCTTTGCGCAGGCCCGTGGTTCTGGATGCGGATGCATTATCGATGTTTCACAAAACGCCGGCGGAGCTTTTTGACATGCTGCACGAAAAGGCGGTGCTGACGCCACATCGGGGCGAATTCGCCCGGCTTTTTCCCGACCTCGACCAGAAACTGAAACAGGAGCCGCAGAAGGGGCCGGCCTATTCGAAAGTCGACGCGGTGCGCGCCGCCGCCAGACGGGCGGGCTGCACCGTTCTGCTGAAAGGGGCCGATACGGTGATGGCGGCGCCGGACGGGCGATGTTCCATCCATTCCGCGCAATATGATCGGGCCGCGCCCTGGTTGGCCACGGCCGGGTCGGGGGACGTGCTGTCCGGGATGATCACCGGCCTGATGGCGCGCGGCCTCGCACCCTTGACCGCCTGCGAAACCGCATCCTGGCTTCACACGCAATGCGCGCTGATGTTCGGCCCCGGTCTGATCGCAGAGGATATCGCCAGCCAGATCCCGGCGGTCTTGCGGGATCGCGGGATTCGGACGCCGTCTGCCGGATGATTGGTCGAAGGACCGAAGGGTTGGGGCCAACGGAAATTCCGACCGGATGACTGCCCCGTACGCGCGCAGCAATGGAAAGCACGGGTTGCATGTCCCGAGCGGCGCAGGCGAAGGGAGGGACATCGGCGCCGTCATGCGTTCCGATTTGCTCTCGCATCCGCATTCAAGCTTTGGTAAGCATCGCCGGACGCGATGGCGGGGTGTGACACCCGGCTGACCGGCCTGTGCGGGTGTGGCGGAATTGGTAGACGCACCAGATTTAGGTTCTGGCGCCGCAAGGCGTGGGGGTTCAAGTCCCTTCACCCGCACCATCCTACTCCTTTGAAAACAAAGAAAACCCTTGCAAATAAGGGCTTCTGTTCGCTTGATAGTTACGGTTGTGGTCGCAAATGGGGTCTGGAATGGCTGGCAAGGTTTGACACATGGTCACACGCAGCGGGCGCTATCACACCCGGCGGTTTTGTCAGAACGATTCCTGTTGAGGCGGGCAGGGCAGCCTCGTCGTGTCGGCCATGACCGAAGGTGATCTTTTCAAGGGCTTTCAAAGCCGTCCCGACATCATCCGCCTGGCGGTTATGCTCCATATTCGGTTTGCGCCAGCAATGTCCCGAGAAGGGGGCAGCGGGCGCCAAAGGGGGGGGCCGCCGTTCCCGCGGTGGCTTCACGACCAGGATCCGCCCCCTCGTCAATGCCGCCGGCCCGCCCGTGAGGGCAGGGATCGCACCGGGCCGGACGTCGGGCTGTCCCGGCTTCGATCCGGCGATGGCGGACAATCCGCCGAACCCGTGCGCGCTTCCGGCCGACTGTGGCCATGAGGCTGACGGCTTTGGGAAAACACTGGTAAATGGCGATGGGCTTCCGGCGATACCCCGCCGGGCAAGGGATGCGGAGATCGGGCAGGATGCGGACCGCGGCGGACCGCTCCCTCCGCCGGCCGCGCGACTTGGTCGAACGCCGCTTCAACAAGCCGAAAAACGCCCGGCGGGTCGCCGCCCGCCACGCCAAGACCGCAGAGAGCTTCCCGGGGTTCATCGACACAACGTCGATCCGCATTTGGATGCGCTATTTGTCGGTATGAGTTAGCGTTTCAGCCTGGCGGCACGTCCGCCCCGGCGGCGGGCCAGGCTTGGGGCCCGGTCGGGCAGGGCCGCGGTGATCCTGGCGCGTTCCTCCGAGGTCATGCGGGACCAGCGGGTGATCTCGTCCACGCTACGCAGGCATCCGGTGCAGATGCGTTCCACCGGATGCACGACGCAGACCCTGACGCAGGGAGATTCGATTTCGTCACGCTTCCAGACATCGTCGCTCATGGTCGGCTCTCGTTTCTGATGTGGCGCATGCGGTCCAGCGCGCCTTGCAAGATATAGCTCGCCGCGACGTGATCGATGACCTCGGCGCGACGCTTTCGCGTCGTATCCGCCTCCAGCAGCGCTTTTTCGGCGGCAACGGTGCTCAGCCGTTCATCCCAGAACCCGATGGGCAAGTCCGTCAGGCGCGCGAGGTTGCGGGCGAAGGCCCGGGTGGACTGGCAGCGCGGTCCCTCGCTGCCGTCCATGTTGCGGGGCAGGCCGAGCACGATGCCGCCGGCCTCGCGATCCGCGAGAATGGCCAGCAGACGGTCGGCGTCGAGAGTGAATTTCTTGCGCCGGATGGTTTCAACCGGCGTGGCCGACGCGCCGATACGGTCCGAGACCGCAACCCCGATGGTCTTGTCGCCAAGGTCCAGCCCGACCAGCGCGCGCATTGCCGGACAGGCCGCGGCGAAGGCGTCGAACGGATCGAGGATCATTCCGGCAAACCGGCCTGCCGCGCCGCGTCGTCGATTACCGACATGGCTTCCGCGTCGCCGTCAAAGACCTGCCGGGCGTCGCGCAGCACCGCTTGCGCCTGGTCGGTGTCGCCCAGGACGCCAAGCGCCCCGATCAGCCGCGCCCATTCGGTCGGCGTGCCGCCTTCGGTGGCCAGGCGGTCGGACAGACCCTGAACCATGCCCCGGATCATCTGCTGGCGGTCCTCTGCGTTCATCTCGCCAGCAGCCTCCACATCCGCGGCGGTCGGGCCGGGCGCAGCGGGGACGGGCGCTTCCTCGGGCAGGGTGAATTCGACGCCGGCCCGCATCGCCATCTCTTCGATCTGGGCGCGCACAGGGACGATCCAGCGCGCTTCCGGCGGACCTTCGCGCAGAAGCGCGTTCCAGACCCGGAACGCGATGTCCGGGCGTCCGGTCTGCGCCATCATCAGGCCCCAGTAATACCGCGCCGGCCCGTTGTCCGGATCGCGCGCCAGCACCTGCCGCAGCACGGATTCCGCTTCCGGCGAGACATATCCGCCGGCGGCCAGGATCAGCATGTCGGCGTAATCCGCAAAATCCGCAGCGGTGGCCGCATCGCCCTTGAGACGCAGCACTTCGGCCTGCGCGGCATGGGCGGCGGCGAAGTTCCCGGTCGCCGCCTCGTTGCGCGCCAGAAGCATCTGCCCCTGCACGTCGCCGGGGCGGTCCGCGACCGTTTCGCGCAACCGTTGCACCAGCGCGAGGTAGTCCTCGCTCAACCCGTCCAGCGCCGGGGCGGGGGGCAGACCGGCTTCGGCCTCGGCCTGTCCGGGCCGTCCGGCGCGGGCCTGTTCCGCCAGTTCGATCCGGTGCGTCAGGCCCAGGTCGCCGTAGCCGGGCGCGCCCAGGCTGCGGTACAGCATCAGGCTGCCGACGACGAGGAGCGCCGCCAGCGCCACCGCCGCGATCCCGGTCATGGCCCGCGCCGCGCCGGAACCGGTGCGCGCCGATTGCGCCTGCGCGTCCGCCGACAGGATGCGGCGCGACACCTCGGTTCGAATGCGGATCGCGTCGGATTCGTTGATGACGCCGCGGTCCAGGTCCCGGTCCACATCCTTGAGCTGATCGCGATAGACGCGCATGTCGTAGGCCGCCGCCGGCTCGGCCGCGGCGCGGCTGCGCAGCAACACCAGCGCGAATGTTGCGGCGATCGCCAGCGCCATCGCCGATGTAATGATCCAGAACGTCATGTGGTCTCCTGCGGTTCGATCCTCATGTAGCCGTCCGCGGGGGGTAAAAAAAGGGACAAAGCGGCGCAACCGCGCCTCCCGGCGCGGCAATTCCGGCAGATGTCGCAAACGGGGCAGGAAACGCCGCGCCGGGTATCCTCTTTTTGGCGGGTTTGCGCAGAAGCAGTGTATATGTTCGCATCACGATCATGTCGAATCTTCCTTCGCCGGTGCACAGGAGTCTTTGATGAAACGCTATTCCGCCTTTGCCATCGCGCGCGAAGCCCTGCGCAACCACACCGGATGGGCTCGGGCATGGCGGGCAGCCGAACCGAAGCGGTCCTATGACGTGATCATCGTCGGGGCGGGCGGGCACGGGTTGGCAACGGCCTATTACCTTGGCAAGAACTTCGGCGTCACCAATGTCGCGGTGCTGGAAAAGGGCTGGCTGGGGGGCGGCAACACCGGGCGCAACACGACGATCATCCGCAGCAACTACCTTCAGGACCCGTCGGCGGCGATCTACGAGAAATCGCGCAGCCTTTATGAAACCCTCAGCCAGGAACTGAACTACAACCTGATGTTCAGCCCGCGCGGCGTCATCATGCTGGCGCAGACCCAGCACGAGGTGCGCGGCTACCGGCGCACGGCGCATGCCAACGCGCTCCAGGGGGTGACGACCGAATTCATCAGCCCCGCGCGGGTCAAGGAACTGGTGCCGATCATCAACCTGTCCGGGCCGCGATACCCGGTGCTGGGCGGCTTGTGGCAGGCGCGCGGCGGAACCGCGCGCCATGACGCGGTGGCCTGGGGCTATGCGCGGGCCTGTTCGGACATGGGCATGGACATCATCCAGAAATGCGAGGTCACGGCGATCCGGCGCGAGGGCGGCAAGGTCACGGGCGTGGACACGTCCAGGGGTCCGATCGACTGCCGCAAGCTGGGCATCGTCGTTGCCGGGCATTCCGGGGTGCTGTCCGACATGGCGGGGTTCCGGCTGCCGATCGAATCCGTGGCGCTTCAGGCGCTGGTTTCCGAACCGATCAAGCCCTGCATGGACGTGGTGGTGATGGCCAACACCGTGCATGGCTACATGAGCCAGTCCGACAAGGGCGAGATGGTGATCGGCGGCGGTGCGGACGGCTATAACAATTATACCCAGCGGGGCAGCTTCCACCATATCGAGGAAACCGTGCGCGCGCTGATCGAAACCTTCCCGATGGTCAGCCGGCTCAAGATGCTGCGGCAATGGGGCGGGATCGTCGACATGACCGGCGACCGCTCGCCGATCCTCTCGAAAACCCCGGTCGAAGGCGTGTTCATCAACTGCGGCTGGGGCACCGGCGGCTTCAAGGCGATCCCCGGTTCGGGCTGGGGCATGGCGGAACTGATGGCCAGGGGCCACTCGCCGCTGACCGAGGCATTTTCGCTGGACCGGTTCCGCGAGGGGCGTTTCATCGACGAAAGCGTCGCCGCCGGGGTGGCGCACTGATGCAAATTTCTTCGAAGAAATTTGCCAAGAATTTTCGAAAATTCTTGGCCGGTTCGCGCGGAGGCCGGCGTCATGACCTATTCTGAACCCATGGCCGAAACCATGCGCGCCGATCTGGGGGTTGAACCGGGCCTGTCCGAGCAGAAGATGTTCGGGGGGCTCTGTTTCCTGCTGCACGGCAACATGATCGGCGGCATCGGAAAGGATGGCGCGCTCTATCGCCCCGGCAAGCCCAACGAGGACGCCGCCCTCGCCTTGGAAGGCGTCACCCCGATGGTAATGGGCGGGCGCCGGATGGGCGGTTTCGTGCGGCTCGACGACGACGGGTTCGCCGATGACGTCATCCGCCGCAAACTCACCGAAATCTCGCTGGGCTTCGTGGCCGGCCTGCCCCCAAAAGACATGATACAAGGATGAGAGCATGCTGATCCTCACCTGTCCCTATTGCGGCATCACCGCCGATGAAACGGAACTCGCGCCCGGAGGTGAAGCGCATCTGAAACGCCATGGTCCGGGGTCGGGCGACGACGAATTCCACAGCTATCTTTTCACCCGCGAGAACCCTCGCGGGGTGCATTTCGAACGCTGGCGCCATGCCTATGGCTGCGGCAAGTGGTTCCACGCCGCGCGCGATACGATGACGCTGGAAGTGTTCGGCACCTACAAGGCGCAGACCACCGAACCGCCCAAAGAGGTGCGCGCCGCGATCACCGCCCGTCATCCGGGCTGGAGCTGGAGGGACTTTTCATGAGCCATCGCCTCGCCGATCACGGCCGCCTGATCGACCGCAGCAAGCGCATCGGGTTCAGCTTCAACGGCGCGCCGCTGGCGGGCCATCCCGGCGACACCCTTGCGTCGGCGCTTCTGGCCAATGCCAGGATGATGGTCGGCCGGTCCTTCAAGTATCACCGCGCGCGCGGCGTGGTGGCTTCGGGCGCCGAGGAACCGAATGCGCTCATGAACATGGGACAGGGCGCGACGTTCGAACCGAACCAGCGCGCCACGACGACCGAACTGTTCGACGGGCTGACCGCCCGCAGCCAGAATCACTGGCCAAGCCTCGATTTCGACATCGGCGCGATCAACACGCATCTGTCGCGCTTCCTGCCCGCGGGTTTCTATTACAAGATGTTCATGTATCCGCGCGCCTTCTGGAAACATGTCTACGAACCCTTCATCCGCCAGTCCGCGGGTCTGGGCCAGGCGCCCAGGGAGCGCGATTGCGACACCTACGAACATTTCTATGCCTTCACCGATGTGCTGGTGATCGGCGGCGGTATTGCCGGGCTCCTGGCCGCCCATGCTGCGGCGCAATCCGGGGCCAAGGTGCTGGTGCTGGAACAGACCGCATTCTGGGGCGGTCGGTCGCCGGTCGATGGCGGTACGGTCGATGGCGTTCCGGTCGAACAGGCGATCGAAAAGATTGTCGGCGAACTCGAAGAGATGGACAATGTGACCCTGCGCACCCGGTGCATGGGGGCAGGCGTCTATGACCACGGCTACGTCCTGGGATACGAACGTCTGACCGATCACCTGCCGGTCGCGGAGGGTCCGCGCCACCGGTTGTGGCGGATCCGCGCGGCGCAGGTGATCACCGCCACCGGCGCGATCGAACGCCCGCTGTCCTTTGCGGGAAACGACGTTCCGGGCGTCATGCTGGCGTCGGCCATGCGCGATTACGCGGTGAACTACGGCGTCGCCGCGGGGCGCAGGATCGTCATCGCCACCAACAATGACGACGCCTATCGTACGGCGCTCTGTCTGAAAAAGGCCGGGCTTGACGTGGTGCGGGTGCTCGACGCCCGCAGCATTGGCGGCGGCGCGCTGATGGAGGAGGCCCGCGCCGAAGGTATCCGGATCGACTGCGGCCGCGCCATCGCCAAGGTCACGGGTGGCAAACGCGTCAGAAAGGTGAAGATCTGTGCCCAGGACGGCATTGGCGGTGCTCTCGAGGACATCGACTGCGATGCGGTCGCCATGTCGGGCGGCTGGTCTCCGGTGGTGCACCTGTGGTCCCATTGCGGCGGCAAGCTGGTCTGGGACGAGGATCAGGCGCATTTTCGTCCCGACCCGGAACGCCCCCCCACCGGCCCCGATGGCGCGGGGTTCGTGACCGCGGCGGGCGCCGCGAATGGCATCCTGTCGCTGGACGGCGCGCTCAAGGACGCCACTGCGGCGGGGCGTGCGGCGGCCAAGGCGGCCGGGTTCAAGCCCAGGCGCACAGCCGCGCCGACAGGCGATTCCGTCGCGGAGGCGCCGCTGGAACCGGTCTGGCTGATGCCGCGCGCGGCGCAGGTGTCGCTGCGGTCCAAATCGTGGCTGGACTTTCAGAACGATGTGAAGGTCTCGGATGTGCAGCTTGCGGCCCGTGAAGGGTTCGAAAGCGTCGAACACACCAAGCGATACACCACCTTGGGCATGGCGACGGATCAGGGCAAGTTGAGCAACATCAATGGATTGGCGATTCTTTCCGATGCGCTTGGACAGCCGATCCCGGCGACGGGCACGACGACCTTCCGGCCGCCTTATACGCCGATCTCGATGGGCGCGATCGCCGGCGAGGCGCGCGGCGAGGTGTTCCAGCCCCTGCGCAAGACGCCGATGCACGACTGGCACGCGGCCCATGGTGCCGACTGGGAACCGGTCGGCCACTGGCGGCGGCCCTATGCCTTCCTGCGTGATGGCGAACGGGTGCATGACGCGGTGGAGCGAGAGGTGAAGAACACGCGCCAGGCCCTTGGTTTGCTTGACGCATCCACGCTCGGAAAGCTGCTGGTCAAAGGGCCCGACGCAGGGCGGTTCCTCGACATGCTCTACACCAACATGATGTCGACGCTGAAACCGGGACACTGCCGCTATGGGCTGATGTGCAGCGAGAACGGGTTCCTGATCGACGATGGAGTCGTGGCCCGGATCAACGAGGATACGTTCCTCTGCCACACGACGACGGGCGGAGCCGACCGCATCCACGGGATGATGGAGGAATGGCTGCAGACGGAATGGTGGGACTGGCAGGTGTACGTCGCCAACCTGACCGAACAGTTCGCGCAGGTGGCCGTGGTCGGACCCAATGCCCGCAAGGTGCTGGAGAAACTCGGCGGCATGGATGTCAGCGCCAAGACACTGCCGTTCATGGGGTGGGCCGACGGGCGGATCGGGGGTTTTGACTGCCGCGTCTACCGGATTTCCTTCTCCGGCGAACTGAGCTTCGAGATCGCTGTCCCGGCGTCGCAGGGGCTGGCGTTCTGGACCGCGCTGATCGCGGCGGGCGAGGAATTCGGCGTCATGCCCTACGGCACCGAGGCCCTGCACATCATGCGGGCCGAAAAGGGGTTCATCATGATCGGCGATGAAACCGACGGCACGGTCATTCCGCAGGATCTGGGCCTCGATTGGGCGATCAGCCGGAAGAAGGACGATTATCTTGGCAAGCGCGCGCAACAGCGCCCGCACATGACCGACCCCGGCCGCTGGAAACTGGTCGGGCTGGAAACGCTGGATGGGTCGGTCCTCCCGGACGGTGCCTATGCGGTCGCGCCGGGGCGCAATGCCAACGGACAGCGCAACACGCAGGGCCGGGTGACATCGACCTACCATTCGCCGACACTGGGCAGGGGGATCGCCATGGGGCTGGCACTGAAGGGGCCGGAGCGGATGGGCGAAGTGCTCGAATTTGCCGGCACGGACGGCAAGACCACGAGCGCGAGGATCGTGGACCCGGTGTTTTACGACAAGGACGGGGAGAAACAGAATGTCTGACCCGATCAGCGCCATGAACATGGCCCGCTTTGACGGCATTGCCCGGATAGAGGAAACCGGTCTTCACGGCATGATCACCCTGCGGGGCGATCTGGCGTCCAAGCCGCTGAAAGCCGCGGCGACGGCCGTGGCCGGGGTGGCCTTTCCCGGCGCGAACGAAGCCAATTGCGAGGATGACACGGGAATCTGCTGGATGTCGCCGGACGAGGCGCTGGTCATGTGCCCTTACGATACGGTCAAGGCCGGTGTCGCGCAGATGCAAAAGGCGCTGGCCAGGCAACATGTCCTGGTGGTCAACGTGTCCGACGCGCGAGCCGTGTTTCAGGTGTCCGGCCCGTCGGCGCGCGAGGTCATGGCAAAACTCTGCCCGGTCGACCTGTCGCCCGAGGCGTTCAAACCCGGCATGTTCCGCCGCACCCGCATGGCACAGGTGGCTGCCGCTTTCTGGATGGTGGACGATCAGACCTTCCGGATCGTGTGTTTCCGTTCGGTCGCGGACTACGTGTTCTCGCTGCTCAGGGTCGCGGCGCAGCCGGGGTCCGAAGTCGGCTGTTTCTGAGGCTCAGCCGCAGAGCAGAACGGACCGGAACCGGTTCAGCGCATCGTCGTCCAGAAGGCTTTGCGGCGCGATGTCCAGCCGGGCTTCGTCCTGCCAGCGCGGATAGAACCCCAGGGCGTCTATCAGTTCCTCCACGCGCCGCCTGCGGTCCGCCGGGGCGAGGAACGGCGCATGGATCGACAGCAACAGCGCCGGACGCCGTTTCGCTAGCCAGGGGGTCAGCGTCGGCAGAAGGTCGAATTCCGCGCCTTCCACATCCATCTTCACCAGCGACACGCCGTTCAGGTCGACTGCCGTTTCGAACTGGTCGAAACCGAGCGTCAGAACGTCCGATCCGGCCGCGCCCGCCGGGTTCAGCAGGCTGGTGGTGCTGTCTCCCTTTTCGCCGTGAAACCCGGCCATGCGGGCGACGCCAACGCCCTGGGACAGGGCCGCGGCAAAGGCGCTGACATTGTTCAGCCCGTTCAGGTCGATGTTCCAGGCCAGCGCCCGGAATGCTTCGGGATCCGGTTCGAAACACCAGACATGCCGGGCCTTGCGCGCGCCGTAAAGGACGGTAGGGCCGATCCAGGCGCCGATGTCGAGATAATCGTGATCCTTGTCCAGATACCTGTCCAGCATTGCGAACGTTTCCGGTTCCCAGCCGCCCGCGCTGGCCTTGCGCCAGAACTTGCTGTGATAGGGATCGAAACGGAATGGCTCCCCGTTCAGCGCTCCGCTGACATAGCCTCTGGCGCGATACACCATCTTTCGTGCCCGTGTCAGCAACGCGGCCTCCGGTCTTGCATTGTTTTGCCCCGCGACCCTTGACCTGTCCCGTTCCGCGCCGCATGTAACGGGTCGGAACGGAAACAACAGTGGGGGGCCGAAAATGGCTTTTGAACTACCCGATCTTCCTTATGCACATGATGCGCTGGCTTCCAAGGGCATGTCCAAGGAAACGCTCGAATATCATCACGACCTGCACCACAAGGCCTATGTCGACAACGGCAACAAGCTGATCGCCGGCACCGAATGGGACGGCAAGTCGCTGGAAGACATCATCACCGGCACCTACGACAAGTCCGCCGTCGCGCAGAACGGCATTTTCAACAACATCAGCCAGTTGTGGAACCACAACCAGTTCTGGGAGATGATGGGACCGGGCGACAGCGCGATGCCGGGTGAACTTGAGAAAGCCCTGACCGAGAGCTTTGGCAGCGTCGACAAGTTCAAGGAAGCGTTTTCCGCGGCGGGCGCGGGACAGTTCGGGTCCGGCTGGGCCTGGCTGGTCAAGAACGCGGACGGATCGCTTGCGGTCACGAAGACCGAAAACGGCGTCAACCCGCTGTGTTTCGGCCAGACAGCGCTTCTGGGCTGCGATGTGTGGGAACATTCCTACTATATCGATTTCCGCAACAAGCGCCCCGCCTACCTGACCAACTTTCTCGACAACTTGGTCAACTGGGAAAACGTCGCCTCGCGTATGTGAACCCGTAGCGACGGCAGAACGGACAAGGCCCGGTGTTCGCGCACCGGGTCTTTTTTTCTGCGTCGCGGCTCGGATCCGTCGCGGCTGACAACCGGTTTTTCGCGCGTTAGGGTCACATATCGACAGAAGGGGGGCGCGGATGACCGTGACGGATCGTTATGGCAATGCGATCAGCACCGCATCGCAAGCGGCGCGGGATCACTATGACCACGGCGTGCATCTGTTTCTGGGGGCGGATTACGGCGCGGTGCAAGCCTTCGCGGCGGCGATCGGCGCGGACCCGGATTTTGCGCTGGCGCATGCGGCCCATGCCCGCGCCTTGATGATGACCGGGGACATGCCGGCCGCCCGATCCGCCATATCCCGGGCAAAGGCCCTGACGGACGAGCTGACCAGGCGCGAACGCGGGCATATCGACGCCATTGCGCTGGTGCTCTCGGGGCAGGGCTCCGCGGCGCGGGCCGCGACACGCGCGCATGTGCGGGACTATCCGCGCGACGCTCTGGTCGCGCAGCTTTGTTCGAACGTGTTCGGCCTGATCGGCTTTTCCGGCGAGGTCGGACGGGAAGCCGAACTTCTGGCCTATACCGCCGCGTTGCTGCCACATTACGGCGAAGACTGGTGGATGATGTCGATGCACGCGCTGTCGCTGTGTGAAACCGGGCAGATCGACGCGTCGTCCCGGCTGATGGAACGCGCGCTTGCGATCAACCCGCGCAATGCCAACGGATCGCATTTCAAGGCCCATGCGCAATATGAGGCCGGTGAGACGGAACAGGGGCGCGCGTTTCTGAACGACTGGATGGAAGGATATGACGCCCGCGCCGTGCTGCACGGGCATCTCAGCTGGCATCTGGCGCTTTGGGCCCTGCATGCGGGCGACGCGGCGGCAATGTGGCGGGCGGTGGATGCGGGTGTCGCGCCCGGCGCCGCGCAGGGTTTGCCGATCAACGTGCTGACCGATACCGCAGCCATCCTGCACCGCGCGGAGATCGCCGGGCTGAAGGTCGATCCGGAACGCTGGTCGGCACTCAGCGATTATGCGGCGCGGTTCTTTCCCGATCCGGGGCAAAGCTTTGCGGACATGCATGCCGCGCTCAGCCACGCGATGGCGGGGCAGGGCGACCGGCTGGCCCGCATCGCCGAGACGACGCAAGGCTTTGCCGGCGACCTGGTGCGCCCCGTCGCGCAGGCCTGGGCCGCGATCGCCCGGTCGGACTGGCAGGCGGCACTGGATCACATGGTTGCGGTCATGGCGGCGACCGAACGGATCGGCGGCAGCCGGGCGCAGCGGGACCTGTTGGAGCTGACCTATGCCAACCTGCTCCTGAAGCTGGGCCAGACCGACGAAGCGCGCCGTAGCCTGGCCACCCGTCGACCGGTTCTGGCGGCAGCGCCGCCAATCGCGGCCTTGCGTTGAATTCGGGCCGTGGCCGGGGTTTCGTTCGACCCTGCCACTGCCTAGATTGCATGGGACGCCAGACAGGAAACACGCCATGCAATATTCCGTTCTCGACCTTGCGCCGGTCCCCGAAGGGTTTGACGCGAAGACCGCGATCTCCAACACGATCGATCTGGCCCGTCACGCGGAACGGCTGGGTTATCACCGGTACTGGATGGCCGAACATCACAACATGCCGGGTATCGCCAGCGCCGCTACCTCGGTCCTGATCGGGCATGTCGCAAGTTCCACACGGACCATTCGCGTCGGTTCCGGCGGTATCATGCTGCCCAACCATGCGCCGCTGACCATTGCCGAACAGTTCGGCACCCTCGCGACGATTCACGGCGACCGGATCGACCTGGGGCTCGGGCGCGCACCCGGTGGCGACCAAGCGGTCTACCGCGCTCTGCGGCGGGGCGGCGGCGACAGCTTTCCCGAAGACGTGGCCGAACTGATGGGCTATCTCGGCGATCCGAAGACGGATGCCCCGGTGCGTGCCCTGCCGGGCGAAGGCACCCGCGTGCCGATCTGGATTCTCGGCTCGTCCCTGTTCGGCGCGCAGCTCGCGGCGCATTTCGGCCTGCCCTATGCCTTTGCCAGCCATTTCGCGCCGGATGCGCTGGAACAGGCGGTGCAGGTCTATCGGGAACGGTTCCAGCCGTCGGCGCAATGCGAGCGCCCCCGGTTCATGCTGGCGGTGAATGTCTTTGCCGCCGACAGTGACGAAGAAGGCGCCTATCTGCGCAGCTCGATGCAGCAGGCCTTTGCCCGGTTGCGCACCGGGCGTCCGGGCAAGCTGCCCCGGCCGGTCGACGATATCGACGCGGCCATCGGTGCACCGATGCGCCAGGCGGTCGATCATGCGCTTCGGGTCTCTGTCATCGGTTCCGCCCGTTCGGTGCAGGAAGGATTGTCCGCCCTGATCGAAGCCTACAAACCCGATGAACTGATCCTGACCGGGCAGATTCACGATCACGCGGCACGGATGAAATCCTTTGCCATCGCCGCCGACGTTCTGTCGGAACTCAATGCCCGCAGCGCCGCCTGACTAACTGTCCGGCGGAATCAGGCCAAGCCCGCGCAGGTAGATGCCGATCCCGGTTTCCAGCAGTTCCTCGGGTGAGAAGGGCGACGCGGTTCCCGGAGACGCACGGGCGAAAAGTTCGACGACTCCGTGGCTGAGCGCCCAGATATGGGCGCTGAACATGGACGCGGGCGGTCTCTTGTCGATCGGGATATGCTCGGACAGATCGGCGGCCGCGCGTTCCAGCACCGCGCGGGCGCGGGCGGATGCGGCGGCCAGATCCGGTGTGCGGTTCACGGAAATCCCGCTTTCGAACATGGCGATATAGTGACCAGGATGTTTGCGCGCGAAGGCCAGGTAGGCGCGCCCGGTCGCTTCGAACGCCGCCAGCGCCGACGGCTGCCCCGTGTCATAGGCGTATTGCATGAGGTCCGCGAATATCTCGAATCCCTGGCGCGCGGCCTCGGCGATCAGGTCTTCGCGCCCTTCGAAATGCCGGTAGACAGCGGCCGGAGTCACGCCGGCCTGTTTGGCGGCCTCTGACAAGGTGAACCCGGTAGGGCCTTTGACTTCGATGAGTTCAAGGGCCGCGTCGATCAGTGCCTGTCGCAGGTTTCCATGATGATACCCGCGTTTAGTCATCCCAGAGACCCGGTCCGCCACAAATGGACTCGTCGATATGTCCGAGGGCATCGTGGTCCTTGCGGTCATAGGGCAGCGCGGACAGAACCGTTCTGATCGCGGCCAGCCGGGCGCGCCTCTTGTCGTCGGAACGGATCACCGTCCAGGGTGCTTCCGTCGTGTGGGTGCGCTCCAGGGTCTCGCGGATCGCATCGCTGTAGTCAGCCCATTTCTTCAGCCCGTCCACATCGATCCGGCTGAGTTTCCAATGCTTCAGCGGGTCCTGTTCCCGGTCCAGGAACCGCCGCAGCTGTTCCGCCTGTCCGACATTCAGCCAGATTTTGAAGAGATGGATTCCGTCGTCCACCAGCGCTCTTTCGAACGGCGACACCTGCCGGAAGAAGCGGTCCCGTTCGGTATCCGTGCAGAAGCCAAACACCTTTTCGACGACCCCGCGGTTATACCAGCTTCGGTCAAAGAAGGTGATCTGGCCACCGGACGGAAGGTGATCGATGTAACGCTGGAAATACCATTGCGACTGCTCGCAATCCGAAGGTTTCTGCAAGGCGACCACATTTGCATATCGCGGGTTCAGATTTTCCCGGAAACGCTTGATGGTGCCGCCTTTTCCGGAGGCATCCCGGCCTTCGAAGACGATGACGACGCGCGTGCCGCTGGACTTGACCCAGGCGAGCATCTTGACCAGTTCGATCTGAAGCGCCGCGAAGTCCTTCTCGTAAGGCTTGCTCGACAGGCGTTCCCTGTGCGGATAGCTGTCGCTCAGGATGTCGTCCTTGTCAGCGGACCTGATCGCGTCCCGGACATGGCTCGGGGCACCGTGCTCGTAGAATGCGCTTATTGCGCCATCAAAGGGAAGTTCCATCGATCATTCCTTTTCGACGTGTTTTCAGCACTATGTGGTGTTAACCGGTTTAACGCAAACCCGCGCTTTCGGCCGCGCGATCTATCGCTGCAACCACCTCGTCCTCCGCGGCATGATGCGGCATGTGGCCGATCCCTTCCAGACGTGTCAGGACGGCCCCATTGATCTGTTGGGCCAGCTTTTCGGAATGGATCGACAAGCCCACCGTCGTGTCGGCGGTGCCATGCACGATTTCCGTGGGCGCCGTGATCTGATCGTATTTCGGCAGTTGACGCTTGATTTCATCCAGCAGGTTCGCGCGTTGGACCGCATTCGCGCGCAGCGAGATGCGGCGCAGGGTCAGGGGCGCGCCGATGAAACCGTCATAGCCTTCGGGGGGCGACTGCGGAGGAAAGACGCTGTCGATGGCCTGCCTGATCCGCGCGTCGCTGACAAAGGCGGTCAGGGCAGGCACCACCAGCGCCTTGCCCAAACGGGACGATGTCACGCGATAGAACGGGTCCAGCGGTGTCGTCCAGGGATTGGATGCCGCCGAAACCGGCACCAGAGCCGCCACCCGGTCGGGGAATTCCGACGCCCAGGCCAGGGCCACGGCCCCGCCGTAGCTTTGCCCGACGACGATGGGCCTGTCGGCGCCAAGCTGGCGGGCGGCCTGCATCAGTAAACCGGCTTGCTGCGTCAAGGTCGCGCCGCTGTCCGCGATCCTGTCGGTATAGCCAAGACCGGGGCGGTCAAAAACGATCACGCGATAGCGTTCCGCCAGCCGTGGCGCGAGCGAAAAGGTCATGTCCCGCAGGTTGCCGCTGGCGCCGTGGATCAGGATCAGGTCCGGACCCGCGCCCATGTCCACGTAGTGCACGGCGGTTTCGCCGACCCGGATGAAATCTCCGCTCGGCGGGAACTGTCTTTCGGCCCTGATTTCCTGCCGCGCGGCGCGCAGCAGCGTGATGCCCCAGAGCAGCAGAAGGACAACGCCGGTCAGGATCGCCACCCGCACCATGCCGTCAGGCGCGAAGATCGGTGTACTCCAGACCGATTTTCGCGTTGTCATAGGGCGTGGTTTCGTAGATCTCGCTGATCCAGTTCGAATAGAGCAGATGCGCATGGCTGCGCCAGCGGTTCTGTGGTGTCCGCGACGGGTCGTCGTTGGGGTAGTAGTTGATCGGCACGTTGATCGGCGTGCCTTCGGCCACGTCGCGGTCGTATTCCTGTTTCAGCGTATCGCTGTCATATTCGAAATGGTTGAAGATATAGAGCGCCCGGTGCGCCGGATCCTCGACAAGGCAGGGACCGACGTCATCGCTGCCCAGAAGGGTCTTCAGGCCGGGGACCGCGTCGATTTCCGACTGGCGCATTTCCGTCCAGCGCGAGACAGGGATCACGCAGATGTCGGAAAAGCCGCGCAGGTAGGGCGAGGCCGGGGCAAGGTTGTTGTGTCCGAAACAGCCGAACGCCTTGTGCGGCAGAATGTGTTTCCTGACCCCGTGGAAGTGGTTGATCATCGCCATGCCGCCCCAACAGACCCCAAGGGTCGAATGCACGTTGGTCTGGGTCCAGTCGAACACCCGGCAGATTTCATCCCAATAGGTTACTTGGTCGAACTCCAGGTGTTCGATCGGCGCGCCGGTGATGATCAGCCCGTCGAACTTTTCGTCCGTCAGCTCCGCGAAGGGGCGGTAGAAGCTTTCCATGTGATCCGCCGAGGTGTTCTTGGCCTGATGTTCGGACATCCGGATAAGCGTCAGTTCGATCTGAAGCGGGGTGGCCGCAATGAGGCGGGCGAACTGGGTCTCGGTCTGGATCTTCTTGGGCATCAGGTTCAGCAAGCCGATCCGCAGAGGGCGGATGTCCTGGCGCGCCGCCTGGTCTTCGGCCAGGATCATGATGCCTTCGCGGGTCAGGACCTCGTAGGCGGGCAGGTCGGACGGGATCTTTATCGGCATGTGGTCTGGCCTTGCTGGATGTTTGGCGCGTCATTCGGCCTGTTCAGATACGACCCTTAGTCGCGTGTCTCAAGGGCATGGGCGATCAACTGATCGAAATCCCCGGCATCCCGGATCGTCGCGACATCGTCCGCGGTGACGGTCACGCCCCAGTTTGCCATGGATTCATAGCGTGGCTGGCGATGCGCCAGGGCCTTTGCATATGTCCAGCGGATGAACGCATCCGGGTCAACTTCGTCCTCCACGCAATTGTTTTTCTGTAGATATGCTTCCCATGCGTCGGTCAGGAACTCTGGCTGATAGGACATCGGCTTGGGGGCCTTGTCAAACCGGCGGATCAGTTCCTGGGTGTGCGCCTCGTCGCCCTTGATCCAGACCATCAGGGTGCGCTTGCTCAATTCCACCATTACCGGATCGTCTGGATTGTCCGCATCCACCCATTCACAGATCGACCCGCCGGTGTCGCAGATGAAATTCGGATAGCCGTAAAGCCGTTCCGCCCGGTCGATGAAGTTATCCGTGTCCAGCAGCGCGTAGACTTCCGCGTGGCGGAACTGTTCCTGGCGGCGGCGGTATTCCTGCATGCTCAGCCCGCCCTTGTCCGGGTTTCCCGGTTTGCCGAGGTAGGCGGAAACCGGTGTCAGGTTCTCGAAGCTGAGATTTGACCCGATGTAGATGGAATCCGACAGCAGGAGATCGCGCAGGAACGGCACCTTCATCGCTTCGGCCTTGGCGTTGTCGGCGATGTATTCGCCCATGTATCGCGTGCCGATGCGGTAATCGATGCTGTAGTGAAACCAGTTGCCCGCGTCCCGCAGCATCTGGCTGACATGGGTCTTGCCCAATCCGGACATGCCAAAGAAAAGCACGCGTTTGCGCGCCGCATCGCGCCAGTCCTGAGCGGTTGAATAGAGCATGACCCCGGTCCTTTTCTTCCTTGCTACTCAGCCGGGCGGGAAGGGTCAATTGCGCCGTTTTCCGATGGTGCCGTTCAGGATGAGAAGACCAAGGGCAAGCAGTACGAAGCCCGCGTAGGCCTTCGGATGCAGGGCTTCGTCAAGGATCGCAGCCCCCAGAAGGATCGCAACGGGGGGAATCAGCAGCGTCACCAGCATCAGGTTGCCACTGCCGGCACGGATGAGCACACGGTAATAGAGCAGGTATGCGCCCGCAGTTGCGATCAGGGCATAGTAGGCTATCGCCATTACGGTGGCGGGTTGCAGGTCGAGCGTCAGCGGCCCGTCCACGATCAGCGCGACGGGCAGCATGACTGCCGTCGAACAGGTGAGCATCCCGGCCGCCGCAACCTGGGGAGACAGATGACCCAGGCGGGCACGCGCCCAGGAACCGGCGCAGGCATAGCTGACGGTGCCCAGAAGAACCGCGATCTGGGCCGTGCTGCGCAAATCGAAACTGGCAAGGGATCCCAGGCCGATGGCCGTGGCCACGCCGAGAAACCCGACGCCGACGCCGATGGCCTTGCGCAGGGTGAGTCGTTCGTCCGCAAAGACGATCGCGGCCACGATGACGCCGAAAATGGCGGTCGTTGCGTTGAGGATCGAGGTCAGCCCGGTTTCTATGTGCAATTGCCCCCAGCTCATCAGGCAAAACGGGATCACGTTGTTCAGGAGTCCCATCACGAGAAAGCCGCCCCAGACGCGCGGGTCGCGCGGAATCCGCTGGCGCATCAGCAGAACGACGCCCCAGAGCACCAGCATCGCCCAGAAGGTCCGGTGCAGGACCGCCGTCATCACCTGAACCTCTTCCAGAGCGATCCGGACCGACAGGAACGACCCGCCCCAGATCAACCCGAGCAGCATCAATTCGATCCAGGCGCGGCCGGATATGGTTTTCTGATTTGTCATGCCCGCAGTAGATATGCGCCGCGGCTGTCAGGCGACCCGGTTCTTGCGGGTTTCCGCGAGAATATTCATGTAGTTGCCGACAAAGATGATCGCCGCTCCGATCAGGACCCACATGTCCAGCGGTTCGCCGTAGAGCAACATGCCGACGACCGCGATGGCGGGCAGCCGGGCGAAATCGAACGGCACCACCACGGTTGCCGGAGCGATGGCCAGCGCGTTGGTTATGCAGAAATGCGCCAGCAATCCGGCAAACCCTATCACCACCAGGTAAGGGGCGGTTTGCGCATCGGGCAAGGCAATGTCGCCATCGTATCCCGCCGTGATCAGTCCCAGCAGAAGCTGGATGACCGTCAGCCAGAACAGGATGCATCCGACGCTTTCCGTGCGGGTCAGCCGCTTGGTGAACATGGTCGTGAGGGCGAAGAAGACCGCGGCCAGGGCGGCTGTCAGCAGTCCCGGACTGAAAGTGTCCGGGCTCGGGCGGGCGACGATCAGGATGCCGACGAAGCCGATGGTCGCGGCGAGGGCGCGCACAGGCGTGATGCGTTCCCCCAATAGAAGCGGCGACAACACGATGACCCAAAGCGGAGAGGTGAATTCCAGAGCGAAAACCTGCGCCAGCGGAATCACCGTCACGGAATAGAACCACAGGTTCTGGCCGGTGAAATGGACGATGTTGCGCAGGGCCTGGGTGCCCAGGGACCGGGTCGTCACCCGTGGCCAGCCGCCGGTCACGGTCAGGACCGTTGACACCACCAGCACCCCGATGATGCTGCGATACATCATGATTTCAAACGTATCGAGCGCAAAGCTTGCTTCGCGACCGGCCACGGCCATCGACGAAAACGACGCGATGGCCCCCGTCATCCACAGGGCGGCCCTAAAGGTCGGGTTCACGGGATGTCTTCCCGAATGCCGTAGTTGCGGGGGATGCCGGCGCTGATTTCGGCCCAGGTCGATTGTGCCGCGCGCTCTTGGTGGGCGGCGAAATCCCGGCGGGTGGCGAAGCGTTCGGAAACCTCGAACACGCCGGGTGCGTCGGCGCGTTCGGTGACATTGAAGTACAGGCAGCCCGGCTCGGCTCGGCTTTTGGCGATATGTTCAGGCAGCGCCGCGCGAATGGCCGCGCAACGCTCCGGTGGGACGGTGATGGTCCCGGTCAGGACGATCTGGGGACCGGGATCAGGATCGGAGTCGGCGCCTGTGCGTGTCACTCCCATTCGATCGTCCCCGGCGGTTTGGACGTGATGTCGTAGGTCACGCGGTTGATGCCGGTCACTTCGTTGATGATGCGGGTCGCGGTTTCGCCCAGGAATTCGTGGCTGAACGGGTAGTAGTCCGCCGTCATGCCATCGACCGAGGTCACGGCGCGCAGGGCGCAGGCATAGTCGTAGGTGCGCCCGTCGCCCATCACGCCGACGGTGCGCACCGGAAGAATGGCGACGAAGGCCTGCCATATGTCGTCATACAGCCCGTGCTTGCGGATCTGGTCGATATAGACCGCATCGGCCTTGCGCAGGATTTCAAGCTTTTCGCGGGTGATTTCACCCGGACAGCGGATTGCGAGACCCGGTCCGGGGAACGGATGCCGGCCGATGAAGGAAGGCGGCAGACCCAGTTCGCGGCCGAGTTCGCGCACTTCGTCCTTGAACAGCTCCCGCAGCGGTTCGACCAGTTTCAGCCCCATCTTTTCCGGCAGGCCGCCGACATTGTGGTGGCTCTTGATCGTGACAGAGGGTCCGCCGCTGAAGGAAACCGATTCGATCACGTCGGGATAAAGGGTGCCCTGGGCGAGGAATTCGGCACCACCCACTTCTCCGGCGTGTTTCTGGAACACGTCGATGAACAGCTTTCCGATGATCTTGCGTTTTGTTTCCGGGTCGGACTGGCCATCCAGGGCGCCCAGGAACAGCTCCTGCTCGTCCGCATGAATCAGGGGCATGTTGTAATGGTCGCGGAACATGGTGACGACCTCTTCGGCTTCGCCCTGCCGCAGCAGGCCGTGATCGACGAAGACGCAGGTCAGCTGGTCGCCTATGGCCTCGTGGATCAGGACCGCGGCGACCGATGAATCCACCCCGCCGGACAAGCCGCAGATCACCTTGGCATCGCCCACCTGTTCGCGGATCTTGCGGATGGCCTCGTCGCGGTAGGCGCCCATGGTCCAGTCGCCGGTGAACCCGGCGAGGCGGACGAAGTTCTCGTAAAGCCTTGCGCCATTGGGCGTGTGATGCACTTCCGGATGAAACTGAACCGCGAAGAAATTCCGGTTCAGGTCGGCGGTCACGGCGAAGGGCGCGTTGGGCGAGGTGCCATAGACCGCGAAACCGGGCGCGATCGCGCTGACGTGGTCCCCGTGGCTCATCCAGACCTGTTCGCGGTCGGCTTCGAACCAGCCGTGGAGCAGGTCGATCCTGTCGCGCGCCGGCGTGACATAGGCGCGACCGAATTCCGCGGTTCCGTGACCGCGTTCGACCTTGCCGCCCAGCATCTGCATCATGACCTGCTGACCATAGCAGATGCCGAGAATCGGAACCCCGAGGTCGAAGATATCGGCGGTCGGTCGGGGGCTGCCCTCGTCGATCACCGACGCCGGCCCGCCCGACAGAATGACTGCCTTGGGTGCGAAATCGCGCAGAAATTCCGCGGTCACGTTCTGGTAGGGATGGATCTCGCAGTAGACGTTCAGTTCCCGCAGGCGGCGGGCGATCAACTGCGTAACCTGGGAGCCGAAATCGACGATCAGCAGGCGGTCATGGGATGAATGAGTCATACCTGCGTCCTAGGGCAGAGACGTATCCGGCGCAAGCCGTTCGGTGGGGCGGCAATCCGGTCCCATTCGGGCGCAAAGGACGGTCGCAATGTCGCTTTTCCCCCTCATGCGCCGCAATCCAGACCGGGTGAGGCGCGGGACTAGGCTAATGACTGCTCACGTTCGTCCGATGGAGCAAGGGACCGGGACATGACCGATACGAATACAAGGCGCAGGACTCGTGGTGGCGGCGGCGCGGCGCGCCGGGCGGAACGTACGGCGGTCAGCGTCGAGACGGCGCGTTATATCGAACGCAATATTCCGAACTTCGAGATCCTGACGCCCGAAGCTCTGGAGATCATCGAAACCAATGCCGAAACCGTGCTTGCGGAGATCGGCGTGAATTTCGTCAACAACCCCGGCGCTCTGAAACTCTGGCAGGATGCGGGTGCCGAGATCATCGGCGAGCGGGTGCGGATCCCGCGCGGTCTGGCGCGGAAACTCTGCGCGACGGCTCCTTCGCGGTTCACCCAGCATGCGCGGAATCCGGCGCGGAACGTGGAAATCGGCGGCAACACGCTGGTTTGCGCGCCGGTTTATGGTCCGCCCTTCGTCCGGGATCTGGATGGCGGACGCCGCTATGCCACGATGGAGGATTTCCGCAAGTTCGTGAAGCTCGGCTATATGTCGAAATGGTTGCATCATTCCGGCGGAACCGTTTGCGAACCGACGGATGTTCCGGTCAACAAGCGCCATCTTGACATGTTGCTGGCCCACATGACCCTGTCGGACAAGCCCTTCATGGGGTCGGTTACGGATCCCAGCCGCGCGCAGGATTCGGTGGAGATGTGCGAAATCCTGTTCGGCAAGCAGTTCGTGCAGGAAAATACGGTGATGACGTCGCTGATCAACGTCAATTCGCCGCTGACCTTCGATGACGTGATGATGGGCGCGCTTGAGGTCTATGCCCGCAACAATCAGGCCTGCATCGTGTCGCCGTTCATCGTCGGCGGGGCGATGGCGCCGGTGTCGGTGGCGGGCACGCTGACCCAGGTCCTGGCTGAAGTCCTCGCGGGAATCGCCTATTCCCAACTGGTGCGTCCCGGCGCCCCGGTCATTTTCGGCGCGTTCGTGACGTCGATCGACATGAACAGCGGTGCCCCGACTTTCGGAACGCCGGAAGCGACGCAGATTCTGTCCGGGGCGGGTCAGCTTGCGCGGCGGATGGGATTGCCGTTCCGGTCGGGCGGCGGTCTTTGCGCGTCAAAACTCCCGGACGCGCAGGCGGCCTATGAAAGCGCGAATACGCTCAATGCGGCCCTGCTCGGTGGGGTGAATTTCATGCTGCATTCCTGCGGCTGGCTGGAAGGTGGGCTGGTCAGCAGCTTCGAGAAATTCGTGATGGACGCGGACCAGCTGGGCGTGTTGCACAAGCTGGCCGAAGGCGTGGCGGTGGATCAGAACGCCCAGGCGATGGAAGCCATCGCCGAAGTGGGGCCGGGCGGTCATTATCTCGGGTGCGAGCATACGCAGGCAAACTTCAAGTCGGCGTTCTGGAGGTCGGAAGTGTTTGATTACAAACCCTTCGAAACCTGGGATGAAGAAGGATCCCGCGATACGCAAACGCTTGCAAGCAAGCGGGTCGCGTATCAACTGGCAAACTATCAGCAGCCGGCGCTGGACCCTGAAATCGCGTCTGCGCTGGAAGCCTATGTCGCGGACAAGAAGGCGTCCATGCCCGACGCTTTCATGTAGCCTGATTGATCTGCGAAGCGCGCAGAAGCTGCGCTTCGCCCATCATGGCGATCAGGACATCGACGTGACGGGGTAGCGAATACCCGGCGTCGTTGCCCCGGCGCTGATCGTCGAGCGTGCGTTCGATATCCATCAGCCGCATGATCGCGGCCGAGGGGCGCGGAAGCGCGCCATATCCCAGAAGACGCTGAAGGTGCCGGTCGCGGCGATACTCCTGCGCCCCGTGGCGGGCTGCGCGGATCAGAAGCTGTGGGCGGCGCAGGGCGTTCAACATGCTCATCAGGTCTTGCATCGGATTACCTTTCGTCTGAATTCCGTCGATGGCATCTATGACACAACCTTAGCGGGTGTTGCATTGCTGTGGATAACACCGTGCGATGCTTTCACCAGTGTTTATCTTTTGGAAACAATGCTGGCTGCGTTGGAAGTATCTTAACGATCAAGTAACTTGTTCGCCTTTAGGTTGTGGATAACATTCGATTAACCCTGATAAGTCCGATGGTCCTGAGGATGCGTCCAATGAACGAGCCGAATGCTGCCAGCTTGCCGAAATGGGTTCCGGAAGGGGCAAGACGATATCTCGCCCATACCGAGGCAGGACAGCCCATCCGCGATCTCGCGCGCGGTGCGGACTGTCACGCCTCCACGGTCCTGCGCCAGATCCGACGGATGGAGACACGACGCGACGATCCCCTGGTGGATGCGGCTCTTTCGGCTTTGGCAGAAACGCATTTTGCGACGGAATCACGCGGTTCCCGGACCGCGCCCGTCGATACGAAAAGGGACATCTCTTTCATGACGCAGCCCGCCCGCAACCCCATGGAAACCCCGGATGCCGCCACGCTGGAAAGGGAAGCCTGTCGCGTCCTGCGCCGCCTGTGCGAATCCGGCGCCCTTCTGGCCGTTGCCGAGAACATGGAAAAGGCCGTCGTCGTTCGCGACAGCGACGGGGGCAAGACCACCAGAACCGCGGTTGTCGATTGCACGATCGCCCAGGCGATGGCGCTGAAGGACTGGATTTCCTGCAGCAATCCGGGACGGATCAGCCGGTATCATATCACCGCGACGGGCCGCGCGGCGCTCAGCCGTCTGCTGGCGGAACAGGAGAACCGCGCGAGATCCGAAAACGAACACGGATTCGCAGAGGCCCAGGCACCCTTCGCGCCCGCCGGCAACTGGTCGGACAGGAACGTCGAAGATCCGGAAACCTCTCGTCCGCGACGGGTTCGCTACAATCTTTCGGAAAGCCCGCTGGCCGCGCTTGCGCGGCGCAAGGACCGGGACGGCACGCCGTTCCTCGACGACTCTCTGGTGCATGCCGGTGAACGTCTGCGCGAAGATTTCGAACTGGCGCAGATGGGTCCGCGTGTCGCTCAGAACTGGGACAGGTTCCTGACCGGCGGCGGCCGTGGCGGGTTTTCACCCGATGGCGGCGCAGGCAACGGCCCTCATGGTGCGCGCGACCGCGTGACGCGCGCCTTGTCCGATCTGGGGCCGGGTTTGAGCGATGTGGCGCTACGATGCTGCTGTTTTCTGGAAGGTCTCGAGATGGCCGAGAAACGGATGGGCTGGTCCGCCCGCTCTGGCAAGATCGTTCTGCGCATCGCGCTTCAGCGCCTGAAGCACCATTATGACGGGCTGTCCGGTCCGGACCGCATGATCGGCTGATCGTCTTCTTGATGTCAGGGCGCAAACGCTCGATCCGGATGACGATTTCTTGTCCGGGAGCCGGTTGAGCGGCGCGCGCCTGCCGCACCTAGGTGTCGGTGTCTGCGTCTTCCTCGGCCTTGTCGACGATTTTTTCGGCTTTCTCGATCATGTCGTCGCATTTCTTCAGCGTGGATTCGACGTCGTCTATGGCCGACTTCATCTTGGCCGACTGGACGTGTTTCGCGATGATCTTTGCGCTTTTCTTCTTGGCGAGTTGATGTTCCTTGTTGAGGCTCTGAAGCGACTTGTGTTCGTCGAGCGCCTTCTTCAGAATCTTCTGAGCCTCCTCGGGACTGCTGGCGGCTTTCTGTGTGGCGTCCTTGCAGAACTTCTTGATGTTCTTCTCCATCCGTTTGACCGCCTTTCCGGTCCGCGTGCGCTGCGGATCCTCGAGAAAGTCGGGCAATCCCGTGTCGGTCGCCTTTTTCATCGTGGTCTTCACGATGGCGTCGATCGTGTCGTTCAGCTTCGCGGCGTAAAACACCTGCGGGACAGTGAGGGTGCCGAAGATCTTCTGGGCCGCGTCGAGGTCGGATATTGCCGTGGAAGACGCCTTCAGCGCGTCATTGATCTTGGTTTTCGCCGAAGGATCCTTGTTTTTCTTGGAGTCCTTGTCGAATTTCTTGTGTTCACTCTGCCAGGACTTGAGGTGTTTGGCCGCGGAATCGCTGTAGGACTTGAGCGATTCGACCTCGTCGCGAAACGCTGAAACAGCGGATTTCCACGCTTTCAACGCCGTCTTGTAGCCATCGTCATGGGCGAAATCGGCGGGTTTGTTGCCCGAATTTCCGGTTCGATGCGCTTCGATGATTTTGTCGCGCAGCTCGTCTTCCTTCTTCCAGGCCTCATCCAGTTTGGTGATCAGTTTTTTCTTGTTGGCTTTCGCTGTTGAATCGGAAAAGTCGGCGAAATCCTTTTTCTTCTTGTTATCCAGATCCTTTTGGAAGCTTTCCCATGGTTCAGGCATGACGAATTTCCCTTGTTCACGAAAATGCGGGCGGCGGGGCGGTCGGGACAGAATAGTTCCTGTTGGCAGTATCGTCCGACTATGAGCCTTTGGGCAAGCGTTTGGTTCACGCCGCGCCTTGACGGTCCCCGACCGGCGGTTGCATAGCGGCCATGCGTCTCTGGCGCTTCTCATGACGCAGCGTTATGTTACCCACGACCCGATTTTGACCTTTGCCGAAAGTTCACGCGATGCGAGATCTCAAGATACCGGAGCAGCGCCACCCTGAAAAGGCGCACCGCCCGGACAACGCGCAACCGAAGAAACCGAGCTGGATCCGCGTCAAGGCGCCGGGGGGCAAGGGCTATGCCGAAACGCGCAACATCATGCGCGACAACAATCTCGTGACCGTCTGCGAAGAAGCGGGCTGCCCCAACGTCGGCGAATGCTGGAGCCAGGGCCACGCCACGATGATGATCATGGGCGAGATCTGCACCCGCGGCTGCACGTTCTGCAACATCGCGACAGGCCGTCCGGACACGCTGGATGCGTTCGAACCCGGCCGCGTCGCCGACGCGGTGCAGAAGCTCGGGCTGAATCACGTGGTCATCACCTCGGTCGACCGGGATGATCTGGACGATGGCGGGGCAGAGCATTTCGCGCAGACGATCCGCGCCGTGCGGCACCGCAGCCCCAGGACCACGATCGAGATCCTGACGCCGGATTTCCTGAAATGCGATGCGAGCGCGCTGGAAACCGTGGTGGCGGCGCGTCCGGACGTGTTCAACCACAACCTGGAAACGGTGCCGGGTCTCTATCCGTCCGTGCGGCCGGGGGCGCGGTATTTCCACAGCCTGCGCCTGTTGCAGCGGGTCAAGGAAATGGACCCGTCCATGTTCACCAAATCCGGCATCATGGTCGGGCTGGGCGAAGATTCCCAGGCGGTGAAACAGGTGATGGACGACATGCGCGCCGCCGATGTCGATTTCCTGACCATCGGGCAATATCTGCAACCGACGCCGAAACATCACCGCGTCGACCGCTTCGTCACGCCGGAGGAATTCGCGGCCTATGAAAAGGCCGCCTTCGGCAAGGGCTTCCTGATGGTGTCGGCCACGCCCCTGACGCGGTCGTCCTATCATGCGGGCGACGATTTCGCCCGCCTGCGCGATGCACGGCAGGAAAAACTGGCCCGGTCATAGCGCCGGGTTCAGGGCAGGGCCTTGAGATAGGCGGCGATGGCGTCGCGGTCCGATTTCTGCAGCCTGGCCATGCTGGCCACCACCTTTGTCATCTGGCCGCCCGCGCTGTCGTAGTCCGGGGTGAATCCGGTCTCCAGGTAGTAGGAAATGTCGCCCGCGCTCCATTTCAGGTTGGCCGGGTCGATAGCGGGAATTTTCCCCTTGCCCGACGGGTTCGGCGCGCCCTGCATCCAGCGGCCGCGATCCAGGCCGCCGGTGGCGTCGCGCGGCGTATGGCATTCCGCACAGTGGCCCAGGGCTTCGACCAGGTAGCGTCCGCGTTCGATCTCGGGTGTCGCCGCATCGGTCAGAACCCAGTCCGGGTTCATGTTGATCCGTTTCCAGAGACCGAGCCCACGGCGCATGTTGAACGGAAACCCCAGCTCGTGCGGCAGGCTCGCCGTATCCGAAGCGGGCAGGGTGTCCATGTAGGATTTGAGGTCGGCCACATCCTGCGGCTGCATGTGCATGTAGGTTGTGTAGGGCAACGACGGATAGAGATGCCGCCCGTCCGGCGAAACGCCCGCCAGAAGCGCGTTCGCCAGATCCTGCGCGGTCCAGTCGCCGATGCCTTCCGGGCCGGGTGAAATATTGGGCGCGACAAAGGTTCCGAACGGGCTTTCCATCCGGTAGCCGCCGGACAGAACCAGTTTCGCGTCGTCCTTCGCATCGGGCGCCGCGTGGCAGGACGCGCATCCGGCAGCCCAGAAAACCTGCTCGCCGCGCGCCGGATCGCCCGTCAAACCCGCCATCACGTCGTCGGGAACGGGCTTCGGCGCGCTCACCATCCACCCTGCCGCGGCCCCGACGACCGCCACGGCGATAATGATTGTCACTATTCTGGGCATTTCAGTTCCTTGAACCGGGGCAGATCGCGCCACCCCGGAAATTCACCGGACGCAATCAGTTCTGCGCCTTGCGGTAGGTCTCGTGGCAGCTTCCACAGGATTTGCCCAAAGGCCCGATCGCGCCGCGCAGGGAATCCAGCCCGCCGCCGGCAGCCTGTTCAAGCGCCACGGCGGCTTCGCTCATTTCCATCGCCTTCTGACCGATCGTGCTGTCCGCGGACCAGATCACCGGCAAGGCTTCGGTGGTTTCGTCGCCAAGCGCCGCGTTGTCGGACCCCTGCGGCCACAGTCTCGACTGGTCCAGCTTGGACAGCGCCGCGAGGTTGCCGGCGGCTGCGCTGGCCGCCGTGGCGTCATATTCGATTTCACCCTTGGCCATGCCGCCCAGAAGACCGATGTTGAACGCGTAAAGGGTCATCTGGGACTGCCGCGCCTTGACCGCTGCCAGAACCGCCTTGTCGGCATGCGAATCGCTGATTGCCGATGTGCCGAGAATTCCTGCCGTCATCAAACCTGCAACCAGTGCGATACCGTATTTCATTGAATGCCTCCAACCTGTTGGGTTTACGAATTGAGTTTACATGCGATTTTCTGTGCATGCTCCCATGTATTACCGCACAGACGGTGTGAACGTCTGTTCAAATTGATGTGTGCGGTGCGAAGCGCCGTTCTTGCCGGATCGCGCATCAGGTAAAACGCACCTTGCCGATATAGGGAAGGTTCCGGTTGCGCTGCGCGAAGTCGATACCATAGCCGACGACGAATTCGTCCGGTATCTCGAACCCGATCCAGTCGGCCCTGTAATCGACCTCGCGCCGGCTCGGCTTGTCCAGGAGAGCGATCGATTTCAGCCGCGCCGGCTTGCGGCTTTTGAGCAGGCCGGTGACGTGGTTCAGCGTGTGGCCGGTGTCCACGATGTCTTCGACGACCAGCACGTCGCGCCCCTCTATCGCGCCTCTCAGGTCCTTGAGAATGCGCACCTCCCGGCTGCTTTCGGTCGAATCCCCGTAGGAGGACGCTTCGAGAAAGTCGACTTCGATCGGCAGGTCCAGTTCGCGCACAAGGTCGGCGATGAACACGAAGCTGCCGCGCAGCAGGCCGACCACCACGAGCTTGTCGGTGTCGCCGAACTCGTCCGCGATCTCGCGGCACAGCGTTTCGATTCGCGCGGCGATCGCCTTGGCCGAAATCATTTCGTCGATGACATATGGCCCTTCCGGCATGCTGCCCCCCTTGATCTTTTGGCCCAACCATAGGACATGACGCGCCACCGTCATTCAAGAAGCGATCCGCACGTTTTCATGCCGACCCACTCAGAAACCCGTCCGCTGCCGTATTCGGCACAGCAGATGTATGACCTGGTCGCGGACGTCGCCAGATATCCCCAGTTCCTGCCCTGGTGCGCCGCCGCACGGGTGCGCAGCGTCGTCCCGCAGGGGCGGTCGCAGGTGATGGCGGCGGATCTGGTGATCAGTTTCAAGGTGTTCCGCGAAAGGTTCGGCAGCCGGGTCGTGCTCTGGCCGGAGCAGAAACGGATCGAAACGGAATATATCGACGGTCCGTTCAAATACATGAAATCGAGCTGGGATTTCGCCGATACGCCGACCGGGTGCGACGTGTCGTTTCATGTGGATTTCGAATTCAAGAACGCGATCCTGCAAAAGATCATCGGCCTTGTCTTCAACGACGCCATGCAGCGGATCGTCCGCGCCTTCGAACAGCGCGCGGCGGAACTTTATTCACCAATTTCTTGACCGCGGAAGCGGGTGGCAGCATCTTCGGCCCATGCGGTGTCTTTCTGTCCTGGCCTTTGCCCTGTTGCCCCTTGCCGGCTGGTCCGACGAACAATGCGAAGATATCTGGTTCACCCGAAATCTCATCATGGACCGGGCCGGGTATTGTTTCGCGTCGCCGCTGGGGCAGGCGCTGTTTGACAATTCCGATTGCGTCGGCAGCCAGGTCCAGCTCGACGCGGCCGCGGCGGAGACCGTGACTCGGATCCGCGCGCTGGAAGCGGAATACGCCTGCAATGTCGATACGCGCAGGCACGGGCTGGACATGGCCGATATCGCCTTCCGCCGGGCCTTGCGGGACCTGCCATTGCGCCACATGGGAAACGCGAGCGAATGGGCCTGTCAGGGCTGGACCGGACCGACCCTGCCGCTTTACGACGGGTTTTCCGATCCCCTGCATGCAATTGGCCAGATCCTGCCCGGAGACTTCGTGAGTTTCGGGCATGACGGACCCGGCCAGGGCTGGGTCTACGTGTCCGTTCATCCGCCGGGCTTTTCCGGCTTCAAGAGCGCCGGCTGGATGTACTGGCCGGACCGGATGCCCTGCGCCGCGGAAGCGGGTTGACGCCAATGGCTGACTTCGCTTCCAAGCCGTGTTGCCTGCCGCGATGACGGGGCCGTTCTCCGCCAGCCTCGCCGGGTTCGCGACAGGACCCGTCCAGACCACCGCCGACGCCCGGCTGGTCGCCTGTCTGTCGGCGCTCGACTGGCTGGCGGTCGGGCGCGCCGGTGCGCAGGAACCGGTCGCGGCCATCCTGCGCGACCTCGCCCTTGACGAGGCCGGGGCAGGGCAGGCGCATGTCTTCGGCATGGACCAACCCGTCCCGGTCCGCATGGCCGCGCTTGTCAACGGCACGACATCGCATGCGCTGGACTACGACGACACGCATTTCGCGCATATCGGACATCCCTCCGTGGCGGTGTTTCCGGCGGCCCTGGCGACGGGAGAACTGCGGGACGCAACGCTGGTCGACGTGATCGAGGCGGCGCTGGTCGGGATGGAACTGTCGATCAGGGTCGGGCTGTGGCTGGGCCGGGATCACTATCAGACCGGATTTCACCAGACCGCCACCGCCGGGGCGTTCGGCGCCGCCGCGGCCGCCGGTCGGCTGGCCGGCCTGTCGCCGGAGGCGATGCGCCATGCGCTCGGCCTGACGGCCACGCGCGCCGCCGGTCTCAAGGCGCAGTTCGGCACCATGGGCAAACCCTACAACGCCGGGCTGGCGGCTTCGGCGGGGATCGAATCGGTGCAGCTGGTCCGGCGTGGATTTGTCGCCAATCCCGACGCGATGGAATCCGGCGGCGGTTTCGGTGCGACGCATCACGGCCAGGCGCAGACGGACGCGGCGTTGGACGGGCTTGGCGGGACCTGGCTGTTTGAAACCGTTTCCCACAAGTTCCATGCCTGTTGCCACGGATTGCACGCCGCCCTGGAGGCCGGGCGCGACCTGGATATCGGCGCGCCGGAAATCGCCGAAATGCGGGTCAGGACCCATCCGCGCTGGATGAGCGTCTGCAATCAGCCCGCGCCGGACACCGGGTTGGGCGCCAAGTTCAGCTACGCGACGGTGCTGGCCATGCAGGCGACCGGCTATGACACCGCCCGGCTGGACAGCTACAGCGACAAGGCCTGCGCCGACCCCCGCATCCGTGACCTGCGGTCGCGGATCACGGTCACCGCCGATGACAGCCTGACCGAAACCCAGGCGGTGCTGAGCGTTCTGCGCCGGGATGGCGCGCGGCTGGAAGCGTCCCACGATCTCGACGCGCCGCTTTCGCTCGATCAGCGCGAGGACCGCGTGCGCCGGAAGGCCGGCGTGCTGATCGGACAGGAACGCGCCGATCTGGCCTGGGGCCAGCTGCGCGGCGGCGGCAGCGCCGCCGGATTCGCGTCGCTGCTCTGCCGGTAGGGGCGGCCCGAAAAAACACTATTCCGGGACTGTCGGAAATAGAGGCGGCTATTCGGCCCTTTCGCCTGCTTGCCGGTCGAAATGCGAAATTCCGAGCGCCAGCAGTTTCAGGGCGTGGTCGCAGGCGGCGCGCCGGACCTGCGCGCGCCCCAACGGGCCGAAGTCGACGGTTTCGCAGACGGTCGGCCTATCGCGCACCGCGAGTCCGAAACAGACGCGTCCCTCGGGCTTGAACTCGGAACCGCCGGGGCCGGCGATTCCGGTCACGGACACGGCGACCTCGACCCCGGATCCGGTCCGCGCGCCTTCCGCCATTTCGCGGGCCACCGCTTCGGAGACGGCGCCGACGGCGGCCAGCGTTTCCGCCCGCACACCCAGCATCTCCTGTTTGGCGGCGTTGGAATAGGTGACGAAGCCGCGATCCACCACGTCGGACGACCCCGGCACATCGGTCAGCGCCGCCGCCACCATCCCGCCGGTGCAGCTTTCCGCCGTCGCGATGCGCACCCGCGCGGCGCGGGCCGCCTGCAGAATGCCTTCGACCGTCACAGCCCGAACACCCCATGCGCCAGCCCGGCGAGGATCATCACGCCGATGGCGGCGAAGACACCCGCGACCACGTCGTCCAACATCACCCCCAGCGCGTCGTTACGGCGGTCCGCCCAGCCGACAAGCCAGGGCTTGCCGATGTCAAACAGCCGGAACAGCAGGAACGCCGCGATCCAGCCCGGCCAGAACCGCAGGATGTCCAGATCCATCCGCCAGGCGGAATAGCTGAGCGGCAGCAGCGCGATCCATTGTCCGACCACTTCGTCGATGACGATTTCCGAAGGATCGTGGTCGTCGCTGCCTCGGGTCAGCACGCCCGTCGCCCAGACCCCCTTGGCGAAGGCGGCCAGCGCGGCCAGCATAGCCAGGGGAAATCCGCCGATCACGTGGATCAGCCAGAACAGCGGCAGGGCGGCCAGCGAGCCCCAGGTGCCGGGCGCCGGGCGCAGGTAGCCGACGCCGCCGACGGTCGCGATCATCCGGGCCAGCCTGTTCATGCGGACACCAGGGTTGCCGTGGCGATGGCGGCGATACCTTCGCCGCGTCCGGTGAAGCCGAGCCGTTCCGATGTCGTCGCCTTGACCGACACCCGCGAAATCTCCAGCCCCATGATCCCGGCAAGCCGCGCCCGCATGGCCGGGGCATGCGGGCCGATCTTCGGGAATTCGCAGATCAGCGTCACGTCCGCATTGGACAGGGCAAACCCCATCTGTCCGGCGAGATCGCTGGCATGGCGCAGGAAGATGTCGCTGGCCGCGCCTTTCCACCGGGCCTCGCTGGGCGGAAAGTGCCGGCCGATATCGCCCTGCGCGAGCGCGCCATAGATGGCGTCGGTCAGCGCGTGCATCCCGACATCGGCGTCCGAATGCCCTTGCAGGCCCCGGTCATGCGGGATCTCGACGCCGCAGAGCACCACGTGATCCCCGGCGCCGAACCTGTGCACATCGAATCCGTTGCCAAGCCTAATGTCCATTGCGCGCCCTCAGAATGCGGTCCGCCCGGTCGAAATCGCCGGGCAGGGTGATCTTCAGATTGTCTTCGTCTCCGGGCACGATTGCAACGCGCATCCCGGCGGCGCGGGCGACTTCCACATCGTCTGCCGCGCCGCCGGGATGGGCCGCATGGGCGGCGCAGATGGCGTCATAGTGAAACCCCTGCGGAGTCTGGGCGCGGTAGAGCCCCGCCCGGTCCTGCGTGCCGGTCACGAATCCGTTCGCCCCCTGCCAAAGCGCATCGGTCACGGCCAGCGCCGGCGCGGCGCCGGGTTCATCCTCCAGCGCGGCGATCACGCCGGAGATGACATCCCGCGTCACGCAGGGACGCGCGACATCGTGGATCAGGACCTTGTCGACACCTTGTCCGGCCAGCGCCGCCAGGCCGTTGCGGACGGATTCCGCCCGGTCGGCCCCGCCGTGCGCGACCCGGATTCCGCGCGCCTGAAACGCGTTCCCGCCGGTCAGGTCGTCCGGGTGCAGAACGATGGCGATCAGCCCGATCAGCCCGTGCTCTTCAAAGGCCCGCAACGTATGTTCCGCCACCGGCGCGCCGGCGATTTCGCGCCATTGCTTGGGGAAGGGGCCGCCGGCGCGCCGGCCGCGTCCGGCGGCAACGATGAGGGCGGCTGTGGTCATGGGGCGATCCTGCGAGAGATGGCAAAGCTTGCGCGTGTTTAAGTTGTGGTGCGGCCTGAGGCAATCACCCCCGGCAAGGCGCCTAAATATTGTGCAGACGCTTTCTTTTGCGGCATGCGACAACGTGGAAGCGTTGAGCCTGCCCGGCAACTTCGGTAAGCCTGCTGCAACTGCACAAGGATCGGGCATGTGACGCAGCCTCTTCGCGACATCTTTCTGACGCCGCCGGTCATCCTGGCCCCGATGGCGGGAATCACCGACCGCCCGTTCCGCGACCTGGTCCAGGGTTTCGGCTCCGGACTCGTCGTCAGCGAAATGGTGGCCAGCCAGGAAATGGTGCAATCCAGGCCCGGCACGCGCGAACGGGCGGAACTGAGCGCGGATGTGGAGAACACCGCGGTGCAGCTGGCCGGCCGGGAGGCCCACTGGATGGCCGAGGCGGCGCGGCAGGTGGCGGATCGCGGCGCGCGTATCATCGACATCAACATGGGCTGTCCGGCCAAGAAGGTGACGAACGGCTATTCCGGGTCGGCGCTTCTGAAAACGCCGGATCACGCCCTGACGCTGATCGAGGCCGTGGTCGCGGCGGTGGACGTGCCGGTGACGCTGAAGACCCGGCTGGGCTGGGATGACGATTCGCGGAACGCCGCCGACGTCGCCCGCCGCGCCGAAGACGCCGGAGTCCAGATGGTGACGATTCACGGGCGGACCCGGTGCCAGTTCTACAAGGGGCGGGCGGATTGGCCGGCGATCGCCAGCGTCAAGGATGCCGTGTCGATCCCGGTCGTCGCCAATGGCGACATCACCGACGGCGCGACGGCGCGTCAGGCCCTGGCGGCGTCGGGCGCGGATGGCGTGATGATCGGACGCGGGGCCCAGGGCCAGCCGTGGAAACTGGCGGAAATCGCCCATGACATCGCCGGTTTCCCCGTGCCGTCTGTCCCGTCCGGGGACGGGCTGGTCGCGCTCGTCAGCGCGCATTATCAGGCGATGCTGTCGTTTTACGGAAAGGACCTGGGCCTGCGCGTCGCCCGCAAGCATCTGGGCTGGTACATGGACCTGGTTCCGACCGGGCCGGCCCTGCGCCGTCTGGTCCTGACCTCAGGAAGCCCGGACGAGGTTCTGCGCCTGCTGCCGGATGCCCTGACCCAAAGCGCGCAGGCCGCCGCATGACGTCGGACAGTTCCATCTGGGCGTCGCTGCCGATCCCTGCCTTCCTGATCGACGGCAACGACAATATCGCGGACGTGAATTCCGCCGGCGAAGGCTTCCTGAACGCCTCGGCGAAATCGGTCATCGGCACCCCGATCTGGGACCAGGTGGCGATCGACGCGCCGATCGAAGAAGCCTTCGGCCGCGCCCGCAAGAACGGCACGCCGCTTTTCGTCAACGACATCGACGTCGGCTCCGGCAGCCGCGCGCCCCTGCAATGCGCGCTCCAGATCGCGCCGCTGCTCGGTCATCCCGGCACCATGATCCTGATGATCTCGCCGCGCGAACTCGCGGGGCGGATGACGCAAAGCCATTCGGTCAAGTCGGCGGCGCAATCGGCGATCGGCATGGCCGAGATGCTGGCCCATGAAATCAAGAACCCGCTGGCCGGGATCACAGGTGCTGCGCAACTGCTGAGCATGAACCTGTCGCCGGAAGACCTGGAACTGACCGACCTGATCGTGACCGAAAGCCGGCGGATCGTGAAGCTGCTCGAACAGGTTGAACAGTTCGGCAACCTGTCGGAACCGTCCTTCAAGCCGGTCAACATCCATGACGTGCTGGACCGGGCGCGGCGGTCGGCGCTTCTGGGTTTCGGGGCGCATATGAAGATCGTCGAGGATTACGATCCGTCGCTGCCGCTGGCCTATGGCGATCCGGACCAGTTGCTCCAGGTGATTCTGAACCTGCTGAAGAACGCATCCGAAGCCGCCGACCCGAAAGGCGGCACGATCCGCATACACAGCTATTTCGAACATTCCTTCAGCCTGCGCCGCGCGGACGGGTCGGGGCAGTCGCTGCCGCTCCAGGTCGAGATCATCGACGACGGTCCGGGCCTGCCCGACAAGATCCGCGCCGATGTCTTCGATCCTTTCGTGTCCGGCCGCGACAACGGCACCGGCCTCGGCCTCGCCCTGGTGAGCAAGATCATTTCGGACCACCACGGATGGATCTCCGTGACGTCGGTTCCGGGACATACGGTTTTCCGACTTTCCCTGCCGCGGGTTCCGCGCGGCCTGAACCC
Source organism: Sedimentitalea xiamensis (assembly GCF_030164465.1). Taxonomy (GTDB): domain Bacteria; phylum Pseudomonadota; class Alphaproteobacteria; order Rhodobacterales; family Rhodobacteraceae; genus Sedimentitalea; species Sedimentitalea xiamensis. Next base: position 63,517 of record NZ_JASNJE010000006.1, read on the forward strand.
CGAGGAGACTTCCTGATGGACGGTACTGTTCTGGTTGCCGACGACGACCGCACGATTCGGACGGTCCTGACCCAGGCGCTGACCCGCGCGGGCTGCAAGGTGCATGCGACCAGTTCCCTGACGACGCTGATGCGCTGGGTCGCGGAGGGAAAGGGCGACGTGGTGATCAGCGACGTGATGATGCCGGACGGCAACGGGCTGGAAATGCTGCCTAAGATCGCGCAGGACCGTCCGGGCCTGCCGGTGATCGTGATCTCGGCCCAGAACACGATCATGACCGCCATCCAGGCCGCCGAGGCTGAAGCCTACGACTACCTGCCCAAGCCTTTCGATCTTCCGGACCTGATGAAGCGCACCTCGCGTGCGCTGGAACTGAAACGCCGGACCCCGTCCGATGTGCGCGACACGTCCGAGGACCGGCCCGACGAACTGCCGCTGGTCGGGCGCACCCAGGTGATGCAATCCCTCTACCGCCTCGTCGCCAAGGTGATGAACACCGACCTGCCGGTGCTCATCTCCGGCGAAAGCGGGACCGGGAAATCGCTGATCGCCCGCGCGATTCACGATTTCTCGGACCGGCGCACCCTGCCGTTCATTTCGGTCGGGGCCGCCGATCTTCAGGATCTCGAAGGACCGGCGCGGGTTCTGGCGCGGGTCAAGGGCGGAACCGTCCTGATCGACGAGATCGCCGATATCGACGAAGAGATCCAGGCGCGGATCGTGCGCATGATGGACGCACCGGGCGATCACGTCCCCCGGTTCATGGCCACCAGCCAGGGCAACCTGTCGGCGGCGATGGAAAAGGGGCAGGTGCGTCAGGATCTCTACTATCGCCTCAGCGGCGCGGCCCTGCACGTTCCCGCCCTGCGCGAAAGAGTCGATGACATCGAATTGCTGGCCGAACATTTCCTCGCCCGTTCCGAACGGGAAGGCGCGCCCAAACGCTGGTTCAGCCGCGAGGCGCAGGATCTGTTCCGGGTCTACAGCTGGCCGGGAAACGTCCGCCAGCTTGAAAACGCGATCCGCCGGCTGGTCCTGACCAGCCGGACCGACGAGATCACCCGCGCCGAGGTCGAGGCCGTTCTCGGCAGCCAGCCGGAAATGGAACCGGCCATGGGGCGCGGCGACGCCGAAAAGCTGTCGGCATCGGTCGCGCGCCACCTGCGGCGGTATTTCGACCTGCATGGCAACATGCTGCCGCCGCCCGGTCTCTACACCCGAATCCTGCGCGAGATCGAAACGCCGCTGATCGAAATCGCGCTGGACGCGACCGGGGGAAATCAGGCGAAATGCGCGGATCTGCTGGGCATCAACCGAAATACCCTGAGAAAGAAGATCACCGACCTTGATATAGAGGTGACACGGCGGCGCAAGTTGATGTAAAAACGTCACATGAGAGTGGCAAGCCGGTGCCAGTGAAGGCGGGCGCCGGGAAGAGACCACGACATATGGCGGTACGTCGCGCAGGCGACACATCAACTACGAGGGCAGCGCGTGACGACTCGGTCACACAACAGGCCGTTACTGACGTTCAACAGGTGGCGCAGAACGCGGCGGGCCAAGAATGCCGGAACGCTCGGGCTCGTGGTCCTCGGGCCTGTGCTGGCCTTCGCCACGTTCATGGTGCTCGGCCCGTTCGATCACGATGCCTCCTCGCCGGCGCTGCGGTTCATCCTGCTGGCCGATTTCGTCTATATCCTCGTCGTCGCGACCCTGGTCCTGAACCAGATCGTCCGGCTTGTCGCCGCCCGCCGCGCGAAATCGGCGGGCTCGCGGCTCCATCTCCGCCTGACCGGCGTCTTTGCCCTGCTGGCGCTGATTCCCACGGTGATCGTGGCGGTCTTCGCGGGCCTCACCGTCAATATCGGGCTGGAAGGCTGGTTCTCGGACCGCGTGCGCCAGGTGGTCGGGACCTCCCTGTCCGCCGCCGAAGCCTATGAGGAAGAGCATCGCGAGAATTTGAAGCAGGACGCTCGGGCGCTGGCCCTGTTCATAGACGCCACGCGCCGGGCGACGTTCTTCATGAACGACGCCGAACTGCGGCAATTGCTCGGCCAGGGGCAGGCCCAGATCCAGCGCGGCTTGCGCGAAGCCTATGTTATCGACGGCACCGGCGAAATCCGGGCCCGCGGCGAGGGATCGTACCTGTTCGATTTCGAACGCCCCGCCCCCGAGGACATCGCGACCGCCAGCGAAGACGGGCTGCTGATCATTCAGGACTGGGACAACAACGAATTCCGGGCGCTGGTGCGGCTGGATGCCTTCGTCGACCGGTTTCTCTATGTCAGCCGGGCCGTGGATGGCGACATCCTGAACCTGCTGGACGAAACCAAGGAAACCGTCCTGCTCTATCAGCAGCTCGAAAAGGAACGGGGCAGGGTCCTGTTCGAATTCGGCCTGATCTATCTCGGTTTCGCCGTGATCCTGATCCTCGCGGCGATCTGGCTGGGGCTCTGGTTCGCGGAACGCCTGTCCCGCCCGGTCGGACGGCTGACGACCGCGGCGCAACGGGTCGGCGGCGGCGATCTGGATGTGCAGGTGATCGAAGAGGAAGGCGACGACGAAATCGCCATGCTGGGCCGGTATTTCAACCAGATGACCTATCAGTTGAAAGGACAGCGGGAACGGCTGCTGGACAACACCCACCAGATCGAACGCCGCCGCCGGATGTTCGATTCCGTGCTGTCGTCGGTGACCTCGGGAGTCGTCGGACTCGATCCCGATGGCCGCGTGACCTTCGTGAACCGGTCGGCGGAACGGCTGCTGGACTGGTCGGGGGACGAACAGTCGCTGGCCCTGTCGGTGGCGGTGCCCGAATTCGGCCCGCTGTTCGAAACGCTGAGGGCAGGGGGCGGCGAAACCGCCCAGGGCGAAGTCAAGGTGTCCCGGCAAGGACGGCTGGAAAACCTTCTGGTGCGCATGTCGACGCGCCGGGAATCCGATGGAAGCCTCGAAGGCTACGTGGTCGCCTTCGAGGATGTGACCGATCTGGTCAGCGCGCAGCGGATGGCCGCCTGGGGCGACGTGGCGCGGCGCATCGCCCATGAGATCAAGAACCCGCTGACGCCGATCCAGCTGAGCGCTGAACGGATCAAGCGCAAGTTCGGCCCGGTTCTGACCGAGGACCGGGACCGGCTTGAATCGATGACCGATGTGATCATTCGCCAGACCAACGATCTGCGCCGGATCGTGGACGAATTCAGCAAGTTCGCGCGGATGCCGGAACCGGACAGGCGCAGCGAGGACCTGACGCGGCTGACCCGCGATGCCGTTCTGCTGCAGGAAACCGGCCAGCCGAAGGTGCATTTCGTCACCGATCTTCCGGATCATCCCGTGAACGCCGAAGTCGATGCGACCATGATTACCCAGGCCTTGACGAACCTGATCAAGAATGCCGGAGAAGCTATTGAAACAGCGTCGGAAATAGGCGACATCGCCGATCTTGAGCCGCAGATCCGCGTGACCCTCACTCCGCTCGACAAAGGGTGCGAGATCGCCATCGCCGACAATGGCATCGGCTGGCCGGAAGACCGCACCCGGCTGTTCGAACCCTATGTGACGACCCGCGACCAGGGCACCGGCCTCGGACTGCCGATCGTCAAGAAGATCATCGAGGAACACGGCGGCAGCCTCACCCTGGAGAACGCGCCGGTGTTCGAAGGACAGACCCATTCCGGCGCCATGGCCGTGATCCGGCTTCCCGGCGCCCCTCCGCCCACCACCAACGCCCGCACCATTGGCGACAACACCAAAGAAAAAGCAGGTATGACATGAGCGATATTCTGATCGTCGACGATGAACGCGACATCCGCGAACTGGTTTCCGATATTCTCGAAGACGAAGGCTACGCGACGCGGCTGGCCGGCAATTCCGACGACTGCATGGCCGCCATCAACACGGAACCGCCGGCGCTTCTGATCCTGGACATCTGGCTCAAGGACAGCCGCATGGACGGTATCGACATCCTGAAAGCGGTGAAGCGGGACAATCCCGACGTGCCGGTGGTGATCATCTCGGGGCATGGAAACATCGAGATCGCCGTCGCCGCGATCAAGCAGGGGGCCTACGATTTCATCGAGAAGCCGTTCAACATCGACCAGCTCATGGTGGTGATCCGGCGGGCCATGGAAACGTCGAACCTGCGCCGCGAGAACAGCGCCCTGAAACATCGCGACACCGTCGCCGCGGACATGATCGGCGCAAGCCCGGCGTTCCGGAACCTGGTCGGAAACCTCGACAAGGTCACGAAATCCAACGGGCGGGTGATGTTGTCGGGGCCGGCCGGATCGGGCAAGGAAATCGCCGCGCGCTACATCCACGCCCATTCCAACCGCGCCAATGCGCCCTTCGTCACCGTCAACTGCGCCAGCATCGAACCGGACCGCATGGAAGAGGTGCTGTTTGGCCGCGAAGGCGCCGACCGGGGCGTCGAATCCGGGCTTCTCGAACAGGCCCATGGTGGCGTGGTCTATTTCGACGAGGTCGCGGACATGCCGATCGGCACCCAGTCCAAGATCCTGCGGGTTCTGGTCGACCAGCAATTCCAGCGGGTTGGCGGCAACGACAAGGTGCGGGTGGATCTGCGCGTGATCTCCAGCACCAATCGCAATCTGGAGGACGAGATCAAGGCCGGCCGCTTCCGGCAGGAACTGTTCCACCGCCTGAATGTCGTGCCGATCGCCGTGCCGTCGCTCGAAGACCGGCGCGAGGACATCCCGGTGCTCGCCGAACATTTCATCGCCGCCTGCCATGCCTCCCAGGGCCTGCCGGTGCGGTCCCTGTCCGAAGACGCGATTGCGCTGATGCAGACCATGGTCTGGCCCGGCAACGTGCGCCAGTTGAAGAACCTGATCGAACGGGTGCTGATCCTTGGCGAAGGCGCGGGACCGATCGAGGCGCAGGAACTGCCCAGCGACGGCGACAAGAAATCCGAAGAAGGCCGCGTGGTTCTGTCGGGCACCCTGGCGGCGCTGCCGCTGCGCGAGGCGCGCGAGGCGTTCGAACGCGAATACCTGCTGACCCAGATCAACCGGTTCGGAGGCAACATCAGCCGGACCGCGTCCTTCGTTGGAATGGAGCGCAGCGCGCTGCACCGCAAGCTGAAGTCGCTCGGCGTCGTCACGTCCTCCAAGTCCGGAGCGCGGATCGCCCATGTGGATGACGACGTGCCGGAAAGCGCCGCCGCCGCGGAATAGACCGGCGCGGCGGATGCGCGGGCGAAACCCTATTCCGACGCGATCGGGGGGACCGGATTGACGATCTGCCAGCTTCCGTCGTCATACCGGATGACGCAGGAACTCTGGGTCAGCGCCGGCAGGGTCTGCGTCCGGGTGCGCGGCGCGGCGGCGGCGACCGCGCCGGAACAGCGGGGCAGGCTGACGGGCGCGTATCCTTTCTGCGCCATGCACAGGTCCAGCACCCGCGCCCGCAGATCCCTGTTCACATCGACCGTGTAGATCCCGCCATCGACCCAGTATCCGGGCCGGTAATAGCACCCCGCGGAATTGCAATATTGCGATCCGGGAAAGAAGATCGGCGGATTCTGCCGGATCTGGTTGGCGACCGGGGCGTCTTTTAGCGCCTCAACCTCGCAGCGCGTGGTGTCGGTCTGCATCCGCGACACGGAAACGCCGGGCGCATAATAGGTCGTGAGCCCGGTGGCGCAGCCGGCCAGCACGGTCAGGGCAGAAAATATCGGGGCATTGATCCGCATGATGGGCCGAGATTGCCCCAGACCCGGCGGTGGCGCAACGGCTTCGCGGCGAATTCCGCGTGCTCGGCGCGGGTTTGCGCCCTGGTCCGGACCTTCGCGCCGCCGCTCTCCGGCTGCCCGACAATTCATTTGACCGCCCTTTGGCCTTCTGTCATGCAAAAGACCGCTGAACTCGGGGCCACAAGGGCGACAAGGCATGAAGGTCATCATCTGCGGTGCCGGTCAGGTTGGCTGGCAGATCGCGCGCCATCTGTCGGGGGAACAGAACGATGTGACCGTGGTGGACAGCAATCCCGACCTGGTGCGCCGGGCCACGGACACGCTGGATGTGCAGGGGGTCGCGGGCTTCGCCAGCTACCCGGACGTGCTGGACCGGGCCGGGGCGCGGGACGCGGACATGATCATCGCCGCGACCTATTCGGACGAGGTGAACATGGTCACCTGCCAGGTGGCCCACTCGGTGTTTTCCATCCAGCGCAAGATTGCCCGGCTGCGGGCGCAATCCTACCTGACCGCGATCTATTCCGATCTCTACCGGCGCGAACACCTGCCCATCGACGTGGTGATCAGCCCCGAGCGCGAGGTGGCCGAAGCCGCGATGCAGCGCCTGGCCGCGCCCGCCGCCTTTGACACCGAAACCTTCATGGACGGCAGGGCGCAGCTTCTGGGGATAACCCTCGAGGACGACTGCCCGGTGGTGAACACGCCGCTGCGCCAGCTCACCGACCTGTTCTCGACCCTGCGGTCGATCGTGGTCGGGGTGCGCCGGGATGGCACGCTTTTCGCGCCGGAACCGAACGACCAGCTTTTCGTCGGCGACGACTGCTATGTCTTCGCCCATGTGGCCGACATCAGCCGCACGCTCGAAGTCTTTGGAAAGGCGCAGTTCAAGCAGGAACGTCTGGTCATCGTCGGCGGCGGAAACGTCGGGCTGACCGTGGCCAAGGCGCTGGAGGCGCGGGAAACCCGCACCCGTGCCAAGGTGATCGAGAAAAGCCGCGCCAACGCGGAACAGGCGGCCGAGGCGCTGGAACGCACCATCGTGCTGCACGGGGACGGCCTCGACGCGGCACTGCTCAACGAGGCGGGGATCGACCGCGCCGACGCCATGCTGGCCGTCACCGACGACGACAAGACCAACATGCTCGCCGCCGTCCGGGCCAAGGCCGAAGGCTGCCCCTATGCCATCGCGCTGATCAACGATCCGACGCTGGTGCCGCTGATGGCGCCGCTGGGGATCGACGCCTACATCAATCCCCGCGCCACCACCGTCAGTTCGATCCTGCGCCATATCCGGCACGGCCGGGTGCGCGCGGTCTATTCCATCGGCGACGCCGAGGCCGAGGTGATCGAGGCCGAAGTGATGTCGACCTCGCCGATGGCGGGGCAGCGCATTCGCGACATCGACTTTCCCGAAGGCGCGCTGGTCGGGGCCATCATGCGCAACGGAGAGGTCATGCGCCCGGTGGGCGAGTTGCGGATCGAGGAAAAGGACGTGATCGCCATTTTCGCGATGGCGGCGGACGTGCCCGAAGTCGAGCGCCTGATGCAGGTCTCGATCGACTTCTTCTGACATGACGGCGCCCAGGCCCTACGGCGTTTTCCTGCGGCTGCCCCTGTCGCTGCTGCTCTGGGGGATGACCTCCGCGTCGATGTTCCTCCCGGCCTCGCACGCGCTCGTGCGCAACAATCACCCGGCCTCGCAGTCCTTCTTCTTTTCCGGGCTTCTCGGCCTCGTCTGCGTGACCCTGATCGGCCTCGCGCTGGGCGAGCGCAAGCCGCGCTACGGCTCGCTCGGACAATTGTCGTCCCTGATGTTCGCCTTCGCGATCCTGCCGGTTTTCCTGGCCGTTCCGTTTCACGACGCGCTTCAGACAACGTCCTTTCTGAATGCCTATTTCGACATGGTCAGCGCCATCACCACCACCGGCGCCGACCTGTTTGACGACCCGGCGCGGCTGGCGCCGTCGCTGCACCTGTGGCGGGCGCAGGTCGGCTGGATGGGCGGGCTGATCCTGTGGGTGGCGGCGGCGGCGATTCTGGCGCCCCTGTCGCTCGGCGGCTTCGAACTGACCGCCCAGGGGCAGCCGGGGCGGGACATGACGGGTCTGGGGGTTTCGGAAATCTCGGACCCGCGCCGGCGGCTCCTGCGGATCTTCGTGACCCTGGCGCCGATCTATGCCGGCCTGACCATGATCCTGTGGGTGCTGCTCCTGATGGCCGGCGAAACCTCGCTGACGGCGCTGTGCCACGCGATGTCGGTGATGGCGACCTCCGGCATCTCCCCGGTCGGCGGCGTGACCAACGCCGCGTCCGGGGTCATCGGCGAGGCGCTGCTGTTCCTGTTCATGTTCTTCGCCCTGTCGCGGCTGACGTTCTCCAACGACACCTCGATCAAGGGCCATCGCCGGCTCGACAGGGATCCGGAATTCCGCGCCGGTCTGCTGCTGGTCATCGGCCTGCCCACCCTGCTGTTCCTGCGCCATTGGCTCGCCTCGCTGGAAATCGGCAACAGCGAAGGGTTCTTCACCGCCCTGCGGGCCTTCTGGGGGGCGATGTTCACCGTCATGTCCTTCCTGACCACGACCGGCTTTGAAAGCGCCAACTGGGACGAGGCGCGGCAATGGTCCGGCCTCGGCACACCGGGCCTGATCCTGCTGGGGCTGGCGGTGATCGGCGGCGGCGTCGCCACCACCGCCGGCGGGGTCAAGCTGCTGCGGGTCTATGCGCTCTACATGCACGGACGCCGCGAACTGGCGCGGCTCGTCCATCCCTCGTCGGTCAGCAGCGTGCGCCAGGGCGACAGCATACACAACAACGGCGCCTTCATCGCCTGGATCTTCTTCATGCTGTTCGCCATGTCGCTGACGGTCATCAGCCTCGCGCTGGCGGCGATGGGCGTCTCCTTCGACCATGCCATCGTCCTGAGCATCGCCACCCTGTCCACCACCGGTCCGCTGATCGAGGTCGCGGCGCAGACGCCGATCCGGCTGGTGGAACTGAGCGGCTGGGCCAAGGCGATCCTCTGCGCCGCGATGGTGCTCGGGCGGCTTGAAACGCTGGCCATTATCGCGCTTTTCACGCCGGATCTGTGGCGGGGCCGGTGATGTCTTGGGCGCCTGCACATAACAGGCTGATTTTTTGGGTGGAAGTTCCCAACGCGGCGCGACATACTCGCGATGCAGGGGCGTGCCGGTGCGCGGCGAATTGACAAGAAAAAAGGTGAGTTTTCAAGTAATGGCATCTGACAGACAGAATCTTCAGGACGCGTTCCTGAACCACGTAAGAAAGACCAAGGTTCCGGTCACGATTTTTCTGATCAACGGCGTCAAATTGCAGGGTGTCATCACGTGGTTTGACAACTTCTGCGTTCTGCTGCGCCGTGACGGACAATCCCAGCTGGTCTACAAGCATGCGATCTCCACGATCATGCCGTCCCAGCCGATCAACCTTTATGAGGGCGAAGACGCCACTTGATGGAACACGACCGGGTCGGCACCCGCGCCTGGGTGCTGCACCCAGACATCAAAAGCGATCCCGACAGGCGCCCGGCCAAACCGGCGCTCGGCGAGGCCGTGGCGCTGGCCGCGGCGTTGCCCGGCCTGGACGTGGCCGGCTCCGAAACCGTCAGCCTGCCGAAAGCCCATGCCGGGATGCTGTTCGGCAAGGGAAAGATCGAGGAACTGCGTCTGCGGTTTGAGGCCGAAGAGGTGGAACTGGTGCTGGTGGACGGGCCGGTCAGCCCGGTGCAGCAGCGCAACCTCGAAAAGGTCTGGGGGGTCAAGCTGCTCGACCGGACCGGCCTGATCCTCGAAATCTTCAGCGACCGCGCCCGCACCCGCGAGGGCGTTCTTCAGGTGGAAATGGCGGCGCTGTCCTACCAGCGCACGCGTCTCGTGCGCGCCTGGACCCACCTGGAACGGCAGCGCGGCGGGCTCGGCTTCGTGGGCGGGCCGGGTGAAACCCAGATCGAGGCCGACCGCCGCGCCATCGACGACCAGCTTGTGCGCCTGCGGCGGCAGCTGGACAAGGTGGTCAGGACACGCGACCTGCACCGCAAGGCCCGCGCCAAGGTGCCCTATCCCATCGTCGCGCTCGTCGGCTATACCAACGCCGGGAAATCGACCCTGTTCAACCTGCTGACCGGGGCCGAGGTGACGGCGAAGGACATGCTCTTCGCGACCCTGGACCCCACGATGCGCCGGGTGCGCTTGCCCGACGGGCCGGAGGTGATCCTGTCGGACACGGTGGGATTCATCAGCGATCTGCCGACCGAACTCGTCGCCGCCTTCCGTGCGACGCTCGAAGAAGTGCTGGCCGCCGACCTGATCCTGCATGTACGCGACATCAGCCATCCCGACACCGAATCGCAGGCGCGGGACGTGACGGCGATCCTGTCGTCCCTGGGGGTGGACGACAGCCGCCCGCAGATCGAAGTCTGGAACAAGCTCGACCTGCTGGACCCGGAAGCCCGCGAGGCCATGGCCGCCCGCGCCGCCCGGAGCGACGGGATCATCGCCATTTCCGCCCTGACCGGATCAGGGATCGACGGCCTTCTGGCCGCGACGGCGGAACGCTTGCAGGATCGGCGGCACACCAGCGCGTTGCACCTGGCCTTTTCGGACGGCAAGCGCCGGGCCTGGCTGTTTCGGCAGGACATCGTCCAGACCGAAACCCAGACCGAGGACGGGTTCGACATCACGGTCCTCTGGACTCCGCGGCAGCAGGCGCAGTTCGAGGCCCTGTAGGACACCGCGCCGGTCAGGTCTCGGCGCCGGAGGTCTTTCTGATGGCCAGGCGGGTCGCCAGCGGGCCGAACATCTCGAACACCACGGTCGCGCCGATGGTCAGCGCCATGATGAAGGCGCCGTGATCCGGCAGGTATTCGACCGCGATCAGCGCCATGCCGATGGCCACGCCGGCCTGCGGCAGCAGGGCCGGGCCATACCAGGGGCGTTCGGCCCTGGGGGCGCCGGCCAGCGCCGCGCCGAGCCAGCCGCCGAGAATGCGGGCCAGGATGCGCAACAGCATGTATCCGGCCCCGATCGGACCGATCGTCGCCAGCGCCTCCAGGTCGAGCGTCGCGCCCGCAAGGATGAAGAAGATCACCATGAACGGCCACTGGATGTTCTCGATTTCGTGGAACGCCTTGGTGTGATGACGCGCCAGGTTCACGATGATCGCGCCCACGGTCATGCCGCTGATCAGATAGGACAGGTCCAGCCAGACCGACAGGCCCGCGGTCAGGAACACCAGCCCCAGCGCCTCGATCCGCAGCGGCTCGCCGCCGGACAGCCGCCCGGTCAGCACCGCCGCCGGAAGGCCGATGACCGCGCCCAACGCCAGCGACCCGACGATCTCGTAGGCGGTTTCGCCCAGCATGCCCGCTTCGGTCGCGGTTCCGGTCCAGGCCTGCACCAGCACCAGGGCCAGGCTGAAGACGATCAGCCCCCAGGCGTCGTCGATCGCCACGATCCCCTTGAGCGTGCGGGCGAATCCGGTGTCGGCACCGGTTTCCCGCAGCACGTCGTAGCTGGCCGCCGGGTCCGTCGCCGTCGCGATCGCGCCGAGGATCAGCGCCGCCGCCAGCGGCAGCCCCAGCGCCGCCAGCCCCGCCGTGACCACCGCCAGCGTCACCGCCACGACGCTCAGCGACACCAGCAGGATCGCCCGCCCGTGCGCGCGCAGGGTTTCCACCGACAGCGCGCCGCCGAGCAGGAAGGCCAGCATGCACAGGGCGATGACGGTGACGACCGGATAAAGGTCGCTGACGCTGGCGGGCAGCAGGTCGAACCCCGGCGCTCCGGCCAGCAGGCCGCAGCCCAGGAGCAGCGTCACCCGCGGCAGGCGGGTGCGCCGGCCAAGCTCGTCCGCCACCAGACCGGCGAGGAACAGCACTCCGAGCGCGATCAGTCCGTTGGCGTCCCCGCCCATCGGATCAGGGCGCCCGCGGGGTCAGCAGCGTGACCCCGACCGACGCGGCGCGGGCCAGGCCCTCGTCCAGCGACATGGGGATGTATTCGCCGCGCCGCCAGAGCTGGGACAGATCGTCGTAATGGCGCGACAGGAAATGCCCGGACTGGCCGGTGGAGGTGACGAAGACCGAACTGTCCGGGTCGGCGAAATCGTAGACGCCCCGGTATCCGGCCCCGTGGACATTGTGAAACGGCGTCGGATCCTCGCCCGAGGTCAGCCCGCGCTGCAAGGTGTTGTCGCCGCCGCTGGTGGATTGCCGGATGTTCACGAAATAGCGCAGCAGCGGCACGTCGCCCAGCACCTGGTGGTCCTGCGTCGCCTGATGCGCGTCGCCCCAGCGCAGGCTTTCCAGCGCCGTGCCATAGGTTTCCCCGATCCACAGCAGCGCGTCGTCCAGCGCCAGCCGCGCCATGTCGGTGCAGGTTTCCACCGGGGCGCTCTGGCGGACGTCGCACCAGGCGGACGCGCCGCCGATGTCGCGGTAGACGCGTTCGATGAACAGGGGGTCCACATGGTCGAACTCCTCCGCCAGCGGCCCGAGATCGTCCTTGATCAGCCGGGCCTGCAGCGCCCGCACCCAGGCCGCGTAGATCAGTGGTTCGGGCAGGTGTTCGTTCATTTCGCCGTTCCAGTCGGCGAGAAGCGACAGGGCGATCTGGCGCTGGCGTTCCGGGGTGCCGTCCGGCGCCGCCTCGCCGGTGAACCAGAGGTCGGCGCCGATCAGGGGCAGCAGCGTGCGGGCGGTGAAACTGACCGGGTCCAGCTGCGCCTCGATGAAACTGTCGCGCGTATGGACCTGGCGGGACTGCATCAGGCGCTGCCACCGGTTCACCCGCTGCGTATCGCCCCATTCGAACGAGATGTGATCGGGAAAGGGACGGTCGACGATCTTGTTGTTCGTGTTGCCGAGGATGCCGCCGGCGGGGGCGATGAATTCCGGGTTGGTGTCATAGGGCATCCGCCCCTGCCATCGGTTTTCGCTGCGCCAGCCCTGCGAGGGCATCCGTCCCTTGCTCTGGTGGCGCGGATCGCGGCGCGGCACCGCGCCGACCAGTTTCAACGCGATGGTGTCCTGATCCACCAGCGACAGGTTCTGCGCCGGACCGATATAGCCTTCGCTGGCGGCGATGGCCTCCTGAACCGTCCGGGATCGCATCAGCGCCATGGCCGCCGACAGCGACGTGTCGCGCGGGCTGAGGATCGTCCACCCCAGCGCGGCCACGTGACCGGGCGGGGTGATGCTCTCCAGGCCATAATGGCTGCCGGGCAGCACCGGACCGTTCTCGGTCCAGCGCAGGGTCAGGGTGATCGGCGGGCTACCCTTGATTTCGATGATCGACGGGCGGGTCTGAAAGGCCTTGTAGCCGTCGGGCGTCCTGTATTCCTCGGGGTCGTCCGGGTTGAGCTGTTCGATGAACAGGTCCTGATCGTCCACATAGGCGCTGGTGATGCCCCAGCCGAGCCGGGCGCTGCGCCCGGTCAGCACCACCGGGATGCCGGGGATCGTTCCGCCGATGACGCCGCCGGTCTCAAGCTCCAGCCGCGCCAGATACCAGACCGTCGGGGCGGTGAACCCGAGATGCGGATCGTTGGCCAGAAGCGTTCCGCCCGACGCCGAACGGGACGGGGCGGCCGTCCAGGCATTGCTCGCCCCCGCGAATCCGCGCCGGGGCACCGGCGACAGCGGGTCGCGCGGGCCGGTCTTCGCTTCGGCATATCGGGGCGCGGTCGGAAACAGGCTGGAATATTCCGGCAGCGCCGCCAGCCCCGCGCCGGGCACGTCCGGCAGGATATCGGCGATCCGGCTTTCGTCCTCCAGCAGCAGCGACACGCGCGCCCGCAGCACCTCGCTCGACAGGTGGCCGGAGAGCTGCAATCCCATCAGTTTCACCAGCGCCAGCGAATCCGCCGCCGACCAGGGGGCGACGGGGGCATTGAACAGGAACATCTCGGGCGCGCCCCGGCCAAGCGCCTCGTCGTTGACCTGTTGCAGCCGCGCGTTGACGCCCGCCGCATAGGCGTCGAGCGCGGCCAGGGTCTGCGCATCCTGCGCCTCCAGCGACTGGCCGGCGAGACGGTAGATATCCAGCCGCCGCAACAGCCGGTCGATGGCAACCGTGCGGCGGCCCATGACCTCGGACAGCCGCCCCTGCGCGGTGCGCCGCATCATGGTCATCTGCCAGAGCCGGTCCTGGGCATGGGCATAGCCGAGCCCGAAGAACACACCGGCATCGCTGTCCGCGAAGATATGCGGCACATTGGCGTTGTCGCGAACGATCTCCACCGGTGCGGACAGGCCGTCCACCTGCACGCTGCGCCCGTAGTCGGGCAGGGACCGGCTGGCCAGGTAATAGGTCAGCAGCACGACCAGCACGACCAGCGCGACCAATCCGGCGGCGATTCTCAGCAACCAGCGAAACCCGATACCCATGCTTGTCCTCTTCGTGCCGGGATCGCGGATTCCGGCGATTGTAGATTTTTTATTTTCGCAATGCCTGCTAGGTGTCGCGAACTTATTTCATGTCGGAACGAAGGGAAAGCACATGGCGAAACTGGCGTTTTTGGGTCTCGGGGTCATGGGGTATCCGATGGCGGGGCATCTTCAGGCGGCCGGGCACGATGTCACCGTCTACAACCGGAGCGCCGCCAGGGCCGAAGCCTGGGTCGAGCAGCACGGGGGCAAACGCGCCGACACCCCGAAGGCCGCCGCCGAGGGCGCGGAATTCGTGATGGCCTGCGTCGGCAATGACGACGACCTGCGCAGCGTCTGCCTGGGGGAAGACGGGGCCTTCGCGGGGATGGAGTCCGGGTCGGTCTTCGTCGATCACACGACGGTTTCGGCGAAAGTGACGCGGGAACTCCATGCCGCCGCCGCCGCGCGCGGCGCCGGTTTCGTCGACGCGCCGATTTCAGGCGGGCAGGCGGGGGCCGAGAACGGCGCCCTGTCGGTGATGTGCGGCGGCGACGCGGAAACCTTCGCCCGTGCCGAACCGGTGATCGCCGCCTATGCCCGGATCTGCCGCAGGATCGGGGACAGCGGCGCGGGCCAGATGACCAAGATGTGCAACCAGATCGCCATCGCGGGGCTGGTGCAGGGCCTGTCCGAGGCGCTGCATTTCGCCGAAAAGGCGGGGCTGGACGGGCGCGCGGTGGTCGAGGTCATCAGCCAGGGCGCCGCCGGGAGCTGGCAGATGTCCAACCGCTATGAAACGATGATCGACGATCATTTCGAACACGGGTTCGCGGTGGACTGGATGCGCAAGGACCTGGGCATCTGCCTGGACACGGCGGACGAGACCGGGGCGTCGCTGCCGGTGACGGCGCTGGTAGACCAGTTCTACAAGGATGTTCAGGCCATGGGCGGCGGCCGCTGGGACACGTCGAGCCTGATCAAGAGACTGCGCAAGCTGGGCTAGCGCCCTATCCCGCGGCCGGCCCCGGCGTCCTGTCCGGGGCCTGGCCCGATCATGGGATGATGCGGGTGTATTTCGCGCCTTCCAGCGAGGCCCCGGCGTAAAGCCCGGCCTGCCCGAAGATCGCGGCCAGGATCGGCGAGCGCAGGGTGTTGGTATCGGCGGAAATGGAATCGCCGCGATCCGTCAGCACATAGTCGAGATCGGCCCCGGCGGTCCAGCCGTTCGACCGGCGGAACCCCTCCAGCGCGTCCTGGGTCATGAAGAACAGCACATGCGCGTATTGCTTGGCCCCGATCTGGAACCCGGCGCTGGCCTTGGTGTTGGAATAGTAATCGACGGTCACGTTGTCGACCCGCAGCGCCCCGCGCCCGTAGCCGCCGCCAAAGCCGAACCCGGCCTCCGTCACCAGCGGCATGACCAGCATGCCGGTCGATTTCGCCGCCAGGTCCACCGTGTTCGGATATTGCGAATACATCTGGTTCAGCGTCGCGTCGACCCGCGCGTCGATGGTCGCCGCGCCGGGGCTGCCGACCCCGTTTCCACAGGCGGCCGTGACGGTCAGGCCCGCGAGGGCTGACAAGGCGAAACCACGCCGGGTCAGCAAGGAGGACGGAGGAGTTTTGATCATGCTGCTCATGTTTTTTGCCTGTGATGATGCCTGTTCTGACCGTTTTCCCGGCCTTGCCCGTTTTTATACGCAGAAATTTGCCCAGTGTCACGCATAAGCCGGGTGATTCGGCGACTTACCGCTGTCGCTGGCGCGGGGTCTTGCGGCCGTTCCGGCGCTGATTCGGTCACAGGATGAAATCGGACGCGGTCAGCGCCAGGGCGCCGGTCAGTTCGATCCGCAGATTCGCGACCAGATCCGCATCGGTATCCACGAGAACCGAGGTGTCCGCCCCGTTCGCCGCCACTGTCACGCTCGGGCCCGCGCCGGAGAACGCCGCGCCCTCCGCAAAGGAAAATGACGCCGGGTGCAGCCGGGACAGATCGATCCTGTCAAGCCCGATCTGGAAATCGGTGATCCTGTCCCGGTCCGGCGCGACGGGGCTGTCGGTCACGTCGGAGAAAACGAATGTATCCGACCCGTCGCCGCCGGTCAGCCTGTCCGCGTCGCGCCCGCCGATGATGCGGTCGTTTCCGGCGCCGCCGTTGATGATGTCCGCTCCGAAACCGCCCGCCAGAATGTCCCGCCCGCCGCCGCCCCGAAGACTGTCGTCACCGGCGTTGCCCCGCAGCAGATCGTCGCCGTTGCCCCCGAACAGCCGGTCCTGTCCCGGTCCGCCAAGCAGGATGTCGTCGTCCCTCTGGCCGTGCAGCCGGTCCTTCCCGGTGTCCCCGGACAGCCTGTCCTCGCCGTCCCCGCCTTTCAGCAGGTTCCGGGCGGCGTTGCCCGACAGGCGGTCGTTGCCGCCGCCGCCAAGCGCGTTCTCGATCAGCGACCGCGTGTCGCCGTGATACAGCAGCGCGGTGTAGATGCTGCCGCTGGCCCGGTTGCCGTCGCCCAGATAGGCCAGTTGATCCGCGCCCAGGACCGACGCCGCGCCGGGGGCCAGGTCGATCGACAGGTCGGTGTCATAGGCGCTCAGGTCGAAGGTGTCGGTGCCGCCGCCATCCCAGATCGTCGCGAAGATGCGGCTGCCGCCGGGATCCAGCGCGACCACGCCGTCGACCACCGTATCCGACGACAGCGGCGACCAGGAATAGACGGTGTCGCCGCTGTTGGTGGTGAAATTCGCGCCATAGATGTGCTGAAGCGCCGCGATGTCCTGCATCATGAAACTCTGGGCATAGTCCCAGGTTCCGTTCGTATACCGGGTCGCCGCGGCCCCCACATAGGACCTGTAGGTCATCACCGTGTATTCCATCGCGTCGAACTGCGGCGGCAGGGCGCCATAGGTGTCCGATTCATGCCCGTGCTTGAGTCCCAGCGCATGCCCGATCTCGTGCAGAAGAGTCAGGTTGGCGTAATTCCCGACCTGCGGCGCGGAATAGTCATAGCTTCCCTTGATCAGCCAGGCATCCCCGGCAGAGGCGACGGTGGCCGGGTAATAGGCCCAGGCGGTGCCGTAGCTGTAAGGATCCCGGTCCGTCATCGCGACCCGGATGGTGGCGTTGAAGGAGGTGGTGCGCACCAGCGACACGTCGGCGAACCCGTCCAGCGCGAACCCGTCGTCGGCGGCGGTTCCGAACTGCGTGTCCAGATACCGCTGCTGCGCCGCGATCAGCAGCGCGGTGGGTTGCAGAAGCCCCAGATGTTCGCCCTGTCCGTAGCCGGTGCCGTAGTCCGCAGAAGAGGTCGGCGCGCTGTAGGTCAGGGTGCCGCCGGACCAGGCCTGACTGTAAAGGATGCCGTCGATCCGGCTATCGCCGGTGGCGGCGACGAACGTGGTGGATTTGCCGAGACCGCTCAATGCCGCCTTCTCCCCCTTGAATGCGGTCCGTTCAGATCAGTCTTTGCTGCGGGGCGCAACGGGATTGCCGGAATCCGGCGCAGACTTGGCCGCAGAACGGCGATATCCGGCCGATCCTGCCCATCCGGACGCCGCAGCGGGTCCCGTGCCGCGCCGCTCAGGATTGCAGCAGCCGCGCGGCCGCCGGTGCGAAATAGGTCAGGATTCCGTCGCAGCCCGCGCGCTTGAAGGCCATCAGGCTTTCCAGCATCACCCGGTCGCCGTCGATCCAGCCGTTCTGCGCCGCGGCCCGGATCATCGCGTATTCGCCGCTCACCTGATAGGCGAAGGTCGGCGCGCCGAACGTGTCCTTCACCCGGCGGCAGATGTCGAGATAGGGCAGGCCGGGCTTGACCATCACCATGTCGGCACCTTCGCGCAGGTCGCGTTCCACGAGCCGCAGCGCCTCGTCGGAATTGGCCGGGTCCATCTGGTAGGTCTTCTTGTCCCCGGTCAGCGCCGCGCTGGCCCCCACCGCGTCGCGGAACGGCCCGTAAAAGGCGCTGGCGTATTTCGCAGCGTAGCTCAGGATCATCACGTTCTGATGCCCCGCCGCCTCCAGCGCCGCCCGCATCGCGCCGATGCGCCCGTCCATCATGTCGCTCGGCCCGATGATGTCGGCCCCGGCCTCGGCCTGCGCCAGAGTCATCTTCACAAGCGCCTCGACCGTGGCGTCGTTGACGATCTCGCCATCGACCACGTACCCGTCGTGGCCGTTGATGTTGTAGGTGTCCAGCGCCACGTCGGTCATCACCGCGATGCCGGGCACCTCGGCCTTGATCGCCCGGATCGCCCGGTTGGCGTGGTTGTCCGGGTCCCAGGCCCCGGCGCAGTCCTCGGTGCGTTCCTCCATGCCGGTGTAGGGAAAGATGCAGATCGCCGGGATGCCGAGACCGGCCGCCTCCCGCGCGGCCTCGACCACCTTGTCGACGCTGCGCCGCATGACGCCGGGCATCGACGGCACCGGCTCCTCGATGCCGGTCCCGGCGCGCACGAAGACCGGCCAGATCAGGTCGTCCACCGTCAGCGTGTTCTGCCGCACCAGGCCCCGGATCGCCGGGTTCTGGCGGGTGCGGCGCAGGCGGGCGGCGGGAAAGGGGGCGACGGTGGGTTTCATGGGCAGGGGCCTCCGGTCAGGATCTGCTCCGATAGGTGCCATGGAATGCCCGCACCGGCAAGCCATGCGGTCGCCCCGGTCGCCTTGAGCCGGGACAGGAAACGCCGGCGCGCGCGTCGCGCTGCCCCGGCGGAGGCCGCCCGATCACCAAGCGGGTTGCACTTGCGCCGCGCCGGTGGCATTGATCGGCATCCCGACGGGCAATTTGGGCAGAAGCAGGCGACAGGCGTGGATTGGTACAGCTCGATCTTCGAACTGATCGACATGCGGTCGTTTTCGAACCTGTGGTACTGGATCGCGCTGGCGACGCTGTGGTCCACGGCGAGCCACTGGGTCCTGGGCGTGCCCTATGACATGGTGCTGCGCGCCCGCCGGGTCGGCGGTCAGGCGGAAACCGATCTCGAAGACATCACCCGCGTCAACGTCAACCGGCTGCTCTATATCGGCCGGGTGTCCGGCCTCTGGATCCTGGCCATGGTGAGCTTCGTGCTGTCCGGCCTTCTGGTCCTGGCGATCTGGTATAGGGTGGAATTCGCGCAGGCCATGTTCCTGCTGGCCTTCCCGATGACCATCGTCGGGGCGCTGAGCCTGTCCACCGCCAAGCTGATCGAATCCGAAGGCGGCACCGGCGATCTGCTTCAGAAACGGCTGGGGCGGCAGCGGCTCTACACGCAGATGATCGGCACGGTGTCGATTTTCGTCACCGCCGTCTGGGGCATGTATCAGAACATCACCATCGGCGTTCTGGGCGGCTGACTGCAAAGACCGGAGCGATCTCTCATGAAACCATCGACCCATCTCACCGTCGGCGGGGCGCCCGAAGGCTTCGACGCGCGGCTGATCCTGAACGAAATCGCCCGCTCCGGGGCGCCGGTCCTGCATGTGGCCCGCGACGACAAGCGCATGGCGGCGCTGCGGGCGGCGCTGGACTTCTTCGCGCCGGAGATGCCTGTGCTGACCTTTCCGGGCTGGGATTGCCTGCCCTACGACCGGGTGTCGCCCAACGCCGACATTTCCGCCGCGCGGATGGCGACGCTGGCGGCGCTCGTGCACCAGATGCCCAGCCGTTTCGTGCTGCTCACCACGCTCAACGCCGCCGGTCAGCGCCTGCCGGCCCGGTCGGTCCTGCGCGAGGCCGCCTTCACCGCCCGCGTCGGCAGCCGCATCGACGAAACCGCGCTGCGCCAGTTCCTCGTGCGCATGGGCTTCTCGCAAAGCCCGACGGTGATGGAACCCGGCGACTACGCGATCCGCGGCGGCATCATCGACATCTATCCGCCGGGCGAGGGCGGGCCGGTCCGGCTCGACCTCTTCGGCGACGTGCTCGACGGCGCGCGCCGGTTCGACCCCGCGACGCAGCGCACCACCGAAAAGCTGGATCTGGTGGAACTCGCCCCGGTTTCCGAAGTCATCCTAGACGAGGCCGCGATCACCCGGTTCCGCCAGAACTACCGTATCGAATTCGGCGCCGCGGGCACGGACGACCCGCTCTACGAAGCGGTCAGCGCCGGGCGCAAGCATCAGGGCATCGAACACTGGCTGCCGTTCTTTCACGAGAAGCTGGAAACCCTGTTCGATTACCTGCCGGGCGTCACGATCACCCAGGACGATCAGGTGACTCCCGCGCGTCTCGCCCGCTGGGACAGCATCGCCGACCAGTACGAGACCCGCAAGCTGGCGATGCGGCAGAAGGCGCGGCTCGACAGCGTCTACAAGCCCACGCCGCCGGCGCTGCTCTATCTCGACGACGCGGCCTGGGACGCCGCGGTGGCCGGGCACAGGCTGCTGCAATTCAACCCCTTGCCCCAGGCCAGCGGCCCCGGCGTGATCGACGCGGGCGGCCGGATCGGGCGCAATTTCGCCCCCGAACGCCAGCAGGAACAGATCAGCCTCTTCGGGGCGCTCGCCGATCACATCCGCACCCGCCTGCAACAAGGCCCGGTGGTTGTCGCCTCCTATTCCGAGGGCGCGCGCGAACGGCTTTCGGGGCTGATCGAGGACGAGGGGCTCGCCGAAACCATCGCCATCCCCAACGCCACCCGCATCGGCAAGCGTGGGCTGCACCTCGCCGTCTGGGCGCTGGAACACGGGTTCCAGACCTCCGACCTCACCGTCATCGCCGAACAGGACGTGCTCGGCGACCGGCTGATCCGCACCGCCCGGAAACGCCGCAAGGCGGAAAACTTCCTGACCGAAACCCAGTCGCTCTCCCCCGGCGATCTGGTGGTGCATGTGGACCACGGCATCGGCCGCTACCAGGGGATGGAGGTGATCACCGCCCTCGGCGCCGCCCATGAATGCCTGCTGCTGGAATATGCCGAAGGCGCCAAGCTCTATCTGCCGGTCGAGAATATCGAACTGCTGTCGAAATACGGCCACGAGGAAGGGCTGCTCGACAAGCTCGGCGGCGGGGCATGGCAGGCGAAAAAGGCGCGCCTCAAGGAACGCATCCGCGAAATGGCCGACCGGCTGATCCGCGTCGCCGCCGAACGCGCCCTGCGCCGCGCCCCGGTGCTTGAAGCCGAACACCATGCGTGGGAGGCGTTCTCCGCCCGCTTCCCCTACCAGGAAACCGACGACCAGCTCGCCGCCATCGGCGATGTGATCGGCGACCTTGAAAGCGGGCAGCCGATGGACCGGCTGATCTGCGGCGACGTGGGCTTCGGCAAGACCGAGGTCGCCATGCGCGCCGCCTTCGTCGCCGCCATGTCCGGCGTGCAGGTGGCGATCATCGCCCCCACGACCCTGCTCGCGCGCCAGCATTACGCCAGCTTCGCCGACCGCTTCCGGGGCTTCCCGTTTCAGGTCCGGCAGCTGTCGCGCTTCGTCTCCACGAAAGAGGCGCAGCAGACCCGCGACGGCATGGCGCGGGGCACCGTCGACATCGTGATCGGCACCCATGCGCTGCTGGCCAAGGGGGTGCGGTTCAAGAACCTGGGTCTCTTGATCATCGACGAGGAACAGCATTTCGGCGTCACCCACAAGGAACGGCTGAAACAGCTGCGCAGCGACATCCACGTACTGACTCTCACCGCCACGCCGATCCCGCGCACCCTGCAACTGTCGCTTTCGGGCGTGCGCGATCTTTCGATCATCGGCACGCCGCCGGTCGACCGTCTGGCGATCCGCACCTATGTGAGCGAATTCGACGCGGTGACGATCCGCGAGGCGCTGCTGCGCGAACATTACCGCGGCGGGCAGAGCTTCTACGTCGTGCCCCGCATCTCCGACCTGCGCGAGATCGAAGAATTCCTGAAGGAACAATTGCCGGAACTGACCTATCTCGTGGCGCATGGCCAGATGGCGGCGGGTGAACTCGACGACAAGATGAACGCCTTCTATGACGGCAAGTTCGACGTGCTGCTCGCCACCACCATCGTCGAATCCGGACTCGACATCCCGACCGCCAACACCATGATCGTGCACCGCGCCGACATGTTCGGCCTCGCGCAGCTCTACCAGATCCGGGGCCGGGTGGGGCGGTCGAAAACCCGCGCCTATGCCTATCTCACCACGAAACCGCGCGCGAAACTGACCCCGGCGGCCGAAAAACGCCTGCGGGTGCTGGGCAGCCTCGACACGCTTGGCGCGGGCTTCACCCTTGCGAGCCAAGATCTCGACATTCGCGGCGCCGGGAACCTGCTGGGCGAGGAACAGTCGGGCCAGATGCGCGACGTGGGCTACGAACTCTACCAGTCGATGCTGGAAGAGGCGATCGCCAAGATCCGCAGCGGCCAGATGGAGGGCCTGTCCGACGCCGACGACCAGTGGGCGCCGCAGATCAATCTCGGCGTGCCGGTGCTGATCCCCGAAGACTACGTGCCCGATCTCGACGTGCGCCTCGGCCTCTACCGCCGCCTGTCGTCGCTTTCCACCAAGGTGGAACTCGAAGGTTTCGCCGCCGAACTGATCGACCGGTTCGGCAAGCTGCCGCGTGAGGTCAACACGCTGTTGCTGGTGGTGCGGATCAAGGCCATGTGCAAGCGCGCCGGCATCGCCAGGCTCGACGGCGGCCCCAAGGGCGCGACCATCCAGTTCCACAACGACAAGTTCGCCAGCCCCGAGGGCCTTGTCGCCTTCATCCAGGATCAGAAAGGGCTGGCAAAGGTCAAGGATAACCGGATCGTCGTGCGCCGCGACTGGACAAGGGAAGGCGACAAGATCAAGGGCGCCTTCGCCATCGCCCGCGACCTTGCCGAGAAAGTCATCGCGAAACAGAAGAAATCCAGGGCGCAGACGGCAAGCGGTCCGTCGGCCTGACCTTCTTGCCGCGGGTCGGCATGCCCGAATGCACCATCGGCGGCGGACCGGCCCGGATCACGCCGGGCCACGTGTCCGGACAGAGGTCTGGCGATGGCCCGTGCCGGGCCTTCCGGTCCGCACCGTTCGCCCGGTTAACCCGGTCCGTGGCAGCCCTGCGTATGCACGCGGTATGCACAGGCTGTGTGCCGGTAGCCATATTCACGAAGTGACGATTCAGCCTTGTTAACAAGGGGTTTCGCACCGGTTCGTGTTCGCGCGGTCATCTTTCGGTAACGCCTTGCTCAGCCCGCCGCCCGCATCGCCGCCTGGGCGCAGAAACAGGACGCGCCCACCGCCCGGTCGGCGCGGGCCAGCGCGGTGTCCAGCCGTTGCCGCACCTGGACGATCTCCACGCGCTCGCCGCGCGCTTTCAGACAGTCGTGCAAGCCTTTGAGACTCCAAATATTGTCCGGGTGGATGCTGGCCCGCGACAGGGTGCCGCCCAGCCCCAGATCTTCGCGGTAGACCGCCTCTGCCTCCGCCACCTTGCCCTGTTCGAACAACAGGGCGCCAAGGGCGTGACGGGCCGGCTGCATCCAGCCCCAGGGTTCGTCATAGGGCAATGCATCGTCCAAAGCGACCGAACGGCGCAGGTGATCGAAGGCAGAGTCGAAATTTCCCTTGCGGTATTCGATTTCGCCGCGCAGCATTTCCGAAGCGATTTCAAGAAGATCGAGGACGGTATTATTGTGGAGGAGCCGGGTTTCCGGCACCCGGTCGCGGGCGGCGAGGAACACCTGTTCCTCCGCTTCCGCCTCTGCAACGCGTCCCGTCGCGGCAAAGGCCAGTGCCCGCGCATAATGAGTCGTCGCGGCCAGGGTGCAATAGAGATCCGGGTCCGCCGGGGGCTCCAGCGCGATCAGCTCGTCCCAGCGTCCGAACCGGATCAGGATATGCGGTTCCATCGCCATGTAGCTTTCGAAATAATCCGCCATTGGCGGGCTTTCGATGCGCAGCATCTCTTCGGGCACGGTCGCGGCCATGCCCCGAACGGCCTCAAGCGCGGGTTCGATTTGTCCAATGAAAAGAGCGCCATAGATGACGAAGTGATAGTTGTGCTGGCGATAGCCGGTATAGATGTTGAAGGCGCCTTCGCGTTCGTAATACTTGAGATCGGCCCTGACTGCCTGCTGGTTCCAGTGGACCACGTCGTGATAGTGCCCGCACAGCACGTCGATATGGGTGGGCATATGCACCAGATGCCCCGCGTCCGGCGCCAGCGTGCGCAGGACGTCGCCCGCCTTCAGGGCCTTTTCGGGAAAGGGCGACATCTCCATCAGATGCACATAGAGATGCAGCAGACCGGGATGCGCCATCGCGCCCGGCTGATCCGCCATCGCGCTTTCCAGCGCCCGCTGCGCTTCCAGCGTCGCGGCCCCGGTCGCCGGGGCTCCGCTGGCCAGGTCCCACATCCGCCAGGGCGTCAGATTCAGCAGGGATTCCACATAGATAGTCCGCAGGTCCAGATCGTCCGGGTGGGTGGCGAAAGCGGCGCGCATGGCATCGGCGAAGTCATGGTTCCAGGCCTGCATGTCCAATCCGGGTTCACGCTGCGGATAGCGCGCGGGCAGGGCGTTGATCAGCGCCTGTTCCACATCCGTGCATCCCGGAGCCAGCCGCACCGCCGCCTGCGTCGCATCATGGGCGAGCGCCAGCGCCTCCGCGCGGCCCGTCTCGTCGAACAGGTCCCACGGCATGTTGTAATTCGGCCCGCCCGCATAGGCGATTCCCCAATGGGCCATGGCGCAGGCGGGATCATGGTCCAGGGCGCGTTTGAAACAGGCCACGGCTTCTTCGTGATTATATCCGTAGGTCCAGATCAGGCCGCGATCGAACCACATCTGGGCTTCGGACGACCTGGTCGTGACCGGGCAACTGTGGTCGCCAAGATCGTAATAGCCATCCATCCCGAACCTCCTGTTTCCGCCCAGGATAACAGGAATCGCCGGTGTCACCAATATCAGGCGGGCCGGCGGGCTTCGATCCGGCCCATGTACAGCATCAGGGCAAAACCCGCGATCGACATCAGCACGAACCCCATGGCAAGCGGCAGCAGGGATCCATCGAAGAGCAGGCCGATCGGGGCCGCGATGGCAGCGGCCAGCACGGTCGAGATCGCGCCGATCACCGAAGCGGCCATGCCGGCGATGTGGCCCATCGGTTCCATGGCAATCGCATTCAGATTGCCCAGCGTCGTGCCGGCCATGAAGAAGGCGCAGGACTGCCAGAAAACGAAAATCGCGAACAGACGGTCCGGCGGCAGGTCCAGCCCGGAGATCGCCAGAACGCCGCCGGACAGGACGACCTGCGCCCCCAGCGACCAGGTCACCATCCGGCGCATGCCGACCCGGACAACGATTGCGGCATTCAGAAGACTGGCGCTGCCGGACACCAGCGCCACCGCCCCGAACCAGAACGGAAAGCTGTCGGCCTTGCCAAAGATCACGTCATAGACCGGTTGCACCATCGTCAGCATGGTGAAGAGCATGCCGAGACACAGGGTCTGGACGATGATCGACAGGCGCACGGTCGGATGCGCCAGCATCTGGCGCACCGCATCCAGCAGGAGCGGCGCGCGAAACGGCCGCCGGTTCTCGGGCGCAAGCGGTTCCGGCAGCCGCAGCCCCATCCAGAAGATGCAGATCAGCGAGAACAGCACGAAAGCCGCGAAAATGCCGCGCCATCCGACGATGGCGATGATCCCGGCCCCCATCATCGGCGCGAAGGCCGGGAAGATCGTGAAGATCATCATCGCGATCGACATCATGCGGGCCATTTCGCGCCCGGTGTAGAGATCGCGCATGATCGCCACGGCAACGACTCGCGGCGCGGCTGCGCCGATCCCCTGGACCACGCGGGCGATCAGCACCAGTTCGAGCGAGGAACTGAACCAGGCCACCGTCGCCGCCGCGATATAGAGGAGCGAGCCGAAGAAAATCACCGGCTTGCGCCCGAAAGCGTCCGACAGCGGGCCGGTAAAGAAGGTCCCAAGACCCATGCCAAGGACGAAGGATGTCAGGATCAGTTGCGCCCGGTTCGGATCGGCCGGACTCAACTCGTCACCGATTTCCGGAAGAGCCGGCAACATGGCGTCGATTGAGAATGCGATCGTTGCGAACATCATCGCGATCAGCGCAATGAATTCGCCGCGGGACATGTGGGTGGGCATTGGGACTCCGGGGTTCTGAGGCGGGCGCTATCACAGGCGATGCGGCTTGGCCAGATTTCCTGCTGGTCAATAGTTTACGAAAACAGTAGGAAACCAGTAATTGATAAAAACAGTCAAGTATAAGGACAGTCTGATGAAACTCCTGATAACGACACTTTCTGCTCTGACAATGGCTTTGCCGGCCATGGCGTCCGGCCCCGGAGAATCACATGCCGGCAAGGGCACGGCCTATCTGGGAAATGGCGTTCTGAGCTACGAGGTGTTCGAAGCCTCGATCACCCATGCCGACATGGAGAACTGCCCGGTGGAGTTCGACCCTGACGCGGTGTTCTGCCGCCTGACCCTGGCGAATGACAGCGCCCATGTCTTTGTCTTTTCCTATGATGGCGCGCAACCGTTGCTGGCCGTCAAGCACTATGAACTGGACGGCGATTTCCTGCCTTTCTGATCCGGGTTCGGCTGATCGTCTTCGTTGGCCGCGGTCGGTGGATCGTCGTGGTTTCTGTGGCCCAGTCGGCCGATCAGCCATTCCGTATGCTCTTCGCGCTTCTGCATGTGGTAGAGCGCGAATTGCTGGATTGCGACGGCGAAGATGCCGAGGCCGGTAAAGATGAAGAAGGTCGTTCCGATCTTGCCAAGCGCGGTGGCGGGAACGAGCGACCCGTAGCCGACGGTCGAAATCGTGATCACGGTGAAGAAATAGGAATCCAGCCAGCCCCAGCCTTCGACGAGGTGAAAGAAAACGGTTCCAAGGGCGACGATGCCGACAAGACTGATGACGACCGTATGCGCTTTGAACTGTTTCAATGCTGCTCGGCGCTTTCCGGGATCTGAGCCTGCAATTCCCGGATCACCTTCTGCCAAAGCTCGGGCGGTTGTGCCCCCGGCACGGCATGTTTGCCGGCGACGATGAAGGTTGGAACCGATGTCACGCCCATTTCGCGGCTGTGACGGTCGCGTTTCGCGATGTCGTCCCGATCCGCATCCGTCGCCAGAAGCCGCGCCACCACAGACGCATCCATTCCGATGCTGTCGGCGATATCGGCCAGAACCTCGGGGTCGCCGATATCGCGGGCTTCGACGAAATAGGCGTTGAACAGCGCATCGACCATGTCGTTCTGTTTGTGCTCTATGCCGGCCCAATGGATCAGCCGGTGGGCGTCCATGGTGTTGGGCGTGCGGGCCATGTCTTCGAAATTGATGCTCAGCCCGGCGGCCTCGGCGCTTTCGACGACCGGCGCATAGGCGCGCACCGCGCCATCCTTGCCGCCGAACTTGGCTTCGAGATAGGCGCGCCGGTCCATGCCGTCCTCCGGCATGTCCGGGTTCAACTGGAAGGGATGCCACTGGATGACGAAGGGATGGTCGGGGATCGCCGCCAAAGCCTGGTCCAGATGGGTCTTGCCGATGTAGCACCACGGGCAAATCGGGTCCGAAAGGATGTCCAGCGAAATTGTGCGGTCTGTCATCGGTCCTTGGCTTTGAAATATGCATGCAGGGCGCGGCGCAGCAGCTTTCCGTTTGCGCTGACGGGCAATGCAGGCAGGTGGATATAGGCACGGGGCTGCTTGTACCGCGCCAGCTTGTCCTGAACATAGGTGCGCAGCACCGCATCGTCCAGAGCGGCCGGGCCGGTGTAGAAGGCCGCTATGATCCGGGTGTCTTCCTTGATCTCGATATCGGTCACGCCGGCCTGGGTGATGCCGGGATGGCCGGACAGGACGGTTTCGACTTCGAGAGGCGACACGCGGTAGCCTCCGGCATTCATCATGTCGTCGTTCCGGCCCAGGTAGCTGATCTGACCGTCGGCCGCCATCGCGCCGAGGTCCCCGGTCAGGAACCAGTCCCCCTGCATGCGGTCCGCGGCTTCGTCGGGCGCGTTCAGGTATCCCAGCATCAGGCCGGGATCTTCGCGGTGCACCGCGATGACGCCCTCCTGGCCCTGCGGCACCGGGCCATCGGCATCGACGATGGCGACGCGTCGCCCCTGCTGCGGGCGCCCCAGCGCATCGCCGCGCGCCGGCTGCGACGGACTGGTCGAAATGAACGTCGAACATTCCGACATGCCATAGGCCTCGTAGATCTCGGTTCCGGTCGCGCGGTGCCACAGGCCCGCCAGGTGCCGTGACAGCTTTTCACCGGCGCTCAGCCCATGTCGGAGGTGCGGCAGATCCAGATGTGTCCGGTCGGACAGGAACTTGCGATAGACGCCCGGCGCGGCGGCGAAGATCGTGGCTTCATGGGTTTTCATCAGCTTCGGCAGATCGGCCAGATCGGTGCCCTGTTCCGGGATCAGCGCCGTCGCGCCAATGGTCCAGGGATCCATCAGTCCGGTTCCCAGCGTATAGGTCCAGTTGAACGCGCCGGCGTGAAGCAGGCGGTCCTGCGGGGTCAGCCCATACCAGCCGTCGATCATCATCCGCCGGGCCCAGATCGCCCGGTGGGCATGGGCGACGGCGCGCGGCTTGCCCGAGGTGCCGGAGGTGTAGACGACATAGGCCAGCCGGTTCGGATCGCCCTTGTCCCAGGCGCAGGGCGGCTGATCGCGCATCGCGCGCAACGCGTCGAGCGTGATCATTCGCGGGTGCGCGGCACAGGCCACGTCCGGGTCGTGCAGAACCGCCGCGACCGACAGTTCCGCGATCATCTTCGCGGTTTCGCTTTCGGTCAGCTGCGACGAGGTCGGCACCGGAACCAGTCCGGCGGCGATCGCACCGAGGTAGGCGATCGGGAAATCGATAGTGTTTCCGAGCCGCATCAGGACAATGTCGCCGGGGCGCAGCCCGAGGGCAAGCAGCCCGGTGCCGGTGGCGCGTATGGCACCGCTCAACTGTCCAAAGCTCCAGTCCTGCGATCCGGAGGCTCCCAGAACCGAAAGGGCCGTTTTTTCCGGGTGTCGATCCGCATGCCCGATCACGTGCTCCGCCAAGTTGAAGGGCGCGGGGCAGGCGGGAGGCGGACCCATGTCGAAGATCGATTGCATGGCCCTTGGCTAGCGCGCCAGAGAGATCGTTGCAAGCTGCCCGGAGCGCTCCTATAGAACGGCCATGACACCGCGCGATCCGAAGGCCATCATCCGCATCGCCCGCAGTTCCGGGGCGGACAGCGACGCGCAGCCGCTGGATCTCGGGGCGCGGGTGCGCGAGTTGCGCAAGGCGCGGTCCTGGACTCTGGAACAGGCCGCGAGCCAGGCCGGTCTGGCGCGTTCTACCCTGTCCAAGATCGAGAACGGGCAGATGTCTCCGACCTACGAGGCCCTGAAAAAGCTGGCTGTCGGGTTGCGGATCTCGGTGCCGCAACTGTTCACGCCACCGGAGCGCGACCAGATCACCGGCCGCCTGGCGGTGACGAAATCAGGTGAAGGCGAGGCCCATGCGACGGCGACCTACGAACACGAGCTTCTGGCCGAAAACCTGACTAAGAAGCAGATGCTGCCCTACCGGGCGCGGGTGCGGGCGCGGTCGATGGAGGAATTCGAAGGTTGGGTGCGCCATGACGGGGAAGAGTTCCTGTATGTGCTGACCGGGGTCGTCAGGCTGTTCACGGAATTCTATGAACCGATCGAGATGCGCCGGGGCGACAGCGCCTATTACGACGCGACCATGGGGCACAACGTGATTTCGGTCAGCGCCGAAGATGCCCTGATTCTCTGGGTGACGTCGCTGACCTGACGTTCAGGCGGCTTCGTGCCCGTCTTCCGCCTCGCAAAGCAGGCTCTGGATATAGAGAAAATCCTCGACCTCCTCTCGGGCTTCGGTCAACGTCAGGTTCTGGACATCCGCCAGGTAGGCTTCGAAGCGATCCCGGTCCAGTTTCGAGAACGGCATGGCCGCATCGTCCAGTTTGGGAAACCGGATCTGCAGGCGACGGTACCAGGTGGCCCAATCCGCCGTCATGTCTGTCCAGGTCATAGCATGCATCCCCTTTGGCAATCTCTTGCCTCCCATCCGCCAGCGTAGCGACGCTGCAACGCAGAGAAAAGAGGCTATCGGTCGCAGCCGCGATTTTTTGTAAAGGTTCTGTGAAGGTCCCTGATGCGTCGGCGGCTGGTGGTCAAGCCATTGAAAATACGTACTTTTCGCCTCTATTCCGGGTCGTACCACCAGACATCGGGCAGGAATCCAACCGCGTCGCCGTAGATTGGCAACCGGTCGGGGAAACGGAGGTGCCGGGAATGGGCGATGCGACCCACGTCATACTGCCAGATCGGAATCACGTATCGTCCGGTCGTCAGCACGCGATCCAGCGCCCTGACCGCGGACACGAAATCTGTCCGGGTTTCGGCGGTGAGCATCGTGTCGATCATCGCGTCCACCGCCGGCGAAGCGACGCCCATCAGGTTTCGGGATCCCGGCGTTTCCGCGCCGCCGCTGCCCCAGTAGAGCCTTTGTTCGTTGCCGGGAGACAGTGACAGATCGCGGCGAAACGGCGTCATGTCAAAGTCGTATTCCCCGATCCGGGCGGTGTATTGCGCGTCATCGACGGTCGTCACGGTCACGGCCATTCCGAGCCGCTCCAGCGCCTGACGGTAGATTTCGATCACGGTCTGGTTCCCGGTGTCGCCCTGACGTAGTAGCACGTCAAAGGCAAACGGATCGCCATTTCGATCCGTCAGAACGCCGTCGGTTACGGTCCATCCGGCCTCTGCCAGCAAGTTCACGGCACGTCGCAGGTTTTTCCGGTTGCGCGCGGTGCCATCGCTTTGCGGCAGCGCGTAGCCGTCCAGCGCATCCGGTGCGAGCGTTTCCGAATAGGGGGCGAGCAGCGCGCGGACATCAGCGGATGGCGGTCCCGGCTGCATCGCCAGTTCGGAATTGGAGAAATAGGACGTGATGCGCGGCTGCACGCCGCCTGTGAGCGTGTCGTTGATGTATTCGAAGTTGAAGGCGAGCAGCATCGCTTCCCGGACGCGCCAGTCCTGAAATGGCGCACGGCGGGTGTTCATCACGAAGCCGGTCATGCCGGACGGTTTCCGGTGGGGAATTTCGGACTTGATGATATCGCCGCGCTGAACGGCGGGAAAGTTGTACTGCGTTTCCCATTTCTCGGCATTGAACTCGCGGTTGACAGTCAGTTCGCCGGCCTTGAAGGCTTCGAACAGAACGGTTTCGTCGCCGTAGAACTCGATCCGCAGTTCATCGAAGTTCTGGGTGCCGCGCCGGAACGGAAGGTCGTTGCCCCAATAGTCCGGGTTGCGGCGCAGGGTCACGAAGCGTCCGGCCTCGAAATCCGATACCACATAGGCGCCGGTTCCGATCGGAATGTCATCCAGCCCCGACGCGGCGAAGGTCTTGCCGTCCCACTGCGCCTTCTTCAGAATCGGGCGCATGCCGGCGATCAGGGCGAGTTCGCGGTCCGCGGTGTTGAAGTCGAAGCGGACGCTGCGCGGACCGGTCTGGCGGATCCCGGCGATCTGTTCCGCCAGCCCGCGATACCGCAGGTGCCCGGCGGTGCCGAGCGTCTGGTAGGACCAGATCACGTCTTCGACCGTGACCGGGCTGCCGTCCGAGAACCGGGCATCGGGGTGAAGATCGAATTCCACCCAGGACCGGTCGGGCGCGGCGCGCACTGATTCGGCCAGAAGCCCGTAGAGCGAGAAGGGTTCGTCCCAGGACCGGCCCAAAAGCGACTCGTAGCCCCAGAACCGCAACTGCCAGGGAGAGGTGCCTTTCTGCACGAAAGGATTGAGCGAATCAAAGCCGCCGGTGTTGCCGAAAACGATACGGCCCCCCTTGGGGGCTTCGGGGTTCGCATAGGGAAGAGACACAAAATCCGGTGGCAGGGCCGGCGTGCCATACATAGCTATGCCATGAAGTGATTCTGCGCCGCTTTCACTGGCCGCGAGAATGGTGGCGATTCCGATGGCGATCGCGCATGCGCGTTGGAAAAAAACTGGTCGCACTTTGGCAACAATCCCGCTCTTGCCTTATTTTGTTAACGCTCAGGGTAACGGGGGATTCACGTCTTTTCAAACTTTTAGCTTGGATGCTTCAGGGAAATTGCGTATACATAAATCACTGCTCGATAGGTTTCTTGCCTGTATGAAACCTGCCTCAATAACTTAACGCCCGCCTTGCGCGGGCGTTTTTTTTGGCTGCGGCGTGAACCGGCGCGGGTGGGGACGTCCGGGCAGGCGGCATGGGGGCACACCGCGATTTGCCGTTTCCTTTGCACTTGCAGCATGCCATTCTCACCGGCAGTCCACCGCAAGGAAAAGAGGCCGGAATGTCGTTGAAGGGAAAGACCGCCGTTGTCACCGGGTCCAATTCGGGAATTGGCCTGGGGATCGCGTGGGAAATGGCACGAGCGGGCGCCGACGTGGTGCTGAATTCGTTCACGGACCGGCAGGAGGATCATGACCTGGCGCGGCAGATCGCGGCCGAAACAGGGGTCGCCGCGCGCTATGTCAAGGCCGATCTGTCCAAGGCCGCAGAGTGCCGCGACCTGATCCAGCAGGCCGGTCGCTGCGATATCCTGGTCAACAATGCCGGCATCCAGCATGTGGCGCCGATCGACGAATTTCCGGTCGACAAATGGGATGCGATCATCGCGATCAACCTGAACTCGGCTTTTCACACCACGGCCGTCGCGCTGCCGATGATGCGGGAAGCCGGCTGGGGCCGGGTGGTGAACATCGCCAGCGCGCACGGCCTGACGGCCAGCCCCTACAAATCCGCCTATGTCGCGGCAAAGCACGGCATCGTCGGCATGACGAAGACCGTCGCATTGGAAACGGCGCAGGAACCGATCACCGCGAATGCGATCTGTCCCGGCTACGTGCTGACGCCGCTGGTGGAAGCGCAGATTCCGGACACGATGGAAAAATACGGGATGGGGCGTGAAGAGGTCATCAAGACGGTGATGCTCGAACGCCAGCCCAGCCGGGAATTCGCGACGGTCGAGCAGCTGGGCGGCACCGCCGTGTTTCTGTGTTCCGACGCGGCGGCGCAGATCACCGGGACCACGATCAGTGTCGATGGCGGCTGGACGGCTCTCTGAGGATAAGCGCGTCCTGGCCTGGCCGGATCGGGCGGGGGCCGGCCCCCGCACCCCCGGAGTATTTGCACAAAGATGAAGGAGCCGGCCATGCCGAAGGTCAAGCGGATCAATCTGGCCCTGCAAGGGGGCGGGGCGCACGGCGCTTTCACCTGGGGCGTTCTCGACAGGATTCTCCAGGAGGAGGATATCG
Organism: Sedimentitalea xiamensis; assembly: GCF_030164465.1. Lineage (GTDB taxonomy): Bacteria > Pseudomonadota > Alphaproteobacteria > Rhodobacterales > Rhodobacteraceae > Sedimentitalea > Sedimentitalea xiamensis. The sequence continues at coordinate 96,852 of NZ_JASNJE010000006.1, forward strand.
AAATCGCGGCGATCTCCGGCACCTCTGCCGGAGCATTGAATGGCGCCGCGCTGAAAGCCGGGATGATTTCCGGCGGGCGCGACGGGGCGCGGGCCAACCTGGACTGGCTCTGGTCCCGCGTCGGGGCACAACAGGACGCGCGGCTGGTCGACTGGATGCGGGGGCTCGATCCGGGGCGGGTTGCGCGGGCGATCGAATATTCGCCTGCATTTGCCGTCGCCGACATGTGGTCGCGGATGATTTCCCCGTACAGTTTCGGTCCTTTTTATCGCAACCCGCTGGAATCGATCGTCCGGTCCTTTGACTTCGACAAGGTCTGCGCGGAGGCAGGGCCGGATCTGTTCGTCTGTGCGACGCGGGTGCGTACCGGCAAGATCCGGGTGTTTTCCGGGCCGGAGATCAGCACGGACGCAATTCTGGCCTCGGCCTGTTTGCCGACCCTGTTCCAGGCGGTGGAAATAGACGATCCGATCACCGGCCGACGGGAAGCCTATTGGGATGGCGGCTATACAGGAAACCCGGCGCTATTTCCTCTGTTCGCCGACCATTTGCCGTCGGATATCGTTATCATCAACATCAATCCGCTCGAACGGGATTCGGTTCCGGTGACGCCGCACCAGATACAGAACCGGATCAACGAGATCAGTTTCAATTCGTCCCTGCTGCGCGAACTCCGGGCCATCGCCTTCGTGCAGCGCTTGATCGCGGATGGCACCATGTCTTCGGAACGGATGAAAAAGGTGTTTGTCCACATGGTCGCGGATGACGTCCTGATGAACGATCTGTCGGTCGCAACCAAGCTCATGCCCAACGCTTTCGTTCTGGACCGGCTGAAGACCGCCGGGCAGATCGCTGCGGAGGCGTTCCTGTCTACTCACAAGAACGATCTCAACCGGAAGGGGACAGTCGATCTTGTTGAAACCTACAATTAATTCGGCCGCGGTTTGGTTTTGGACGCCGTTTCGGGCGGAACCGTCGGGTCCTTGCCGTTGGGGTAGACCAGCCCGGCTGAAATGACCAGCTTGGCAGCTTCCTCGACGGTCATGTCCAGTTCGATGACATCTTCTTTCGGCAGGAACAGAAGGAACCCGGATGTCGGATTCGGCGTGGTCGGAAGAAAGATGCTCATCAATTCGCCGGTCGTTTGCGCCCGTTTGGAGATTTCGCCTTTCGCGGTGGTGGAGATGAATCCGATGGCCCAGATGTCCTTGCGCGGATACTGGATCAGGCAGGCCTTCTCAAAGGAGCGTTCAGACTGGGCGAAGACGGTTTCCGAGATCTGCTTGATCCCTGAATAAATCGACCGCACGACCGGCATCCTGTCCACGATGCTTTCGCCCCAGCGGATCAGGGATCGTCCGATCAGTCCCTTCGCGATCCAGCCGATGAAGATCGTGAACACGAGAAAGATCACGACCCCGACACCGCGCAGGTTGATGCCGATATAGTGTTCCGGCCGGATCGTCTGGGGAACCAGCGGCAGAACGAAGCCGTCGATCCAGCCGACAACGGTCCAGATCAGCCACATGGTGAGGCCGACCGGCGCAATGACCACGAGGCCGGTCAGAAAAGACGATCTCAGGCGGGCAAACAGGCTCGGCTTGCGTATCTGCGGGTCGTCGTCAAAGGGAGTTGTCATCGGCGTTCCATCGGTTTGCCAGCGCAACCTAGGTAGTTGTCGCGCCCGCTACAATGGGCTGCGATGGCGCGGCGGGGCTTAACTTTCCGGATTGCCCATCGCTTTGGCGATCCGTGCTCCAAGCCGGGCGTTGTTTCTCACCAGGGCGATATTGGCCAGCAGGGAACGGCCTTCGGTCCGTTCGTAAATGCGCTGAAGCAGGAACGGCGTCACCGCCTTGCCGGTGATCCGGTGCTGACGCGCCTGGTCCTGCGCGGATTCGATGATCGGGGCCAGCGTGGCGGCTGCGATTTCGGCATCCGCCGGGATCGGGTTCGCGACGAGCTGGCCGCCGGGAATCCCCAACGCGACGCGCATCCTGTGGGCCTTTGCGATCTCGGCGGGGTCGTCCATGCGCAGGGGTGCCTTGTGATCGGATTTGGAGGACCAGAAGGCGGGAAACTCGGCCTGCCCAAAGGCGATCACCGGAACGCCGAGCGTTTCGAGAACTTCGAGCGTCTTGGAGATATCCAGGATCGCCTTGGCCCCGGCGGCCACCACCGTGACCGGTGTCTGGGCCAGTTCCTGCAGGTCGGCCGAGATGTCGAAGGTGGATTCGGCCCCCTGGTGGACGCCGCCGATGCCACCCGTCGCGAAGACCGGTATCCCGGCGTGATGCGCCGCGATCATGGTCGCGGCGACGGTGGTTGCGCCGGTGCCTCCGGTGGCGAGACAGGCGGCAAGATCGGCCCGCGACAATTTCGCCACGCCCCTGGTTCTGGCCAGCGCGTCAAGCTCTTCGGTTTCGAGGCCGATGTGCAGGCGGCCGTCCAGAACCGCTATCGTCGCCGGGGTCGCGCCGCCGTCGCGGATATCGGCCTCGACCTGGCGCGCGACCTCGACATTCTGCGGATAGGGCATGCCGTGGGTGATAATGGTGCTTTCCAGCGCGACGATCGGCCGGCGGTTTTCGCGCGCGGCGCGGCATTCGGAGGACAGGACAAGATCGATCATAGCGGGGTATCTCCTGAAACATATGTGGCGGCGGCATGCAGGGCGCGGGTCAGCGCGGTATCCCGGTCCGCGCCGCCGGCCTCGGCGGCGATATGGGCGGCCATGAACGTGTCGCCGGCACCGGTGACGCGGGTGACGAGCACCTCGGGGGGTGTCTGACTGATAAGGCCTGCCGCGTCGCCTTCGGTCGCCGTGTTGCCGCCATCGGTGACGAGCACCCGCAAGGCGCCTTTTTGCAGCAATCCGACCGCGGCGTCCCGCGAGGCGCCGAACACGGTCTGGCAGAGCAATCCCGCTTCTTCGAGATTTACATAGAGCGTGGCGCGACGGTGGTTCAGGAAGGGCAGAAGCCGTTCCGCCTTGCCCGGCGACGCCGGTGCCACCCGCAAGTCCGCGGCGCCAAAGGCCGGGTCGCGGGCGATCTGTTCCAGCAGGGTCTGGGTCAGGTTGCCGTCAAGCGCCACATGACCGCGAAACGGAGCCTGACCACTGCCGAGCGGGCCGGTCTGCAACGGGCGCAGGATCTTGTTGCCGGCGGCTTCCAGCGAATGCGCGTCAGCGATGGCGGCGATCAGGCCGTTGGCGCCTTCCACGGCCATGTAACGATCCGTCGGCAGATCGTCCGACCGGTAGACGTGATCGATGTCCATTCCCAGATCGGCGCAGGCGGCGGCGAGTTCGTCACCTTCCGGGTCCCGACCGATGGCGGTGAGCAGGATCGGGGCATGGCCGAACCGGACCAGCGTCATGGCGATGTTCATGGCCACGCCGCCGGGCAGGCGCGTGATGCGCCCCGGAACGTCCGAGCCCTGCCGCATGTGGCTGGCCGACCGGCCGATGACGTCCCAAAGGACGCTTCCGATACAGACGATGCCCTTGCCGCTTTCCTGTGTCATGTTCCGGCTTTTGCCGCCAATTCCGGTCCGGCGCAAGCGCCGGTGTCGCAAGGACCAGGGAACCGCGACCCGTCCGGTTGTGATCTTCGGCTTCGGCAGTCATCGCGCTGATCGGAGCCTTCTGGTTCGTCGAACGGGTTGCCTGACCGATCAGGCCATGGCCGCGACCAGTTGTGCCAGCGCCACCGCCGGGTCGTCGGCTTGCCAGATCTCGTCGCCGATCCCGAAGAAGTCGGTGCAGGGCGCAAAGGTCCTGACGATGTCGGGGGTCAAGCAGCCTTCGGCGACGACCGGAACCTCGATCACTTCGGACCACCATTGAAACAGGTCGAGATCCGCCACCTTGCCGTCGCCCAATGCGCCTGGCCCCACCGGGCCGAAACTGATGTAGTCGGCACCCGCTTCGCCGGCCGTCAGCCCATCATGGCGCGACGCGCCGCAGAAGCTGCCAACGATCGCATCGCTTCCCAGGGTCTTTCTGGCCGCGCGCACGGATTTGGCGGCATCGCCGAGATGTACGCCGTCCAGGCCGAGCCGTTGCGCCAGCAGAACGTGATCGTCAATCACGAGAGCAATGTCGCGGGCATGGGTCACGGCCCGGAGCGCATCCGCGGCGCGGGCGATCCGGTCTTCGTCGCGGCCGGCCATCGCCATTCTCACGCAGGCGACAGGGGTCGAGTCCAGCACGCGGGCGAGCAGGTCGGGAAATTGGTCGAGGTCGAACACCGGCGGCGAAATCAGATATATCTGGGGCTGCTCTGCACTGTCCATGCGCTTGGTCCTGTGACTGTTTCGCGCCGGTGTAGCGGATCATTCGCGGGATGGAAACGCCAATGCCGCCGGTGCGGGTTTTTCCAGCGGCGCGAGGCAAGGCTTGTCACCGGCGGAATCGCCTTTTATGGCGATGGTTCAGTCCCGGAGAAGCATATGCCGAGCGAACATCCTCAACCCCTCTTCGTCCTCGTGCGCCCGCAGATGGGCGAAAACATCGGTGCGGCCGCGCGGGCGATGTGGAATTTCGGCCTGGACCGGATGCGGCTGGTCGCGCCCCGCGACGGCTGGCCGAACCCGGCGGCGGACGCGATGGCCAGCGGGGCCGGGCGGCTGCTGGACGAAGCCATGCTTTGCCCCGATCTTCCGGCGGCGGTGGCCGACTGTTCCTATGTTTTCGCGACGACGGCGCGACAGAGGGAGCTGACAAAGCCGGTGTTCAGCCCGGAACGCGCGATGCAGGTCGCGGCGGAAAAGATCGCCGCCGGCGAAACCGTCGCCGTTCTGTTCGGGCCGGAACGCGCGGGTCTGGAAAACGAGGATATCGCCCGCGCGAACGCGATCATATCGGTGCCGGTCAATCCGGACTTCCCGTCGCTGAACCTCGCGCAATGCGTCCTGCTGACCGGATATGAATGGCGGCGGAACACGGGCGAGGTCGCGCCCGAAGTCGTGGCCGCGGGAAAATCCGGCTGGGCCAGCGGGCTGGAAATCGAGAAACTGGCGGAGCATTACGAAGCGCAACTGCACGAGGCGGGTTTCTTCTTTCCCGAAACCAAGGCCGACAACATGAAGGTCAACCTGCGCAACCTCTGGTCGCGCATGCCCCTGACGCAGGCGGATGTGCAGATGTTGCATGGGATCATGCGGCAGATGGTCCGCTGGAAACGCCGCGGCGGCTGAAGCCGCTGGACGGGCAGGGGGCAGCGCCCTAGGGTCGCAGGCGATCGAACGTGAGGCAGAGATGAGCAGGAAACGCAGCATTTTCGAAGAGGTATCGGAGTCCGGCGCGGAGAAGCCCGCAACGCAGACCGGCCTGATCGACAAGGGGCGCGGCGGCGCGCGACGGGGCATCCGGCTATGGCTGATGTGTCTCTTCGCGCTCGTGGTCGTGATGATCGCGGTCGGCGGTTTGACCCGGTTGACCGACAGCGGTCTGTCGATCACGGAATGGCGGCCGATGACGGGGGCAATCCCGCCTCTGAGCGAGGCCGACTGGCAGGCCGAATTCGACAAATACAAGCAGATCGACGAATTCCGTGTTCAGAACCAGTGGATGGAACTGGCGGATTTCAAGACGATCTACTGGTGGGAATGGGGACATCGGCAACTGGGCCGGGTGATCGGACTGGTGTGGGCTGTCGGCCTTGCCGGGTTTCTGGTGGCGCGGCGGATACCGGTCGGATGGACGGGCCGCCTGTTCCTGATCGGGGCGCTTGGCGGCGTGCAGGGTGCGATCGGCTGGTGGATGGTGTCATCGGGCGTGACGCAAGGCGAATCCACGACGGACGTGGCGAGCTATCGCCTGGCGGTGCATCTCGGCCTCGCCTTCCTCATCCTGGGCCTGATCGCCTGGTATGTCTTTCTTCTGGGGCGGACGGAACGCGACTTGATGCAGGCACGCCGCGCCAAAGAAACGAGGCTGTTCGGCCTGTCTACGGGATTGCTGCATTTCGCGTTCCTGCAGATCCTGATCGGCGCGCTTGTCGCGGGCATTGATGCCGGGCGCAGTTACACGGATTGGCCGCTCATGGGTGGGCAGGTCGTGCCGCCGGATCCTTTCCTGTTCGAACCGGCGTGGCGGAATTTCTTCGAGAACCCCGGACTCGTGCAGTTCATTCACCGGGTGACGGGCTACCTGTTGCTTGCCTTTGGCACCGTGGTCTGGCTGCGCGGCAGGCAGAGTGCGCACAGGGCGACCCAGGTGGCTTTCAACGCGGCCTTTGCCGCCCTCTGCCTGCAGGTCGTTCTGGGTATCGTCACGGTTCTCTACGGCGCGCCCTGGCCGGTCGCGATTCTGCATCAGTTGCTGGCGGTGCTGCTGTGGGTTCTGATCCTTTGGGCGCGGTTCCTGACCGCCTATCCGGTCGCGGCTTCGATCCGGGGGAAATCGGCATGAGCGCCTTTGACGACCTCCTGGCCTATCAGCACGAGACAGCCGCGCTGGCGCAGATCGCCGGTCGCCTGTCCTGGGACCAGGAAACCGTCATGCCGCGCGGGGCCGCGGTTCAGCGGGGGATGGAAATGGCGGCGATCGAATCCGTCCTGCATGCGCGCCGGTCCGCGCCGCAGGTCGGCGACTGGCTGGCCGCGGCAGTGGCTCCGGATGCCACCGGCGCGGCGCATCTGCGCGAAATCCGCCGGGCCTACGAGCGTGCCAACAAGGTGCCGGGCGCTCTGGCCAGGCAGATCGCCCGTGTCACCTCCGAGGCGCAGGGCAAGTGGGCGGCCGCCCGTGCCGGGGAAAACGTCGCCGCTTTCCTTCCGGTCTTGAGCGAGGTCATCGCCCTCAAACGGGAAGAAGGCGCGGCCCTTGCGGCAGGTGGCGATGTCTACGATGCGATGCTCCAGGATTTCGAACCGGGCATGACCGGTGCGGAAATCGCGGCGATCTTCGACGCGATGCGCCCGAAGCTTGTGGAACTGCGCGCCGCGGTTCTGGGCGGTGCGGCGGCGCCGGCGCTGTCCGGCACGTTCGACGAGGCCAGGCAGATGGAACTCGCGCACCGGCTGGCGCAAGCCTTTGGCTACGACATGACCCGCGGCCGACTGGACAAGGCGGTTCACCCGTTCAGTTCCGGCAGCGGTTCGGATGTGCGTATCACCACGCGCACCAGCGCGACGGACCCGTTCAACTGCTTTTATTCCACCATTCACGAAGTCGGTCACGCGGCCTATGAACAGGCGGTGAACCCGGCCTTCGCGCTGAGCGCGCTGGGGCAGGGCGTATCCATGGGGGTGCACGAAAGCCAGAGCCGCATCTACGAGAACCAGCTTGGGCGGGGGCGCGCATTCACCGGTTGGCTGTATGCGCAAATGCGCGAAACATTCGGAGATTTCGGGATCGCCGACGCGGATACATTCTACTGGGCGGTGAACCGCGTGCATGATGGCTTCATCCGGACCGAGGCCGACGAGGTGCAATACAACCTTCACATCATGCTGCGGTTCGACCTGGAGCGGGCTTTGATGTCAGGAGACCTGCAGGTTCAGGACCTCGAGGCCGCCTGGAACGACAGGTTCGCATCGGATTTCGGTTTTGCGGTGGACAGACCGTCCAACGGCTGCTTGCAGGATGTGCATTGGTCCGTCGGCCTGTTCGGCTATTTCCCGACCTATGCGCTTGGCAATGTCTATGCCGGTTGCCTGAATCAGGCCATGCGGACGGCGCTTCCGGATCTGGACGGCGATCTGGCGCGGGGGGATACGTCGGCGGCGACGGGATGGCTGCGTGAGAATGTTCAGCAGTTCGGCGGGCTTTACGAGTCCCGTGAGGTGATCCAACGGGCCAGTGGCATGGCGCCGAACGAAGCGCCGTTGTTGCAGTATCTCGACGCCAAATTCGGTCAGCTTTACGATTTGTGACAACGGGAACGCGGGGCTGGACCCCCGCGTTCCCGCCTTGCAAAGCGCATTGCCCCGTCAGGCCCGCACGTCGCCCGGTTTGCCAGGCCCGGCGGCTGCGAAGGCCGCGCCGGGCGGGATCCGGGCGGCGGGAAGAACCAAAGAAGAAGCCAGCCGATCAGTCCGGTTTCAGATTGGAATGATCCATTTCCGCCATGCGCGACAATCGCGGAAAACGCCGAGGCCCGCGCGGTCTTGGTTCCCTGCCGCACGGATCATGATTCGGTTCCGTTTTCCCCGTTCTCGCCCTGATCCGCGATCCAGGCGACGCTGACGACCTCTTCACCCTTGGCGGTGTCGAAGACCTTGACGCCCCCGGCGCTACGCGAACGGAACGAAATTCCTTCGACCGGAACCCGGATCGACTGCCCTTTCGACGTCGCCAGCATGATCTGGTCGTCCATGTCGACGGGGAAGGAGGCGACGAGATCGCCGCCACGCATCGCGCGGTCCATTGCCGCGACCCCCTGTCCTCCGCGGCCGCGGACCGGGTAGTCGTGCGAGGAGCTGAGCTTTCCGGACCCGCCGGCGGTGATCGTCAGGATCAGGTTTTCGGCCGCCGACATCTCGGCGTAGCGTTCCTGGGTGATGGTGGCCATGGCGTTGGTGTCTTCGTCCTCGGCCTCGACCTCGGGCGTTTCCAGGTCCTCGGGCAGTCCGGCCACGGCGCGACGGCGTTTGAGATAGGCCGCACGTTCGTCCGGCGTCGCATCGAAATGGTGAATGATCGACATCGACACCACCCGGTCGTCGCCGCCCAGCCGGATGCCGCGCACGCCGACGCTGGAGCGGCTGTTGAAGATCCGCACGTCGGTTGCCGGGAACCGGATCGCGCGGCCTGATTTCGTCACCAGCATCACGTCATCGTCGTTGGACGCGATCCTTGCGTTGATCAGGGTCGTCTCCGCGTGTTCGTCCTCGAACTTCATGGCGATCTTGCCATTGCGCATGACATTGGCGAAATCGCTCAGTTTGTTGCGGCGGACGGTGCCGGCAGAGGTGGCAAAGACGACCTGCAGATCGTCCCAGTCCTTTTCATCGCGATCCACCGGCATGATGGCCGCGATCGAAACGCCGGTCGGGATCGGCAGGATGTTGACGATCGCCTTGCCCTTGGACGTGCGCCCGCCCTGTGGCAGCCGCCATGTCTTCAGCTTGTAGACCATGCCGTCGGTGGTGAAGAACAGGAGCTGGGTGTGGGTATTGGCCACGAACAGCGTGGTGACCACATCCTCTTCCTTGGTCTGCATCCCGGCCAGGCCCTTGCCGCCGCGGCGCTGGCTGCGGAAGTCGGCCAGCGGCGTGCGCTTGATCCAGCCGCCGGAGGTGACGGTGACGACCATATCTTCGCGCTCGATCAGGTCCTCGTCTTCCATGTCGCCCGACCAGTCGACGATCTCGGTGCGGCGCGGCACGGCGAAGAGTTCGCGCACCTCGCGCAGTTCGTCGGCGATGATGCTCATGATCCGTTCGCGGCTGCCGAGGATTTCCAGGTATTCCTTGATCTTGCCGGCGAGCTCCTCCAGTTCGTCGGTGACTTCCTTGACGCCGATCTGGGTCAGCCGTTGCAGGCGCAGTTCGAGGATGGCGCGGGCCTGGGTTTCGGACAGGTTGTAGGTGCCGTCCTCGTTGGCGGTGTGGGTCGGGTCGTCGATCAGCTTGATGTATTCCATGATCGGCTGCGCCGGCCAGCGCCGCGTCATCAGCTTTTCACGCGCCTCGGCGGCATCGGCGGAGGCGCGGATCGTGGCGACGATCTCGTCGATATTGGTGACGGCCACCGCCAGACCGCAGAGGATATGGCTGCGTTCCCGCGCCTTTCGAAGCAGATGGGCGGTGCGCCGGGCGACGACGTCTTCCCGGAAGTCGATAAAGGCGGTCAGGAACCTGCGCAGGGTCAGCTGTTCGGGCCGTCCGCCGTTCAGGGCCAGCATGTTGCAGCCGAAATAGGTCTGCATCGGCGAGAACCGCCAGAGCTGGTTCAGGACGACCTCGGCGGTGGCATCGCGTTTCAGTTCGATCACCACCCGCACGCCATTGCGGTCGCTTTCGTCCTGCACATGGGCGATGCCTTCGATGCGTTTCTCGCGCACCGCCTCGGCGATCTTTTCGATCATCGCGGCCTTGTTCACCTGGTAGGGGATCTCGTCCACGACGATGGCATAACGGTCCTTGCGCAATTCCTCGACGCGGGTCTTGGCGCGCACGATGACGCTGCCGCGCCCCTCCAGGTAGGCTTTGCGCGCGCCGGATCGGCCCAGCATGATGCCGCCGGTCGGAAAATCGGGTCCGGGCACGTATTCGATCAACTGTTCGCTGGACAGGTCCGGATCTTCGATCAGGGCCAAAGTCGCATCGACCACTTCGCCGAGATTGTGCGGCGGGATGTTCGTCGCCATGCCGACGGCGATGCCGCCCGCGCCGTTGACCAGCATGTTGGGAAACCGGGCGGGCAGAACGGAAGGTTCACGGTCCTTGCCGTCATAATTGTCCTGAAAATCCACCGTTTCCTTGTCGATGTCGGCAAGGAGGTAAGCGGCGGGCTTGTCCATCCGCACCTCGGTGTAGCGCATCGCCGCCGGGTTGTCGCCGTCCATCGAACCGAAGTTTCCCTGTCCGTCGAGCAGCGGCAGCGACATCGAGAAATCCTGCGCCATGCGCACCAGCGCGTCGTAGATCGCGCTGTCGCCATGCGGGTGATATTTACCCATGACATCGCCGACCGGGCGCGCCGACTTGCGATAGGACTTGTCATGGGTGTTGCCGGTCTCGTGCATCGCATAGAGAATGCGCCGGTGCACGGGCTTCAGGCCGTCTCGCAGATCGGGAATGGCCCGGCTGACGATGACCGACATGGCGTAATCCAGATAGGACGTGCGCATTTCGGATTCGATGGACACGGTCGGGCCGTGCGGGATCGGACGCTCTGTCAGGTTTTCATTCGCGTTTTCAGGGGGTTCCGGCGTGTCGCTCACGTTGTCCGCTCATTTTCTGTGCATCACTATATATAGTAGAGCAACCTTATCAGACCCGGCATATTAGGTGCAATGCTTAGCGGAAAGAACCATTGGCAGCCGGTGCGGACAAGTGATAACATACTGTTTTTGTTGAAAATTAATATTTTTCGGCAATCATGATTCACAGGGGTAAATTTTAAAGGTGATCGAGATGCCGACGGAAACGGAATTGATGCTCAAGGGATACGGCCTGACCACGGCCGAGCTTTTTTATCGCATGCCGGACTACACCCATGTTCTGAACAGCTTTGTCTGGCAGGATTACGACATTGCGCCGGATCATCCCGGCCTGTTCAAGTTCGTCGAATTCTGGCAGCGGGAAATCGAAGGGCCACTTCACTCGGTGCGGTTCACCCATCGCAAGCTGCTGTCGTCCGGACAGTGGCACAACCAGGTCGGAGAGTTCACGCTGCACTGAGGTCGGGACGTAGCCGGGATCAGCCCGCGCGCCATGCGGTCGCGGTGCAGCCGGTATTGGAAACATCGGTATAGCTGTTGCCATCCGGAGACAGGGTCCCGGTCGCGTAGGTCGTGAGATTCGGCCAGTAGAGCACCAGTTTCAGCGTGCGGCCGCTGAGCGTGGCGTGGACAGTCGCCGTCTGGCCCAGCGAATCCTGCAAGCTGCCCCGGAATGTATCCGGCCCCGAACGGCGATAGCGCACGGAGCCTGTGGTCTTGATGAACAGCGGGCAACTGGCGCGGAACTGCCAGCCCCCGGTCAGGTCGAAGGCCGCGGATTGGCCAGGGGAGATTTCCGCCGGTGTTTGCGTGACAACCGTCTTGCATCGGGCCCCGTCCGCTGCGCGCAGGGCGGCGAGCGCCCGTGCAGAGCCAAGGTCGGCCCCCTGCACGTCGGTCCCGGTGTCGGCGATGAACCTTTCAAATGCGCTGCGGGTTCGGGAACCGATGATTCCGTCAGCGCCTCCTGCCGAACATCCGGCGGCGTTGAGGGCAAGTTGCGTCTGTCGGATGATGTCGCGCCGGTCGGGGATGTCCGGTGCCGAGGGAGCATCTTCGGGGACAGGGTTTTCCGTGACCGTGGCGGCGCGTTTCTGCGCCACAAGCTGTTCCGCGATCTGATAGGAAAACGCTTCGCTGCGGTCCGCATAGCGGTCAAGGAATGCCGTCAGCGCCGCGACCGTGCCGATCGAGCGGGCCAGTTCGAAATCCTGCCGCATCGTATCCGGCGGGGCCGCCGCCATGCGGGCGGGCGCGCTGTCGCCGGCCGGACCCACCACCTGCTCCACGCCCGGAGCGGCGCTGTCCGCGAAATAGAACTCGCCAAGCAACTCATCGTAATAGGCCGGAAACTGCTGGTGATTGACGGTGCGCGCCATGTTGCGCACCTCCACACGCAACTCCGCCATCAGGGTCCGCAGTTCCAGTCCCGGTTGCGCCAGCCGGGGTAACAGGGCGCGGGTGAATACCGAATTCCGCGCCGGGTCGTCTTCGGTCAGTTCGTCCAGCGCAAGTTGCCCGGCGCCGGCGGAAAAGATCACGAATGTCCCTTGCGGCGCGGTGATCCGGCCCAGGCCACGGGTGCCGCCGATGCTGCGTCCCGTGGCGGTATGGAACGGGTTGTTGCGGCAGGCGTCGACGATGGCGATGGTCATCCGCGCCCCGCTGGCCCGCACCCTGTCGAGCAACCCTGACAGGGCGATGGATTCGGCCTTGATGAAATCGCGTTCGCCGGATTCGGGCGCGACGATATCGGTGGGCAGGAGATAGTTTTCACCGTCGATTTCCACCCCGTGTCCGGCAAAGAACAGGAAGGCGCTGTCGCCCGGTTCCAGCCGGCCGGTGAAATCGGAAATGCTGCGGTTCATGTTGCGGCGGTCGGCGTTGATCGCGGTCAGGATCTCGAATCCCTGCGCCCGCAGCGCCACGGCGACCGATTCCGCATCGGCGACCGCCTTGTCGAGGCTGGGAACCTGGGAATAGGCATCGTTGCCGATCACCAGGCCGATCTTGCGGTCCGCCTGTGCAAGGGCCGGCCAGCAAAGACAAAGAACGAACAGAAACAAGGCTTTTCGCAAGGCAAACTCCACAGTCCGATTCGCAGGGAGTATATCCGGATCGGCGCCAGGTGTGCGTGGCCTGGGTTACGTGGAACAGCTGGCTCCGCCCAGGACACAGAACTTGGCGCAGTGCGGATGGTTCAGATGCACGTCGCGTTCGGCGTCTGCCAGGGTTTCGCCGAGTTCGAATTCGGCGGAATAGGGCAGAAGGGTGCAGGCCAGAACGGTCGGACGATCCGCGCCCTTGCGTTTCACGACCATGCGGGAGGACGCGCACATCACGTCTTGGGGCCGCTTGTTCAGGATTCCCCAGCATGCCGTGGTGATTTCCGGCACTTCGGCGGTTTCGTCCATTTCCGGGAAGAGCACGGTCCGGCCGGGGTCCTGCGCATCGATGTCAAATCCGTGCTTGGCGAAAAGCGCGGCATATCCTGCGCGGCTGTCCGCTTCGTTGTCGCCCCAGACCGATCGGCCAGCCACCGCCATGCGGAACCCGTTGTCGCGCAGCCAGCCCATCCCGTAGAGCGTGCGTTCAAAACTGCCCCTGCCGCGTTCGCGGTCATGCAGTTCGGCGCTGAAGTGATCGACCGACACCCGCAACGTCAGCCTGTCACCATAGGTGTTGAGCAGTTGCAGCAGACCCCGGCGCATCGTCTTGCGCATCATGGGCTGCATGGCGTTGGTGAGGATGAGAACCTCGTGTCCGCGCGACAGGGCGAGGCGGGCCATCTCGATGATCTCGGGGTTCATGAAAGGTTCGCCGCCTGTGAATCCGATCTCGCGGACCGGCCATGCGCGGTCCTGGATCTGGTCCAGGAAGCCGTTGACCTCGGCGGCGGAGATATAAACCAGCGCATCATTCGTCGGGCTGCTCAGGATATAGCAGTTCGCACATTCGATGTTGCAAAGCGTTCCGGTGTTGAACCAGAGCGTTTGCGGAGACCGCAGTGACACGGACGCCCGCGGCTGGCCGTCAGCCGTGACCTGTGGATCCCGGAATTTCCCGTGGTTGGCCGATCTGGAGACGACGTCTTTCATGCATGCTTTCCGTGTGTTGGCCTGTTGGTGATGTCTAGCCTATGCTATGGGCGGTGAGAAAGCGGCGGCAAAGCGATTGACACAGTTGTGATACACTTGGGTGTGGATACAGTCGGGCGCAGATGCTTTCCATCGGCGCCGGACAATCAGGTGGGGCAAAGCATGGTATCTCGTGTCATTCCGGTCGATCCCTTCGATCTGGTCATATTTGGCGGCACCGGCGATCTTGCCCGGCGCAAGATCCTGCCGGGACTGTTCCGGCGTCACTGCGCGGGGCAGATCCCCGATGAAGCGGCCATCATCGGGGCGGCCAGAACGCAACACAGCCGGTCGGAATACCGGTCCTTCGCCGCGGAGGCGATCCGCGAATTTGCCAACGGACAGCCCTGCGATGAGGGCGCGCTTGCGGCGTTTCTGGACCGGCTCCAGTATGTTGCAATCGACGCGCGCGGCACGCAAGGCTGGGCGGAGCTGGCGGGCCAGGTTCATCCGGACAGGGTCCGGGCCTTCTATTTCTCGGTGGGTCCGGCGCTGTTTGGCGATCTGGCGGAACGGATTCATTTGCACGGCATGGCGACGGACGACGCCCGGATCGTGGTCGAAAAACCCTTTGGTCACGATCTGGCCAGCGCAAGGGCGCTGAACGCGACGCTCGCGGCGCATTTCCAGGAAGGTCAGATCTACCGGATCGATCACTACCTGGGCAAGGAAACGGTTCAGAACCTGATGGCAATCCGGTTCGGCAACATGCTGTTCGAACCGCTCTGGAACAGCCAGTATGTCGACCACATCCAGATCACCGTCGCCGAAACCGTCGGGGTCGGTGGGCGCGGCGAGTATTATGACAAGGCCGGAGCAATGCGCGACATGGTGCAGAATCACCTGATGCAGCTTCTGTGCCTGATCGCCATGGAACCACCGGCGAAATTCGATCCCGATGCGGTGCGCGACGAGAAACTGAAGGTGATCCGCGCGCTCGATCCGGTGGAGCCGCATCACATCGTGCGCGGCCAGTACGAGGCGCAGGATGGCGCCCATCCCAGTTACCGGGATGCGGTCGGCGATCCGCGCAGCAGCACCGAAAGCTACATCGCGCTGAAGACCCATGTCAGCAACTGGCGGTGGGCCGGAACGCCGATCTACCTGCGGACGGGCAAGCGACTGGTGGCGCGGTCCTCGGTCATCAACGTGATGTTCAAGGACGCGCCGCATTCGATCTTTGGCCAGGAAGCCGGCCGGCACGCCAACGTGTTGTCGATCCGCCTGCAACCGAACGAGGGCATCACGCTTCTGGTGACGATCAAGGAACCGGGTCCGGGGGGCATGCGGCTGGTGGATGTGCCGCTGGACATGACCTTCGCCAAGGCGCTGGGGCCGGAAGGCGAAGACCCGCCCGATGCCTACGAGCGTCTGATCATGGATGTGATCCGGGGCAACCAGACCCTGTTCATGCGCGGTGACGAGGTCGAAGCCGCCTGGGCCTGGACCGACCCGATCATCGCCGGATGGAAATCGCGCGGGGAGGTGCCAAAACCCTATGAAAGCGGTAGCAACGGTCCGGGCGATGCCGATCTTCTGATGCAACGGGACCGCCGGGCCTGGAGGGGGATAAAACCATGAATGTCGTCGATTATCCGGACCGGGAAATGGCCGCTATCGGTCTTGCGAACGTGTTGGCCGGGGCATTGAATTCGCGTCTGTTGACGAGCGATCACGCGTCCTTCGCCGTGCCGGGGGGCAGCACGCCGGGGCCGGTGTTCGACGCGCTTTGCGCCGCCGATCTCGACTGGAGCCGGGTGAGCGTCTTCGCCACCGACGAACGCTGGGTGCCTGAAAGCGATCCGAGATCGAACGGGCGGCTGATCCGGTCGCGCCTGCTGACCGGACCGGCCGCGGAAGCAACCTATCTGCCGCTCTATCGAAATGTGACCCGGCCGGAGGAAGTGCTGTCCGAGATCGAAGAAAGCCTTGCGCCGGAATTGCCGATCTCGGTCCTGCTGCTGGGGATGGGGACCGACATGCACACGGCCTCGTTGTTTCCGGGGGCCCAAGGGTTGACGGCGGCGCTGGACCGCGACGCGCCGGCCGTGGTGGCGATGCGACCTGACGCGGTGCCCGAGGCGCGGGTCAGCCTGTCGGCGCGGGTGCTTGACGAGGCGCTGGCGAAACATCTCGTGATCTTCGGCGCGGAAAAGCGGGCGGCCTTGGACCGGGCCTTGTCGCTGCCGCCGGAAACCGCGCCGGTCCAGGCGGTGCTCGGGGACATGACGATACATTGGGCGGAATAGAGCATGCCGGACTGGTCTTATCTCAGGGCTCTGCACCGGGCAGCGCCGAGGATCGCGGATCTGTTCGCCGCCGATCCGGCGCGGGCGGACAGGTTCAGCGTTAAAACGGCGGATCTGATGCTGGATTACTCGAAGACGGCGCTGGATGACACGGCCAGGGCAGGGCTGGTCGCACTGTGCGACGCCGGCGGTGTCGCCGAACGGCGCGAAGCCATGTTCACCGGAGCGCCGATAAACGAAACCGAAGGCCGGGCCGTTCTGCATACCGCGCTGCGCAATCTCGATGGCGGGTCCGTTCTTGTCGATGGTGCGGATGTGATGCCCGGCATCCGGGACACGCTGGCGCGGATGCGGGGGTTCTGCGACGCGGTCCGGACAGGTGCCGCCATGGGCGTTGGCGGCCCGTTCACCGACGTGATCAACATCGGGATCGGAGGGTCCGACCTTGGCCCGGCAATGGCCGTCGCCGCATTGGCGCCTTACCACGACGGACCGCGGTGCCATTTCGTGTCCAATGTGGACGGCGCGCATATCGCCGATACCCTGCGCGGGCTCGACCCGACAACGACGCTTGTCATAGTAGCGTCCAAAACCTTTACCACCGTGGAAACCATGACCAATGCCCGCACGGCGCGGGACTGGATGCAGACGGGCGGCGGCGATCCGGAAAGGCAGTTCGCCGCAGTGTCGAGCGCGCCGGGGGCAACGGCGGAATTCGGCATCATGCCCGAGAACGTGTTCGGGTTTCAGGACTGGGTCGGGGGGCGCTATTCGGTCTGGGGGCCGGTGGGCCTGTCGCTGATGCTGGCCATCGGTCCGGCTGGCTTTGACGCCTTCCTGCGCGGCGCGCAGGCGATGGATCGTCATTTCCGCTCCGCCGATTTCGCGGACAACATGCCGGTGATACTGGCGCTGGTGGGACTGTGGCACAATCAGGTCTGCGGATACGCGACCCGCGCCGTTCTGCCCTACGATCAGCGGCTGTCTCGGTTGCCGGCCTATCTGCAACAGCTGGAAATGGAATCCAACGGCAAGAGCGTTGCGATGGACGGTAGCGCCCTGACCGGGCCGTCGGGCCCCGTGGTCTGGGGCGAACCCGGCACCAATGGGCAACATGCGTTCTACCAGTTGATCCATCAGGGAACCGCGGTGGTGCCCTGTGAATTCATGGTCGCGGCGCAGGGTCATGAGGCCGCACTGGCGCACCACCACCGGCTGCTCGTGGCGAACTGCCTCGCCCAGTCCGAAGCCCTGATGCGGGGCCGGTCGCTGCGACAGGCGCGCGCCATGCTCGCAGGCAGGGGCCTTTCCGACCCTGAACTGGACCGGCAGGCCCGCCACCGGGTGTTCCCCGGCAACCGTCCGTCGGTCACACTGATCTATCCGAAACTCACGCCTTTCGTGCTGGGCCAGATCGTTGCGCTTTACGAACACCGGGTCTTTGTCGAAGGCGTGATCCTCGGCATCAATTCCTTCGACCAGTGGGGCGTCGAACTGGGCAAGGAACTCGCGACTTCGCTGGGGCCGGTCGTCGATGGCAGCGAAAGCGCCGCCGGAAAGGACGGGTCGACCGCGGCGCTTGTCGACTATGTCCATCGTCACGGGGGCGGCGCCTGAACGAGCCTGAGACGGTTTTCGTTTTGCGGATCGCGCACCGGGCCTTAGCCTGCGGAAGACCAGCTTCCGGAGGGCCAAATGGGTCAGGATCCGCATTCGGACACGACGGCGGCAATCGTCGCGGGGTGCATCGTCGCCTTCGTGGGCTTCGGCTTTGCCGCCACGTTCGGCGTCTTCCTCAGGCCGATGTCCCTGGACCTTGGTTGGGGGCGCGAGGTGTTTGCCCTGTCGATGGCCATTCAGGCGCTCTGCTGGGGCGTGACCCAGCCGCTGGCCGGCATGGTCGCAGACCGTCAGGGAACCGCGCGTGTGCTGGCCTTTGGCGCGGTCGTCTCGGCGCTGGGGTTCTTCCTGCGCGGCGCGGTCATAGACCCGGCCGTCTTCATCGCCTCGGGCGTGGTTGTCGGGGTGGGAACCGGGGCCTGCTCGTTTCCGGTGGTGATCGTGGCATTGGGCAAGGTGGTGGACGCCAGACGGCGCAGTTTCGTTCTGGGTCTCGGAACCGCCGCTGCATCGACGGGCATGTTCGTTGCGGCCCCGCTGTCGTCGCTGCTGATGAGCCTGATCGGCTGGCAATCGGCAATTCTGGTGATCGCGGCCAGTTTCCTGCTGATCCTGCCTGTGCTTGTGTTCATTGCGCGCGTGTCCCGGCCCACGGCGCAGGACGGCGCCGGCGACGGGTTCGCCCGGGCGGTGCGGACAGCCTTTGGAGACCGCTCGTATGTACTGCTGTTCTTCGGCTTCTTCGTCTGCGGCTTTCACGTCGCTTTCATCCAGACCCATCTTCCGGCCTATATCGCCGACCACCAGCTTGCGCCGGTCATCGGGGCCTGGTCGCTGGCGATCATCGGATTGTTCAATATCGCCGGGTCCTTCCTGTCCGGCTGGGCAGGTCAGCGGCATTCCAAGAAAAACGCTCTGGCCGGCATCTACTTTTCGCGCGCGGTGGTCATCGCCGCCTTTGTCCTGATCCCGCTGTCGCCCGCAAGCGTCTATGTCTTTTCGGCCTTCATGGGGCTTCTCTGGCTCTCGACGGTTCCGCTGACGACCGGTCTGGTCGCGCAAACCCAGGGGCTGCGATTCCTGTCGACCCTCGCCGGGCTGGTGTTCTTCAGCCATCAGACCGGGGCCTTTGTCGGAGCCTGGCTGGGCGGCCGGATCTATGATGCGACCGGTGACTATCAGGGCATGTGGTGGGCGGCCATCGGGCTGGCGCTGCTGGCGACTCTGCTGCACCTTCCGATCCGCGAAACGCCCGGCCAATTGGCGCAGGCCGAAACCTAGCTCTCGGCGACGGCGCCGTCGCTTTCTGCGAAATGCCGGCGCAGCCCGTCCGGCAGCGGCCAGCGGCCCGACCCGTCCGGATGCAACATCACCATGACACCGGTCAGCGTTGCGCGCAGATCGCCCGCCCAAAGTTCCTGGTGAACCGTATAGGACGAGTTGCGAAACGCCGTAACCCGCGCGGTGGCGACATAATCCTCGCCCATCAGCATTTCCTTGATGAACCGCATGTCGGCATTCCGCAACACCGTCCGTGGAAGGGGTTGACCGGCGTAGTATCGGGCGCAGAACATGTCGAAATAGGCGACGCGCAGGGTTTCGAACCATCCCATGTAGGATTTGTTGTTCACGTGATTCAGAACGTCGAGCTCCGCATAGCGCACCCGGTCCGCCAAGGCGGCCGGCTGCGGGGCGGTCAGACCGAAGTCGATCTGTTCCTCGGGGCTGAGCGGAGAATGGTAACGCAAGGTCATAAGCGGAACGGGTATCCAGAACGCGTGATTTGGGCAAGGCCGATATTGCCAAGCCAGATATTCGTTGGCAGTTTGACCGCCGGAGGAGACGGGCTGTTTCACAGCATTCCCGACCAGGGGGAGATGGCCGAGTTTCACACGTAATTTTTGACCGCACAGGCCGCAGCCTGTCGCCAAGGAAGGAACCTGCCATGCTCGGCCAGATGATGACTGCACCCTTGTTGATTTCGTCCCTGATCGATCACGCCGATCGCTATCACGGCGAGACGGAGATCGTATCCGTGGAAACCTCGGGCGGCGTTGAAAACTGCACGTGGGGCGACGTGGCCCGCAACGCCCGCCGCCTCGGCTCAGCACTCACCAAGCTGGGTCTTGAGCCGCAGGCCCGGTGCGGCACCATCGCGTGGAACAACCGCCGCCACCTCGAGATCTATTTCGGCGTGTCGGGGGCAGGGTTCGTCTGCCACACCATCAACCCGCGCCTGTTCCCGGAACAGCTGATCTACATCATCAACCACGCGGACGACCAGGTTCTGTTCCTGGACGCGACCTTCCTGCCGATCGCGGCCAAGCTGGGCGAGCATCTGCCGAACCTCAAGCATATCGTCCTGATGGGACCGCGTGACGAGGCGATGGCTGAGCAGGTGCCGGGCCTGCTGTTTTACGACGAGTTGCTGGAAACCGGGGACGACTCCTTTGCCTGGCCGAATTTCGACGAGAACACGGCTTCCAGCCTCTGCTATACCTCGGGCACGACAGGCAATCCCAAGGGGGTTCTCTATTCGCACCGGTCGACCCTGCTGCACACCTATGCCGCCAATCTCAGCGATACGCTGGGGCTGACGGCGATGGATGTGGTGATGCCGGTGGTGCCCATGTTCCACGTCAATGCCTGGGGCGTGCCCTATTGCGCCGCCATGGTGGGCGCGCGGCTGGTGATGCCGGGGCCGGGGCTGGACGGCGAAAGCCTCGTCAAGCTGATAGACGGCCACAGGGTCACGATGGCGCTGGGGGTTCCGACGATCTGGATCGGCCTTCTGGCGCATGCCAAGGGCATGGGCAGCAAGCTCGACAGCCTCAAGCGCACGGTCGTGGGCGGATCCGCCTGTCCGCCGTCGATGATCAAGCAGTTCCGTCAGGACTTCGGGGTGGATACCATCCACGCCTGGGGCATGTCCGAGATGAGCCCGCTCGGGTCGGTCAACATCCCGCTCGCCAAGCATCTGGAATTGCCGATCGAGGAACAGCATCACCTGCGCGAAAGCCAGGGCCGGCCTCCCTTTGGCGTCGACCTGAGGATCGTGGACGAGGATGGCAATGTGTTGCCCAACGACGGCAAATCGCAGGGCGATCTGGAAGTGCGCGGACATTGGGTGCTGGACAGCTATTTCCGGATGGAGGATCAGAAAATCCTGCACGACGGCTGGTTCGCGACCGGCGACGTGGCGACGATCGACAAGGACGGCTTCATGACGATCCGCGACCGGTCCAAGGACATCATCAAGTCGGGCGGCGAATGGATCAGTTCGGTCGAGCTGGAAAACATCGCCGTCGCCCATCCCAAGCTGGCCAATGCCGCGGTCATCGGTGTGCATCATCCGAAATGGGATGAACGGCCGCTGCTCGTCGCGGTCGTGGCAGAGGGCGAAACACCGAGCGAAGAGGAGCTGCTCGCGTTCTACGAAGGCAAGATCGCAAGCTGGCAGGTGCCTGACAAGGTCGTGTTCATCGACGCGCTGCCGCTGAACGCCACCGGGAAAGTGCTGAAACGCAATCTGCGCGAGCAGTTCGCCGACGCGCTGAAGGGCTGAACCCAAAGGGCGCAAGGCATGGCCGGGCGGGGACACGGATCGTCCTGTGCCCGCAGACACGGAGTGAGTGCAACGATGGCCGGGTTTCTTCGCCCGGCTTCGTGGCCATGTATCGCAAGACTGCCATCCCGAGTCGCTGCCAAGGCCGTTGTAGGCGCATTCGTCCGCAACTATGTCCCGTCTGCCCGGAGGCGGGGCGACAGCCCGTCGGCTGGATGGCGCACACAAGAATGCCAGCCTCAAGAACAGTGGAGTTCCGCGTCGCGCAGCGTCAGCCACACACCGTCCGCGGCGGTAATCGTCAACGCGTCCACCCGCGCAGCGCCCGACGAGGCGCCGGAAAACCCGGTGACCCCTACCTCTCGCCCTGCGCCCGACAACCTGTTCTGAAGAAACCGCTCGATCCGGGTCTCGCCGTCGGTCCACGCCGGCAAGGGCAGGACGGCCACCAACAAGAGAACGAGCTGGGTTACTCGGCAAATGCAGGAAAAATGCGGTTGAAGGTTTCTCAAAGGAGGTATCTCCAACTGCTCCGGTCCTAGGGATTCTCTTCTGGCAGCCGGGTCCATGGCTGCCTTGGCATTATTCGTGTGTCAGTCGGGCTCTCGGCGATATCGCCTGTAGCGGCGTCGCGTTTTCTGTGGACAGAAGGGCGTTTGTCTTTCAGGATGCGATCTGACCTATTAGAAACGGAGTTCTCATTTATGAAACGTCTTGCTGCCCTGATCGGCGTCTTGGTCGCTTCTCCGGTCGTTGCGCACGAAGCCGGCCCGATTGCACACAACCATCCCCACGGCATCGAAACCGCGGTCGCCCTGCTGGCGCTTGGTCTCGTCGCATTCGCGGTCTGGAAAGTGCGCCGCTGAGGCATCCGGCTGCCTGATTCCCCGTAAGTGCCTGACGTGACTGGTTGCATGGGGTCAACGGCCAGCAATACGTTCCACCAACTCACGATACCTTGGGTCGTGCTCGACCCCTCCGGTTTCCAGAAACGAAACGGTCTGCGCGACGACAAAAGGATTGTTCATCAGCAGGGTGTGGCCGACCGGAAGCACGATGTGGTCGGTCATGCCCGCAATGCGCGTGCTATCGACCGAAACCGCTTCGTCCTCGGGGCCGGGGATCAGGCTCGAGAACAGCGGGTTGAGCGAGACGTTCCCGGCGTTCGAGCCAAGGTCGAAATCGACCGGACCAAGGGGGTTCACCAGAGACTGGTCGTCGGTTCTTGGTTCCTGCGCAGCGGGGCCGGATAGCTTGTTGAACAGCGCCGGGTCGCTGAAGCGGTCGATGATCTCGGACCCGGCACTCAGCGAGCCGGGATCAAGGGCAGGGCCACAGCAACAGCGAGGAAGTAGAGCAGCGTCAGCAAAACATAGGTCTGCGCGTTGCCGGTGTAGATGCGCCGTACGGTATCCGCGACCCGGTTCGTGCCCGCCGTCACGCCCCGCCAGAAGGTGATCGCGAGTGGCGGCATGAGCGCCGGCGGCAGGGGCGAGGCGGAAACGAGTGCCGCGCGGGCGGTCGGGACGACCCTCCGATCCCTGACGGCGGTCCACCAGAGCAGCGTCAGCACCGCAACCGCGACCAGGGCACTCAGCATCATCGGCGTCGGATCCCAGAGGCCGTAGATCGTTTCGAGCGATTGCCCCTGCCAGACCAGCGTTGCGGCAAACTCCGGGTCGATGGCGGCGGAAACCGGCTCCATTAGCAGTTTGGGGAAGAACGAGAGGACGAGGATGCCGCCCACCAGCAGGACTTGGGGAAGCAGAAGCGCCGGCGACGCTTCGCCCCGAGCGCCACCAGCGGCGGGCGGGCCGAGGAAAAGCGCGGTGAACAGCCGGACCATGTACCAGAGGCCAAGGAACGTTGCGATCGCGCCGGCGATGGCAAGTTCGGCCCAGCCTTTCTCCATCATTGCCGCGAGGAGCAGCCATTTCGAGCCGAAACCCATCAGCGGCGGCAGCCCCGACATGGAAAGGAGCGCGACCGCGACCATTGCGGCGGTGACCGGCATGGCGCGCAGCAACCCGCCCGCGTCCGCCAGCAGGCTGCTTCCGGTCCGGTGCGCAACACCTGCGACGGCGAGGAACAGGATGCCCTTGACCAGCATGTGGCTGGCCACGAGGTAGAGCGCCGTCACCCATCCGAGGTGCCCCATCAGCCCGATTGCGGTGACGATGTATCCCAGCTGGCTCATGCTGGAATAGGCCAGAAGGCGCTTCGTCTCGGCCTGGCGCAGCGCCAGCAACGCTCCGGCGATGGTGGTGGCCATCCCGATCCAGGCGAGCGTGCGCCCGAATTCGACTTCCATCTGCGAGCGCAGCACCAGGTATCCGGTCAGCAACAGGCCGAAGATCGCGGCCTTGCTGACCACGGCGGACAGCAGCGCGGTGACATCGTCGGTGGCCTCGGCATAGGCGCCGGGTTGCCAGACGTGCACCCCGATGGCGGCCGCCTTGATCAGGAAGCCTGTGACCAGCAGCGCAACACCGAGCCCGTCGCCGGAGCCAAGGGCGATGATCGCGTAGATCGACCGCGTCCCGGCATCGGCCGCGATCATCGCGAACCCCGCCATCAGGCAGAAGGCCGCCGCGAGGGAGAAGATCAGGAAGCGCAGGGCCTCGCCGCGCGCGGCCTCCCGACGGGCGATCAGGAACGCCGAGGCAAGCGTGACGAATTCCCAGGCGGTGTAGAAGGCCAACCCGGTAGGCGCCGCCAGGAGCGACTGGATCGAGAGCAGCAGCACGGCGACCCATGGATAGTGCCCGCGCCGCGGACCGGGCCATGCCATACCCGCGAATGCGATGACGAGACCACCGGCCAGCAGCACCGGGCCGAAGAGGCCGGCGATCCCCTCGGGGCGGGGAAGCAGCAGGCTGCCCGCGGCGACGATGGCCAGCATCGCGACCGCCTTGATGCGCCCGGGAAGTGGCTCCGCCAGCAGCAGGGCCGCGCCGGCAAGCAAAGGCAGCACGGTGGAAATCGTGAGCGCCCCGGAGGCCATGGCGCCGGCCGCACCACCGATTGCCAGGAAGATCGCAAAGCCGACCGGGGGGAGCACGTCCTGGAGCGTTAGCGCATCGTCCGCCTCTTCGCTCTCGCTTTTCTCCGCAGGGCCAAGGGCTCGGAAGAACCAGCGGAACAGGTATGCCGCTTCGAACAACGACCCGATCAGGATCACGCCGATCAGCACCGGGCGCTGCGCCTCGGCCAGTTGCAGGATCAGTTCCCACTTGGCCCAGAAACCCGGAAAGGGCGGCAGTCCGGCGATTGCGACAACGAAAACGCCGAGCAGCAGCGCCAGTGCGGGTTTGGCGGCGAGCGACAACGGCTGATCCACACGGCGCGCGCGCAGCGCCCCGGCGAGACAGAAGAGCCCGGCCTTGGCCAGAAGATGGTTTACGAACAGCCCGAACAGGACGTAGGGCGCTACTTCGTTGGCGCCGATGTCCGTCAGGACGGCGAGCGCAATGAGCAGGAGGGCCATCTGCCCGATGGAGGAATAGCCTAACAGGCGAAAGACATTCTGCTGCCGCAAGCCCGCGAGGTTGGAAGCCAGGAAGGTCAGCGCGGCGCCGACGGTGAGCAGGCCGAGCGCTTGGTCATAGAGCGGCAGCAGCTTGCCCAGGGCGAAGATCAGCCCCGCCGAACCGACCACGGACAGGAAAGCCGCCAACGGCGGCGGGGCGGTTTCGTAGACATCAAGCCCCCAGCCGCCTGCGGGATAGGGTTTCATCTCGATCAGGAATCCCGCGAGGACCATCGCCAGGGCGGTTCCGGCAATCGGTGCGGCCAGGGGCGGAGCCGCCTCGATCAGCAGGTCGATGTTGAGATGACCGGTGGCCTTGTAAAGGAGCACCGCACCAAGCAAGACCAGCGCGGAGGCGACCATTGTTGCAGTGATGTACTTGAACGCCGCCTGGACACCGGCACGACTGGTGGAAAGTGCCAGCAGGCCATAGGTTCCGACCGACAGGATCTCAAGAAAAACGAACAGGTTGAAGAGGTCGCGCGTCTGGATGAGGCCGTTCACGCCCATGGTCGCGATCAGGAAAAGCAGCAGCGGCACGTATTTGGTCCGGATCGTCTGCCAGAAGCTGATGGCCAGCATCGCGGCAGCGAGCGTGGCGCTGGCCGAGACGGCGGCTTCCCACGGCCCGAAGCGAAGGTTGATCGATACCGGCGGCAGGGCGCCGGCCGTGGTGATCTCGATCGTTTCGCCCGATTGCAGCACCGACAGCGCCGGAACGACCGCACAGAGGGTCATACCAAGCATCGCGACGACGAACCCGGCGTGCAGCCAGCGTTTTCCGACCTGATAGAGGATTGGCAGCAGGAAACCGCCGCCGAGACCGAACAGATAGATCCCGAGGGGGTGCAGGTGAAGTGCGCTCATTCGCGGCTCTCCGTGAAAGCGTCGACGTTGAGCGTGCCGTGAAGCCGGTAGAGGCGGATGGCGTAGGCCAGAGTGATCGCGGTCACGGCGAAACCGATGACAATGGCCGTCACCGCCAGCGCCGCGTTGATCGGATCCACGAAGACTGTCGCGGCGGTCGTGTCGGCGTCGAGGATGGGTGCCGTGCCACCCTGAACGTAACCCAATGCAACAACGATGATTGCAATCCCGCTGTCGACGAGGCTGAATCCGATCACCATCTTCAGGATGTTGCGATGGATCAGGATCGCGGAATAGCCGAGCAGGACGAGGCCGAAACCTGTCACCATCAAGACAGTTGAAACCGGAAGTGCAGTCATAGCTCCCCCAACGGCCTTAACCCCGGAACCTTTCGAGGACGACCGAGAGCTCCGCGGCAACCTTGATCCCAAGCAACAAGGAAACCAGCGGGATCGCGCCGCCGCTGACGAAATGGCCGAGTTCCCCGGCGGGAAGGAACCGCGGATCGAGGAAGCCGCCGGCGAAAACCAGGCCGAAAACTCCGACCGCGACGAACAGAACCCCGACGCCCGACTCCAGGGCGCTGAACGCTTTCACGTTGATCGCCGAAGCCACCCGGGCGATCATGTAGAACTCGATGCCGGTGGCGATGATCGCGCCGCCCTGAAAGCCGCCACCGGCCGACAGATGGCCGAACAGGATCACATAGGCCCCGAAAACGCCAATCAGCGGCAGCAGGGCGAAGTGACCGCTGTGGATGATCTCACCGGCATTCTCGGACAGGCGCGGTGTCTCTGACGCAACGGGATTGTCCATCGGTTGCAGCAGCGGACCGAGGCTCGCGGCTACCATGTAGAGCACGGCGACCTCTCCCAGTGTGTCGAAGCTGCGATATGCGAGAAGGATACCGGTAACGACATTCGGGACCGACAGTTCTTCCGGGCTGAGCCGGATGTAACCGGCGGCGAGTTGGCCAAGCGCGGTGGGCTCGACATGGGCGCCGACGAGCCGCGAAAAGGCAAATGCCAGACCGGCAAGCGCGAGGGCGCTCAGGCCGAGATGGACCGTTCGCCCAGTCACTGTGCACGTTCCTCCGGTCTTTCCCCTTCAGGAACGTCCCCCTCTGTCCGTCCTGTCTTCAGCCCGGCGCGCGCCAGCGCGTGGGAGGAGATCGGATTGCTGATGAAGACGAAAGCGATGATCAGCACGTATTGCACGGCGCGTTCAGGGTGCAGCACCGCCAGCCCGGAAAGGATAAGGCCCGCGCCAAGCGTGGTCGCCTTGGTGCCCGTCTGCAGGCGGCTGATCGGGTCCGGCATCCGTAGCAGCCCGAGGGCGGCGGAAAAGACGAAGACGGAGCCAATGAACATGAGAAAGCTGGCAACGAGTTCGATCATCTGTCGGATTTCCCCGGATACCCGGCCTTCTTGAGAGCGTAGAGAAAGATGAAGATCCCCAGTCCCGAACCGATGGCGGCTTCGGCCATTGCCACGTCTGGCGCACCGAGAAGCAGGAAGGCGAGCGACGCGAAGAGACCAGCCGCGCCGGCGCTGACCGATGCCATCAGGACATCGGACAGCACAACCGCCAAAACCCCGCCGAGCAGGATTGCCGCGCAGATCACGATGATGAAGATGTCGAGCATCAGAGGCCGCGCTCCAAATACCGGGCGACGGCGAGAACCGACACGAAGCTGAGCAGGCCATAGGTCAGCGCGACGTCGAGATAGGCTGTCCGGCCCGACACATGCGCGTAGACGGCGATCAGCACGATTGCGACGATGGTCAGCACGTCCAGCGCGACGATCCTGTCGATCAGTGTGGGTCCCATGGCCAGTCTCACGAGGCTGCAGAGGATGGCACCGGCGACAAGAACGCCTGAGGCCTGGATCAGAAGGTCAGCCAATCGCGTTCTCCACCAGTGTTTCGAATTCGCGGACGCTGCCCTCTGTCCCGGCGACGAGAGCGCTGTCGAGGAGGTGAAGGTGGATCCGTTCGTCTTCGAGGTCGATCACCAGGGACCCCGGTGTGAGAGTCAGGGTGTTGGTGAGCGCAAGCCGTTCTCGCGGCCGGGCGAGACGTGTGGAGACATGCATCGTCACGGGCGAGATATTCACGCGTGGAGAATATACATAACCCATAACTGAAATATTGGATTTGACGATCTCCCGCATGAAGACGGCAAGATAGCGGAGGCCGGCAGCGAGTTGACGCGGCTTAAGGCTGAATCCATCCCAAAAATCCGTCATGCGGCTTGCCAAAATAGCAATTCCGAACGAGACAATGAGGCCCGCAGCCATGCGCGCCAATTCGGTCGATGCAGTCACGGCCATCCAGATTACAAAAAAAGTGACCCAAGCCCCCCAGAATCCGTTTGTTTCATTTTTTTCGTCCGAGCGATATCTTTTGGACATTTCATCAGCCCCCGATTTCCATCGAAGGGGCTTTTTCCGTCAGATCCAATGTCTCGCGACAATTCAAGTCAGGACATGTCGTCCGGGGGGACGGAGTGCATGATCCGCCAATTGAAGATCGTGCTTTCGACGAAAGATCATGCATTTCATCAAAAAATCCTGGATAATGCCGGCAGGCACCAATGCGACACAAGGGCACCGAACGGTTCGGCTTCTTGACCAAGCCTACAGCAAGCTCCTATACGGAAACAAGGTTCATATTCGGGAATATGACGAGGGAGTTAGCATTTGATGTCGTGGTTTTGGGCCAACAGGCTGGGTTGGACCCCGGTCGTTCTCGCAAGTCTGGTTGCAGCTTGCGAGCCGGAGGAAGAAGAGAAGGTCGTGGAGCCGCGTCCGGTGCGTGCTGTCGAGGTCACCCAGAGCGATGGCGGCACCTACGTGACGATCGCCGGCACCATCGAGGCGGTCGAACAGGTCAATCTTGGCTTTCTTCACGGCGGGCGGATGATCGAACGTCTGGTCCGCGTCGGCGACAGCGTCGAGCCTGGTCAGGTCGTGGCGCGACTTGACAGCTCCAATGAGGAAAATGCGCTGCGGGCGGCCGAGGCAAACCTCGCGGCCGTGTCGGGGCAGCTTTCGGAAGCACGGATCAATTTCGACCGCCAGCAGACCCTCTATCAACGCCAGATCGCGGCACGGGTCGCCTTCGAACGGGCAGAGCAGGTCTATTCGACCGCTTCCGCCGCGGCCGATGCCGCGGAGGCGCAGGTCGCGGTCGCGCGGCGGCGACTGGACGAAACCGTGCTCTACGCGGACGCGCCGGGCGTCGTGATCGGCGTGGGCGCCGAACCCGGAGAGGTCGTCTCGGCCGGGCGGGCGATCGTCCAGGTGGCGCGGGACAACGGCCGTGACGCGGTGCTCTCGGTGCCGGCAAACATCCTCGAAACCAGCCCGCCCGATCCGGAGGTGACGGTGGCCCTGTCGCTGAACCCGTCTGTCAGCACCAAAGGTCGGGTGCGCGAGATTGCGCCTCAGGCCGATCCGGTCACCGGCACGTTCCAGGTTCGCATCGGCCTGATCGAGGCACCGGCCGAGTTGCGGCTCGGCTCGGCGGTCACGGCCCGCGCGTTCTTCGGTAGCGAAGGGGGCATCGTGCTGCCGGCCACCGCTTTGACCCGGTCTGAAGGATCGCCGGCCGTCTGGGTTGTCGACCCGGACTCCGGCACGGTCACCCTCAGGCCCATCGAAGTGGGCACCTTTGCGCCGTCGGCGGTTCAGGTCGCAAGCGGTCTGGAGGTCGGTGAAATCGTTGTAACGGCCGGCGTGCAAGCGCTGCGCCCAGGCCAGGAAGTACGGTTGCTGGGCGCTGACTCATGATCGGACCGAACCTGTCGGCATGGGCGGTCAAGAGCCGCGCCCTAACGATTTACCTCATGCTGGTGGCGGTTATCGCCGGCGCCTTTGCCTTCGTGAACCTTGGCCGGGACGAGGACCCGAGCTTTACCATCAAGACGATGCTGGTGACCGCCGTCCTGCCCGGCGCCACCCTGGAAGAGACCCAGAATCAGCTCACCGAACGGCTGGAGCGGCGGTTGCAGGAGACCACGGGCCTCGACGCATTGCGCTCGATCACCCGGCCCGGGCTGGTGACGATTTATGTCGACCTCGACGGAGCCTTCCCGCCCGAAGATGTCCGGGACGTCTGGCAGGAGGTGCGCAACTCCGTCGGCGACATGCGCCATACCCTGCCGCAGGGCGCGTTGGGGCCCTTCTTTAACGACAATTTCGGCGATGTCTTCGGCATCATCTACGCCTTCACCGCCGATGGTTTCAGTGACCGGGAACTCCGCGACTACGTCGATTTCGCTCGTTCGGAACTCATCCGCAAGGTGCCGGATATCTCCAAGATCGAGTGGATCGGCGCGCAGGACGAAACCGTCTTCGTCGAATTCCAGCCGGAACGCGTGGCGGCGATGCGGCTCGATTACGGCCAGATCTTCGCGGCGATCGCTGCGCAGAACAGGATTCGGCCGGCTGGCGTTATCAATACCGGGTTGGAGAACCTGGCGTTGCGGGTGTCGGGCGCCTTCGAAAGCGCGGACGATATTCTCGACGTGACTCTCGTGGCGGGCGACCGGATGATCCGGCTGGGCGATATCGCCACGGTCCGCCACGGCTTCGTCGACCCGCCGCAGCCGCTTCTGCACGTGAACGGCGAACGCGCCATCGCCCTGGCGATTTCCATGCGCGATGGCGGCGATATCCTTCAACTCGGCGACGAGATCGACGCGGCCATCCGCGATATCACGGCGGAACTACCCATCGGGATCGAACCGATGCTGATCTCCAACCAGCCCGCCGTCGTCGAGACCGCCATCGGGGATTTCACGACTTCGCTCTACCAGGCTGTCGCCATCATCCTGACGGTGAGCTTCCTGACCCTCGGGGTGCGCCCCGGGGCAGTCGTTGCGATCGCCATTCCGGTCACGCTGGCGACGGTGTTCCTCGTGATGTCGGTCATGGGGATCGACCTGCACCGGGTGTCTCTGGGTGCGCTCATCATCGCCCTTGCGCTGTTGGTGGACGATGCGATGACCACGGTGGACTCGATGCTGCGGCGACTTGCGGCGGGCGACACGATCGCGGAAGCCGGCGCCCATGCCTACCGGACGCTCGCCGCGCCGATGCTGACCGGTACCCTGATCACCATCGCCGGCTTCGTGCCCATCGGCTTCGCCGAGAGCCAGGCCGGGGAGTACACGATCTCCCTGTTCCTCGTGGTTGCCATCGCACTGATCGCCTCGTGGTTCGTGGCCGTTATGTTCACGCCGATTCTTGGCGGCGCTCTTCTCAAGCCGCCGACAAACCCCGAGCCGGTCGAGCCCGGTGGGATCATGAAGGCCTATCGCGGCGTGCTGACATTCGCCATGCGGGCGAAGTGGCTGACCTTCGCCGTGACCATCGCGATATTCGTGGTCTCGCTCCTTGGCTTGCAGATGGTGAACCGGCAGTTTTTTCCGCCGTCCGACCGCAACGAGCTGATCGTCGATTTCCAGATGCCGCGGTCGAGTTCGATCTTCGCCAGTGAAGATGCCATCGCGCGCGTCGAGGCCTGGCTGGGCGAGTCCGAAGACGTGGATTTCTGGACCGCCTATATCGGGCGCAACGTGATCCGTTTCTATCTGCCGTTGGCCATCCAGCCGCCGAGCGACCACCACAGCCAGATCGTGGTGATGGCGAAGGATCTCGAGGCGCGCGAGCGGCTTGAGGAGGACCTCTCGGAATTCCTCAGCGAGAACTTCCCGGAAACGATCAGCCGCGTCGGCCCGCTGGAGATGGGACCACCCATCGGCTGGCCGCTGCAATACCGGATCTCGGGGCCGGATATCGAGGAGTTGCGGACGCAGGCCATGCGGCTCGCGGGAGTCGTAGCCAGCAACCCCGGTGCACAAGGCGTGCATTTCGACTGGATCGAACCTGCCCGGCAGGTGCGGGTCGAGGTCGATCAGAACCGGGCCCGGCGGCTGGGCCTGTCCTCGGCACAGCTGTCGAACACGCTGCAGACAGCGGTTTCCGGTGCGCCGATCACGCAGATGCGCGACGGGATCTACCTGATCAACGTCGTTGCCAGGTCGGATTCCCGGGACCGGATCTCGCTCGACACGCTGGCAACCCTGCAGGTGCCCGTGTCCGGCGGGCGGACCGTTGCATTGAGCCAGTTTGCCAACTTCTACTACGATCAGGAGCAGCCGCTGATCTGGCGGCGGGACCGCGTTCCCACCCTGACCGTGCTGGCCGATGTGGTGCCCGGAACCTTGCCCGAGGCGGTCGTGACGGCGCTGGAAGAGGACATCGCGGTGCTGAACGCGGATCTGCCGCCGAATTACGCCATTGAACTCGGTGGGACGGCGGAAACCAGCGCCGAAAGCCAGGCATCGGTCTTTGCCGTGCTGCCGGTGATGGTCTTCATCATGCTGACGCTGCTGATGATCCAGCTGCAGAGCTTCAAGTCGACCGGCATGGTCGTTCTGTTGCTGCCGCTCGGACTGATCGGCGTGGTGCTGGCGCTGCTGACCTTTGGCCGGCCGCTTGGCTTCGTGGCCATCCTCGGGATCCTGGCACTGATCGGGATGATCGCGAAGAACGCGGTGATCCTGATCACCCAGATCGAGGATGAACGCCGGAACGGGCTGTCGCCATGGGATGCCGCGATCAGCGCGGCGACCAACCGGTTCCGGCCGCTGCTGCTGGCGGCCTTGTCGACCATCCTCGGGATGTTGCCGATCGCGCCGACCCTGTTCTGGGGCCCGATGGCCTTTGCGATCATGGGCGGTCTGGCGGTGGCCACGGTTCTCACGCTCATCTTCCTGCCGACGCTCTACATCGCCATTCACGGAAAGGAAGACGCGCCAGCCGGGGAGTGACTCGCGCCCCTGCCTGTTCGCGAAACGGACGCCCGCAGGATGTCGGGCGTCCGTTTTCGTTTCTTGCAGCGGTGCGGACAGTCCGGTCGTTCATGGATATGTCAGTAGGGTCTGTTGACTGCGCAAACCTACCGGTCGCGATGTATGAACGCTTCGTTCATGCAGCATCTTCTCTGGACTCTCGGGTGGCGAAAGAAAGCAAGAAATGAAACCCTTTTCCAATTCATCCGGAGGTATTGGCGGAATGATCCGGGCCGCATTGCATTCCAGTGTCGCTGGGCGATCGTTTCCCATCGCCTGATCCTTACAAATCCGGGTTCGCATCGAGAGCGAAGGCAGCGTCCGAAAGCTTTCTCCTGATCGTTATGGAAGTGCGTTCCGGGTATTCACTTTCTTTGAAAGCTGCCCCATGAGCTGTCGGAAACAGGAATTCATGGGTCGAAATGTCTTTCGTCCCATTCTGTGTTGCCGCAAATCTGAGCGATTTGCAGCGATTGACCATTTGCGACACCGGGGATGCCTTCAAATCAATACCTTGGTGTAGTATGACGAGTCCGTGATTCTGCGCTGCGGCATCATCATGTAGTATTTTAAACTCACGTTCATGAAAGGAACTTCGAGATGCCGGGGGCTGACCGCCAAATCGACATTGCCTTGCAGGGTGGCGGGGCGCACGGGGCGTTTTCCTGGGGAGTGCTGGATCGGCTGCTCGAGGAGGAGAGCCTTGAGATCAGCGGCGTTTCCGGCGCCAGCGCGGGTGCTATGAACGCGGTCGCCCTGACCCAGGGGCTTGCGACCGGCAGCCGGCAGGCCGCACGGGAACTTCTGGAACGCTACTGGCGGGCGGTGAGCGATGCGGCGCGCTTCAGCCCCCTGAAACGCACGATCTGGGACAAGATGGTTGGGCGCTGGAGCCTGGAATTCTCGCCCGGTTTCGTCGTATCGCAATATCTCCAGCAGACCTTGTCGCCGTATCAGCTCAATCCGCTCGACATCAATCCGCTGCGCGATCTCGTGATCGAGCATTTCGATTTCGACCTGGTGAATTCCGGAAAGGGCCCGAAGCTTTTTCTGGGCGCCACCAACGTGCGCAGCGGCTTGCCCAAGATCTTCCGCCAACCGCAGATCACTGCCGACGCGGTGATGGCCTCGGCCTGTCTGCCGTTCCTGTTCAAGGCGGTCGAGATCGACGGCGAAGCCTACTGGGACGGCGGATACATGGGGAACCCGCCGCTCTTTCCGCTGATCGACGAGACGGAAACCCGCGACATCCTGCTGGTGCAGATCAATCCGTTCCGCCGCGAGGAACTGCCCCGAACCGCCTATGAAATCCAGAACCGGCTCAACGAGATCACCTTCAACGGAAGTCTCATAAAAGAGATGCGTTCGATCGGCTTCCTGTGGGAGATGATCCACCACGAACAGCTCGACCGCGCCGCCTACCGCGACGCGCGCGTCCACCGGATCAGCGCCGAGAAGGAAATGGGCCGGATGAGCGTGTCCAGCAAGCTCAATGCCGAACGCAGGTTCCTCGACCACCTGTTCGCGCTCGGCCGCCGCACCGCGGACACCTGGCTGGACGAGAATTTCGACAAGGTCGGCGTCAAGTCCACCTGGTATCCGGACTTCCTGTTCGAGGAAAGCCTCGAGCCCGCCCATCTCGACGACAAGAAGCGCGAGATCCAATCGTGATCGACATTCTCGCCATTCTGCTGGCCCTCGGGCTGTTGATGTTTCTCGCCTTCCGGGGGATGACGCTGCTGCTGGTCGCGCCGCTGATGGCGGTGCTTGCGGTGGTGCTGTCGGGCAGCCTGCCGCCGCTGGCCTCCTATACCCAGATCTTCATGGTCAGCACCGGCCGGTTCGTCGTCGATTTCTTTCCGCTGTTCATGCTTGGGGCGATCTTCGGCAAGCTGATGGACGACAGCGGCTGCGCCGCCGCGATCGCCAAGGGTGTCATCGGCAAGCTCGGCGTGGAACGGGCGATCCTCGCCGTCGTGCTGTGCTGTGCGCTGCTGACCTACGGCGGCGTGTCGCTGTTCGTCGTCGCCTTCGCGATCTTCCCGATTGCCGCCTCGCTGTTCCGCGACGCGCAGATCCCGAAGCGGCTGATCCCCGGCACCATCGCGCTCGGCGCCTTCACCTTCACCATGTCGGCGCTTCCCGGCAGCCCGGCGATCCAGAACGCGATCCCGATGCCGTTCTTCGGCACCACTTCCTTCGCGGCGCCGGTCCTCGGCATCATCACCGCCGCCATCATGCTGGGCCTCGGCATGATGTGGCTCAACCGGCGCAGCCGCCTTGCCGCCGCTGCCGGAGAAGGCTACGGGCAGCACGAGGACAGCATGCCTGCGCCGGACCGCACGATGCGCGAGCGGACGCAGGTCGAGGGGTTCGACCTTGCCGAGATCGACCCAGAACCCAGTGGACCGGACCTGCCGGGCTTCGCGCTCGCCTTCGCGCCGGTGATCATCGTGGTTGCCGTCAACCTGCTCTTCATCCAGCTCGTCGTGCCGCGTCTGGACACCGCGCCGCTGGCGCTGCCGCTGTTCGGCGAAACCACGATCGAGGCGGTGCGTGGCCTCTGGGCGGTGATCGTCGCGCTGTCGACGGCGATCCTGTTCCTGATCGCCACCAACTGGGCGAGGCTGAAGGACCTGCGCGCCAGCCTCAACGCGGGGGCCGACGCCTCGGTCCTGCCGATCTTCAACACCGCCAGCCTCGTCGGCTTTGGCGCCGTGGTCGCGGCCCTGCCGGCCTTCGCGATGATCAGCGAGGCAATGCTGTCGATGGGCGAGGGCAACCCGCTGGTTTCGGTCGCGGTCGCGGTGACGACTCTCTCGGCGCTCACGGGTTCCGCCTCGGGCGGCATGACCATTGCGCTCGACGCGCTCGGCGCCAACTTCGTGGAGCTTGCCGCGTCGACAGGCACTTCGCTCGAAGCCATGCACCGCGTCACGGCCGTCTCCTCGGGGGCACTCGATGCGCTGCCACACAATGGCGCCGTCATCACCGTTCTGGGCATCTGCAAGCTTACCCACCGTGACAGCTATCTCGATATCCTCGCCGTCGCCGTCGTGATCCCGATGATCTCGCTCGTCGCCCTGATCGTGCTGGCCAGCCTCTTCGGAGCGTTCTAGACTCCGGTTGCCGGCGATGGACCGGGACACCCGGACGGAGAGGCGAGGGACGACATGGATCAGACTGAAATGAATATCCCGCTCGCTCTTGTGCGTCTCACGAGTTCGTTGCTGCCTGTCGGTGCCTTTGCCTATTCCCGCGGGCTCGAACATGCCGCGAACGTGGGGTGGGTGACGGATGCGCAAGACCTGCGATCCTGGCTGTTCGGAACGCTCCAGCATTCCTACGCCTCGCTCGACGGGGCGATGTTCCTGCGGCTGATGGCTGCGGCGCAGGAATGCCGCTGGCAGGATTTCCAACGCGACGACGTCCTTCTGTGCGCCGCCAGGGAGAGCCGCGAGTTGCAGCAGGAAGACATGCGGATGGCCGAGGCCTTGATGGACCTGTTGCGCGAAATGGGTGTTGCGGCGGCGCAGGACCAGAGCGTGCCATGCAAGACCTTTCCGGCCGCGTTTGCCCTTGCGGCTCATGACGCCGGGGCGAGCGCTTCGGCGGGTCTTGCGGGGCTGATGTGGTCGCTCTGCGAAGCGCAGGTCGCGGCGGCGATCCGGCTCGGGATCATCGGGCAGACGGACGGGCAGAAGATCCTTGCAGACGCGCCCTCGGAAATATCCCGTGCGCTGGTGTTGGCGGAAGAGACGCCGGCGGACGAGATCGGCAACCTGTCGTTCCTTCAGGCCGTCGGAAGCGCATTGCACGAACGGCAGTACAGCCGCCTGTTCCGGTCCTGATGCCCGTCACGCCTGGACTCTGGCCCTCTCGCGCAGCGTCCTTTCCGGTGAGTCGGCGTTGGCCGGCTCGACGGGAATCAGAGCCGCGAACCCGTATTGCCCGAGCAACATCATCCAGGTCACCAGGACGAAGGTCGAGGTCAGGACCGGCATTCCGATCGGGCCAAGGAAGATCGCGACCGAAGCCCAGAGCCAGGTGGAAATGATGGCGCCAAAAATGGCGTAAAGGATGCTCGCGCGGTTCGGGACGAGGAAGAACCCGCCGAGCGCAATGGCGGTCAGGGCCGCGTTGTAGCCGAACAACCCGTCGCGGATCGCGCCTTCAGGCCCCCCGGATATTGTCGCCGTCACCGCCGCAACCGCCGCGCCGAGAAGCGCCATCCCGGCGCTGATCCGCGAATGGATCGCCATGCCGAGGATTATGAGGTAGCCGGAGATCCAGTTGTCCTGGAAAAAGATCTGTCCGATCGCATTGCCGATCCCCATGTACCAGGTGGGCAGGGAATAGACCGCGATGGCCTCGTAATCCTCGGGCGAAACCGGCTTTTCAAGCGGCCCGGCCTCGATATGCGCGAATTTCAGAACCGCAAACAGGAATAGCCAGCCAACCAGCACGAAGGGGCCGGTGAGGGGGGCGACGCGATGGGGGGCAAGCAGCGTCGCCATTGCCTGCATCACGACGGTCGAAAAGGCGGCGCCGAAGCCGATGTAGACGGTCATCAACGGCGAGGGCACCGCGCCGGTCCGGAAGTCCGCGCTGGTGAAGGCAACGAGGCACAGGGCGACGAGCGCCCCGTTGAACCCGAACAGACCGGCCTTGATCAGCCCGCGATCCGCCTTCAGCGCAAGCGCGGTCAGGGTGCTGACGGTCGCGCCGAAGATCGCGACGGTGCCGTAGATCCAGGAGTTGAAGAACAGCGCGAACAGGATGACCGCCCCGGACAGGGGATTGTTCTGGAACACCACCTGTCCGATCCCGCGCAACAGCCAGTCGATGAGCCCGACCCGGGGGGCGTCCTGAAAACGATTGATGTCCATGTCCACCTCCCGGGTCGGTGCTTGTCTGGGTATGCGGCACTGGTCCCGATCAGATCAGGAAATACCGCTGCGCCATTGGAAGGACCTCCATGGGCTCGCAGGTCGCAAGCTCCCCGTCGACGCGCACCTCGAAGGTCTGCGGATCGACTTCGAGCTTCGGAGTCAAGCCGTTGTGAACCATGTCCTTCTTCTTGACCGTCCGGCAGCCTTTCACCGCGACGAGCGATTTCTGAAGCTGCAGCTCCTCGCCGATCCCGGCCGCCAGCGCGGCTTGCGACACGAAGGTCACGCCGGTCTTGCCAAGCGCGCGGCCAAGCGGGCTGAACATCGGGCGGTAGTGCACCGGCTGCGGCGTGGAGATCGAAGCGTTCGGATCGCCCATCGGGGCGACCGCGATCATGCCGCCGATCAGCACGAGCGCCGGTTTGACGCCGAACATCTTCGGATCCCACAGCACCAGATCCGCCCGCTTGCCGACTTCGACCGAGCCGATCTCGTGGGCAAAGCCGTGCGAGAGGGCCGGATTGATGGTGTACTTGGCGATGTAGCGGCGGGCGCGGAAATTGTCGTTCCGGTCGCTGTCCTCGGGCAGGGGGCCGCGCTGCACCTTCATCTTGTGCGCGGTCTGCCAGCAACGCAGCGTGGTTTCGCCGATCCGGCCCATCGCCTGCGAATCCGAGGACATCATCGAGAAGACGCCCAGATCGTGGAGGATGTCCTCTGCCGCGATGGTCTCCTTGCGGATGCGGCTTTCGGCGAAGGCCACGTCCTCCGGGATGTCGGGCGACAGGTGATGGCAGACCATCAGCATGTCGAGATGCTCGTCCACCGTGTTGATCGTGTAGGGCCGCGTCGGATTGGTCGATGACGGCAGGACGTTCTGTTCGCCTGCCACGCTGATGATGTCCGGCGCGTGGCCTCCGCCGGCCCCTTCGGTATGGAAGGAATGGATCGTGCGCCCCTTCATCGCGGCGAGCGTGTCGGCCACGAAACCGCTTTCGTTGAGCGTGTCGGTATGGATGGCGACCTGGATGTCTTCCTCTTCGGCGACCGACAGGCAATTGTCGATGGCCGCGGGGGTCGTGCCCCAGTCCTCGTGCAGTTTGAGGCCGATGGCGCCGGCGCGGATTTGTTCGTGCAGCGGCTCGGGCAGGCTGGCGTTGCCCTTGCCCAGAAGCCCGATATTGATCGGCAGGGCGTCGGCGGCCTCCAGCATCCGGTGCATGTACCACGGTCCGGGCGTCACCGTCGTCGCCAGCGTTCCCACCGACGGGCCGGTGCCGCCGCCGACCAATGTCGTCGTGCCGCTGGAGAGCGCCTCTTCGATCTGTTGCGGGCAAATGAAATGGATATGGGTGTCGATGGCGCCGGGCGTCAGGATCTTGCCCTCGCCGGCGATGACATCGGTGCCGGGACCGATGACGATATCCACATTCGGTTGGATATCCGGGTTGCCCGCGCGGCCGATGGCCACGATGCGACCATTCTTCACCCCGACATCGGCTTTCACGATGCCGTGGTGATCCAGCACGACAGCGTTGGTGATGACCAGATCGACAACCTGGTCGGCGTTGCATTGGCCCTGACCCATGCCATCGCGGATGACCTTGCCGCCACCGAACAGCACTTCGTCGCCATAGATCGTGTAATCCTTCTCGACCTCGACAAACAATTCCGTATCGGCCAACCGAATCCGGTCTCCGGTGGTCGGGCCATAGAGGGAAGCATAGGCTTCGCGTGTGATTTCAACCATTTCAGTTCTCCAATGCGCCCATGATCTTGCCGCCGAAGCCGTAAACCTTGCGGTCGCCATCCAACTTGACCAGCGTCACGCTGCGTTCCTGGCCGGGTTCGAACCGCACGGCGGTGCCGCTGGGAATGTCGAGGCGGAACCCGCGTGTAGCCTCCCGGTCGAAAGCCAGCGCGTTGTTGGTCTCGTAGAAGTGGTAATGCGAGCCCACCTGTATCGGCCGGTCGCCCGTATTCGCAACTTCGACCGTGATCCGGTCGCGGCCGGCGCTGAGTTCGATCATGCCTTCGGCGGTGATGATTTCTCCGGGGATCATTTTGGCGCCCTCACTGAATCGGATAGTGGACGGTGACGAGCTTCGTGCCGTCTGGAAAGACCGCTTCGACCTGCACGTCGTGGATCATTTCCGGCACGCCCTCCATGACGTCGTCCCGGCTCAGCAGGGTCGTGCCATAGGACATCAGGTCGGCCACGGTGCGCCCGTCGCGCGCACCTTCGAGGATCGCAAGCGCAATGTAGGCAATTGCCTCCGGCCGGTTGAGCTTCAGCCCGCGTGCCTTGCGGCGTTCGGCCAGCAAGCCGGCGGTGAAGATTAGCAGCTTGTCTTTTTCTCGCGGTAGCAGGTCCATCCTCCGCAACCTCCCTAGTTGAAAATCATGTTGCCCAGATGCGCGGAACAACGGCATCTTTCCCCTGGCCGAGTTGCCGCAAGACTTTCCAGGCCGCGGCAAAGAAGCTGCGGCCGGCAGATACCTTGGAGCCGATGTAGCGGCAGACGATCAGGTCGTTGATCTGTGTGATCGCGCCAAGCCCGTGGGTGGCTGGCGGAACGCGTTCATGGAGCCTGTCTATGGCGCCCTCGGGCAGCCGGCCTGCGTGGATTGCGGCGCCAAAGATCGGGTGGCCGCCAAATCCATGCGCGGCGTCCAGGATTGCCGAACCGCCGTCGATCTGCGCTCGCTCGTACCATATCGGTTCGCCGTCGCGGGTGATGTTCATCCGCTGATCGAAAAGACCCTCTGAGAATCGTTCACCCGCGGCCGGCCGGCCAAGGCTGACGAGGTCCCAGCCGAAGAAGACGCCGTTGCCCTGCAACCGGATTTCGGTTTCGAACCGGCTGCGCGCGGCATTGAAAAGGATGGTCTCCATCGGCATCAGTTCGCAGACCGCCCCGTCGGCGATATCGATACCGATGCGCTGCCGGCTGCCGTTTCCCGGTGTCCGGTAGACCTTGGTGGCGCCCGGGGATGTCAGCAGGCAGCGGGCGTCCGGTTCAACGGAAATCCGGATATCCAGGCTGTCGCCGCCGGCCACTCCGCCGGGGGGATGGAGAACATAGCTGTGACATGTTCCGTCCCGCTCCGGGTAGAAGGGGCGTTGCACCAGGAGCGGCCCGACATGCCGCCGGTGCACGACTGTCCTGTCTGCCTTGGCCTCGTATCTCAGTTCAAGACGCGCGGGCCAGGTGCCGTACCCGGGGGCGCGGCCAATGGCACTCTTACATCTTGAAGCATCGATCAGATTCAAGGCACTACTCTGAAGAAAGGCTGAACAAGGTTCCTATAGGTATTGCCCCGGCCCGGCGGCAAAGCAAGGTTTTTTTCCCGACCGGAGAAAGCTTTGACGGCGAAATCGATCCGGCTG
This sequence comes from Sedimentitalea xiamensis, assembly GCF_030164465.1. Taxonomy (GTDB): domain Bacteria; phylum Pseudomonadota; class Alphaproteobacteria; order Rhodobacterales; family Rhodobacteraceae; genus Sedimentitalea; species Sedimentitalea xiamensis. The sequence goes on from NZ_JASNJE010000006.1 coordinate 137,861, forward strand.
AATTCGATCCAGCTTTCAGTCAAGCTGGGCGAGGCAAGTCCTTGACTTGGGGCAATTCGGTATGATTTGCCTTGGAGTCGGTGCCCGCAGAAATGGAGGAACAGAATGCGACAAGTCGTTGAGGTCCTGGCCGATCGGCCAAACGCCTCGTCCGCGCCCGGGACGCCGGGTTCTGTGATGCTGCTGGCGCATGACGAACGTCACGTTCGTCGGCGGGTCATGGAAACGACAGATGGCCAAAGGGTTCTGGTGGACCTGCCTGAACCCGTAATGCTGAACCATGGCGATCTGCTGGTGCTCGACAATGGCGCCGAGGTCTGGATCGAGGCGGCAGAAGAGGCGTTGTACGACGTGCAGGCGAGGGATCTCGTCCACCAGGCCGAACTTGCATGGCACATCGGGAACCGTCACCTGGCGGCCGAGATTCAGCCGGAAGGAATTCGCATCCTGCAGGACCACGTCATCAGGACGATGCTCGAGAAACTCGGCGCGACGGTCAGCGAGGTGCGCGCGCCCTTCGTTCCGGTGCGTGGCGCCTATTCGGGGACTTCGGCATCTCACGGCCACCACCACCATCACAATCACGACAAAAACGACACCGATCACGGGTAAGGTTTCCGGGACGGGGCGCGCAGGGCCTCTCTCCGGTCAAAGGAGCACGACATGCCATCTAAAAACGGACCTCTCCGCGTGGGTATCGGGGGCCCCGTGGGATCGGGGAAGACAACGCTGACCGAAAAGCTGTGTGTGGCGATGCGGTCGGATTACTCCATCGGCGTCATCACCAACGACATCTACACCAAGGAGGACGCGCTCTATCTGGTGCGCCGGCAGGTGCTTCCCGAGGATCGGGTCGTCGGTGTCGAAACCGGGGGCTGCCCTCACACGGCGATCCGCGAGGACGCCTCGATCAACCTTCAGGCCATCGCGGAACTGAACAGGCAGTTCCCCGATCTCGAGGTCGTCTTCATCGAATCCGGCGGAGACAACCTCGCCGCCACCTTCTCTCCGGACCTCGCGGATTTGACGATTTACGTTATCTCCGTCGCCCAGGGCGAGGAGATTCCGCGCAAGGGTGGGCCGGGGATTACCCGTTCAGACCTTCTCGTCATCAACAAGACGGACCTCGCCCCGCATGTCCGTGTCAATCTCGACGTGATGGCCGGTGATGCCGACCGCATGCGGCAAGGACGCCCCGTGGTCTTCACCGACATATTGCGCGGGGTCGGTGTCGACGAGATCGTCTCTTTTCTGGTGGAGACCGGCGGCCTTGCGGCATCGCAAGGCGCACATTCGCCGCGTGTTGTGACGGCCGGGGAGGATAATCCACTTCCATGACCGACGATGCGCCCAAGGTCCTACCAAGCAACACCCGTCTTGCCATGGTGGCCGGCCTGGCGGTCGTGTTCATCGCCTACGGCATCGCGGTGTCCGGTCCTGGGGCGACGTTGGAGGGGCTTGGCAAGATCCTCCTCGCGCGCGACATGCTGTTGACCGACTATGTCGAACTCGGCGGCATCGGCGCGGCCTTCGTCAATGCCGGGCTGCTGACATTGATCGCGGCAGCCGTATACTGGCGCACCGAAGCGACCGTCGGGGGCGGAGCCGTCGCCTGCCTGTTGCTGGTCCTCGGGTTCGCGCTGTTCGGCAAGAACCTCCTGAATGTGTGGCCAATCCTTGGCGGTGTCTATCTCTATGCCCGGTTTCGCGGGGAACCGGTCTCGGGCCACCTGAACACGGCCTTCTTCGGCTTTGCGCTTGCTCCTGTCGTTTCCGAGATCCTGTTCAGCACCTCGCTCGACGTTGCCGTGCGGATACCGCTCGCGATTGGAACCGGCATAGTCATCGGGTTCATCCTGCCACCGATCGCGGCGCAGCTCTTCCGGGCGCATGACGGGTACAACCTCTACAACATGGGGTTCACCGGGGGGATGGTCGGAACCATCGTCGTCGCCGTCTACATGTCCTACGGGTTTGTGCCGGTCCCGGTTTTCCTCTGGGCCACCGACGCGAGCGCCGTCCTTGCGCCGTTCCTGATCGTGGTTTTCCTGGGAATGATCGCTGCCGGCCGATACGTCGACCCGGCCTGTTTCCGGAACTTCCGCGAACTCTTGCGGTTGAGCGGCCAGGCGCCAAGCGATTTTGCAGCCAAGGCAGGGGATGGCGCGGTGCTGGTCAACATGGGTGTTCTCGGGCTGTTGACCACCGGCTATGTCCTGGCGACCGGAAGCGTTCTGAACGGCCCGACTATCGGCGGTATCCTGTCCGTCGTGGGCTTCGGAGCGTACGGAAAGCATCCGTTCAATTGCGCACCGATCATGGCGGGCGTCCTGCTGGCGACCCTCGCCAAGGGTGCCGATCCCGCGGCGTCCGGGCTGATCCTTGCGGCGCTGTTCTCGACCTCGCTCGCCCCGATCGCAGGGCGGTTTGGCTGGCATTGGGGGATCCTGACCGGCGCCATCCATGTTTCCGTGGCTCAGTCGGTCGGTGTCCTGCACGCGGGCCTCAACCTCTACAACAACGGGTTTGCCGCGGGGATCGTCGCGACGCTTGTCTCGGCGGTGATCCTGTCGATCGTGACACGGGGAGGGGAGCGCACCCCCGAGAAGCTGTAGCGGGTGTAGGAGACGCGAGGAACATCCGCCTGAAGGTGCAACCGGCTCGGCGGGGTCAGTGTCCGCAAGGACCGCATGACGCGAACACGACAGGATATGCGCTTGCGCAGCCGGCATCCGGGAATGCAAGCTGCCGGCGGAACAATGGGGTTCGACGACTGACGCCAGACCTGGCGAAACCACAGACCAGAAAGGGTCAAGAGGGATGAGCAAGACCGTCATGTCCTGGAAAGAGAATCAAACGGCGGGAGTGTCCAAGGCACTGCTGCGCTTCGGCCATTTTGGCTTCTGGTTGCAACTGGTATTCCTCGTCGTCATTGTGCTGCTGGGAGGCTACGTTGCTCGGATCGTCCGCGGCGGAATCGGGCTGGAGAATTTCCTGGCCCTGATCGGGCTCTTGCTGCCGCTCTTCACCACGTTCTGGTGCCGCGTTTATATCTTTCTGGGCCGCGCGATGGCGGGACCCGAAAAACCCAACCCGGCGCGGGTGCGCAACCGGGTCTGGATCGGGTTCTGGGCCGGAACGCTTGGTATCAGCGTATCGATGTTGTCGCTCTTCGGCGCGGCGTCCGCGCTGCTGGTGACGATGCTTTCGAACCCGCAGGTCGGGATTCAGGTGTCTCCCGCGACGGGCGGGGCCACGGCCTACACGGTTTCCGCCATCGACGCGGTCAGTATCTTCGCCCTTCTGTTGACCCAGACGTCCGAACTTCTGGTCGCGGCGATTTCCCTTCGCCTTGTCTTCCTTGTCGCTCGGTCGACCCGTCAGGAGACCGCGGAGTGAGCAGCGAGAGCCAGGACCCCGGCGAGACCACCAAGGTGCCGGAGTCGGGTACGGAACCCATCATTCGCATGGCGGCGATTTCAATCACCGTTGCCTTGTGCGTGGCGCTTCTGACCATCGGTGCGGGTTTCCTCGTGCCGATTGCCGAGGCATTGATCGTATGGTTCATTCTCAACAGGTTCGCCTTGCAGCTGCGCAGGTCTCCCGTGATAGGACCCATGCTGGGCAATGGCACTTCGATAGCGCTGGCGGCGGTGCTGATCACCCTGATCGGTCTGGTAGGCGTCTATAGCGGCGTCCGCAGTTTCCTGAATGCCGGCTCGCAGGCGATGTCTTTGCAGACCAGCATGGATCCTGTGATCCACTTCATCGCGCGGGTGTTGGGCACCGAAACCTCGCTGGTCGTGGATTACGTGTTCGACAGGATTGGTTTCGAGACATTGTTCCAGAAACTGGCGCTTGGGCTGCTGGGGCTGATCAACCAGTTCGGCGTCGTGGCAATCTACGTGGCGTTTCTGGTGGTGGACCAGGCGTTCTTCGATGCGAAAATGCGTGCGCTTTACCCGGACCCGCAGACCCGCGCCCATGCAAAGGCGTTTCTGGCCGACATTTCGCGGCAGATCAGCTCCTACCTCTGGATCATGACCCGCGTGAGCCTGATGACCACTGTCCTGAGCTTCGTCGTGATGCTGGGGGTCGGGCTGGACAGCCCGGATTTTTGGGCGATTCTGATCTTCGTGCTGAACTTCATCCCCACCATCGGATCGATCCTCGGCACGATCCTGCCAACCTTCTTCGCGTTGGTTCAGTTCGACAGTCTCGGGCCGGTCATCATCTTGCTGGCGGGGATCGGATCGGTGCAGTTCGTGATCGGGAATTTCGTCTTTCCAAAGATGGCGGGCGAAACCCTGAACATGAGCCTGTTCGTGACCATCTTCTCACTGTTTTTCTGGGGGTCGATCTGGGGCATCACGGGCATGTTCCTCGCGGTGCCGCTGACCGCGATCCTCGTCATCGTGCTGAGCCGGTTCCGGATCTCGCGGCAGGTGGCGATCATGCTGTCCAAGAACGGGCAGGTCGGGACGCCGAACCCAGAGCCAATCGCTCCCGAGACTCGCAAGACCTGACCGGGGGATACCCGCAGCGTGGGTTGAGCCTTTTTCCTACAGGGCGGGCCAGGGACAGGCACTGTCCCGGCGGAATTGCCTTGCAATCCGCCAGCCGGGGAACAGGACGTGGCGTATCTGCCCCATGGCGCATCCTTCCATTCCGACGAATGGATCGCGCCATCAAACCGTGGGATCGGGCAGCTGGGCATTTCGATGCCAGTCGTGTTCAGTGTAAAGGAACCAGCATCGAAAATCCCATTCGCACGTTCGGTCGGCGATTGGCCTTCGACCGTGCCTACTACTCCTTGAAGAGGTCCGGCTGCTCCGCTTCGAACATTTCGACTTTGCCGGAAAACCTGTCCGTCTGTGCAAAGACACCTTGCGCATTTCGCCAATGCCTGTGCGCCGATGGACATCACATATTCCAATCACGCGCAACGGCCATTCCGATCATTCGGTGCGGCCCGAACCGAAAAGCAACCCAGGAGAAGACCATGCAGACCCTCAAATCCCTCACCGCCCTCACCGTGGCCCTCGCCCTGGCGGCGCCCGGCATCGCCGCCGCGCAGAGTGCCGCCCATGACGGCCATGCTGCCTCGGCGCTGGAAATCGTGCTGAATGATGGCGCCAAATGGCAGGGCGATCAGAACATGCTCACCGGCATGAGCGCGATCCACGCCACCATAACCGGGAACCTGGACGCGATCCACGCCGGCAGCCTGTCGGCCGATGCCGCCGGCGGGATCGCCGCCGATGTGCAGAAGCAGCTCGATTTCATGGTCGAGAACTGCGTGCTGGAGCCCGAGGTCGACGAGCAGTTCCACATCGTCCTCGGCGAGGTGATGGCCGGTGTCGCGGCGCTCGAGGCAGGCGAGGTGGAGCCGGGCGCGGTGACCATCGTTCAGGCGCTGAACGCCTATGGCGAGCATTTCGAGCATCCGGACTGGCGGATGATCGACTGAACGCGCGCCCGCAGGGACGACCCGGCCGGGGCATCACGCCCCGGCCGGTTTTCCGTCACGCGGGCGGCGGCCCTCCAGCAGGTCGGCCTGCGCCGCCAGTGCCTCGGCGATGAAATCGACGAAGGCGCGGATGCGGGCGGTCTGGCGCAGATCCTCATGGGTGAGCAGCCACAGGTCGAGGCGGAAATCGTCCGGGAACGGTGCCACGCGCACCAGTTCGGGGTCGGGATCGGCGATGGCGCAGGGCAGCGGCGCAAGGCCGGTGCCGGCGCGTGCCGCCGCAACCGCCGCCGAGATCGAATTGGTGCGGAATTGCGGGCGCAGGCCGGGCAGCCAGTCCTTGAGCGCCTGACGCAGGGGCGCATGGCCACTGCCAAAGCCGATCCAGTCGTTGCGCGCCAGATCTCCGGCGATTCCGGCACGCTGGCGCGCGGCGCTGGCATAGACGCCGAAGGCCAGTCGTCCCACCCGGCGTCCGACCAGGGTTTCCTGCACGGGATTGCCAAGGCGCAGAGCCACATCCGCTTCGCGCCGGGTCAGATCGAGCCGCATGTCCGAGACCAGCAGTTCCAGATCAATGCCCGGCCATTCGCGCCGAAACGCCGCCAGATGCGGCGGCAGCAACCCGATGGCCAGCATGTCGGTGGTGGTGATGCGGACCTGTCCGCTCGGCCGCTGGTCCTGGCCCGTGACCTGGCGGCGGATGGCGGCGATCTCGTCGTCGATGCGGGCGGCCGCCGGCTGCATGGCCTCGCCGGCGGCGGTCAGGGCGTAGCCCGAGGGCAGGCGCTCGAACAGACGCACGCCAATGCGGTTCTCGAAGCTGCCAAGGCGGCGAAACACCGTCGAATGCGTCACGCCCAGCAGCCGCGCCGCCCCCGACAGGCTGCCCGCCTGCGCGATGGCCAGGAACAGGCGGTAATCGTCCCAGTTCTGTTCCTGTGCATCCATGCAAGAATTCCTTACGTTGACCGCTTGTCCCTGCGCGCTTGCGGACAGCCTATCTTGAAGATGCCAGCAAGGTCCAGCCCGAAGCCGGGCCGCACGGACAAAGGAGAAAGCCATGCCCGGCACTGAGTCGCCGAGGCCAAGGTGTGTTTCAAGACCGGCCGCGTCGAGGTGGCCCCTGACGCCGCCGCGTCGAAGATGCGCAGGAGGAACGCGCGCCCAGCCGGCGCATGATCGAACGCTTCGCGCAAGGGTATACATCCGGCATCTGGAGAATGCCGGGCGCATCGACATGCTTGCGGTGTGCGCCACCGGGACGACATCCGGTGCGGCGCTGCTGTCCGATAACCGTCAATGCCCCTTGCGCCGACCTGCGCAGACAAATAGAAGGCCACAAATTTGAACGTTGTGCGTATTGCGCACGCAGGAACCTATGGGGAACTAGGATGCAGGTCACAGAGACGCTGAACGACGGACTGAAGCGAGGCTACGCGATCACGGTTACGGCTGCCGAGCTGGAAGCGAAGGTCAACGAGAAACTTGCCGAAGCCCAACCCGAAATCGAGATGAAAGGGTTTCGCAAGGGCAAGGTTCCGATGCCGCTGCTGAAGAAGCAGTTCGGTCAGCGTCTGATGGGCGAAGCGATGCAGGAAAGCATCGATGGCGCCATGAGCAAACATTTCGAGGAAAGCGGCGACCGTCCGGCGATGCAGCCCGAGGTCAAGATGACCAACGAGGACTGGAAGGAAGGCGACGACGTCGAAGTCGCGCTGTCCTACGAAGCCCTTCCGGCCATTCCCGAGGTCGATCTGAAGTCGGTCACGCTGGAAAAGCTGGTGGTCAAGGCCAGCGAAGCCGACGTCGAGGAAGCCCTTGGCAACCTGGCTGAAACGGCCCAGAACTTCGAGCCGCGCAAGAAAGGCTCCAAGGCCAAGGACGGCGATCAGGTCGTCATGGATTTCGTCGGAAAGGTCGACGGAGAAGCGTTTGAGGGCGGTGCGGCCGAGGATTATCCGCTGGTCCTGGGATCCAACAGCTTCATCCCCGGTTTCGAGGATCAGCTGTTGGGCGTGAAGGCCGGCGAAGAAAAGACCGTGACTGTCAGTTTCCCCGAGGAATATCAGGCCACGCACCTGGCCGGGAAGGAAGCCCAGTTCGATTGCACGATCAAAGAAGTCAAACAGCCGGTGGCGGCGACCATCGACGACGAGCTGGCCAAGAAATTCGGGGCAGAGGATCTGGCGGCGCTCAAGGTCCAGATCGGCGAACGTCTGGAAGCGGAATACGCGGGTGCCTCGCGGGCCGTGATGAAACGTGCCCTGCTGGACGCTCTGGACAAGTTGGTCGAATTCGACCTTCCGCCGAGCCTTCTGGAAGCGGAAGCGGGACAGATCGCCCACCAGCTCTGGCATGACGAGAACCCGGATGTGACCGGCCACGATCACCCGGAAATCACGCCGACCGACGAGCACCAGAAACTGGCCGCGCGGCGCGTCCGCCTCGGGCTGCTGCTGGCCGAGCTTGGACAGAAGGCCGAAGTCGAAGTCACCGACGCCGAGATGACACAGGCGATCATGAACCAGGCCCGTCAGTATCCGGGGCAGGAGCGCCAATTCTTCGAATTCGTGCAGCAGAACCAGCAGATGCAGCAGCAAATGCGCGCGCCGATCTTTGAGGACAAGGTTGTCGACTACATCTTCGAACTGGCGACAGTCACGGACAAGGAAGTCGGCAAGGACGATCTCCAGAAGGCTGTCGAAGCCATGGAAGACGAATAAGGATCAGTCCGTCTGGCCCAAGTGCCAGGCTTTCTGATGCGGAAACGGCAAGAGCCGCCTCTGAGGGCGGCTCTTTTCGTTTTCGAGTGTAAGTCTTGGTCGTGAGTGGTCTTGGCCTGAAATGAAATTGTCGGTTCTGCCAGCTCCGCCAGGCAGGCTTGACCAGATCAGTTGAAACGACGCAGGGCTTGTCGCGATTTGTCCGACAATGTGCCCGATACGGCTTCGATGAGCTGGCGGACCGCCACGATTTCTTCGGGGCTGTTTGCATCGCGCAACTGCTGGACGAAGTAGTCCTGCAATTCGCCCGATGAGCCTTTGGCCGGACGAAACGGAATGCAGTTGTCGGACTTCGGCCGCGATTTTTCGGCGATAAGGGCAATCACCTCTTCTTCCGACGAGAACACGTTGCCGCGGATGTCCGAAAATTCGCGGATGCTGGCAATGCGTTCGTCCGAGCAGTCCATCAGCGCGGCCATGGCCGTCACTTTTCCCATCGGTTTTGCACTGCCGACATAATCATACGGCGCGTTCCCGGACCGTTTGAGCACCCGGTTCATCACCGGGTCGATGACGGCCACAGCGTCGAGCACGCCGGCTTTCTGGGCGTATTCGAAGGCTCCGATCATGACCTCGCTGGTCACGTAGGAAATCGAGTTGCGCGATTTTCCGCCCGAAAGCCTGGCTGTGTCGACGCAGAACCGTGTCGCTTCCCAAAGCCGGGAGCTGCGCAGAGGCGGTTCGCCATCAAGAATGCTGTAGAACACATCGGCCAGCATGTGCGGGCCGGTGGTTTGCAGCAGTCGCATGCACCCGACGACATTCCCGTCATCGTCGAGGCTGACGACATGCGTCGGATCGAGATCGTCGAATTCGTCTCTTTCCATGCCGTCCTGAACATTCACGTCCCAACCCAGACGGCCCTGGAACACGCGCGCGCGAAGCCTGTACATGTCATCCAGAACCGAACCGAATTTGTGCCTGTTCAGTGAGTCTATCGTAATGATCATTTTCGTTCCCCATCTATTCCTGCCACCAAAACTATAGATGCAGGATATTTGATCTATTGGGGAATTCCCGTAGGTCGATTTTCCGACGCTGTCAGCCCGGCATGATCAGGTTGAGACCAATTGCGCGGCCAACCGCCTGCGGCGTCGAAAGGGCGCCGAGCTTTTCGCGCCCGGAACGCAGGTGAACTTCGACGGTGCGGTGTGAAATGGACAGGATATCGCCAATGTCCTGCTGAGACTTGCCCGCGGCCACCCATTGCAGAATTTCGACTTCGCGGGAGGACAACGCAGGCATCGAGATCGCCCGCGCCAGCACGCCCGTTTTCGTCACGTTGTCATGCATGTGAACGGCGGACGCCTGCAGGTCGCCGATCACGGATTTTTTCAGCTTCTCCCATTCCACCGGGGAACAATCCCGGGTGACGCTCAACAGCCCGCAATCGCCGTAAGGGCCGCGGACGGGAACCGTCAGGCCGCGATCGCTTATCCCGAAATCGTGGGCATCCTTGAAAACCTTGGTGAATTTCGTGTTCTGTTCGAAACAACCCCAATCGACGGGAGCGATGCTTTTTGCGGATTGCGTCAAGGTGGGGTCAAGGTTGTGGTAGCTTTGCTTTGCGTAATGTAACTTCCATGCGTCAGGATAATTGGCATAGCCCTGCACGTCGCCGCTGACCGGATTGATCGTGGCATAGGACGCGTAGTCGAATTCGAGCAACTGACACAACTCGTCCAGATAGGACCCAGCATGCTGGTGCACGTTCTGTACCGAACTGAGATCGATCAGTTTCAATTCTGTGTCCTCGGTGCCGGTGCATGAATGCCCAGGCTAGCTTGGCACCTTCAGTCTGGGTTTCGTGTCGGTATCTGCCATCGAACGGATGAACGCCAGGACAGCCCGTTTCTGTTCGCCCGGAAGGGAGCTGTAGGCCTCCACCATCTGGACAACGTCCGGATCGGACAAGTAGGTCAGTTTGTCCAGCAACACGGGCGCATCACCGGTGCCGTCATCTGTCCCTTGTTCGATACCATCGAAGAAATGCGTGACATCCACATTCAGAGCGTCCGCAATCGCCCACAGCCTCGAGGCACTGACCCGGTTGGATCCGGTTTCATACTTCTGAACCTGCTGAAATCTGACTCCGACCGCGGAGCCGAGATCGGCCTGGCTCATGTTCGCGGCGAGCCTGCAAGCGCGGATGCGCTGTCCAACTACTACGTCCACCATGTTCATCTGCGTCAAAATCTCCGATTTGTTCGCGCCTGATCGTCCGGTTCCCGCGGGTAATCGAGGTCGGCCCGCGAGTGAACCAGAGCCGCATCCGGTGCTACCGTCTCCTAGCCCTTGGCAAAGTCTGCATGACATTGCCCGAACAGGCAATGGCTTTCTGATTGAATTGACCTTGCATTTTATCCAATCGGTTGAATGACCGATGGTGCGCTGTCACAAGTCGATGCGGTAACGGGCGAAACCGTCAGGGCCATTCCCGGCGGGTTCGATGACCACGCCCTGCACGTCGTCCAGGTAGGTCTGCGATCTTGGGCCGGTGTCGAACAGGACGGATGCGCCGTCCAAGGGTTTGAACGACCAGTTCGCGTCCGCCCTGGGGTTGATGGTGCCGTGTTGAACGATGTATCGGACGATCACATCGCGGTTCGTGTCGGGACCTTCGAAAATCACGGTATCGTCCATAGCACCGGGAAAACTGCCGCCGCCGCTTGCACGGTAATTGTTGGTCGCGATGACGAAGTTCTGTTCCAGGTCAATTGGTTGCCCGTCAAACTTGAGGTCGGTGATACGGTTCGCTTCGGGATTGATCAATTCGCCCTTGGTGTCGAATTTCGATGGCTGGCTGAGATCGATCCGGTAGGTCACGCCGTCAATCACATCGAAATTGTAGGACGGAAATTCAGTGTTCAGCAAAGGCTGGTCTGGTTTGCCGGGTTCGATCCGGTTGAACATCCCGGCAGAGCGTTCCAGCCAATCCTTGACTTGTGCCCCGGTGACGAGCACGGCGCGCGCCGTGTTCGGGTAAAGATACAGGTCGGACACGTTCTTGATCGCGACATCTCCCTTTGGCACGTCCGTGTAGTATTCCGGGCCGCCCCGGCCGCCGGCCTTGAACGGCGCCGCGGCCGAGAGGACCGGCAGGTCTTCGTACTCCGTTCCGAGCAGCATTTCCTTGATATACCAGGTCTGCGCCATCGACACGATCTGGATCGACGGATCGTCCGCCACGAGCGCGAAATAGCTGTGCAGCGGTGCATTGGTCTTGCCGACCGCGCGGCGGACATAGGCAAGCGTTTCATCGTGTTCCTTCTGGACGGATGCCAGAACCGCCGCGTCGCTTTCCACCAGCGCCGTGTAGGAACGGTCTTCGTTGCGCCGGGAAATGGGCCGGGCTTCGGCGGAATGGCCGGTGATGCGCCAGCCATTGCCGTCGCGTTCTAGGATCAGGTCGATCACACCCAGATGGCTGCCCCAGAACCCGCCCATGGTGGCGGGCTTGCCGTGGATCGTGCCGGCCTGCGCGTCGATGGCGGCGTAACCGGCATAGGTGTCGGACGGAAAGACGAGGTGGCTATGCCCGGTCATCACCGCGTCGATCCCTTCGATCGCCGCAAGCGGGACCGATGCATTCTCCATCCCCTCGCTTTCCTGCGCCGCACCGATGCCGGAATGAGACAGCGCGATGATGATGTCGGCACCCTGTTCCTTCATCTCGGGCACCAGCGCACGGGCGGTTTCAAGGATGTCGCGCGCCTGCACGTTGCCTTCGAGATGGCGGCGGTCCCAATTCATGATCTGCGGCGGGACAAATCCGACGAGGCCGATCCGGATCGGAAGTCGCGTTCCCGCCCCGTCCGTCAGGGTCCGGTCGAGAATGACATAGGGGTCGATCAACGTGGTGTCGCCGCCGGGCGCGGCCCCCAAGGCCTTGGCGACGTTGGCGCAGACAACCGGAAAAGCGGCTCCCGCCAGGGATTTCATCAGGAAATCGAGCCCGTAGTTGAATTCGTGATTGCCCAGCGTCGCCGCGTCGAATCCGACGGCGTTCATGGCGGCGATCACCGGATGCATGTCGCCTTCCTTCATGCCGCGTTCATAGGCGATGTAGTCGCCCATCGGGTTTCCCTGAAGAAAATCGCCATTGTCCAGCAACAGGGAATTGGTTGCCTCCGCCCGGATCGCGCGCACGGTCGATGCGGTGCGTGCAAGCCCGACCGTGTCGCGCGGTTTGTCCGCGTAGTAGTCGTAGGGAAACACATGCACATGCAGATCGGTGGTTTCCATCAGGCGCAGGTGGGCCTGGTTTGCCGCCGCGTGAACCGAAAACGGATGCAGGGCGATCAGACCGGCGCTGCCGGCGAGGAAGGAACGGCGATCAAGATGGAGCGGCATGGGATTGTCCTTTTGCTGGGGCGTCGGGTCGGTATGGATCGGCGTCGGCGCGGGATCGGTCGAAAACGTGACCTTCGTGTTCTCAAATGCTTTGCCAAAATTTCAGAATCAGCAAATGGTTTTCCCTGTGGTTTCCTGGAGCATGAATATGACAAAGAAATTTCTGGCCGAGTTTTTCGGCACCTACTGGTTGGTTTTCGGCGGTTGTGGAAGCGCGATCCTGGCGGCAGGTGTCGCGAATGTGGGAATTGGCTGGCTTGGGGTCAGCCTCGCTTTCGGCCTGACCGTCCTCACCATGGCCTATGCTGTCGGGCATATATCCGGAGGCCATTTCAATCCTGCCGTGACCCTCGGGCTGGTCATCGGCGGCCGACACAGCAGTTCCGAATTGCTGCCCTACTGGGCTGCGCAGGTCCTTGGGGCGACGGCGGCCGCGGCGACGCTTTACGTGGTGTTCACGGGGATGGCCGATTTTCAGGGCGTCGGTGGCTTTGCTTCCAACGGGTTCGGCGAAGCGTCGCCGGAGAAATACGGGATGCTGTCCGCGCTCGTGATCGAGATCGTCCTGACCGCCTTCTTCCTGATCATCATTCTCGGGGCGACATCGAAGGGGGCGCCCGCCGGGTTTGCCCCGATCGCGATCGGTCTCGCATTGACGCTCATCCACCTGATCTCGATTCCGGTCACGAACACCTCGGTCAACCCGGCGCGGTCCACCGGGGTGGCCCTTTTCGCGGAGGGGCCTGCCTTGGGCCAGCTCTGGCTATTCTGGGCCGCGCCTCTGGCCGGTGCAGCGATCGGCGCAATGATCTGGAAGATGATGACGACAGACGACTGATGCGGTGACGCGGCAGAGGTTTAGCCTGTATTGCCGCGTGCCGTGCCGTTCATTCGATGACGGTCGGTTGCACCAGTCCGGTTTCGACCAGCATCCCGCGTTTCTTGGCTTCGTAGTAATAGCCGCGGGAATAGTGTTTGACCGCGTTGTCGTAGCTGCCGTCGGCCAGCAACCAGGCGCCGCGCAGATACTTGCCGGCGTATTTCAAGTTGGTTTCGGCATCCAGAAGATCCTCCGGCTTGCCGCGGAACCCCATGGATCTTGCGGTCGCCGGAAGGATTTGCAGCAAACCGTAATAGGGGCGGTTGATCGCTTCGGGGCGGTGGGTGCTCTCGCGAATGGCGAGACGATGCACCAGCGGCCGCGGAATTTCGTAAAGATCGGCGTAGGTATTGATCAGCTCGCGCAGTTCCGGTGTTTCGTTGGGATATAACGGCGTCGCGGCCAGGCGTTCCGGAGTTTCGTTTCGGGCACAGGCGGATGTTGCAAGGCCGATTGCGATGACGGCCAGGGCACGCCGGCGGGACAGAGGAGACATGTGGTGACCAAGGTTGTTTCTACTGCGCGAAAACCGTTACCGGATCGGCGGCGCAGGGCAAGAGGCATGGGAAATGATGCGCGGCGATCTGCCGATGAGATGGCTTGTCCCGGAGCCGCGGTCAGGCCAAGTTGACGAATAGGCGCATGGGCAAGAGGCGAAGCGAATGGAACACGTCGGCTTTGGCAAGGAAGAATACGAGGCGTTCAAGGCGAATGACCGACCGGGTCCGATTCACATGCTCAACCTTGTCCTGCTGCGTGACTGGGCCGACTACCCGGATGGATCGCGTGTCAGCGGCAGGGATGCCTACGCGGCCTATGGACGATTGAGCGCACCGATTTTCGCACGGGTTGGCGGGCGGATCGTCTGGCGCGGCAGAATGGAACAGATGGTCATCGGCCCCAGGGACCGTGTCTGGGACTTGTGTTTCATCGCCGAGTATCCGCAACCGTCGGCGTTCCTTGAAATGCTGAAAGACAGCGCATACCGCGAGGCCATGCTGCATCGTCAGGCGGCGGTCCGGGATTCGCGCCTGATCCGCATGGCGCCGCAGGAGACCGGGGAAAATTTCGGGAACGGCTGATGCGGGAATATCCGATGATCGCGTGGTCGGACCTTAGCGATTGCGTCTTTGCCCGCTGGTCGCCGAAAATCGGCGACGCAAGTGTCATGGGATGGGTCACGGTGGCAGCCTATGGCGGCGCGGCACTGCTGTGCGCGGTGGCGTTCTCTCGGGCGCCGGACCGGGCAGTTCGGGTCTTTGGATGGGCGCTTGCCGTCTTGCTTGCGGCTTTGATGGTCAACAAACAACTGGACCTGCAATCGGCTTTCACGGCAACCGGGCGCTGCATTTCCCAGATACAGGGCTGGTATGAGCACCGCCAGCAGTTCCAGTTCCGGTTCATACTCGGTTTGCTGGCCGTCTGTGCAATCCTGGGAGCAGGGGCATTCTGGCTGATGCGGCAGCACTTGCGGCAGGTCTGGCTGGCGCTGCTGGGGCTGCTTCTGGTCATCTCCTTCGTCGCAGTGCGCGCCGTCGGGTTTCACCATTTCGACGAGGTGATCAATTTCCGGGTGAAAGATGTTCGGATGAACTGGGTCCTGGAACTCAGCGGATTGGTGCTGATTTCGATCAACGCGATCTGGCTGCTGTTCCGGCGCGACTGACACGAAAAAGCCGCGCGGGAGGGAACCCGCGCGGCCTTGTCATGCGTCCTGTGCTTTCGATCAGGCTTTGCTGTCGTCTTCGGTCGCTTCGGTTTCCACGCGAGCGGCTTCCGCGAGATCGTCGTCATCCGAGGCGGCGCTTCCGATGTCGTCGAACAGTTCGGCGATCTCGAATTCCGCTGCGGCCTCTTCCTCGGCGGCGAGTTCCTGGATGGATTTGCCGGAGGCTTGCAACTCGGCCTCGTCCGTCGATCGAGCGACGTTCAGGCGGATTACCGCAGTCACTTCCGGGTGCAGCACGATCGTGACGGAATGCAGACCGAGTTCCTTGATCGGCCGATCGATGATGACCTGCTTGCGGTCGATCGAAAAGCCTTCCTCGGTTGCGACATCCGCGGCGTCGCGTGTCGTGACCGACCCGTAGAGCGAACCGGCGTCCGACGCGGAGCGAATCACGATGAACTGCTTGCCGTCCAGTTTGGCGGCGAGCGCTTCAGCTTCCTTGCGGGTTTCGAGGTTGCGCGCTTCAAGCTGGGCCTTCTGCGCTTCGAAACCGGCGATATTCGCTTCGGATGCCGACAGGGCCTTGCCCTGCGGCAACAGGAAATTGCGGGCATAGCCGGATTTCACGTCGACGACGTCGCCCATCTGGCCAAGCTTGGCCACGCGTTCCAAAAGGATCACTTGCATTTCAAAGTCTCCTTAGTTCACGGCATAGGGCAGCAGGGCGAGGAAGCGGGCGCGCTTGATGGCGCGGGCCAGTTCACGCTGCTTTTTCGCCGAGACGGCGGTGATACGGGAAGGCACGATCTTGCCGCGTTCGCTGATGTAGCGCTGCAGCAGGCGGGTGTCTTTGTAGTCGATGGCCGGAGCGTTGTCGCCGGAGAAGGGGCATACTTTGCGACGGCGGAAAAATGGTTTGGCTGCCATGGTTTACAGTCCTTTTCTCAAGCTTCTGATCAACGACGTTCGCGGCGTTCGCTGCGGTCGTCACGTTTCTGCATCTGAACCGACGGCAGTTCCTTGTGCTCATCGACGCGGATGGTCAGAACCCGCATGACGTCGTCGTGCAGACGCATCAGGCGTTCCATTTCCTGCACCGCCGGCGCCGGGGCGTCGCTGCGCAGGAACGCATAGTGCCCCTTGCGGTTCTTGTTGATCTTGTAGGCCATCGTCTTGACGCCCCAGTATTCGTGATCGACGAGGCTTCCGCCATTGTCGGTCAGAACGGCTCCGAAATGTTCGATAAGGCCTTCGGCTTGCGTGTTGGACAAATCCTGACGCGCGATCATGACATGCTCATAGAGTGGCATGTGGACTCCTGTCTTGTTTCAAGGCGCATTTCAAAGGAGGGGCCAGACCCTTCCGCGGCCCCGCCACGAGAGACTGCGCGGTTCAATTGGTTGCGAAAGGAGCGCTCCGTATACACGCTTTGCCAAAGGTCGCAAGCCCGACACGTCAATCCGGCGGGCGGCCGGCGTCTTTGGGCCGCCGGACAGGCGTCCTGTCGGTGTTTTCTGTCGCTTGTTCTTTCGGGATGCGCCTACCGTTGCACTCCGCGCGGCTCAGACCGTCCATTTGCAGGACAAGGTTGGCTTGCGGCCCTTGAATCCGCGCCACACAACCGGGGCCGTGACAGATTGGCCCTTGAGGAATCGCAGTCACGGACCATCTGATTTGATGGAAGTGCCGCCCAAGGTTTGAAGAGATGAAGAAGGCCCTGTTTGGACTGTCGCTGACCATTCTCGCCGCGCCGCTGAGCGCGGAGACAGGACGCTATGTTCTCGATCCCAGCCACAGCCAGGTTCTGTTTCAGTATGAACATCTGGGATATTCGACCACATGGGGGTTGTTTTCCGGGTTCTCGGGAGAGATCGAGTTCCATCCGGATGACCCCGCAGCCTCCAGTGTAACGGTTTCCATACCCGTGATGTCGATGATGACGGGCTGGCAGGAACGGTTCGAGACGTTCATGGCCGATGGGTTCTTCGGTGCGACGGAGCAGGACATGATCACGTTCAGGTCCACCCATATTACGATTACGGGTGAGAACCGTGCGGACATCGCCGGTGATCTGTCGATGAACGGGATCACGCGGCCGGTGGTCCTGGATGCACGGCTGAACCAGATGGGACCGCATCCGATCGAAAACAGGGCATGGGTCGGGTTCGATGCCACGGCGACACTGATACGGTCGGATTTCGATCTCGGGCAGTTCGCGCCTTTCGTGGGCGACGAGGTGAAAGTGCAGATATCGATCGAGGCCGGCAAGGCCGAATGAGACCTTGAACGACTGGAACTGGCCCTTGCAATGATCATAGCACTTGCCCGCCGGGGCTTGAATGCGCAACCTGTCGGCGACTCAAGGCTTCGGGAGATCATGAAGGTGAAGGTGAAATTTGTCGCGGTCGCTTTGGCGGTTGTTGCCGCCTGTGCGGAAGCGGATACCTGGACGGCCGATCCTGATCACACCGAAGTCCGGGCGTATTGGGACCATTCCGGTTTTTCGGAACAATCGCTCGAATTCACGAAGTTCGACGGATCGCTTCAGTTTTCCCTGGACGCCGTGCCGCAGTCGAATGCGTTCTTCAGCATTCCCGTGAGCAGCATCGCGACAGGTGTCGCGCAACTGGACAAGGATCTGCTTGGACCGACCTTTTTTGACGTCGAGAATTTTCCGAACATCAGTTTCCAGTCCTCGTCTTTCCGGCAGGTCGGACCCAGGAGCGTCATTGTCACAGGCGATTTGACAATCAAGGACGTGACCAAGGCAGCGACATTCGATGTCACTGTCCTCAATCTCGGGGAACATCCGGTCGGTCGCTTCTACAAGCCGTTTCAAGGCACGTGGCTGGGGGTTTTCGCAGTCGCCACGATCAAGCGTTCGGAGTGGGGAATGGGGGCGTTCGTACCGATTGGATCGGACGAGATCCGGATCGAAATAAATTCGGAACTGAAAGCAGAGAACTGAACCTGTTCGTACGTGTCGGAACTTGCGGTTCCCGTGATCCGGGGGCGCGCGCCGTCACGGATTCCCGGACGGTGGCACGCGTTCGGCAGTCAAATCGACCTTGACTTGCACGTATCGGCCAAGCGTTTTCGGGTCGGTGACAGTCGTGCCGATACCGTGCATCAGTCGATCGACGATCACGGCGCCTGAAACGGTCGCCGTGTCGCCGGCCAGAGTCAGATCAAACGGCATCGAAACTGGAACCGAAATGCCGCGAATGGTCAGGGGGCCGGACAGGACATAACCTTCCGTGGTTCTTGAGATGTCGCTGCGAAAATGCGCCACAGGAAAATCGATCCCGTCCAGAAAGTCCGGACCCGTCGCCTGGGAGGAGACTGATCCCAAGGCGAGTGACCGGATCGACACGGTGACGTCGACATGCCCCGCTATTCCGATGCTGTCCCGTTCTTCAAAGAAGATCGAGGCAGTCCAGTCGTCGAAACGGCCTGCCACCGGACTTCCAAGCTGTTCGATCGTGATGGCCAGTGTGCCGTCCGTGACAGTCCAACCGCTTGTTTCCGTCGCCAGAGGGACGCCGGAACTTTCGCCGGGGCGCTCGGTCGCGTACATGCCCAGACCCGCTCCGACCGCTACTGCGATTGCCCAGATGGCGAGAGCCAAGGCACCTGGAAGGGCGGAGCGGCCTCGTGCAACGGGAACGGGGATCTCGGACCGCCCGGGCCACATGCGCAACAATGTGGCGTCGCGGTAAGCGAAGTGGTGCAGGAAAGCGCCCGCGACATGCAAGAGGATCGCCAGGACCAGGACTCGCTGCAACACGATGTGCAGACCGGCGAACACCGATGCCAGAGCTTCTGAAGGCGGCACGAACGGCAGGGACTGCCCGAATGGCCACAGGATCGGCGCGAATCCTGTCGCTGCGGAGTGATGCAGCCAGCCGGTCAGTGGAACCAGCAAAAGCGAACCGTAGAGAAGCCAATGGATCGTCCGCGCTGCGAGCATCTGAATACGGGGCGTTTCGGGCAAGGGGCCGGGCGCGGGTTGAAGAAAGGCCCAGGAGATACGCGCCAGCGACAGCAGGAAGATCGCGACTCCAACGGTCTTGTGCAGGGAAAACAGCAGCAGCGACCGGTTCAGGAGATCTTCCGTCGTGCCGGGCGCGAATGCTTCCTGCGCCATCCTATTCGCGATCAGACCGAGCGGGATCACGATCAGAATCATCAAGGCGGTCAGCCAGTGAAGGGTCTTTGTGACCGCGCCGAAGCGCCTGTCCGTGTTGGCGAAATTCATACTGCGCTCCGCTGACTGCGGTCAGGATAGGCATTATTGAAGGGCGCACAATGTTACGGTTTGACCGGCAGGCCCGAATTGCCAGGCCCGACGAGCATCTGCGGCTTCGTATGGGAACCCGCAAGCCGCCGTTGCCTCTCGATCCCGCGCGGGCTATGCCGGACCTGGAAAAGTGGAGACGCAAGATGAGCAGAGCATTCGTATTTCCGGGGCAGGGCGCGCAGACCATCGGGATGGGACAAGCCCTTGCCGAGTCTTATCCGGTGGCGCGGGCGGTATTTGAGGAAGTCGACGAGGCGCTTGGCGAAAAGCTGAGCGCGCTGGTCTGGGAAGGCGATATCGAAACGCTGACCATGACGCGGAACGCGCAACCAGCCCTGATGGCCACGTCGTTGGCTGCCATGTGTGCGCTGGAAGCGGAAGGTGTGAAGATCACGGATGCGCGTTTTGTTGCAGGTCATTCGCTTGGTGAATATTCGGCTCTCGCGGCGTCCGGGGCGCTGAGCATTAGCGACACGGCCAGATTGTTGCGCGCACGCGGAACTGCCATGCAGGATGCGGTTCCGGTCGGCGTTGGCGCGATGGCGGCGCTTCTGGGGCTGGACCTTGAAGCCGTCCGGGACATTTCAAAGGAGGCGGCGCAGGGCGAGGTGTGTGAAGCGGCCAATGACAATGACCCGGCGCAGGTGGTCGTGTCCGGCAACAAGGCTGCGGTGGAACGCGCGGTGGAACTGGCCAAGTCGCGGGGCGCCAAGCGCGCGGTCATGTTGCCGGTCAGCGCGCCGTTTCATTGCCGCTTGATGCAACCGGCAGCCGAGGTCATGGCGGAGGCATTGGATGCGGTTTCGATTTCCGCTCCTGCGATTCCCCTGATCGCCAATATCCTGGCGGAGCCGGTGGCCGATCCGGATCGGATCCGGTCGCTTTTGGTGCAGCAGGTAACGGGTGCGGTCCGGTGGCGCGAAAGCGTGCTTTACATGGGATCGCAAGGTGTTGACGAGATATGGGAAATCGGCGCCGGAAAGGCGCTGTCGGGCATGGTCCGCCGGATCGACCGGAATATCTCCTGCCGGGCGGTCGGGGGTCCGGAAGATGTCGCGGAAGCTGCAGACAAATTGAAGCAAGGATAATCGAGATGTTTGATCTGACCGGAAAGACGGCGCTGGTTACCGGGGCGTCCGGTGGCATCGGCGGCGAAATAGCACGAATGCTTGTGGAGGCGGGCGCGACCGTGAGCCTGTCGGGCACGCGCGTGGAGCCGCTCGAGGCATTGGCGGCGGAGCTTGGCGACCGGGCCCATGTGCTGCCTTGCAACCTGAGCGACATGGCGGCAGTCGACGCGTTGCCGAAACAGGCCGTCGCGGCGATGGGCAGCCTCGATGTCCTGGTCAACAACGCCGGGATAACACGTGACAACCTGTTCATGCGCATGTCCGACGACGAATGGCAGAGCGTGATCGACGTGAACCTGACCGCCACGTTCAGGCTGTGCAAGGGCGCGATCCGCGGGATGATGAAGGCGCGTTGGGGCCGGATCGTGAACATCAGCTCGGTGGTCGGCGCGACCGGCAATCCGGGGCAGGCGAACTATGCTGCGTCCAAGGCCGGGATGATCGGCATGTCCAAGAGCCTCGCCTATGAGGTGGCCAGCCGGGGGATCACCGTGAATACCGTGGCGCCGGGCTTCATTGCGACGGCGATGACCGACAAGCTGAGCGACGACCAGAAAGCCGGGATCCTGGCCCAGGTGCCGGCGGGACGCATGGGAGAGTCCCACGAGATCGCTGCGGCTGTGTTGTATCTGGCGAGTCCGGAGGCGGGATACGTCACGGGCGCGACGCTGCATGTGAACGGCGGCATGGCCATGCTCTGATACGGCGCTTTCCGGGGACGGAAAAATGGGCTGATCAGCCGAGGTTCACGATAAGGTTTTTCAGGTCTTTGAGGACTGAAGCACCTGAAGCGCGGCCCGCATGGCGATGCCGACCAGAAGGTCGGAGATGCGGCAAGTTCGACGGATTGGTGCGCCATGGATCGGGGTTTTCCTGATTCACAGGCTTTTGACACGCGCGCGATTTCGACTCCGCTCTTGTTTCGAATGCGGGAACGGATTATCTGCGAAAACAGGATAAATTTCGGCAGGTTCCGACCAGGGACGAGGCGCTTGCCGGGGTTTTCGAAAGCGTTTGCCAATTTTTCAGTCTATGCTATAGGCGGCGCAGAATTTGACAGGGAGCGAGTGCGTTCTTCTGTCGTCCCCGGCGATCCGGGACCGAGCCGCCTGATGAGGGCAAAACCAACCCACCCGAACGGGCAAGGGCAGACTTGGGCGAGAAAGCCCACAATGGAATGAGGACCAAACATGAGCGACGTCGCAGACCGCGTTAAGAAGATCGTTGTGGAACATCTGGGTGTTGAAGAAGACAAAGTGACTGAAGGCGCTTCGTTCATTGACGATCTCGGCGCGGACAGCCTCGACACTGTCGAACTGGTCATGGCCTTCGAAGAAGAATTCGGAATCGAAATCCCCGACGATGCCGCTGAAACCATCCAGACCTTCGGCGACGCGGTGAAGTTCATCAGCGAAGCCTCCTGATAGTCAGCCAGAACTATTTCTTGATCGGCGTCCCCGGACAGGTGGCGCCGATTTCCTTTTTGCGACCCTGTGACTTGCGTCCATCGGATTCGCTGCGACACTGATCCTGCAGAGCAGAGGCCGGAGAGCGTCGCCACATCATGCGAACCATACCCAACATCAATACGGCGCGTCTGACATTGCGCGCCATGCGTCCGGAGGATTTCGGGCGCTACGCGGAAATCTGGTCCGAGCCGGACGTCGTGCGCCACATCCAAAGCGCTCCGCGCACCCGCGGACAATCCTGGGATGCGTTCCTGCGCAATGCGGGACATTGGCAGATGGCGGGGGTTTCGGACAATGGGCCATCGTCGAGCGGAACAGCCGTCGGATGATCGGGCAAACCGGGTTCTTTTTCGCCGCGCGCGGTCTGGGCGAAGACTTCGATTCCCATCCCGAAGCTGGCTGGGTTCTCGCTTCGGAGGCGCGGGGGACGGGATTCGGACTGGAAGCGGCGCAGGCCGCGCATGAGTGGTTCGACCGGATCATGCCCGGACCCCTGGTCGCCATGATTGATCCGGACAATACTGTTTCGCTGCGACTGGCCGCGTATCTGGGATACGCGGAGATACGGGAATCCGAAAGCGACGGTGCCGCCGTGGTTCTTCTGCGCCGCCACGGCCCACCATAGCGCCTGGCTACGCCGCAAAAGGCAGAGACAGAGACGCAAACCGCAGACGTTCCGGCAAAGGTCGTGCTATGGTCCCGAGCGAGAACGGGCCACCAGCAGGAGTTTGCGTCATGTTGATCTATCCGACCATTGAATTGCAGCAAGGGCGTTGCGTGTCACTGGACAAGGGACGACTGGACCAGGCCATGATCTGGCATGTCGATCCGGTCGAAACGGCCCGTGGCTTTGCGGCTGACGGCGCCGAATGGATGCATGTCACAGATTTTGACGCCGTTGAGGGGCGAACCGACAACAGCGATCTTATCGAGACCATCATACGGGCCGCGGGCATTCCGGTTCAGTTGGGCGGCGGAATCCGAAGCCGGGAAACGGTGGAACGCTGGATCGATAAGGGGGTCGGCCGGGTGGTGATTGGCACCCTCGCGGCGCGCGACCCGCAACTGGTGCAGGAACTGGCGAAATATTACCCGGACCAGATCGTTCTTGCGGTGGATGTCTGGCAGGGGCAGGTCATGACCGAGGGGTGGCGCACCGCCAGCGCATTGACGCCCGAGGCCTTTATTTCGGCGTTCGGCAATGCGCCTTTCGCGGGGATCATCATTACCGATGTCGATACGGACATCTCCGAAGTCGATGCGCAATTGGGCCTGATTTCGGGTCTTGCGAGGCACGCAAGTTCGCCGGTGATCGCGAGCGGAGTCGTGCGCGGCGCCGATGATATCGCGCGGCTGGCCCATATTCCGAACATCGCCGGCGCCCTGGTCGGCCGGGCCTTGTTTCAGAAGACGATCGACCTGAAGGAAGCCTTGCGCACGGCGCAGCCGGGACCGGGGCGGATCGCCGAGTTCCTGTAACGTCACGGTTCCACATTAGGACTGTCCGGACGCGGAAACGCGCTGATGAGAGGTGTGCTGCGCCCTTGCCCCCGTGCCCCGGTGCGGGGTAAGAGCGATGCGCAGGAGAACACGGTCGAGAGGGCAGGTCATGCGCAGAGTAGTCGTAACGGGATTGGGTCTGGTGACGCCGCTGGCCAGCGGCGTCGAGGAAAGCTGGTCGCGCCTGTTGGCCGGGGAGTCCGGAGCCGGGCCGATCAAGCAGTTCGATGCAGTGGCGAGCGGTGTGACGACGACCTATGCCTGCGAAGTGCCGCTGGGCGACGGCAGCAACGGCACGTTCAACGCGGACGACTGGCTGGAACCCAAGGAACGGCGCAAGGTCGATGACTTTATCCTGTTCGGGATCGCTGCGGCGGACATGGCCGTCCGCGATGCGGGCTGGCTGCCCGAGGCGGAAGAAGACCGGCAACGCACGGGCGTGATGATTGGGTCGGGGATCGGCGGTCTGAGTTCGATTGCGGACACGGCCGTGATGATCAAGGAAAAGGGCCCCCGCCGGGTGTCACCGTTCTTCATTCCCGGCGCGCTGATCAACCTGATCTCGGGCCAGGTTAGTATCAGGTTCGGTTTCAAGGGGCCCAACCATTCGGTGGTGACGGCCTGTTCGACCGGCGCGCATGCGATCGGCGATGCGTCCCGGCTGATCCGGTTCGGGGATGCGGATGTCATGATCGCAGGCGGCGCCGAAGCGGCGATCTGCGAGATCGGCATCGCGGGGTTCAATGCCTGCAAGGCTCTGAGCACGAAATTCGCCGATAATCCCAAGGCGGCCAGCCGTCCCTATGATGTCGACCGCGACGGGTTCGTCATGGGCGAAGGTGCGGGGGTCGTCGTTCTGGAAGAATATGAACACGCAAAAGCGCGCGGGGCCAAGATCTATGCCGAGGTTCTTGGCTACGGACTTTCCGGCGATGCATATCACATCACCGCCCCGTCGGAGAACGGGGAAGGCGGCGAGCGGTCGATGCGTATGGCCCTGAAACATGCCGGGCTGGAGCCGAAGGATATTGATTATATCAATGCGCACGGCACGAGTACGATGGCTGATACCATCGAACTCGGAGCTGTCGAACGCATGTTGGGAGAGTTCGCCGGGCAGGTCACGATGTCGTCCACGAAGTCGGCCACAGGACATCTTCTTGGGGCCGCTGGCGCGATCGAGGCGATTTTCGCGATCCTTGCAATCCGTGATCAGGTGGCGCCGCCGACCATCAACCTGGATAACCCGGCGGTGGAGTCCAAGGTCGATCTTGCCCCGAACGCCAAGCGCGAACGCAAGATAGATGTGGCGCTGTCCAATTCGTTCGGCTTTGGTGGGACCAATGCCAGCGTCGTCTTCGGAAAACTCCGCTGATGTGGCGCAGCCTCGCTTCGAACATGCTGACGTTCCTGATCGTCGCGCTGTTCCTTCTGGTCGGTGTCGTCCTGTGGGGGCAGTCGCAATACAGGGCGGAAGGCCCCTTGACGGATGCGATTTGCCTGCGCGTGGACCGTGGGTCGAACATGGGGGTTGTCAGCCGCAGTCTCGAAGAACAGGGCGCGGTCACTGACAGCCTGATCTTCCGCCTGGGTGCGGATTACACCGACAAGACCGGCCAGTTGAAAGCGGGCAGTTTCCTGATCAGGCCGGGCGCGTCGATGGAGCAGATCGTTGATCAGCTGACACGCGGGGGTGCGAGCACTTGTGGTACCGAAATCGTCTACCGTGTGGGGGTCACGAGCACGGAGGCGCAGGTGCGGGAACTGGACCCTGCGACAGATAAGTTCGTGGAGAGGGCCGCGTTCGACCCGACCGTTGACGAAGCTCCGGAAGCCTATGTCGAGAAACGGTCCATGGCGGACACAAGATACCGGATTTCACTGGCCGAGGGCGTGACAAGCTGGCAGGTCGTCGAGGCTCTGAAAGCCATTGACGCGCTTACAGGCGAGGTGGCTGAAATCCCGGCAGAGGGGACACTGGCGCCCGACAGCTACGAAATCGTCGCGGGCGCTGAACGATCGGCAATTTTGGCGAGGATGCAGGAACTGCAAACTTTGCGGATCAATGCGGTCTGGGAAAGCCGCCCCGAGGGGATTTCCCTGGCCAGTCCGGAAGAGATGTTGATATTGGCCTCGATCATCGAAAAGGAAACCGGCGTACCGGAAGAGCGCGGGCAGGTGGCAAGCGTTTTTATCAACCGGTTGAAACAGGGTATGCGGCTTCAGACAGATCCTACGGTGATCTATGGAATAACCAAAGGACAGGGAGTGTTGGGGCGCGGCCTACGGCAAAGCGAATTGCGTGGCCAGACTCCTTGGAACACCTATGTGATAGACGGTCTGCCCCCGACGCCAATCGCGAATCCCGGTCTGGCGAGCCTTGAGGCGGCCGTCGCGCCTGACGAAACAGATTTCGTGTTCTTTGTGGCGGATGGAACCGGCGGGCATGCCTTTGCGACCACGCTTGAGGAACACAATCGGAACGTGGCGAAATGGCGAGAGATCGAGGCCAACCAGTCGAATAACTAGTGTTTCTCGACAGGCCGCTACGGTTGGCCAGTTTCGCGAAATTAGGATTTTGTTAATTATGCCGGACGGTTACGTGGAAAGGGTTTAGAGAATTCGCTTGACTTAGCGAACGGACTCTCGTATAAGTTGTGGCATGCTAGAAGAAGTGGGCGAACGGCCACGGGAGTTTCCCGTCGGTCGTTTTTTCGTTTCTCTCGTGCGGAGAAGTTCACGCATGAGGCTAATGAGCAAATATGACTTTGATTACCCCGGATGAGTGCGTTTCGCGAACAGCTGAACTCTTGGAGTCGGTTCACGAGTCACTTCAAAGACTGCGTCAGCAGGCGGAAGACCTGCGTATGCAGCTTGAAGCCGGGGAGGATACGGATCTAGCGGACGGTAGCAAACAGGTTGCGGCGATCGAAAGACTGATCGGAGCCTGCCAGAAAGTGGAGATCAGCCTTGATGAGCAGCACAAACGACAAGCCGGTATTGTCAGAGGGGACTACGCACTCGACATGGACGTCATTCGATTTGAGATCGGGTGCCGTCTTGCTCGCCTCCGCACCTGCGGAGATACGTGAAAGTTTTTTGGATGAGATCGGAAAGGGGGGGCTTCGCGCCCTCCCTTTTCTTTTTGAGTTCTGGGCACTGGAGCATCAACTGCCACCGGATGGGGACTGGCGTGCCTGGGTTATCATGGGGGGACGGGGCGCGGGCAAGACACGCGCCGGTGCGGAATGGGTTCGAAGCCAAGTGGAGGGCGCAAGGCCGCTGGATCCGGGACGCAAGAGGCGCGTTGCGCTGGTAGGGGAAACCTACGACCAGGTGCGCGAAGTCATGATCAAGGGCGACAGCGGGATCCTGGCCTGTTCTCCGCCGGATCGGATGCCGCAATGGAAAGCCAGCGAACGCAAGCTCATCTGGGACAACGGCGCGGAAGCGCAGGTGTTTTCGGCGAGCGAACCGGAAGCGTTGCGGGGACCCCAGTTCGATGCGGCCTGGGTGGATGAGCTTGCCAAATGGAAAAAGGCGCAGGACACGTGGGACATGCTGCAATTTGCGTTGCGGTTGGGTGAGAAGCCCCAAGTCTGCGTGACCACGACGCCGCGCAATGTCAATATTCTCAAGGCGCTGCTGAAATCGCCATCGACTGTCCTGACGCATGCGCCGACCGAAGCCAACAAGGCCAATCTCGCGGCGAGTTTCCTTGAGGAGGTGCGTAGCCGCTATTCCGGCACGCGCCTTGGCCGGCAGGAATTGGACGGCGTTCTGCTCGCCGATGCCGAGGGTGCGTTGTGGACAACCGAGATGCTTCAGAAGGCCCATGTCGAGATCGTGCCTGAACTGGACCGCATCGTTGTCGCCGTTGACCCGTCGGTGAGTTCCGGGTCCGGGTCGGACGAATGCGGAATCGTGGTCGCAGGTGCCAGGACGCAGGGACCGCCGCGCGATTGGCGCGCCTATGTTCTCGCGGACTGCACCGTGCAGGGAGTCGGTCCGACCGGTTGGGCAAATGCCGCCATAGCGGCGATGGATGTCCACGGAGCAGAGCGGCTCGTGGCGGAAGTCAACCAGGGGGGGCAACTGGTGGAGGAAGTCATCCGGCAAGTCGATCCGCTGGTGGCCTACAAAGGCGTCCATGCGGCGCGGGGTAAATCCGCCAGAGCCGAACCTGTCGCCGCGCTCTATGAACAGGGGCGCGTGAGGCATGTGAGGGGGCTGACCGCTCTGGAAGAACAAATGTGCCTTATGACTCCGAGAGGGTTTGAAGGGCAGGGATCACCGGATCGGATGGATGCCCTGGTCTGGGCATTGCACGAACTGATGATTGCACCGGCCGCGCAATACCGGGTTCCGCGCATAAGAGTTCTTTAACCCTTCGGTGTTGCGGGACCACCGTACGGTGGGTTTTCCGAATTTTACGAAACCTCGATCATAAAGCGTCTCATCGACCCGGTCGGCGCGGACCGGACTCGCGACGGTGATCAGACAGGAGCTTCACACATGGTATTTAAATTCTTGCGTCCTGGCGCTGAAGCGAAGGTTGTGGAAACCAAGGCAAGCGCGACCGGACCCGTAGTGGCCTATCACAGCGCCGGACGGGTTGCCTGGAGCCCGCGGGATACGGTGTCTTTGACGCGGACCGGTTTTTCGGGAAACCCTGTCGGTTTCCGGTCCGTGAAGCTGATCGCCGAAGCGGCGGCTGCGTTGCCGCTGGTCCTGCAGGATCGCAACCAGCGTTTTGATGTTCATCCGATACTGAACCTGGTGCGCCGCCCGAACATGGCGCAGGGCCGTGCAGAGCTGATGGAGGCGCTGTTCGCGCAATTGCTGTTGTCCGGCGACGCTTATGTCGAAGCGGTTGCGAGCGAAGAAAGCGTTCCTCTGGAAATGCACGTCCTCAGATCGGATCGCATGAAGATAGTTCCCGGTGCGGACGGATGGCCGGTGGCCTATGAATACAGTGTTGGTGCGAAGAAACACCGTTTCGATGCGACTGGCCCGGTTTCCCCGATCTGTCATATCAAATCCTTTCATCCGCAAGATGACCACTACGGGTTCTCACCCATGCAGGCAGCCGCCATGGCGGTCGATGTTCACAACAGTGCGTCACGCTGGTCGAAATCGCTGTTGGACAACGCGGCCAGACCCAGTGGTGCATTGGTGTTCAACAGCTCGGAAGGGCATGGCGCCATGGGCGATGACCAGTACCGCCGGCTGTCCGAGGAGATCGAAGCGAACTATCAGGGTGCCCGCAATGCCGGTCGGCCGATGGTTCTGGAGGGTGGTCTGGACTGGAAGCCGATGGGTTTTTCGCCCAGCGATATGGAATTCCAGAAGACCAAGGAATCCGCGGCGCGGGAAATCGCCTTGGCCTTTGGCGTCCCTCCGATGCTGATCGGGATACAGGGTGATGCAACCTATGCCAACTACCAGGAGGCCAACCGCGCATTCTATCGCCTGACGGTTCTGCCGCTGGCCACGCGGGTGGCATCTGCCCTGAGCGATTGGTTGTCACAATTCACCGGTGAAGATTTGGAACTGAAACCTGACCTGGATCAGGTCCCGGCATTGGCCACTGAACGGGATGCCCAATGGTCGCGAGTCTCGAACGCGGATTTCCTGACGAACAGGGAGAAAAGGGCGCTGCTCGGCTTGCCTGCTCTGGCCGAAGGGGATTCGGATGGATGACAAGAGACCGAGATTTGAGTCTTTCGAGTGCGCCCCAGGTCTGAGGTTGGCGGCGCATGAGCGGGTTAGCCAGATCCATCACGAAAACCTCGTCCGCCGGTTGGATCGGCTGGACGAGATGATGGAGCGGCTGGAGCGCAAGCTTTGGCTTACGGTCTATGGCGTTGTCGGCGTGATCCTGAGCCAGGCCGTTCA
The DNA here is from genome assembly GCF_030164465.1 of Sedimentitalea xiamensis. Classification (GTDB taxonomy): domain Bacteria; phylum Pseudomonadota; class Alphaproteobacteria; order Rhodobacterales; family Rhodobacteraceae; genus Sedimentitalea; species Sedimentitalea xiamensis. The sequence goes on from NZ_JASNJE010000006.1 coordinate 167,316, forward strand.
ATCCTTCATCGTTGCGACGCCTTGAGCGTCACACACTCAACTCTTGAAAAGGAGAGTTTAATGGGAACCGAGAACGGACTTGAGCACAAGTTTGCCCGTTTCGGCGATGCCTTGAGCGTCTCGGACGATGCCTTGATCCAGGGATACGCCAGCCTGTTTGGCCAGACGGACCAGGGCGGTGATGTCGTTCGGAAGGGTGCCTACGAGCGATCCCTGTCTCAACTGGCGCATGCAGGACAAAGGGTCAAAATGCTGTGGCAGCACGACCCTGCCCAGCCGATCGGTGTCTGGGACGAGGTCCGGGAGGATGCCAATGGCCTCTGGGTCAAGGGACGGATTCTGGACAGCACCCAGAAGGGCCGGGAGGCAGCGGCGCTGATCGCGGCCGGGGCGATAGATGGGCTTTCGATCGGGTATCGCACCCAGAAAGCGAGTAAGACGGACAAGGGCCACAGGCTTTTGACTGAACTGGAGCTTTGGGAGGTGTCGCTTGTGACCTTCCCGATGCTTCCCAGTGCGCGGGTGGCGGCCAAGGCCGAAAACCTGGAGGTGGAAACCACCATGCGTGAGTTGGCGGCGACATTTCACAGTGCGCGGCTGGAGCTGGCGCGCCGTTAGCCGCGCCTTTCAATCACCAACAGACAGGATGTTCTGATGAGCAAGACCGACGGGCTGGCATCGGCCAGTGAAGGTATGCCCCTGGTTCAGGAGGTGAAGCAGGCGATGACCGGCTTCGTAAGTGAATTCAAGGGCTTTCAAGATGAAATTCAATTCAAGCTTCAACAAACAGAAAAGCGACTGACCATGCTGGATCGAAAATCCCAAATCGCGGCGCGCCCGCATCTTTCCGCCGCAACCGATGAAATGGCCCCGCACCAGAAAGCCTTCAACGCCTATGTGCGTTCCGGCGACGATGACGGTCTGCGCGGATTGGACCTGGCAGGCAAGTCCATGTCGACCGCTGTGAACAGCGATGGCGGTTTTCTCGTCGATCCGCAAACCGCCGACACGGTGAAATCCGTTCTGCAGTCGACCGCTTCGATCCGTTCGATCGCGTCCGTGGTCAATGTCGAAGCAACCAGTTTTGACGTTCTGGTGGATCACACCGATGTCGGCGCCGGCTGGGCGAGCGAAACCGGGGCGCGGAGCGAAACGGACACGCCTCAGATCGATCGTATCACCATTCAGCTTCACGAACTGAGTGCTTTGCCGAAGGCGAGCCAGCGGCTTCTGGACGACAGCGCCTTTGACATCGAAGGCTGGCTGGCGGGTCGCATCGCCGACAAGTTTTCCCGTGCCGAAGCCGCTGCCTTCCTGAACGGCGATGGGCTGGACAAGCCTCGCGGCATCCTGAGCCACAACAAGGTCGACAACGATGTCTGGGCCTGGGGCAACATTGGCTATGTGCCGACTGGCGTCGATGGCGACATCGGGTTCGGTGATGCGATCGTTGACCTGGTCTATGCGCTGGGTGCGCAATATCGGGCAAACGCGACGTTTGTGATGAATTCGAAGACGGCCGGGCTTGTCCGCAAGCTCAAGGACGCCGACGGGCGTTTCCTGTGGTCCGATGGTCTCGCCGCGGGCGAGCCGGCACGCCTGATGGGCTATCCTGTCGTGGTCGCCGAAGACATGCCCGACGTTGCAAGCGACTCTTTCTCGGTCGCCTTCGGTGATTTCAATGCAGGCTATACCATCGCCGAACGCCCGGACCTGCGGGTGCTGCGTGATCCGTTCAGCGCGAAACCTCATGTTCTTTTCTATGCGACCAAACGTGTCGGCGGTGATGTTTCGGATTTTGCCGCGATCAAATTGCTGAAATTCGGCGTCGCCTAAAGCGGCGTCCGATACAGGGCCATTATAGGCTCTGTGGTGGACGCGCGTCTGGAGAGACCCCTCATGTTGTCTAGCTGCTCCCCTCCGTCCGAGCAATGTGGGGCGACGCGTGTCCACCGAAACCGAATGAACTGGCCCGGAGGGGTCCGAGCTTGCGGAGTGACGTTATGATGTTGATCGAAGAAACCACCGTGCCCGATACGGCATTGCCAGTGGCCGAGTTCAAGGCGCATTTGCGGTTGGGTACTGGCTTTGGTGAGGAGAGCTTGCAGGACAGCGTTCTGAAAAGTTTTCTTCGCGCAGCAATCGCGGCGATCGAGGCGCGGACCGGCAAGATATTGATTACGAGAGAGTTTTCATGGTCTTTGACCGGTTGGCGTGACCGCTCCGGGCAAGCGCTGCCTGTTTCTCCGGTCACGGAGATCAGCCGAGTGACCTTGATCGATGCGCTGGAGATCGAATCCGAGTTGCCGAGCTACAGGTTCCGCCTGGAGAAGGACAGCCAGCGCCCGAGGTTGCGTCCGACAGACAGCCTATTGCCGATGGTGAGAACCGGAGGGTCGGTTCGCATTAACTTCCGCGCCGGATTCGCGCCGACCTGGGGGGAGTTGCCAGCGGATCTGGGGCAGGCCGTACTGTTGTTGGCCGCTCACTACTATGAGTACAGAAATGAGACAGCATTGAGCGACGGGTGCATGCCATTCGGCGTCAGCAGCTTGCTTCAACGCTACCGGGTGATGCGCATCGGGATTGGATCGGTCCAATGAACGGGCCGCATCTGAATCGTCTGTTGTCTCTGGAGGCTCCGATACGGATCGCTGACGGGGCCGGCGGCTACGTGGAAACCTGGGCCGTGCTGGGTGAACACTGGGCGGAAGTCCGGTCCCGGACCGGCCGGGAACGCGACGAGGCTGGCGTTCCGATATCGACGGTCAGCTACAACATCGTGGTGCGCAGTGCGCCGTTCGGCTCGACTGCACGCCCCATGCCGCAACAAAGGTTTCGGGATGGCCAGCGGCTTTTCGTTATTCAGGCGGTGGCAGAACGGGATCGCGAAGGCCGGTTCCTGACATGTTTCGCGGATGAGGAATTGGTCGCATGAGTTATGGGCTTGCAAATGCACTACAGACGGCAGTCTACCAGCAGCTCCGTTCTGACGCCCTCGTCAGCACGCTGGTCGGCAACGCCGTCTACGACGCTCTGCCGGTCGGCGATGTACCGAACCTGTACGTAACCCTTGGTCCGGAAACCGTTCGGGACAGGTCTGACATCAGCGGCGTCGGCGCAGAACACCGATTCATCATTTCCGTGGTGACGGATGAGGCCGGATTCGGTGCGGCCAAAAACGTTGCTGCGGCCGTTGGCGACGCGCTGATCGACGCGGATCTGCCGTTGTCGCGCGGTCGCTTGGTCGGACTTTGGTTCGATCGGGCAACAGCACGGCGGACAGGCAAAGCGGGGCGTGTGCGGCGCATCGATCTGAGATTTCGCGCACGCGTCGAAGACAACTAATCAACCAATTTTTGGAGACACGATATGGGTGCCCAGAACGGCAAGGACCTGTTGGTCAAGGTGGATATGAATGGTGGCGGGCTTTTTGAGACAATCGCCGGTCTTCGCGCAACGCGCGTCAGTTTCAACGCGGAAAGCGTGGACGTGACCAGTCTCGAAAGCCAGGGCGGTTGGAGAGAGCTATTGTCCGGCGCTGGTGTCAAATCGGCCGCGATTTCCGGGTCTGGAGTATTCAAGGACGCCGGAACCGATGAACGCGCGCGCCAGCTCTTCTTTGACGGGGAAACCCCTGATTTCCAGGTGATCATTCCTGATTTTGGCGTTGTCGAAGGCCCTTTTCAGGTGACGTCTATTGAGTATGCGGGAAGCCACAACGGCGAAGCCACCTATGAGATGTCTTTGGCGAGCGCCGGAGCGCTCACGTTCACGGCGCTGTAGTCCTGTGGCGAACCCGTGGACTGGAGAGGTGGCCTTGGTCATCGATGGAAAGAAGCGTGTCTTGAAACTCACTCTCGGAGCGTTGGCGGAATTGGAACAGGTTCTGGAAACAAAGTCTCTCGTGGCTCTTGTCGAGAGGTTCGAAGGCGGATCGTTCACCACGAAGGATGTGATTTCCCTGATCGCGGCGGGACTGCAAGGCGGCGGAACAGATATTTCGGCGGTCGACCTTGGCCGGGCGGACATCAAGGGCGGACCAATGATGGCCGCACGGGTTGCCGCAGAGCTTCTTGCCCGTGCCTTCATGTTGCCTGGGGAAGAATGACAAGCTTTGACTGGGCGGCCTTGATGCGAGCCGGACTGCAGGGCCTGAGACTTACACCGGACGTGTTCTGGAACCTGACACCCGCGGAACTGCGCCTGATGTTGGGAAATGCGACGGCCGAGTCATCGTTATCCCGCGCTGGACTGGATGCATTGTTGGCTGCCTATCCAGACGAAAAATGAGGAAAAGTTGATGAGCGACGAGATTGGTATGACGGCCCTCGAAGGTCAGGCTGAAGCGTTGGAGGACAGCCTTGGTGCCGCGGCCAACATGGCCGCGGGGTTTGATTCCGAACTCCAACGGGTCCGAAATTCCCTCGCTGGCACGGGAAAGGACATCGCGTCGCTGGAGCGGGGACTGTCCAACGGACTTAGGCGGGCCTTTGATGGAGTTGCGTTTGACGGCATGAAGCTGTCGGATGCGCTGGAAACGGTCGCGCAATCCATGATTCAGACGACGTATTCGGCCGCGATCAAGCCGGTCGCAAATCATTTTGGCGGACTTTTGGCGCAGGGCGTCAATGGAATTGTCGAAGGTATTTTGCCATTTGCCGATGGCGCGAGTTTCTCACAAGGCCGTGTTACTCCGTTTGCAAACGGCGGAATCGTATCCGGACCGACAACTTTCCCGATGCGCGGAGGGATGGGACTCATGGGCGAAGCGGGCCCGGAAGCGATCATGCCACTCGCGAGAGGTGCCGACGGAAAACTAGGGGTGCGAAGTGCCGGTGGTCGCTCGGTTAACGTCGTGATGAATATCACAACGCCTGACGTGCAGGGTTTCAACCGGAGCCAGGGTCAGATCGCGGCTCAGATGAGCCGGGCTTTGGGCCGCGGCAATCGCAACCGGTGAACGGAAAGACAGGGGAGAAGAATATGAGCTTCCACGAAGTGAGATTTCCGGCTTCGCTGAGCTTTGGCTCGGTTGGCGGGCCTGAACGACGCACGGATGTCGTGACGCTGGCCAATGGATACGAAGAGCGCAACACGCCTTGGGCCCATTCGCGACGTCGGTATGATGCCGGTCTGGGCATGCGATCCCTGGACGACATTGAGACCCTGATTTCCTTTTTCGAAGCTCGGAGAGGTCAGATGTTCGGTTTTCGTTGGAAGGACTGGTCTGATTTCAAGTCGGGGCGGTCATCGGCTGAAACGTCGTTTGACGATCAGGTCATCGCCATTGCCGATGGTCACAGAACCGAGTTTCCGTTGGTCAAGACTTACCGATCTGGAGAGTTCTCATACGTCAGGCCGATTGCCAAACCTGTGCTTGGCTCGGTTCGTATCGGAATCGAACAAGATGAGATGAAGGAGTCGGTCGACTTTTTTGTCGATGTTGCGACCGGTTTCATCCGCTTTGAACAACCCCCCGCGGAAACCATGAGAATAACCGCCGGGTTCGAGTTCGACGTTCCCGTCCGGTTTGACACTGATCGCATCCAAACCAGCGTTGCCAGCTTTCAAGCAGGCGATGTGCCCAATGTTCCTGTCATTGAGGTTCGTGTGTGATGGTGGCAGATAGCGAGGCTTTTCAGGAGCATGTCTCCACCGGCTTGACCACCCTGTGTCGGTGCTGGGCCATCACGCGCAAGGATGGCGTACAGATTGGGTTCACGGATCACGATTTGCCCCTGTTTTTTGAGAATATTGCCTTTAAGGCGGATACGGGCTTGTCGGCCTTGGCCTTACAGCAGAGTACAGGTCTTTCAATCGACAATACCGAAGTTCTTGGTGCACTCAGCGATGCTGCAGTGCGCGAAACAGACATTGTTGCCGGGCGGTTCGATGGTGCCGAAGTTCGGTCCTGGTTGGTGAACTGGGAAGACGTTTCCATTCGGAAACTGCAGTTTCGCGGCTCTATTGGGGAATTGCGCCGCGGCGGCGGCGCCTTTCACGCGGAACTTCGCGGTCTGACCGAAGAACTCAACAAGCCGATTGGGCGGATTTATCAGCGTCCGTGCACCGCTGTGCTTGGTGATTCCAGCTGCGGATTCGATCTGGATTCGGATGGGTACTTTCTGGAACGCGGCGCGGAGCTGGTTGAAGACGCACGCATCTTTCGCTGGAAAAGCTTATCAGACTTCGAGCCAGGTTGGTTTGCTCGAGGTCGGCTTTCGGTCAAGTCTGGTGAAGCGGCAGGTCTTTGGGGCGTCATCAAAAGCGATCGGTTTGAAGGCGATCTTCGCGTCATCGAATTGTGGGAACCCATCCGTGCAAACGTAGCGGCGAATGACTTGCTTAGATTGGATGCCGGGTGCGACAAGCGCATGGAAACCTGCCGTCTGAAGTTTGCAAACTTCGTCAACTTCCAAGGATTTCCCGATATTCCCAGTGAAGACTGGGTTATGGCCGTTCCAAAGCAGAGTGGCAGGAATTCTGGAGGGAGCCTGCGCTGATGTCGGATAAGAAATGTATCGTCACCATCGCACGGAGTTGGATTGGGACGCCCTATCGCCACCAGGCGGCCACCAAGTCAGCGGGAACAGACTGCCTGGGACTCATTCGCGGAGTGTGGCGGGAACTGAACGGATTCGAGCCGGAAAGCGTTCCTCCATATTCGATGGACTGGTCGGAACCACAGGGAGAGGAACGTCTGTGGGAGGCCGCCAAGCGTCACTTGATTGCCAAACCCATATCGGTTCCAGAAATGGAACCAGGCGAGATTGTGCTCTTCCGGATGAAAACCGACGCCGTTGCCAAGCATCTCGGCCTCATCGCTGACACCGGCAAGCAGCCGACCTTTATCCATGCATATTCTTATCATGGGGTAGTCGAAAGCCCCCTGAGTGAACCCTGGCGGCGCAGAATAGTTGCCCGTTTCATTTATCCTTTGGAGATCATCTGATGGCGACCATACTTCTTTCAGCCGCAGGCGCCGCCATTGGAGGATCCATTGGTGGGTCTGTGGCCGGGCTTTCTTCTGTTGTGATTGGACGCGCGGTTGGCGCTACGCTCGGCCAGGCGATAGATCAACGTCTATTGGGCCAGGGTGCGACGGCGGTCGAGACGGGTCGGGTCGACAGGTTCAGGTTGACCAATGCCGGCGAAGGAAACCCCATTGCGCAGGTGTATGGGCGCACGAGGGTCGGAGGACAGGTTATCTGGTCCTCTGACTTCAGAGAGTCGTCCAGCACAACCGATGGTGGGGGCAAGGGTAGCCCAAGCACGCCGGAAGTGACGACCTTCAGCTATTCCGTTTCGCTTGCGGTTGCTGTTTGCGAAGGTGAAATCAATTCGATCGGAAGAGTCTGGGCGGACGGAACCGAAGTTTCAAAAGACGATTTGAACATGCGCGTCTATCCCGGAAGCAGAGATCAGCCGCCGGACCCAACCATGGAGGCCGTGGAGGGTCGGGGCAATGTTCCGGCATACCGGGGAACGGCCTATATTGTGTTTGACAACTTGCCACTGGGCAAGTTCGGGAACCGAGTTCCGCAATTCTCCTTCGAAGTGATCCGGACGGAGCAAGAAAGCTCGAGAACTTTTGAGCGCGATCTGCCTCAACTTGTGAGGGGTGTGGCGTTGATGCCTGGAACCGGAGAATATGCTTTGGCGACGTCGCCCGTGTATTACACGAAGGAACCTGGAAGCAGCTGGCCGGCGAACATCAATAGCCCGTCCGGGAAAACGGATTTCGTTACTTCGATGGAAATGCTGGCCGACGAACTACCAAAATGCGATGCGGCATCTCTGGTCGTTTCGTGGTTTGGAGATGATCTGAGGTGCGGGTATTGTCAAGTTCAGCCGAAGTTCGAGCGACGCGAAGTTGAAGGAAGCAATATGCCCTGGAGCGTTTCGGGACGAACCAGATCAACGGCGCTGGAAATTGCGGAGGAGGAAGGTCGGCCAATTTATGGTGGTACACCTGCCGACAAAGCGGTCATCGAGGCCATCCGTCACATGAATGCGCAAGATCGCCGTGTGATGTTCTATCCCTTTATCCTTATGGATCAAACCAGCGGAAATGGTTTGCCTGACCCGTGGACTGGCGCCGAGAACCAACCGGTCCTCCCCTGGCGGGGGCGGATCACGTTATCGGCGGCACCGGGAACCGAAACGTCCCCCGACGGAACCGAAGCGGCGGATGCGGAAGTTCAGAAACTTTTCGGCAAAGCAAAAGCGTCGGATTTCAAAGTTGTTAGCGGGAATGTTTCTTACCATGGACCGCAGGAATGGGGACTTCGGCGATTCATTTTGCACTACGCGGCGCTTTGCGCCGCAGCAGGCGGGGTATCATCTTTCTGCATTGGGTCAGAGATGAGAAGCCTCACGCAGATCAGGGGCGCGAACGGATTTCCTGCGGTTTCCGCATTGAAGGAATTGGCTGGGGAAGTGCGAAAACTGGTGGGATCCGAAACGAAGATCGGCTATGCGGCGGATTGGTCAGAGTACTTCGGCTATCAGCCACAGGATGGTAGCGGAAATCGATACTTTCATCTTGATCCACTTTGGGCAGATGAGAATATCGATTTCATCGGAATTGACAACTATATGCCCTTGTCTGACTGGCGCGATGGCGCAGATCATGCCGATTCGGAATGGGAGTCCGTTTACAATCCGGAGTACTTGCAGAAAAACATCGAAGGCGGAGAAGGGTATGATTGGCACTATCATTCTTCGGAAGCGAGATCGGCACAGATACGGACCGAGATTTCGGATCTTGAACATGGTGAACCCTGGGTCTGGCGATACAAAGATCTGCGTTCGTGGTGGAGCAAGCCGCATCATGAACGCATTGATGGGGTGCGGCAGGTCGAACCGACGGCGTGGGTTCCCCAATCAAAGCCGATCTGGTTTACTGAACTGGGTTGTGCCGCAGTAGACAAGGGCACCAACGAACCAAATAAGTTCGTGGATCCGAAATCTTCGGAATCCAGCCTGCCAAGCTTCTCGAACGGAATGCGCGATGACTTCATGCAAATGCAGTTTCTGCAAACGGTTCTTGCGTATTGGCAGGATGGCGATCGGAACCCGAATTCGGATCTTTATGACGGCAAGATGGTCGATGTTTCGAATGCTTATGTTTGGGCATGGGATACACGCCCATACCCAATGTTTCCAAACAATCGGATGCAATGGGACGACGGGGCAAACTATGCCCGTGGGCACTGGATCAATGGAAGAGTCGGAACACGCAGTTTGGCTTCCGTGGTTGAAGAAATATGCGCCCGTTCCGGTCTGACAAAAGTTGATACTAAACGGCTCTTCGGAGTAATTCCCGGATATGTTGTGGAACAAATTGGTGACGCAAGAGGCGCGTTGCAACCTCTTATGTTGCGTTTCGGGTTTGATGCTGTCGAGCGTGATGGATTGTTGATCTTCGCGACGAGAAACGGAAATAATTCCAAACCAATCGATTTGGAAAGAGTCGCCGAATGCGATGAAATCGAAGGAATCCTGCAAAAGAGCAGAGATGCCGAAGCCGAAATGACCGGACGAGTCCGGGTGCGTTTCATTCAATCCGGAGCGGACTATGATCTCGTCGCGGAAGAAGCCGTCATGGCCGACGATGCGACGCATGCCGTTTCGACAAATGATCTCCCACTTTCGATGACCAGGGCCGAGGGGCGTCAGGTTGCGGAGAGATGGCTGGCCGAGGCAAGGGTTTCACGTGACAGGATCCGGCTCGCGCTGCCGCCTTCAATGATTGGCATCGGCGCTGGAGATGTAATCAGGGTGCCAGACTGTCTGGAGAGTGGTGAAGCTCTTTTCAGGATCGACATGGTGGAGCAATCTGGTCTTCAAATCGTTGATGCTGTGCGTGTTGAACGGAACATCTACACGCCTTCAGACATGGCAGACGATCAACCCGCGGCCGCCTCGTTCGTGCCGCCGGCTCAGGTCTTTCCATTGATGATGGACCTGCCGTTGATAGCCGGCGACGAGGTTCCGCATGCTCCGCATCTGGCGGTAACAGCGCAACCTTGGCCGGGCGCGGTCGCGGTATACTCTTCTGTAACCGACGACAGCTACGACTTGAACCGCATAATCCGTCGCCGTTCCATCGTTGGCAGGACCGAAACGGCGCTTGCTTCGGCTGGAATGGGTGTTTGGGACAATGGTGAAGCTTTGCAGGTCAAATTGTTGACCGGTGGGTTGGAATCAAAGTCCGAAGATGCGGTTCTCAAGGGAGCCAATCTTGCTGCAATTGGGGATGGCAGCAGCGGAAACTGGGAGCTTTTTCAGTTTCAGAGTGCTGAACTGATTGCCGAGAGAACGTATCTTCTTTGGCGGCGCCTGCGCGGTCAATTGGGCAGTGATGCGGCGATGAAAGATGTTTGGCCTGCGGGCTCTTGGTTTGTCTTGATGAACAGTATTCCTGAGCAGATTGATCTGAAAAGTGCGCAACGGCGTCTCGAAAGTCACTTTCGAATTGGACCGGCAGCAAAGGGAATTAGTGATCCTTCCTTTTCATACTTGCGTGAAGCGTTCGATGGAAATGGTCTTCGTCCTTATTCGCCATGCCACTTGTCCGTCAACCAAGAGAACGGTGAGGGCATCGATTTCAAATGGATTCGCCGAACCCGCATTGATGGGGACCCATGGGATCTGACCGAAGTGCCGCTAGGGGAAGAACGGGAAGCTTACGTGGTGCGTGTCGCCCAAGGATCAAAAACGATACGGGAAGCAGTAGTTTCAAAACCCAACTGGACCTATTCTCATGCGCAACGGATGGAGGATGCTTTGCTAGGATCTTATGAAGTTTCGGTTGCGCAGGTGTCGGCACTTTATGGTGCAGGCCCATACACGAGCATTCAAGTGACCTGACTCGAACGAAGGCAGGTGAGCCACCCACTAAAATTCGAACACTGACGTAGGCTACGATTTGCTGTCTGCGGATCTTCGACGAGAAGGCGTTCAGGGATGTCGAAAAGGAAACAACACGCGCCCGAGTTCAAGGCGAAGGTGGGGCTGGAAGCGTTGAAGAGTGGTAAGCATCCGGCGTCGGCCGCGGTCATGCTGCGCGTCGGTGTGCTGATGGCTGCCAATTCCAGGGCAGAAGATCGGTCACGCGTGATGCCGTTGTGTTGGGGAGCCGTGCGAGGACGTCAGCAAGCCATGCTTGCGGGTCGATGTCGTTCATCTTTGCCGTGACGATCAAGGAGTACATGAAGGCTGCTCGGTCGCCGCTGCGCTCGGAGCCCGCGAAGAGCCAGGACCTTCTTCCCAGTGCAATCCCGCGAAGTGCGCGCTCGGCTGCATTGTTGGTCAGGCAGATTCGCCCGTCGTTCAGGAAGAGCGTGAAGGCGTCCCAACGGTCCTTCTTGAACATGTAGGCGATCGCCTTGGCGACGGGGTTGTGCTTCGACATGGTGCCCTGCTCGGCCTGCATCCAGTCGTGCAGGTCCTCGACCAGTGGGCGGACCAGCCGGTGCTGGGCCTCGAGCCGGCTGGCGACGTCCAGGCCGTTGATCTCGCGCTCAACCTCAAAGATGGCGTCGATCTTCTTCACGGCTTCCAGCGCGACAGGCGATATGTCGTACGCGGGCTTCTTCTGGCGGGCGTTCTCCTTGATGTCCGCAAGCTCGAAGAACTTCCGTCGAGCATGGCTCCAGCAGAGAGCGCTCAGCACGGGGCCGGGATCACGCCCACCACGGTAGAGGTCGTTATAGCCGCCATAGGCGTCGGCCTGGAGAACGCCCTGGAAACAGACAATCCTGCAGCGCCGCCTGCAGCGCCAATCCGATACCGCCTGGACTGAAACTGAAACCGAACCAGAGCCTTGGCTGCGAAACGGCCCAGGGAGTCCGGAAAAGCCCGACGACGGAAAAGCCGGTTACGAATCCCGCCTCGCGCCGGGGTCCGGAGCATCGGTCGGCAACTTCAGAGAAGCTTGGAAACCGGAAAGGGCGCCCTGAGGCGGCGACTCCAGAACGAGCGAGCTACCGATCCGCTCCGCGATGGCGGCGACGATGGCGAGGCCGAGTCCGCTGCCGTCGGCGCCGGTGGTCGCCCGCTCAAAGCGCGCCGTCAGGCGATCAAGGGTGTCGCGCGGCAGGACGGGACCGTCGTTCGCGACCACCAGGTGGCCATCCGCCGTCAGGCTCACCCCGACCTGCACATTCTCGGTTCCGTGCCGGAGGGCGTTTTCCACGAGGTTGCGGCACAGGATGGCGAAGGCGTCGGGGTCGATGTCCGACATGACGGCAGTGTCAGGCAGGTTCAGCGCGATGCGGCCCGGCGCGCTTGCGCGTCCGATATCGTCCACGACGATGCGCGCGACCGCCCTCAGGTCCGCGCTCCGGTCCATCCGCAGCCGTCCGCCTTCGGCCCGCGCAAGCTGCATGAGGCGTTCGGAAAGCCGGGTCAGGCGCTTGAGCGTCGCCTCTATCTCTGCCGCGCGCGCTTCGGTGGCAGTGTCGCTGGTCTCTGACCTGAGCCTTTGTGCCTGCGCGATGGCGCCCGCCAGCGGCGTCCGCAGCTCGTGTGCAGCGTTGGCGGCGAAGCTGCGTTCGGCCTCGAATGCGTCGCGTAACCTGGCCAGAAGGCTGTTCAGGGCTACGGCCAAGGGGGCGGTCTCTGTCGGCAAGCCCTCGGTAGGAACCTGCGACAGGTCGCGGGCATCACGCGCCTCCAGCTGCGCGCCGAACCGTCGCAGAGGATCGAGGCTGAAGCGGACAGCCAGGATGATCGCCGTCAAGGCGACCGGCAGCACGATCAGCAAGGGCAGGCCGAGGCCCATCTGGATTTCCCGCGCGACCGACATGCGATGCGCGAGAGGTTCCGCCACGGTGATGCGGACAGTGCCCTGAAGGGCGGCGTCGCTGTAGAGCCGGTGGGTTGCCGTCTGTCGAAACCCCTGACCGTCCCAAGGCGGGAACACGGCAGGGTCGGCCGCATGAGATTGCAGCAGGATGCGCCCTTCGGCATCGCGGATGAGGTAGGTGAAGAACTCGTCATGTTCCCGAATCGGCGCGAGCCGCTGCGTCACCCCCTGATCTTCCCGCCCGACGATATCGGTCACGGCCAGCGGCAGGATGCGCTCCGCCGTCTCCCGCAGCGCACTGTCGAAAACCTCGTCCAGCTCACCCCGCACGATCACCGCCGTGACCGTTGCGGCCAGCAGCCACAGCACCGTCAGCACCAGCCCGACCGAAAGGCCAAGCTGCGCCTGCAGGCTGCGCGGCATCTTCATGGTTTGCCCAGTCTGTAGCCCATGCCGCGTTCGGTCTCTATGACTGCGCTCCCCAGCTTCTTGCGCAGCCGGCTGACATGGACCTCGATCGTGTTGCTCTCCACTTCGGCGTCGAAGGTGTAGAGCTTCTCTTCCAGCTGCGCCTTGGACAGGAGTTGCCCGGGCCGCGCGAGGAAGGCTTCGAACAGGGCCCATTCGCGCGCGGTGAGCTGGACGGGCTGGCCGGCGCGATGAACGCTGCGCGCGGCGAGATCGATTTCCAGCGGCCCGTGGGTGACGATGGGATTCGGGTTGCCGCTATAGCGCCGGGCGACAGACCCGATCCGGGCGGACAATTCGGCCAGGTCGAAGGGCTTCACGAGGTAGTCGTCGGCGCCCGCGTTCAAGCCCTCGATACGGTCGGATACCTGGTCGAGCGCGGTCAGGATGATGACCGGCGTCACGTCGCCCCGCACCCGCAAGTTCTTGAGGAAGCCGATGCCACGCCCGTCGGGAAGCATCAGGTCGAGAAGGATCAGGTCGAAGGACGTTGTCTTCACCGCGTCGCCGGCGGCATCGAGCCGCGTGACCCAATCAACCGACTGACCATCGGCCGCGATCTGGTCGCGCACCGCGGCCCCCAGAACCGTGTCGTCCTCGATCAGCAGAATGCGCATCCTCGTTCCCGTCCTTTTCCGATGCCCCTCCATGATCAGACTGTCTGACAACAGCCTGAAGCGGGTGGACCAGGCGCCTTCAGGCTGTTGTCAGCTTCGCCGTGCATGACCTGAATCAAGAGGTGAGCCACGAGGAGTTTGGCCCATGAAGAAGACATTGACAATTCTCGGCTTTCTTACGTTCTTGCCAGCCGGTGTTGCACTTGCGGACGACGACTGCTTCGTGCCGATGGCGGATTGGCAGCCGCGAGACGCCGTCTCCCGGCTTGCCGAGCAGAATGGCTGGACGGTGCGCCGCATCAAGATCGACGACGGCTGCTACGAAATCGACGGCCGGGATGCCGAGGGGCTCCGGATCGAGGTGACGGTCCATCCGGAGACGCTTCAGGTGATCGAGTTCGAATACGAGGACGACGACGATCGTCGCAACAAAGACAGGGCGCGCGATCGCGAAGGAGGCAACAATGACTGACGCAACCACCCATCAACCGCCGCAGATGAACACCGCGCCGACCGGCACGGTCCGGGTCTGGGATCCGCTGATCCGGATCTTCCATTGGAGTCTCGTCGTTGCCTTCATACTCGCCTGGCTGACAGCGGATGAGTGGCAGACCACGCACGAGGTCGCGGGCTATACGGTCGCGGGTCTTGTCGCATTCCGGCTGGTCTGGGGCTTTGCCGGCAGCCGCTACGCGCGCTTTGCCCAGTTCCTGAAGGGACCCGGCACAACGCTCGGCTATATCGGTGACATGATGCGAGGGCGCGAGCGGCGGCACCTCGGTCATAATCCGGCCGGTGCCGCCATGGTCGTCGCGCTGCTGGTGACGCTCTCGGGCACCGCCGTCACCGGCTGGCTCATGGAGGACGAGACCCGCGTGGCGATGCTGCCGGAGATGCCTGCCATCGTGGCACCGGCCTGGGCGGATGACGACGGGGACGCGCAGGGCCAGCGCGGCGGCGAGGAAGGCGCGCTGGAAGAGGTTCATGAAACACTTGCCAACCTGATGCTCTTGCTTGTTGCACTGCATGTGGGCGGGGTCGTGCTGGCGTCGTTCCGGCATCATGAAAACCTTGCGCGTGCCATGGTCACAGGCGACAAGCGCGCCCGTGGCCCGGACGACATCGCCTGACCTGCGCAGACCCCGAGACCGGCTGTCCGTTCGGCCGACTCTGGCCCCGCTCTCCCCGGCGGGGCCCATTTCTTGCTGACAGCAAACTGAAGCTTGAAACGCGGCCCTGTCAGGAAAGCATCAGGCAGGACCGTCACATTGGTCACATCAAGCAAGAGGAGGCTAAAATGCAACAGATCCTGATCGTCGCCGCGGCCCTGACGGCCCTTGCCATTCCGGCCCATGCGACACCTTATGAAACCCCCTATGCCCTGAGTGCGGTGCATGCGGAGTTTCAGACCCGGCTGGAACATGCCGCCGAAACGCCAGGTGCAATCGGCGCGGCCGCCCGCGTGGCCGCCGATCTCATGACACGGCAAAACGCCGCGCAGGAACGGGTGGTCTTGCCGCTGCTTGGCTGGGCCGATGTGACGCCGGCACGCGGTATGAAGGCGTCGGCGGACTTGCCCGACCGGATGCGCATCGAGACGGAAGTGTCGCAACTCTATGACGGTGACGTGAACCTCGTGACGGCTTTGGTCGAGCTCTATGCAGCGGCGGATGAGGCCGGAGATTCCGAAACCGCACGTCTGGCAGAGACAATGATCTGGCACCAGACCAGCGACGCCGAAGTGCTCTACCCGGCAGCCCTGCTTGTCGAAGCGGCCATGCAGGCGCAGGTACCGTCTGCCGATCCGCACAAGCCCGGCACCGGCAACTGAGCTGGTGCAACGGACGGGTGGACGGTACGGGATCGTGCCAACAAACCTGAAAGGCCGGCTGCGTCAGCTGGCCTTTTCCTTATCTGACAGGAAGCTGAAGCCGAAATCGCGCCGCTGTCAGGAAACCCTCAGGTCGGCCCTCCAGATAGGTTTCAGCAGACCAAAGGAGACCCTGCCATGAAAATGACCCTGACAGCATTTGCTCTTGCAGCGCTTCTGCCCGCCGGTGCCGTGCTTGCCGATGATGACGATTGCAAAGCGCCCCGCGACACCTGGCAGCCGCGCGAGGCCGCGATGAAGATGGCCGAGCAAAACGGCTGGACCGTGCGCGACTTCGAGATCGACGATGGCTGCTTCGAGATCGAGGGCCGGGACCGGGAAGGCCGGGAGATCGAGGTGAAGCTTGATCCGGCGACACTGAAGGTTGTCGAGATGGACTACGAGGATGACGACGACAACCGCGGCGGCGCCCGCAATCCCGCGCCCGCCGGTACCGTCGCGCCGCCGCAGAACGGTCTCTTCGGCAACGGCGCTCCGCCGCAGGTTCAGGTGAACTGAACCGTTCTGCAGCACTTTCCCGAACAAGGATCAGCCCGATGAAATCGCTTCTTGCAACGCTCGCGCTCACCACCGCGCTGACGCTTCCCGGCGTCGCCATGGCGCGGCCGGTGACGCTCACCACGACCCTCAACAACTACGGCGGCGACGGGGCCTATCTCGCCCTCTACGTCACCGACGCCTCGGGCGCCTATGTTGGCAGCCTCTGGATGGCCGGCGGCAAGTCCAAGTACTATGAACATCTGAGCGACTGGTACCGCGCCACGGGCGGCGACACCGCGCAGGTGAACGGCATCACCGGCGCCAGCGTCGGCGCGGGGCGCACGCTCGAGATCACCCTCGACCTGGCCGACGCGCTCTTCGATGCCGGTTATACGCTCCACATCGACGCCGCCGTCGAGGAGATGCGCGACAGCCCGAACGAGGTGGCGGTGCCGCTCACCGCCGATGGCGCGGGCACGCCGGTACGCGGCCGCCGCTACATCGCCAGCTTCGCCTACGACATGTGAGGAGCGGGTCCATGATCCGTGCGTTTCATCGCTGGCCGGGCCTTGTGGCCCTCGCGTTCCTCACCATACTCGCGCTGAGCGGTGCGGCGCTGTCGGTCTTTCCTGCGACCGAGCGCATCGCCGCGCCGCAGGCGCAATCTGAACTGACGGTCGCCGCTCTCGCGGACCGCATCCAGGCCGTCTATCCGGGCGTCGAGCAGATCCGCCGCTCGCCCTCGGGCCGGATCACTGCCTATTGGTTCGATCAGGGTGCACCGGGTGCTGCCGTGATCGACCCGGCGACGGGTGAGGGCGTGGCCTCGGCCGACCCGAACCAAGCCCTTCGCTGGCTCACCAACCTGCATCGCTCGCTGTTCCTCGGGGACGGCGGGCGCATCGCCATGGCCGCGGGGGCTGCCGCGATGCTGGCCCTATCGCTGTCCGGCGCGGCGCTGGTCGCGCGGCGCGCGGGCGGCTGGCGGCACTGGTTTGCGCCCCTGCGGGGGCCGCTTGCCGGACGGCTGCACGTCGAAATCGCCCGCATCGCCGTGATCGGCCTCGTTCTGTCCTCTACGACCGCCCTCTGGATGACGGCGTCCACTTTTGACCTTCTGCCAGACGGCGGTGCCATGCCAGCCTTCCCGTCCGAAGTGAGCGGTGAGACGGGGGCTGCGCTCAAGCAGATGAGAACCTTGCAGCAAACACCCGTCACGGAACTGCGCGAACTGAGCTTTCCATATTCTGGCGACGCGACAGACGTCTTCACGCTCAAGACCGACCGGGGCACCGGATATCTCGATCAGGGCGACGGGGCTCTTCTGGCCTGGGCCGACCTTGCGGGATGGGAGCGCGTCTCGGAAACCATCTACATGCTGCACACCGGGCAGGGTGAGGCGACGCTCGGCCTCGTGCTCGGGCTCATGGCGCTTGGCGTGCCCGCGATGGGCGCGACCGGCGTTCTGATCTGGCTTGCCGGGCGGCGGGGGCGCATCCGAGGCAATCAACCCGCAGGGCGGGCAGAGACGATCCTGCTCGTCGGCAGCGAAGGCGGCAGCACCTGGGGTTTCGCCGCGACGCTGCACGCCGCCCTGACCGAAGCGGGGCAGAGTGTCCATGTCGGGCCGATGTCGGCCTTTGAACCGCACCGATACGCCGAGGCCCAGCGGATCATCGTGCTGGCGGCGACCTATGGCGACGGCGCTGCGCCGGCCTCGGCGAAGGGCTTTCTCGACCGGCTGAACGATTCCGACCCGGCGCCGGACATTCCTCTGGCCGTGCTCGGCTTTGGCGATCGCAGCTTTCCGGCCTATTGCGCCTTCGCCAGGACAGTTACGGCCACGGCGCAGGCGAAAGGCTGGCGTGAGCTCCTGCCGCCGGACATCATCGACCGCCAGTCGCCGCAGGATTTCGCGCGTTGGGGCCGCGCGCTCGGGGAAATGCTTGGGATCGACTTTGAGCTGTCGCATCGACCCGTTCCGCCGAAGACCGAAATGCTGGCCCTCGTCTCGCGACGGGACTACGGCGCCGAGGTGCAGGCCCCGACCGCCATCCTCCGCTTCGCGCTTCCGCGAGTCTCGCTCTGGCAACGACTGCGAGGGGCCGGGTTCGCACGGTTCCAGGCCGGCGACATGATCGGCGTTCTGCCTGAGGGGAGCGCCGTCCCGCGGCTCTACTCGTCGGCCTCCGGGCGCCGCGACGGTTTCATCGAGATCGTCGTGAGAAAGCATCCCGGCGGCCTGTGCTCGGGCCAGCTCGTGGCGCTGGAGCCGGGCGACACGGTGACCGCCTTCCTCCGCCACAATCCCGCTTTTCGTCCGGGCCGGGGCCGGACGCCGCTGATCCTGATCGGCGCCGGGACCGGCATCGGGCCGCTTGCGGGCCTCATACGCGGCAATGCGCGCCGCAGGCGGGTCCACTTGTTCTTCGGCATGAGACATCCCGCCAGCGACTTCCTCTATGGCGAGGAATTCCCCGCCTGGAAGGAAATGGGGCGTCTGACGCGCCTGGTCACGGCCGTCTCGCGCGGGGCGCGGCCTCATTACGTGCAGGATGCCTTGCGCGCCGAGGCCGCTCAGGTCGCGGAGCTTATCCGCGACGGAGCCCGCGTGATGGTCTGCGGCGGGCGCGAGATGGCGTCGGGGGTGGCCGATGCGCTGGTCGAGATCCTCGCTCCGACAGGGTTGACGCCGGCAGTTCTGAAGGCGGAGGGGCGGTATGTCGAAGATGTCTACTGACCTGCGGCGCCGCGCCCTGAACGGCCCGACCATGGGAACGCGCTGGTCGGCGCTGTTCTACGCAGATCTGACCGTCGATCCCGACCGGATCCGTGCGGCGCTGCAGGCGGCCGTGGACGAGGTGGATGCCCAGATGTCGACCTGGAACTCGGGCAGCGACCTGATGCGGCTCAACGCGGCGCCGGAGGGCGATTGGGTGGCGTTGCCCGAACGCCTGCGCGCGGTTCTGGGTCTCGGCCTGGACATCGGGCGAGCGTCGCACGGGGCGTTCGATATCGGCATGGGCGATGCGGTGACGGCCTGGGGCTTCGGGTCGGACACGGCAGCATCCGGGGCCATCCGCGCGGCGATGGGCGCATGCCGTCGACCGGCGCATGAGGTGCTGGACATCGACGGCGCCCGTGTGCGCAAGTCCGCGCCCGTCACACTGGACCTGAACGGCATCGCCAAGGGCTACGGCGTCGACCGGCTGGCCGATACCCTGCGCGACTACGGGATCACAGACGGACTCGTCGGTATCGACGGCGAGATGCGCGCGACGGGGTTCCGGCCGGATGGCGAGGCATGGACCATCGCGGTCGAGGCCCCGGACACCGCGCGCCGGGCGCCGCATTCGATCCTCGCGCTGCAGGATGCCGCCGTCGCGACATCCGGCGATTACCGCCACTGGGTCGAGGTGCAGGGACGCCGCCTGTCGCATACCATGGACCCGGCGCGCGGCGCGCCGCTGATCGCGTCGCCGGCCTCCGTCACCGTGGTGGCCAGCACCTGTGCCGAGGCCGACGCCTGGGCGACGGCCCTCATGGTGGCCGGGCCCGAGAGAGGGGCGGCACTCGCACGAAGACGCGAGCTCGACGCCCTGTTCCTGCTGCGCGGTGATGATGCAGGCGTTAGGGGCGTGGGAGTCGGGCGGCTTTTCCGCGAAGAGCCGGCGGCGTTCGCCTCGGCCCGAGGAAGATGAGCCGTATGGAAACGATCCGGACCGATCGCGTCAAGACCGCTATCCCGTTCGTCGCGGCGGCCGGCCTGGTTGCGGGACTTGCATTCCGCGCCGTGGGTGGACCCGACATCGCAAACCTTGTCTGGATCGCCGGTGTCGTTCCCGCACTTGCCGCGCTCTCGATGTCGGCGGCGCTGGTCTTCGGAGAGACGCTGGCCGCTTCGGTCGTCGCCGTCATGTATGCCGGCGGCACCGTCCTCGAAGCCTGCGCCGAGGGCCGTGCCCGGCGCGAGGCATGACCTTCTGTCCCGCGTCCCCGGACCGCGTCCCGGCATCGGAACGGGGGGCTGACGACCGCCTCGTTCCGCGACAGGTCGGCTACGTCCAGTTCCTGCCAGGCCGGGTGCCGGTTCCTTTTCCTCCCGCCATACAGCCCTGATCCCGATCCCGTCGAAATGGGCTTCTCGAAATTCAAGGCTTCTTCGGAGGATCGGCGCCCGCACCTTCACCGATATGTTCGATGCCATCGCCCGGGTTTGCGGTCTCTACGCACCGGAAGCATGCCGGAACCACTTCACGGTTGCCGGATATGCCTCAGATCAATGGCGGGACGCATTAGCGACGGGCGGTGATCGACTGGTCCCCGGCGTTTGTCAGGGTCATTGCGCCGGTCGCATCAAAGCTGACCGTCACGGGGCCGGAAAGAACCTGGAAGAACTTCTGCTCTTGATCGCCGAGCGCCGGCACGCAGGCCATCTGCGTTGATGCCAGCGGGCCGAAGGTCAGGGTATCGCCTTCGCGGGTGTAGCTGCCTGTGTACTGGTTGCAGCCGCCGCGCCCGGACACGCGCCCGTCCGGAGTGAATTCAAGGCTGGTCATGGCGTTGTCGACGGTGCCGCGCCCGTTGATGTCCTCTACGCGCCAGACGCCGCCGGTGATCTCCGTCGCCCTGGCGGTCTGCTTGATGCATTCGGTTTCCAGTCCACCGGTCTGCAAGAGCGCGCTGGCACCTTTGTCCCAGAACGCGAGCGTGCCGTCTTCGGCCGCGTATCGCGCGCCCGATGCGGACCGGGCCGGCGCGAGGTCGCGGGTTTCTCCGTCGATGACAAGCTGAAGCGCATTCGGGCTGAAACGGGCTGAAACGATACGGTCGCCGCAGACATAGGTTGCCTCGGTCATACCGGCAGGGGCCGCGACCTGCACCAGCATGAGCATGCCCAGGTCGTTGACGGCAAGCGCCGGATCGACAGGGATGTGGGTGTCGGTGGTCCAGCGCAACCCGCCTTCAGCGTCGCGGATCGTCGCCCGCAGGGCGTAGCGGCCGCGTTCGTCCATCTCTTCGGTCGGCACCTCCAGCGAGAACGGGATCGGCACCTGTCCGGCGGCGATCGAGGCTTCGGCCAGCACCTGAGCGGGCGCATCGGCGCGGGACACGTCGCTGACGGTTACGGTCGCGGTGCTGCCGGGCAGCAGCGCAATACGCTGGCGATAGCTGATCTGTCCGGTGACGGTGATCATCGCCGATTCATTCGACCAGGCCGGCGCGGCAAGGGGCAGGGCGGCAAGCACCATCGCCGCGGCGAGGCCGGCGGGAAGCAGTTGCGAAAGTCTTTGCATCATCTGTGTTCATCTTTCCGGGTCGTGATTTCGGTCGGGACCAGTGGCATTCAGATGGGGTCGGGGCGCGATCCTGCAAGTCCCGCCAGGAAATCCGCCAGCACCTCGGCGGTTTCCGCGGGGTGCAGATCGGGAAAGAAATGCCCGCCCGGCAAAGCGCGCGATTGCATGTCCGTCAGCCGGTCGGACCAGGTGCCGGGCACGTCGTAATATTTTGCCATCGCTCCGTCGATCCCGTAGAGAACCAGCGCCGGGCAGGTGACGCGGCGCGTGAGATCGGCGGCGTCATGTTTGAAATCATGGCTCAGCGCGGCCCGATAATCGTTGCACATCGCGGCGATGGTGTCCGGCCAGCGCCAACTCTGGCGATAGGCAAACAGTGCCGCCGGGTCGAAGTCATCGAGGTCGCACCCGCCCCATGCGGTCAGGCAGGTTTCGAAATACCAGTCAGGGTCATGGCCGATCAGGGTTTCGGGAAAAGGCGCGGGCTGGGCGAGGAAGAACCAGTGGTAATAGGCCGCCGCGACGTCCTTTGGCAGGTCGTCCAGCAGCAGATGCGTCGGGACGATGTCCATCAATGTCAGACTTTCGATGCGTTTCGGCGCATCCAGCGCCAGCCGGTGCGCGGTGCGCGCGCCCCGGTCGTGGCCGACGAGATGGAAGCGGTCAAAGCCCAGTTCCGTCATAAGGGCAAGCTGGTCCGCGGCCATGTTGCGAAAGCTGTAGGCGTCCGCCCCTTGGGGCTTGCTGCTGTCGCCATAGCCGCGCAGGTCGGCCGCGATGACGGTATACCGGTCGGCCAGGAGCGGCGCGATGCCGTGCCACATCGCCCGCGTCTGCGGAAAACCGTGCAGCAAGAGCACGGGAGGACCGTTCCCGGCGCGGGAATAGGCGATGGACTGACCGTTCACCTCGGCCAGCGCATCGTCAAAGCCGGGCAGAGCCGTCATGCGCGGGTCAATGCGTCCAGAATCCGCGCCCAGCTGCGGATGCCCTTGTGGAAGCTTTCCATGTCGTATTTTTCGTTGGGGGAATGGATCTGGTCGTCGTCCTTGCCGAATCCAATCAGCATCGGTGTCGTGCCGAGCAGGTTCTGGAAATGTCCGGCGATGGGGATAGAGCCGCCACACCCGATATAGGCTGCCGGATCGGGCCATTCGTCGCTGAGCGCGGCGCGGGCGGCTTCGAAGGCGGGGTTGGTGGTTTCGAAAACGCCGGCCTCGGAGGCGCCATGGCCGGAGAATGCGACGGAGCAATCGGGCGGCAGCATGTCCGTCACCATCTTGCGGAACGCCTCGCGGATTGCCAACGGATCCTGGGAGCCGACGAGACGAAAGCTGATCTTGGCGCTGGCCTTGGACGGCAGCACGGTCTTGAACCCGTCGCCGGTGTAGCCGCCGATGATGCCGTTGACCTCGCATGTCGGTCGCGACCAGATCATTTCCAGCGGTGTCCGGTCGACTTCTCCGGCGGGATGGGACAGTCCGACGTCGTTCAGGAACCGCGCGTGATCGAAGGCGAGCCCCTGCCATTGCGCGCGCAGGTCGTCCGGCAGTTCGGAAACGCCGTCATAAAATCCGGGCACCGTGACGCGCCCGGCGTCGTCATGCAGCGACGCGATGATGCGGGCCAGGACCCGGACCGGGTTGATCGCGATGCCGCCATACATGCCGGAATGCAGGTCCTTGGACGGGCCGGTGATCGTGATCTCTTCGCCCAGAAGCCCCCGCAACATGGTTGTGATCGCCGGAACGCGGCTGGCGAACAGGCCGGTGTCGCAGATCAGCGCGAGATCGGTTTTCAGTTCGTCGGCATGTTCCCGCATGAAGGGCACGAGGCTGGGCGAACCGCTTTCCTCTTCGCCCTCCAGAAAGAACGTCAGCTTGCAGGGCAGCGACCCGTGCACCGCCTTCCAGGCGCGGCAGGCTTCGATGAAGGTCATCAGCTGGCCCTTGTCATCCGCGGAACCGCGCCCGCGGATGACGCGCCCTGTGGGCGTGTCCTGCACCTCGGGGTCGAACGGGTCGCGATCCCACAGGTCCAGCGGATCCACCGGCTGCACATCGTAGTGGCCGTAAAACAGAAGATGCGGACCGGGTCCGTCCAGATGTCCGACGACCATGGGATGCCCCGGCGTCGGACGCTTTTCGGTCGTGACCCCAAGCCCGTTCAGATCGGCCACCAGCCAGTCCGCGGCGGCGTCGCAATCCGCCTTGAAGGCGCGGTCGGTGGAAATGGACGGGATCCGCAGCAATTCCAGCAGCCGGTCGGTGGCGGCCGGCAGGTCTTGGTCGATGCGGGACAGGACGTCGGTCAGGGACATTGGGCAACCTCATGCAGTGATGAGTCAGACCGTATCAGCGCCGTTGGCTGTGTCCAGCCCATGCATCCGGCGGGTCCAGCGCGGTCAGGCCGGGACCCGATACCGGGCAACAAAAAACGGCCGGGAACGGGCGGGATGCCCCGTCTCCGGCCGCTGCGATTCAACCCCGTGACGGCCCTTGCGGGACCGTGGCGGCGCACCCGTCGGATCAAAACCGATCCTTGCGGTGGCCCGGGGTTTGAAACACGAACCATTCACCAAACAAAAAAACGAAATCTTTACCTTCCCACATGGGACAGGGTGTCAAACTGCGCGGTTTGCAACAAGTCCGGTATTCCAGACCTTGCCGTGTGCGGGTGCATGACGGGTTGGATTGATCCAGATCAAGGCTGCGACGTATGGTCGTTCGATAATCGGTTGAACAAGCGACGGAGCGCCTGTAATTATTCCAAAACGTGAATGCGGTTACTGCACCGCCAAGCTGCCGCCGGATTCGGCGCAAACAGATGGAGGAGCCGGTGGACTACACCGCTGAACTCGACGCGGCGATCGATCGCCTGCACCAGGAAGGCCGCTACCGGACCTTTATCGATATCGAACGCCGCAACGGCCAGTTCCCGCATGCCGTATGGACCCAGCCCGATGGCAGCTTTCGCGACATCACCGTCTGGTGCGGCAACGATTACCTGGGGATGGGGCAGAACCCGGTCGTTCTGAATGCGATGAAGGACGCCATCGACGCCACCGGCGCCGGGTCGGGCGGCACGCGTAACATTTCCGGCACAACGGTCTATCACAAGCGGCTCGAGGCCGAACTGGCGGACCTGCACGGCAAGGAAAGCGCGCTGCTGTTCACCAGCGCCTATATCGCCAACGACGCCACCCTGAGCACGCTGCCCAAGCTGTTTCCGGGTCTGATTATCTATTCCGACGAGCTGAACCATGCCTCGATGATCGAGGGCGTGCGCCGCAACGGCGGGGCCAAGCGCATCTTCCGCCACAACGACGTGGCGCACCTGCGCGAGCTGATGGCGGCGGATGATCCTGCCGCACCCAAGCTGATCGCATTCGAATCGATCTATTCGATGGATGGCGATTTCGGCCCCATAGAGGCGATCTGCGATCTGGCGGATGAATTTAATGCTTTGACTTATATCGATGAAGTCCATGCCGTCGGCATGTATGGCCCGCGCGGCGCGGGGGTGGCGGAGCGCGACCGCCTGATGCACCGGCTGGACATCATCAACGGCACCCTGGCCAAGGCTTTCGGCGTGATGGGCGGCTATATCGCGGCCAGCTACAAGATGTGCGACGCCATCCGGTCCTATGCGCCCGGTTTCATCTTCACCACGTCGCTGCCGCCCGCGGTCGCGGCTGGCGCCGCCGCGTCGGTGGCCTTTCTCAAACAGGCGCCGGAGCTGCGCGAAAAGCACCAGGCCCAGGCCAAGATACTGAAAACACGTCTGAAAGCGCTCGGGCTTCCGATCATCGATCATGGCAGTCACATCGTTCCGGTGATCGTCGGGGACCCGGTCCATACCAAGAAGCTCAGCGACATGCTTCTCAAGGACCATGGCATCTACGTGCAGCCGATCAATTTCCCGACCGTGCCACGCGGCACCGAACGGCTTCGTTTCACCCCATCGCCCGTGCACGGGCCGGATGAAATGAACAAGCTGGTGCGCGCGATGGACAGCCTGTGGTCGCATTGTGCGCTGAATCGCGCCGAGTTGAGCGCCTGACCCCAAGCCTGTGTGCAAAATCCTTGCGCTGTGTTAGCATTGTCGAAAGAAAAGCGTGAATGAGTCGAGGGGACGACTCCACACGCTGCGACGGACCGCAGCAGGCGACATGGGGCAGCAGGCATGATCGGGCGCAAGGGACAGCGCAAACCTGAAACAGACGACGTCGACGTTGTCAGACCCAAAGGGTTTGACGACTTCGAATTGCGTCTGGGTGACACCATGCGCGGCGAACGCGCCACCATGGGCAAGTCTTTGCTCGATGTGCAGCGGGAACTGCGGATCAAGGCGTCCTACATCGCCGCGATCGAAAACTCCGACCCGTCTGCGTTCGACACGCCGGGCTTCATCGCCGGCTACGTGCGGTCCTATGCCCGCTATCTGAACATGGACCCGGACGAAGCTTTCACCGCGTTCTGCGCCGAAAGCGGGTTTTCGGTGGCCCACGGAATGTCCGCCGAAGCCTCGGTCGTCAAGAAATCGCTGGGGGTCGCCCGCGCCGGTGACGGGGCAAAGGCGAAATTCGCCGTGCGCGACCCTTTCATCACACCGAACACGCCGTTCATACCATCCAGCGATGGCGTGCTGAGCCACCTGGAACTGCGGGGCATTGGCTCCATCCTGGTGCTCGTCGCCCTGATCGGAGGGATCGGATACGGCGGATGGTCGGTTCTGAAGCAGGTTCAGCAAGTTCAGCTCTCTCCCGTCGAACAGACGCCCATCGTCCTGTCGGATCTCGATCCCCTGAACGGCGCGATCGCGCCGGAAGCGACCGAAGACGGCGAATCTTCCGGTTTGAATACGCCGCGGGCGGAAGCGCTGGATCGCCTGTATCGCCCGCAGGCGCTTGATGTGCCGGTTCTGACGGCGCGCGATGCACCGATCTCGACATTGGATCCGCGCAGCGTCGGCACGTTCAGCCATCCGGACCTGCCGGACATGATTGTCGCCGAAGCGGTTGACGAATTCGAACCGCGCCGTGAAGCGGCGGTGCCGCAAGTCGTTGAAACCGCGGTCCAACAACTGCGCATGGTGGCCGTGCGGCCGTCCTGGGTCCGGGTCAGGGCCGCGGACGGCACCGTCATCTTCGAAGGTATCATGGAAGGCGGCCAGACCTATGACGTGCCTCTGACGGAAGAACCGCCGACCCTGCGGGCCGGGGAATCCGGATCGATCTATTTCGCTTTGGCGAACGAGCATTTCGGCCCGATCGGCGCACGCGGCACGGTCACATCCAACGTGCCCTTGTCCATCGAAGCGGTCAGGGAACGTTTCGCGGTGGCCGATATCGAACAGGATGGCGACCTGGCCCGCATGGTGGCCGAGGCGCAGACGCTTTCCCAACAATCCGGGCCGGTCACGCAACCCTGACCGTCTCGGCATTGCTGCACGCTCCGGTTCGGGCTATCTGTGCCGCAGACACGAACCGGAAAAAGAACGCCTGACATGTCGCTGAATTCGATCCGCCCCTGGCGCAACATCTACCGTCGCAAGTCCCGTCAGATCATGGTCGGCAAGGTGCCGGTGGGCGGCGACGCGCCCATTGCGGTGCAGACGATGACCAACACGCTGACCACCGATGTGGCCGCAACCGTCGCGCAGGTCCAGGCGGCGGCCGAAGCCGGCGCGGACATCGTGCGCGTGTCGGTGCCCGACGAAGCGTCATCGAAAGCGCTGAAACACATCGTGGCCGAAAGCCCGGTGCCGATCGTGGCCGACATCCATTTCCACTACAAGCGCGGGATAGAGGCCGCGGAGGCGGGGGCCGCCTGTCTGCGGATCAATCCGGGCAATATCGGCGATGAACGGCGGGTGCGGGACGTCATCCAGGCGGCGCGCGATCACGATTGTTCGATCCGCATCGGGGTCAACGCGGGCAGCCTGGAAAAGCATCTGCTGGACAAATACGGTGAGCCCTGTCCGGACGCGATGGTGGAAAGCGGACTCGCGCATATCCGCATCCTTCAGGACAACGATTTCCACGATTTCAAGATCAGCGTGAAAGCGTCGGACGTGTTCATGTCCGCCGCCGCCTATCAGCAGCTGGCAGAGGCGACGGATGCGCCGCTGCACCTTGGAATCACCGAAGCCGGCGGACTGACCAGCGGCACGATCAAGTCGGCCATCGGTCTGGGCAACCTGCTCTGGATGGGGATTGGCGACACGATCCGGGTGTCTCTGTCCGCCGACCCGGTCGAAGAGGTCAAGGTCGGGTTCGAGATCCTGAAATCGCTTGGCTTGCGCCACCGTGGCGTCAACATCATCAGTTGCCCAAGCTGCGCCCGGCAGGGCTTTGACGTGATCAAGACCGTCGAGGCGCTGGAAAAGCGATTGGAACACATCAAGACTCCGATGAGCCTGAGCATCATCGGATGCGTGGTCAACGGGCCGGGCGAAGCGCTGATGACCGACGTCGGCTTTACCGGCGGCGGCGCCGGCAGCGGCATGGTCTACCTGGCGGGCAGGCAGAGCCACAAGCTCAGCAATGAACAGATGCTGGATCACATCGTCGAGCAGGTGGAAAAGAAGGCGGCGGAACTCGACAGCGCGGCCGAGGCCGCCGAATAGAGTTCGTAACCGGCCGCCGCCGGCAAACCCGGTCGGCGGCCGGGGTTCCGGGGCGTCAGACGGCCGTCATCCGGCGGGTCATGGCGGCGGCGCTCTCCGACACGGCCATCATCTGTCGCGTTTGTCCGCCACGATCAACTCCATCTGGTCGGCGGGCAGATAGCCCCGCAGCAACTCGTCTTCCAGCACGAAGGTCGGCGTGCCGCTGATCTGCAAACGCTGCGCCAGAGCGCGGGTGGCGGCGATTTCCTGCGTGACCTCTTCGCTGTCCATTCGGGCCAGTATCGCGTCGCTGTCCAGCCCGAACCCGTCCGCGAGCCGGCGCAGCGTCACGTCGGTCAGGTCGCTGTTGATTTCCATCAGAGCGTCGTGAACCTGTTTGTAGGCCTCGTCTCCGGCAACATGCCGGGTCGCGATGGCGAATCTGGACGAGATCATCGACGCTTCGCCCAGGATCGGGAATTCCTTGACGATCACCCGGATATTACCGTCGTTTTCCAGCAACTTGGCGACCTCCGGCTTGGCGCGGCGGCAATAGCCGCAACGGTAGTCCATGAACTCCACCAGCGTGATGTCGCCATCCGGGTTTCCGCCGACCCAGGAAAAACCGTCATTGAAAATCTCGTCGGCGTTCGCCTGCACGAGGCTGACGTCGGCCTCGGCCTGCGCGGTGGCCTTGCGTTCCTCGAGCAGGTTGACCGCTTCGATGATGATCTCGGGATTGTCCATCAGGTAGGCGCGGACCTCGGCGCGGAACGCCTCGCGTTCGGCGTCGGTCATGGCGGTGAGATCGGCGGCGCAGGCCGATCCCGCCAGCAAGGCAAATGCGGTCAGGGCGGGAGCGGCTAGGCGGATCATCGTTTCTTCCTCTTGTTTGCGTGTTCGGATGCAATGACCACATCTTGGGCGCGCTGCCAAGGTGCAGAGCCGCGCGGTAACAGGGTTGTGGCCCTTTGTGCCTGGCGCGCCGCGTCTTCCATGCGCCCTTCGAGCGCGTGGCGTTCCGCGGTCGTGAGCGCCGCCATCCCGGTTTCCCCAAGCCTGGCATAGGCCAGTGCCAGATCGCGCATCACCCGCGCATCGCGGAAATCCCGCGATCGCGCTTCTTCCAGCGGGCCGAGCGCGGCCTTGGGCTGATCCGCCGCCAGAAGCGCCCGGCCATAGCTGCCCTGAATGAGCGATTCGCGCGGGGCAAGCGCGACGGCGGTCCGGTAGGCGTCCAGCGCGGGTTGCAGTTGCCGGTTCTCCAGCAGGATCTGCCCTTTCAGTTCGTGGTAATACGCATCGTCGGGGCGGGCGGCGATGGCGGCATCCATGGCCTTCAGCGCCGCTTTCAGATCGTTGTTCCGGTGATGGGCGATGGCCTCGCGCATCAGACGCACGTCCGCGTGGGGTTCCTCGGGCGCCCGGCGCAGCGTCCATTTAGGCGCGCGTGTGAAGGCGGACAGTTTGCCCTGTACGCGTGCGAACCAGTAGGTGTCTTCCGGCTTGGACGGCGGGGCGACCGGCTGAGCGGCCACATAGCTCTCTGCGACGCGGATCCGGTCCTGGGTCAAGGGGTGGGATTGCATGTAGGGATCCTGCCGGCCGACGCTGAGCGCTTCCTGTCCGGCGAAAGCCCGGTGCAGATCGACCAACCCCTGCGGGTCGAGTCCGGTGCTGGTCATGTAGTGCGCGGCTGACCTGTCGGCGGCGGATTCTTCGGCGCGTGTGTGGACAAAGAACCCGCGGAGCGCCGAAGACGCCGTTCCCGCGGCGATCCCCCCGGCAGCGCTGCCCGCGCCCGCGGCGGCGGCGGCGACGGCAAGTGCGGCACCCAGCCCGGCAGCCGTTCGGGCGCTGCGCAGGTTCCCCATGCGCCGCGCGATGTGGCCGTTGGAAATATGCGCCGCTTCATGCGCGATCACCGCTTGCAGCATGGCGGCGGACTGCACCTTGAGGATCAGGCCATGGTGCAGGAACACGGTCTGGCCATCGACGACGAACGCGTTGAGCGAACTGTCGTCCACCACGAGCACCCTGACGCGCTTCGGATTGAGGCCCGCCGCCCGAAGCACCGGTGCGGCAAGTTCGGACAGCCCATGTTCGATATCGGGGTCGCGCAAAAGCGACGCGGCGGCCGCCTCCGCGGCCGTGACGACATGCGTCGCGATGGCAAGCGCCGCGACGGCCACGCGGAACCGATCGACCACAAGCATTGACGTCAGTCGGGATAATCGGTCAAACCACATGGCCGCACCATGGGAGAAGCACATGCGAAACTCAATCCGCTCCAGGGTCGATCCCTTCATTGTGATGGACGTGATGGAAGCGGCGCGCCGCGCCGAGGAATCCGGGCGGCGCATCATCCATATGGAGGTCGGTCAGCCCGGAACCGGGGCACCGAAAGGCGCGGTCCGCGCCCTGTCCGGCGCGCTCGGAACCGACGCCTTGGGCTATACGGTGGCGCTGGGATTGCCGGCCCTGCGTCGCCGCATCGCGCGGATGTACGGCGAATGGTATGGCGTCGATATCGATCCGGAGCGCGTGGTGATCACATCCGGGTCTTCCGGCGGCTTCATCCTTGCGTTCACGGCTCTGTTCGATACCGGCGACAGGGTCGGGATCGGCGCGCCGGGGTATCCCAGCTACCGTCAGATCCTGCGTGCGCTGGACCTTGTGCCTGTGGACCTTCCAACCTCGACCGAAAACCGTCTTCAACCGGTTCCCAGCGACTTCGCCGGATTGGACTTGGCCGGGCTGATGGTGGCGTCGCCCGCCAATCCCACCGGCACGATGCTGGACCGCGAGAGCATGGCCGCGCTTGTCGAGACGGCCCATGGGCAGGGCGCGGCCTTCATCAGCGACGAGATCTATCACGGCATCGAATACGAGGCCAAGGCGGTCACGGCCCTGGAACTGACCGACGACTGCTACGTCATCAATTCCTTTTCCAAGTATTTCAGCATGACCGGCTGGCGGGTCGGCTGGATGGTGGTGCCGGAGTCCCATGTGCGCGTGCTGGAGCGGATCGCCCAGAACATGTTCATCTGTCCGCCTCACGCCAGCCAGGTCGCTGCCCTGGCCGCCATGGACTGCGAAGAGGAACTTGAGGCAAATCTGGCGGTCTACAGGATCAACCGCGACCTGATGCTGACCGGATTGCCGCGCGCCGGGTTCACCAGGATCGCGCCGCCGGACGGAGCGTTCTATGTCTATGCCGACGTTTCCGACCTGACCGATGACAGCCGCGCCTTTGCCGCCGAGATCCTCGAAAAGGCCGGCGTCGCGGTGACGCCCGGACTTGATTTCGACCCGGAGCGCGGCCACAAGACCTTGCGGTTCTCCTATGCGCGCGCGACCGGGGATATCGAAGAGGGATTGGTCCGGCTGGCGCGGTTCATGGCTGCGCGGCCCTGAAAATCCGTCAGTTCCAATGGCTGCGTTCCGCGGCGAGCCAAGCGGAACGATCCGGCGAGGCGGCGGTTGCGAGACGAAACGGAGACGCATGATAAGACCGCTGATTCTTTTTGCCGCGATCTGGCTGGAGATCGGGATGGCCCAGGCCGGGGATCTCGGTGGACACGCACGTGTGGACGCCGAAAGAAGCCGGATAACCGACGCCTGGTTCAAGTCGGCGCAGATCGACCTGTATCTCAGCCAGGGCGTTCCGTTCCGGTTGTTCACCCTGGATGCGCCGCCGCGTCTGGTCCTGGATCTGCAGGAGGCGGACTGGACCGGTCTGCGCCCGGAGCGGTTTCTCGACAGCGAGAGGGTCACGCAGGTCCGGTTCGGTGACTATCTGCTCGGCTGGTCCCGCCTGGTCCTGGAACTGGACGGGCCGATGTCCGTTTCACGGGCCGACATGACGCTCGGTGATGGCACGGGCGGCGCGCATCTGACGGTGCGTTTGCAGCCGGAAACGCCCGAAGCCTTTGCCGCCGGTGCGGGCGCGCCCCTTGATCCGCGTTGGGATTTGCCCCCGCCCGCCGAAATACCGGCGGTTCCGCCACGCGGACCGAACGCCCCCCTCGTGGTGGTTCTGGATCCGGGACACGGCGGGCTTGATCCGGGGGCGGAAACCGATACCGTGAACGAAAAAACGCTGATGCTGACCTTTGCCCGCGAATTGCGGGATCTGCTGGAGCGCAGTGGCGGGTTTCACGTCGTGCTGACGCGCGACACCGACCGGTTCGTCTCGTTGGAACAGCGGGTTTCGATTGCCCACCAGATGGGCGCGGATGTGTTCCTGTCCCTGCATGCCGATGCGCTGGCCGAGGGGATGGCGCATGGGGCCACGGTTCATGTTCTGGCGCGGGACGCCTCTGATTCCGCCAGCGCCAGGCTTGCCGAACGCCACGATCGCGCCGACCTTCTGTCTGGCATCGATCTGAGCGATGCGGACGACGAAGTGACCGGCGTTCTGCTGGACCTTGCGCGGCAGGAAACACGGCCGCGCACCGAGGCGCTGGCGAAAGAACTGGTCAGGTCGATGGCGGAGGCCGGCGGGCCCATGAACAACCGCCCGCTGCGCCGGGCCGCGTTTTCGGTCCTGAAAGCCGCCGACATCCCGTCTGTCCTGATCGAGATCGGATTCCTGAGCAGTCCGCGCGACCTGCGGAACCTGCGGGACCCGGTGTGGCGGGCCGGCATGGCGCTTGGTCTGCGCAACGGTTTGCTGGCCTGGCGCGACGCGGACATTGCGTTGCGACCGCTGATAAGGCAGTAGGAGCCGCAGCGTCAGGCGATTTGTCGCCCGCTTGTGTTTTGACCCTTGCGTGTCGGCTCCCTATATTGGCAACAGCGCGCGAGTAGAGGCCCCAGTGTGATCCGTTTTATTCTATCCTTCTTCGGAGCGATCTTCACGCTCCTGACTTTGGGCGTGGCAGTTGTCGCGCTCAGCATTGGCGCCGTGTTCTGGATCTATGGCCGCGACCTGCCGAGCCATGAATCTCTGGCGCAATACAAGCCACCGACGATCAGCCGCATCTATTCCGGCGAAGGCCACCTGATCGACGAGTTCGCGCAGGAACGCCGGCTGTTCGCCCCGGCGAACGAGATTCCCGATCTGGTGAAGCAAGCCTTCATCTCGGCCGAGGACAAGAATTTCTACAGCCACAAGGGTTATGACACGCGGGGCATCGCGGTGGCGGCCTTCGAGGCGGTCAAGTCGCGCGGCCAGAACGTGCGCGGGGCCTCGACCATCACCCAGCAGGTGATGAAGAACTTCCTGCTGTCGGCCGACCGCAAGATCGAGCGCAAGATCAAGGAGATCATCCTCGCCGCGCGGCTCGAAGAGACATTGGACAAGGAACAGATCCTGGAGCTGTACATGAACGAGATCTTTCTCGGGCAGAACTCCTATGGCGTGGCGGCGGCGAGCCAGACCTATTTCAACAAGACGCTGGCCGAACTGGCGCCGCATGAGGCGGCGATGCTGGCGGCGATGCCGCAGGCGCCGAGCAAGTATCACCCGGTCTTTGCCAAGGAACGGGTTACGCAACGGCGCAACTATGTGCTTCGTGAGATGTATGAGAACGGCTATCTCGACCGCGCCACCTATGAATCCGAGGTGCAGCAGCCGCTGCGTTCGGTGCAGAACGGCGATTTCGAGAGCTTCCGGAACGCGCTGCCGCCGCGGGATTATTTCACCGAGGAGATCCGGCGCCAGTTGCAGGAGGAATTCGGAGATGGCGAGTTCTTCACCGGCGGGTTCACCGTGCGGGCGACCATCGACGAGGAAATGCAGAAGGTTGCCGCGGAGGCGCTGCGCGACCAGCTTGAGGAATACGACCGCGGGCGCGGTATCTGGCGTGGCACCGGCGAGAAGATTGCGGCCGATCAGTTGACGACCGAAGATCAGTGGCGCACGGCCCTGGCGGATGCGGACGTGCCCCGCGACATCGTCCTGGACGGACAATGGCACCCCGCGGTGGTCTTGCAGGTCGGCGATTCGGATGCCCGGATCGGCATCGAAGGCGTCGAAGAGGACGCCGACGGGCACTGGATCGTGGCCGGCGACGTGCAATGGGCGCGCAAGCTGCGCCGGGACGGCACCCTTGCGAGCAAGGCCAAGGTCGCGGGAGACCTGCTCGAGGTCGGCGACGTGGTGCTGGTGCGCGCCATGACCGACGACAAGGACGGGTCGTTCATCCGCTGGACCTTGCGGCAGGTGTCCGAGGTCCAGGGCGGGTTCATGGCGATGGATGTGAACACCGGTCGCGTCCTGGCGATGCAGGGCGGGTTCAGCTACCAGGATTCGGTCTTCAACCGGGCGACGCAGGCGCAGCGACAGCCGGGATCGAGCTTCAAGCCGTTCGTCTACGCTGCGGCGCTGGACAGCGGCTATACGCCGGCGACCATCGTCGTGGACGCGCCGATCGAGATCAACACGCCGCAGGGCCTGTGGCGGCCGCGGAACTCATCCAACAAGTTCTACGGGCCGACTCCGCTGCGCACGGGAATCGAAAAGTCGCGGAACCTGATGACGATCCGGCTCGCCCAGGAAGTCGGGATGTATGTGGTCGCCAGCTACGCCGAGAAATTCGGTGTTTACGACGAGATGGGGCCTTATCTCGCGAATTCGCTCGGGTCCGAGGAGACGACGCTCTACAAGATGGTTGCGGCCTACGCGATGTTCGCGAATGGCGGCGAGCGGGTGGAGCCGACGCTGGTGGACCGGATTCAGGACCGGTACGGGGAAACGATCTACCGCCACGACAAGCGGGACTGCCTCGACTGCAATTCGCCCGCGTTGCAGGCCAACGCGTCGCCGCGCATCCTCTCGAACCGCGAGAGGGTGATGGATGCGATCACCGCCTACCAGCTGACGTCGATGTTGAAAGGCGTGGTGGATCGCGGCACGGCCAGCGGCGTGATCGACCTGCCGGTGCCCACCGCCGGCAAGACCGGCACCACCAACGAAGCGCGCGATGTGTGGTTCATCGGATTCACCAGCAATATCGTCGCTGGCTGCTACATCGGCCATGACCGTCCGCGACCGCTGGGCCGGTCGGCCTATGGCTCCTCGCTTTGCGGACCGGTCTTCCAGTCCTTCATGACCAAGGCCACCGAGAAATATGGCGGCGGGCCGTTCGAAGTGCCTCCGGGCGGTTATTTCATCAAGATCGACCGGTTCACCGGCGGTCGCCTTCCCGACGACGCCACCGGCAACTATGTCGTTGCGGAGTATTTCCGCGAGGGCCAGGATCCGGGCTTCGGGATCACCTATGACGGTGGTTTCGCCATGGGGTCCAACCTGCCGCTGTTCGAAGAGGTCAGCAGCGGCGGCCGCCAGGTCAAGACGTCGACAGGCGGCACGGCGGTGGTCGGACCCAAGGCCAACTTCGGAACCGTCAGTTCCGGCGGCTTGTACTGACGCGCGAAGCGAGCGCGGCCTGAACGCGGCGGTTACTGTTTCATCAGCAGCGATCCGTAGAAGTTTATGCCCCGTTCGAGGTTTTCCACCGACAGGCGTTCGTCGATCCCGTGAAACCGGACCAGGTCGTCGCCGTCGATCTTGAACGGATTGATCCGGTAGGCCGCATCGGACGCCTGCGCATAGAACCGGGCGTCCGTAGCCGCTATGGTCAGACCCGGCACCGACACCAGCGGGCCGAAGGCGGCCAGGATGGAACTTTCTATATCCCGATAACCCTGGGCGTCGGCGTCGGCGACCGGCGAGGCCTCTATCGCGGT
Organism: Sedimentitalea xiamensis; assembly: GCF_030164465.1. Classification (GTDB taxonomy): domain Bacteria; phylum Pseudomonadota; class Alphaproteobacteria; order Rhodobacterales; family Rhodobacteraceae; genus Sedimentitalea; species Sedimentitalea xiamensis. The sequence goes on from NZ_JASNJE010000006.1 coordinate 203,196, forward strand.
CCCGCGGTCGGGGACGATTTCGATGGATTCATCCGCGATCACGTCCCGGATATGGGCCAGGACGCTGTCCACGGTGTCGCGGGGATGGATGCGGAAGTTGATCGTCGCTGTCGCTTCCGTCGCCAGCACGTTGTCCTTGGCAGAGCCGGACAGCATGGTCGGCGCGGTGGTGGTGCGCAGCATGGCATTGGTCGACGGGGCCGCGGATAGTACCCGCTCCAGCACCGGATCGAACAGCCAGCCATTGGCGAACAAGGCCCGTTGCAGGAACGGGAAATGCGGCCCGATTCCATCGAAGAAGTCGCCGGACACTCCGCTCAGACCGCCGGGCATCGGCGTGTTCTCGAGCCGGTGGATCGCGCGGGCCAGGCGTCCGACCGCCGTGACGCGGGGCGGCATGGAGGAGTGGCCGCCTGCGGATCTCGAAATCAGGGTTACGGTCATGTAGCCCTTCTCGGACAGATTGATGCTTGCCACCGGAGAGGCGAGGCCGGGAATGATCCCGTCCAGCACGAAGGATCCCTCATCCAGCGACCAGTCCAGCCGGACCCCGTTTTCGATCAGATGCCGGGCCACGGATTGCGCCCCGGACCCGCCGACTTCCTCGTCGCCGCCAAAGCTCAGATAGACGGTGCGTCGCGGCGTGAAACCGGACGCGATCAGGGTTTCGGTCGCGGTCAGGATGGCGATCAACGCGCCCTTGTCGTCCAGGGTGCCGCGGCCCCAGACGAACCCGTCCGCCTGCACGCCGTCAAACGGTGGATGGTCCCATTGTCCAAGCGAATCCGGCGCCACCGGAACCACGTCATAATGCGCGGCCAGAAGCACGGGTTTCAGCGTCTCGTCGCTTCCCGTCCATTTGAACAGAGGCGTGTGCGCGTCCAGGACCAGGCGATCCATGGCTGCGTGGCTGAGCGGGAAACGCTCTTGCAGGAAGGACAGGAACGCCGGGAAATCCGGAACGGTCATGTCGGTCGAGACGGTCCTGAACCGGATCGCTTCGGACAGGGTCCGGGCGGCGCGGTCGGTATCGGCCCCGAGATCGAATGGATCGGACGAAACGATGTTGCCGCCGGTGTATCGCAGGGTGTTGACAAGGATGACGGTGAACAGGATCGCGACGGTCAGGCCAATCCCCAGGGCAAGGCGCTTCAACAAGGTCCGCATCCAGTTTTCCTTTCGATCTCGTGAAATGGCCCGCGGCGGATCTGAGGGTTCGCTGCTTCCGGCCGATGGCTGGCGGTATCGGGTTCAGCCATAGACCAGTCCCGGCAGTCTCGCAAACACTGCGCCGGTCTCGTTGGCGGACAGCACGAGATGGCGGACCTCGGCATTCATTTCCTGACCGCTTGCCGCGCCCGCGGTGCTGGTCTATCACCGATTGTCACAGACTTGATTGCAGGAACCCGCATGCGCGCCGAGATCCAGAACACCGTTGCCGAAATCGAGAAATCGCTGGAGCTTCTGGCCCAGAGAATGGACTGGGAGACGGCCCCGCACCGACTGGAGGAATTCAACGCACGAGTGGAAGACCCGAACCTTTGGGACGACCCGGAGGCGGCGCAGAAACTGATGCGGGACCGGCAGATGCTGGTCGATGCGATGGAGACCTACAGCGCCATCAAGCGGGATCTGTCCGACAATGTCGAAATGATCGAACTGGGCGAAATGGAGGACGATGCCGAAGTCGTCCAGGATGCCGAACAGGCCCTGAAAACGCTCGCGGTCACGGCCGCCCAGAAAGAACTGGAGGCACTGCTGGACGGCGAGGCGGACGGCAACGACACCTTCCTTGAAATCAACGCCGGGGCGGGTGGCACCGAAAGCTGCGATTGGGCCAGCATGCTGGCGCGCATGTATGTGCGCTGGGCCGAGAAGAAGGGCTACAAGGTCGAATTGCAGGCCGAAAGCGCGGGCGAGGAGGCCGGCATCAAGTCCGCCACCTACAAGATCAGCGGCCACAACGCCTATGGCTGGCTGAAATCGGAAAGCGGCGTGCACCGGCTGGTGCGGATATCGCCGTTCGACAGCGCCGCCAAACGTCACACGTCTTTCAGTTCGGTCTGGGTCTATCCGGTGGTGGATGACAATATCGAGATCGAGGTGAACCCGGCGGATATCCGCATCGACACATACCGCAGTTCCGGGGCGGGCGGGCAGCACGTGAACACGACGGATTCCGCCGTGCGGATCACCCACCACCCCACCGGAATTGTCGTGACCAGTTCGGAGAAATCGCAGCACCAGAACCGCGATATCGCGATGAAGGCGCTGAAGTCGCGTCTCTACCAGCTGGAACTGGACCGCCGCAACGCGGCCATCAACGAGGCGCATGAAAGCAAGGGCGACGCGGGCTGGGGCAACCAGATCCGGTCCTACGTGCTGCAGCCTTACCAGATGGTCAAGGATCTGCGCACGAATTTTGAAACCTCCGACACCAAGGGTGTCCTGGACGGCGACCTGGACGACCTGATGGCCGCGACCCTTGCGCTCAACGTGTCAGGCAAGAGCCGTGCTGAAGCGCAGGGTTAGGGTTGAAAAGAATGCACCCGAATCTCCTTCGAAATTGAACGAAAGAATGGTATCTTTCCCCTATTTTGAAACTTTTTGTTTAGGGGGAAGATATGGCGACGGAAGTATTGAATGTAACATTTGACGGAGTGAATGCTGTTCCGCGGTTGCCGGGATCCACTTCGGTATCGTGGTACGATGCTGGCGGTCGCCAGACCATCGACCGCTATTCGGTCTTTGTCGAAGCACCCGATGATCTGGATGCAACGTTGAATTTCACGGGTTCGAACTGGCGGATTCGAACGTTGCAGGTGGCGGGCGACGATCACATTACGCGGTTCGTCGATCTCGATAACGGTGCCGGACGTGAAATCGAATACCTGAATCTCGGATACAATTCCGAAGTCGATCTGACCTCGACCAAAGTGCGCTACATGAGCGGTTGGGACGGGCAGTTGCATGATATCACCCTCGGCCCGCAGAACGACTGGATACGCTGGATTAATCTGGGTGCGGATGTCAACAAGCTGGACACTTCCGTGGGATGGATTGGTGGCATCGACGTTTACAGAGGACGGGCCGAAATTACGGTCCGCGGCGAAGCCGGCACCATCAATTTGACCGGTTCCGACGATCTCTTGGTCGTCAATGGCGGCCACGTTAAATCTGCGACCCTGGGAAACGGAGACGGCACCGTCATCGTTCGAAATGGCGGGCGTATTACATCGCTGGAGGATTTCGGCGGCACCGGCGATGTCAGGGTACTCAACAACAGCAGGCTGGATAGTTTCCGCGGTGGTGAAGGAGACGTCAACATTGCCCTGAAAGGCACGGGTCGCGCGGAATCGATTCGTGTCTACAATGGCGACTTCACGTTTTCGTCCGAGAACGGAGTCGTTCAATCGATTTATACTTCGGGGGGCTCGTCGGATCTGACTGTCGGGTCCGGCGGTGCGAATAAAGCATTTCGGGGAAACCCTGAGTCGCTGGGGATTCCCTTGAGGGGTCGATTGTGATTCATCCTTTTCAGGAGGATGTTTCATGTCAGCACCACTGCCAGGCGCGCTTCGGACGCGGTT
>NZ_JASNJE010000070.1 GCF_030164465.1 Sedimentitalea xiamensis
GCAACAATTCCGGAAGCCGTATCGGACACCTTGCTGAACGAAGCCAGAAAAAACACCATCGCAAACGCGTCGATCATAACCACAAAACAATAGCGTCCCGATGGCTTTTTACCGCCCCGTCGAAAGTTGGTGATGCCCTGGTGGACCGGGCCCGGGCTGAGACGCTGGTGTTTCGCCTGGCACGGCAGGAGCGCGATGTCTGGGTGACCTGGCCCGCCAGGGTGGCAGCGCTGATCGCGGCGGACATCTCGGCGGAGGTGGAAAAGACCACCGGGGTACCGGCGACGCTGGAACCCGCGATCCTGCATAGGGTGCTGGAAACCCATGTCCGGGAACAACTCGACGCCCTCGCCGATCTCCGGGTCTCGCTTGGATGAGGAGGATAGCGATCTAGCGAGCGACCTCGACACTGGCTTTGACGGCGCAGAGGACATCTTGCGCGCCTGGCGCCGCGGCATGCGGCCCGATCCGGACCTCACCGTGTCGGACTGGGCTGATCAGCACCGCTGGCTGTCCTCGCGTGCCTCGGCCGAACCGGGGCGCTACCGCACCGCCCGCACGCCCTACTTACGCGAGATCATGGATGCGCTGTCGCCCCGCCACCCGGCGCAACGCATCAGCTTCATGAAGGCCGCCCAGGTCGGGGCGACGGAAGCCTGCAACAACTGGATCGGCTTTGTCATCCACCATGCCCCGGGGCCGATGCTGGCGGTGCTGCCCACCGTGGAGATGGCCAAGCGCGCCTCCCGCGACCGGCTCGATCCGCTGATCGCCGAAAGCCCGGCGCTGAAGGAACGGGTCAATCCGGCGCGCTCCCGCGATGCCGGCAATTCGATGCTCTCCAAGGAATTCCCCGGCGGCATTCTGGTGCTGACGGGGGCGAACTCGGCCACCGGGCTGCGCTCAATGCCGGCACGCTACATCTTTCTCGATGAGGTCGATGCCTATCCTGCTTCGGCCGATGAGGAAGGCGATCCGGTCACCCTGGCCGAGGCCCGCACCACCACCTTCGCGCACCGGCGCAAGCTGTTCCTGGTCTCGACGCCGACAATCCGGGGGCTGAGCCGCATCGAGCGCGAGTTCGAGGCCAGCGATCAGCGGCGCTACTTCGTGCCCTGCCCCCATTGCAGCCACACAGTTCGAGCGCCTGCGCTGGGAGAAGGACCGTCCGGAAACGGCCATGTATCACTGCGCCGGCTGCGAGGTACCAATTGCCGAGCATCACAAGACGGCGATGCTCAAACGGGGGGAATGGCGGGCCACGGCGGTCTCGGCCGACCCTACAGCGATCGGGTTCCATCTCTCGGCCCTCTATTCGCCGGTCGGGTGGAAAAGCTGGGAGCGGATCGTGCGCGACTGGCTGGCGGCGCAGGGGTCGGAAGAAATGCTGCGCGCGGCAAGGAACACGCTGCTGGGCGAGACCTGGGTGGAGTCGGGCGAAGCGCCGGACTGGCAGCGGCTGGCGGATCGCCGCGAAGGATTTGGTTCGCAGATCCCCGAACGCGGTCTGATCCTCACCGCCGGTGCCGATGTGCGGAAGGACCGGATCGAGGCAGATGGGGGTCAGCATCAATGCCGCAGATGCCGTGCGTCAAGGCCTCAGGCCCGATACCCTGCGCAGCCAGGTACTTTCCGATCTCGCGGCACGCGGCGATGCCACGGCGATTGTCGCCACGCCCCCGGCGGTCACCGCGCCGAAGCTCAGCCCGATCGTCGCCGCCGCGCAGAAATCGCCCGGCACCGTCAATCGCTGATCCCGTCCCAATTCCCGGAGCCTGATCCATGACCGTCCTGACCCAACCGCCCAGCATGACCGCACGCTGGGCGGGCTCTGCAACTGGTTTGAGGCGGAAGCCCTGCGCCCGGTCGATCTGCCGGTCGATGGCGCGGCCTGCCTGAAGGCGGCGGTCATACCCGTCATCCTGCACTATACCACGGCCGACCCGCTGGCCTGACCCAACCGACAACAGGAGACGAGTATGGCACGAGCCCAGGGGGCGCGGGCGCAAATGGCGCTTGCGTTCGAGACTGTCTATGGGACGCCGCCCGTGGGCGGCATTTTGAGGCTGCCCTTTGCCAGCACCACGCTCGGCACGGAGCAACCACTGCTGAACTCGGAGCTGTTGGGCTACGGCCACGATCCGCTGGCGCCCATCAAGGACGCGGTCACGGCCGATGGCGATGTCCTGGTGCCACTTGAGGCAGAAGCCTTCGGCTTCTGGCTGAAAGCGGCCTTCGGCCTGCCGGCGACCACGGGCACTGGTCCGTGGGCGCACGAGTTTCAGTCGGGTGCCTAGACGCTGCCGAGCCTCTCCATCGAGACCGGCACGCCGGAGGTGCCGCGCTTTGCCTTGTACTCGGGCTGCGCCCTTGACCAGATCACCTGGCAGATACAGCGCTCCAGGCTTCTGACCGCGACCGCGCGGCTGGTGGCGCAGGGTGAGACGGCTAGCACGACCACTAGCGCCGGCACACCCGCGGACATTGCGCTCAAGCGCTTCGGCCACTTCAACGGCTCGATCACCCGGAACGGCTCGGCGCTCGGCAACGTGGTCACGGCCGACCTCACCTATGCCAACAACCTCGACCGGATCGAGACCATCCGGAACGACGGCCGGATCGACGGCGCGGACCCGTCCATAGCCGCACTCATCGGCTCCATCGAGGTGCGCTTCGCCGACAACACGCTGGCGACGCAGGCGATCAACGGCGAGACCTGTGAGATGGAATTCGCCCACGTTCTGCCGTCCGGTGAGAGCTTCACTTTCACCGTGCACGCCGTCTACCTGCCACGCCCGCGAAGCGAAATCTCCGAGCCACAGCCCATCATGTCCTTTGCTGAAATCCACGGGCTGCGTCGCCACAAGGATGCGTACCCGGTTCGACGGAGAGATTATGCGCCGCCTCCGAATACACGCACGATGTCCGCAATCCGGCCCGCAGGTGTGGCTCCGTCCAGCCGGACAGCAACTGAACCGACCATGATCTCGATCACCGGGAGCGCCGCCCCCGTGTCCGCGACTGGCGGCGTGGGCTCGACATCAAACACCACCAACGGGGCGAAGTTCATCTCGGCTTCCAGGGCGGCAGAACAAGGTCGCCGTACTTGGCCATCCGCCGCCAAGCCGACAGATGGTTCCGCCGAAAATCATACTTCCGCGCCACGTCATTTGTATCCGTCCGCTGACGCCGCACTGACGGGCGGAATCCGAGGCTGATAGTGTCCACCATCGATAGTGGACATCATGAGGCACTCCATGGCGGGCAAGAAGGGCCAGAAGAAGCGGTTCTGG
>NZ_JASNJE010000071.1 GCF_030164465.1 Sedimentitalea xiamensis
TTTATGCGTCAGGCCGAGCCGTTGAAAAAGCCGCCAGACCGAGCTGGGTGCAACGCAAACACCGCGCTCCGCTTCCAGTCGCGCAGCCATCTCATCAAGCGTGATCGCGCCCTTGGCCTCATGCGGTCATCCCGCCCCGCAGGAACGCCAAACCCTGGAAGACCGTCACCGCCGGAGCCATTGCCCGAAACGTGGCCCTACGCGCGGCGAAATACCTCGGCCGGGCCCTCTGGCGACGATGGAGCGGATACCACCGCCGCAGTCGCGTCGAGACGAAGATGCACTGTGTGAAACTGCTGGGGCAACGCCTCATGGCACGGAACTTCGACCGCCAAGTCGCGGAACTCCAGGTCCGTATCGCCGTGCTCAACGGCTACACAGCGCTCGGCATCGCGCGGGGAACACGCTGCGAGAAGCACATGTTCTGGCTCGCCAAGGGTGATCGGCGCGGCTTTGTCGCGGTCGATTATCGTGGCGAGGTCTATGCCGTCGCCCGCTACAGTGGCGTGAAGGCAAAGGACGTGGAAGCCAAGCTCGGCGATCCGAAAGCCCTCCGCACGGTCGATGAGATCAAAGCCGAGATCGCCAGCGGCATCTCATCCAAACTGCAAGAATTCATCAAGGATGTGGAGCATGACGCGCAGCGTCGTTCGGCGCAGATCGAATTCCGCAAGGCGGAGGTTGTGCAGCGTCACCGTGAAGAGCGTCGCCAGCTAACCGAAGTCCACGAGAAGCGCTGGCAGGCCGAAACCCGTAAGCGGGCTGAACGTCTGCCGAACGGATTCTCGGGCATCTGGCATCGCCTGACAGGCCAATACGCGAAGGTCAGAGCACGAAACGAACATGAAGCGCTCGAAGCCCTGCGCCGCGACCGCTACGAAAAAGACGCCCTGGTCGTCAAACAGATCGAAGAGCGGCAAGCGCTTCAGCGCGACATCCGCGCGCAAAGAGAAGCCGCTCAGCACGAGCTGCTGCGGTTGCGCGAGGACTTGGCGCACTACATGCGCGATGATCGACACGCCCCCGATCACACGTCCACGCGCAAGCGTGAGAAGAATCGCGAAGAGGAAAGCCGCGAGCCACGCCCTCAACGCAAGCGCGGGTTCGAACCATAACGCACCACCATAGAAGGCGCTCTGACACGATACCCTATGAAGAGCGCGGCACGAAAACCTAAAAATAATTAGACACGAAAACCTAAATGTGCTACAACTCAATAACCTAATAGACGCACGACGCAAAACCCTAAGGAAAGAACGAGCAGATGGCGACACCACAAGAAAAATTGGCCGAAGCCCTGGAAGCGCTCAAAGCGCTACAGGACGGCGGCTCCGTTGCCATACGCTCCACTGATCTGTCGCGCCTACACCGTGAGCGCCTTCTGAAGAACGGCTTCCTGCAAGAGGTAATGAAGGGCTGGTACATACCTGCTCGCCCCGACGAGACGGCAGGAGAAAGCACCGCATGGTATGCCGCGTTCTGGCCGTTCTGTGCGGCATATCTCAGGACGCGCTTCAAAGACGAATGGTGCCTGTCGCCTGAGCAGTCCCTTGCGCTGCACGCAGGCAACCAGACTGTGCCGCGTCAACTCAGCGTCCGCGCACCGAAGGGCGGCAACAAGCCGACCGCTCTGCCGTTCGAGACGTCACTTTTCGACATTCGGGCAAGTCTTCCGTCTGAGCGCGACATCATCGAGAAAGACGGCCTGCGGGTCTATGCTATGCCTGCCGCACTGACGGAAGTGTCGCCTGCGTTCTTCCAGAATCATGCGGTAGACGCCCGCGCTGCGCTGGCAAGTATTAAGGATGCGTCGGAGGTTCTGGCGCTACTGCTTGAAGGCGGGCACACCACCATCGCGGGGCGACTGGCGGGAGCATTCCGCAACATCGGAAGAAACCGCATTGCCGATGACATCCTCAGCGCCATGCGCGCCGCAGGCTACGATGTGCGAGAACAAGACCCCTTCGAAACACAGCTATCAATCCAACTGCCTCGCCGAGAGGTTTCTCCCTACGCGGGGCGCATGCGACTTATGTGGGGTGACATGCGGGAACGGATCATCGAGCGCTTTCCTGAAGCGCCTGGCAAGCCGAACGACATCGATGCCTATCTCAAGCGTGTAAGCGATGCCTACGTAACGGATGCGTATCATTCGCTTTCTATCGAGGGCTATCGCGTGTCGCCTGCGCTCATCGAACGAGTGAAGAGCGGTGATTGGAATCCAGAATCCGACGAGCGGGATCGAGAACATCGGGACGCGTTGGCGGCACGCGGGTATTGGCTCGCCTATCAGGAAGTCCTGAAAAGCCTCGAAGTCGTTCTCAGGGGCGAGAACCCTGGAACCGTAGCCGACGAAGATCATGGTTCATGGTATCGCGCCCTATTCGCGCCAAGCGTAACGGCGGGCATACTGCGTCCTGCCGACTTGGCAGGGTATCGGAGCGGTTCGGTATACATTCGGCGGTCGATGCACGTTCCGCCATCGTCCGAGTCCGTGCGCGATGCCATGCCCCTGTTCTTCGAGCTACTGGCCGAAGAAACCGATCCAGCCGTGCGGGTTGTGCTCGGGCACTTCATATTTGTCTACATCCACCCCTACACCGATGGGAACGGGCGGATGGGGCGCTTCCTAATGAATATCATGCTCGGCGCGGGCGGCTATCCTTGGACAGTAGTGCCCGTCGAAAGGCGCGCCGCCTATATGGCCGCGCTCGAAGATGCAAGCGTGCGGCAAGACATCGTTCCGTTTGCCGACATTCTCGGCGACCTCGTGAAAGCGGCGATGGAAGGCAAACAGCAGGCGACACTACCGACATAATCGAGCAACGGCTTGAACAAGACTATCGCCGTCGCCTGCGCCTGAGCTTCGGCTTTTCCCGCTCCTGGCGTTCGCGCTCGTCATTCGCCGCTCGCTCTCGTTCCTCGGCGGCGCGTTTTTCGATATCTCGGTTATGACGCTCGAAGCTTTCTTGGACTGCCGCGCGCTGAATCAGATCGCGTTGGCTCTGAAGCATCTTCTCCGCAACACGCCTGACAGCTTCCAGTTCGATCTCCTCCCGCGATCTCGTCGCCCCCTGATGAAGGGCGATAAACTCTGACGGCGGGCGATGGTTCTTGGAGCGATCTTTGTCGCGGCTGTTGATTTCCGCTGAGAAGTGACCCGGTAGCCCCATAATTTTCCACTGAGAATTGACCCATGTGAACACGCTGCCCCGACGGAATCGGTCGGGGAGAGAAGGAGTGATCGACATGGG
>NZ_JASNJE010000072.1 GCF_030164465.1 Sedimentitalea xiamensis
TGTCGCGTTGCCCTTTAATCTGAGACGGGACGCGTTTGGCGGCAATTTTTGCCCTTAATTGTGAGATGAGGCTGTCATGGGGCCGGCGCTTTTCGCGCGCCTTTGCGCGATGTGATCAATCGCGGCAAGCAATCGAGGCTCCTTCTCGAAGGCGCGCAAGAGAGCAACCCTTGCATAGTCGTCGATGCTTTTGCTGACGATGGCTGCCTTAGCCAAGGGATGAGATCGAGCGGCGGCGATTGCGGCGAGGCAGAACAGCCTAACTTCCGATCTGGGGTTCTGGACAGCGAACGACGGATCCCCGCGGAAGGTCTTGAGTGACATGGCAAAGGTGACTGCGCGCATTGCGCGCCGAAGTTGCTTGGGGCCGCGCGATCGCGCGGCGCACTCAAGCATCCCTGCCCCGCGGCGCGCTCGGAATATCAGTTTTCCGGATATTTGTTCCTCACGGGGTTTGCCAAGGGTCTGCACAAGTCTCGTCCCGCAAACTTGGCAGTCAAATGCCCAGGCCCGCCTCCAATGCCTGAGCGAAAGACCCTCTCTGGAGCATTGCACGCAATGCTGGAATGGCATCTGAGCCGTCAGCGAGGCTTCTCGTGGGGTCATTGACGGAAAGGTCAACGATCGCACAACATCTGGGTCGACTCGTGCGGCGTTGGCTATCCTCTCCGCCGTGGCCGCGTCGACACAGAAGTCCAAGGCGGTGCCATGCGCGGTATCGATTTTGATATGAGCCAGCAGTTCCGCGTCATCACAGTAGTTGGCCGCCGCCAGCCGAGACAACCAGCCTGACAATAACTCGTCTGGCAGCGGCGCGACAGTTTTCGGCAGCGGGTGCGGCTTCACACCCCGGACTTCTCGAGTCGCCGATAGGCGTTCGCATGGCGCGACCAAACCGGCGTCCATTTTGTGATCGCGTCATCAGTGATGCATTCATCACCTGTGACAATGGCGTCGATGGAAAGATCCTTGATCAGGGAGAAGATGCGCGAGGTCACCCCACCGGTCAGCGCAAGTATCTGCTTGAGTGACTTGACCTTCAGATTGGATTTCTTCTCGAGGGGCATTGCCGCGATGAGTGTCTGAATCATGTCCGAGAACTCGGCATCGTCGCGCCAGTTTGGCAGGTGATGTTCGTCCAGCCGCCTGGCAAGCTGGATATCACCACGGATGGCATCGACGGCCTCGCTGACCCCGAGGCATACCAGCGACGCTTCAAGTTCATTGCTGAGATACCGCAGAACATTGAGAAAGCGGCGCTGTTCGCGGTGGGTCCCGGCCAAGAGGTTGTGAACCTCGTCGATCATGATCATCCGCAGGCCAAGGTCGCGCAAGAGCGCGATGACGCGGACTTCTAGTGAGGCCACATTTTGAGCACGCGCGCTCAGTGCCGTGGCCGGGGCGCCGACGGCGGCCAAGATGTGCAGGTAGAACCGCCGCTCGTCTGGTGCGGGCGGCGCTTGCAACAGCAGCAGCGGTGTGCGGGTGATGCCTGACGCCGGATCGTATTCTGGTGCGTATCTGCGCGACAGGTTGCGGGCGATCATCGTCTTTCCGATCCCGGACGCGCCATGCACAAGAAGGCCAGGCATACGGGTTTGCCGTGGCGCTTCGATCATACCCTGCAAACGGTCCAGAACTTGTTCGGCCCGCGGAAAGCCGATCCAGATGTCCGATTGAATGAGGGCGATCCGACCGTCTTCCTCTGTTTTTCCTGCCCTCAATTCACCATCTCTCCACCTTGAACAATGGGCGCGATGTATCACCCGTGTCGATCGGGCGCAGCCCTTCGGTTGTTGCGACAGCCGAGTTGGCGCCCTCCAATGGCCCTTTTCTTTCACGCGATCGGCGTTCCGCCTTGGTTAGTCCCCGGCTTTCAGCTTCGATCTGGCGTTGCTGTCGGATCAGCTCAGCCAGCACCAGCTCATTGGACCCGGACTTGCCAAGGGCACGGGCCTTCTTCATGGCCTCGCGATATTCCCAGAGCGATACGGGGGGAATTTCAAGGTTTCTGTACCGCGCCTCAACATATCGGCCATCGTCCAGTTCGACCCAGATCATTGAGATATCGCGAGGGTCGTAACGAACGATCATCTTTCCGTCCCCGCGCCCAATGTGGCCTGCAAGGGCATCGGACCAGTACCGTATCTGGAACAGATGGATGCCGTCACGCCTGACTTTGCGCAGTTCGCTGGGCAGGAAGCTCACCTGAAAGGCTTCCATCTCGAAGGGGATGTCGCCCGTCATTTGCTCTGAGAGCGCTTCCCATTTGGCAACGGGCGTACAGCCAATGCTTGAATGAATGCTGTTGTTGTAGCGGCAGATTTCCAGAGCAAACCAGCGATCAAAGTCGCTTAAGGTCATCGTGGCCATGCCCTCGGCGTCATAGTCGCCCTTGGCCACGACCGAGGATTGCGTTGTTCCCGGTAACAGGTGAACGGCCCCCATCATCGTCCCGATCAACCGCTCGATGTGACCCCCGAAGTGAGGACTTCCCGGCGGCCGATAGATCAGATCGATCCCCCATTCCGCACACGCCGACCGAAAGGCCCGCGACCGGAAATCGCGGCCATTGTCGACATGGATGCTCTGCGGTTTGCCTTGTGCGGGCCAAGGAATATTGCACGCCAATTCCGCCAGAAGTTCCGCCTTGGGGGCTACCGCCTGTGTCAGGCAAAGCGCCACTGACAGACGCGAAGGTGCCTCGAGAGAGGTGTAATATCCCGTTACCAACCGCGTTGCGACGTCGATCGCCAGCGTGACCCACGGTCGGCCAATTGGTTGGCGCTCAAAACTGTCAACAAGAATTATGTCGGCAGGTGTATGGTCGATTTGCACGACCTCCAGTGGCTGACCGGCCTTGTTCTCGCCTGTAACGGCCGCAAATTTTTGGCGGGCCGCCTTTGCGCCCTCTCGTGCCTTTGCAACTTCGCGGGCATCCATTGCATCCAGACGACGCTGAACCGTCCGCCGTGTCGGCGGCTGCAAGCCCTGTTGCCAGCACGCGCTGCGGATTTCTGTCACAACACGCGACAGGCTGGATCGTTCCCGGCGCAAGAAATAACGGCGAAGATGCTCTTCGATCACCGCTTCGACCTTGCTGGATATCAAAACCGTACCTGTCGGGCGGCCTCGTTTTCGCGGAGCCAGCGCGCTGGTGCGCCCACCCTCTTCCGCCAGCCGCTTTATCCAACGCCAGACCGTCGCCCTGCTGACACCAAGCTCCCAAACGGCGTCATTGATGCCACT
>NZ_JASNJE010000073.1 GCF_030164465.1 Sedimentitalea xiamensis
AATCGGATCAAACGGTTCCATCGTATCGCGCTGCGCTGCGAAAAGACAATCTCGTCCTTTCGGGCATTCGTTGCCCTTGCCTGTGCTATGACATGGCTCGCCTAATGCAGACGCCGCCTAGTGCACTACATCGACATCGCAGGCGCTTAGGCCAGCTTGAAGGGCCTCACCTGGGGAAGCTCATGCCTTTCGCCTGCTGCTGATTTGCCCGATCTGTCTCCTTGTCCGCGGCCTGTTGTCCCAGTCTGACCGACCGACAGGGACGATTGCAGTCCGGGACAGCGCCCGACAGGGCGGCCCGGCGGCCTAACGATCCGGCCTGCCGCGTCGAAGGCGTCGTCGCCATTGAAATCGAAGCGGCCTATCCCCAAAGCCACCGCCTTCAAGGCGCGGGTCGTGAACGATACCCTGAACGACGAGGGCAGCTTCCTGTTCGATCTGGGGGTCGCTACGGGCGCTCAACCCGCGCCCGCCCGCGACACGGTGAACAGGATGACCATGATCGCGTCCCAGGAGCCGGAAATCCCGATGCCCGAACCCGCCTTCGGCATCGTTGGACCCTCGGCACGGGAACCGCCGCTCAGACCCGGTTCGACCCCATCGCTGAAAGCGTCAGAAACCGCGCCGCCGGAAAATGTCACCGCGACCGCAAACGATGCTATGGACAGAATCGTCGAACAGGACTGCGCCGCGCTCAAGGACGAAGACCTGCCGAACCACGAAACCCCGAGTGAGTAGTGGCCATTTTTCGAATTCAGGTCTTGCACAGCGAAGCCGGGCAGCTTAATTAGCCGCTCACGTTGGGGTGTAGCCAAGCGGTAAGGCAGCGGTTTTTGGTACCGTGTACCGTAGGTTCGAATCCTACCACCCCAGCCAGCTATCTGAACAAGAAGAACTCATGGACCGGTTCTGCTCCCGGTGGCTGAAACTGCCCCCGAAAATGCCCCTGGCCACCCGAGGGACCCGTGACGGGTGGTTCTTCGGGACCTCCAGCTCTGATAGGGTGGGAAGTAAGGAGAGACTGGGAGGGTAATAGGTATAAGTAATGAATAGAAACGGTAGGTTAGAGACGCTATAACCCAACCTTACTTACATACTTCCCTTTCCCCCCTTCCTTGTAGAGGGACGTAACCAGTGGCTGACATAGAGAACCCTTGGCACTCCCGCCCGATAGACGTTCATCGGTGGTCAGATTACCCCGAGGTGGTTCAATTCGTGAATCGTATCTGGGACGAGTATCTACCCAGCGACCAGACCACAGGACCCAAGCCCAAAACTCCCTTTCGCCACCAGCTACGTGTCCTGACCCTGGATCTTTACGTGGCTTGGCTCGAAGACCCGGAGCTGTGCATCGGTGTTTCAATGTCGCCGAACACTTGGGATACGTCCTCACGATATAACGCCATCCACATCTCCAAGAAAATATTGCCCATCATACGCGCTCTATCCGATGCGAACCTCATTGATTTGGCACGGGGCAGCTATTCTGGACCCTACGTACCCGGCAACCGGACCACGCGGATCAGAGCGTCCGCTGAACTGCAGGGATGGTTCGCCAAGGCTGCCTTTGACCGTTCCCACGTTGGCAGGGTCGAGGGTGAGGAAATCATCATCCTGAGAGACAGCAAGGAAGGGTTGGTTGAATACGACGACACCGACGAGACCAACTTGATGCGAGAGGAACTGACGCACTACAATAACATCATCGCCTCTGCCTTTATCGACATCCCGACGCTTGCGACGCCTGACATCGATGGCGTTCCCGTCGATCAATATCACAAGAGAACCAGAAGGATCTTCAGCCGATCCGACTGGGGCTGCAACGGACGGTTTTACGGGGGCTGGTGGCAGCGAATAAACAGCAAGATGCGCAGAGAGATATTCATCAACGACACGCCGACCGTGGAGGTGGATTTCCGAAGCCTGCATGTCTCAATCCTGAGCCTGGAACGCGGCGTCGAACTGACTGAAGATCCTTACGACTTACCCGAGAAGGTGTTGGGAGGAATTCACCCTGACCTCCAGCGGACTTTCATCAAGAAGCTGGTCCTGACGGCAATCAATGCCGATGCGAAAGACGCTGCGTTCCGGGCTTTTCGTGATGGGTTTCCGAAGGGCCACCATGGCAAACAGATGACCAACAGTGAGTTGGAGAAGCTGCTGGAAGCTTTTCTGGCCAAGAGTCCGCATCTGGAGGACGCTCTGTTCGCTGATCATGGTATCCGCCTGATGAATCAAGACGGTCGTATGGCCGACTATGTGCAGCGCTACTTCGCGGCACAGGACGTCCCGGTTCTCTCGGTGCATGACAGCTTCATCATCGACTACACCCGGGTCAGCGAACTCAAGGACGCCATGTCCGAGGCATCGAGAAGGGTGGTCGGTAAACCGCTACCCACCAGCAATCAGTTCCTCGGTATCGATGAGGGTAAGGTCAAAAGTGAGGTCTTGCTCGATTACATTCGCTGGCGGCAGACGCCGCGCTGCCCTGAGTACCTACAGCGCCTCAGGGAACACGAAGACCGAACCGGCGTTGAGATCGCGCCCTATGGATGAACGTCTATCGGGCGGGAGTGCCAAGGGTTCTCTATGTCAGCCACTGGTTACGTCCCTCTGTAAGGAAGGGGGGGGAAGGGAAAGGATGTAAGTAAGCAAGGTTAAGTTATAGCGTCTCTATCCTACCGTTTCTATTCATTACTTATACCTATTACCCTCCCAGTCCCTCCTTACTTCCCACCCTGTCAGAGCCAGAGGCCCCACCGAACCACCCGCCACGGGTCCCTCGGGTGGCCGAAAACCAACTGGGGCATTTTCGGGGGCAGTTTCCAGGTCCCTTGGGAAACCCGGTTCTTGGTTTCTTGTTGTTCAGATAACTGGCTGGGGTGGTAGGAGACCTTGTCGCCCTAGTGCTTTCATCGAGTTACGGCAACTCGGTCACCAACTGGGGCAGTTTCGGGGGCGGTTTTGGCAGTTGGTGACGGGCAGTTTGGGGACAGGCGGTTGGTGACAGGCGGTCGGGAGTGTTGGTGTGTGAACCGGCATGCAAATTTGACCCCTGTATTGGGGTAATCGGCGTCCAAAAGTGACCCCCCTGATATTTCGTTTCAGAAGCTTCCTCAAAGGATTGAGGGAGCAATTTGGGGATGTTG
>NZ_JASNJE010000074.1 GCF_030164465.1 Sedimentitalea xiamensis
TTTGGGGCTTATTTCCGACCAGCGATCAAACAGATCCCCGGTCAATCGATCTCGTATCGTAATCATGGCCAACTGTACCGGCCTGAATCCAAAACAGGAATCCACTTTTTACCGCCCCGTCGAAAGTTGGTGACGGCGCGATCAGGCGGCGGTTGGAAGTTGCTTGATCCCGTCTCTGAATTCAATCCCCTGAACGATATCCGGCAGGCGGTTCGCGCCGTCGGGTTTTCGCCATTTGCTTTGGGCTGACATCATCAGGCGAAAGGTCATGGCGAGACCGGTTTTCCGGCTTAGGCAGCCCTTGGTCTTGCCGGTGCGGTGGCGGACGGTAGCAAAGGTGCTCTCGATGGGGTTGCTCGTTCTGATATGCTTCCAGGGGTCTGTTCCGGCTGGGGGCAGAATGACACCCAAAGAGTTTTCCCTGAGTCGTTTCATTATGTCGAGCACAGTGTTTTTGCTGATGCCAAGATCACGTGCAATTCATCGGTATGAGCGCCCTTCCTCCACGGCAAGACCGGATTTGACGCGTTCACAGTGATCGACAACAGCTGGCTGCGCAATTCAGACCTCCGCCAGTTCCCGTGGCGCCGGGTCAACCGGTCCAGATAGGTCCACAGCGAACCCGCCGTCCATCCCGGCCGCCCTTACTGTGTTACCCCAAGGTGGTCATATGTGACCTCACCGTTCATGATCGTGAGCAAGATCTGAGTTTCGTCGATGTCGTGAGGATCGATTTCGAAAAGGTTTTGGTCCAGAACGACCATGTCGGCCATCTTGCCTGCTTGCAGAGAGCCTATCTTGTCGTTCAAACCCCTGCCCGCGGCCGCGCCCAGGGTTTGCGCGTAGATTGCCATGTCCAGAGGGATCCGTGCTTCCTCGCTCCCGAGTGGGGGTATGTCGTCGCGTCCCGGCAGTTGACGGGTTACGGCGGTGCGGATTGAAAGGAGAGGGCGATACTCCGAGAGATATCCGGACGCTGGCCAGTCGGAGCCCAGGGATATGTTTCCCCCTGCTTCTGCGATCTGCTTCATCGGGAGCATGGCCTGAACACGATCCGCGCCAAGACGGTCGGTGGTAATGGACTGGAGCAGCGGATCGAAACTCATCCAGAAACCGGTCGTGTCGTAGGTCACGCCAAGCTCGCCGAAGCGCGGAATGTCGTCGGGATGGACCATCACGGCATGCGAGACGGCGTGGTGACTTTCCCCCGATGGATTGCCCTTCGTTGCTGCTTCGCTCGCGTCAAGCAGCTTGCGTACGGCAAGATCGCCAAAACAGTGACAGGTGATATTGAGCCCCTGGGCGTTGGCGTCAGCAACGACCTTGTAGAGGACATCATAGGGAATGATCGGTTCGACCTTGACATCCGGGTTGTCGGCGTAGGGCTCTGTGAAAAGCGCATTCCACTTCTCGTCGCCGCCATCGAGATTGATTTTCAGAGTGTCTACCTTAACCAGCTCTGAATTGTACTTTTCTTTTAACGAGAGGAGCGGAGGAATGGGATCGAGCTCGGGATCGTTCCAGTAATAGGATCCTTGCAAGCGGACCGGAAGTGCCCCTTCCTTTTCGCGTTCCTGCAACCAGTCGAAGGCTTCCTCGTTCGTTACGCCCTGGACGCCATAGTCGAACACCGTGGTGATCCCTGCGGCGGAGAATTTGGGCAGCCACTCCTTGACGCCTTCCAGGACGGTGTCGGCATTGAATGATCTAAGCGCGGACAGTACCTGCAACTGCGCGGGAACCTCGACGATGAAGCCTGTTGGATTTCCTTCCGCATCACGATCGAAGAACGAATAGCCGGGAACCGTTTCCGGCGTATCCTTGTCGACGCCGGCAATCTCGAATGCCTTGGAATTCACAAAGGCACTGTGGCCGTCGACTGTCCAAAGATAGATCGGTCGTTCGGATTCGATCTCGTCGAACATTTCCTTTGTCGGCAAGCCATCCTTGAACGTACTGAGGCGCACGCCGTACCCCTCGATTACCTCCAGGTCCGGATTGTCCGCGATGTACTGGCGAAGCTTTTCGAACACCTCGTCCTTGTCGTCGGTCTGCAGGTCCACCCCCTGGGCGACAATACCACCGGCGACGACGTGGAAATGACCTTCGACGAAACCGGGGAGGACCATCTTGCCATCCAGGTCCACGACCCGGGTCGCTATCCCGATCTGATCCTTGAGGCCCTGCGCGTCACCGACATAGGTGATCCTGTTGCCCTCGACCGCGATCGCCGTGGCCCAGGGGTTGTCCTTGTCCACGGTGTAGATCTTCCCGTTGATCAAGGCCCAGTCGGAACTCGGATAATTGCGGTTCGAGATGCCGGTATCGAAGGATAATCCGCCTTCCGGTGTGGGAGTCGTCTGGGCGAATGCACTGTTGGTGCAGATCAATGCCAGTCCTGCGGCTGTGGTAAGTATGTTTAAGCGGGTCAGATTCATGCGGCTATCCTCCATTCTTCTCGCTATGCGGCGCACCCGAAACTTGGCCGCTAGGTTCAAACTGAGATCTTCAAACAAGCTTGCGTCACTGTCGGTTGATGTTCAAACGAAAATTGTACTTTCCGGCCCATCCTGTGGTCGAAGAAGAGGGACGGAGCGCAGCACCCAAGATGCTATCCGCCGCCACGAGGAGCAGGGCGTTGACAGGCTCTGCCCGCATGTTTGCAAGTCCCAATGAATAGCTCAGCCAGATAAACACGCAGCGTGACGACCACCACTACTCTGCAATTCCGTTGGCCGATCATTTTTGTGCCGACGTTCACTTGGAAATGTTTGCGTTCTTTGTCGACAGTACGCGCGGTTGGCGTTCAGGCGAGACATCGCGAACTGTTGACGGGGCGGTAAAAAGCCATCGGGACGCTATTGTTTTGTGGTTATGATCGACGCGTTTGCGATGGTGTTTTTTCTGGCTTCGTTCAGCAAGGTGTCCGATACGGCTTCCGGAATTGT
>NZ_JASNJE010000075.1 GCF_030164465.1 Sedimentitalea xiamensis
TCGACCTCCTTGCCTTCCATCTCGGCGCTGGCCCTGGCGCGGGCCTCTTCCAGGTCGGTCGGGGGCAGGTGCTTGCCGGGGCGTTCCATGTTCGGCGCCGCGCCCTTCAGCACCTTGGCGGCGATCGCCTCGGGGAAGCCGCCGGGCGGGTGGCCCATGTCGCCGCGCATCAGCGCGATGACGCTGTCGGGGAAGGAGACATCGACCTCCGGATCCTCGACCTGGGCGCGGGTCAGGCCCTGGGAGACCATCATCAGCGCCATGTCGCCCACCACCTTGGAACTGGGCGTGACCTTGGGGATGTCGCCGAACATCCGGTTCACGTCGGCATAGGTCTGGGCGACCTCGTGCCAGCGGTCCTCCAGCCCCAGCGACCGCGCCTGGGCCTTGAGGTTGGTGAACTGCCCGCCCGGCATCTCGTGCAGGTAGACCTCGGAATTGGGGGCCTGCAGGCCGCTCTCGAAGGCCGTGTATTGCGCGCGCACCTGTTCCCAGTAGTCGCTGATCTCGCGGATCGCGGAAATATCGAGCCCGGTGTCGCGGTCGGTGCGGCGCAGCGCCTCGACCACGGAGCCGAGCGTCGGCTGGCTGGTGTTGCCCGACAGCGCGTCCATGGCGCAGTCGACCGCGTCCACCCCGGCCTCGGAGGCGGCGAGGATGGTGGCGCAGCCGACGCCCGCGGTGTCATGGGTGTGGAAGTGGATCGGCAGGCCGACCTCTTCCTTCAGCGCCCGGACCAGCGCCTTGGCGGCGGTGGGTTTCAAGAGGCCCCCCATGTCCTTGAGGCCGAGGATATGGGCGCCGGCGTCGCGCAGCTCCTTGCCCGCGGCGACGTAGTATTTCAGGTCGTATTTCGCCCGGTCCGGGTCGGTGATGTCGCCGGTGTAGCAGACCGAACCTTCGCAGATCTTGCCGGCGTCCAGCACCGCGTCCATCGCCACGCGCATGTTTTCCACCCAGTTCAGCGCATCGAAGACGCGGAACAGGTCGACGCCGCTGACCGCGGCCTGGCGCACGAATTCCCGCACCACGTTGTCCGGGTAGTTGGTGTAGCCGACGCCGTTGGAGCCGCGCAGCAGCATCTGGGTCATCACGTTGGGCATCGCGGCGCGCAGGTCGCGCAGGCGCTGCCAGGGGCATTCCTGCAGGAAGCGGTAGGCGACGTCGAAGGTGGCGCCGCCCCAGCATTCCACCGAAAACAGGCCGGGCAGGTTGGTGGCATAGGCCGGCGCCACCCGGATCATATCGATCGAGCGCATCCGGGTCGCGAGCAGCGACTGGTGGCTGTCGCGCATGGTGGTGTCGGTGATCAGCAGCTGGCGCTGCGCCTTCATCCAGTCGGCCACCGCCTGCGGACCCTTCTGTTCCAGCAGGTTGCGGGTGCCCATCACCGGCTCCGCGCGCGGTTTCGGCGGGCGCGGCAGCTTCAGGCCGGCGGGGGGGCGGGGGCGGTCCCTGACCTCGGGATGGCCGTTCACCGTCACGTCGGCGATATAGGTCAGCACCTTGGTGCCGCGGTCCCGGCGCTTGGTGAACTGGAAGAGTTCCGGCGTCTCGTCGATGAATTTCGTGGTGTAGGTGTTGTTCAGGAAGGTCGGGTGCTTGAGCAGGTTCTCGACGAAGGCGATGTTGGTGGACACGCCGCGCACCCGGAATTCGCGCAGCGCCCGGTCCATCCGGGCGATGGCCATTTCCGGCGTCGGGGCCTTGGCGGTGACCTTGGTCAGGAGGCTGTCGTAGAAGCGGGTGATGACGCCGCCCGCATAGGCGGTGCCGCCGTCGAGCCTTATGCCCATGCCGGTGGCGGACCGGTAGGCGGCGATGCGGCCGTAATCCGGGATGAAGTTGTTCTGCGGGTCCTCGGTGGTCACGCGGGTCTGCAGCGCGTGGCCGTTGAGCGTCACGTCGGCCTGGGTCGCCTTGCCGGTGGCCTCGGCGATGGTCTTGCCCTCGGCGATCAGGATCTGGGCGCGGACGATGTCGATGCCGGTGACTTCCTCGGTCACGGTGTGTTCGACCTGCACCCGCGGGTTGACCTCGATGAAATAGAACTGGCCGTCGTCCATGTCCATCAGGAACTCGACCGTGCCGGCGCATTCGTAATTCACATGCTTGCAGATCTTGTAGCCCAGCTCGCAGATTTCGGCGCGCTGGTCCTCGTCCAGATAGGGGGCGGGGGCGCGTTCCACGACCTTCTGGTTGCGCCGCTGCACCGAACAGTCGCGTTCGTAAAGATGATACATCCCGCCGTGCTTGTCGCCGAGGATCTGCACCTCCACATGGCGGGCGCGCAGGATCATCTTTTCCAGATACCCCTCGCCATTGCCGAAGGCGGCCTCGGCCTCGCGGCGGCCCTCGCGGACCTTTTCCTCGAGCTCCTCGGGTTTCAGGATCGGGCGCATGCCGCGCCCGCCGCCGCCCCAGGACGCCTTGAGCATCAGCGGATAGCCGATTTCCGCCGCCTCGGCGCGGACCTTGTCCATGTCCTCGCCCAGCACCTCGGTGGCCGGGATCACCGGCACCCCGGCGGCGATGGCGACCTTGCGGGCGCTGGCCTTGTCGCCGAGCGCGCGCATGGTCTCCGCGCGCGGCCCGATGAAGGCGATGCCGGCGGCGTCGCAGGCATCGACGAAATCCGGGTTCTCCGACAACAGCCCATAGCCCGGATGGATCGCGTCCGCGCCCGAGGCCTTGGCGACGCGGATCATCTCGTCGATCGAGAGATAGGCCGCCACCGGCCCCAGCCCCTCGCCGATGCGATAGGCCTCGTCCGCCTTGAACCGGTGCAGGCCCAGCTTGTCCTCCTCTGCATAGACCGCGACCGTGCGCTTGCCCATCTCATTCGCCGCCCGCATCACGCGAATCGCGATCTCACCACGGTTCGCTATCAGGATCTT
>NZ_JASNJE010000076.1 GCF_030164465.1 Sedimentitalea xiamensis
TAGGAGAGTTCGTCAAACCCCTGGTAGAACCGGTTCCAGGTCGGAGAGATCAGGATTTCGTTCAGGCAGACATGCGGCGGCATTTCGGCGACGAACCGGACCGTTTCCGCCAGGTCGTCCACCTGCAACATCCGCGCGATGTCCTTGTCGGACGGCCGGCGCGGACGGGATCTGAGGATATCCGTCGCCACCTCTCCCGGCATGATCACGGTGGAGCGGATTCCGTTTCCACCCTCTTCGGCGTTGATCGTTTCGTTCAGCGCGATGACGGCGCGCTTGGTGGCGTTGTAGGCGGCGCCGGTCAGCTTGCCCGCATAGCGTCCGGCCCAACTGGAAATCAGGATGATCAGCCCGCATCCCGCATCGCGCATCCCCGGCAACACGGCGTGGACGGGATAGAACACCCCGTTCAGATTGACATCGACGACGAGATCCCACCCCCCGGTTTCGACGTTTCCGAGGCTCCGCTTCGGAACGTTGAGCCCCGCGTTCGCCAGCAGGATGTCCACGCGGCCGATCTGTTCGCGAACCTCGGCGACCTCGTCCGCATTGGCCACGTCAAGCGGCATGGCCCGCGCCGCGCCCCCGGCCTTTGCAATTTCATCGACAACCGATTGAAGCGGTTCCGGGCGGCGTCCGGATACGATCACCTCGGCCCCGGAGCGGGCGAGCGCCAGCGCCGCGCCAGCCCCGATCCCGCTGCCGCCGCCCGTGATCCAGGCCCGCTTTCCGTCCAGTTTGCCCATGTTTCCCTTCTCCTTTTCGAACCAGGTATCCGCGCCGCTTCAGATCGGCGTCGCGACGGTCGGCTTCGGCCCCGCCGCTTCGATATCCGCGCCGGCGGCCAGCAGGATGTCCTCGCGGAACCGCCCCGCGATCAACTGCACGCCATTGGGCACGGTCCCGACCTGCCCGGTCGCAACGGTCAGCCCGGGCAGGCCCAGCGTCGGCAGGCCGCGCTGGGTCAGCTGCGCCGCGTAGACCCGCTCGAAATCGGCCTCGGACCGGACATCGAGCTGCTGCGGAAACGGCAGTTCCCCCGACACCGGGCACAGCAGGACCGGGTAGCGCCGCAGGAACCGTTCCCATTTCCGGATCAGGGTGACACGTTCCTGCAAGGCGGCCATCAGACCGTCCAGACCGATCTGGCCGCAATGGCCGGTCATCCGGCGAAACACGAACTGCGCGTCGGCATCGCCTTCCTTCTCGATCATCTGCGCCGCCGTGCGCTGGGTTTCGGCCATCCAGAGCATCGCGTTGATGTCCGCCGCCGCCTGCATCGGCGGGCATTCCACCGGATCGACCTGCCAGCCCGCCGCGCGCAACCGGGCGGCCGCGTCTTCCAGCGCGGCCACGACAGGCTCGGTCGTGGCCATGCCGTCCGGCGCCACCGCAAGGGCTGCGCGCTTCTCGAACCCGCCCTGATCCAGCGGCGACGGCGTGTACCAGGGGTCGTCCGCATCCGGCGTCATCATCGCCATCAGGGACAGCCCTATGTCTTCGATGGTGCGGGCGATCGGTCCGGACACCGCCATCAGCTGCGCCCCGATGAATCGGTCCGAACCAGAGTGGTTGAAGGCCGGAACCCGGCCGAGGCTTGGGCGCAATCCGTGCAATCCGCAGGCGTAGGCCGGGTAGCGCACGGATCCGGCGATGTCGGTTCCATGCGCCACCGCGCAGATGCCGCTGGCCACCGCGGCGGCCGCGCCGCCCGACGAGCCGCCCGGCGTTATCGAGGCATCGCGTGGGTTCAGGGTCTGACCGTGCAGGTCGTTCTTGGTGAACCAGCGCAGGGAAAAGGCCGGCGTATTGGTGCGCCCGACGATGACGGCCCCGGCTTTGCGCAGGCTGGCGACCACCGGATTGTCGGATGCCGCCACGAGATCTTTCTGCAGTTTCAACCCGTTTGTCGTGGCCTGACCTTTCTGATCGACATTGACTTTCGTCGTGACCGGGACGCCGCAGAGCGGGCCGGGGTCCTGTCCTTGCGCGATCTTGCGGTCCACCGCCGCCGCTTCGGAAAGCGCCTCGTCGGGAAATTCCTGAACCACCGCATTCAGCCGCGGATTCACGACGGCAAGCCGGTCCAGATGAGCCTTTGTCACCTCCACTGCGGAAACCTCCGCGGATCGGACCCGCCGCGCGATCTCGGATGCCGAAAGTTCCCATAGTTCAGCCATCTGCATGTCTCCCTTTTTTCCCGACAATGACCGCAAGCGATCCGCCAGATCAATGGTTTTGAAAATATCGCGCCACGATCCGCGCAAACCTGACGGCGGTCACTTGATTTGATGCACTGGGAAAATCGGATTGTTTGAAATCAATGAGTTACGGATCACCAAAATCACCTGGTTTGATCGCTTTGGGGCCATAGGCAGCCAAACCGGCAAGACGCTGGAGATCCGCGTGCAGGCGGTGGGCGAAACCGGCGAGGACGGCGAGGTCAAGGTGTTCTTCGAACTCAACGGCCAGCCCCGCGTGATCCGGGTGCCCGACCGGATGGTCAAATCCGCCACCGCCCGACGCCCCAAGGCCGACCCCCGCCACATCGGCGCGCCGATGCCCGGCGTCGTCGCCACCGTGGCGGTGCAGGCCGGGGCGAAGGTCAGGCAGGGCGACCTCTTGCTGACCATCGAGGCGATGAAGATGGAAACCGGCCTCCACGCCGAACGCGACGCCACCGTCAAGACCATCCACGTCCAACCCGCCAGCCAGATCGACGCAAAAGACCTCCTCATCGAAATGGAATGA
>NZ_JASNJE010000077.1 GCF_030164465.1 Sedimentitalea xiamensis
TGTCAATCGGCATTGAACTTTGACCCCTTATCGGCGTCCAATATTGACCCCCTTTTGCTGAGCAGGCCCGGCGCTGCGTAGCCCTCACATAGCGCAGCGGCGGCGGGCCTGCGGGGTTTCGGAATTACGCTATGCGCGGTTCTTGAAGCGCCAGCTTTCGTTTCCGGTTTCGACGATCTCGCAATGGTGCGTGAGCCTGTCGAGCAGTGCGGTGGTCATCTTGGCATCGCCGAAGACGCTGGGCCATTCCCCGAAGGCCAGGTTTGTGGTGACGATGATCGAGGTGCGCTCGTAAAGCTTGCTGATCAGATGGAACAGAAGCTGACCACCGGTTTGGGCAAAGGGCAGGTAGCCCAGTTCGTCAAGGATCAGGAAGTCGAGCCGGGAGATAAGGTCTGCGGTGCGTCCTTGCCGCTCGGCTCTGGCTTCGGCATCGAGCTTGTTCACCAAGTCGACGACGTTGAAGAACCTACCCCGTCGTCCAGCCCGGATACAGGCCCGGGCGATGCTGACCGCAAGATGGGTTTTGCCCGTGCCGGTGCCGCCGATCAGCACGAGGTTGCGCTGATGGTCGAGGAATTCGCCGGTCGCCAGGTCGCGGATCAGCGTTTCGTTAGCCTCGGCGGCTTCGAAGTCGAACTCTTCCAGCTCCTTTGCCAGGGGCAACTTGGCGATGGTCATCTGGTATTTGACCGACCGCGCCTGCTTCTCCCTGATCTCGGCGGTCAGCAAATCCCCGATGATCTGCTGAGGTTCATGCTGGCGCTTGACTGCAGTGGTCAGCACCTCGTCATAAGCGGCGCGCATGCCGTAGAGCCGCAGCTTTCCCATCGCGTCGATCACGTCTGAGCGTTCCATCTGTTTGTCTCCTCAAGCTGTCATATCGGTTGCAGTCGGCAATGGGCTCGCAGGCCAGCTTCAGTGCATCCGGTGTGGTGATTGTCAGGGGTGGTGGCGGCTCGCGGTGCCGGGCCAGGATGTTCAGGACCACACCCGCCGAATGGACGTTGTGCGACAGAGCCTCGGCGCAGGCGGCTTCTACGGCTTCGATCCCATCCGTCAGCACGGCGCTCAAGATGTCGACCATCTGCCGGTCGCCACCCGGCTGACGTTCCAGCTTGCGCCACACACGGCGGACCGGCACCGGCAACGCCCATTCCTTGAAGGGCGCCCCATTGCGCAAGGCACCGGGTTTGCGCGCCAGAACAGGTATGTAATGCAGGGGATCGAAGATCGTTTTGTCCCGCCCGAAGGCCCGCTCATGCTGGCCAACGATTTGACCATCCTGCCAGCATTCCAGCCGATCGGCGTAAGCTCTGATCTCGACCGGCCGCCCCACGGCGCGGGCATCGACTGAGTATCTGTTCTTGTCGAAGCGCACGAGGCAGGTCTTGGACACAGAGGCCGGGACCGCATGGAATCCATCGAAAGGGCCGACGTAAGGCACAAGGCTCGGGCATTCTTCTTCGAACACCTCCCAGATCGTTCTGTCCCGCAGCTCCGGGTGCTTGTTCGCCTTCGCATAATCTCGGCACCGGTCTTCCAGCCATGCATTCAGCTCGGCATAGGATTTGAACTTGGGACGCGGCACGAAGAAGCGCCGCCGGATGACACCGACCTGGTTCTCGACCTGACCCTTCTCCCAGCCCGAGGCCGGCGTGCAAGCGACCGGGTCGACCAGATAATGCCCGCACATCTGCTGGAACCGCCGATTATAGGCCCGATCCTTGCCGACAAAGATCGCATCCACCGCCGTCTTCATGTTGTCGTAGATTCCGCGCGAGCACGCCCCGCCGAAGAAGGCGAAGGCCTTGTCATGGGCATCGAACACCATTTCCTGCGTCTCTCTGGGATAGGCCCGGACAAACGGCATCCGGCTGTGGCAGAGCCGAACATGGGCGACCTTCACTGTCGTGGTCACGCCATCGATCAGAACAACCTCATGGCTCCAGTCGAACTGATAGGCTTCGCCAGGATCAAAACTGAGCGGCACATAGGCCGCGGCGGAAGCTTCCCGGGTCGCCTTCGACCAGTCCGCCGCATAGCGCCGCACAGCATCATAGCTGCCGTCGTAACCCCGGTTGCGAAGCTCCTCGTAGATACGAACCAGTGTCAGCCGCTGGCGCTTGGGTTGCCTGTCATTCTCGGCCAGCATCTCATCCAGATCGGACCGCCACGGGTCGATCTTGGGGCGGGGTTGGTTGGTTCGATCATAGCTGAACTCGGTCGCGCCGGAGCGGATCACCTTGCGAACCGTGTTCCGCGACACCCTCAACTCCCGGCAGATCTGCTTGATCGGCTTCTTCCGGACAAAATACGCCAGCCTGATCTTCGCAATCGTCTCCACAACCAACATCCCCAAATTGCTCCCTCAATCCTTTGAGGAAGCTTCTGAAACGAAATATCAGGGGGGTCACTTTTGGACGCCGATTACCCCAATACAGGGGTCAAATTTGCATGCCGGTTCACA
>NZ_JASNJE010000078.1 GCF_030164465.1 Sedimentitalea xiamensis
GGTAGTGGGTCAGTTTGAAATCTAGCGCCTCACACGCGCGCGAGGTTCCGTTTGCGTCGGATCAGGACTGCACCTATCTTATAGGCATGACAGACAAACCCAAGAGACCCAGAGACGCGAACCAGCTTGCCAAGTTCATCGTGGACGTGGCAACGGGTGAGGCTGCCACACATGATCCGGACACGTCTGCACAGCGCAGGGGTGGGCTTAAGGGCGGAAAGGCGAGGGCTGAGAGGCTTTCACCTGAGGATCGCAGAAAGATTGCGAGTACAGCAGCGAAGGCCAGATGGTGTAATGACGACAAATGAACTCGCAAAGCGTATTGCTGAGCACTATAACGCCGACATCTACCTTTACTATGGACCTATGTTTTACCCTGATGATCGGGCGTTTGTAGAGGCGGTCCGCCAGAACAAAAAACGCAAGAATGCGCTCCTGATCTTAGATACTCCCGGTGGTTCTGCAGAGGTTGCATATCGCGTAGGTCGTGCCGTGCAGAGAGCATACAGGACAAAATCAAATGAGCCTGATTGCGGGCAGTTCTATATTTACGTTGATGATTTGTGTAAATCAGCGGGAACTATCCTCAGCTTAGCGGCTGACAGGATCATCATGTCCCAATTTGGTGAATTGGGTCCAATTGATGTTCAGCTCAGAAAAGATGATGAAATCGGTGAAAGGACTTCCGGCCTGACCCCACACCAGGCGCTGGAAACACTACAGGTAGAAAGTGGATCTCATTTTCAGAGGTTCTTTCGGCAACTACGATTTGGAAGTGAGCTTGGGTTTTCAACCAAACTGTCGGCTGATATTGCCGCTCAGATGGCTGTCGGATTGATGGGATCGGTTTATAGTCAAATTGACCCGTCACGGTTGGGGGAAGTCGAGAGACATGTACGCGTGTCTTCAGAGTATGGCGCAAGACTCGCCACTAGGAACGTCAAGCCAAACACGATTGCGCGACTTGCTGCATCTTACCCATCGCATGAGTTCGTCATAGATCGAACTGAAGCACGGCAACTATTTGAAAACATTGATAGACCTACAGATGATCTTGAAGAGATTGCTGAATCTCTGGCGAGTGTTAAAACTTCGATAATCAAATCCGGCGACAGTGTGGTACTGTGCCTAAGTGGAGAGGACCAAGAAGATGATCAGTCTGATAGAAATGAAGACGGCTCACCTGAAGGACCAGCAGAATCTTCAGGACAGCATAGCGAGGGCACGAAGCGCGCTAACGGATCGGTACGACCCAAATCTGCCAAAGCCGGAAAGGACACACGAAAGGCGGATTGAGTCAGTTTTTTCCGATTGCGACGAGTAACTTATCACATCATACTTGACTATAGGTCACTTTGAAATTACATTGAGCTTATGAACAAGCTCGATGCCAAAATCCGTACCCTGATCATCCGCCTTCTTGTCGAGGGCAACAGCATCCGCGCCACAAGCCGGATCGCGGACGTGTCCAAAAACACCGTCAACAAACTACTGATAGACGCTGGCAAGGTGTGCGCCGCCTACCATGCTGCGAACGTGCGCGGGGTTGTGGCAAAGCATGTGCAAGCAGATGAAATCTGGGCTTTCTGCTACGCCAAGGAAAAGAACGTCAAAGCTGCCAAGGCCGCACCTGCTGAGGCTGGCGACATCTGGACATGGACTGCGCTGGACCCGGCAAGCAAGCTCATCATCAGCTACACCGTGGGAGACCGTTCGCAGCGCACAGCGCGCGAGTTCATGTTTGACCTTGCTGACCGGATCGAAGGGCGTTGCCAGCTTACCACAGACGGTCACGGTGCCTACCTGAAAGCCGTTGCTGACGCCTTCGGCGGTGACGTGGACTATGCCATGCTGGTCAAGCAATACGGCGATCCGACCGGCACAAAGGGTCATGAGCGCAAGTATAGCCCTGCCGAATACACCGGCGCAAAGAAAGAGCCGATCCTTGGCAAGCCCGACATGGAAATGGTCAGCACGTCGCATGTCGAGCGCCAGAACCTCACGATGCGCATGGGGATGCGCCGGTTCACCCGCCTGACAAACGCATTCAGCAAGAAGGCCGAGAACCACGCTTACGCGGTCGCGCTACACTTCATGTATTACAACTTCTGCCGGACCCATAAGAGCCTGCGCATGACACCCGCTATGGCTGCCGGTCTGTCAGCCAGCCCGTGGGAAGTTGAAGATATCGTTGCCTTGATTGATGCGGCAGAGCCAGCACCGAAAAAGCGCGGCCCCTACAAGCCT
Source organism: Sedimentitalea xiamensis (assembly GCF_030164465.1). GTDB lineage: Bacteria > Pseudomonadota > Alphaproteobacteria > Rhodobacterales > Rhodobacteraceae > Sedimentitalea > Sedimentitalea xiamensis. The sequence goes on from NZ_JASNJE010000078.1 coordinate 2,248, forward strand.
CGCAAAAAAGATAATTCAAACTGACCCACTACC
>NZ_JASNJE010000079.1 GCF_030164465.1 Sedimentitalea xiamensis
CCTTTTGAGCCCATGAAGAGGTAATTTTTCCTGCCGACGGTCAGGGGTCTGATTGACCGCTCGCAGATATTGTTGTCCAATTCCAGCTGTCCGTTCTCGAGGTATGGCCGCGCCTTTGGCATACGACCGAGCGCGTAGCGGATCGCCTCGGCCAGCTTGGTCTTTCCGGATATTTTCGGCAGTTGCTGCTTCAGCCAGCCTGTCAGTTCATCGAAGAGCGGCTTCGCCTGCGCCTGCCGCAGGGCGACGCGTTCATCGGGGGATTTGTAGCGCGCCTCCTTTTCCACACCATAGAGCCTGGCAATCCGTTCGATGGCGCCCCTGGCGATGACGGACCCATCGCGCTCGAAGACATCCACGAACTTGCGGCGGACATGGATCATGCAGGCCTGCTCCGTGGCGAGCCCTTCGCCGAACAGGCCGTTGAAGCCGGTAAACCCGTCCATTGCCCGGCAGGCGATTGCGGAGCAATCTGCCGAGAGGGGGCATGCACGGTGCCCTTGTAGCCCGAGAGATGGGCAGAGGGGTGCTCTCCCTTCCGATCCACGCTGAACTGATACCACGCGCAGGGCGGCGCCTGTCCGCACCATGGACGCTCATCGCGAACATAGCTCCAGAGCCGCGCGGTGTGCGCCTTGCCCGTCTTCGCTCCGGTCTGCATCTTGACCGGAGTATCGTCGGCAAACACGGCGGGTCCGGCGCGCACCAGCTTGCCGATATGCTCGGCCAGCGGTTCCAGCAACGCCGTCGACCGCCCGGCCCAGCCGGTCAATGTCGATCGATGCAGGTCGAGTTTCTCGCGCGCGTAGATCTCCGATTGGCGATATAACGGAAGGTGATCGCAATACTTGCCGACCAGCACATGGGCGAGCAGGCCGGGACCGGCACGGCCCCGTTCGGTGGGGCGGCTCGGCAGCGGCGCTTGCCAGAAGGTTTCGCAGCACTTGCAGGCCATGCGCGGGCGCACGATTTCGCGGATGACAAAGCGCCCCGGGATGTATTCCAACTCCTCCGTCACATCCTCGCCGACTGGGCGCAGCGCGCGGCCACAGGAGGCGCAAGCATCGCCCGGAGACAGGACCTCGGTCTGTCGCTCGAGATGATCGGGCAGCGGAGCAAGGCTGTGTTGCCGTTTGGCAGGCATGTCGGAGGGCACCGCATCGTCGTCCGGGCCGGCTTCGTCATGCTGCGCCTGAGCGGCCTGCGCGATCTCGGTGTCTTCCTGCAAGTCGAAGGCCAGCTGATCGAGGCTTTCGGATTTCGACCCGAACCGCGCCTTGCGATGGGCCGCCAGCTGCCCTTGCAGGTCTTCCACCTTCAGGGTCAGAGACTTGATCTCTTCACCCATCAGGGCGACCAGACCCTTCAGGTCTTCCGCATCGTCCGGCAGGGATTTCAGCGTCTCCAGCATGGCGGGAATATACTGAACCGGCGGTGGGAGTGGAACAAGGAATGCGCCTAAGCCCCTGTTTTGTTGAGTTATCCCGCCTGCAATGGCCGCCATGTCTTTTGCGGCATGCGCCAGTCGATCCCCTCCAGCAGCATCGAGAGTTGCGACGGACCGAGGCTGACCTTGCCGTCCTTCGCCGCGGGCCAGACGAACCGGCCACGCTCGAGGCGCTTGGAGAACAGGCAGGCGCCCTGGGCGTCCCACCAGATGATCTTCAACAGATCGCCCCGGCGCCCCCGGAAGACGAACATGTGCCCCGAATACGGGTCCTCGGCCAGAACCTGTTCGGCTTGCGCCGCAAGCGTATTAAAGCCGCGGCGCATGTCCGTCACCCCGGCCGCCAGCCAGACCCGCGTATTGCTCGGCACCGGGATCATGCCATCAGACCCTGCACGAGCCCGATAACAGATGACAGCGCCGTCGGCCCTTCAATGACGACCCGTCGCCCATCCGACAGCGTGATGTCGACCCGATGCGCCAGAAGAGGGGCCGATGTCGAACCCGCGGTCATCATGGGCGCGTCGTCGGCATCATGGTCGATGGACGGCCCCGACACTTCCACCGGCAAGAAGATACCGTCATCTTCCGATGCCATTTGCGTTTCGTCCGCAGCAGGGGAAAAACGGGGGTCTTTCAGCCACTTGAAGATCAGGTTCGCGTTCATCGAATAACGACGGGCAACCTGCGCGACCGACACACCCGGGGCCAAAGCCTGCGCGCAGATCGACCGCTTCTCTTCGTCCGCCCAGAACCGCTTCTTCTGGCCCTTCTTGCCCGCCATGGAGTGCCTCATGATGTCCACTATCGATGGTGGACACTATC
>NZ_JASNJE010000007.1 GCF_030164465.1 Sedimentitalea xiamensis
CCGCGGCGGGGGGCGGGGGGCCCCGGCCCCGGGGGCCGCGCACCCCGCCCCGGGCGGGGGGGGCCCCCCCCCGGGCCCCCCCCCCGCCCCCGGTCCCGCCCCGTAGTCACCGGGCGGGACGCTTTCCCTTGTGCAGCCGGTGTTCCATGACCATCTCATCCCAGGATCTTCGTCGGTTCCTCACATCGGTTCATCCCTACGACAGTCTCGAAGCCGAGGTTCTCGACGCGCTGGCGCTCCGTTTCCGGATCGTGCAGTTGGCCGCCGGCGACTCCGTCTACACGCGCGGCGATGTCCTGGACGGGCTTTACCTCGTGCGCGACGGCGAAATCGAAGTGCGCGACGAGAACGACATCCCCGTGTCCCTGCTGGGGCCACGGAATTCCTTTGGCGAACGGGGCCTGACGCGGGACGGCCTCGCTGTCACCTCGGCCCGCGCTACCGCCGACGCGATGCTCCTGATGCTGCCCAAGGCGGATTTCGACGCCTTGATGGACGCCCAGCCCCGGGTGGCGAAGTTCTTTGACCGCCGGCGCAGCGAAGCCCGCCGCGGCAGCGATCTGGCGACCAGCCGGGTCGAGAGCTTCATGGCCGCCAATCCGGTGACCTGTTCCGGGCAGACCAACGCGCAGGACGCCGCGCGGCTGATGCGGGAACACCGCATTTCTTCGCTCTGCGTCGTCGATGACGCCGGGCTGGTCGGGATCCTGACGACGCGCGACCTGTCCGGCAAGGTGCTGGCCGAGGGCCGGCCCGCGACGACCCCCGTGTCGCAGGTGATGACGCCGGCGCCGCTGACCCTGTCGTCCTCCTCCATCGGCTCGGACGTGCTGCACGCGATGATGGAAAACCGCATCGGCCATATTCCGATCGTGAAGGGCCGCAAGCTGGTCGGCATCGTCACCCAGACCGACCTGACCCGTTTTCAGGCCGTCAGTTCGGCGGAAATGGTCAGCGCCATCGCGCGCGCCGATACGGCCGAACAGATGGCGAAGGTCACCGCCGAGATCCCCCGGCTCCTGGTGCAGCTCGTCGCCGGCGGCAACCGGCACGAGGTCGTGACCCGGCTGATCACCGACATCGCCGATACGGTCACCCGGCGCCTGCTCAGACTGGCGGAGGCCGAATTCGGCCCGCCTCCGGTTCCCTATCTCTGGCTCGCCTGCGGATCTCAGGGCCGGCAGGAACAGACCGGCGTGTCCGATCAGGACAATTGCCTGTTTCTCGACGATGCGGTCACCGAGGACCAGATGCCGTATTTCGCCGACCTCGCGAAATACGTCACGGGCGGGCTGGACGCCTGCGGCTATTTCTACTGCCCCGGCGACATGATGGCGACCAACCCGCGCTGGTGTCAGCCGGTGCGGGTGTGGAAACAGTATTTCGACGGCTGGATCGCCAAGCCAAATCCCGAGGCGCAGATGCTGGCCAGCGTGATGTTCGACCTGCGCCCGATCGGCGGCGACACCTCGCTGTTCGGCCAGTTGCAGAAAACCACCCTGAAAGCCGCCAGCGCGAATTCGATCTTCGTGGCGCATATGATCAGCAATTCGCTGAAGCACACGCCGCCGCTGGGGCTGCTGCGCGGCTTTGCCACGATCCGCTCGGGCGAGCACCGCAACACGCTGGACCTGAAGCTGAACGGCGTGGTGCCGGTGGTCGACCTGGGGCGGATCTACGCGCTGCAGGGCCGTCTGAACGAAGTGAACACCCGCGCCCGGCTGGTCGCCGGGCAAGCCGCCGGCGTGGTGTCGCAATCGGGGGGGCGCGATCTGCTGGATGCCTACGACCTGATCGCTGAAACGCGCCTGGAGCACCAGGTCGCCCTGGTCAATGCCGGAGAAAGACCGGACAATTTCCTGGCCCCAGGCCAGTTGTCGGATTTCGAGCGCAGCCATCTGCGCGACGCCTTCGTGGTGGTCAAGACCATGCAGTCGGCGATCGGTCATGGCCGTGGCATGTTGAGTTGACGTCCCTCCCGGCGGAGCGTGAGGGAGCCTCCGGCGGGAGTATTTGGGCAAAGATGAAGACAGGGGCGCGGTTCGCCGGCCGGTCCCGGAGGGAGGAGCGGCGATGTTTCTGGAACTGATCGGAACGATCTTTGCCGGGGTTGCGCTGGCGGGCATGGTGATGCTGGTCAACCGGCTCACCGGTGGCCGCCTGCCGCGCTGGTCCGCGCCGGTGGCGGCAGGTTTCGGGATGCTGTCGATGACGGTGTTCATGGAATACAGCTGGTTCGATCGAACGACCGCCACCCTGCCGGAAGGCGTCTTTGTCGCGCAATCCATCGAGAAGGCGCGTTTCTATCAGCCCTGGACCTATGTGGTGCCCTATGTGGACCGGTTCGTGGCGGTGGATTCCCTGTCGGTCCGGCGCCATGCGGACCTGCCGGATCAGCGGATGGCCGATCTGTATTTCTTCGGCCGCTGGGCGCCTCTGAAACGGGTGCCGGTCCTCTTTGACTGCGCAGAGGGGCGGATGGCCACCCTCATCGACGGCGCAACGTTTGACGACAGCGGGCAGGTCATCGACCCGGACTGGGTGCATGTCGATGACCGGGATGCGGTTCTGGCGTCGGCCTGCGGGGTGTCGTGATGCTGACGCGGCTGAGCCTTCGCCTGCGGATCTTTCTCTTTTTCTGCCTGCTGGCCCTGGGCGGCCTGGCGGTGACCACCGGCGCCCTGGTCGTCGGGTATCAGCGGGCGGACGACCCGGACATGCTCAACGCCTTCGTGTTTTCCGGCCTCCTGAGCGGTTTCGCCCTGCTCGGGATGATCGCCGGCGTCTGGCTGCTGTTTGACGAGAACATCGCCAAGCCGATCGACCGGCTCGCCGCCGAAATGCGCGCCCGCGCCCATGCCGGCGTGACCGGCAACATGGACCTGAGCGCGGCGCGCTATCTCGGGGATCTGGCCCCGGCGGCGCAGGCGGTGGCCGGACAGTTGAGCGACTCCACCATGATGACCGCCGAAGCCGTGGCGACGCAAACCGCGCGGCTGTCGGCGGAAAGGGACCGGCTGACCGCCCTGCTGACGCAGATCCCGATGGCGATGGTGATCCTCAACCCCGCGCACCGTATCGTGCTTTATGACGGACAGGCCGCCGCCGTGCTGGCGCAGGTCACGCATCCGCGGCTGCAGGCGTCGCTGTTCGAATACCTGCAACCCGCGGAGATCGAGTCCGCCTATGCCGAGTTGCTGGCGGCGGGGGCCGAGGTGGCCTGCAAGGCGGTCAGCGCCGACGGGCTGCAGACCTATGACGTCCGCCTGAAACCGATGGGACATGCGCCGGGCTACATGCTGATCTTCGACGCCAGCGAGGCGCGGATGGCGCCGGATGCGGCGCGGCCCCTGGTCTACGATTTCGATCTTCTCGATACGCCGGGGGACGACGCCTTCGAGGACCGGCCGCTGGCGGATCTCTGTTTCGTCGTCTTCGACACCGAGACCACGGGCCTTCTGCCGCACAAGGACGAAATCGTGCAGATCGGCGCCGTGCGCGTCCTGCGCGGGCGCATCATTCCAGGCGAGGTTCTGGACACGCTGGTCGATCCGGGCATACCGATTCCGGCGGCGTCCACCAGGGTTCACAAGGTCAGCAACGCCATGGTCGCCGGAGCGCCCGGTATCAACGAGGCAGGGCGACTGTTTCACCAGTTCGCGCGGGATTCCGTCATCGTGGCCCATAACGCCCCGTTCGACATGGCGTTCCTGCGCCGTCACGCCACCGCGATGGGCGTCGCCTGGGATCATCCGATCCTGGACACGGTGCTGGTGTCCGCCGTGGTCTTCGGCGCATCCGAGACGCATACGCTGGACGCCCTGTGCGGCCGGCTCGGCGTCACCATCCCCGCGGAGCTGCGCCATACGGCCCTGGGCGACGCGCAGGCCACCGCAGAGGTGCTCTGCAAGATGCTGCCGATGTTGCAGGCGCGCGGGATGAAGACCTTCGGCGACGTGATCGCCGAGACCCGCAAGCACGGCCGGCTGCTGGAAGATCTGAACTGACCCCTTGCTCCGCGGGAGGAAGGCCTTATCTGACCAGTCTTGGCAGACAGGACAGACTATGCTGGACAAACCCGCAGATCATGGACAAAACAGGCCCGGCGTGGCACCGAGCGCACCAGACCAACAAACGCGCAGGATCATGTCCGAAACTCTCGTCATTCCCGGCCCCGACACGCAGCGCGCCTATCGCGATGCCCTGGGCTGTTTCGGAACCGGGATCACGGTGATCACGGTCATGTCGCCGGACGGGCCGCTGGCCATGACGGCCAATTCCTTCGCCTCCGTCTCCCTCGACCCTCCGATGGTCCTGTGGTGCGCGTCAAAGCGCTCGCAGCGCTACCCGGCCTTCGCCGACGCCGCCCATTACGCGATCCACATCCTCGCCGACGACCAGAAGCAGCTTGCCCTGCATTTCGCGCGCAGCGGGCTGGATTTCGCGCCCGTCCTCTGGCGGCCGAACGACGAGGGCGTGCCGATCCTCGACGGCTGTCTCGCCCGGTTCGAGTGCCGGCAAAGCGCGCTGCACGGCGCGGGCGATCACACGATCATCGTCGGCCAGGTCCTGCGCGCCGCGCATCGCTCCGGCCACGGGCTGATTCACAAGCGCGGCCGTTACGGCACCTTCGCCGCGACCGATTGATCCGGGCCGCTCCTGCGGTCATTCGTCCAGCGAACCGTGAATCGCGAACTGGTCGATCCCGGCGGCCCGCGCCGCGATCGTTCGATAGGTTTCCCGCACCCCCGCCCCTGTGAGCTCGCGCGCGACCGTGATCAGCGTGTTGGGATCATGGTCTTCGCAGAGATCCGCCATCTGGGCGATTTCGTCCCGCGCGACACCCAGCGCCGCCTCCGCCGAAGGCGCGCCGTACAGATCGACGAAATGCCGGGCCAGCGCCTGGCCAAGCGCGTCGACCTCCGCCGGTTCGACCTGGGTGACGGCGACGAAGGTGACCCGGCCAAAGGTTTCGACGCCGAGCCATCCATTGGCAAAGGCCTGCCGCGCCTTGCCGGTCAGGTCGGCCTCGGTCCAGTTGGAAAACTCGAACCCGCCGGAAATGCACCATTCCCCGGTGCGAGCCGGAGAGTGAAACACGTTCCGATCGCTTTCATCGAAATGGATCGCGCGGGCCAGCTTCATGGTCTTGTCTCCAGCAGGGTGCTCATCGGCACCAGATGGGTCGTGGTATCATCCCGGATGAGCATGCCAAAACGGTCATCCACGCCGAGAAAACGGCCCGACAGGCCGCCCCGCGTCACCGGATCGCCGATCCCCTGGACAATCCCCCTCCATTCCGCGTGCAGGGGCGCGTTGCCGTCCTCTTCCCAGCGGTTGATCCAGAGCAGGCTGTGCCGCGCCCAGCTTTCCAGCAGCGCAACCGCGCCGACATCGGCGCAGCCTTCTTCGAAAAGCGCGGTCACGTTCGGGGTTTCACCCGGATCACTGCGGGTCTGGATCAGCACGACGTCCAGGCCGACGACCATCCAGTCGGGCACCGCGTCGGCAGCGGTGGGCGGCCCGGCCACCGCGATCCGCCCGCAGGCCGCGCCGTTCACCCGGATCTCGCCGTCCCAGGTCAGGTGAACGGCCACTTCGGGCGGCGCCAGCGCGCCCAGCGCGTTCTGGAACCCGATGCCGCAGACCACCTGCATCGTCATCGCGTCCTCCAGCGGGACCTCCGGCGCCACGACAAGCGCGGCGCGCAGCCGGTCGGCCTGCACGTTGTAGACGACGGTGCCGCCATCGCAGCCCAGCGCCGCCAGGGCGCAGGCCCTGTCGAACGGATCGTCGCGGCCCGTCACCGGCTCTCCGGCCAGAAGCGGCGGAAAGGTCGGCGCGTCGCTCACGCGAGGCCTTTGGCGATCAGGTTGCGCGCCACATGGCGGAAGGCCTCCGCCTGCGGGCTGCCGGGCTTGCTGACCACGATCGGCGCGCCGCCATCCGCAGCGAGGCGGATGTCCAGATGCAGGGGGATTTCCGACAGCAGCGGCACGCCCAGCTTTTCGGCCTCGGCCACCACGCCGCCATGCCCGAACACATGCTCTTCATGGCCGCAGTTGGAACAGATATGCGTGGACATGTTCTCGATCATGCCGATGATCGGCGTCTTCATCTGGTTGAACATGTCGATGCCCTTGCGCGCATCCAGCAGCGCGACGTCCTGCGGCGTGCTGACGATGATCGCGCCATCGACGGCGAATTTCTGCGTCAGGGTCAGCTGCACGTCGCCGGTGCCGGGCGGCAGGTCGACCAGCAGCACGTCGAGCGCGCCCCACTGCACCTGCATCATCATCTGCTGAAGCGCGCCCATCAGCATCGGGCCGCGCCAGACGACCGCCTGGTCTTCGTTGGTCATCAGCCCCAGCGACATCATCGTGACCCCGTGGTTGCGCATCGGCAGGATGGTCTTGCCATCGGGGCTGGCGGGACGCCCGGACACCCCCAGCATCCGCGGCTGGCTCGGCCCGTAGACATCCGCGTCCAGAAGACCGACCCGGCGGCCTTCCGCGGCCAGCGCGCAGGCGAGATTGGCGGCGACCGTGGACTTGCCGACGCCGCCCTTGCCGCTGGCGATGGCGATGACCCTGTCCACGCCGGGCACCTTCTGCGGCCCCTGCGGTTCGGCCTTCCGCGCCGGCTTCAGGTCTGGCGGCGGGGCTTTCTGGGAATGCGCGGTCATCATCGCCGACACTCTGGCAACCCCGTCCAGCGCCCGGACCCGCGATTCCGCTTCGGCCCGGACCGGCTCCATCGCCTGCGCCCGCGACGGATCGATTTCCAGCACGAACCGCACCGATCCGTCTTCCACCGTCAGCGCCCGCAGCAGACCGGCGGCCACGATGTCCTGCCCGCTCGCCGGATCGGCTATCTTCTTCAGTTCGGCCAGGACGGCGTCCCGCGTCGCCATGTTCTAGCTGTTTCCCTTTATGGTGCCTGTCACCACATGGTCGATGTCCAGCCCGTCGATCGTCAGGACCACCTTCGCTTCATAGGACTTGCCCGCGGTGTCGCCCGCCTTGCGCAGGCCTTCCTCGATCGCCTGCTGGCTGGTCACGCCGACCTGTTTCAGGAATTTGCGCATCGACATGTTGAAGTCATCGCTCATTTCTCGTCTTCCTCCGATTTCAATCCGTTTGACGCAGCCGGCCCGGCCCTTCTAACCTGACAGGATGCGTGTGTTGCTTGTTTGCCTGACTCTGCTGCTGAACGCCAGCCCCGCCATCGCCCGGCAGGCCCTGGGCCTGGCCGCGCCGGAGCCCGTCCTGGCGAGCGGCCTTCTGAAACACATTCTTCCGCGCTTCTCGCTCAAGACGTCGGTTCGCGTCACCGTGAACCCCGCCGGTCCGATGCGGCTGGCGACGCAGGAACCGGGCGTCGCGGTGTTCCGGCGTGCCGGCACCACCTATTTCCTGCGCATCGAGGACGGCAAGGACCAGATCCGGTTCCGCGACTGGATGCTGTCGGACATCGGAAAGAACACCATCGAGAGCTTTCAGCCGGACTCCGGAGAGCCGTTTTCCGCCAGATTCGAGACCGTCGAAACCGAGGAGGCGGAGGAGTTCGACGGCAACGCCGCGCGCGGCGCCGCCCTGTCGCTGGCCCATTGCGGCCGCTGCCATGTGGTCGGCGCACAGAACCGCATGAAGGGGCTGGGATCGACCCCGTCCTTCGCGGTGCTGCGCAGCCTTGCGGACTGGACCGACCGGTTCCGGCAATTCTATGTCCGCAACCCGCATGCCGCCTTCACCCAGATCGCCGAGGTGACGCCGCCGTTCGACCCGGAACGCCCGCCGCCCATCGCGCCGGTGCGGATGACGCTTCAGGATCTCGACGCGATCCTGGCCTTCGTCGCGGCGACCGACGCCGCCGACCTGGGGGCGCCGCTGCAAACTCAGTGATCCTTGCGCTCGGAAAAGTAATCCTCGCTGGTGCGCACGCGCGGCCTCTCGCCGCCCTGGAACGGGTTGTCGCCGCGGGCGAACTGCGACTTGACGCGGCAATCGTCGCACATCTGGATCATCCGGGCCTGGTCCGAACTGGCGAACATCGGATGGCTGCCCGCGAGCTTTTCCATGATCCGCTCCACGGTGGAGCGGACGCCGAACAGCGCCCCGCACTCAACGCAGGCGAAGGGTTCCTCCTCGTTCAGCACCCGCTGGCCGAGCGCCGCGTCGCTCAGGTCGAACTGCGGCCTGAGCGTGATCGCGGTTTCCGGGCAGATCGTCGCGCAAATGCCGCATTGCAGACAGGCGTCCTCCTGAAACCGCAACTGCGGCATGTCCGGATTGTCGATCAACGCGCCGGACGGGCATAGGGACACGCAGGACAGGCACAGGGTGCAGGCGTCCGTATCCACCAGAACCGCGCCATAGGGCGCGCCCTCCGGCAGGGGCAGCGGCGCTTCGGCCTGCGGGTTGAGCGCCCGCGCCGACAGCCGCGCGATCTGGCGGCGGCTGCCCATCGGCAGCACCCGGTCCTGCAAAGGCGGCATGGTTTCAGCGTCATAGAGCGCATCGCTCATCCGGTCCGGATCGGCTTCATCCAGCAGCGCCAGCCGCCCCGGCCCGGCGATGGCCCCGGCCAGCGCCAGTTCGCGATGCAAAGCGTCGCGTTCGGTCGTCGGGGCCAGCAGGACGGTGACGGCGGCGAAGCCATGCGCCAGGGCCGCCAGCATCTCCGCATGGCCGAAGCCGGAAATCACCTCCAGCTCCAGCGGGATCACATCGGCGGGTAGCCCCCGGCCGAAACGCGCCGCCAGCCGGATCATCTCCGCCCCGTGCGCGTCATGCACCAACAGGCGCGGCGCGGCGCCGCCGGCGGCGCGGAACGCCTCGGCCAGCACCTGCATGCGCTGCACCAGATGCGCCACCGGCGGGTCGTCATAGGTGATCGCGCCCGAGGGGCACAGCGCCGCGCAACTGCCGCAGCCCGCGCAGATCATCGGATCGATGGTAACATTGTCGCCGGCCGGCGTGATCGCCCCCGTCGGGCAGATATCCAGGCACTTGCTGCACCCGGCCTGCCCGGCGCGGGAATGGGCGCAGAGGCTCTCCTCTATCCCCACATAGAGCGGCTTCTCGAAAGTGCCGACAAGCTGCATCGCCTCGATGGCGATCCGCTGCACCGCCAGCGGGTCGCGCGGGTCCGCCCGCAGATAGCCTTCGCGCTTGCGCGGCGACGGCACCATCGGCACGCCGCCGGACAGGTCGATCACCATGTCGCAGCGCGACGTCCCGCCATCGCGCGGCGCGGTCATCGCGAAGGCGCCGCGCCCGCCCGGCTCGACCTGCTGCAAGGCGTCGATCACGACCTCGAACCCGCCCAGCGCGCCGGTCACCCGTTTCATCCGGCCCCGCACGGTGTCGAACCGGCGGTCGGGCGGAGCGTCCTCATCGTCCGTGACCAGCGCCGTCACCGCCAGCGTATCCGCCAGCAGCGCCGCCAGCGGCAGAACCGCCGCGCCCGGCCCGAAGACGAAACAGACCCCTTCGGACACCACGTCGAGGCTGCGCACCGGGACCGCCGGGATCAGCGCCTCGGCGGCGAGCGCCGCCATCTTCGCCGCCGCCGCCGCGCCCTGATCGGACCACCCGGCCCGGTCGCGCAGGTCGACGAAACCCGGCACCGGCAGGTCCAGTTCCGCCGCCAGTTCCTCGAACCGGGCGCGTTCCTGCTGGCAGGCGATGATCGCGTCGCCCGCCCCGATCGCTTGGGCGGCGGATTCGATCTGGGTGGTGCACAGGGCGCTGTGCACGCGGGAACAGGCCAGCCCGGCGGCACCGCCGATCCGGTCCGCATCGATCGCCTGGCTGCCCATGCAATCGCACAATATCAAGGATTTGACCATCGTTCCTTCCCCCCTCGCACCGTCCGCTGGCCGGACGCTGCGCAGGCACCCTAGGCACAGGTCCCGGCAAGGTAAAGCCCGCAGGTCGCGCGACTCCCCTCGCCGATCAATGCCGCCGACGCCAAAAAGGCGCAACTAAGCCGCATGTTTTTCGCCGCCCGCCGATTGTTTCCGCCAGCGCCGCATCGCCGGGGCCAACGGAATCCGGGGCTCCGGTCCGCCAAACGATACAACTCCGTTCCGAAAACTCTTGGCGAACCGTGTTTTCTGTCCCATAGTTTCTTGCAGCGGCGGGTTTCAGGAAAACCGCTGGGGAGGATACGTGGCTCACACGGTAGGTCTGAAAATCACCATGCCCCTTGGGGTCGTGGTCCGAAAAGTGCCCGGTGTCACCCGCTGGGCCAAATGGAACTGGACCGCCGTCGCGGTGCTGCCCGGCGCCGGACCGGCCGACTGGCAGGAATTGCGCCGGGAAGGCGAAGCCGTGGAATATCATGCGGCCACCCTGCCCCTGACGCTCTGGGCGGTGGAAACCGAAGCCTACATGGTCAACCTCGCCGATCAGGTCCCGTCGATCTACGTGGTGATGCGCAAGGGGCCGGACGACAGCCGCCCGCTGGATGTCGTGCTGGCGACCGCCTCGCCGTATGAAAGCCAGGACTATTGCGACAACGGCGACGACATCGTCGAGAAGGTGCCGATGCCGCAGGGGCTGGTCGCCTGGGTGCGCGACTTCGCGGTGCGGAACCACGAACAGGAAGAATTCATCAAGCGGCGGCGCGACCGGATACGCGTCGACCTGGTCGAGGACGGCCGGGGCGACGCCCGGATCCGGCAGCAGTCCGACGTGTTCCGCGCGCCCAAACGGGTGATGACATGACCCGGACGCGCGATTTCTGGTCCGACCGCCGCGCCGCCGTGCGCGCCGAGCAGGACGCCGAGACGCGGGCCGCCGCCGCCCGATTGGCCAAGGCGGAACAGGCCGAGGCGGAGGAGCGCAGCGATGCCGAGATCCTGGCCGAACTCGACCTCCCGGATCCGGATCTCCTGGCCATGGGCGACGACATTCGCGGCTTCATGTCCAAGGCCGTCCCGGTCCGCCTGCGCAACCGGGCGCTGCGCCGCCTGTGGCGGCTGAACCCGGTGCTGGCCAATCTCGACGGACTGGTGGATTACGGCGAGGATTACACTATCCACGCCACCGCTGGCGAAACGCTCCAGACCACCTACCAGGTCGGCAAGGGCCTGCTCGCCCATGTGGAGGAAATGGCCCGGCAGGCCGCCGAACGGGACAACGCGGCCACTGTTCCCACCCCCCCCCTGGACGCCAGGGAATCCGAACCGCCGCAGGACGACGCGGCGCCGGCCTTGAACGATGACGACGCCGTGGCATTCGACGACGACCGCCCGGCAGAGGACGAACAACCGGCCGCCCCGGTCCCGCGCCGGATGCGGTTCGATTTCGGCCCGGACGCCCGGAGGACATAGATGACCCAGACTGCAGACATCGCCACCGACATCACGCCAGAGGACCGCCTGCGCGCGGATTTCTACAATTTCCTCGGCCTGCTGCTCGCCGGTCCGCCGGACCAGCTGAGGCTGGACCAGATGGCCGGGCTGCGCGGCGACGACACCGAATTCGGCAAGGCGATCCAGGGCATGGCCCGTGTCGCCAGGGTCACGAAACCCGCCGCCGCCGAACGCGAATTCAACGCGCTGTTCATCGGCCTCGGGCGCGGCGAGCTTCTGCCCTACGCCAGCTACTACCTGACCGGATTCCTGAACGAGAAACCGCTGGCGCAACTGCGCGGCGACATGGCCGCCCGCGGCATCGCCCGCGCCGCCAATGTCTATGACCCCGAAGACAATATCGCCAGCCTGATGGAGATGATGGCCGGCATGATCGTCGGCCGGTTCGGCCGCCCCGCTCCGCTGGCGGACCAGAAAACCTTCTGGTCGCGCCACATCGGCCCCTGGGCCGGGCATTTCTTCACGGATCTGGAAGCCGCCGCCAGTTCGGTCCTTTATGCTTCCGTCGGCGCCGCCGGACGGACGTTCATGGAGATCGAACGCGAGGGCTTTCGAATGACGGCGGATTGACTTCGCCAATCAACGCCTTGTTTTTCAAGGTATACTGCGAAACGGACAAAGGAGACATCCGATGAGCAAGAAACAGGATGAAGGCACCAGTCGCCGCGATTTCCTGAAACTGGCCGGCACCGCGGCCCCCGCTGCCGTGGCCGCCGCCGCCCTCGGCGGGACCGAGGCCGAAGCCGCCGCGCTGCCGGTGGACGAGACCCGCATGCAGGACACCGCGCACACCCGCGCCTATCTGGACTCCGCCCGGTTCTGACCCCCGGACGCAGTCAACCCCGGACGACGGTTGCGTGACGCCCTGACCCCGGAAGTCGAAACTCACCCAGCCAGCCGGCTCGTCCCGGCCAGCACGGAAGGAAACGAAACATGCTTAGGAAAAAGACCAACGGGGTTGCGCGTCGCTCTCAGCGGACCGGCATCCTGTCCGAAGTCGCCGCAAAAACCGTCGACCGCCGCGCGTTCCTGCGCGGATCCGGCCTTGCCATCGGCGGCCTGGCCGCGATCGGCGCAACCGGGGGCACCGTCTCCCCGGCCAGCGCCCAGACCGCCGCGGCGGCCGCGGTGGAAACCGTGAAATCCGTCTGCACCCACTGCTCCGTGGGCTGCACCGTCATCGCCGAAGTGCAGAACGGCGTCTGGACCGGCCAGGAACCCGGCTGGGACAGCCCGTTCAACCTCGGCTCCCATTGCGCCAAGGGGGCTGCGGTGCGCGAACACGCCCATGGCGAACGCCGCCTGAAGTATCCGATGAAGAAGGAAGGCGGCGAATGGAAGCGCATCAGCTGGGACCAGGCCATCGACGAGATCGGCGACCAGATGCTGACGATCCGCGAGGAAAGCGGACCTGACAGCGTCTACTGGCTCGGCTCCGCCAAGCACAGCAACGAACAGTCCTACCTGTTCCGCAAGTTCGCCGCCTACTGGGGCACCAACAACGTCGACCACCAGGCGCGGATCTGCCATTCGACCACCGTCGCGGGCGTTGCGAACACATGGGGCTACGGCGCCATGACCAACAGCTACAACGACATCCACAATTCCAAGGCGGTCTTCATCATCGGCGGCAACCCGGCCGAGGCGCATCCGGTGTCCCTGCTGCACCTGCTGAAGACCAAGGAACAGAACAACGCGCCGGTGATCGTCTGCGATCCGCGCTTCACCCGCACCGCGGCCCATGCGGACGAATACGTCCGCTTCCGTCCCGGCACCGACGTGGCGCTGATCTGGGGCATTCTCTGGCACATCTTCGAGAACGGCTGGGAAGACAAGGAGTTCATCCGCACCCGCGTCTGGGGCATGGACGAGATCAAGACCGAGGTGGCCAGGTGGACCCCCGAGGAAACCGAGCGCGTCACCGGCACGCCGGGCAGCCAGCTCCGGCGCGTCGCGCGCACCCTGGCCAACAACCGCCCCGGCACCGTGATCTGGTGCATGGGCGGCACGCAGCACACCAACGGCAACAACAACACCCGCGCCTATTGCGTGCTCCAGCTGGCGCTGGGGAACATGGGAACCGCCGGCGGCGGCACCAACATCTTCCGCGGCCATGACAACGTGCAGGGCGCGACCGATCTCGGCGTCCTGGCCGACACTCTGCCCGGCTATTACGGGCTCAGCGACGGGTCCTGGGCGCATTGGGCACGGGTCTGGGAAGAAGATCTCGACTGGCTCAAGGGCCGTTTCTCAGACGCGAGTTTCGGCGACACCAAGATGATGAATCTCAACGGGATTCCGGTCAGCCGCTGGATCGACGGCGTGCTCGAGGCGCCCGAGAACCTCGACCAGCCCGCCAACACCCGCGCCATGGTGCTCTGGGGTCACGCGCCCAACTCGCAGACCCGGATGACCGAGATGAAGACGGCGATGGAAAAACTCGACATGCTGGTCGTGGTCGATCCGTTCCCGACGGTTTCGGCGGTGCTGCAAGACCGGACCGACGGCGTCTACCTGCTGCCGGCCAGCACCCAGTTCGAGACGCGCGGCTCGGTCACGGCCTCCAACCGGTCGCTGCAATGGCGCGACCAGATCATGGCGCCGCTGTTCGAAAGCCTGCCCGATCACACGATCATGGCCAAGTTCGCCAAGAAGTTCGGCTTCGACGACCGCCTGTTCCGCAACATCGCGATGGATGGGGAGGAACCCAACGTCGAAGACATCACCCGCGAATTCAACCGCGGCATGTGGACGATCGGCTACACCGGCCAGTCGCCAGAGCGGCTGAAGCTGCACATGGCCAACCAGCACACGTTCGACCGCACCTCGCTGCGGGCGCTGGGCGGACCGGCGGATGGCGACACCTACGGCCTGCCCTGGCCCTGCTGGGGCACCGCCGAGATAAACCATCCGGGTTCGGCCAATCTCTATGACATCTCGATCCCGGTGGCCGAAGGCGGCATGGGCTTCCGCGCCCGCTTCGGGGTCGAACGGGACGGCGACAACCTGCTGGCCGAAGGCGTCTACCCCGTGGGTTCGGAAATCCAGGACGGATATCCCGAATTCACCATGCAGATGCTGATGGACCTGGGCTGGGACGGCGACCTGACCGCCGAGGAGCGCGCCTCCATCGAGGCCGTCGCGGGCGCGCCGGACAAGGTGGGAGGCGTCAACTGGAAGACCGACCTCTCGGGCGGCATCCAGCGGGTGGCGATCCAGCATGGCTGCGCCCCCTACGGCAACGCCAAGGCCCGCGCCGTGGTCTGGACCTTCCCGGACCCGGTGCCGCTGCACCGCGAACCGCTCTACACCAACCGCCGGGATCTGGTGGCCGACTATCCCACCTATGACGACAAGAAGTTCTGGCGGGTGCCGACGATGTACAAGTCGATCCAGGATCAGGATTTCTCGGCGGACTACCCGATCATCCTGACCTCGGGGCGCCTGGTGGAATACGAAGGCGGCGGCGAGGAAACCCGGTCCAACCCCTGGCTGGCGGAATTGCAGCAGAACATGTTCGTCGAGATCAATCCGCGCGACGCCAACAACCTCGGCATCCGCGACGGCGGGCAGGTCTGGGTCGAAGGCCCCGAAGGCGGCAAGGTCCTGGTCATGGCCCTGGTCACGGAACGGGTGAATTCGGGCGTGGCCTTCATGCCCTTCCACTTCGGCGGCCACTTCCAGGGCGAAGACCGGCGCGACAAGTATCCCGCCGGCGCCGATCCCTACGTTCTGGGCGAAAGTTCCAACACCGCGCAGACCTATGGCTATGATTCAGTAACCCAGATGCAGGAGACCAAAGCCACTCTCTGCAAGATCTGGGCAGCGTAAGGGAGGACGACCAATGGCAAGAGCGAAGTTTCTTTGCGACGCAGAACGCTGCATCGAATGCAATGCCTGTGTGACGGCCTGCAAGAACGAACACGAGGTGCCCTGGGGCATCAACCGCCGCCGGGTGGTGACCATCAACGACGGCAGCCCCGGCGAACGGTCGATCTCGGTGGCCTGCATGCATTGCTCCGATGCGCCCTGCATGGCGGTCTGCCCGACCGACTGTTTCTACCAGAACGAGGAAGGCGTGGTGCTGCACAGCAAGGATCTGTGCATCGGCTGCGGCTATTGCTTCTACGCCTGCCCCTTCGGCGCGCCGCAATATCCGCAGGCGGGCAACTTCGGCAGCCGGGGCAAGATGGACAAATGCACCTTCTGCGCCGGCGGCCCGGAAGAAAACCACTCCACCGCCGAATTCGCCAAATACGGCCGCAACCGAATCGCGGAAGGCAAGCTGCCGATCTGCGCCGAGATGTGCTCGACCAAGGCGCTGCTGGCCGGTGACGGCGATGTCGTGTCCGCGATCTACCGCGAACGCGTCGTCGCCCGCGGCTTCGGCTCCGGCGCCTGGGGCTGGGGCAGCGCCTACGGCAAACAGGACGGCTGACACCGCCCTGACCACCCGCTTCCGGGACGGCCTGCCATGTCGGGCCGTCCCATTTCCTGTTTGACTGGGGCCTGACCACATGCTGCGCGCACTGCTTGCACTGATCCTGACGCTGACCTTTTCTTTCGCCGCGCTGGCGCAATCCACGGCCTCGCCCGAGGCTGAAGGCCCGCGCGCCGCCACCGGCGGGGCCACGACCCTCGAAGACATCATGGCCCGCCAGCGGGGCGAAAAGGTGGACCTGTCCCATCGCGCGCAGGGCAATGACGGCGGCAATGCCGCCGCCATCGCGGCACAGCTCGGCACGCTGGGGGGCGCATCCGACAGCGAGGTCTTCCGCGCCCTGCGGTACGGCACCGCCGATGTGACCACCACCAGCAGCAGCCCGGCGGCGGGCGTGCTGATCCAGGACGGCGGCATGTGGTGGCTCCAGGTCCGCAAGGGACCGCTGGCCACCTACGGCGCCTGGCTGCTCGGCGGCACGCTGGTGGCGCTGGCGCTGTTCTACCTGCTGCGCGGCAAGATCCGCATCGACGGGCCGAAAACCGGCCGCACGATCCTGCGCTTCACTCCGTTTGAACGCTTCGGACACTGGCTGTTCGCCGGCAGCTTCCTGGTGCTCGCAGCGACCGGCCTGATCACCCTCTTCGGTCGCACGGTGCTGATCCCGGTCTTCGGCCACCAGGCGTTCTCCACCGTCGCCGTGGCCTCCAAGTGGATTCACAACAACATCGCCTGGGCCTTCATGCTCGGCCTGCTCATCGTGATCCTGAACTGGACGCTCCACAACATTCCCAACCGGCACGACCTGAAATGGCTCGCGGTCGGCGGCGGGCTGTTTTCCAAGAACGTCCACCCTCCGGCGAGAAAGTTCAACGCCGGCCAGAAGATGATCTTCTGGGGATGCGTCGTCCTCGGCCTGTCGATCAGCGTCTCGGGCCTGTCGCTGCTGTTTCCCTTCGAACTGCCGATGTTCGCCAAGACCTTCGCCGTCGTTAACGACATCGGCGTGCCGGGCTGGTTTGGCTTCGCCCCCCTGCCCGAACAGCTCGCCCCGCACGAGGAAATGCAGTTCGCCCAGCTCTGGCATGCCATCGTCGCCTTCGTTTTCATGGCGATGATCTTCGCGCATATCTATCTCGGCAGCGTCGGCATGGAAGGCGCGTTCGACGCCATGGGAACGGGCGAGGTCGAAGAACAATGGGCGCGCGAACACCACGGTCTCTGGGTCAGGGAAGTCGAGGAAAAACAGGCCGCCGCCGGATCGGCGACCCCCGCCGAATAGCCATGCGTCCGGCCCTGGCCCTGCTGTTGCTGCTCGTCCCGCCGGTCGCGGCCGCGCAGGATTTCTTCACCCTCAAGGGTCACGGCGGCCCGGTCATGGACATCGCCGTGGCCCCGGACGGGCGGATCGCCACCGCGAGCTTCGACAATTCCGTGGGCCTGTGGACCGACGGACGCCCGGACTGGCAGGACGGTCACGAGGCCGCCGTCAACGCGGTGCTCTTCGCCGGGGACAAGCTGTATTCCGCCGGCGCCGATTTCACCCTGCGCCGCTGGCCGGGCGGCGACGTGATCGGAACCCACAAGGGCAAGGTCATGGATCTCGCCGCCACACCGGACCTGATCGCCTCCGCCAGCTGGGACGGCAGCATCGGGCTGTGGCCGCTGGACGGCGGCGCGCCCCGGCGGCTCACCGGGCACACGTCGGGCGTCAACGCCGTCGCCTTTTCCGCCGATGGCCGCCGCCTCTATTCCGCCGGCAGCGATGGCACGCTCAGGCTCTGGGATGTCACCACCGGCACCGAGATCCAGCAGCTTCTGCGCCACGGGTTCGGCATCAACCGGATCGTGCTGAACCCCGGCGCCGGATGGCTCGCCTATGGCGCGGTCGATGGCGTCACCCGCGTGATCGACGCCGAAACCGGCGCCCGGATCACCGATTTCACCCTCGACCGCCGCCCGATCCTGGCGCTTGCCCTGTCGCCGGACGGCGGCCAGCTCGCGGTCGGCGACGGCGAAGGCTACATCATGGTGATCGACACGCGCGACTGGCGGATCGCCCGCGATTTCCGCGCCACCCTGCGCGGCCCGGTCTGGGCGCTGGCCTTTTCCGCCGACGGTCGGAACATCCATGCCGCCGGTCTGGACGACGCGATGTACAGCTGGCCGGTGGCGACGCTGGACGAACACCGGCAGATGACCACGGGCGAACGCAGCTTCCTGCGCGACCCCGCCGAAATGGAAAACGGCGAACGCCAGTTCCAGCGCAAATGCTCGATCTGCCACAGCCTGACGCCGGGCAGCGCGCGGCGCGCCGGGCCGACCCTGCACAAGCTGTTCGGGCGTCCCGCGGGCATGGTGCCCGACTATCTCTATTCCGACACGCTCGCCGGGTCTGACATCGTCTGGACCGAAGCGACCATCGACGCGCTGTTCGATCTCGGCCCGGACCACTATATACCGGGCAGCAAGATGCCGATGCAGCGCATCACCAGCCCGGACGATCGTGTTGACCTGATCGAATTTCTGCGGCAGGCCACCAGTACCGTTGAGGAGAAGACCCGATGAAAGCCATGTGGACCGCCTTCGCCGCGATGATCGCGATTTCCGTCGTCGCGTGGTACGGGCTGGGCGAGCTTGGCTTTTCCGCCGCGGACCGGGCCAGCGACCCCGCTAACGTGCGACTGGACTAGGCGTGCCCGACTACCTGACCACCCGCGAACTGGCCGATCTGCTGCGGATCGGCGAACGCAAGGTCTACGACCTCGCCGCCTCGGGCGAAGTGCCCTGCGTGCGGGCGGTGGGCAAGCTGCTGTTCCCGCGCGCCGACATCACCGCCTGGCTCGCCGCCTCGCGCAGCGGCCCGAACGTTGCCGCCCCGCCGCTGCCGCCGATCCTCGCCGGCAGCCACGACCCGCTGCTGGACTGGGCCCTGCGCGAAAGCCGCTCCGGGCTGGCGAGTTTCTATGACGGCTCCTATGACGGGCTGGACCGGCTGGCGGCGCGCAGCGCCCAGGCGGCGGGCCTGCACATCCGCGAACCGGACGGCTGGAACCGCGACACCCTGCGCGAAACCCTGGGGGAAGCGCCCGTGGTGCTGGTGGAAATCGCCCGCCGCCAGCGCGGCCTGCTGCTGGCCCCCGGCCTGAGCGACATCGCGGGCATCGCCGACCTGACCGGCCGCCGGGTCGTGCTGCGCCAGGACAGCGCCGCCAGCCAGCGCGAATTCGAAACCCAGCTCGAAACCGCCGGGCTGACCCGCGACGACATCTCGGCCCTGCCGACCCGCGCCCGCACCGAGGAAGAGCTGGCCATCGCCCTGCATGACGGCAAGGCCGAGGCCGGCTTCGGCCTCGGCGCGCTGGCGCGTCTTTACGGTCTGACCTTCGTGCCGCTCACCGTCGAACGGTTCGACCTGGCGGTATGGCGGCGGGCCTGGTTCGACCCGCCGATGCAGAAACTGATGGCCTTCCTTGCGTCGGACGCCTGCGCGGCGCGCGCCGCCGAACTGCCGGGCTACGATCTTTCCGGTCTCGGCACCATCCACCACAATGGCGCCAGCGACTGAGAACGGCGGCTACTGCGCGTTCGGAAAGAACAGCTGCTGGCCGTCCAGCTTGAAATCGGCAATCGCCGCCTGCCCCTTCGGCCCGGTCAGCCAGTCGATAAAGATCTGCCCCTGCGGCGCCTTCACCCCCGGATGCTTCTCCGGATTGACCAGAATCACCCCATACTGGTTGAACAGCTTCGGATCGCCTTCCACGAGGATCTTCATCCCGTCCTTGTTGCCGAAGGCGATCCAGGTGGCGCGGTCACTCAGCACATAGGCGCCCATTCCGGCCGCCGCGTTCAGCGTCGCCCCCATGCCGGAGCCGGTTTCGCGATACCAGGTGCCCGAGGCCGCCGCCACATCCACCCCGGCGGAGGACCAGTGCCGCAACTCGGCCTTGTGGGTGCCGCTGTCATCGCCGCGGGACGCGAACGGGGCCTGAGCCTCGGCGATCTTCGCCAGCGCCGCCTCCACGTCCTGACCGCCGACCCCGGCCGGGTTGGCTTCCGGTCCGATCAGCACGAAATCGTTGTACATCACGTCATAGCGCTGCACGCCCCAGCCATCGGCCACGAATTGTTCCTCGGCCGGTTTCGCATGCACCAGCAGCACGTCGCCGTCGCCGTTCATGGCGTTCTTGATCGCCTGCCCGGTGCCGACCGCGACCACCCGCACCTCGATTCCCGTCTCACTCCTGAACTCGGGCAGAATCGCATCCAGCAGGCCCGAATTCTGGGTCGATGTCGTGGACTGCACCACGATGAAATCCTCTGCCGCCACCGCCGTGACGCCCACGCCCAGCGACAGCACCGCCGCCCGGATCCATGTTCCGATCATTCCCGCTACTCCATGTTCAAGGGATTACAAAACCAGCCCCCCCGCCAGGAACCGGCGTCCGGCCTGGCTCTGGGGGTCATCGAAGAAATCGTGGGCCGGGCCGGACTCGGCCACCGTCCCGCCCTGCATCAGCACGATGTCATGGGCCAGCCGCCGCGCCTGCCCGATGTCATGGGTGATCATCACGATCCGCGTGCCGCGCCGGGCCGCCCGCAGGATCATCGTTTCGATATCCTGCGTCGCCGCCGGGTCCAGCGCGCTGGTCGGCTCGTCCAGGAACAGGATCTCCGGGTCGCAGGCCAGCGCCCGCAGGATCGCCAGCCGCTGCGCCTCGCCGCCGGACAGGCTGCGCGCGGCCTGCCGGTCCTTGCCGGACAACCCGCCCTCCTCCAGCAAACCCGCGATCCGCGCCCGCCGCGCGCCGCGCGCCAGCCCGCGCCGCTTCAGCACATAGTCCAGGTTGGCCGCCACCGACCGGCGCAGCAGCACCGGAGTCTGGAACACCATCGCCTGGCGCCTGCGCTGTTCCGCGCCGATGGGCTGGCCGTCCTGAGTCACCCGCCCCCGGTCCGCCACGATCAGCCCGTGCAGGCAGCGCAGCAAGAGGCTCTTGCCCGCACCGTTCGGACCCAGGAACAGTGTCGGTCCGGTGCCGCCCAGGGCCAGGTCCGCCACATCCAGCAGGCGCCGCCCGTTGCGCGTGATCACCAGGTCCTCGGCCCGCAGGAACGGCCGGTCATGGCTTTCCAGGATCGGCAGGTCACGCATGGCGCATCTCCTGCTGGCCGTTGCGCGCGCCCAGCAGGCTGACCGTCCCCGTGACGCCGATGGCGATCCCGATCAGGATCGTCCCCAGCGCCAGCGCCAGCGCCAGGTTGCCCTTGGAGGTTTCCAGCGCGATGGTCGTCGTCATCACCCGCGTCACATGGTTGATGTTGCCCCCGACCATGATCACCGCCCCGACCTCGGCGATGGCGCGGCCGAACCCGGCCAGCAGCGCGGTCAGCAGCGCCACCCGCCCGTCCCAGAGCAGCGTCGGCACCGACGCCAGCCGCGACACGCCGAGACTGCGCAGCTGTTCGGCATATTCCGCATCCAGCATCTCGACCGTCTGCCGGGTCAGCGCCGCGATGATCGGCGTCACCAGAACCACCTGCGCGACGATCATCGCCGTCGGCGTGTAAAGCAGCTCCAGCACCCCCAGCGGCCCGGACCTGGACAGCATCAGATAGACCATCAGCCCGACGACCACCGGCGGCAGCCCCATCAGCGCATTGAGCAGCACGATCGCCACCCGCCGCCCCGGAAACCGCCCCACGGCAAGCGCCGCGCCCATCGGCATGCCGATGGCGGCGGCGATCAGAACCGCCATCAGCGAAACTCGTAAAGACAGTAACACGATCGCCCACAACTCCGGATCGCCTGACAGAATCAAACCCATCGCCATGGTGAATTCTTGCGCGAAACCCTGCATAATTTCTGGATTTTTCCCAAACTCTGGAAGTTTCGCGAAGATTGTCACATAACGCGCGGACTGTCATCCCATCAAACCGGACAAACCGCCGCAGGATCCGGCATGAAAAAACGCGGCCCCGAAAGGGACCGCGCCGCGCTTCCGTGACACCGTGAAGCCGCTCAGTTCAACGCTGCGTCGCTGATCGCATGGGTCCAGGCCCCGTCCGGCGCCTTGGTGATCACCGGGTCCGATCCGCCCGCCAGCAGCGTCGCCACCGTGCGCTCGTAATCCGCCGGGTCCAGCGCGCCATTGCTGCCCGCGGTCAGCTTGGCGATCTCGCCCATCATCCGCACCTGATGCGCTTCGGTCTGCGCACCGCTGGCATCGTTGTCGAGCACGATCCCCGCCGCTTCCTCCGGGTTCTCCTCGGCGTATTTCCAGCCCTTCATGCTGGCCCGCACGAAGCGGGTCATCTTGTCGACAAAGGCCGGATCCTGAAGGTTCTCCTCCAGCACATAGAGCCCGTCCTCCAGCGTCGCCACGCCCTGGTCCTCGTATTTGAAGGTGATCAGCTCATCCGCCGAAACCCCCGCATCCAGAACCTGGCCGTATTCATTGTAGGTCATGGTGGAAATGCAGTCCGCCTGCCGCTGCAGCAGCGGATCGACATTGAAACCCTGCTTCATCACCGTGACGCCCGCATCGCTGCCGTCCGTCGGAACGCCCAGGGTGTTCATCCAGCTCAGGAACGGGAATTCGTTGCCGGAAAACCAGACCCCCAGGGTGTGGCCGGGGAAATCCTCGGGCTTCCCGATGCCCACGTCCGACCAGCAGGTCAGCATCATGCCGGAACTCTTGAACGGCTGCGCGATATTGACCAGCGGCAGCCCCTTCTCCCGCGCCGCCAGCGCCGCCGGCATCCATTCGACGACCACGTCGGCGCCGCCGCCCGCGATCACCTGCGGCGGCGCGATGTCCGGCCCGCCCGGCAGGATCGTGACATCCAGCCCTTCCTCTTCGTAGAACCCCTTGTCCAGCGCCACGTAATAGCCGCCGAACTGCGCCTGCGTCACCCATTTCAGTTGCAGCTTCACCTCGTCCGCCGCCAGTGCGGGCAGCGCCCCAATCACCAGCGCCGCGGCGGCTCCGGTTATCGTCTTCTTCATGGTCCATACTCCTTGTTGCATTGAATTTCCGTGGTTCTCCGGATCGCCAGGCCCGGCCCGCCCGCTCACGCCCGTTGCGACGGATGCCAGAATGTCACCGCCTTCTCGACCCATGCCACGGCGCCATAAAACACCGATCCCGCAAGCGCCGCCACAACTATCTCGGCCCAGACCATGTCCAGCGCCAGCTGCCCGACGCTGGTCGAAATGCGAAAGCCCATTCCCACCGTGGGCGAGCCGAAGAACTCGGCGACGATCGCCCCCACCAGCGCCAGCGTGGTCGCGATCTTCAGCCCGTTGAAGATGAACGGCAGCGCCGCGGGCAGGCGCAGCTTGAAGAACCCCTGCCAGTAGCTCGCGGCATAGGTCTCCATCAGGTCGCGCTGCATTGCCGTGGTCTCGCGCAGCCCGGCCACGGTGTTGACCAGCACCGGAAAGAACACCATCACCACCACCACCGCCGCCTTGCTCTGCCAGTCGAAGCCGAACCACATCACCAGGATCGGCGCGGTTCCCACGATCGGCAGCGCGGCGACGAAATTGCCCACCGGCAACAGTCCGCGGCGCAGGAAATCGCTGCGGTCCACCAGCACCGCCGTCAGGATCGCCGCACCGCATCCGATCACATAGCCGCCCAGCGCCCCCTTCAGGATGGTCTGCACGAAATCGGCCCACAGGACCGGCAGGCTGGCGGCGAAACGCGCCGCGATCAGGCTCGGCGCGGGCAGGATGACCAGCGGCACATCCAGCCCCCGCACCAGCAATTCCCAGACCGCCAGCACCGTCACGCCGAAGATGACCGGCACCGCCAGCCGCACGCCGCGCGACTGCGCCGACGGCCCGGCGGCAAGCCGGAGATTGATCCACCAGCCAAGGCCCCAGACCAGCGCTGCCAGCGCCACCAGCATCATCGCCCGCGCCCTCCCGGCTTCATCCTTGCGGAAATACTCCGGGGGAGTCGCGCAGCGATCGCGACGAAGACGGGGGCTGGCCCCCTTCTGTCGCCCGCCCGCCTCATGCCATGCCCATCCGGGTCAGGACCAGGCGCTGCAACAGCCCCAGCAGCCCGACCAGCACCGCCGCCAGGATCGCCGCCGCGAACAGCGCCGCCCAGATCTGCACCGTCTGCCCGTAATAGCTCCCCGCCAGCAACCGCGCCCCCAGCCCGGCCACCGCCCCGGTCGGCAGCTCGCCCACGATCGCCCCCACCAGCGACGCCGCGATGCCGATCTTCAGAGAAGCGAAAAGATAGGGGATCGACGCGGGCAGGCGTAGTTTCCAGAACCCCTGCGCCTTGCCGGCATTGTAGGTCCGCAGCAGGTCGAGCTGCATCGCGTCCGGACTGCGCAGGCCCTTGACCATGCCCACGACCACCGGGAAAAAGCTCAGATAGGCCGAGATCACCGCCTTTGGCAGGATCCCCTGCACCCCGATCGAATAGAGCACCACGATGATCATCGGCGCCAGGGCGATGATCGGGATCGTCTGGCTGACGATGGCCCAGGGCATCACGCTCATGTCCATGACCCGCGAATGCACGATCCCGACCGCCAGCAGAATCCCCAGCCCGGTGCCGATGGCGAAGCCCAGCAGGGTCGCGCTCAGCGTCACCCAGCCGTGATAGACCAGGCTGCGCTTGCTGGTGATCTTCTTCATCGCCGTCGTGTCCCAGAGCTCGGCCGCCACCTGGTGCGGCGCCGGCAGCCGCGGCCGGTCCTGCGCCCAGGTCGCGGGCACGGCGAAGCCGTTGTTGATCGCCAGCCGCAGCGCCGGCAGGTCCCGCCGCGCCCCGGCCCCCTCCGGCTGCACCGCCGCGCCGGCCCGTTCGGCCTCGGTCAGCACGCCCTTGATGTTCATCGGCACACAGGCCGCATACCAGAGCGCGACGATCACCGCCACGACCGTCAGAACCGGGAGCACCGACCTCACGCCGCCACCCGGCGGTCGGCATCACCGTATGCACGGCGTATGCACGCGGTCTGCACGCGGTGCACAGCCTCCGGATCACACATCGCCATGCCCCGCCCGCAACCCTTCCCGCACCCGGTGGGCGATCTCGATGAACTCCGGCGACTCGCGGATATCCAGCGGCCGCTCCCGCGGCAGCGGGCTCTCGATCACGTCGGTGATCCGTCCGGGGCGCGGGCTCATGACCACGATCCTGGTGCTGAGATAGACCGCCTCGGGAATCGAATGGGTCACGAAGCCGATGGTCTTTCCGGTGCGCGCCCACAGCGCCAGAAGCTGCTCGTTCAGGTGGTCGCGCACGATCTCGTCCAGCGCCCCGAAGGGCTCGTCCATCAGCAGGATGTCGGCATCGAAACTCAGCGCCCGAGCGATGCTGGCCCGCTGCTGCATGCCGCCCGACAGCTGCCAGGGATACTTGCCGCCAAACCCTTCCAGATCAACCAGTTGCAGAACATCGTTCACGCGCCGGACCTGCTCATCGCGGGAAAACCCCATGATCTCGAGCGGCAGCCTGATATTGCCCGCGATGGTGCGCCACGGATACAGCCCCGCGGCCTGAAAGACATAGCCATAGGCCCGCGCCCGCCGCGCCTCGTCCGCAGTCATGCCATTGACGCTGAGCATACCCCCCGTGGGCGTTTCCAGCGCCGCGATGCAGCGCAGGAACGTGGTCTTGCCACAGCCCGACGGTCCGATGAAACTGACGAAATCCCCCTTGTCGATCGTGAGGTTCACGTCGCGCAGCGCATGTACCGGCCCGTCATTGGTCTGGAAGGTCAAGTCGAGCCGATCCGCCCGAATGACCTCTTCATGGTTATCCAAGACGCGCTGCCCCTACCCGAACTGGAAGGTAATCGTCTTGCCGTTCAGCGTCGCCGTCCCCGTGCCGCTCCGGTTCGCGCCCACGAACCGGAGCGGTCCGCTTGCGCCATCATCGCAGGTCAGCGTGCCTTCGCCGGCCCGGTCCGAAACCTTGACAAACGTCCCCTCACAGGTCCGCCCGCGATTGCTCACAAGATGCAGTCTGCCGGGACCATTGAGATCGCCCGTCGCGCTGCCGGAAAAGGTTTCGGACCCGTCCGCGAGCTGACCGCGCAAAGGTACCGTCACCGGGTCCGGGGTCGTGCACCCCAGGAGAGTGCCCGCAAGGGCCAATGGCAAGATCATCCTTGCGCCAAGATTCATTTTATTCTTCCTTTTCATGATCTTCCTCCAATCATCTCATACGCCGGTGGCCGGAATCCCCGTCCGCTCTATCGGACGCGGCGCGGTCAGGTCCTTCCAGGTGGAAAGCGCCTTGTTCACGGTGGTGTTGGCCTCGCGCTTGACGAACCTGCCATGACCCTCCTCGGTGCGGATCTCGCCATCATGCACCACGACCTTTCCCCGCGTCAGGGTAAACCGCGGCAGGCCCTTGACCTGCTTGCCCTCGAACACGTTGTAGTCGATCGCCGATTGCTGGCTTTCCGCACTGATGGTCTTTTCCTTCTCCGGGTCCCAGACCACAAGATCCGCGTCTGCCCCGACCAGGACCGCACCCTTTTTTGGATAGCAATTCAGTATCTTGGCGATGTTTGTCGATGTGACCGCGACGAATTCGTTCGGGGTCAGCCGCCCGGTCGCCACACCGTGGGTCCAGAGCATCGGCATCCGGTCCTCCAGACCCCCGGTGCCGTTGGGGATCTTGGTGAAATCCCCGACGCCAAAGCGTTTCTGCTCGGTGGTGAAAGCACAATGATCCGTCGCCACCACGCTCAGCGATCCCGACTGCAACCCCGCCCACAGGCTGTCCTGATGCTGCTTGTTGCGGAAGGGCGGGCTCATCACCCGCCGCGCCGCATGGTCCCAGTCCGGGTTGAAATACTCGCTCTCGTCCAGCGTCAGATGCTGGATCAGCGGCTCGCCCCAGACCCGCTTGCCCTGCATCCGGGCCCGGCGGATCGCCTCGTGACTGTCCTCGCAGGAGGTATGCACCACATAAAGCGGCACCCCCGCCATGTCGGCAATCATGATCGCCCGGTTGGTCGCCTCACCCTCGACCTGCGGCGGGCGCGAATAGGCATGCGCCTCGGGGCCTGTATTGCCCTCGGCCAGCAGCCTGGCCGACAGTTCCGCCACCACATCGCCGTTCTCCGCATGTACCAGGGCGATGCCGCCCAGTTCCGCAAGCCGCTGGAATGACGCGTACATCTCGTCGTCATTCACCATCAGCGCGCCCTTGTAGGCCATGAAATGCTTGAAGGTGTTGATGCCGCGCTCCTGCACCACAGTCTTCATGTCGTCAAACACCTGCTCGCCCCACCAGGTCACCGCCATGTGGAAGGAATAGTCGCAATTGGCCCGCGTCGACTTGTTGTCCCAGCGCTTCAGCGCATCGAGCAATCCCTCGCCCGGATTGGGCAAGGCGAAATCCACCACCATCGTGGTGCCCCCGGCCAGCGCCGCGCGGGTGCCGCTCTCGAAATCGTCGCTGGAATAGGTGCCCATGAAGGGCATCTCAAGATGCGTGTGCGGATCGATCCCGCCCGGCATCACGTAGCAGCCCGTGGCGTCCAGTTCCTCGTCGCCTTTCAGCCCCTTGCCGATCTCCACGATCACCCCGTTCTCGATCAGCACATCCGCCTCATAGCTCAGATCCGCCGTCACCACGGTGCCGTTCCTGATCACTGTCGACATGTCGTTCTCCCTATCTCAAGCGCGGCGAGGCGCCCTCTTCATCTTTGCGAAAATACTCCGGGGGTCCGGGGGCAGAGCCCCCGGCGCTAGCCCACGATCTCCGCCGTCTCCACCACCGCGTGAAACAGCACATTCGCCCCGGCGGCCGCCCATTCGGGCGAGATTTCCTCCGCCTCGTTATGGCTCAGCCCGTCGACGCAGGGGCACATCACCATCGCGGTCGGCGCCACGCGGTTGATCCAGCAGGCGTCATGCCCGGCGCCGGAAATCAGGTTCATGTGGCTGTATCCCAGCCGCTCGGCGGCATCGCGCACCGCCGTCACGCAGCCCTTGTCAAAGGCGACCGGGTCGAACCCGCCGACCTTCTCGAACGCGACGTCCAGCCCCATCCCGTCGCAGATCGCCTGCGCCTCGATGCGCAGCCGCGCCTCCATGTCCTCGATCACCGACAGATCCGGGCTGCGGAAATCCACCGTGAACACCGCCTTGCCCGGTATCACGTTGCGCGAGTTGGGATAGACGTCGATATGGCCCGCCGCGCCGACAGCGTGGGGCGCATGGCTCAGGGCGATCTCCTCAACCTTCTCCAGCACCCGCGCCATGCCCAGCCCCGCATTCCTGCGCATCGGCATCGGGGTCGACCCTGTATGGGCATCCTTGCCGGTGATCGTCACCTGCGTCCAGCTCAACCCCTGCCCGTGGGTGACGACGCCGATATCCCTGCCTTCGGCTTCCAGGATCGGACCCTGCTCGATATGCAGCTCGAAGAACGCCCGCATCTCGCGCGCGCCGACCTCCTCCTCGCCGCACCAGCCGATGCGCCGCAATTCGTCGCCGAACCGCTTGCCCTCCGCGTCCTCGCGCGCATAGGCCCAGTCCTGCGTGTGGATGCCCGCGAACACGCCCGAGGCCAGCATCGCCGGCGCGAAGCGCGTGCCTTCCTCGTTGGTCCAGTTGGTCACGACGATCGGGTGCCGGGTCCGGATCCCGGTGTCGTTCAGGGTGCGCAGGATTTCCAGCCCGCCGAGCACCCCCAAGACCCCGTCGTATTTCCCGCCCGTCGGCTGGGTGTCCAGATGGCTGCCCACATAGACCGGCAGCGCGTCGGGGTCGGAGCCCTCGCGGCGGGCGAACATGTTGCCCATCTGGTCCAGCCCCATGCTGCACCCGGCCTCCTCGCACCATTTGCGGAACAGGGCGCGGCCCTCTGCATCCGCGTCGGTGAGCGTTTGCCTGTTGTTGCCGCCCGCCACGCCAGGGCCGATCCGGGCCATTTGCATCAGGCTGTCCCACAAACGCTCGCCGTTGATCTTGAGATTCTGCGCCGGTGCCACCATGTCCGTCCCCCCTGCGGTTGGATCCGCTTTTCCGAGATTGATTTGACCATTCGGTCAAACCGACGCTATCACGGCAGGGTGCGCAGTCAAGAAGCTGCCGGACTGCGCCGCGCCAATTCCGGCAGCACCGACCAAAAACACGGCAGGGCAGGACGATGACGGCCTCTTCCCCGACGACCCGCATCCAGATGCGCAACCGCGCCTCGATTCTCGAAGCGGCGCTGGATGTCTTTTCAGCGCATGGGTTTCGCGGCGCGACCGTAGACCAGATCGCGCTGGCGGCGGGGCTGAGCAAGCCCAATCTCCTCTACTATTTCCCCTCGAAGGAGGCGATCCACAACGCGCTCCTGGAACAGTTGCTGGATCTCTGGTTGGCCCCCCTCAGAACGTTGCGCGACGATGGTGACCCGTTGCAGGAACTGCTCGCCTACGTGCGGCGCAAGCTGGAGATGAGCCGGGACTACCCGCGCGAAAGCCGCCTCTTCGCCAATGAAATCGTCCAGGGCGCGCCCCGTATCCACGATGCGCTGTCCGGCGATCTCAAGCAGCTGGTGGACGAGAAATGCGCGGTGATCTCCGGCTGGATCGAAGAAGGCAGGATCGCGCGGGTGCATCCCTATCACCTGATCTTCTCGATCTGGTCCCTGACCCAGCACTATGCCGATTTCGATGTGCAGGTGCGTGCCGTGCTCGGCACCGAGGACCCGTTCGAGGGTGCCTCCGGTTTCATCGAGACACTCTACACGCGGTTGCTCACCCCCGCCTGACGCGCCGACGGCCGGCCGGCGGGGACACGGCGGATTTGCGCCAGTTCGGGGGCCGCGACCATATTTCCGCCACATCGACCGGTTTCGCTGCTATCCCGCGCCGGCACGCAACCACAGAAGACTCTTCCATGACATTCGACAATACCCGCCCCACCGCCTCGGACCAGCTCAGCCTGATGGAGCTCGATCTCTATCACCAGTTGATGGATTACCGTGCCGCCAATGGGCTCGACCCGATCCCGCTGTCGCTGAACCTGACCACCACGGCCGGGCGGCATGCGGCGGACACGCTCTACAACATCTGGGAACCGGGTCTGGCCCTGCCCGACGGCGCCAACCTGCACAGCTGGTCCGACGCGCCCTATTATTCCGATCACAGCCAGCCTTCGGTGATGTGGACCGCGCCGCAACGGATCGGCACCGATTATCCCGGCTACGGGTTCGAGATCTCGGCCGCCGGGTATCCGACGATCGACAGCGCCCTCGCGGGCTGGCAGAACTCGCCCGGGCATGACGCGGTGATCCTCAACCTCGGCACCTGGGCCAGCCAGACCTGGAATTCCATCGGCATCGGGGTCGAGATCGACCCGACCGTCGGCACTTATGGCGGGCGAATCTACCACGTGTGGTTCGGACGCGAATCCGACCCGGACGGGGCCGGACGCATAGAGGGCACCGGCGACGCCAACAGCATCGACGGCACTGCATTCGACGACCGGATCAATGGCCGCGCGGGCAACGACACGCTCCTGGGCGACAGCGGCAAAGACAGGCTCGCCGGCAATGCGGGGGCCGACAGACTCGAAGGCGGCGCCGACTCCGATCGGCTGTTCGGCGGCAACGGGCGCGACACGCTGCTCGGGCAGGAGGGGCGCGACCGGATCGATGGCGGAAGGGGCGACGACACGCTGACCGGCGGCGAAGGGCGCGATACCTTCGTCTTCAGCGCGGCCGAGTTCGGAACCGACAGGGTCACGGATTACGACGGCGACCGCATCCGGATCACCGCGCCGGGCGAAGCCACCACCCAGGCCCAGCTGTCCGCCGCGCTCGTCCAATCCGGCACATCCGTGATCTACGACCACCTCGGCGACGGACAGAACGTCATCGTGCTGCAGAACACCTCGCTGGACACGCTCGACATGTCGCTGTTCCTGCTCGACTGACACCGGGTCCGATCGGACACCCCGCCGCGCGGCTACTCGGCCGCGCGCGCCGCGGGGTTGTTGGGATGCATGGTCCAGTTGGCATAGTCCGCCTGCACGACCTTGCCCGTCCGGGGATCGACCTCGCCGGGCCGCATCGGCACCATGCTGATGCAATCCTCGACCGGGCAGACATCGACGCACAGGTTGCAGGCGACGCATTCCGCGTCGATCACCTCGAACACCCGATCCGGACTCATCGAGATCGCCTGGTGGCTGGTGTCCTCGCAGGCCGCATAGCACCGCCCGCACTTGATACAGGCGTCCTGATCGATCTTCGCCTTGGCGACATAGTTCAGGTTGAGATATTGCCAGTCCGTCACATTCGGAACCGCCTGCCCGACGAAATCCGATGTCCGCGTGTAGCCCTTGTCGTCCATCCACCGCGACAGCCCTGCCTTCATTTCCTCCACCACGCGGAAACCGTAGGTCATCGCCGCCGTGCAGACCTGTACATTGCCGCAGCCGAGCGCCATGAACTCCGCCGCGTCGCGCCAGGTGGTCACGCCGCCGATGCCGCTGATCGGCAGACCGCGGGTTTCCGGGTCGCGCGCGATCTCCGCCACCATGTTCATCGCGATCGGCTTCACCGCAGGTCCGCAATAGCCGCCATGGCTGCCCTTGCCGTCGATGGACGGCTCCGGACTCATCGTGTCGAGATTGACCGAGGTGATCGAACTCACCGTGTTGATCAGGCTCACCGCATCCGCCCCGCCGTTATGCGCCGCCCGCGCCGGGTAGCGGATGTCGGTGATATTGGGCGTCAGCTTCACAATGACCGGCTTGTCATAATATTGTTTGCACCATCGGGTGACCATTTCGATATATTCCGGCACCTGACCGACGGCGCTGCCCATGCCGCGCTCGCTCATCCCGTGCGGACAGCCGAAATTCAGCTCGATTCCATCGGCGCCGGTCTCGGCCACACGCGGCAGGATCGCCTTCCAGGCGCTTTCCTCGCAGGGCACCATGATCGACACGATCAGCGCACGATCCGGATAATCGGCCTTGACCCGCGCGATCTCCTCGAGGTTGGTCTGCAAGGGCCGGTCGGTGATCAGCTCGATGTTGTTGAGGCCCAGCAATCGCCGGTCCGCGCCATGGATCACGCCATAACGGGGGCCGTTCACATTGACCACCGGCGGTCCTTCCTCGCCGAGGGTCTTCCAGACCACGCCCCCCCAGCCGGCCTCGAAGGCGCGGCGCACGTTGTATTCCTTATCCGTGGGCGGCGCCGACGCCAGCCAGAACGGGTTGGGAGAGGCAATCCCCAGGAAATTCGTCGTCAAATCCGCCATGTCGCGGGCCCTCCTGTCCTGATGGGCTTCATCTTTGCGCAAATACTCACGGCGATCACGGCCATCACCCCGCACGCAGGCTGGCATGGATGTCCATCGCCGCATCCCGTCCCTCGGCCACGGCGGTCACGGTCAGGTCGTCGCCGCCGCTGGCGCAGTCGCCCCCCGCCCAGACACCCTTGACCGACGTCCGGCCGGGACCCGTGACCGCGATCTTGCCGCCGCCCTGGGCCAGTCCGCCGGGCGCTCCGGACAGCGTCTGTCCGATCGCCCTGAACACCTGGTCCGCTTTCAGCCGGAGGGTTTCGCCCGTTGCCACAAGGCGTCCGTCCTCGCTCGTCGTGTATTCCAGTTCGATCTCGCGCACGGTTCCGTTGCCATGCACCGCCACCGGTTGCACGTTGGTCAGGATCCGCACCCCCTTCGAGGCCGCCAAGTCCTGCTCGTAACGGCTCGCTCCCATCGCGTCCCGGTCGCGGCGATAGGCGATGGTCACGTTCTGCGCGCCCAGCAGCCGGGCCTGCACCGCCGCATCGACCGCGGTCATGCCGCCGCCGATCACCACCACGTCCCGCCCGACCGGCAGGGCGGACAGATCCCCGGCCTGACGCAGGTCGGCGACGAAATCCACCGCATCGCGCACGCCGTTCTTGTCCGCGCCCGGCGCCTTCAGCGCGTTCACCCCCGCCAGGCCGATCGACAGGAACACCGCGTCATAGCTGTCCTGCAATCCGTCCAGCGTGATCCCTTCCCCCAGCGCCGAGCCGGTCTCGATCGTGATCCCGCCGATCCGCAGCAGCCAATCCACTTCGGCCTCGGCGAAGTTCTGTGTCGACTTGTAGGCGGCGATGCCGAATTCGTTCAGACCGCCCGGCTTTCCGCGCGATTCGTGGATAACCACATCATGCCCCAGCATGGCCAGGCGATGGGCGCAGGACAGCCCGGCCGGCCCCGCCCCCACGACGGCGATTGTCCGCCCTGTCGGTGCCGCGCGCGAAAACGGATGCACGTCCGCCGCCATCGCGCTGTCCGTGGCATAGCGCTGCAACCGCCCGATCTCGACCGGCCTGCCTTCGGCCGCTTCGCGCACGCAGGCCTCTTCGCACAGGGTTTCGGTCGGGCAGACCCTGGCGCACATGCCACCCAGGATGTTCTGTTCAAGGATCGTGCGGGCGGCCCCTTCGGGATGGCCGGTCTGGATCTGCCGGATGAACAGCGGAATGTCGATCGTCGTCGGACAGGCCGTCACGCAGGGCGCGTCATAGCAGAAATAACAGCGATCCGCCGCAACGGCGGCCTCGTGCGGGGCAAGGGGCGGGTGCAGGTCGCCGAAATTCCGTTCGATCGTCTCCGCGGGCAAGCGCCCGGCGACGATGCCCGATTCCATCTGACCCTTCGCCATTGCCGTCTCCCTGAAGCTGGTGGCCTTTTCTGCAGACTGCCACATCTGGGCGCATTAGCAATTGTTTTTTACCGGATGGTCAAAAATACTTCAGGTTGCGGAAATGCCCCGCGATCCGGCGCCGCCAACCCCGCCGATCCGGTCAGACCATGGATTTCAGATGCCCGGTCTTGATCCAGACCCTGGCGCCTTCAGGCCCGGCGCGCCCGCCGAGAACCGATCCGGGCGGCAACCGCAGCCAGTCCCAGCGCGAAAAGGACTCGGAGGACTCGACGAAGCCGCCCTCGATCACGAAGACCTCGCAACCGCCATCCGCATCGACCTTTACCGGCGCGTCCGGCGCCCATGTCTCGATCCGCACATCTTCGGTGCCATCCCGGAACAGGGGCACGACCGGTTCGGTCCGCGTCTGAGCATTCACATGGACCTGCCTGCGGTCGTCCGGATCGAACTGGTGCAGTTTCACCAGGATCGTGGCCCCTTCCGCCGCTGCGGGCGTATGGCGCGATGTCGGAGGATTGCGCACATAGCTGCCGACCGGGAAATCGCCGCTTTCATCCTGAAACACCCCGTCCAGCACCAGGTATTCCTCGCCACCGCCATGCGTATGCGCGGCAAAGGCGCTACCAGGCGCGAACCGCACGATGGTCGTCGCACGCGCCACCTCGTCTCCGATCCGGTCCAGCATCTTGCGTTCCACCCCGGCGGCCGGCGACGCGACCCAATCGGTGTCGTTGAAATGCACTGCAACGCGCCGGCTGAAATCCGCGTTCAATTTCATAGCTCGCCTCCTTTGCCATGCACGCGATTGCGCGCGCCCAGCATGACGGTTTCCGCGGATTCTGGAACGGGCTTCACGAACTTGTGGCCCGAAGGCGCGATTTCCGTTTCCCCGGAACACCGGCAAGCGCCCGATTGACGCCGGCTGCGGTGATGGCAACCGGACTGGCTATCCAAAAAAATAATACCGGATTTCGGACAAACTCCTTGTCCTGAACCGGCGCTTGGCCCGACGCTTCGCATCACACACCAGGGGAGAAGACCACATGGCACGATTGTCCGCGTTCAATTTTCAGAAATGGATCGACGAACACCGGCACCTGCTGAAACCGCCGGTGGGGAACCAGCAGATATGGGAGGACGCCGACCTGATGGTCACGGTCGTCGGCGGTCCGAACAAGCGGACCGACTATCACGACGACCCGGTCGAGGAATTTTTTTACCAGCTTCAGGGCGACATGCTGCTGAAACTGTTCGACGGCGAGGAATTCTACGACGTGCCGATCCGCGAAGGCGAGATCTTCCTGCTGCCGCCGCATGTGCGCCATTCCCCGCAGCGCCCGCAGCAGGGCTCTGTCGGGCTGGTGATCGAACCCAAGCGGCCAGAAGGCGCCAAGGACGCGATCGAATGGTATTGCTTTGACTGCGGAACCCTGGTGCACCGGGCGGAACTGCAACTGCAAAGCATCGTCCGGGATCTGCCTCCCGTATACGAAACCTTCTATGCCTCAACCGAGGCACGCACCTGTCCGAACTGCGGGACCGTGCACCCCGGAAAAGAGCCGCCCGAGGGCTGGGTGAAACTCTGATCCTGCCGTAAGCTTTCGCAAAACAATGATTCTATCAGGGAGAACAGAATGAAACTGACGATGAAGGACTTCGCCGCAGCCGCGACCGCAGGGCTTCTGCTGGCCGCCGCGCCGGTGGCGGCCAAGGATTTCCGGCTCGGCCTGATCACGCCGCCGCCGCATGTCTGGACCAAGGCCGCCGAAGCCTTCGGGGCGGAACTCGCCGAAAAATCCGGCGGCGCCCATTCGGTCGCCGTGTTCCCTGCGCAGCAGCTGGGCAACGAGGCCGAAATGCTTCAGCAGCTTCAGACCGGAGCGCTTGACATGGCCTTCATGACCGTGGCCGAGGTGAGCAACCGCGTGCCCGACATGGGCGCTTTCTACGCGCCCTATCTTGCCGAGAACATCGGCCATGCCGCCGCTATCCTGCGGTCGGATACGGCGCGAGGAATGCTCGAGGTTCTGCCGCAGGAAGCCGGGGTCGTCGGGGTCGGCTATGGCAGCGCCGGATTGCGCCAGATCGTCAGCAGAGGCGAAATCAACGAGGTCGGTGACTTGTCCGGGCTGAAGATCCGCATCACGCCGTTTGACGCCAATCTCGACTTCTACAAGGCCATCGGGGCGGCCCCGACGCCGATGCCCCTGCCCGCGGTATACGACGCGCTCGCCAACGGACAGGTCGATGCCATCGACATGGACGTCGAACTGATCGACGTGCTGAAATACTACGAACATGCCGACACCATCCTGTTTTCCAACCACATGATGTTTCCGATGGTCGGCCTGATCTCGGCGCGGGTCTATGCCGGCCTGTCCGACGAGGACAAGGCCATGATCGCCGAACTGATGGCCAAGCATGTGGACAGCACGCTGGACACCTACACCGCCAAGGAGCCGGTCTGGACCGAGAACCTGATGGGGGTCGGAAAGACCACCAAGACGGTCGGAGCGGAATTCTTCGGCGACGCCATCGGCCAGTGGGAAGAGATCTGGACGGCAAAGGCCCCGTCCCTGCCCGCCCTGCGTGAAACGGCCGCGGCGCTCAAGTAACCGACAGGACTGTTCAGGACGGCGGGCCGGTGACTCCGGCCCGCTTTCCGCATCGGGGTTTCAGAACATGCTGTATCAGGCATCACGGATCTGGGCGCGGATCGAAATCGTCTGCGCCGCCGGGCTCGCGGCATCCGTGACCGGGCTGATCCTGTTCAACGTGGTGACGCGCGCCGCGGGCAACGCCATCTACTGGGTCGACGAGGCGGCGATCTACGCGATGGTCTGGATGACCTTTCTCGCCGCGTCCGCCGCGCTGCACTATCGCAGTTCCGTCGCCGTCACGGTCGTCGCGGACCTGGTGCCGCCCGGCCTGCGCCGGATCATGGACCGGGCCGTCGATCTCGCGACATTCGTTTTCGCCTGCCTGATGATCTGGGTTTGCCTGCGCTGGTTCATGCCGTTGGAACTGGCCGGCGCGGGATGGGACGTGAAGACGTTCCAGGGGGCGACCTTCAATTTCATCTATGCCGAACCCACCAATACGCTCGGGATCAGGAAGGTCTGGGTCTGGCTGGTGGTGGTCCTGTTCACCTTCGGCGCGTTTCTGCATTCCGCCGCGAACCTGCTGTCGCGGGACCGGAGCATGCCCGCATGACCCCGTTCCTCTTCGTCATCCTCATGTTCGCCTCGGTTCCGATTGCGCTGGTCCTGGCCCTGACCGCGCTCTGGTATATCCACGAAAGCGGCAATACGGTGCTTTATGACAGCTTCGGCCAACAGATGTTCGCCGGGGTCGAGAATTACGGATTGCTGGCGATCCCGCTGTTCATCCTCACCGGCGAGTTGATGAACGAAGGCGGCATGACCAAGCGGCTGGTGCAGGCGGCGCGAGTCTTCGTCGGCGGATTTCGCGGCGGGCTGGCCTATATCAACCTGCTGGCCAACATGTTCATGGCCGCCATCATCGGATCGGCGGCCAGCCAGATCGCGGTGATGAGCCGGGCGATGGTCCCGGCGATGACGAAGGAAGGCTACGATCCGGGCTTTGCCGCCGCCTCGACGGCGGCCGGGGGATTGCTCGCGCCGGTGATTCCGCCATCCATGCTGTTCGTGATCTACGGAGTGCTGGCGCAACTGCCGATTGGCGACCTGTTCATCGCCGGAATCATTCCGGGCCTGATCCTGGCCCTGGCCTTCCTTGTCGTCATCTCGGCCATCGGCCTCGTCCGCCAGTTCCCGAAAGGCGAATGGATGACCCTGCCCGACGCCCTGCGCGCCTTGCGCAACGCCCTGCCGGCCTTTCTCATCCCCCTGGCGATTGTCGGCGGCATTCTTTTCGGGATAGCCACGCCGACCGAAAGCGCCGCCATCGCATCGCTGATCGCCTTTGCAATCGGCTGGCTGGTCTATCGCGAAATCACCCCGCGGGATCTCGGGGCGATGTTCATGCGCACCGCGACCAATTCCTCGCTGGTGATTTTCATGATCGCCGCCGCCAATGTCTTCGGATGGGTGGTGATCTACGAAGAACTGCCGCAGACCCTGGCGGCGTTCATTTCGACCGTCACCTCGGACCCGTTCACCTTTCTGCTGATCGTCAACCTGTGCCTCTTGTTCGTCGGAATGCTGATCGACGGCATCGCGGCGCTGATCCTGGTCACGCCGATCCTGTTGCCGATCGCGATGAATTCCTATGACATCGACCCGTTCCAGTTCGGCGTCGTGATCAGCCTCAACCTCGTGCTCGGCCTGCTGACCCCGCCGGTCGGCGTCGGGCTCTACATCGCCTCGGCCATGTCCGGCGTGCGCCCCTTCACGATTTTCGCGGCGCTCTGGCCGTTCCTGCTCGCGGTGTTTCTGGTCCTGATCCTGCTGAGCTATTTCCCGATCCTGAGCACCGCGCTGATCTAGAGAGCGCCGCCGATATCAGCCAGCGTCCGGATGAACGCCTGTGCCGCGGGCGACAGCGACCCGCGGCGGCGAAAGGACACGCCGACCGGCCCGGTGCCGACGGGCACCGTCCAGGCCAGCTGGGCGAACCCGCCGGAGTCCAGATCAGCCCGCGCCACATGGCTGGGAACCACCGAGATCAGATCGCTGGCCAGCACCAGGGCCCGGTTGGTGAGGTAGGACACGGATTCGACCACCCGCCTGGGAGCGGTGTCCGACCACCTGTCGAAATACTGGTCCAGTTGCCGGCGCAGCGTGGTTTCCGGGGGCGGCAGGATCCAGCCATAGCCGGCCATGTCCTCTGCCGTCACGGCCGACCGAGCCGCCAGCGGATGCCCGGCCTGGACGATTGCGACGATCCTTTCCTCGTAGAGCGTCATCTGGTCCAGATCGCCGCGATAGCGATGGGTCGGCAAGCGTCCGACGACAAGGTCGAGTTCTCCGGCCCGCAGGGCGGGCATCAGAACCTCGTTCGTGCCCTCGACGACCTTCACAACCAGATCGGGCCGCTCGCGCAGGATCGTTTCTATCGCTATCGGCAGGACACGCGCCGAAGCCGCCAGCAAGGTCCCGACGACGACCCGGCCCGCAGTGCCTTCGGCCAGATCGTCCAGTTCCTGCGCCGCATGAGCGATCTGGGCGAACACCAGCTTGCCGTTGCGGATCAGGGAATCCCCGAACATGGTCGGAACCACGCCGCGATTGGTGCGGGTGAACAGCTGCACCTCGAAATCCGTTTCCAGATCCTGGATCATCTTGGTGGCGGCGGGCTGGCTCAGGTTCATCTCGCGCGCCGCATGCAGGATGCTGCCGTGCCGTTCGACCGCGATCAGCAGGCGCAACTGCTTGAGTTTCAGGCGCGTCAGCACCCGTTCGACAATGCGCGACGGTTTCCGGCTCATCCGAAGACGATCCTTTCCTCGCGGTTCAGGATCGTGCGCACGACGCTCATCGCGGTCAGTGCCGACGACTTCGGATTGTCCGGCATCCCCTTGCCCGCGATCGTAAAGTTCAGTTCACCGAAATCGCCGCGCGCGCTGATCTCATGGGTGTTCCGGGTCGTTGTCGGATCCGCGATCAACCGCGCCCCTGTCCGGTCGAACCCCAGCCCGGCCAGGGCGACGCTGGCGGCGACATTCGCATTCTTTGGATAGGTCAGGGCGCAGTCGCGGGCCGAACCGTCGAAATGCACCGCCGGTTCAGACAGGTTCCGCAGATCCAGACGCTTCTCGGCGGGCGATCCGGCCCAGCCGGACGGCGGTTTGCGGCCCGTGTAGCGAACCTCTTCCAGCCTGCCGGCGGAGGCCGCGGACAGCGCGTCAAGCGCCCCGATCGCGCCGCTGGCCAGGTGCAGGCGGCTGCCGCCGGCCCGAGCCGCCTCGGCGAGTTCCGCCCGCAAGCCGTCATCGGCGAGCGCGCCGATCGACACGGTCACAAGCGGCAGGCCGCGCCGCAGAACCCCGGCCCCGTGGTCCCGCAGGCCAGCGTGCCCGGCACAATCCACGACCACGTCCAGCCCGACGGGAAGCCGCGAAACCTCGGCAAGGAACGGAACCTCTCCGAACACGGCCCGTGCCGCATTCTCGCGCCCCGGCCGGCCGATGACCGCGGCCACGCGAAAACGCGAAGAGGTCGCCGCCATCCGCACGTAGCTTGCAACGGCCCCGTATCCGATCACCGCGATGGTCTGCATCTTCTGTTATCCCTTTTCGCTATACCCAGTTCGTGAGCTTCTATTTGTTCTGATATCAGCCGCATGGTCAACTCGCTTCGAAAGCGACAGGATACCCCGTGCCAGCCAGACGCAAATTCATCGGACAAGCGGTGCCAGGCCAGGAAGGCGACAGCCTTCCGCGCGGGGCGGGCCTGTTCGCTGGCGATGTCGCGCTGGACATGCCGCTGATACTGCATTTTCTGCGCAGTCCGATGGCGCAGGAAGGGATCGAAATCGGCGGCGTGGCCGAGGCTGCCCAGATGCCGGGCGTCCATGCGGTGCATCTGGGCACCGATGTGAAGACTCTCGGGAATTTGTCTGTCAATCCGGTTCTGCCCCTGGCCCACGTGCCGGATTTTCCCATCCTGGCGACGGATCGTGTCGCGGCGGTCGGGCAGCCGATTGCCGCGATCCTCGCCGACACGGTGGAACAGGCCGCCGATGCAGCCGAACGGATCGAGGTCGATTTCACCGGACCACGGCGGATTGACGAACAGACGGTGGCCCGGCAACACTGGACCACCGCCGGAGCGGACGCCGCTTTTGGCAAGGCCGTGCATGTGGTTCGCGCGCGCGTCGCCCATCCGGTGCTGGCCCCGTCCCCGATGGAGCCGCGCACCATCGCCGTGCGCTACCACCCCGACACCGGCTCCGTCACGGTCTGGCATTCGACGCAGACACCGCACCGCAGCAAATCCGCCCTGGCGCAGATACTCGGAATCGATCCCGAAAGACTGCGCGTCATAGCGCCGGATGTCGGAGGCGCGTTCGGCATGAAGGGATCCGTCTATCCCGAAGAGATCCTGGCCGTCTGGGCCGCCCTTCACCATCGCCGCGACGTGCGTTGGGTCGCCACCCGGTCCGAAGAGTTCCTGTCCGCCACTCACGGCCGGGGACTGACCAGCACCGGCGAGCTGGCCATCGACGCGGAGGGACGGTTCCTCGCCCTGCGCGCCGCCATCGAGGCCCCGCTGGGCCATTGGGTGCCCAACAGCGGGTTGATCCCGGCCTGGAACGCGGCGCGGGTGCTGCCCTGTGGCTATGATATCGCAGAGATCGACGTGACCACGTTGGCGCGGATCACGCCGCATCCGCCGCGCGGCATCTATCGCGGGGCCGGACGGCCCGAGGCCAATGCCCTGATGGAGCGGCTGGTGGACGAAGCGGCGTGGCTTACGGGACTCGATCCCGTCGATCTGCGCCGCAGGAACCTGCTCGCGCCGGACCGGTTCCCGCATGACACGGCGACGGGCAACAGGCTCGACAGCGGCGGTTACGCGGCGGTTCTGGATGCGCTCGCGGAAAAGGGCGGATATGCCGCCGCGCTGGCCGCGCGCGATGTGGCACGGTCCAGGGGCGATCTGTCCGGTGTCGGCGTCGCCTTTTATGTCGAACCTTCGGGTGAAGGCTGGGAAAGCGCGCGGGTGACACTGCACGCGGACAGGGCAGAGATCGCCAGCGGGTCCAGCGCGCAGGGCCAGTGGCGCAAGACCGCCTTCGCCCAGATCGCGGCCCAGGCGCTCGATCTGCCGATCTCGGCGGTGACGGTGCGCTATGGCGACACGGAGACCTGTCCGGCGGGCATCGGGGCCCTGGCGAGCCGCAGTACGCCCATCGGCGGCAGCGCGGTCCTGGTCGCCTGCCGCGAGGCGATGCACCGCAGGGATTCGGGAGAGGCGCTGCCGATCACCGTCGAAACCCGCTATGAAAACGATGGCCAG
This sequence comes from Sedimentitalea xiamensis, assembly GCF_030164465.1. GTDB lineage: Bacteria > Pseudomonadota > Alphaproteobacteria > Rhodobacterales > Rhodobacteraceae > Sedimentitalea > Sedimentitalea xiamensis. The sequence goes on from NZ_JASNJE010000007.1 coordinate 41,433, forward strand.
GCCTGGGGATATGGCGCCTATCTCGTTTGTCTGACAATCGATCGCGATACCGGTCACGTCAAACTGGAGCGCATCACCTGTGTGGACGACACCGGAACGGTCGTGAACCCGGAACTCGTTCGGGGACAGATTCTCGGCGGCATCGCGCAGGGATTGGGCGAAGCCTTGATGGAAGACCTGCGTTTCGACGAGGACTTCCAACTGCTCACCGGGTCCTTCATGGACTACGCCATGCCGCGCGCCACGGATATTCCCCCGATCGCCATCCACAGCCTTCGGACGGAGTCGCCGATGAACCCGCTCGGGGCCAAGGGCGTCGGCGAAGCCGGCACCATCGGCGCGCCCGCCGCCATTCTCAACGCGGCGCTGGATGCGCTGGCGCCGCTGGGCGTGACCGATTTGACCATGCCGCTGACGCCCTGCAAGGTCTGGCAGGCGATGCAAGATGCTTCAACGGGATCAGGAACATGAACTACAGCCGACTCGACGCCAAGGATCATGCCCGCGACCACATGCGCGGAATCTGGGCCGCCGCGCTCAACCCGTTCCGCCCGGACTTCACGCTGGACGAAGACGGCCTGCGCGCCAACATCCGCCACTGGATCGACGATCTGGACATCCAGGGGCTGTTCATCGCCGGCAAGCAGGGCGAGTTCTTTTCAATGTCGGTCCCTGAACGCAAACGCAATTTCGAGATCGCGGTCGACGAATGCGCCGGCAGGGCGGGCACGATCATGTCCTGTTCGGATCAGAATTTCGACACGGTCATCGAGCTTGCGAAACATGCTCAGGCCTGCGGCGCCGACTACATCGTCGTTCATGCGCCGATGCTGCATTTCGTGACCGATCCCGACGACACGGTTTACAACTACTACAAGACCATCTGCGAACAGGTCGATATCGGCATCGCCATGTGGAGCCATCCGGACAGCGGATACCTGATGTCGCCCGAGTTGTGCGCCCGCGTGGCGGAACTGCCCAACATCGTGGCGATCAAGTATTCCGTCCCGCGCGAGATGTATGTGCGGCTGACCCGCCTCGTCGGCGACAAGATCCATGTCTCCACGGCGTCCGAGGCCGAATGGCTCGACAACATCATCGAACTGGACTGGAAGCTCTACCTCTGCTCTTCGCCCCCCTACCAGATCCAGAGCAAGGTGGACCAGAGGATGAACGACTACACGCGACTGGCGTTGGACGGTAAATTCGACGAGGCGCGCGCGGTGTCGCAAAGCCTGCAACCCGTGCGCGACGCATTCGGGGCGTCCCGACCCGGCGGCAAACCGCAGGCGCACGGCAAATACTGGCAGGAACTTCTGGGTCAGGTGGGCGGACCGGTGCGTCCGCCCCTGCTGCAATTGACCGATGCGGAAAAGGCCACGATCCGACAGGCTTTCGAAACCTGCGGACTGCGGGTCTGATCCGGGGCCGCGTTTCCCGCACAGGGCCGGGGGTGCTGTAGCACGGTTTTGCCTCAGTCGCGATCTGGCCCCACCCGCGGCGGAAATGTCGGGCTTTCTGTCCCCCGCCATTCGCCCTACAGTAGAGTTCCCGGCAGGACAGGTCTGGAATGGACACGGCACAGGAACAGGCGTCTCGCCAACCGTTCAACATCATGGTCATCGGTCAGGCCGGGCGGCTGCAATACGAGGCGGTCCTGTTCGCGGCCTCGCTGCGCCATGGGTCCGCCGGCTTTCCGGGCCGCCTCTTCGTCGCGACCCCGCAGCCCGGACCGGCGTGGGACAGGGATCCGAGCATTCAGAGCGCCGAGGTTCTGGACGTCCTGAACGATCTGGGGGCCGAAATCCTGCCCTTTGCCAATCATGCCTTCGGCCAGAGCTATCCCTACGGCAACAAGATCGAGGCGCTGCTGGCCCTGCCGGAGAACGAACCTTTCGTGTTCTTTGACACGGACACGTTGTTGACCGGCGACATCATGTCGGTGCCTTTCGATTTCCGGAAACCCGGCGCTTCGCTGCGCCGGGAAGGCACCTGGCCGAAACCCACGCTCTACGGGCCGGGCTATGCCGCGATCTGGAAATCGCTCTACGACCGATTCGGGCTGGACTTCGAGACCAGCCTCGATCCCGACCAGCCCGACGAATTCTGGGGCCGCTATCTCTATTTCAATGCCGGGTTTTTCTTCGGCGCCTGCCCCAGACGATTCGGGGAACGGTATCTGGAATACGCGCTGTCGATCCGGGATTCTCCCCCGGCCGAACTGGATTGCCAAAGCCTCGACCCCTGGCTCGATCAGATCACGTTGCCGCTGGTGATTCATTCCTTCGGCGGCGGCCGGGACGCGTTGCCCGACGGCCTGCTGGACGGAAGCATCAGCTGCCACTACCGGCTTTTTCCCTTGCTCTATGCACGCGAGAGCGACCATGTGATCGAGGTCTTGCACGCGATCGCCGCACCGAACCGGATCAAGAAAGTGCTGAAATCCCACGAACCGATCAAGCGGATGGTCTATCAGGGCCGCGGGGCCAAGGTGCGGGCGCTGTTCGACCGGGACAACCTGCCCCGGCGCGAACAGGCGATCCGGAACCGGATCAAGTCCGCGGGCCTGTGGATGCGCTGACCCGGCGAACGAAAAAGACCGCCGGAACCGGCGGTCTTGATACTTTCATCTCGCGTCAGGATGCGGTTCAGGCGGCTTTCGCCAGCAGGGTGTATGTGGACAGCAGTTCGCCCTGCACCTGTGCACGCATGATCTTGCCGGAATCGTCGCGCTTGCTCTTCGCACCGGCGGCGCGCTTGATCAGGCGGCCCAACTGCTGGTTCAAGGGCGCGCGCGCGCGGAACGCCCGCTTCGGATTGTCGTCGGCAACGCCGACAGCCATCTGGTAAAGACTGTTGAATTCTGCGTCCTGCGCGGCCTTCTTCATCACGTTCCCGATGAAATGTTCGTCGAAATCGCCATCCGCATCGACCTTCCGGGCCAGGTTGACCGCGTAGTCCAGAACCGCGCGCTTGGCTTTCAGGCGTTCGGCCAGCGGATTGCCGGCGGGCGCGGCCTCCATGACGTGGTTTTCCACGATCTTCTGCAGGAACGGCGCGACATCCATTCCGGCGGCCTTGGCTTCGGCCGCCACGAATTTCCGCACCCCGGTTTCCAGAATGAACGACATCTTGTTCGCCTCGGCGATACGTTTGCGTTTCTCCAGGCGTTTTGCCGCCATCTTCGCCTTGTTCCGTACAGGGGCGGCTTCACCGGCGGCGGGGGTTTCCTCGGCGGCGGATTTCTCGGAATTCTGGACCATACGGGCCTCCTTTGTTCAGTCTATGTTCCTTTACTCCAGGCCAACCGGCCCGTCAACATAGTTGCACACTATGTTGACGGGCCAAGCCGCCAAAATCGTTCGCGCACAAGGAAGGAAAAGCGCGGCAGTTGTCAGACCCAGGACAATGGCATAGGTCTGGGCGCAATACAGAAAATCAGGGAGACCTCAGATGACCGACAGCCCGACCTACGGCTTTGACACGCTTCAGATTCACGCGGGCGCCCGCCCCGATCCGGCGACCGGCGCGCGGCAGACGCCGATCTACCAGACGACCGCCTATGTCTTCCGCGACGCGGATCATGCGGCGGCGCTCTTCAATTTGCAGGAAGTCGGTTACATCTACTCGCGCCTGACGAACCCGACGGTCGCGGTGCTGCAGGAACGCGTCGCGACGCTGGAAGGCGGCGTCGGCGCGGTCTGCTGTTCGTCCGGCCACGCGGCGCAGATCATGGCGCTGTTCCCGCTGATGCAGCCGGGGCGGAACATCGTCGCCTCGACGCGGCTCTACGGCGGCACGGTCACGCAGTTCAGCCAGACGATCAAGCGGTTCGGCTGGTCGGCCACCTTCGTCGACTTCGACGATCTGGACGCGGTGAAGGCCGCGATCAACGACGATACCCGCGCGGTCTTCTGCGAATCCATCGCCAACCCCGGCGGCTACATCACGGATCTGGACGCGATCTCCGCGATCACCGACGCCGCCGGAATTCCGCTGATCGTGGACAACACCAGCGCCACACCCTACCTGTGCCGCCCGATCGAACACGGCGCGACGCTGGTCGTCCATTCCACCACCAAATACCTGACCGGCAACGGCACGGTCACGGGCGGCTGCATCGTCGATTCGGGCAAGTTCGACTGGTCCGCGAGCGACAAGTTCCCGTCCCTGTCGACCCCCGAACCCGCCTACCACGGGCTGAAATTTCACGAAACCTTCGGGCCGCTGGCCTTCACCTTCCACAGCATCGCCATCGGGCTGCGCGATCTGGGCATGACGATGAACCCGCAGGCGGCGCATTATACGCTCATGGGTATCGAAACGCTGAGCCTTCGGATGCAGCGCCACGTGGAGAACGCCGAAAAGGTCGCCGTCTGGCTCGAAAACGATCCGCGCGTGGATTACGTGACCTACGCCGGACTGAAGTCATCGCCCTATTTCGACCGGGTCAAGACAATCTGTCCCAAGGGGGCCGGAGGCCTGTTCACCTTCGCGGTGAAGGGCGGCTATGACGCCTGCGTGAAGCTGGTCAATGCGCTGGAGATTTTCAGCCATGTGGCCAATCTCGGGGATACGCGGTCGCTGGTCATTCACTCGGCGAGCACGACCCATCGGCAATTGAATGCCGAACAGCAGGAAGCGGCGGGCGCCGGCCCCGGCGTGGTGCGGATCTCGATCGGGATCGAGGACCCGGCGGACCTGATCGCGGATCTGGATCAGGCCCTGAGCAAGGCCACCGCCTGAAACAGCGCGGGGCCGCCCCGCGCGGCCCCGGCATGGGCTAGTCGGCGATGGCGAAGACCATCGAAACATTGGCCGACACCGTGATCTCGCCTGCCGCCACCGGCACGGAACTTTCGCGCGCTGCGGCCATGTTCATCATCATGGGCCGGCTGCCGCCACCGCCATGTTCCGCGATCGACACGACCGGACCCAGCGTCACGCCAGCGGCCTCGGCAAGCAACCCGGCGGCGGCGATGGCGTCCTTCACGGCCGCCGCGCGGGCCTGTTCCTGCAACGGGTCCATTTCCTGGACGCCAAACTGCAACCCGTTGAAATCATTCGCTCCGTCAGAGATCACACCGTCCAGAACCGGACCGAGCGCGTCAAGGTCGCGGACACGCACCGTCACCATGTTGCTGGCGACGAAACCGGTGATCTTCGCCGGTCCCGAGGCGGAACCGCCGCGGTTGGACCAAACCGGGTTGAGCGCCAGACGCTGCGTCTGAACATCCCGCGCCGCGATGCCCATCCCCGTCAGCCGCTCCAGCATCTGCGCAACGGCGGACGACGTTGCCGCCATCGCGACCTCGGCGTCTTCCGACTCGTTCGTGACGCCCAGCGTCAGCGTCGCCATGTCGGGCACGGCTTCGACCTGCCCTTCGCCGGTCACGGTAATCTGCCGTGGCGGCGCGTCGGCCCAACCGTTGCCGGCCAGCGCCAGAGTCATTGCCGCGGCACAGAGTGCCAGCCCCATTTTCGATTGCATGTTAAACGCCCTCCTTCGGTCTTGCGCGATCTTGCGCCTGCTTCCGCCGGCTCTGCAAGTGGTCGCCTTGCTTTTCCTTTTCCTCGGCGGTTGGCTGCTCTAGACTTCGCCGCAGGAAACGCCATGCCGGCGTCAGAATTCGAACGGACCAATCGCTGAATGAAACCCGAATTTGCGCTTTCCCTGTCGTTCGAGGGCATCTCCCTGCTCTTTCGTGAACCGGAAGGGTGGCGCAGCATTGGCGATGTGGATATCGACGCCGAGGATCTGGACGCGGCGCTTGCTGCGCTTCGCGCCAAGGCGCTGGCGCTTTCACCGGATGGCGTGGCTTGCGGGATCGTCATTCCCAACGACCAGATCCGCTATCTGACCGTCGAGACAGGATCGTTCGAAGGCGAAACCCGGCGAGAAATGGCGCGGGCCGCGCTGGAAGGGGCGACCCCCTACGACGTGGCCGATCTTGTCTTCGACCTCTCCTTTGACGGCGACCGGACCCATATAGCTGCGGTGGCGCGGGAAACGCTTCAGGAGGCGGAAGCTTTCGCAGAGACGCATGGTTTCCAGCCCCTCCGGTTCTTCGCCCGCCCCGGCGACATGCCGTTTGCCGGAGAGCCGGATTTCGGACCGGCGAAGCCGGTGCCCGTTGACGCCCCCGCAGAGCCTGCGGAAATGATCGTCGAGACCCCGAAAAAGCCGGATCTTCCCGAAGCCGCCCAGGCAGGGCCGGAGTCTTCCGACGACCGCCCGGCGGCCGCAGAATCCGCGCCGGAATCCACCGAACCGGACAATGCCGGGGAGACGGGCATAGCGGCGGCTGAGCAGGATGCCGAAACAGCGACGCCGACCGGCACGGCAAGCGCCGGTTTCGCGAGTCGGCGCCGGAAACCCGACGAGGACACCGCCGCTCCGGCCCTGGCCGGCGCGACGCGCGATCCAGCCCCGCAACGCGCGGAGCGGAAACCCGATAGCGCCACCGCCGATCCGGCCGGTTCCAAGCCCGCCGTGACGCCGGAGCCGGCGGACGATCCTGTCGCGGAACCCGAAATCCCGGCGACCGTGGCCGTCAAGAAGAATCCCGTGACGCAATTCCTGAGCCGACGCAGGAAACGGGGCGAAGGCGGCCAACCGAAGCCACGCCGCGTTCCCCCTGCCGCGCCCGCGCCCGAATTTGAAACCAGGGACGAAACCGAACGCATGACGGTTTTCGGCGCCCGGCAACGGAATGCGGTTGGCGGCAAGCCCCGGCATCTCGGATTGATCCTGACGGCGGGACTTCTGTTCTTCCTGGCCGTGGTGGCGGCCTGGTCACTCCTGTTCACGGGGGAACCGGTGTCGGTTCGTGACGACCCCGCGCCCGAGAACGAACAGGCCGCAGCGGCACCGCCTCCGCGCGCGCCGGACGTGCAGACCACGGCACCCGGACTGTCGCCTACGGACGACGGGACATCCGAGACTACCGAGACGGCGCAGAACGCGACCCCGGATCAAATGCCGTTGACGACCGCCCCGGAACAGCCGACGGACGAAGATGTCACAACGGATACCACCCCGGCCAGTCGTGCGCTGACCGACACTGATTCCGCCGTTCTGGACGCTTTGCAGGACGATGGAGAACCGGATACCGCCGATCCAGCGGCGGACTATGCGGAGTCCGGGGTCTGGACAGAGCCGCCAGAGCCGATGGATCCGCCGGCCGCCAGTTCGCTGGACGACCTGTACGAAGTTTCGATCGATCGGAGGGATCTGGCGCAGGACGCCATCGCGATCCCGCCGCAAACCAGCTTTGCAACCGATCAGACGCTCGCCGCGCTGTCGCCGCCCGCCGCCGCCGGAACCGCCTTTGAACTGGGCGATGACGGTCTGGTGCAGCCCACCGCAGCCGGGGCGCTCAATCCGGACGGCATCCTCGTCTACCTGGGCCGCCCGCCCGTGGTGCCGCCCGCGACCCCGACGCGGTTCGACGCCGAGCCGGCAGAGGCAGAGGCAGAGATCCGGCGCGACCGGCTGGCGCTGTTGCGTCCCAGCGTCAGACCCGAGGACCTCGTGGAACAGACGGAACGGTCGCAACTGGGCGGCCTGACGCTGGAAGAACTGGGCCGGGTCAGGCCGAAACTGCGGCCGGAAGGCGTTCAGCAGCAACCCGAGATCGACGAGACTCCGACCGCACAGGCCGTTGCCCGATCACGCGTGCCCAGCGCGCGGCCGCGGGATTTCGCCGGCAAGGTGCAAAAGGCGCAGCGCGAGCAAGCCGGTCCGTCCGAACAGGTGGCGACCGCGACCATCGCGCCGCGCACCGTGACCCCGAAAATTCCGTCCTCGGCATCCGTGGCGCGCCAGGCGACGTTGGACAACGCGATCAATCTGCGCCGTATCAACCTGATCGGAGTCTACGGCACCGCCTCGAACCGCCGCGCGCTGGTCCGGCTGCCCAGCGGGCGCTACCAGAAGGTCAAGGTCGGAGACCGCATCGACGGCGGGCGGATCGTCGCGATCGGCGACAGCGAATTGCGCTATCAGAAAAGCGGCCGGAACACGACGCTCAAGATTCCGAGCGGCTGACCGCTTTCGCGGCGGAACCGGGCCGCATGAAAACGCCGCAGGTCCGACACCTGCGGCGCTTTTCCTTCCGGCGGCTCCAGGGCCGCCGGCCTGCCATTTCCGGACCTGTTCGACAGTGATTTCGCCACTTTCGATCTGCTCTTGCTCGATGCTTTCGACGTTGAGCACATAGGTTATGCCGCCCTGCTGCCACAGTTCGACATTGCCGGTCATGCGACGGGCCGTCAAAGCATGGCTCATGCGGGTGGAAAGCAAGCGCAGTTCCCCCGGCTCGGGATGCGCGAATTCAACGCATTCAAAACCATCCGTTCCAGCCGGGTTTTCCTCGCTGATCGCCGACCTGGGGGCGTTGTGCGAAAAAGAGCCCATATGCGCGTCTCCTGTTGATGACCCTGTTCGCTCTGCTAGATATGAACAAAGAACCCTCGGTTTCTGCGCGTTTTCGATGCTGTTATGAAAATACGGCGCGCAAAACGAGCGGCAACCGGATCATTTTCGAGGATATCCCGCGCATGCTGGATTCAACGGACACACGCCTGCTGGCTGCATTGCAAAAAGATGCCCACCTGACGGCGCAGCAGTTGGGCGAAATCCTGAACCTGTCGCCGAGCCAGGCCGGGCGCAGGCGCCAGCGGCTGGAGGCCGAGGGCTACATCGAAGGCTACAGCGCCCGGCTCGATCCCGTCCGGCTGGGGCTGCGGGTCCAAGGCTTCGTTCAGGTTCAGCTTGCGACCCACGGCCCCGAACAATCCAGCAGCTTTGCGCGGCTGGTGCGGACGCGCGCCGAAATAATCAGCGCCTGGACCATGACCGGTGATGCGGACTACCTTCTCCGGGTCTTTTGTGACGACCTGCCGGCGCTGAACAGCTTGATTCACAACGTGCTCTTGCCGCACCCTGCGGTTGCACGGGTGCACAGCCAGATCGTCATGGACCAACTGAAACGCGACGCGCCGCTGCCAACCTGACCCAGTCTATCCCGAAGGACGCCCTTGAATGGAAAACTTCCTCTATCAGGCTTCGATCTACCTCGCGGCGGCGGTGATTGCGGTTCCCTTCGCGGCGCGGCTCGGGCTTGGGTCGGTGCTGGGATACCTGGCCGCCGGGATCATCATCGGGCCGCTGCTGGGGCTTGTCGGCAGCGAAACCCGGGAATTGCAGCATTTCGCCGAATTCGGCGTCGTGGTGATGCTGTTCCTGATCGGCCTGGAACTGGAGCCGCGCGCCTTGTGGGACATGCGCCACAGGTTGATCGGGCTCGGCGGCTTGCAGATCGGGGTCAGCACGCTCGCCCTGATGGCCGCGGCCATGGCGACCGGGCAAAGCTGGTCGGTTTCACTGGCGATCGGCCTGTCCCTGTCCTTGTCATCGACCGCCATCGTCCTGCAAACCCTGTCGGAAAAAGGGCTGATGCAAACCGGCGGCGGACGTTCGGCCTTTTCGGTTCTGCTGACGCAGGACATCGCGGTCATCCCGATCCTGGCGCTGCTGCCGCTACTCGCCTCGGCCCCGCTGGCCAAGATCAACACCGACGGGTCGATCGAACTGGCGGGCGACCATGCCGACGGCGGGCACGGCCATTCCCTGTCGCTCGTGGAAGGCCTGCCGGGCTGGGGCGTCACGCTGGTGACGATCGCGGCGGTGGGTGCGGTCGTCCTCGCCGGCGTCTACCTGACACGGCCGGTCTTCCGCTACATCCACGCTTCGCGCCTGCGCGAGATGTATACCGCGCTGGCCCTGATGATCGTGGTCGGGATTTCCTTCCTGATGACGCTAGTCGGCCTGTCGCCTGCGCTTGGCGCGTTCCTGGCCGGCGTCGTTCTGGCCAACAGCGAATTCCGCCATGAACTCGAAAGCGACCTCGAACCGTTCAAGGGGCTCCTGCTGGGATTGTTCTTCATCACCGTGGGCGCGGGTATCAATTTTTCGATGTTCTTTTCCGAACCGGGAGACCTGATCGGCCTCGCGCTTCTGGTCATCGTCGCCAAGGGGGTGATTCTCTACGTTCTGGGACGGGCCTTCAGGCTGAAGGGCCGCGACCGCTGGCTGTTCACGCTGAGCCTCGCCCAGGCGGGTGAATTCGGTTTCGTGCTGATCGCGTTTTCCGTGCAGCGAAGCGTGATCCCGATTGCGATCTCCGAAAAACTGCTGCTGATCATCGCCCTGTCGATGCTGATCACGCCGCTGCTCTTCATCATCTACGATTTCATTTCGAGCCGGATGAAAGACAGCGGCACGCGTCACGAGGCCGACGCCATCGACGAACAGGGGCCGGTGATCATCGCGGGCATCGGGCGTTTCGGGCAGATCGTCAATCGCCTCGTGCAGGCCAGCGGCTTCAAGACGGTGGTGCTGGACAGCGACATGGAAACCATCCAGCTCATGCGGCGGTTCGGGTTCAAGGGGTTCCTTGGCGACCCGACTCGGCCAGAACTGCTCAAGGCGGCGGGGCTGGCCAAGGCGCGGGTGCTGGTGGCGGCGATGAATGACAAGGATGCGGTCACGCGGCTTGTCGGTTACGCCCGGCGGGAACGGCCGGACCTGCATATCATCGCGCGCGCCTATGACCGGAACCACGTCTACCAGCTCTACCGGGCCGGCGCGGACGATATCGTGCGGGAAACCTTTGACGCCAGCCTTCGCGCCGGACGCTATGTTCTCGAGAACGTCGGGTTGAGCGAGTTCGAGGCCGACAGCGCGGAACGCACCTTCTATGCCCATGACCGCTATGCCGTTCAGCAACTGGCCGAGGTCTGGAACCCCAACATCCCCGCCCGCGAGAACACCGCCTATATCGAAAGGGCGCGCGAGCTGGAAAAGGAACTGGAAATCGCCCTGCTCAATCGCGAAAGCCGGGACGACAAGAAATCCGCCTGATCCCGACCGGTCTAGCCGCCCGTCACCCCCGCCTCGTCGAAGGTCGCCATGCCGCTGTGGCAGGCGACGGCGGCTTTCACGATATTGACGGCCAGGGCGCCGCCCGATCCTTCGCCCAACCGCAGGCCGAGCGACAGCAGCGGCGCCTTGCCCAGCCGTTCCAGCAGCGCGGCATGGGCGCTCTCGTCGCTCTGATGCCCGGCGACCGCGTGATCCAGCGCGCGCGCGCAGACATCATGCAGACAGGCGGCGGCTGTGCAGCAGATGAACCCGTCCAGCACGACCGGGATACGCAGGACCCGCGCGGCGGCGATCGCCCCCGCCATGGCCGCGATTTCCCGTCCGCCCAACCGGGCGAGCAGATCCAGCCCATCCGCCGCACCGGCCGCCTGGCGCGCCACGCCACGGGCGACGACCCCTGTCTTGATGCGCAGGCCTGCGTCGTCGATACCGGTGCCGCGCCCGGTCCAGTCCGCGGCCTCGCCACCATAGAGCGCATGGCAGATCGCCGCCGCGGACGTCGTGTTGCCGATCCCCATCTCGCCCACGACGAGCAGATCGGATGCGGGATCGACACTGCCCCACCCGGCACGCAGCGCCGCGAGACAGTCATCGCCGGACATCGCCGGGGCCAGGGTGAAATCCGCCGTCGGCCTGTCCAGATCCAGCGCAAGAACGTCCAACCGCGCGCCACAGGCCCGCGCCAACTGGTTGATGGCGGCCCCGCCGGCGCGGAAATTGGCCACCATCTGTCCTGTGACGGCGGCGGGAAACGCCGACACGCCTTGCGCCGCAACGCCGTGATTGGCCGCGAAGACCACCACTTGCGGAGCGGTGACCGAAGGGCGTGCATCGCCCCGCCAGCCGGCATACCAGATTGCCAGGTCTTCGAGCCGCCCAAGGGCGCCGGGCGGCTTCGTCAGTTGCGCATTGCGATCCGCGGCGTTGCGCAGCGTTTCCCGGTCCGGGCCGGGCGCCTGCTTCAGCAGGCTGCGGAATGTGTTCAGGTCGGTCAGGTCCGGCAGCATCAAAGCCTCGTTGCATGGGTCGGGTCAGCGGTGTTTAAACGATAGGCCGTCCGCCACAAGTCCGGAGATCCCCCGCCATGCGACTGAAAGACTGCATCCGGGCCGCGCTGCTCGATTTTCCGGTGGCGCTGGTGCTGCTGACACGTCTGCCTCTGCCGACCCTGCCGGAGCGTGCCTTTGACCGTCAGGCACGGGCCGCGTGGGCGTTTCCGCTGGTCGGACTCGTCATCGGCGCGGTCGCGGGCGGGGTCGGACTCGGGTTCCTTGCGCTGGGACTGCCCGCCGTCGTCGTCGCCGGTCTCGTGCTCGGGGCCCAGGCCGTCCTGACCGGCGCACTGCACGAAGATGGGCTTGCGGATACGGCCGACGGGTTCTGGGGCGGACAGACGCGGGACCGAAGGCTCGACATCATGAAGGACAGCGCCATCGGAAGTTATGGGGTTCTCGCCCTGGTCCTGTCTTTGGGCCTGCGCTGGAGCGCGCTGGCGTTTCTGCTTCCATCCGGTGTCCTGCCGGTGCTGGCAGCGGCCGTCCTGTCCCGCGCCTGTCTGCCGGTTCTGATGGCGGCCCTGCCCCACGCCCGCACCGGGGGTCTGTCGCATTCCGTCGGCCGGCCGGCGGCGGGCGTCGCCGCGCTGTCCATGATTCTGGGATTGGCGCTCGGTTGGGCTGTTCTTGGCCTCGCAATTGTCACCCCGGCGCTGTGCGCCGCGGCCAGCGTTGCCGCATTGGGGGTTCTGGCCCGCAGAAAGATCGGAGGGCAGACCGGCGACGTTCTGGGGGCGGCGCAGCAACTCGCCGAATGCACGATCCTGCTGACTCTCGTGGCGGGCGTCCCCGGTTAATCGGTCGTATGCAGCCGCGACATCTGCACGGCGGCGATGGTCACGAGCGGCAGAACGACACCAAGAACCGCCACGGTGATCAGCAGCCACCCCAGTTGCGAATAGTCCGCCGCCAGTTCGACCACCCCGGTCGTCCGGTCGCGGACTTCCCGCGTGATCGTGTAGATATGGTTCAGGTATTTCGTCGCCAGGGCGCTGGCCGACAGGGCCAGGTTCGTGAAGGAGGCCATGACCGCGAAGAAGGTCGCCTTCAGATGCGCTGGCGCATTGCGGGCGATCCAGGCCAGCATCGGGATCATCGCCACCTGCCCCAGCGGCGATTCGACCATCGTATCCATGATCGCGATGAACCGCGCATCGACCACGCCCCCGGTCATGGCGGCTGTCCAGTGATGCAAACCGAAATAGAGGCCGATATTGGGCAGCGACAGCATGCCGCCGACCAGGGTCAGCAGGATGACGATGCTCGTAATCGGCCGGCGCGCCATCATCGGCCGCAACAGGATGATCCCCGCCAGGGTCAGCACGGAGGTGATCAGCGACAGGACCGACAGGAACTGTTCGTCAAACCCGAGCACGTCGATTTCGAACCAGGTCGCGCCCGGCCCCGGCAAGGGCACCGCCCGAAAGACGAAGATGATGATCGCCGTCCCGACCAGGGCGCGGGCCTTGTCCCGGTCCAGCACCGAGATCAGCTGCCGCATCAGGAACAGGACGATCGCCATCGACCCCGCGAAGACGATCTCCTGCGCATAGGCCACGTCCGACAACCCGATCGTCAGGGTCAGCGCCACGAAGATCAGTCCGCCGGTGAAATACCAATGGTTCGGCTTGACCGGGTCCTCGGAGCGCCCGAGCGCGATCTCGACATCGCCGACCGGTTTTCCCATCGCCACCAGCCTGCGGCGCAGGATGCGCCGTTGCACCCCGGCCAGAACCACGCCCGAGATCGAAATCACCGGTATCGCAAGGGCCAGCAGGTAAACACGCGCATAGATGGCCGCCTTTTCCTCCTGCGCGAGATTCTCGGCCCCCGAAAACATGAAGATGTTCAGAAGCGCCACCGCCACGGTGCCGCTGATCAGGGAGAACCGGCCCAGGGTCTGCATGGTGGTGTGCATCGCCTTCGAGCTGTCCTCGGGGATCGGTTCGCCATGGGCATCAAACCTGGGCACGGCTTCGACGGACATCGCATCGGCCACCGCGTCCTGGATGACATAGCCGCAGGGCGCGAGAAGAACGCTGAGCACATACCAGGCCGCAATCGGCATCACGGCCGCCATTCCGGCCGGATCGGTGATGAGCAGATACATGATCAGCAGGCTGGCCGCGATCAGCCCGGCCCCGAGGTAGACCAGCAGGAACTTGAACCGCCAGATCAGGTCGACGAGGTGCCCGAGCGGCATCTTCAGCGCCCAGGGCAGCCCGGCCCAGAATGCGATCCCGGCCAGAAACGCAGCCGACAGGCCAAGGTAATCCTTGACGAAAAACGTCCCGACAATCGCCGTGAGGCCCGAGACCCCATAGGAAAAATAGATCATCAGCGGCGGAAGAAACGTCCAGCGCACCTGCCGGCCCAGATCCAGAATGACACGATCGAACCAGTTTGGCGTCACCATTTTCCTCTGCACCGTATTTCCTGCCGCATCCGGGCCACCCTAGGGGCAAACCGCACAGTGGCAAAAGGGAAATGAGGCGGCGGCCCGCGCACGAAAAAGCCGCGCCCAGCCGGACGCGGCTTTTTCGTTTCCTTTCACCGGAATCAGGCGGCGCGCGACATCAGCACATCGCCGACCTGCTTGGCGGCCAGATCCTCGTCGCCACCGCCAACCGCGGCCACTTCGCGCGTCAGACGCTCCAACGCGGCTTCGTACAGCTGGCGTTCGGAATAGCTCTGCTCGCGCTGATCGTCGGTCCGGTGCAGGTCGCGCACGACCTCCGCGATGGCGATCAGGTCGCCCGAGTTGATCTTCTGTTCGTATTCCTGCGCGCGGCGCGACCACATGGCGCGCTTCACCTTCGCCTTGCCCTTGAGGGTCGTCATCGCCTTGGTGATGACATCCGGAGAACTCAGCGACCGCATCCCAATTTCCGTCGCCTTGTGGGTCGGCACCCGCAGGGTCATCTTGTCCTTCTCGAAGGAGATCACAAAAAGTTCCAGCTTGATGCCGGCCACTTCCTGCTCTTCCACGGAAACGATCTGTCCGACCCCATGTGCGGGATAGACGACATATTCGTTGGGCCGGAAATCGAGCTTCTTGTTCTTGGTCATTCAGGTTTCCTCGCTTGCACCGTTCCTGACGGCAAAAAACACCGGCGGGACACTCGAATGACCCGTCTGACGTATTTTTTGCACTAAGAAAATCGTCCCATACGAGCGCATATGGGCGATCTGTCCGGTCTTTGACACCATCTCTGATCAATATATAGCACAAAAAACGGCCACCCAAAAGTGGACGTAAGGTCAACTTTGCAAAAATGTCACTATCTCAAAGCCTTACCGAGGCCACACATATGCCGGAAAACTGATTTTTAGCGAATCAGTCAGCCGCCTTCGCCGGGAGCCTCGGAAAAATACTTCTCCAGCTTGCCGGCTTCACCATCCCGCTCTTCGGCGTCGGGCAGCGGATCCTTCTTGGTGATGATCACGGGCCACAACTCGGAATACTTGCGGTTGAACTCCACCCATTTGTCCATGTCGGGCTCCGTGTCGGGACGGATCGCGTCGGCGGGGCATTCCGGTTCGCATACGCCGCAGTCGATGCATTCATCCGGGTGAATCACCAGCATGTTCTCGCCCTCGTAGAAACAATCCACCGGGCAGACTTCGACGCAGTCGGTGTATTTGCAGGCAATGCAACTGTCATTGACGATATAGGTCATGGTCCGCCTTCAGAGTCATCCGTTGTGGGACTAGCTAGTTCAGCAACCCCGTTTCTTCAAGACGTCAATACGTGCCAGGGGATCGGGAAAGCGGCTTTCCCGGTCGCCCGCTCCGGCCCGGATCGTCAGATCAACCCGATAAAGCGATCCGGCAGGACATATTGCGCGTCAGAGTCGGGCCGGTCGAATTCCCAGTAGCCGGTCTGACCGCGCGGCCGCCAGCTGCGGTGCATCCGGGCGCGCAGCGGCGCCATGTCGAATGCCTCGCGCTGCTTCAGGCGCTGAAACGCCTGAAACACCGCCCGGTCGTCACCGCGCGCCTCGGAGAACCAATGCCGCCCGACGGCCGCGTCCCTGACCCCGGTCCCCGTCGATGCCGCCACAGCGTTTCGCCGGTTCATCGCGGTGGAATAGGCGGTCAGGTCGCAGAATTTCAGGTGCAACAGGTAAAGATGTTCGGGCGCATGCAACCGTTCATAGCGGGTGAAATGCCCGCCACGCGAAACCTTGGTGCCCACCGATACGACACAAGGCTTGGAATAGTGCGGCGCGGGGCGCACATGGCGGCGCGGGCCGAGGATGGCCTGCGTGACCGGTTCCGGTTCCAGGTCGATCCGGTGGATCACCTCGAGTCCCAGGGGCGTCAGCACCCGGTTGGCCGGAACCCCTTGCAGAAAGGACAGAAGATCGGTGCCGGACGCAGGGTCGAGCACCACAAGCTCGTCCACATCGCCGACGATCACGTGATGATAATAGCACCGCAGCCCCATCACCATGTTGTTGAGCATCCGCCAGCGCTTCATGTCGAAATTCTTGTGCGCGTCGCCGGGAATCCCGATGATATTGCATCCCCGCGCCAGTTCGGCGACGTCGGCACCGCGTCCATGGTTCACCACGTAGCAGTTTTCGCGCCCGAACAAGCCGCCGTAATGGCGCAGCCAGGCTTTCAGGAAGAAAACGTCGTCGCGCACCATGGTCAGCGCCGCCGCTGTCTGCATTTCGCTCTTCCTGCTCCGGTTCCGGCTTATACTCGTCCGCCGTTGCACTATAAGAGAATCATGAAATGTTTCGCAACGCGGCCGGCCCGCGCGACGGCCCGGCCAGCACCCGCCGAAAAAGGAAGACGCCCTGCTGCCCCCTGATTTCCGCGATACCGGCATTCATGTGCAGCGAACCGGCCCGGTCCCGACCCGGTTCGAGGTCCTGGGCGAAAGGTCTTCGGGCACCAACCTGACGCATCGGCTGTTCGGACGCAACACAGCCCTGAAACCGGCACGGGTCCTGGGCTGGAAGCACGGGTTTCCTTGCGCTCTGGCGATACCCGAAGACCTGGCGGTTGTCTGCGTCGTTCGGAATGCCGTCGACTGGGCTCTGTCGATGCACGAGAAACCCTGGCATGCGACACCGGAACTGCAAGCGTTGGATTTCTCCGCCTTCATCCGGGCGCCGTGGCAGACGATCATCGACCGTCCGCGTTATTTCGGCGGGGTGCAGGGCATGTCCGGCCAACCGCTGCAACAGGACCGCAACCCTCTTGACGGCGCGGTTTTCGCCAATCTTTTCAAGATGCGCAATGCGAAGCTGGCCGGCCTTCAAACCTATCTGAAACGGCGCTGCACCTGCGTTTTCCTGCGCCTGGAAAACCTGCAGGCCGATCCCCGGTCCACCCTGGATGAGGTTCTCGCCGGTTTGGGGCATGCCCCTCGATCGGAAGCGTTCCGCCCGGTGACAAAGCGTCTTGGCAACAGGTTCAAGCCGGCCATCGCGTCCCGTCCCGGCCCGCCGGATCGGATCGGCCACGAAGATCTCGCCTTTCTGCGCGACCAATGCGACCCCACCCAGGAACAGGCGATGGGATACGGCTACTGAAGGCGCGGCGATTGCGATTTGGCCGGAAAAGGCAATTCGAAGTGGCGCGGTTGACGGGGCTCGAACCCGCGACCCCCGGCGTGACAGGCCGGTACTCTAACCAACTGAGCTACAACCGCGCATGTGCCTTCCGGCATGATCGACGTCTCCCCGATCCGGGATACGCAGCAGTGGCGCGGTTGACGGGGCTCGAACCCGCGACCCCCGGCGTGACAGGCCGGTACTCTAACCAACTGAGCTACAACCGCCCGCTGCGTTTCGCGGTAATATGGCGCGCACCCAGCCTCGTCAAGCGGGGTTTGCGCAAATTCTCGAAATTGGGCATTCGCCACCTGATGCCGCAGATGCCGGCCGCGTCACCGGTCCGGCAGCGGAATGAACTCCTGATTGTCGTCCGGCGGCAGCCGGAACCGGCCGTGCATCCAGTCCCCAGCCCGCCAGGCTTCCTTGGCGGCGTCGATACGGTCCCTCGACGATGCGACGAAGTTCCACCAGATGTGCCGGGGACCGTCCAGCGTCGCGCCGCCGAGCAGCATGATCCGCGCGCCGGAAGCGCCGGCCTTCAGGCTTATCGCGTCACCGGGCCGGAAGATCATCATCCGGCCGGCTTCGAATCTCTGGCCCGCCACGGCCACATCGCCGGTGACGACATAGACCCCGCGATCCTCGTGATTGCCCGGCAGCGGGATGGACGCCCCCGCATCCAGTTCGGCATCGAGGTAAAACATCTCGGACGGGGTGGCGACAGGGGCGGTTTCGCCATAGGCCGACCCCAGGACGAGCCGCACCGTCTTGCCCTCGCCCCGCAGCAGCGGCAGGCTGTCCCTGGGCGCATGAACGAAATCCGCCGGGCCCTCTTCCCGATCCCTGGGCAGCGCGATCCACGTCTGGATGCCGAACATCTCGTAGGGGCTTTCCAGCGCGTGTTCGTCCACCCTTTCGGAATGGGTGACGCCGTTTCCGGCCGTCATCAGGTTCACCGCGCCGGGTTCGATCCACTGGTTCGTTCCCAGGCTGTCGCGGTGATGGAACTTTCCCCTGTAAAGATAGGTGACGGTCGCCAACCCGATATGCGGGTGCGGGCGAATGTTGATGCCGCGCCCGGTCAGGAACTCGGCCGGTCCCATCTGGTCGAAAAAGATGAACGGGCCGACCATCTGGCGTTTCGGCGCGGGCAATGCGCGGCGCACCTCGAAATCGCCGAGGTCCCGCGCGCGCGGGACGATCACCGTTTCAATTGCATCGACCGAATCGCCGATGGGGGTCTGAGGGTCCAGGATCGGGTTCCAGCTCATCGCTCGTCTCCATGCGTTGCCCTGCAAGACAGGATAGCCGCGAGATCCGGAAACGGAATGCTGAAATACGCCGGGCGACCGTGCATCGCCGCACATGTCCAGACGGCGCCCCGGCGCTTCGGCTTCGCGCCTCCGGGCCGGTCGCGGTGCAAATCAGCCCGCTTGTTCCAGATTGCAGGCTCGGGCCATTTCCATCGCCTTCTTGGTGCCTTCCAGGTCCACGGTGAACATTCCATCCGTTTCGGGAAAGACGATCATGCTTGATCCATTGGCGACCGCGTCGATGAAGGCCGGGTTGTTGGCCAGGATATAGCCGCCGGAAAAGCCTTCGGTTATGTTGCCTTTCATGCCGGTCGCCTGCGACTGGAAAATGACGCCATCAATGTCGATGAAGATGTCCTCTTTCTCGCCCCGCTTGATTCCCGTGTCCCTGGACGAGAACACGCCAATGTAGCCAAAGGCGTGATCCGCGGTCAGTCCCATCTGGACGATGCTGTCCTCCCCGACCCGTTCGATCAGGCAGGACTTTCGTTCCCTGTCGATGAAGACGTTCCAGTCCCCCGATGCGCCATAGGGCTCAAAGCCGTCACTGCCCGGCGC
The DNA here is from genome assembly GCF_030164465.1 of Sedimentitalea xiamensis. Lineage (GTDB taxonomy): Bacteria > Pseudomonadota > Alphaproteobacteria > Rhodobacterales > Rhodobacteraceae > Sedimentitalea > Sedimentitalea xiamensis. The sequence continues at coordinate 60,880 of NZ_JASNJE010000007.1, forward strand.
CACGGCCACCTGCGCGAAAGCGGCCGACGAAGACAGCAGACCGGCCAGAACGGCGGGAACGGCCCAGTTTGGAAATGACATGAGGATATCCTCCTGAAAACGCATCCGTTGCCCAAGAGCTAGCGCGGCAGACCTCTCAGGTCGAGATGGAATATCGTGAAACCGCTTCGGGCGGACCGCATCGGGCAAAGTCACCTGTAGGTGCGTTCGTCCAGCGGAACGCTTGTCAGTTCCGCGTCCAGCATGGCCAGCAAGGTCGTTTCCGCCCGGTTCATCGTGCGCCGCGGATTGGTCAGCAGATGGATGTCCACCGCGGGCATGTTGGTGTAGGGCGGCAATTGCCACAGCTGCTTTAGCTGGACGTCCTTCTGGGCGACATGCACCGGCAAGGCGCCGATGCCGATGTTGGATATGATCATGCGCCGGACCTCGGGCAGACTCGATGAAATCCCCTTCAGGCCCGGTTTCATGCCGACCTGCTTGCGCAGCCCCGCGACAGCAAACAGCGGTCCGTCCACCTCGTCCGTCTGAAACGACACCGCATTCTCGTTGCGCAGGTCGGCCAGGCGGATGTCGTCGCGCCCGAACAGCCGGTGCAGCGGCCCACAGTAAAACCCGAAGAATTCCCGATACAACACGCGCGACACCAGCCGGTTTGGCTGTTCCTGCAAGAGACAGATCCCCAGCGTCGTCCGGTTCTGATGCAGGCGTGCGACGACCTCGGCGCTGTCGACGGTGGAAATCGAATAGGTCACTTGCGGGTAGCCCGCATTGAACCTTTCGAGCACGGAATCGAAATGCGGCGACACGACATGGCTGGCCACGGCGATGCTGACATGCCCCGTCACCTGATCGTCAGGACCGCTCATCAGGTTCGGCAATTGCGCGACGGTGCCGAAAATCGAACTCGCCTCCGCATAGAGCACCTGACCGAGCGGCGTGACACTGAAATGCGTCGGAGACCGGTTGATCAGCCGACGCCCCATGGCGGTTTCCAGCCGCTTGAGCGCGGAACTGATCGTCGGCTGTTTCAGGCCAAGGAAATTGGCGGCCGGGGTGATCCCGCCTTCCTCGACCACGACCATGAAGGTGCGCAGGAGATTCCAGTCCAGCGTCCATGGAAACCTTTGTTCATAGTGCTGCTTCATTAATTTAGTCTATCCAAGGCATTTCCATTATCTATTTGCCCTATGATTAACCGCAGTGCAACATCCACGGAATGATCAGACCGGCTCCGGAACGGACCGGCCGGGAAAAATGAAAACAATCGACCAATCGGGAGAAAGACATGAAGACGACTGGGAACATCCTTCGGCGTTCGGTTCTGGCGGGCGCTGCCGCCCTGATCGGCGCCACGCTGGCGCCGGCGGCCTATGCCGACGAACTGGAAGGCATCAAGGAACGCGGCGTTCTCAAGATCGCCATGAGCGGCCAGTATCCGCCGTTCAACTTCGTCAACGAACAGAACCAGGTGGTCGGGTTCGACCCCGCCATCGGCACGGAGATCGCCAAGCGCATGGGGCTGGAGGTCGAAATCATCACCACCGCCTGGGACGGCATCATCGGCGGCTTGCTGGCCAACAAGTATGACGCGGTGGTCGGCTCCATGTCGATCACCGAGGAACGCGACAAGGTGATCGACTTCGTCGGCCCCTACTACAATACCAAGCGCGCGATCTTCACCAAGGCCGGCTCGCCGGTCACCTCGGTCGACCAGCTTTCCGACGTCAGGGTCGGCGTAACGCTTGGCGAAACGCATGAACAATGGGCCCGCGACCAGGGCTACGACCTCAACACCTACAAGGGCCTGCCCGAACTGCTGCTGGAACTGGACAATGGCCGCGTCGATGCGATCGTGAACGATTCCATTCCGGTGATGCTGGCGATGAAGGCCGGGCAGTATGATCTGGCGGTGATCGACGATCCTTCGGCCGAGCCGATCGGCGCCGGAATCGCCATCCGCGAGAACAACCCGGACCTGGCTGCGGCCATGCAGGCGGCGCTGGATTCGATGATGGAAGACGGCTCCTATCTCGCCATCGCCGAGGAGTGGGTCGGCGGCGATATCCGCTAGCAACCCGAACCCGCGGCCTGCCCCGTCCCAGCCGGCGGGCCGCTTCAACGCCGGACAGCAAGCATGACAGCCACCTATGGCCATCTGACATGGCAAGACGTGCGCGACGCCGACAAGGACCGCGTCGTCATTCTCAATGTGTCGGCGACCGAAGACCACGGCCCGCACATGCCGCTGGACACCGACACGGTATTGGGCATGGCGGTCGCCGAAGGCGTCGCGGCCGCCGCGCCGGACGAGGTCTTCGTGATGCCCGCCGTGCCCTACGGGTTCAACGAACATCACAAGGATTTTCCGGGGGTGATCTGGATTCAGCCGGAAACGCTGCTTGCCTTCGTCACCGACATCACGAAATCCCTCGCCCATCACGGCTTTCGCCGCATCCTGCTGCTGAACTCGCACGGGTCCAACCACCCGGTTCTTGACCTCGCCGCACGCAAGACGGTGATCGAAACCGGAATCATCTGCGTCTCGGCTTCCTACTGGAACCTGATGTCGGCGCGGATCAACGAAATCCGCAAGTCCGAGATCGGCGGGATCGCCCATGCCGGCGAATTCGAGACGGCGATGTACATGCATCTGCATCCGGACCGGGTGCACCCGGAAAAATCCGAAACGCAGAACCTGCACAACCCGGACAGCAGGTTCTTCAACCTCGATCTGGCCGGGGGCGGCGGCGGCGCAATGCTGATGCGCTGGTGGTCCGAGGTTTCGCCCGACGGAACGATGGGCGACCCCACGGTCGCCGACCCCGAGACCGGCAAGCGGTTCCTGGAGGCCGCTATCGAAGAAACCACCGCCCTGATCCGCGAAATCCGCGCGCTGCCGATCCTGCCGCGCAAGGATCATCACTAACATGCGGCCGAACTTTCACGGAGTCCCCCTTTGGACATCGACCTGATCCTGCGAGTCTATCCGTTCTTCCTGGAAGCGGCGCTCGTCACCATCCAGTTGTCGGTGCTGACCACGATCCTGGGCCTGATCTGCGGCGCGCTCGGGGCGGCGGCCCGCCTGTCGCGCAGCGCCGTCCTGCGCGCCATCGGGGCCACCTATGTCAGCCTGTTCCGCGGCACCCCGGCGCTGATCCAGTTGTTCATCCTGTATTTCGGCGGCCCGCAGATTGGCATCCAGCTCGATGCGTTCGAGGCCGGCGTGATCGGGCTTGGCGTCAACATCGGTGCCTACATGACCGAAACCATGCGCGGCGCGATCCTGTCCGTCGACAAGGGCCAGACCGAAGCCGCCCGCACCCTGGGACTGAGCCGCTGGGAAACCATGCGCAAGGTGGTGCTGCCACAGGCGATGCGCCTCATGATCCGCCCGCTCGGGGTGAACATCAACGCACTGATCAAGGGCACCGCCCTTGTCGCCGCGATCTCGGTGGTCGAACTGACCTATACGGCACAACGCTACATCGGCAGCACCTACAAACCCTTTGAAATGTTCCTGCTGTCCGGGGCGCTTTACATGCTGATCATCTACATCACCGGGCGGGCCATTGCCTGGCTCGACCGCCGGGCCCGGATCACATGATCCGCCGGCGCGACAGGGGAGGCCGCCATGGGGCTTGATTTCACGGTGGTGCCCGACTATTTCGGCGTGCTGATGCTGGGCGGGGCATGGACGATCGCGATTACGATCGGCGCCGGTCTGCTCAGCTTTTTCATCGGCATCCTGTTCGCGGTCATCGCGCTCTACGGACATTGGTCCGTGCGGCTGCCGGTTCGCCTGTTCGCCTGGCTGTTCATGGGCACCCCGCTGCTTCTGCAACTGTTCCTGATCTATTTCGGACTGATCCAGATCGGTATCGACTTGCCGGCCTTCGTCGCCGGGGTCATCGGGCTGGGGCTGCATTTCGCGGTTTACAATTCGGAACTGATCCAGGCCTCGATCCTGGCCGTCGACAAGGGCCAGTATGAAGGAGCACGCACACTCGGCCTGTCGCGCGGGCAGACCCTGCGCCGTGTCGTCATCCCGCAGGCGGTGCGCGCGGTTGTGCCGCCGATGGGCAACAACATGATCGCCCTGCTCAAGGATTCCGCCCTGGTTTCGGTGATCGGGGTCATGGAAATCACGCTGGCGGCGCAACAGGCGATCAGCCGCACCTATCGGCCGTTCGAATTCTATCTTGCGGCGGCGGCTTGCTACTATGTCGTCAACCTTGCCCTCGAAGCCGGATTGCGGCGCCTGGAACGGCGCATCGCGGCGTCGCGCTAGTCATTGACCGGAGGCCCAGATGCCAGACGTTCCCTTCATCGAAATCCGCCACGCGGCCAAGAGCTTCGGCGCGCTGGAGGTTCTCAAGGACATCAACCTGACCGTCGATCGGGGCCAGATCGTCGCCATCATCGGCCCCTCCGGGTCCGGAAAATCGACCCTTTTGCGGGCGATCAACGAACTCGACCCGCTGACCTCGGGCGAGGTCTGGCTGGAAGGCGTGCAGATCAACAAGAAACTGCCGCATCGCCAGTATGAAAAACACGTCAACCAGGTGCGCCAGGACATCGGCATGGTGTTCCAGCACTTCAACCTGTTTCCGCACCTGACGGTGCGCGGCAACATCACCCTTGCACCGAAGATGCTGAAGGGGCTGACCACCGAAGAAGCCGACCGGCTGGCCGAGGAACAGCTGGCCAAGGTCGGATTGTCCGAAAAGATCGACGAATTCCCGTCGCGCCTGTCGGGCGGGCAGAAACAGCGCGTCGCCATTGCCCGCGCGCTGGCGATGAAGCCCAAGGTCATGCTGTTCGACGAAGCGACCTCCGCCCTCGACCCGGAACTGGTGGAAGAGGTGAACCTCGTCATGAAACAGCTCGCCGAAGAGCACATGACCATGATCATCGTCACCCACGAGATGGATTTCGCCGCATCGGTCTGCGACCGTGTCCTGTTCATGGATCAGGGGGTGGTCGTCGAGGAAGGGCCGCCCGGCGTAATCTTCCAGACCCCCGCCCACGAGCGCACGCGCAACTTCCTGCGCAAACATCTTGCCCGCGCCGCCGGGCAGGCCTGACCGGGAACCGCCAGATGTCCAACCTGTTCTACCAGACGAAATCCGCCCGCCCCGTGCTGGACCGCGCCGAGGGCATTTACATGTGGGACACGTCGGGCAACCGGTATATCGACGGGTCCTCGGGCGCGATGGTCAGCAACATCGGGCATTCCAACCCGGCGGTTCTGGCGGCGATGCGCGCGCAGATGGACAAGTCCACCTTCGGCTACCGGCTGCATTTCCAGACCGAAAGCTCCGAAGAACTGGCCCGCAGGACCGCCGCGCTGGCCCCGGAAGGGCTGAACAAGGTGTTCTTCGTCTCCGGCGGATCGGAGGCCGTCGAAAGCACCCTCAAGATGGCGCGGCAATACGCGCTGACCCAGGGACAGGCGCAGCGCTACAAGGTGATCTCGCGGATGCCGAGCTATCACGGCTGCACCCTCGGGGCACTGGCGATCACCGGCTATGCGCCGATGACCGCCCCGTTCGACCCGATGATGCGCGCCATGCCCAAGGTCCCTGCCCCGCGTGCCTATCTCGACGGGCTTGACCCGGACGATCCGGAGACCGGACGCCATTATGCGGATATGCTTGAGGCACGGATCCTTGAGGAAGGCCCGGAAACCGTGCTGGCTTTCATCGTGGAACCCGTCGGCGGCGCGTCCACCGGCGCGCTGGTGCCGCCAGAAGGCTACATGCGCAATGTCCGCGACATCTGCACGCGATACGGCGTGCTTCTGATCCATGACGAGGTGATGACCGGCGGCGGGCGCACCGGGCGGTTCTTCGGGGCCGAACACTGGGGCGTCACGCCCGACCTGATCGCCCTGTCCAAGGGGTTCGGAGGCGGTTACGTGCCGCTTGGCGCGATGGTGGCGCGCGACGATATCGTCGAGGCCGTGATGCAGGCGGGCGGCTTCGTTCATGGCTTCACCTATGCCGGCAATCCCCTGGCCTGCGCCGCCGGCCTCGCCGTGCTCGACCAGATCGAACAGCATGACCTCACCGGCAACGCGGCCCGCATGGGCGCGGCGCTGACGGATCGCCTGCGCGGGCTGATGCAGCGCTATCCCCTGATCGGCGACGTGCGCGGCAAGGGCCTGCTCACCGCCTTCGAACTCATGGCGGACCGCGCGACCAGGGCCCCGTTGCCCAAGGAGCTGAACGCCCATTCCCGGCTGGTCGATATCGCCTATGACAACGGGCTGATCATCTATTCGCGCCGCACCCGCGGCGGTCTGTCGGGCGACCATTTCCTCGTCTGCCCGCCGCTGATCGTGGACGAAACGCAACTGGACGAGATCGCCGGCATTCTCGACCGCAGCCTGGCCCAGTTCATGACGGAAATTCCCGCCCCGGCGGGACGGGCATAGGAGCGGACCATGTCCAAGATCATCATCACCTGCGCCGTCACCGGGTCGATCCATACCCCGTCGATGTCGCCGCACCTGCCCATCACCGCAGATCAGATCACCGAGCAATCCATCGCCGCCGCCGAGGCCGGGGCCGCAATCCTGCATCTGCATGCGCGCGACCCGGAAAACGGCCGGCCGTCGGCCGATCCGGCACATTTCATGGCGTTCCTACCGCGCATCAAGCAACGCAGCGACGCCGTTCTCAATATCTCGACCGGGGGCAGCGCCACGATGACGCTGGACCAGCGCCTCGCCGCCCCGAAAATGGCCGAACCCGAGATGTGCTCGCTCAACATGGGCACGATGAATTTCGCGCTCTACCCGGCGGCAGAGCGGATTACCGACTGGCAGTATGACTGGGAAAAACCCTTTCTCGAAGGGTCCGACGATCTGGTGTTCAAGAACACCCCCCGCGACATGGCGCATGTGCTGAACGAAATGGGCGACAAGCGCGGATCGCGGTTCGAATTCGAATGCTACGATGTCAGCCATCTCTACATGCTGCGGCACTTCATGGACCGGGGGCTGGTTCAGGCGCCGCTGTTCATCCAGTTCGTCTTTGGGGTGCTCGGCGGGATCGGGCCGGACCCGGAGAACCTGACCCATATGAAGCTGATCGCCGACAAGCTGTTCGGCGACGACTACGGCTTTTCGGTTCTGGCGGCGGGGCGACACCAGATGCCGCTGATCACCATGTCGGCCATACTCGGCGGGCATGTGCGCGTCGGACTGGAAGACAGCCTGATGATCTCGCGCGGGACGCTGGCGCGGTCCAACGCCGAACAGGTGCTGAAGATCCGCCGCATTGTCGAGGAACTGGGCCGCACCGTCGCCACGCCGGAAGAAGCCCGCGGGATGCTGCATCTCAAGGGCGGCGACCGCACGGCCATCTGATCGATGCGGGACGCAAGCATCCGGACCGCGACGCGCGGCGACCTGCCCCGGTTGCACGACGCGCTCTGCCGGTTGTCCGCGGATCTGGGGGATGTGCACAGGGCCGATCTCGCGGCGCTGGAACAGGCCGGATTCGGGGCGCGGGCGAGCTTTCGGGCCGCGCTGGCGCTGCGCGGCGACACCACGGTCGGAGCGCTGGTCGCTTCGCCGCTGTTCTCGACGACGCTTGGCGGCAGCGGTCTCTTCGTCTCCGACCTCTGGGTCGCGCCCGAGGAACGGGGACAGCGCCTCGGGCAGCGGCTTCTGGCCTTCGCCGCCGGGATGCAGGTCGCCGGCGGCGCGCAGTTCATCAAGCTGGCCGTCTACCGGGACAATCCCGAGGCCGAACGGTTCTACCGGCGGCTGGGCTTCGTTCCGGGCCCCTCGGAAACCAGCCTGCGCCTGAGCGGCGCGGCCCTGGAGAATTTGAAAGGACAGACATGAAAGCGATCTTCGATGACCGGCAGTGGAAACACGAACCCGGCCACTTCATGGCCAATGGCGCCATTCTGCCCAACCCGGAACAGTGCGAGCGCATCGCCCGCCTGACCGAAGGGGCCAAGGCGGCGGGATGTGCGTTTCAAGCCCCCGATGACGCCGGGATCGGCCCCATCGCCGCGCTGCATTCGCCGGAATATCTGACGTTTCTGCAAACCATCTATACGCGGTGGCGTCGGATTGAAGGTGCGGGAAACGAAGTCATTCCGAACATCCACCCGGCCAGCCGCGGCGACGGATACCCGAAATCCGCCGTCGGACAGGCCGGGTTTCACCAGGCGGATACCGCCTGTCCGATTGCCGAAGGCACCTGGGAGGCCGCCTACTGGTCGGCCCAATCGGCGATTTCCGGCGCCGACCTGCTGCACGCGGGCGACAGAAGCGCCTATGCCCTGGCGCGCCCGCCCGGACACCACGCGTTCGGCGATCTGGCCGGCGGGTTCTGTTTTCTCAACAATTCCGGCATCGCGGCGCAGAGACTTCTTGCGAAGGGTCTGCGTCCGGCAATTCTCGATGTCGATGTGCACCACGGCAACGGCACGCAGGGGATATTCTATGACCGCAGCGACGTGCTGACCGTATCGATCCACGCCGATCCGGAACGTTTCTACCCGTTCTTCTGGGGCCATGCGCAGGAACGCGGGGCCGGTCCGGGGCTGGGCTACAACCTCAACCTGCCGCTGGCGCGCGGCGCGGATGACGCGACCTATCTGGGCACGCTCGACACGGCGCTGACCCGCATCCGCAGTTTCGGCGCGGATGTGCTGGTCGTCGCGCTGGGTCTGGACGCGTCCATCGACGATCCGTTCAAGGGGCTTGCCGTCACCACGGACGGCTTTGCCCGGATCGGGGCCGCCATCGCAAGGACCGGCCTGCCCTGCCTCTTCGTGCAGGAAGGCGGGTATATCTGCGATGCGCTCGGCGACAACCTGACCAGCGTCCTGAGCGGCTTTCGCGACGCGGCCGGGTAACGGCCCCGCCGGACGGCGATGGGATTGATCCACGTCATTCCCCGGCAGGCGAAATCCTGTTTCCCTTGACTCCGGTGGCGACAACGGCCTCGATCATCCGAGGCCACAGGCGCAGTATTGTGACGAGAGATCGCGACGTGAATACCCCGGCGGATGAGAATGGCGGACGTCGCATTTTTCCCGGCGGACGCGGTCCCGGTCGCCGGGAAAACATTTGTTGCAGAGCTTCCTTTCTGCCGCGCCCCTCCGCGCCATGCTGATCCAGAAGCTGCTCCTGCCCGTGGTTCTGGCGATGCTGTTCGTCAGCTTCTACCTGAGTCCGGACTTCCAGGAAATCGCGGCCGGTGTCGCGATCTTTCTTTTCGGAATGCTGATGCTGGAAGACGGCTTCCGCCTGCTGAGTGGCGGTTTTCTCGAAAAGCTCCTGACGCGGGCGACAGACACCCTGCCCCGGTCCATCGGATTCGGGTTCCTCGCGACTTCGCTGATGCAGTCGAGTTCGCTGGTTTCGATCATCACCATATCGTTCCTCAGCGCCGGTCTGATCACGCTCAAGGCCGGTGTGGGCATCATCTTCGGCGCGAATATCGGCACCACCACGGGGGCGTGGCTGGTGGCCGGTTTCGGGTTGAAGGTCAACATCTCCGCCTATGCCCTGCCGATGCTGGCCGTCGGCATCATCCTTGTCTTTCAATCCAACAAATACCTTCGCGGCGCGGGCTACGCCCTTGGCGGGCTGGGGTTCCTGTTCCTCGGCATTCATTTCATGAAGGAAGGGTTCGACGCCTTCAACGACCAGTTCGACCTGTCGCGCTTTGCCATGGGCGGGGTTCTCGGACTCGTGGTCTACACGCTCGTCGGCGCCGCCGCGACCGTGGTCATGCAATCGAGCCATGCTACCATGGTCCTGATCATCACCGCCCTGGCGGCGGGACAGATCAGCTATGAAAACGCGTTGGCGCTCGCCATCGGGGCGAACATCGGAACCACGATTACCGCGCTGATCGGCGGGTTTTCGTCGAACTACCAGGGCAGGCGCCTGGCGCTGGCTCATCTGATCTTCAACGTCCTGACGGCGGGCGTCGCACTGGCCCTGATCAGCGGGATGGTCGAGGTCGTGGACGGGGTCAGCGCAGGGATCGGGATTTCCGAAACAGACTATTCCTTGAAGCTGGCGGTGTTTCACACGCTGTTCAACCTTCTGGGCGTGGTGCTGATGCTGCCGCTGGTCGATTGGCTGATCCGTTTTCTGGAACGGACCGTTCCCGAACCGGAAACGGATGTCAGCCAGCCCCGCTACCTGTCGGATGCGGTATACCAGTTCCCGGAAACGGTCGAAGCGTCGCTGAGCAAGGAGGTCGGGCATCTGGGCGAAAACGCGATCGAACTGATCGCCCACGGCCTGAACCTGCGCCGTCACGATCTCTATTCTTCGACCGATATCGCGGCCACGGTGAAGGCGAGCAGGACAGCGACCGATCTCGACTTCGACAGGCTCTACGATCACCGGGTCAAGGTCCTTCACGCCGCCATCCTCGAATTCGCGACCCGCGCGGGGGGCAGGAAACTGCCGGAACCGGTCATGAACCGGCTCTATGACCTGCGCGACGCCGCGGGTCAGCTTGTCAGTGCCGTGAAGGCGGTGAAACACCTGCGACGGAACGCAACCGCCTATACCAGCCGTCCGCAGGGCAAGGTCACGGACCTTTACAACGGGTTGCGCACCGAAATCGCGCGCATCCTGATCGAGCTTCACAAGCTGGATCAAACCGCGCCCGAAGAGCGCAGCAGCCTGTGGCTGGACCAGGAAAGGACCCAGATCGACAAGGACCGCAAGGCCACAATTCACACCATCGAAACGCTGATCCGAAGCGGCGAGATGGACGCGCGGAAAGCCACCTCTTTCGTGAACGATTCCGGCTACGCCTATCAGGCCATGCTGGACCTGCTGTCCGCGGCGCGCATCTATGCCTTCCAAACCGAAGGCCCCATGGCCGAGGTCGAACGCATCCTGGCCCTTGACGAGGAGGACCTCGACCAGATGTCGGACCATGGCAAGCGGCCGGCAAAGTGACATACCCGTGACACCGACTTGTGCCATGGACAGAACAGGCACCGGAAACCGAAGGAACAGACAGACATGGGCTTGAAGAAAAGCACGGCGAAGCTGGACGACTATTTCGAACGGCTCGAACAGAACAAGGCGGCGAAGATCAAACCCGAACACGTCGAAAAGGTGCTTGAAAAGCTCAGGGCCAAGGAACGTGACCTTCTGGAAGGCCTGGAGGCCGCGCACAAGACCGACAAGGCCGAGCGGTTGACATCAAAGCTGAACGTGGTGCGTGAACAATTGCGCCGGGGCGAATGGCTGATGGACGAAATCCGCTCTGACGCCTAACCGGCCTGTGGTCCCAGGTCGGCGGGCAGGCTTGCGTAGCCGTGAAACCGTATCCGGCCGCCCCCCTTGCGCCCGTCGGCGATCCGGTAGCCGGGAAACCGGGTCAGGAACTGCCCGATCGCGACCCGGCCTTCCATCCGCGCCAGCGTCAGGCCGATGCAGACATGCGGCCCACCCGCAAAGGCCAGGTGCCGGTTGGGTTTTCGCGCGATATCCAGCCGTTTCGGATCGTCGAACACCTCCGGGTCCCGGTTGGCGGCCCCGATGCAGAGATGCAGGTTCGTGCCTGCCGCGATGCGCCGCCCGCCAATTTCGACCGCTTCCGAGGTTTCCCGGTTGCCGAATTGGTTGGGCGACCGGAAGCGCAGGAATTCCTCGACCGCGGAGGTCATGAGATCGGGATCGGCCAGCAGGCGCGCCTTCTGATCCGGATGGTCGTTCAGCAGCGCAAGGCCGTTTCCGATCAGATTGGTCGTGGTTTCATGGCCGGCATTCAGGATGAAGATGCAGTTCTGGATCAGCTCCGTTTCGCTCAGCTGTTCGTCCGCGCCGTCGCCCCGGATCAGCCGGGTCAGGACATCGGTGTCCGGGTTTCCGGGTTTCGCGCGACGCCGCGCGACCAGGTCCCGAAGGTAGTCCGAGAATTCCGACACCGCCCGGTTTCCGCGGTCAAGCTGCTGCTCCGTCAGCGCAGGCTCCAGCGCGCCGAGAATGGCCAGCGACCAGTCGCGCAGCGGGCCGCGTTCATCCTGCGGGACATCCAGCAGATTTCCGATGATCTGGATCGGAATCGACGACGCGTAGTCCTCGATCAGGTCCACGCCCCCCCTGTCAGCCATATTGTCCAGCAGGCCGTCGACCGTTTCCCGCAATCCCGGCTCCATCCGCGCGATGGCGCGGGGGGTCAGGGCGGCGGTCATGATCCGGCGCACCCGCGTATGGAGCGGCGGGTCGCTGAACACGAGGGACGTGGTGTGATGTTCAAAAAGCGGCGAGCCGACGCCGAATTTCGGCCCGAACACCGCCTTCTTGTCCGAGATGAATAGACGCGTGTCCCGATAGACCCGATCCAGATCCGCATGACGGCACAGCAGCACCGAACCGTCAGGCTGGGCCAGCACCGGGGCATGTTCCAGCAGCGCGTCGTAGAACGGGAAGGGTTGGTCGACGAAGCCATCCGGCGGATCGGCCAGGTCGAACTGCCGCGCGATATCCCTGTCCGGTCTCTGCGCCGTCATTGTTTCGTCCTCCCCTCGACCTGCTTTTCCGCAGCGTTCCGCAGTGCGCCCTGTCTGTCAATCGGCGGCTCTGCCGATGACAGCCGCGAAACGGCGGGATAGACAGGCGATCATGAACGAACCCGTATCCTCGATCCGAAATCTCGGCCCGGCCTTTGAGCAAGCCTGCGCCCGCGCGGGCATCCATTCGGCGGAGGCGTTGCGCGCGCTTGGTCCCGACGAAGCCTATGCGCGCCTTTTGCGCACCGGCACAAAGCCGCATTTCATCGGCTATTACGTCCTGGTCATGGGCTTGCAGGGACGCCCCTGGAACGACTGCAAGGGCAAGGAAAAGGACTCCCTGCGCGCCCGGTTCGACGCGATCAAGGCCGCCGCGCATGACAAGGGCCGCTCCCGTCTGGAAGCGGCCCTCGATGCGATCGGGGTGATTGAACGGCAGGCGGCTCAGCCGACCAGTTCGAGACCCGAGAAGAAATAGGCGATTTCGACCGCTGCGGTTTCCGGCGCGTCCGACCCGTGGACCGAGTTTTCGCCGACGGATTCGGCGAACTCGGCGCGGATCGTGCCGGGGGCCGCGTCGGCCGGGTTGGTGGCGCCCATGATTTCCCGGTTTCTGGTGATGGCGTTCTCGCCTTCCAGAACCTGCACGACGACCGGTTCGGAGGACATGAAGTCGCAAAGTTCGTCATAGAACGGGCGTTCCGCGTGGACGGCGTAGAACACGCCCGCCTGCGCCTTCGTCATGTGAATGCGCTTCTGCGCGATGATGCGCAGGCCCGCGTCCTCGAACTTGGCGTTGATCTTGCCGGTCAGGTTGCGGCGGGTGGCATCGGGTTTGATGATCGAAAAAGTGCGTTCCAGGGCCATCGGGCGTCTCCTTGTCTGGCGGCAGGACATTGTCGCCCGCCGATACATATCGCGCGCCGCCTAACATGGGGCGCTGGCGTTGAAAAGAGACTTGTTCCGCCCGCAATTGACAGCACGCCTGCACTCCGTCAAACCGCGCCCATGTTACGCATCACCGATATATCCTATGCGGTCGAAGGCCGCCCGCTGTTCGAACACGCCAGCGCCACCATTCCGACCGGCCACAAGGTCGGCCTGATCGGGCGCAACGGGGCGGGCAAGACCACCCTGTTCCGGCTCATTCGGGGCGAGTTGCACCTGGAAGGCGGCAGCATCACCCTGCCCGCCCGCGCCCGTATCGGCGGCGTGGCGCAGGAAGTTCCCGGCAATGATGTGTCGCTGCTGGACACCGTTCTGGCCGCCGACACCGAACGCGCCGAACTGCTGGCCGAGGCCGATTCCGCCACCGACCCGGTCCGCATCGCCGAGGTGCAGACCCGGCTGGCCGATATCGACGCCTGGTCCGCCGAAGGGCGCGCCTCGTCGATCCTGCGCGGCCTGGGGTTCGAGGCCGAGGAACAGCTGATGCCCTGTTCCGCCTTTTCCGGCGGCTGGCGGATGCGGGTGGCGCTGGCGGCGGTGCTCTTCGCGCAGCCGGACTATCTGCTGCTCGACGAACCGACCAACTATCTCGATCTCGAAGGCGCGCTCTGGCTGGAAAACTACCTGATGCGCTACCCGCATACGGTCATCATCATCAGCCACGACCGCGATTTGCTGAACCGCGCTGTGGGCGGCATCCTGCATCTCGAAAATCGCGGGCTGACCTATTACACCGGCAACTACGACCAGTTCGCCCGCCAGCGCGCCGCGAACCGGGCGGTGCAGGCGGCGGCGGCCAAGAAACAGGATGCGCGGCGCGCCCACCTGCAAGCCTTTGTCGACCGGTTCAAGGCCAAGGCCAGCAAGGCGAAACAGGCGCAGAGCCGGGTCAAGATGCTGGAGAAGATGGAAACCATCCGCGCGCCCGAAGACGCGGCGCGCACCGTGTTTTCCTTCCCCGAACCGGAAGAACTGTCCCCCCCGATCATCGCCACCGAAGGCGTGCAGGTCGGCTATGGCGACACCGTGGTGCTGCGCAACCTGAACCTGCGCATCGACCAGGACGACCGGATTGCGCTTCTGGGCAAGAACGGTCAGGGCAAGTCGACTCTCGCCAAGCTGCTCAGCGACCGGCTGGCCCCGATGGCGGGCAAGATGACCCGGTCGGGCAAGCTGCGCATCGGCTTCTTCGCCCAGCACCAGGTCGAGGAACTGCGCGTCGAGGAAACCCCGCTGCAACATCTGCTGCGCGAACGCCCCGCCGAAGGCCAGGCGAAACTGCGCGCGCGGCTGGCCGGCTTCGGTCTTGGCGCGGATCAGGCCGAAACCGCCGTCGGCCGCCTGTCGGGCGGACAGAAGGCGCGGCTGTCGCTGCTGCTGGCCACCCTGCCCGCGCCGCATCTGCTGATTCTGGACGAGCCGACCAACCATCTGGACATCGAAAGCCGAGAGGCGCTTGTCGAGGCCCTGACCGCCTATTCCGGGGCGGTGATCCTGGTCAGCCACGACATGCACCTGCTGTCGCTTGTCGCGGACCGTCTCTGGCTGGTGAGCGACGGCACGGTGAAACCCTATGACGGCGACCTGCCGTCCTATCGGAAACTGCTGCTCAGCCGCGACAAACCCGGCCCCAGGCCGGAAACGCCCAAACCGAAACGCCCGTCCCGCGATGCGATACTGGCGCTGCGCGCCGAAGCCCGAAAGGGCGAGGAACGCGTTCAGAAGCTGAACGACATGCGCGACAAGCTGGCGAAGAAACTGGCGGACCCGGCGTTGTATGAAGACGGCAAGCAGGGCGAGGCCGAAGTCTGGCAGCGCAAATATGCCGAGGTCATGAACGGGCTGGACCGGGCCGAGGCGCTGTGGATGACGGCGCTCGAAAAACTGGAAAAGGCCGAGGCATGATCGTCGACGGCGCCTTTGTCGTGACCGCCTTCGTCACCCTGTTCGTGGTGATCGACCCGATCGGGCTGGCGCCGCTGTTCATGACCATGACTCACGGCATGGACTCCGCGCGACGCCGCGCCATCGGGTTGCGGGCCTGTCTTGTCGCGATCGGAATCCTGACCCTGTTCGCGGGCTTCGGCGAAGCGGTTCTGGGCTTCATCGGGATCTCGATGGCCGCCTTCCGCGTCGCCGGCGGCATCCTCTTGTTCCTGACCGCGCTGGACATGCTGTTTGAACGGCGCAGCAAACGGCGCGAGGATCAGGCCGAAGAAGACGGGCATGATCCCTCGGTGTTTCCGCTGGCGATCCCCTTGATTGCCGGACCCGGCGCCATCGCGACGATGATACTGCTGGTTGGTCAGAGACCGGGGGTCGAAGGCTTCGCCCTGGTGGTCGGGGTGATGATTTCGGTGGTGGGGCTGGCATTCCTGCTGTTCCTCGTCAGTGGCATCCTCGCCCGCGCGCTCGGCAAGACCGGGATCAACGTCGTGACGCGCCTTTTCGGCATGCTGCTGGCGGCGCTTGCGGTGCAATTCGTGCTCGACGGGTTGCGGGATTTCGGGTTCGCGGCATAGGAGTCCGCCGGAAACCGCCTATATCCAAAGCGTGAAGCGGAGTGAAAGTGCATGAACGGGATCGAGTGGGGCAATCTGATCTACCTGGGTCTGCTGCTTGCCATGATCCTGTCGTGGTTCGTGGCGCAGAACCGCCGGTCGCTCGGCAAACTCGCGCAGCAGGCGCTGGCGTGGGGATTGATCTTCGTCGGGGTGATCGCCGCCATCGGGGTCTGGGACGACATTCGCCAGACCATCGTGCCAAGCCAGGGCGTGCTGACCGAAACCGGCCAGATCGAAGTGCCCCGCGCCCGCGACGGGCATTATTACCTGACGCTTGTGATCAACGGCAAACCGGTGGATTTCCTGATCGACACCGGGGCTTCGCAGGTAGTTCTGTCGCATTCCGATGCCGAGCACCTGGGCTTGGTCACGCCCGATCTGGCCTATACCGGGCGGGCGATGACCGCGAACGGAGAGGTGCGCACCGCGCCGGTGCGGCTGGACAGTGTCGAACTGGGTCCGGTGCTGGACCGCAATGTCCGGGCCTGGGTGAACGAGGGTGAAATGGACAAGTCGCTTCTGGGCATGTCCTACCTGCAACGCTGGAACCGGATCGAGATCACCGGCAACGCTCTGGTGCTGTCGCGCTGATCCGTCAGCGTTTCGATTTCATTTCCCAGCGGCCCGATTCCTCGGACCAGTATTGCGCCGGACAACCGGCATCCGTCAGCGATTTCCATTGCATGCGGGCACGGTCCACCGCCGCCCCGTCATTGCCGTCGAACAGGATACACACGCGGGCCAACGCCTTGACATCCTCCGGGGTGACTTCTGCCCCGTCCACCGCCATCAGGCAGTCCGGCGCGTTGGCGGCCTCGGGCGCTGTGGTCAGGAGGATCGGCTGATCGGCATCGTGCGGCCCGCCGGCGATGCCATGCGGAAGAAACCCGTCCTCGGCCCCCAGCCAAAGCGTTTCGTCCAACTGCGCCATGCGTCCGCCATCCGTTCCGCGCACGGCGACGCGCCAGCCGGCCTGACGCGCCTTGCCCAGAAGCACGGGCAGGGTGTGTTCGAGCGGATGCCGCGTCAGGTGATAGAAATAGGAGTCGCCCATGTCAGCCCTTTTCGAACTTGTCCTGCACCAGTCGGTTCAGCGCCGCGACGCCCCAGCCGGTCGCGCCCTTGGGCGCGAAATCCGTATCGGACTTCACCGACGCCACCCCGGCGATGTCGAGGTGAATCCACGGGGTTTCGTCCTTGACGAACCGCGCCAGGAACTGCGCCGCCGTGATCGACCCCGCGGGACGGCCGCCGGTGTTCTTGATGTCGGCGATGCGCGACTTGATCAGCTCGTCATAGCCCTTGCCCAGCGGCATCCGCCACGCGCCCTCGCCTTCGGCCTTCGCGGCCTTCAGGAAGGCGTTGCAGAATGCATCTTCGTTGGAGAAGACACCCGCATTCTCATGACCCAGCCCGATGATGATTGCGCCGGTCAGGGTGGCCAGATCGACCATGCCCGCGGGATTGAACCGTTCCTGCGCATACCAAAGCACATCCGCCAGCACCAGCCGGCCTTCCGCATCGGTGTTGATGACCTCGACCGTGGTGCCCTTCATCGACCTGATCACGTCGCCGGGGCGCGTCGCATTTCCCGATGGCATGTTTTCCACCAGGCCCACGAGCCCCACCACATTGGCCTTGGCCTTGCGCAGGGCAAGCGCGCGCATCGTGCCCGCGACCACGCCGGCCCCGCCCATGTCCATGGTCATGTCTTCCATGCCGCCCGCCGGTTTCAGCGAAATGCCGCCGGTATCGAACACGACGCCCTTGCCGACCAGGGCCAGCGGCGCGTCGCCCTTGGCGCCGCCGTTCCATTGCATGACGACAACCTTGGACGGGCTGTCCGACCCCTGCCCGACGCAGAGCAGGGTGCGCATTCCCAGCTTTTCCAGTTCGTCTTCCTCGAGAACCTCGACCGTGAGCCCCAGCGACTCCATTTCCGCCAGCCGGTTGGCGAATTCCGTCGTCGTCAGCACATTTGCAGGTTCGTTGACGAGATCGCGGGTCATATGCGCGCCCTCCGCCACGGCCAGCAGCGGCGCGACCGCCTCGGTCATGTCTTCCGGGTGACTGTGATGGATCGCCACCGGTTCGGACTCCTTGCCGTCAGCGTCGTCCTCGGCGGACTTGTAGAGATCGAACCGATAGTCCCGCAGCGCGATCCCAAGTGCAATGTTGGCCGCCTCGCGCGTGGCGCCCGCCATGAGCGTCAGCGCCTTGGTGCCCTTCGCTTTCGCCAGTGCCGCCCCGGCCTTGCGCGCCGCGACCGGCGTCACCTTGCGGTCGAGAACCAGGACGTCGAGCGCCTCGGCGGACATGCCGAGCGGCAGCGCAAGCGTGATCACCTGACCCGATTTCGCCTTGGCAAACCGATCGCTGTCCACCAACCGCGCCACCGCCCCCCTGGTCAGCCGGTTCGCCCGGCGCGCGGCGGGATCGAGCTTGCCGTCCGGCGTGACCAAGATGGCCACGCGCCCGGTCGCGGCCGCGATGCAGTCCAGATCGGTGGCTTCAAATCGGATCGGTGTCAGACGGCTCATGTAGTGGCTCCTCTTTTCGGTTGCGACCACAGGTAGCGTGCCGTGCCCGCCTTGACCAGATGGGAGTTTTCACCGCATATCGGTTGCTGTAGGGATGCGCCCAGAAAATCGCATGCAACCGGGGGAGCGCAGTGTCACGTTACGACAGATATGTCCTGTCGCAGTACCTGGTCTTCTTCGGCTTCTTCGCGCTGATTCTTGTCGCTGTGTTCTGGATCAATCGGGCGGTGGTTCTGTTCGACCGTTTGATCGGTGACGGGCAATCCGCTCTCGTCTTCTTTGAGTTCACGGCGCTCACGCTGCCGAACCTGATCCGCATGGTGCTGCCAATGGCGGCCTTTGGCGCGGCGATCTACGTGACCAACCGGCTAAGGAACGAAAGCGAACTGACCGTGATGCAGGCCACGGGATCAAGCCCGTGGCGCATGGCGCGCCCCGCGCTTGCCTTCGGTCTGGTGACGGCCCTGATGATGAGCATCCTGACCCATGTGCTGTTGCCGGCCGCGACCAGCCAATTGGCCCAGCGGGAAGCCGAAGTCGCGCGCAATGTCACGGCCCGCCTGCTGAGCGAGGGCAGTTTCCTGCACCCGGCGAACGGGGTGACGTTCTATATCCGGCAGATCGATCCGGATGGAACGCTCAACGACGTGTTCCTGTCCGACCTGCGCGATCCTGCCCAGAGCGTTGTCTACACCGGGTTGAAAGCGTTCCTCGTCCGCGACGGGGACCGGGCGAACCTGGTCATGATCGACGGGCTGGCGCAGCGGCTGGACATCGCGACCAACACGCTGTCCACAACGATCTTCGCCGATTTTTCCTATGACATCAGTTCGCTCGTGAACAAGCGCGACGACCGGTCCCGCAATATCCGCGCGATCCCGACGGCGGAACTGTTGCGGCACCGGAACACGATCTCCATGGCCGAAGGGTTCGGACTCGGCCAGTTGACCGAAGAACTGCACCTGCGGTTCGCACGGGCCCTGGTCTGCATCGCAGTCACGCTTATCGGATTTTCCACGTTGATGCTGGGCGGATTTTCCCGTTTCGGCGTCTGGCGGCAGGCGCTTCTGGCCTTTGTTCTGTTGATCATGCTGGAAATTCTGCGCGGTATCGTTTCCGAACCGGTACTGAACGATCCCGACCTCTGGCTGCTGATCTATCTGCCAACCGTGGTCGGGCTGGTTCTGGCCATGGTTTTCCTGCAACTGGCAGCGCGGCCGCTGCCGGGACTGTTCCGGCGAAGGGACAGGATCTCGGACGAGGTTGCCCCATGATCCTCGACCGGTACTTCGCCCGCCGCTTCACCCAGAGCTTTCTCATGATCGGAGCCGTGTTCCTGTCGCTGATCTTGCTGATAGACCTGATCGAGCAGTTGCGAAAGTTCGAAGGCCTCGATGTCAGCATGGGGCAGTTGATCCGCCTGATGCTGCTGAATGCGCCCGCCGCGATCAACGAGATCCTGCCGCTTCTGATGATCCTGTCCACCATCGTGCTTTTCGTCGGTCTGGCGCGCAGCAGCGAACTCGTCGTCACCCGCGCGACCGGCCGGTCCGGCATTCGCGCCCTGGCCGGCCCCCTGTTGGTTTCTCTGGTTATCGGCGGGCTGACCGTCAGCACGCTCAATCCGATCGTGGCGGCCACGTCGAACCGCTACCAGTCGCTGCTTGAAACATACAAGAGCGGAGGCCAGTCCGCCGTATCGCTCAGCGGCGAGGGCCTGTGGCTGCGGCAGGGCTCGGAACGCGGCCAGTCGGTGATCCATGCGACCGGATATGGCGGAGATGACCAGGACGTCACCCTGCTGGGGGTGACGATCATAACCTATTCCGCCGAAGGCGGCCCGATCCGCCGCATCAGGGCGGCCAGCGCCCGCCTGATGCAGGACGAATGGCTGCTGACCGACGCAAAGGTGTGGCCGCTGGTCGCCGGGTTGAACCCCGAGTCGGCGGCCGTCACCCATGACGAACTGCGCATTCCGACAACCCTGACGGAGACCCGGATCCGGGACAGCCTCGGGCGGGCATCCGGGATCTCTATCTACGATCTCCCCGAAACCATCCGACAGATGCGGCAGGCAGGATTCTCGACAAAGAGGCACGAGGTCTGGTTGCAGGTCGAACTGGCGCGGCCGCTGTTTCTGATGGCCATGGTTCTCGTCGGCGCATCCTTCACCATGCGCCACACCCGGTTCGGCGGCACCGGCGTCGCGGTGCTCGCGGCCGTGCTTCTTGGTTTCGGGCTGTATTTCATCCGCAATTTTGCGCAGATCCTTGGCGAAAACGGGCAGCTTCCGGTGGCCTTTGCCGCCTGGGGGCCGCCGGTCGCGTCAATCCTTCTTACGGTCGGATTGCTGCTGCATGCGGAAGACGGATGATGCGCCGGTTGCTGGCGTCATTCCGGACCATGGTCCTGGTGCTGTCATGCCTGGCGGGACCTGTGCTCGCACAGGACGGTTCCGAAACCGACGCGGTCGTTCCCGCCCTGCTGGTCGCCGACAGCGTCGTGATCACCCCCGAACGCCAGTTGATCGCGGAGGGCAATGTCGAAGCGTTCCAGGGCGATGTGCGCCTGAGCGCCCGTCGCATCACCTTTGACCGCGCCACCGACACCATGACCATCGAGGGACCGATCCGCATCGACGAGGGCGGGACCGTCACGATCCTCGCCGATTTCGCGGAGATGGACGGCGAATTGCAGAACGGGTTGCTGACGGGCGCCAGGATGGTGCTGGACCAGCAGTTGCAGATGGCGTCCTTGCAGATGACGCGGGTCGGCGGGCGCTACACCCAGCTTTACAAGACGGCCGTCACCGCATGCCACGTCTGCGAGGATGGCAGCCCGCCGCTCTGGCAGATCCGGGCCCGCAAGGTGATCCACGATCAGCAGGAACGCCAGCTGTATTTCGAGGACGCGCAGTTCCGCGTACTGGACGTGCCCATCCTCTACCTGCCCCGGTTCCGGCTTCCGGACCCGACGCTGGAACGGGCCAGGGGTTTTCTGATCCCGTCGCTGCGCACGACGACGCAACTGGGAACCGGGCTGCGCCTGCCCTATTTCATTCCGATCGGCGAAAGCAAGGATCTGACGCTGGCCCCCTATGTGTCGCCAAAGACCAGGACGCTGGATTTCCGATACCGGCAGGCCTTTCGGAACGGCCGTCTCGGGATCGAGGGGGCCTATACACGCGATGACCTCATCCCCGGCGAATCCCGCGGATATCTGTTCGGGGTGGGCCGGTTTGACCTGCCGCAGGACTTTCGTCTGCGGTTCGACATCGAGACCGTCAGCGACAATGCCTATGTCAACGACTATGGCCTTCCGGATGTGGACCGGTTGCGTAGTGAGATCGCCCTGGACCGGGTCCGGCGCGACAGCGCCTTCCAATTCGATCTGATCAAGTTCAAGTCGCTGCGCGACGAGGACGAAACGACCCAGCCGCTGCTGATCGGAGATGCATTCTACGAGCGGCGCTTCTTCCCGGCGGCGATCGGCGGAGAGGCCCGGTTGAACTTCGACCTGCACGGCCACGAACGGGAATCCGATCTGGACCAGCTCGGTCGCGATATCCTGCGCGCAAGCGCGAGCCTGTCGTGGCAACGCACCTGGATCTCCACCCGTGGCGTCCGCGCGGATTGGCGGCTCGGTTTCGCCGCGGATCTGTTCAAGATCTACCAGGACAGCGCTTTCCCGGACGATATCAAGCGTTTCACGCCAAGTACGGCCGTGACGCTGAGCTATCCGATGACCAAGACCAACGCGGGCGGCGTCACGCATTACCTGGAACCGCTGCTGCACCTGGCATGGAGCGACGTGCAAGGCGATGATCCGCCCAATGACGAAAGCAGATTCGTCGAATTCGATCAGGGCAATCTTCTGTCCCTGTCCCGCTTTCCCGCGCCCGACCGGCGCGAGGACGGACCGGCGCTGGCCTATGGTCTGAAATGGTCGCGGCACGCGCCGTCGGGATGGCAGGCCTGGGCCACCGTCGGCCAGGTCTTCCGGAAAACGGCCGACCCGAACTTCACCGCGACCTCCGGGTTGTCGGGCACGTCGTCCGATATTCTGGTGGCGGGCCAGTACAAGACGGACTACGGTCTGGCCCTGACCGGACGCGGCCTGATCGACGGGTCGCTCAGCCTGTCCAAGGCGGAATTCCGCGGCGACTGGCGCAGCGAACGCATCAACGTGACCGGCAGCTATCTGTGGCTGGGCACCGATCTTGCCGAGGGGCGGGAAAAGCCCCTGTCCGAACTCTGGTTCGACGGCGATTACCAGATCAACCCGAGCTGGGCCGCCGGGGCCGACCTGCGCTATGACATATCCGACGCCCGCGCGACCCGCGCCGGTGTCGGGCTGATCTATCGAAACGAATGCGTGACGGTCGATCTTTCGATCCGCCGCCGTTATACATCTTCCACAAGTATTGAGCCTTCGACCGATTTCGGTTTTACCATCGAGTTGAACGGCTTTGCCGTCGAAGGCGGAACAGAAAAGTACAGGCGGGCATGCAGTTGATCCGAATCTTCACTCTCACGCCGTTGCGAGGCGCAGGCTTCGCGGCGCTTTTCGGCCTGGTTTCGGGCGCGGCCGTCGCTCAGGGACTGTTTTCCCCGGTCATCACCGTCAATGACGAGGTCATCACCCAGTATGAACTGGAACAGCGGGCCCAGTTCCTGCGATTGCTGCGCGCCCCCGGAAACCCCGAGGAACTCGCGCGCGAGGCGCTGATCGACGATCGGTTGCGCATCCAGGCCGTCAAGGCGGCGGGAATCGAGGTCACGCAGGATGACATAGACGCGGGAATCGAGGAACTGTCTTCGCGCACGGACCTGTCGCCGGAGGAATTCGTCAACGCCCTGGAAGAAGGCGGGGTTTCGGTCCAGACCCTGCGCGATTTCGCCAGGGCGAATGTGGCCTGGCGCGATCTGATCCGGGCGCGGTTCCTGGCGCAGGCGCGCCCGACGGACGCGGAAATCGACCGCGCCCTTGGCGGCGCGGGCGGTGGCAGCGGAGTCCGGGTGCTGCTGTCGGAAATCATCATACCGGTGACGCCGCAGACCCTTGATCAGGTGGACGAACTGGCCGCGCAGCTCGCGCAGATCACCAGCTACGACGCGTTTTCCCAGGCGGCGGCCCAGTATTCCGCGGCCCAGACCCGCGACAATGGCGGGCGGATGAACTGGATCGATCTGAATACGCTGCCGCCGGGGCTGCGTCCGCTGATCCTGGCGCTCACGCCGGGCGACGTGACCGCACCGATTGCGCTGCCGGACGCGGTGGCGCTGTTTCAGATGCGCGGCATCCAGGAAAGCAATGTTTCGGAACCGCGGTATTCGGCGATCGACTATGCGATCTACTACATTCCGGGTGGACGCAGCGCCGAATCCCTCGGAATCGCGGCGGGCATCGCCGGTCGGATCAACACCTGCGACGACCTTTACGGCATCGCAAAGGGCCAGCCCGCGGACAGGCTGGAACGGATTTCACAGGCGCCGTCCGAAATACCGCGCGATATCGCGATCGAACTGGCGAAACTGGACGACGGAGAAATTTCGACCACGCTGACCCGGTCAAACGGGCAGACGCTGATGCTGTTGATGCTGTGCGGACGCACGGCGGCGCTCAACGAGGACGCCTCGCGCGCAGAGGTGGCGAATGCGCTGGTTCAGCAACGCCTGGCGGCATCGGCGGACAGCTTTCTGGATCAGTTGCGCGCGGATGCGGTGATCATCGAAAGATGACGGCGCCAATCGCCCTGACCTGCGGCGAACCTGCCGGAATAGGACCGGAACTGGCGGTCAAAGCCTGGGATCTCCTGCGGTCGGACTGCCCGTTCGTCTGGATCGGCGATCCGCGGCATCTGCCCTCCGGAACCCGGATCGCAGAGATTTCGACGCCGGATCAGGCGGCATCGGTCTGCGCGGACACCTTTCCGGTCCTGCCCCATCACTTCGCCGCACCGGCGACGCCGGGCCTGCCGGACCCGAGAAACGCCCGCGGCGTGATCGAGGTGATCGAACGGGCCGTCGCTCTGGTGCAGATCGGACAGGCCGGTGCGGTCTGCACCGCCCCGATTCACAAGAAAGCCCTGATCGACGGCGCGGCCTTCCGCTATCCGGGCCACACGGAATTCCTGGGCACGCTCGGCGGGTGCGAGCGCGTCGTCATGATGCTTGCCAGCGATGAATTGCGGGTCGTTCCGACAACGATCCATGTGGCGCTTGCGGACGTTCCGCACCTGCTGACACCAGAGTTGTTGCGCGAAACCATCTCGATTGCCGCAGAGGGCCTGCGCCGGAGATTCGGGATCGCCAGACCCCGGCTTGCCGTTGCGGGGCTGAACCCGCACGCCGGCGAAGGTGGCGCCATGGGCCGGGAGGAACTGGACTGGATCGCCCCCCTGATCCACGACATGAACCGAACCGAGGACTATGATCTGACCGGACCGCATCCGGCGGACACCATGTTTCATGCCGCAGCCCGCAGGACCTATGACGCGGCCATTGCGATGTATCACGATCAGGCGCTGATCCCGATCAAGACGCTGGATTTCGACCGGGGCGTGAACGTCACGCTCGGACTGCCCTTTATCCGGACCTCGCCCGATCACGGCACCGCGCTGGACATTGCCGGACAGGGAATCGCCAGGCCGACCAGCCTGATCGAGGCGCTGAAGATGGCGCATCGCATGGCACGGGGTGCGCGCGGATCATGAGCGCGATAGATTCGCTGCCGCCGCTCAGCCGGGTGATTGCCGAACATCAGTTGTCCGCCCGCAAATCCCTGGGCCAGAATTTCCTGCTGGACCTGAACCTGACCGCCAAGATCGCGCGGCAGGCCGGGGATCTGACGGCCTGCGACGTGCTGGAAATCGGCCCCGGTCCCGGCGGGTTGACGCGCGGTCTGCTGGCGGAAGGAGCCCGCAAGGTCCTGGCGCTGGAAAAGGACAGCCGCTGCATCCCGGCCCTGCAAGAGATCGCAAGTGCCTATCCGGGACGGCTCGAAATCCTCGAAGGGGACGCGCTGGAAATCGACCCGCTGGCGCATCTGGCGCCGCCGATCCGGGTGGCGGCGAACCTGCCCTACAATATCGGGACAGAGTTGCTCGTGCGCTGGCTGACGCCACCCGACTGGCCGCCGTTCTGGGAAAGTCTGACGCTGATGTTCCAGCGCGAGGTCGCGGAACGGATCGTGGCGCGGCCCGGCAGCAAGGCCTATGGCCGCCTTGCCATTCTGGCCCAGTGGCGCAGCGACGCGCGCATTGTCATGTCCCTGCCGCCCGGCGCCTTCACGCCGCCGCCAAAGGTTTCGAGCGCGGTGGTTCACCTGACGGCCCTGCCCGAACCGCGTTTCCCGGCGGATGCCGCAATGCTGTCACGGGTGGTCGCCATGGCGTTCAACCAGCGTCGCAAGATGCTGCGTTCTGCGCTGAAATCCTTGGCGCCGGATATCGAGGATCGACTTGTCGAAGCAGGGCTGACGCCGACCGACCGCGCCGAACAGGTTTCGCTGGAACGCTTCTGCGCCCTCGCCCGTGTCCTGATGTCCTGAACCGGGCGCGGCGGCCGGATTACTCGGCCGCTTCCGGGTTGCCGCCGGCGTCGCCCGAACTGTCAGCCTCCGGCTTGGGGGCGGTTTTCCGGGTTCTGGGGCGGCGCGCCGGTTTCTTCGGTGCGGCGCTTTCCGGTGTCTCGACCAGACCGCTGTCGTCGCCGTCGTCGGACCGCTCGCCCAGGTCCACCACATCCGGCTGTGGCGCATCGGCGAGATCGGCGGCTTCGGCCGATTCGCGTTCCTGTCGCTCCGACCGTTCCCGGTCCCGTTCGGCCTGCCGTTCGCGGTTCTGACGTTCCTGTTCCTCGCGGCGGGCGTCCATTTCGCGCTGCGCTTCGCTCAGCAGCCGCAGGTAATGTTCCGCGTGCTGCTGGAAATTCTCGGTGGCGACCCGATCGTTGGCCAGTTGCGCGTCGCGGGCCAACTGATTGTATTTCTCGATGATCTGTTGCGGTGTTCCGCGCACCTTGCCTTCGGGACCGGAACTGTCGAAGACCCGGTTGATGACATTGCCGCCGCTCTGCGGCCGGTTGCGGTTCGACTTTGACCGCGAACGTGATTTAGACGATCTCATATGACTAGTGTCAGCCTTGTTTTCGATGTCTTCTGACCCGTTTCACGCCTCTTGCGTTCAAAATGCACCGGATCTTCGACTTTTTGGGCTTGGTGTCGCTCGCATACTGCGGGCAGCATCTGTCGGGGCGACCCCTGTGAGTAAGCATGTCCCGCCGCGCGAGACAAGGGTTTGCCGGCAAGTTTTCGATATTTTTGATCCGTTTCGGCGTTTTTCGGCTACAAGAGCGCGCTTTTCACGGGCGCTGCGCTCGTATGACCCTGGGCCGGCCATCCAGGTCGTGAATGACCCCAAGGCCCGTCATGCCGGCTTTTTGCAGGAAATCCGTGACGGCATCTGCCTGTGTCGGGCCGATTTCCAGCAACAGCCGTCCGCCCGGTTCAAGGTGTTCCGTCACTCCGGCAGCGATGGCGCGATAGGCATCCAGCCCGTCCGCACCGTCTGTCAGCGCCATCTCGGGTTCATGGCACCGCACCTCGTCCTGAAGCCCGGCCATGTCGTCGCGCGCAATATAGGGCGGGTTCGCCACGATCAGGTCGAAGCGCCCGGTCACCGCGCCGAACCAGTCCGACTGCACCACTTCGGCGCGCGACTGCACCCGGTGCAGCACGATATTGGCGCTGGCCTGCAGGCAGGCCGCTTCCGACAGGTCGACGCCCATGCCCCGCGCCGCCGGGTTTTCCGCCAAGAGGGTCACGAGGATGCACCCCGACCCCACGCCGAGATCGAGAACCCTGTGAAACGGGGCGGACAGGGCCGCCTCGACAAGCGTTTCGGTTTCCGGGCGCGGGTCAAGGACATCGGCGCTGATCTTGAACCGGCGGCCATAGAATTCCCGTTCCCCCAACAGGTGCGAGACCGGAACCCGCACCGCCCGCAAGGCGATCAGCTGCTCGTAGCGTTCCCCGACATCCGGGGCGAGGTCTTCGGGCGCGATGAGGGTGACGCGGGCGGCTTCGATCCGCGCGGCATGTGCCAGCAGGATACGCGCGTCCCGCGCCGGTTCCGCGATCCCGGCGGCGCGCAGCCGCGCCGTTGCCGCGACCATGGCTTCGGCCGCGGTCGTCATGTGCCCATCTCGGCCAGCATCCTCGCCTGATCGTCGGCGGTCAGGGCGTCGATCACCTCGTCCAGATCGCCCTGCATGACCTGATCCAGCTTGTAGAGCGTCAGGTTGATCCGGTGATCCGTCATCCGTCCCTGCGGAAAGTTGTAGGTCCGGATCCGTTCGGACCGGTCGCCGCTGCCGACCTGCGCCGCCCGGCTGGCGGATCGTTCGCTGTCCACGCGCTGCCGTTCCAGATCGAAAAGCCTTGTCTTCAGGACCTGCATCGCGATCTCGCGATTGCGATGCTGAGACTTCTCCGAACTCGTCACCACGATGCCCGTCGGTATGTGGGTGATGCGCACCGCGGAATCGGTGGTGTTGACATGCTGTCCGCCAGCGCCGGAAGAGCGCATCGTGTCGATCCGGATGTCGTTGGCGTCGACCTGCACGTCCACGTCCTCGGCTTCGGGCAGAACCGCAACGGTGGCGGCGCTGGTGTGTATGCGCCCGCCGCTTTCGGTGGTGGGCACGCGCTGCACCCGGTGCACGCCGCTTTCGTATTTCAGCCGGGCAAAGACGTTGTCGCCCTTGATATGGGCGACGACTTCCTTGATCCCGCCCAGTTCCGTCGGTTGTTCCTCTATGATCTCGAATTTCCAGCCCCGCGCCTCGGCATAGCGCTGATACATCCGCAGCAGATCGCCCGCGAAAAGCGCCGCTTCGTCGCCGCCGGTTCCGGGACGGATCTCCAGCATGGCGGGGCGCGAATCCGCCTCGTCTTTGGGCAGGAGCGTCAGTTGCAATGCGTGTTCGACACCGGGCAGGCGCGCCTTGAGAACCGGAAGTTCTTCTTCCGCCAGCGCCTTCATGTCGGGATCGGCGAGCATCGCCCGCGCTTCGGCCAGATCGGACAGCAGGCCGCGATAGGTTTCTATCTGCTGCACCACCGGACGCAGGTCGGAATATTCCTTGGCGAGCGCGGCGATATCGGCGCCGCTGGCGCCATCGGCCATCGCGGCTTCAAGAAACTGAAACCGTTGCAGTATCTGTTCGAGGCGTTCTTGAGGAACCATTTCCGGGGTGTCCGATATAAGGGGGCTTTGGTCAAGAGGCGGGCTGTGCTAGCCTTGCGGAATGATACGCGCGATCGTTCTCGGACTGACGGTTCTTGCCGCACCGGCGGTGTCGGATGTCACCGGGCCGAACGGGAAGGTGCAGGATTGCTATTGCACCGACACGTCCGGCGCGCGGGTGGAACTTGGCGAAACCATCTGCCTGCATGTGGACGGGCGCATGTTCATGGCCCAGTGCCAGATGTCCCTCAACGTGCCGATGTGGCGAGAGGTGAGCAAGGGATGCCTGTCATCCCGGTTGCAACAGGCCGATCCAGGTCTGGACCCGGTCCCGGTTCACCCCAAAATCTGATCGCCCGAACCGCGACCTGGCATAGATCGTCAGGGTATCGCCATCCTGCTCGACGGTCGTGTAATCGGGAAACCCCATGACGGCGCTGCGGGTGACATAGGTCGCAAACCCGTCTCCCGGCGATCCGAACAACAGATTGGTCCGCGGCGTGTCGGTGATGATCCGGTCCAGCCGGGTCAGCCCGTCCGGGCCGGTTTGCAGCCGCCGGATCACCCCGTTCGCGAAATCCTTGTCTGCCGCTGTCTCGGGCATCCTGTGCCAGGTCACCGGATCGCTGGGGGCGAGCCGGATGTAGCCGAGACCGACCACGATCATGGCCACGAGAACCCAAAGCAGCATCACAAGTCTTCCCATCTCGGTCTTCCGGCCCCATCTTCAGGTCAAGGCGGACTGCCGATGCGGAGCCTGCCTGTCCTGTCAACGTTTTGTCACACCGGGCAGCACGCACAGCAGTTCGTACAAGAGATTCGCCCCCGTGAGCGCCGTATTCCCCGACGCGTCGTAGGGGGGTGACACCTCCACCAGATCGCAGCCGACGATCCTGATCCCACCGAGCGCCCGGATCAGTTCCAGCGCCTGGGGTGTCGTCAGGCCACCGACTTCCGGAGTCCCCGTGCCCGGCGCGAAGGCCGGGTCAAGGCTGTCGATATCATAGGTCACATATGTCGGCCTATCGCCAATATCGCGACGTATTTCCGCACCCATGCCCGCCAGCGACCGGTGCCAGAGATCATGCGCCGGAAACTGTTGAAAGCCCCAGCCCTGGGCTTCGGTGAAATCGTCCGCCCCGTATCCGGTGCCGCGCAACCCGATCTGGTAGGTCTTGTCCGGCTCGATCAGGCCTTCTTCGAAGGCGCGGCGGAACACCGTGCCGTGGGTTTCGCGCATGCCGAACATTTCGTCGTTCACATCCGCATGGGCATCGACATGCACCAGGGCCACAGGGCCGTGTTTCCGGGCGATGGCCCGCAGGATCGGAAGCGTGATGGAATGATCCCCACCCATCGCCACCGGGATCACGTCATGCGCAAGGATCGCGTCATAGCTTTCGGATATGATGCCGAGACTGTCGGCCAGCGAAAAGGTGTTGATCGCCAGATCCCCGATATCCGCGACCTGAAGGCAGTCGAAAGGCGCCGCCCCTGTCGCCATGTTGTAGGGGCGGATCATCGCGCTTTCCGCCCGGATCTGCTTGGGGCCGAACCGGGTGCCCGACCGCCACGACGTGCCGATATCCATCGGAATGCCCAGCACCGCGACGTCAAGCCCGTCCAGCGCATTCGCGGACGGCAGCCGCATGAAGGTGTTTGGCCCGGAGAACCGGGCCAGATCGTTGCCGCTGATCGGTTGATTGAACCCGCTCATGCAAGCTTGTTCCAGCCCAACAGGCACAGGATTTCCGTCGCCACATGCGCACCGGCGATGGCGGTCGCGCCGGTGGTGTCAAAGGGCGGGCTGACTTCGACCACGTCGCCGCCCTTGATATTGATCCCCGCGATGTCACGCAGGATCACCGCGACCTGCGCCGTGGTCAGACCACCCCAGACCGGCGTCCCGGTTCCCGGCGCATAGGCGGGATCGAGCCCGTCGATGTCGAAGCTGAGGTAGGCGGGATGATCGCCGAGGATCGATCTGATCTTCTGCGCCGTCGCTTTCGGCCCCTCTGCATGGACTTCCCGCGCGTCGATGATGTTGACGCCCAGCGTGTCTGCGTTCACCGTCCGGATGCCGACCTGCACCGACCTTGCGGGATCGACGATGCCGGATTTCACCGCCTTGTAGAACATCGTGCCATGATCGACGCGTCCCATGTCATCATCCTGCCAGGTGTCGGTATGGGCGTCGAACTGCAACAGGGACAGCGGGCCGAATTTCTCGGCATAGGCTTTCAGGATCGGGAAACTGATATAGTGATCGCCCCCCAGCGTCAGGGTCGCCGCCCCGGCGTTCAGGATGGTGCGGATATGCGCCGTCAGCGTATCGGGAAAGGCCGGGACATTCGCATAGTCGAAAGCCATGTCGCCATAGTCGACCACCGCCAGATCGCTCAGCACGTCGATCGGCCAGCCGTAGGGCGGGTCGAATGCCTGCAACGCGCTGGCTTCGCGGATCGCCCGCGGCCCCAGGCGCGTTCCCGGCCGGTTGGTCACGGCCTGATCGAAAGGAATGCCCGTCACCGCGACATCGACGCCGTCGAGATCCTTAGTGTATTTCCGGCGCAGAAAGGACGTGGCCCCCCCGAAGGCGTTCTCGAAAGACAGGCCCTTCAGGTCCTGACGGGTGAATGCCTGATCGACCTGGTTCTTCGCATCTTCCAGTGCCATTCAAACCTCCATGGTGGCGCGGACCGGCTGGGCGCGTTCCACCAGCCGGGCAAAGAAGGACGCCCCGACCGGGGCGACCTCGTCGTTGAAATCGTATTTCGGGTGATGCAACCCGGCCCCTTCGCCCTGGCCGAGGAACAGGTAGGCGCCGGGCCGTTCCTGAAGCATGTAGGAAAAATCCTCAGCACCCATCTCGCGGCCGGCGTCGGCAACCACCCTGTTTTCCCCGACGACTTCGCCCGCGATCATCGCCGCGAAGCCGGTCTTGTCGGGGTCGTTGATCGTGGCAGGATAGCCGGTTTCGTAGTCCAGAACCGCCTCGACCCCGTAGCTGGCGGCCTGCCCGGCGACGATTTCGCGCATCCGCCGCCGCACCATCGCCTGAACCTGCGGATCGAAGGT
This sequence comes from Sedimentitalea xiamensis, assembly GCF_030164465.1. Classification (GTDB taxonomy): domain Bacteria; phylum Pseudomonadota; class Alphaproteobacteria; order Rhodobacterales; family Rhodobacteraceae; genus Sedimentitalea; species Sedimentitalea xiamensis. The sequence goes on from NZ_JASNJE010000007.1 coordinate 92,778, forward strand.
GCGCACGGTTCCGTTCAGATAGGCCGTGTCCGGGATGACGTTGTCGACCGTGCCGGTGTGGATCTGCGTGACCGACACGACTAGGTCGTCCAGGGCATAGTGGTTGCGGCTGACGATGGTCTGGATCGCCATGGCGATGCCGCAGGCCGCCATCACCGGATCGCGGGTTTCGTGCGGCATCGCGCCATGCCCGCCGACCCCCTGCACATGGACATGAAACGTATCCACCGCCGCCATCAGCGGACCCGGTGTCGTGTAGAACGCGCCGACATCGAATCCGGGCGCATTGTGCAAGGCATAGACCTGTCCGATGTCGAAACGGTCCATGATGCCTTCTTCCACCATCACCCCGGCACCGCCGCCGGCCTCTTCAGCGGGCTGGAATATAAGCGCCACGCGCCCCGCGAAGTTGCGGGTTTCCGCGAGATACCGCGCCGCGCCCAAGAGCATCGTCGTGTGTCCGTCATGACCGCAGGCATGCATCTTTCCGGGGTGGGTGCTGGCATAATCGAGCCCGGTTTCCTCGGGGATCGGCAGGCCATCGAAATCGGCGCGCAGCCCGATCGTCGGCCCGTCTTCCCGGCCGTTGATCAGCGCGACGATTCCCGTCTGCGCAATCCCTTCGTGGATCTCGTCGACACCGAAGTCGCGCAAGCGTTCCGCGATGAATGCAGAGGTGCGCGGGCAGTCGAAGGCCAGTTCCGGAATGGTGTGCAGATGCCGTCTCCACGCCGTCATGTCGGCTGAAAAATCGGCGATGCGGTTCACGACCGGCATGGGGTGGACTCCTCTCTCATGCGGTGGATGATGCATCTGACACAGGAACAAAGGTCGCCGCAATGCCAGATGACACGCTGATTCACGACCGGACGGCGGGAATCGAACGCCTTCTTGAAATCATGCGCCGCCTGCGCGACCCCCGGACGGGCTGCCCCTGGGATATCGAACAGAATTTCCAGACCATCGCGCCCTATACCATCGAAGAGGCATACGAGGTCGCCGACGCCATCGACCGCGCGGCCTGGGGCGAGTTGCAGGGCGAGCTGGGCGATCTGTTGCTGCAAACGGTCTATCATACGCAAATGGGCGAGGAAGCCGGGCATTTCACATTTCAAACCGTCGTGCAGGCGATCTCCGACAAGATGGTGGAGCGACATCCGCATGTGTTCGGCGACGAGTCGCGCGACAAATCCGCAGAGCAGCAGACCCGCGACTGGGAAGCGATCAAGGCAGGCGAACGCGCGGGCAAGGCGCAGGCCGGGGTGCTTGACGGGGTGGCCGCGAACCTGCCTGCCCTCCTGCGGGCCGTCAAACTGCAAAAACGCGCCGCGCGGGTCGGGTTTGACTGGCCGGATGCATCGCATGTGCTGGACAAGATCACCGAAGAGGCGGCGGAACTGGCCGATGCCCGCGACCGCCTGGGTCCGGCGGAGATCGAAGAGGAATTCGGTGACCTGTTGTTCGTGATGGCCAATCTGGCCCGCCACCTGAACGTCGAACCCGAAACCGCCCTGCGACGCGCCAATGCCAAGTTCATCCGGCGGTTCCAAGCGGTCGAAGCGCGCCTGGCCGAGATGGGAAAGTCGCCGCAGGACAGCGATCTCGCCGAGATGGACAGGATCTGGGACACCGTCAAGGCAGAGGAACGTGGCGCCGAAACGTGATCCCGCCCATGCCGCTCAGCCGCGCCAGATCGGCGTGATACAGGTCTTCCAGTAGCGCGCGTTCCCGATCCGGGAAAGCCGCGAAACCGGTTGAAGCCGTCTCGTGCGAATGGTCGTTCAGAATTGTGCGCCACTCCCGCCGGCGCAGCTTGTCGCCAGCGTGGTAGCGCGATTGCACTGCATCCAGCGCCGCATCCGTCGCGCTTTGGTTCATCGGAACGGCGGGCTCGGCCAGATCGGCAGACGCGAGGCCCGGCACCAGCGTCTGGAGCAAGGCGCGGCTTTCACCACGACCTTCGTAAGCCAGGACTGTCAGGCGCGCCGGTTTCAAATGATCCCGCAGGTCGGCCAGCAGGCCGGGCCAACCCCGATCCATCGCCATGAAATGCGGAACCAGTTCGCAAAAAGGCGCTACGGCATTGTCTTCGGCCCGTTTGCGATGGGCCGACACATAGAGATCGGCATAGGACCGCACGACAAAGACCAAATGATCCGGCGGTGCGTCCAGCGCCGCAGCGAGAGTCCGGAATCGTTTGCGCGCGGCGGGAAAGAACCGGCCCTCGTAAAGATGGTGCATCGGCCCGGCAAGGTTTTCTTCGGACAGGATCAGGCGGCGCGACGGGTCCGGGCTCAGCTCCGCGAGCCTGTTTCGCACCCCGGCGGCGAATTCCGGGATGCGCTTTTCGCCATGCCGCGGGCGTGGCAGGCGCAGACGCAAACTGCCCCCCGGCACGCCGTCCCGTCCGGGATAGGCCAGGTCGTATCCCAGCGCGTCGAGACAGCCGCGGTTTTCCGAAAGGCAGGCCTGGAAGGAACTGGTCCCGGTGCGGTGGGCGCCGGCATGAATGAAAACCGCTTTCTTCATGCGGGCACGATGGGCGAAGCCATGCCGGGGCGCAATCGGCTTCTGGACAATCCGGGCGCGGCTTGACACTGTCCGCGCCTGCACCCCGGAGCATACAACGACATGAGCGCGCGCAAGATCATCATCGACACCGATCCGGGCCAGGACGACGCGGTCGCCATCCTGCTGGCCCTCGCCAGCCCCGAAGAGATCGAGGTCTTGGGCATCACCGCTGTCGCCGGCAACGTGCCGCTGGCGCTAACCGCGCGCAACGCGCGGATCGTGTGCGAACTGGCCGGCCGCCCGGACATCAAGGTCTACGCCGGATGCGACCGTCCGCTGGGGCGCAAACTGGTGACGGCGGAACATGTGCATGGAAAGACCGGGCTGAACGGGCCGGTGCTGCCGGACCCGGTCATGCCGCTGCAGGACGCGCATGCGGTCGATTTCATCATCGACACGGTGCGCGCGCAGGATTCCGGGGCCGTGACCCTGTGCCCGCTAGGCCCGTTGACCAACATCGCCATGGCCTTTGAAAAGGCGCCCGACATCATCGACCGTCTGGCCGGGATCGTGCTGATGGGCGGGGCCTATTTCCAGGTCGGCAACATCACGCCTGCGGCGGAATTCAACATTTATGTCGACCCACAAGCCGCCGATATCGTGTTTAGATCAGGGACAGACATTACCGTCATGCCGCTGGATGTGACCCACAAGGCGCTCGTCACCGCCCCACGCAACGACGCGTTCCGCGCCCTGGGAAACCGGGTCGGCGCGGCGGTGGCCGACATGACCGATTTCTTCGAACGGTTCGACAAGGAAAAATACGGAAGCGCGGGCGCGCCGCTGCACGATCCCTGCGTGACCGCCTACCTGATCCGCCCGGAGCTCTTTTCCGGCCGCCGCATCAACGTCGAGATCGAAACCCGGTCGGAACTGACCATGGGCATGACAGTGGCCGACTGGTGGCGGGTGACGGACCGCCCGGCCAATGCGCTGTTCATCGGGGATGTCGATGCGGACGGATTCTTTGACCTGCTTACAGAGCGTCTGGCCCGGCTATGAGCACCGCGCTTCACCTCGCCAAGCCGGAGGATCTGGACCGGCTCGCCGCCCTCGTTGCGACCTTTCACGAGGAACAGGGCATCGTCCAGTCGGATGCGGCGCGGCGCGACGGCCTGTCCCCGCTGCTTGACGGGAGTCCGCACGGGGCCGCCTACCTGATCGGACCCGCGCGCGCGCCGATCGGCTATGTGATCGTGACCTTCGGCTGGTCGGTGGAATTCGGCGGCATGGATGCCTTCATCGACGAAATCTACATGCGCCGTGCGGTGCGCGGCCGCGGGATAGCCTCTGAAGTGCTGGTTTCCCTGCCCAAGGCGCTGGCCAAGGCCGGGGTCAAGGGGCTTCACCTGGAAGTGGGCCGCGAAGACGAGGCGGCGCGGCGGCTCTATGCCCGTTCGGGATTTTCCCCGCGTGAACGATACATGCTGATGTCGCGCAAGTTGTGACCGGCGCTTGCCGGCGAACGAACGCGGGGGATTGAATTTCCCCCGCGTCGATCAGACTGTGGTCCCGGCTATTTCAGGATCGAGCGCCCGGCATATTCCGCCACCTCGCCCAGCACTTCCTCGATGCGGATCAGCTGGTTGTATTTCGCCAGCCGGTCGGAACGCGCGAGGCTGCCGGTCTTGATCTGGCCGCAATTGGTGGCGACCGCGAGATCGGCGATGGTGGCGTCCTCGGTTTCGCCCGAACGGTGGCTCATCACATTGGTATAGCCCGCGCGATGCGCCATATCGACCGCCCTGAGCGTTTCGGTCAGGCTGCCGATCTGGTTGACCTTGACCAGCATCGAGTTCGCACAGCCGCGGCTAATGCCTTCGGCCAGTCGGGCCGGGTTGGTCACGAAGAGATCGTCTCCCACCAGTTGCACCTTGTCGCCCAGAACCTCGGTCAGCATCTTCCAGCCCTCCCAGTCATCTTCGGACATGCCGTCCTCGATCGACAGGATCGGATAATCGGCGACCAGCGCCTTGAGATAGCCGACGTTTTCCTCGGACGTCAGGCTGACGCCCTCGCCCTTGAGCTGATAGCGGCCGTCGCGGAAATATTCGGTGGCGGCGCAGTCCAGCGCCAGCCAGATATCCTCGCCAGGTTTGTAGCCTGCCTTTTCCACCGATTTCAGCACGAAATCCAGCGCCTCGCGGGTCGAAGCGATGTTCGGAGCGAACCCGCCCTCGTCGCCGATGCCGGTAGACAGGCCGGCGGCGGAAAGTTCCTTTTTCAGGGTGTGGAACACTTCGGCGCCCATGCGCACCGCCTCGCGGATGCTGGTCGCACTGACCGGCATGATCATGAATTCCTGAATGTCGATCGGGTTGTCCGCATGTTCGCCGCCGTTGATGATGTTCATCATCGGCACCGGCAGGAGGCGGGCCGAAGTGCCGCCGACATAGCGGAACAGCGGCTGGGTGGTGAAATCGGCGGCCGCCTTGGCCACGGCGAGGCTGACGCCCAGGATCGCGTTGGCGCCGAGCCGGCCCTTGTTGTCGGTTCCGTCAAGTTCGATCATCGCGCTGTCGATGGCCACCTGTTCGGTGGCATCGAAACCCACGAGTTCCTGCGCGATCTCGCCATTCACCGCGGCCACGGCTTCCAGCACGCCCTTGCCCATGTAGCGCGACTTGTCGCCGTCACGCTTTTCGACCGCCTCGTAGGCCCCGGTCGACGCGCCCGAGGGAACCGCGGCACGGCCCATGGTGCCGTCTTCGAGGATCACATCCACCTCGACCGTCGGGTTGCCCCGGCTGTCCAGGATTTCACGCGCGTGAATGTCGATAATCGTGCTCATGTCAGTTGTTCCTCGCTGATGGCTCGCCCGCGTCATAGCGGTCCATCCCCACAAGGGGAAGAGGCGCTTGGGTCGCATAACCGCGTTTGCGTTCCCGCCAGACCGTATAGATTCCAGAGGCCACGATGATCGCGGAACCGAACAGCATGGCCGCGTCCGGGTTTTCGTCAAAGACCGTGACCCCGACGATCAGGGCGAAGATCATCCGGCTGTAGCGGAATGGCGTCACGAAAGAGACGTCCCCGACACGCATCGCCGCCACGATCGCGTAATACGCCCCGACCGCCATAACGATGGCCCCCGCGATCAGCAGCCAGAGACGCGGCGTCGGCATCACGATGTCCTGCGGGCTGAACAGGGACAGCAGGCCCGCGGTCGGAATCAGGGTCAGGAATGCCAGGAAACTCACCTGAAAGGATGAAATCGCGGGCGGCACGTTGCGGGTCGCCAGATCCCGCAGGGCGAGACCGACAACGCCGAGAACCGCGAACAGCGACAGGGGATCGAACGCGTCCATACCCGGCCGGATGATTAGCAGGACGCCGCAGAAACCGACGAGAATCGCGCTCCATCGCCGCCAGCCGACCGGTTCCTTGAGAAACAGCGCCGCCCCCAGCGTCACCGTCAGCGGCGTCGCCTGAAGAATGGCCGAGGCCGACGAGATCGGAGTCAGGGCAATCGCCGTCACGAATCCGACGGTGCCGACCAGTTCGCCAAGGTTGCGCAACAGCATCACCGGGCTGACCGCGGCGCGCGGCAGCAGGCTCTGGCCCTTCCAGAGCGTGAGACCGGCAAAGGCGGCGGACCCGCCCAAACCCATCACGCCGATGATCTGCCACGTGGGCAGAGCCCCGGACATCAGCTTGATCAGCATGTCCTCGATGGCGAAGCCGAGCATCGCGAGCGTCATCAGCGCTGCGCCTCGCAGATTGTCCATGTCAGCCTCTTTCGGGAAAATAAGTCGTCGGCACCGGCAGTGGGCCGATTCGAACGACACTTCAAGGGCCGGCGACCCGGATTGCGGCGACGGTGGCCCGATGCTAGGCAGGCCCATGCCGGTTACATTTCGCCACAACATCCTGGTCGTTTCGGTGTTCACGGTCGCCTTGGGCGCGTTCGGCGCCTGGCTGGCCCATGCCGCATCCCTGCCCGCCTGGGTCCTGATGGGCCCCGCGCTGGCCGTCAGCCTGGGCGCCCTGACCGGCCTGCGGGTGCAGGTCGCCGATCCCATCCGCGATGCCTGTTTCGTGGTTCTTGGGCTGAGCATCGGAGCGGGGTTCGATACGGATGCCCGCGAGGTCCTGTTCCGCTGGCCGATGGCCTTTGTCGTCCTGGCGGTCGCGCTTGCCGTGACGATGCTCTGCTGCCGCGCGGTCCTGATCCGGGGATTCGGATTTGACGCCCGGAGCGCGAGTCTTGCCGCCGCGCCCGGTCATCTCAGTTTCGTTCTGGGCCTCGCAGCCGATCTGAAAAGCGACGTCGGACGCATCGCGGTCGTGCAGTCCATCCGCCTGCTGTTTCTGACGGTGTCGGTCCCGTTCGCGGCGCAGGCCATGGGATACGAATTCGCAACGATCCAGATGTCCTCGGGGCCACCGATGAACATGGCGGTTCTGCTCGCGCTGGCCGTGGCCTCCATCGTGCTGGGGTTCGCATTTCGCGCCCTGCGGTTCCCGGCCCCGCTCCTGATGGCGGCGATGACCGTGTCGGCCTGCGGCCATGTGACCGGCCTGACGCCCGGCGCGGTGCCGCAGCTTCTGCTGACCCCGGCCCTGCTGGTGCTCGGAACCCTGATCGGCACCCGGTTCAGCGGAATGAGCCGCGCCCAGTTCGGCGGCTCGCTGCTGGCGGGCGCCTCCACCACCATGATTTCCGTCGCGATCGCCATCCTCGCCGCTGCGCCGGTGGCGATGGCCTTGCAGATGCCGACAGCGCATGTTTTGGCCGCCTTCGCCCCCGGCGGACTGGAAACGATGATCGCCCTCGGTGTCACCATGGGCGCCAGTCCGGGGTTCATCGCCGCATGTCACGTCGCGCGGCTGATGATCCTGATCGTGCTGATCCCGATCTTCGCCGGACGCCGAACGCAGGTCAGCCCGTCGGGCTAGCGCTTGCGGGCCGGAACGCCGTAGAGTTCCAGCTTGTGGCCGCGCAGTTCATAACCCAGCTTGGCCGCGATCCGTTCCTGCAGCGCCTCGATCTCGGGATCGACGAACTCGATCACTTCGCCGGAATTCATGTCGATCAGGTGATCGTGATGATCGCGTTCCGCGTCTTCATAACGCGCCCGCCCATCGCCGAATTCGAGACGGTCAAGGATGCCCGCCTCTTCAAAGAGCTTGACCGTCCGGTAGACCGTTGCGATCGAAATGCCCGAATCCTGCGCGCTCGCCCGCGCATAGAGTTCCTCGACATCCGGATGATCCTGGCTGTCCTCCAGCACTTGCGCGATGATGCGCCGCTGGCCGGTCATGCGCAGGCCCATGGCCTCGCAACGTGAGATGATCGGTTTCGCCATGGCCATCCTCGTCCTTGCAGCGGTGGCGCCGGGTCTAGATCATTTCCACGGGCAGGAAAAGACAGAGCCAGACGATAAAACCCTGCCCGCGCCCGTCCGTGACGCAGCGCGACTTCCCGCCCCCGCAAGCCTAGCGGGTTGACTTGAGGCGCGAAAAGGCCCATGTCCCGTTCATTCGATGTCTTCTGCCGCGTGAGCAGGACAGACCGGAGGCGGCACATCCGCCCGGCCAGACGCTGGCCCGACTGAGAGACATCGGCACCGTGTTCCCAAAATCACGCGTGGGGCCAAAACGCCGGACCAGTCCGATCGCGGCATGTCGCCGCCGGACCCGAGGGCTGGCGCCCCCATGGGCCATCGCAGGATGGCCCGATTGAATCGGCCCGCGATCATCGCGGGCTCGAAAGGATTTGACTTGAGCGACTTTGAAATGATGGGTCTGCCCGCCAAACTGGTGGAGCGCCTGAAGAAGATGGGTTTCGAAGACCCGACCCCGATCCAGAAGCAGGCGATCCCGCACGCTTTGAACGGGCGCGATGTGATGGGCTTGGCCCAGACCGGGACCGGCAAGACGGCGGCCTTCGGCTTGCCGCTGGTCACGCGCATCCTCGAATTCGGCAGGAAGCCGGAAAATTTCACCGTGCGGGGTCTCGTCCTCGCTCCGACGCGGGAACTGGCGGGACAGATCGCGGACAACCTGCGCGCCATGACAGAAGGCACGCCGCTGAAGGTCGGAATGGTCGTCGGCGGGCAATCCATCAATACCCAGATCAACCGCCTGGAACGCGGCACCGACCTGCTCGTCGCCACGCCGGGCCGCCTGCTCGACCTGTTGGACCGCCGCGCGCTGACGCTGGACAGCTGTTCGTTCCTGGTCCTGGACGAGGCTGACCAGATGCTCGATCTGGGCTTCATCCATGCCCTGCGCAAGATCGCCGCGATGCTGCCCGCCGAACGCCAGACGATGCTATTTTCCGCGACCATGCCCAAGCAGATGAACGAGATCGCCAACAGCTATCTCAACCGTCCGATCCGGATAGAGGTTTCCCCGCCGGGCAAGGCCGCCGACAAGGTCACGCAGGAAGTCCATTTCATCGCCAAGGCGGAAAAGACCAACCTGCTGATCGAACTGCTCGACAAGCACCGGGACGAACGCGCGCTGGTGTTCGGACGGACCAAGCACGGATCCGAGAAGCTGATGAAGACGCTTGAAAAACGCGGCTTCGCCACCGTCTCGATCCACGGCAACAAGAGCCAGGGCCAGCGGGACCGCGCGATCGCGGCCTTCAAGTCCGGCCAGATCAAGGTTCTGGTGGCGACAGATGTCGCCGCGCGGGGGCTCGACATCCCGGATGTGAAGCACGTCTACAACTACGACCTGCCGAACGTGCCGGACAATTACGTCCACCGGATCGGCCGCACCGCGCGCGCCGGCAAGGACGGAGCCGCGATTGCATTCTGCGCGCCCGACGAGATGGACGAATTCAAGGCGATCCAGAAAACCATGGGGCTTCGCATTCCGGTTGCGTCGGGACGCCCGTGGGAACCGATGGAAGAAGAAGCCAAACCCAAACGCGGTGGCGGACGACCGGGCGGAAACCCGCGCCGGGGCGGTCCGTCCGGCGGCAAGCCGGGGAACGCATCAAGGCGTCGCCGCGGCCCGCAACGGGGCAAGGGCGGCGGCCAGAAATCGGCGGCCTGATGGCGAAAAGGCCGGGCTCTGGCCCGGCCTGTCAGTCCTGAACATACAACAGCGGCCGCCCCATCTGGGCATGCAGCGCGTTGACCACCCTCTCGCCCATGCCCAGACCTTCCGCCAGGCGATGCAGGAACACCGCCTCGGGCGGCGTGTCCAGCCGGACCGCCATCAGGGCCGCCGTATAGATCTGGACGATCTGGCTTGCCGGCGTCGCTTGCGCCAAGGCCGCGACGTCCAGCGGCTCCGCCAGAAGTTCCTGAACCAAGGCCCTGTCGGCGGGGTCCGGATTCGCTCCGAGGCTGCCGAGTATGACCTCCTTTTCCTCCGCGTCGATTTCCCCATCCGCCTTCGCGGCCATGAGGATGGCGCGCAGTATCAGAGCCGCGGATTTCTCGGCCTCGGGAACCGGCGCGCCCGAATTGTAGGTATCCAGCAGGTCGCCGATGGTTTCACCGGTTTCAGCCGCCGCGCCGCTGAGCGCGGTCATCATCGCGTTCACACCCAGATCGGCTTCGCTGTCGGATGCGGTTTGCACGGTGACTTCACTGTCGACAGGTTCCGAGGCGGAGGGTGCCGGATCGCTATCCGGCGCCTTCAAACGTTCGGGCAGGCGTCGCCCCGCCTGTTCCCTGACCAGGTTGCGCAGCCTCTCCTTGCCCTTGCCGTCCCTGAGATCACTGGCCAGGCGCTCGACCTTTTCGCGCCCTTCGCTGGCCCGGTCGAGCAAGGCCCGCGCCCGTTCCGCATCGACCGCTCTCTGTTCGTCATCCTCGTCCGCGGCACCTTTCAGCAAGCTGCGCGACCGGGCATAGCCCACCGCGACCTTCGCGAGGGTCGCCACCACCGCCATTTACCAGTCCCTCCCCTGCCGGAGCCATGTGCTCACGATGCGAGCATCGTTCGCGATCAAGCGTAAAGCGGCTGAGCCCCCATCTGTAAATGCAGCGCATTGACAATCTGCTGGTTGAGACCCAGCGCCCTGGCAAGCCGGTCCAGATAATGCGCTTCGCCCTGCGTATCGAGCCGGATCGACATCAGCGACATGGCATAGACCTGCATCTTCTGCGCGTCCGGCGTATCCGCGGCGAGGCTTTCCACATCCACGGGGGCGGCAAGTTGCGCCTTGACGAAGGCGATATCTTTTGCGTCGGCGTCTTCACCGACGGTTTCCATGATCTTGTCCTGTTCGGCGCGGTCGATCTCGCCATCCGCCTTGGCCGCCTGGATCATCGCCCGCAGCATCAGCCCGGCGGCATCCTCCGCCTGCGGGGCGGTCCTGGCCGTATCGAACTGGTCGATCATCGCGCTGGTGCTTTTTCCGGTCACGGCGGCGGCTCCGCCAAGAGCGGCCAGGATCCCGGCCAGCCCCGCCCCGGCCCCGCCGCCGGTGGCGGCGCCGGACAGCAATCCGCCCTTGTCGCCCGAAGATGCGCCGCCGCCAAGCATCGACGACAGGTCGAACCCGCTCTGCCCCGCCATCTTGGCGATCATGTTCTGCATGTCGGCAAGACCGCCGCCGCCGGACATCTTGGCCAACATGTCCTGCAAGCCGCCCATGCCGGAGCCGCTGGCCATCTGGGACATCATGTCCTGCATGTTGCCCAGGCCCGGCGCCTGATCCGCTTCAGCCTCGTCCGGCGATATGCGTGCGCCGCCGAACAGTTCCCCGATGCCTTTCGACCCGCCCATCCTGTCGATTCCGCGCGCCGCGGCATAGCCGATCGCAACCTTCGCCAGCGTTCCCATCAAACTCATCGTGTCACCCCCCGGTCCAAAATGAAAAACCTGCCTTACGGTGACAGATCGCACGCAGTATGAAAGAAAAAAATGGTCCGGGCCACAAAACTTGCCGTCCCGCCGATTCAGTCCGCGACGAGATCGGCCCAGATCGGAAGATGGTCCGACGCGATCTGCGCGGGACGCTGGGAATAGACCCCGTGCCGCGCCGCGCTCAGCCCGCGCCCCAGCGCGATCCGGTCCAGCGCCCCGACAGGGCGCGGCGCGGGAAAACTGGCCTGAGGCGGCAGGAAACGCATCTGCGGGGCACAATGGTCCAGAACCGGCTGGCGCGACCATTCGTTGAAATCGCCGGCCCAGACCGTGGGGAGTTCCGGCCAGTCTGACATTTCCGCGGTCAGGTGCAACAGTTGCTGGCGGCGATACTGACCGATCAGCCCGAGATGCAGGCCGATGACCCGCAACGGTCCCAGCGGCGTGTCCAGTTCCACCCGCACGGCCCCGCGCGGTTCCAGACCCGGCAGGGAAACATGCCCCAATCCGGTCAGACGGATACGGTCGTCGCGCCAGATCACCGCGTTGCCATGCCAGCCCAGCGATCCGGCGCCGCCGAGATCCGCGATCTGCCAGCCCGCTTCGTTCAGAACGAAATGCGGCAGCGCCGCAGGCCGGGGCGGTAGCCGCTTGTCGGCCTCCTGAAGAACCACGACCGAAGCGCCCATCCCGTCCAGCACCTGGAGGATGCGCCGCGGCCGGCGCCGCATGTCGAGCCCGACGCATTTCTGGATGTTGTAGCTGCCCAGGCGCAGGGTCGCGGAATCGGCGGTAGACGGTTTCATGCGGTTTGGGACTCCCGTTTCGGTCCTCCCATTTCTTGCGGCCAGTTCTCCGGAACCGCAAGCCCGGCAATCCTGAACCCCTTGACTTGTGAAGCATCTGCACATCCCTTGAGCGAATGGATCAAAAGCGCGCAATCGACGGGTTCGGAGCGGCGGCACTCGCCGGATTTGCCGCGATCCTGGCGTTCAACCAGGTGGTGATCAAGGTCACGGGAGACGGGTTCGGACCGGTCTTTCAGGCAGCCCTGCGCTCCGTCGGAGCGGCGTTCTTTCTCCTGATCTGGATGCGCGCCCGCAACATTCCGCTGGCCCCGCCAAGGGGAACCCTGCTGTGGGGAACGCTATCGGGACTGGTTTTTTCCATTGAATTCATATTCATATACAACGCACTTGACCTGACGACCGTATCGCGGGCTTCGATTCTTTTCTATTCGATGCCGGTCTGGGTGGCCTTGGCCGGCCACATGCTGTTGCCCGGCGAGCGCCTCACTCCGGTGCGCGCCATCGGACTGGCGCTGGCGCTGGTGGGCGTCGCGCTCGCCTTCGCCGACCGCGGCAGCGGCCAGGCCAGTCTCGCGGGCGACCTTCTTGCGCTTGGCGCAGCGCTCGCCTGGGCCGCCATCGCGATCATGGTGCGCGTGACGCCGATGGCGCGGATGCGGCCGGAATCGCAATTGCTCTGCCAGGTGGCGGTGTCGGCGGTCGTGCTGATGGCCCTCGCTCCGCTCTTTGGCGCCCTGATCCGCGAACCGGAATGGTTTCACATCGCGGGGATCGGCTTTCAGGCCATCGTCGTCGTCGGTCTGGGATATCTCATGTGGTTCTGGCTGATGACGATCTATCAGGCCAACGCGGTCGCGTCGTTTTCGTTCCTGTCGCCGGTTCTCGCGGTGTTCTTCGGCTGGGCGATTCTGGGCGAAACGATCGGGGTCCAGATCTGGGTCGCACTTGGCCTCGTTGCCGCGGGAATCACGCTGATCAACCGCCGCTGACCTTTCAGGTTCCGCAGAAGGTCGCAGCGACGACTTCGGAAGGCGCCGGGGGACGCATCAGGTCCGCATGGTCGGGCTGATCGTCGAACGGCCGCTTCAGCACCGCGTTCAGCCGGTCGAACAGGGCATAGTCGCCATCGACCGCCGCCGCGATCATCTGTTCGATCCGGTGATTGCGCGGGATGAAGGCGGGATTCGCGGCATTCATCACGGGCACGGGATCCGGTTCATCCCGAAGCCGCGCGCGCCACCCGTCGGCCCAGGCGTCGAAGGCTTCGGGGTCGGCGAACTGATCCCGCGCCGCGGTCCCGGCCAGCGCACGGAAAGTGTTGGTGAAATCCGCCTGCCCCGCCGCCATGAGATCGAGCAGGTCGTTGATCAGCACATGATCGCCGTCCGAGGCTTGCGTGATACCGATCTTGGCGCGGAAAACGTGAAGCCAGCGATCGCGGATCAGCCCCGGCATCGCATGAACGATTTCCGTCGCCTCCTCTACCAGCGCCTCGCGGTCTTCGGCCTGCTGGATCAGCGCGGTGGCCAGCTGGGCCAGGTTCCAGACCGCGATATCAGGCTGGTTGGAATAGGCATAGCGCCCCATCCGGTCGATCGAACTGAACACCGTGTCCGGGTGATAGACATCCATGAAGGCGCAGGGACCGTAATCTATCGTTTCGCCGGAGATCGACGAATTGTCCGTATTCATGACCCCGTGAATGAACCCCACGCCCATCCACTGCGCGATGAGACGCGCCTGCGCGTCGCGCACGGCGGCGAGCAGCCCCATCGGACCGCTGACATCCGGATAGTGGCGCGCGATGGCATAGTCGGTCAGCTGTTTGAGGCTGCGCGCATCGCCGCGCGCCGCGAACACCTGAAAAGTTCCCACCCGCAGGTGGCTTTTGGCGACGCGGGTCAGGACAGCTCCGGGCAGAACCGTCTCGCGATAGACGGCTTCGCCGGTTTCCGCCGCCGCCAGTGCGCGGGTGGTCGGAATGCCCATGGCATGCATCGCCTCGCTGACCACGTATTCACGCAGCACCGGACCCAGCCAGGCCCGCCCGTCGCCGCCCCGCGAATAGGGCGTACGGCCCGATCCCTTCAACTGGATATCGCGGCGCACCCCGTCGGTGCCCAGGGTCTCTCCCAGCAGCACCGCGCGCCCGTCGCCAAGCTGCGGATTGTACTGGCCGAACTGGTGGCCGGAATAAAGCTGAGAGATGGGCGCGGCGCCATCCGGCACCACATTGCCCGCAAAGACCTGCGCCATTTGTTCGGCATCGCCGGGGCTGATCCCCAGAAGCCGCGCCAGATCGTCGTTGAAGGCGACGAGGCGCGGGGATTTCACCGGATCGGGCGCCTGCCGCGAATAGAAACTCGCGGGCAGGCGGGCATAGCTGTTGTCAAACGGGATCATCAGGGCCATGGGAGATAGATAATCGACCAGTTCGAAATTACCATAGACCCGGCGCGCGCCGGGTATCCGGTTCGGCCGGACGAGGAGGCTCCATGACCGCAGAGGACATCATTTCCCGGCTCGATCTCGCCCCGCATCCCGAAGGCGGCTGGTATCGCCAGACCTGGCAGGCGGACAATGCCGGGCGCGCAACCGGCACCTGCATCTATTTCCTGCTGCGAAACGGCGAACGCAGCCATTGGCACAGGGTGGATGCCACCGAAATCTGGCTGTTTCACCTGGGCGCGCCGTTGATCCTGTCGATTGCCGCGACGGACGCGGGCCCCTGCACCGATCACAGGCTTGGACCGGATCTGGCCACCGACCGCCCGCAGGTCATCGTGCCGGCGGATCACTGGCAATCGGCGCGCAGCACCGGATCGTTCACGCTGGTCAGTTGCGCCGTGTCGCCGGGGTTCCGGTTCTCGGGTTTCACCCTCGCGCCGCAAGGCTTTGACATCCCTCGGGGTTGAGATCAGGCTCTCCCGGCCGGGCGGGACCTAGACGGGTGTGGCTTCTGTCGAGGGAACGCTGATCACCCCGCCGCCCACCGCCGCGCTCACCCCGGTCGTTCCCGGACAGGAGGTCGCAAGCCCGCGCGCCACCCGCACCGCAAGAAACGCGAATGCCTGCGCTTCGAGCATGTCGCCATCGAGTCCGACAGTCTCGACCGGATCGACCGGGCAATCCAGCGCCACGCGCAGCATTTCCATCACGACCGGGTTGTGACGCCCGCCACCCGTGACCAGCATGCGCGCGGGCGGGCTCGGGCAATGCTCCATCGCCTGCACGACCCCGGCGGCGCACATGCCGGTCAGCGTCGCCGCCGCATCGGCATCCGCCAATTCCCGGACGAGGTCGATCATCTCTGAAAAGTCATTTCTGTCCAAAGATTTCGGCGGAATCCTTGAGAAATACGGCTCCGCCAGAAACAACTCCAGCGCGCCGGCTTCCACCGCGCCACGGGCCGCCAGCGCACCGTCCCTGTCCATGTCCTGACCCAGACGCGCCTGCATCAGGTCGTTCACCGGGGCATTGGCCGGGCCGGTATCGAAGGCCAGCAAGGCACCGGCGATTTCGGGCCGGGCGAATGACGGGTCCACATAGGTCAGGTTCCCGACACCGCCGAGATTGAGAAAACAGATCGGGTCCGTGGCGCCGATCATCTTGGCGCAGGCGAAATGAAAAAATGGCGCCAGCGGAGCGCCTTCTCCGCCCATCCTCACGTCATCGCTCCGAAAGTCCCAGGCGACGGGAACGCCGGCGGCTTCCGCCAATGCCGCTCCGTCGCCGACCTGAAGCGTGCCGCGTCCGCGCGGGTCATGCGCCAGGGTCTGCCCGTGATAGCCGATGAGATCGACCGGATCGAAAGCCTGCACGAGTTCGGCATGGGCCGCGTCCACGGCGGCGGCGGCGGCCTCGACATCCGGCCCGGTCCACTGCCCCAGGGCCGCCCGCAGAACCGATTGCTCTTCGCGCGAATACGGCCGGTATCGGCTTGGCCCGAATCCAATGATCCAATGCCCGTCGGTTTCCACGACCGCGGCGTCCACCCCGTCCAGCGATGTGCCCGACATGAGGCCAAGCGCCAGCATCGGTCCAGTGGTCCTGCCTGATCGTTTCACGGCCTTATTCATGGCCTTTTCCTTTGCGCAACTGCCGCCTATACACTGCCCCGCAACAGCAACCCGAGGCAAGCCATGACCTACCATCCCAAATCGGATTTCATCGCCATCATGATGGAACGCGGCTATCTCGCCGACTGCACCGATTACCAGGGCTTGGACGAGGCCATGATCGCCGGGGTGGTGCCCACCTATATCGGTTATGACGCGACCGCCAAGTCGCTGCATGTGGGGCATCTCTTGAACATCATGATGCTGCGCTGGCTGCAAAAGACCGGGCACAAGCCGATCACCCTGATGGGCGGCGGCACCACCAAGGTGGGCGATCCCAGCTTCCGCGCCGACGAACGGCCGCTGCTGACCCCGGCGCAGATCGACGAGAATATCGCCGGCATGAAGCAGGTCTTTGCCAAATACCTGACCTATGGCGACGGGCCGACCGACGCCCTGATGCTGAACAACGCCGAATGGCTGGACGATCTGAACTATCTCGATTTCCTGCGCGACATCGGGCGGCATTTTTCCGTCAACCGGATGCTGTCCTTTGAATCGGTGAAATCGCGGCTCGACCGGGAGCAGTCGCTGTCCTTCCTCGAATTCAACTACATGATCCTGCAGGCCTATGACTTTCTCGAACTGAACCGGCGCTATGGCTGCCTGTTGCAGATGGGCGGCAGCGACCAGTGGGGCAATATCGTCAACGGAATCGACCTGACCCGCCGGGTGCTCGATCACGAGATCTACGGGCTGACCTCGCCGCTGCTGACCACCAGCGACGGGCGCAAGATGGGCAAGAGCCAGGGCGGCGCGATCTGGCTCAATGCCGACATGCTAAGCCCTTACGAGTTCTGGCAGTTCTGGCGCAACACCACCGATGCCGATGTCGGGCGGTTCCTCAAGCTCTATACCGAACTGCCGGTCGCGGAATGCGACCGTCTGGGGGCGCTTGCGGGGTCCGAGATCAACGACGCCAAGATCATCCTCGCGGGCGAGGTCACGACCCTGTGCCACGGGGCCGAGGCGGCTGCGGCGGCGGAAGCCACCGCGCGCGAGGTGTTCGAGAAGGGCGGCATCGGGGATGACCTGCCGACGCTGTCGCTGACGCAGGGCGACCTGCCGATCTCGATCGTGCAGGCCATCGTGCGCGCGGGACTGGCCAAATCCGGCAAGGAAGCGAAGCGCCTGATCGCCGAACAGGGTGCGCGGATCGACGACGCCCCGCTGACCGACGCCGGTCTGATGCTCGATGCGTCGGCGCTATCCTCGCCGGTCAAGCTGAGCGCGGGGCGGAAACGCCACGCGCTGGTGCAGCTGGCGGGCTGATCGCTCGGGCATCCCGGCCTTGCGCAGCCTGTCAATATACTGCGCAATCCCGGGGTGTCCGCGTAGCTGCTGCCGTCCCTGACCTTTGCGATTGTCTGGCTCCGATGCCGGACCATGTCTCGGCCCGCCGCGTGTCCAGACCCGTATCGGTCGCGCGATGTTCTTCAGGCTCCGCTCACCGGCATCGTCAAAGGCCGGGCGAAGTGTGCCGTCCAGCGCACTGGCGAAGGTCACGATCCAGCCGTCGCCCATGCTCTTGACCAGCTTGCCCCGGTTTCCCGCAACCGATGGGGTGAACAACTCCGCCCCGAGACGCGGCAATGCCGCCAGCGCGCTTTCGGACTCCTCGTCCATCAGGCGGGAATAGCCGGCCACATCGGCGGCGAGTCTGCGTTCCATGCAGCGCAGAGTGACGTTAGGGCACAGATCTGGCGAGCGCGCCGTCGTGCTGGACAATAACGGCCGGTGGCGGGTATCCGGACGCATATCCGAATAAAGGGGAAACACCATGCAACTGTCGACAACAGCCGCTGTAATCACAGGTGGCGCTTCGGGTCTCGGAGAGGCCACCGCCCGTCATTTCGCCGCCAACGGCGCCAAGGTCACGCTGCTGGACCGGGACGCCGAGCGCGGCCCCAAGGTCGCCGAAGAGATCGGCGGATATTTCGCGCAGACCGACGTGACCGACGAGGATTCGGTCGCAGCCGCCATCGCGCTGGCGGTGGAAAAGATGGGCGGGATCACCGCCGCCGTGAACTGCGCCGGCATCGGCACCGCCGAAAAGACCATCCACAAGGAGGGTCCGCACAGTCTCGACCACTACCGCCGCATCATCGACATCAACCTTGTCGGCAGCTTCAACGTCGCGCGGCTGGCAGCGGTCGAGATGGCCAAGAACGAACCCGAACCGGACGGCGCGCGCGGGGTGATCATCAACACCGCCTCGGTCGCGGCCTTCGACGGGCAGAAGGGCCAGGTCGGCTATGCCTCCTCCAAGGGCGGCATCGTCGGCATGACCCTGCCGATGGCGCGTGACCTGGCCCGCGAGGGCATCCGGGTGATGACCATCGCGCCGGGCATTTTCATGACCCCGATGCTCGCCGGCCTGCCGGAAGAGGTGCAGAAGCAGCTTGCCGCCGACGTGCCCAACCCGCCCCGCCTGGGCGATCCCGCCGAATACGGGCGGCTGGCCGGGTTCATCGTCGAGATGGGCTATCTCAACGGCGAGGTGATCCGCATCGACGGCGCCCTGCGGATGCGGTGATCGCGCGACCAAGGTCGGATTTCCGGAGTTCCCGGTTCCGTGCTATGCCTAGGGCACGGTGCCGGGCACCCTGTCCCGAGGCCGCCGACCGGGAGATGCCCCTATGCTGAAACCACTGGCTTTGCTGTTTTCCCTGACAGTCGGGACCGCCGCATTCGCCGGCGACCTGCGGACGCCCCTGGCCGATCCGATGCAGTCGGGCATGTGGACCTATCATCAGAAGGAGCTTCTGGGCGATCCCGAAAGGATCGGCTTTGACGCACGTGTCATCGTATCGGCCCCGGACAATGCCGAAGACACCGTCAACGTGCCGCTTCTGGTGGACGCCACGCAACTGGACGATGTCGAGGAAATCCTGATCTTCGCCGATTACGGCCCGATACCGCATATCCTGACCTACTACCCCGGTTCCGCCGAACCCAAGATCGCGCTGCGGTTCAAGATCGATCAGGCCACGGCGATACGGGCCTCGGTCCGCACGTCCGATGGCGCATGGCATGTCGGCAGCACCTATGTCGATGCCGCCGGCGGCGGCTGCACGGCGGCGTCCCATGCCTATGCGAGCGACGACTGGGAACAGAAGCTGGGAAACATCCACGGCAAGGTCTGGGCCGACTCCGGCCGCGCCCGATTGATCGTCGATCACCCGATGGACACGGGCCTCGCCGATGGCATACCGGTGTTCATCATCCAGTCGCTCGATATTTCCGACGTGGAAGGCGCGCAACTGGCGCGTCTCGAACTGCATGAACCGGTTAACGAAGACCCGGCCTTCACGCTCTATTTTCCGCCCGCTTCCACTCCGGACGCGCTGCGGATCTCCGGCCGGGACAACAATGGCAATGTGATCGACGGGCTGATCACAGTCGCCGGCTACAACGGATGATCACCCGCCGCCACGCGCTTTGCCTGATCGGATCGGGGGCGGCAAGCCTGCCGGGCCTCTCGCATGCACAGGCCCGCCTCACCTACGAGCTGACCCCGAAACCCGTCGCGCAGGGCGTCTGGATGATCGAAGGCAGCACGGATTATTTCACGATGGAAAACGGCGGCGCCATCGTGAACTGCGTGCTTCTGCAAGGCGATTCCGGGCTGATCGTCGTCGACACCGGCCCATCGCTGCGCTTTGGCGAGGCGCTGCACCGGTTGGCCCGAACGCTGGACATTCGCGGCGTGTCCGAAGTCGTCAACACCCATCACCACCCGGATCATTTCTTTGGCAATCAGGTCTTCGCCGGGCAGCCCATACGCGCCCTGGGCGAGACGATTGGACTGGCGCAGGCCGAAGGCGACGGGTTTGCCGACAACATGTATCGCCTGCTGGGAGACTGGATGCGCGGGACCGAAGTCACCCCGCCCCGCAACGTGATCGAAGGCGGCGACACGACGATCGACGGGCGCGCCCTGACGATCCTGCCGCTGTCGGGCCACACCGGCGCGGACATGGCGATCCTGGATCAATCCACCGGCATCCTGATTGCCGGGGACCTGGTCTTTTTCAACCGCGCTCCGACGACGCCATCCGCCGATCTGGCGCAATGGCAATCGTCACTGGGAACGCTGGCCGCCCTGCGTCCGGCGGCCGTTTTGCCTGGCCACGGCCCACTGGACCCGTCCGGGGACGCGATCCGCCAGACTTCCGCCTATTTGGACTGGCTGGCCGACACACTGACCCGGTCGGCGGAGAACGGGCTGGACATGATCGAGGTCATGCAGTCGCCATTGCCGAAACGGTTTGCCGCGATGGGGGCACAACCGCAGGAATTCCAGCGCTCCGTGTCCCATCTCTTTCCCGATGTCGAACTGAGCGTTCTGCCGCGCGGAAACTAGGCGACCGGCCTACCCCGCCGGCGCCAGCGAGAAATCGGAATAGATGAAACCGTCGCATTCGACGGTCGCGCCAAGCACCAGATCGACCGGCGTCCGGAATCCCGGCGCGTCGGTCACGACCGTGTGGAATTCGCCCCTTTCGCCGCAGGGATCGACCCCGTCCGGCAACGCCTTCAGAAATGCCCGATCAAAACACGCCCCGCAAAGACCGCGCGGCAGTTTCGCGGGATCCAGCGTCACGACCTGCGCCCGAAGCCCCGCAGAGATCATGTCCCT
Organism: Sedimentitalea xiamensis; assembly: GCF_030164465.1. Classification (GTDB taxonomy): domain Bacteria; phylum Pseudomonadota; class Alphaproteobacteria; order Rhodobacterales; family Rhodobacteraceae; genus Sedimentitalea; species Sedimentitalea xiamensis. The sequence continues at coordinate 113,696 of NZ_JASNJE010000007.1, forward strand.
GGCCAGAAGGTCCGTATCGCGCCCCCAAAGCGGGAAATGCGCGGTCAGTCCCAATTGCGCCAGCCGGGATTCGCGATAGGCCCGGATATCGTCGAGGAACAGGTCGCCAAAGATCCAGTCGCGGATACCATCATCCGACAGTTGCCGGGTCGCGGCCCCCATCAGCGCCTCGTAGTCGGCATTTGAACAGGGGTATGGCAGATCCACCTCGATCAGCGGCAGGTCCAGCGCCGCCGCTTGTGCGCGAACCACGTCGCGCCGGGTTCCGTGGATAGCCACCCGGTCATGCAGAGCGTTGAAGTTCGACAGCAGCGCCACGATCTCAAAATCGCCACTGGAGCGCGCTTCGTGCAGCGCGAAAGCACTGTCCTTGCCGGAACTCCAGGACATGATGGCGGGACGCGGGCTCATGCGTGGCCCTCGACGATCCGGTCTTCATCCCCCAGCAGGTAAAGCGTTTCCACGGTTTCCTCCGTCAGGCAGACGATCCGTTCGGGTGGAAATATGCGCATGGCGAGGCATCCGTCAGATTTGCGTCCGCCCGTCCTAGTTCATGCAAGGCGGTTCGCCCAGAGCCGGAACGCCATCCGCTGCAGAATTGCGCGGCTGTTTCCCGTCTCCTGCCCCCGGCGGCGGTCCCGGTCGCTTTCATTGGCTCTCAACCGCCTAAAATTTCACACAAAACCGGCACGCATGGAAGAAATATAAATTTACCTCATAATCTTGAGCAGTATTATGAATTTGATGTCAGAGTTCACAGGGTGTAGTTCGGGGTGCCGATCCAGAAACGCAGTGGGCTGCCATGAAGATTTTCCGACTCCCCGAAACCGATACCGTCAGACGCTTGCAGGCCATGGCCCGCGACCGGATCCTGATGCTCGACGGCGCGATGGGGACGATGATCCAGACCCTGTCCCTGACCGAGGACGATTTCCACGGGCGCGGCGGCTCTGGCACGGGCTGCGCGCATCCCACCGATCACCCGCAGAAGGGCAACAACGACCTGCTGACACTGACCCAGCCCGAAGCCATTGAAAGGATTCACTTCGATTTTGCGATGGCGGGCGCGGATATCGTGGAAACGAACACCTTTTCGTCGACGACCATCGCGCAGGCGGATTATGGGTTGCAGGCGGCGGTGCACGATCTCAACGAACAGGCCGCCCGCGTCGCCCGGCGCGCCATCGACCGCGCCACGGCGATTGATGGGCGCGAACGCTTCGTGGCCGGCGCGGTCGGCCCGACCAACCGGACGGCGTCGCTGAGCCCGGATGTCAATGATCCGGGTTTTCGCGCCGTCACATTCGACGATCTGCGCATCGCCTACGGGGCGCAGATCCGTGGCCTGATCGCGGGCGGGGCGGACCTGATCCTGATTGAAACGATCTTTGACACGCTGAACGCAAAGGCGGCGATCTTCGCCTGTTTCGAAGCCTTCGCCGAGCATGGCAAGCGCCTGCCGGTGATGATTTCGGGAACGATCACCGATGCCTCCGGACGCACGCTGTCGGGGCAGACGCCGACCGCCTTCTGGCATTCGGTCAGGCATGCGCGGCCGTTTTCGGTCGGCCTGAACTGCGCGCTCGGCGCCGCCGCCATGCGGCCGCATATCGCGGAAATCGGCGGCGTCGCGGATACCCTGGTCTGCGCCTATCCGAACGCGGGCCTGCCCAACGCGTTCGGCCAGTATGACGAAGGCCCGGAAGAAACCGCGGCCCAGTTGGGCGCGTTTGCGTCCCAGGGGCTCGTAAACATGGTCGGCGGCTGCTGCGGCACGACGCCCGACCATATCCGCGCCATGGCAGAGGCCGTCGCCGCCCATGCACCCAGAAAGGCGCCTTTCCATGACTGACCGATACCTGCGGCTTTCGGGTCTTGAACCCTTCGTGCTGACCCCGGAAATCCCCTTCGTGAACGTGGGCGAACGCACCAATGTCACCGGCTCCGCCCGGTTTCGGAAGCTGATCAAGAACCAGGACTACGCCGCCGCGCTGGAGGTCGCCCGCGACCAGGTGGAAAACGGCGCCCAGATCATCGACGTCAACATGGACGAGGGGCTGATCGATTCCCGCGCGGTGATGGTGGAATTTCTGAACCTGCTGGCGGCAGAACCCGATATCGCCCGCGTCCCGGTGATGATCGACAGTTCGAAATGGGACGTGATCGAGGCCGGGTTGAAATGCGTCCAGGGCAAACCTGTGGTCAATTCCATCTCGCTGAAGGAAGGCGAAGCCCAGTTTCGGGAACAGGCGGAACTGTGCCTGGCCTATGGCGCGGCGATCGTCGTCATGGCCTTCGATGAAGAAGGACAGGCGGGCACCTGCGCGCGCAAGACCGAAATCTGCGCCCGCGCCTACAGGATACTGACCGAAGATGTCGGCTTTCCGCCCGAAGACATCATCTTTGACCCGAACATCTTCGCCGTTGCGACCGGCATAGAGGAACACAACAACTACGGCGTCGATTTCATCGAGGCAACGCGCTGGATCCGCCGCAACCTGCCGCACGTCCATGTGTCGGGGGGCGTGTCCAACCTGTCCTTCAGCTTCCGCGGCAATGAAACCGTGCGCGAGGCGATGCATGCGGTGTTCCTCTACCACGCCATCGGGGCCGGCATGGACATGGGCATCGTCAATGCCGGGCAGCTCGCCGTCTACGATCAGGTCGACCCGGAGCTGCGCGACGCCTGCGAAGACGTGGTTCTGAACCGCCGCCCGGACGCGACCGAACGGTTGCTGGCCCTGGCCGAACGGTTCCGCGGAGATGGCAAGCGCGAAGACAAGGCGCGCGATCTGGCCTGGCGCGAATGGGCGGTCGAGAAGCGGATCGAACACGCGCTGGTCAACGGCATCACGGAATTTATCGACGCCGACACCGAAGAGGCGCACCAGGCCGCGGCGCGTCCGCTGGACGTGATCGAAGGCCCGCTCATGGCCGGGATGAACGTCGTCGGCGACCTGTTCGGCGCGGGCAAGATGTTCCTGCCGCAGGTCGTGAAATCCGCCCGCGTCATGAAACAGGCCGTCGCGCTGCTCCTGCCCTACATGGAAGAGGAAAAACGGCTGTCCGGCGGCGGCGGGCGCGAAAGCGCGGGCAAGATCCTGATGGCGACGGTCAAGGGCGATGTCCACGACATCGGCAAGAACATCGTCGGCGTCGTTCTGGCCTGCAACAACTACGAGATCATCGACCTCGGCGTGATGGTGCCGCCCCAGAAGATCATCGAAACCGCCCGGACCGAAAATGTCGACGTGATCGGCCTGTCCGGACTGATCACGCCATCGCTGGACGAAATGGTGCATCTTGCCGCCGAACTGGAACGCGAGGATTTCGACATTCCGCTGCTGATCGGCGGCGCGACCACGTCCAAGGTGCATACGGCGGTCAAGATCGCCCCCGGCTACAGGCGCGGACAGGCCATCCACGTGAACGACGCCAGCCGCGCGGTCGGAGTCGTGTCGCACCTGCTAAGCCCCACCCAGAAGTCCGCTTTCGTCACCGGAATACGGTCGGAATATGTGGAGGTTGCGGAAAAACATGCGCGCGGCGAGGCGGCGAAATCCCGGCTCGCGCTGCAACAGGCGCGGAACAACGCGCTGAAACTGGACTGGTCCGCATATGTCCCGGTGCGACCGCGGTTCACGGGCGCGCGGGTCGTCGACGACTGGGACCTGGCCGAGATCGCGGAATATATCGACTGGACACCGTTTTTCCGGACATGGGAACTGAAAGGCGTCTTTCCCAAGATCCTGGACGACGAAAAACAGGGGGAAGCCGCACGCGCCCTGTTCGCCGAGGCAGAGGCCATGGTGCGCCGGGTCATCGACGAGAAATGGTTCAACCCGCGCGCCGTGGTGGGGTTCTGGCCGGCGAATGCTGTCGGCGACGACATCCGGGTGTTCACCGACCCGGCCCGAGACAAGACGCTGGCGACCTTTCACACGCTGCGCCAGCAAACGGCGAAACGCGCCCCGCGCCCCAACCTCGCCCTTGCCGATTTCGTCGCCCCGACCGGTGCGGCCGAGGACTGGATCGGCGGATTCGTGGTGACGGCGGGGCCGGAAGAAACCGGGATCGCCAAACGTTTTGAAGAGGCCAACGACGACTATTCCGCGATCCTGGTCAAGGCGCTGGCGGACCGGTTCGCCGAAGCGATGGCGGAACTCCTGCATGCCCGCGTGCGCCGCGACTATTGGGGAACGTCGCCCGAAGAACGCTTTTCGCCGCAGGATCTCATCGACGAACCCTATGCCGGCATTCGGCCCGCGCCGGGCTATCCGGCACAGCCGGACCATACGGAAAAGACCACGCTGTTCCGCCTTCTGGACGCGGAATCCGCAACCGGCGTGACCCTGACGGACAGCATGGCGATGTGGCCCGGATCGTCCGTGTCGGGCCTGTATTTCGGCCATCCGGAAAGCTACTACTTCGGGGTCGGCAAGGTCGAACGCGACCAGGTCGCCGACTATGCGCAACGCAAGGGGATGGACCTGTCCGAGGCGGAGCGATGGCTGGCCCCGATCCTGAATTATGTTCCCGGTGCCAGAAACACGCTGGCCGCCGAGTGACCTTCAGTCGACGGTGACGGGGACAGGCTGCGCCACGCTCAATTCGCCGCCGGCATCCAGCCAGCCGTCGGTTCCGTCGCGAAACCAGTAGACGCGTTCGTATCCGAGCGCCGCGATGCGCTGCGCCGCGTTCCAGCTGATCCAGCAATCCGAGATGCAGAATACGACGATGGGTCGGGATGTGTCCCCATCCGTCACGCGCGCCAGGTTTTCCGTGAGATAGGCCAGGATCGCCGGTTCGATCGCCCCCGCGCCGGTTTCCGGCAACCACAGGGCGCCCGGCAGGCTCTGGCGCGGTTTGGACACCAGCCAACGGCCATCCAGTTCGTCAAAGCGGGACTGCGCCGCGCCAAAGACATCCAGCGCAATCGCCCCACCGGACAGGAGGTCCTTAACCCGGCCCGCATTCACGACCTGCGCCGGCGGGGGAATGTCGTCGGGTGTCGGGGCGCGATGGCGGGAAATCCGGTATCCGGTCTGCGGATCGAAAAGGTCCGGCCGGGCCGCCTGAAGGTCCTTGAAGGAGGCCGAAAACAGAGGCGCCGCGATCAGGCTGAAGACGAAGAACAGGATGCGGATGCTTCGCATCCGGCTCAGCCCCCGGCCTTTTCTTCCAGCTCCAGCCACTCCGTTTCGGCGGCGGACAGGGCGGACTGGCGCTGCACCAGCGCCTCGGTCGCCTTGCGGAACTTCACGGGTTCCCGCGTGTAAAGATCGGGGTCGGCCATCAGGGTTTCCAGCTTGGAAATCTCCGCTTCCAGCCGCTCGATCTCGGCAGGCAGATTTTCCAGCCGGTGCTTTTCGGTGAACGACAGCCCGTTCTTCGCGGGCGGGTCTTTTCGGGCCTTTTCCTTCGCCGGGCGCGCGGCCTCCGGGATTGCCGGATCGGGCCGCTCGCGGCGCTGCGCCATGTAGTCGCTCCAGCCGCCGGGATAGGCCACAGCCCTGCCACCGCCTTCCATCGCGATCGTCATGGTCGCGACCCGGTCGAGAAAGTCGCGGTCGTGGCTCACCAGCAGCACGGTGCCGTCATAGTCGTCCAGAAGTTCCTGCAACAGGTCGAGCGTTTCCACGTCCAGATCGTTGGTCGGTTCGTCGAGCACTAGAAGATTGCTCTGCCGCGCCATCAGGCGGGCCAGAAGCAGGCGTGCCTTTTCGCCCCCGGACAGGGACCGCACCGGCGCGCGCACCTGCGCTTCGTCAAACAGGAAATCCTTGAGATAGCCGACGACGTGGCGCGGCGCGCCGCGGACCATCACCTGATCGGCCTTGCCCGACACCCGCATCTCCGCATCGCCGGTCAGGCTGTCCCAGAGGCTCAGGTCCGGGTCCAGTTGCGCCCGCGCCTGGTCGAACACCGCAATTTCGAGGTTCGTGCCCAGCTTGACGGTTCCGGCATCGGGCCGGATTTCGCCCAGCAGCAATTTCAGCAGGGTCGTCTTGCCCGCGCCGTTCGGCCCGACGAAAGCCACGCGATCCCCCCGCTGGACGGTCAGAGAAAAGTTTCGAACGATCGCCGTCTCGCCAAAGGATTTGGAGATGCCGGTGGCTTCGATGACCTTCTTTCCGGACTTGTCGCCGGACTGCAACGCCAGTTCGGCCGTTCCCTGCCGGCGGATCTGGCCCGCCCGTTCCGCCCGCAGCGCCTGCAAGGCCCGCACCCGCCCCTGATTGCGCTTGCGCCGCGCGCTGATGCCTTCGACAGCCCATTTGGATTCGGACTTGATCAGGCGGTTCAGCTTGTGACGCTGCATGTCCTCTTCTTCCCAGATCGCATCGCGCCAGGTTTCGAAGGCGTCAAATCCCTTGTCCTGGCGGCGCACGGTACCCCTGTCGATCCAGAGCGTCGCCTTCGCGAGACGGCGCAAGAAGGCGCGGTCGTGGCTGATCAGGACGAAGGCCGCACGGGTCGAGGACAGCTCCTGTTCAAGCCAGGTGATCGCCTCGATGTCCAGGTGGTTGGTCGGCTCGTCCAGCAGCATCAGGTCGGGCGCTTCGCCCATCAGCTTGGCCAGCGCCGCCCGCCGCCGTTCGCCGCCGGACGCGGTGGAGACAGCACGCGCCGGGTCGAATTTCAGCCCCTCGCCCGCGCGCTCGATGCGATAGAGTTCCCCCGGCGCGACGCCGCTGGCGGCATAGTCGCCCAAGGTGGCGAACCCGGACATGTCGGCGTCCTGTTCCATGTAACCGACCGTGTTGCCGGGGGCCACGACGAGGCTGCCAGAATCCGGTTCGACCAGCCCGGCCATGACCTTCATCAGGGTGGATTTCCCGGATCCGTTGCGTCCGACAAGCGCCAGCCGGTCCCCCGGTTGCACGACCAGGTCCAGCCCGGCAAAGACGGGATCTCCGCCAAAGGTGAGCGATACATCGGAAAGCTGAAGCAATGGGATACGGGCCATGCGCGTCAGCTAAACCGGCCCCGCGGCGGCGTCAACGTGCTCTGTCGGTGCCGCCGCGAGAGCGGGCGGGCATCACGCCGAAATCGCGAGCAGCTGGCGGCGGCGCGGTTTCGGAATCGCTTCGGTCTCCAGCGCCGTGAAAACGTGCAGCGTGTTCATCTGCCGGTCCACAACAGCATGATCGCTGACCCAGCCGCCCATCCTCAGGTAGCTGCGCAGCAAAGGCGGCATCTGCGCCAGTCCGCGCGTTCTGTCGGGACTGTGCCGCACCAGTTCGGAATACCGGAACACCTCGCCGGACTTGATGCCCGGCATCCAGCGCATCGGCGCGAGATGCGCGGCCTTGAGCAGGGCGAAACTGTCCAGATAGGCAGACACCTCCGTTCCCGCGAAAGAGGAACACCCGGTCAGCAGCCCGATATCATTGGCATCCACGAACCTGGCCAGGGCGCCCCAGGCGATCCGCAGGATGTCGGGATCGCGGCGGCCGGGACGCACACAGAACCGCCCGAGTTCGGCGATACGTCCCGGAAAGCCGGACAACCGCGTCAGGTCGTAGAACTGCGCCGAATAGCTGCGGTCAAGGTCGGCTGCGCCCTGAAACAGACGGATGCGGAAACAACAGACCAGTTCATCGGTTTGCCGATCCAGCACCATCATGTGGCGGCACTCCGCATCGAATGCGTCGCTGTCTGGCGCGTGGGTTGAAAAACACCGGGCGCGCAGGTTTTGCGCGCGCACGAGATCCTGGGCGTTTTGCGCGAATCTTGCGCTGTATCGGCCCCGTGTCAGCACAGGGTCTCCAAAGGGCATCTCCGGTCCCGCTTGTATCTGGCGCAAAGCCTAGGACCAGCGGTCCCGGCGTTCAAGGCGCGTCACGCACCTGCCGGACCGGCCGCCATCACTGTGGCACATCGGACGGATTGAAGTTGCCCAGATTGCCCAGCAGCTGGCGCAGGAAGGTCTTGTTGTTGACGTTGGAATCCGTAACGCGCCGGTTCAGCGAGATCACCCGGCCGTCCTGAAGGCTGTAGCGTTCGATGTTCTCGACCACCCCGGACTGGGTGAAGCTGATCGCAACCAGCTGACGCTCGACCACCTCGGGCTGCCTTGCCCCGTAATGGCGGAACCGGGAGGTGACATAGTAGTATCCGCCATCGTTCAGAACGCCGGACGCCGTGGGAACCCCGATCGTCTCTGCCACGCTGTCGCGCGTATCCACACCCACCGTGACTTCGGACAGTTCCTCGTCGGTCGGGACATAGCCATGATTCCGGTATATCGACGAACAGGCGGCGACCGCCGCCAGTGCCGTGGCCGACAGGGCGGCGACAAACATCCGTTTCACCTGCGATACGGTCATGATCAGGGCTGCCCTCTTGCCTTGGCGCGTTGCGCCTCGTATCCCCGATTATAGAAACCCGCCCCATGGTTCAAGAAACGAAAGACACAGGATGCCCCGGAAGACCGCCCTGAGAGTCGCAGACCTGTCGCAGAACGCGAGTACGCCGTTCGATCTGCGCCCCGACCCGGCGGCTCTGAAGTCGATCGCCGATGACCTGGGCCTGAGCGGTTTGCGCAAACTGCGCTTCACCGGCGAGATCGCCGCCCAGGGCAGCAAGGACTGGCTGCTGACCGGACGGCTCGGGGCCACGGTGGTGCAGCCCTGCATCGTCACGCTCGATCCCGTGACCAGCCGGATCGATACGGATGTGAGGCGGCTTTACCTCGCGGAAATGCCCGAGATCGACGCCGAGGAAATCGAAATGCCCGAGGACGACACGCTCGAACGGCTCGGTTCGTTCATTGATCCCGGCGAGGTGATGGTCGAAGCCCTGTCGCTGGCATTGCCGCTCTATCCGCGCAAGGACGGCGCCGGGCTGGACGAGTCGGTCTTCGCTGAACCCGGCGTCCAACCGATGCGCGACGAAGACGCGCGTCCCTTTGCGGGGCTTGCATCGCTTCGGGATTCGCTGAAAAAGCAGCCTTGAAATATCGCCCTGGCGGATTCCGCGGACGGGGTTCGGAAAAACCGCTTGCACAGCCAAAAAATCGCAGTATTTTCGCGCGCTCATCGGTTTTTGGGTTGGACATCGGACGGGCCGCGGCCTACACGCACGTCACGCCTGTCGAAACGATACGCGAAACGAACATTGCAACACGGCCCGCGGGATCGCCCGCAGCCCCCATCAGACAAAGGTTGAGACATGGCTGTCCAACAGAACAAAGTATCCAAGTCGCGCCGCAACAATCGTCGTGCGCATGACGCGCTGGTTGCTGCAAATCCCAACGAATGCCCGAACTGCGGCGAGCTGAAGCGCCCGCACCACGTCTGTGCGGCCTGCGGTCACTACGACGACAAGGAAATCGTCGCCCTGACCGAGGAAATCGACCTGGACGAGGACGCGGCCTGAGCCGGCCAGACAGGCCCCTGAATGACGGCCAACACCGATCAGACCCCGGCGGGCACCGAACGGATCATCATTTCGGTTGACGCAATGGGAGGAGATGCCGGCCCTTCGGCCGTCGTTGCCGGCATCGCCAAGTCCGCGGAAAAGAATCCGGAAATCGGGTTCATTCTGCATGGCCCGGAAGATACCCTGAGAAAGCTCGTTGCCAAGCGCAGCGTGCTCTCGGGGCGTGTGCGCTATTGCGACGCGCCGGATGTCGTCACAATGGACGACAAGCCCGGCGCCGTCGTGCGCAACGCCAAGGGCACCTCCATGTGGTCCGCGCTCGAATCGGTGCGCAACGGCGACGCGCTGGGCGCCGTATCCTGCGGCAACACCGGCGCGCTGATGGCATTGAGCGTGATCCGCCTGCGCAAGATTCCGGGCGTGAACCGGCCAGCCATCGCGATCCTGTTCCCATCGCGCAACCCGCAGGGGTTCAACGTGATGCTGGACGTCGGCGCGGACATCCGTGCGGATGCGCGCGACCTTCTGCAATATGCGCTGATGGGCGCATCCTATGCCCGCAATGGCATGAACCTGAAACGCCCCCGCATCGGCCTGCTCAACGTCGGCACCGAAGAGCACAAGGGCCGGCCCGAACTGAAGGAAGCGCAGGCGCTGATCGCGCAGTTCGCCGATCAGGCCGATTTCGATTTCGTCGGCTTTGTCGAAGGTTCCGACATTCCGGGCAAGACGGCCGATGTGATCGTGACGGACGGTTTCACCGGCAATGTCGCGATCAAGACCGGCGAAGGCACGGCCGGGCTGATCGGAGCGTTGCTGCGCGAGGCGTTCAAATATTCGTTCCTGTCGCGGCTGGCCTCCGTTCTGGCGATTTCCTCGCTGGAACGCCTGAAAAAGCGCATCGATCCCCGCCGCGTCAACGGCGGCGTGTTCCTGGGCCTGAACGGCACCGTGGTGAAATCCCATGGAGGCGCCGACGCCACCGGCGTGTCCGCTGCGGTCAAGCTGGCCTTCCAACTGGCCAAGACCGGCTTCTCCGAAAAGCTGGCCGCGCGGGTTGCATCCACCGTAGAGCTTGCGCAAGATGAGATCGAACCGACCGGAACCACGGCGGAGACACAAAAAGAAAAAGGTTAGTCATGACAAGGCGAGCAGTTGTCGTTGGCGTGGGACATTACCTGCCCGAACGGGTCGTTCCGAACTCGGAATTCGAGGCCAGCCTCGATACGTCGGATGAATGGATCCGGTCCCGTTCGGGGATCGAAAGCCGCCATTTCGCCGCCCCGGACGAAACCACGTCCGATCTGGCCGCAAAGGCCGCGCGGGCGGCGCTGTCCAACGCCGGCCTGCAACCGGATGACATAGATGCGATCATCCTTGCCACCTCCACCGCCGACCTGACGTTTCCGTCGGCTGCGACGATGGTGCAGGCCGCGCTGGGGATGACCCGCGGTTTCGCCTTCGACGTGCAGGCGGTCTGCGCCGGGTTCGTCTATGCGCTCAGCACCGCCAACGCGATGATCCTGTCGGGTCAGGCCAACCGGATCCTCGTGATCGGCGCGGAAACCTTCAGCCGGATCATGGACTGGACCGACCGCGGCACCTGCGTGCTTTTCGGCGACGGGGCCGGCGCCATTGTTCTGGAACGCCAGGAAGGTGGCGGAACGTCGGAGGATCGCGGGATTCTGGCGACCGATCTGCATTCGGACGGCCGTTTCAAGGACCTGCTCTACGTCGACGGCGGCGTGTCCACCCAAAGCACCGGCTACTTGCGGATGCAAGGCAACCAGGTGTTCCGTCACGCGGTCGAGAAACTGGCGGCGACAGCCGAAACCGCGCTGGAGAAGGCGGGGCTGGCGGCCGCCGATGTGGACTGGATCGTGCCGCACCAGGCCAATATCCGTATCATTCAGGGCACGGCCAGGAAGATGGGCCTGGACATGGACCGGGTCGTGGTCACGGTGCAGGTTCATGGCAACACCTCGGCGGCCTCGATCCCGCTGGCCTTGTCCGTCGGCAGCGAACGCGGACAGATCAAGCGCGGAGATGTGCTTGTCACCGAAGCGATCGGCGGCGGACTGGCCTGGGGCGCGGTTGTGTTGCGGTGGTAACTGTCGCGCGTGGATTGCGCGCGCGAACACGCCTATCCGCACCCTTGCAAATCATTGATATTGACAGCGAAAATACCTCGGCCCTATGCTCGCTCCAACGTCAGGGGGACAAGATGGGCGAAAAAACGCTGACACGGATGGATTTGAGCGAAGCGGTGTTCCGCGAAGTCGGACTGTCCCGCAACGAAAGCGCGCAATTGGTCGAAAGCATGCTGGAACACATGTCCGACGCGCTTGTGCGCGGCGAACAGGTCAAGATTTCGTCCTTTGGCACTTTCAGTGTGCGCGACAAGTCGGCACGCATCGGGCGCAACCCCAAGACCGGCGAAGAGGTTCCCATTCAGCCCCGCCGCGTTCTGACCTTCCGACCGTCACATCTGATGAAGGATCGCGTCGCCGAAGGCAACAGGCGCTGATCCGGAGCAGAGGGTATGAGCAAATCGCCTGACGCGTTCCGCACGATCAGTGAAGTCGCGGACTGGCTGGGGATTCAAGCGCATGTGCTGCGCTTCTGGGAAAGCAAATTCTCGCAGGTAAAGCCGGTCAAACGGGCTGGCGGACGGCGGTATTACCGTCCGGGCGACATGCAGCTTCTGGGCGGCATCAAGAAATTGCTGCATGATGACGGGGTGACGATCAAAGGCGTCCAGAAAATCCTTCGCGAACAAGGGGTCGCGCATGTCGCGGAGCTGTCGCAACCGCTCGAGGATGGCATGGAGACGCTGGCGCAACGCCCCGAAAAGGAAAGCACCGTCCTGCAATTCCGCGGCAACCGCACCGCGGAAGATCACGGCGGCAAGGCTATTGTCCTTGAAGCGGAGATGGAAGACGACAGTGACGATGACCAGGACGACACCGGCGATGACGCCGAAGATGTGCAGGGGCTGATCGATGCTGCCCTGCGCTCTGACGTGCCGGAGGCGGATGACGACGACGATGACGATGACGACGAACAGCACGTCGAAACCTTGACCGCTGCCACCGCCGAAAGACCGGAACCGCCGCCGCCGCAAGCGAAACTGCCGTCCTTCATGCACCGGGACCGGCCCGGCGCAATGGACATGTCCGCAGCAACGATCGCACCGGACCAGCTCGCTCCGAAGGCGCAGGCCATCGAGGTGTCCGATCCGCCCGACGAATCCGACATTCCCTATCACCCCGGCGTGTTGGCGCATCTGGCAAGGCTGGACCGGCTGACCTCGCGACAGGTCCAGGCTCTGACCCCGATTTCAATGGATTTGCGCAAATGGCTGGACCGGAATGCCGGGGCGGGCTCGGCATAGGGCAATACGATGATTCCCCCTTGCCCCCGGTCTGAAAACCGGTATGAACGGCCCATCGTCGGGCTATGGCGCAGCCTGGTAGCGCGTCCGTCTGGGGGACGGAAGGTCGCAGGTTCGAGTCCTGCTAGCCCGACCAAAACAATTCGACGATGTCCGCCTGCCCGCTTTCATCCCACGGCCTGAATGGTGGCCTTTAAGAAGGAGAAAGCGGCATGGCCGGTGTGAGCCCCAACCAACACATCACCGCGATGATTGAAAGCGGCGCCATTACGGCGGCTGTGCCGATCACGGACAGGCAGGTGCAGCCCGCCAGTCTCGACCTGCGCCTCGGCGATGTGGCCTATCGGGTCCGCGCCTCTTTCCTGGCCGGTCGCCGCCGGACGGTCGGCGACCGGCTTTCGGACTTCCGGATGCACGAGATCGATCTGACCGGCGGGGCGGTGCTGGAAAAGGGCTGCGTCTACGTCGTTCCCCTGATGGAAAGCCTGGCCCTGCCGGCAGGAATGTCCGGGGCTGCCAGCGCCAAATCGTCTATCGGACGGCTCGACCTGCTGACCCGGATCATCACCGATCATGGCGTTGAATTCGACCGGGTTCCGGACGGATACAACGGACCGCTCTATGTCGAAATCTGCCCGCAGAGCTTTTCCGTCATCGCTCAGACCGGCCAGATGCTGAACCAGATCATCTTTCGAACCGGGACCACGGTCATCGGAGACGAGGAATTGCGGGCCATTCACGCCGAAAGCCCCATCGTGAGCGGCGAGGCGACCATATCCAGCGGATTGGGCTTTTCCGTCGACCTGCGCCCGGAAGCCGGCGATCTGGTCGGATACCGCGCGAAGCCGCATACCGGCGTCATCGACCTGAGCAAGCTCGATCATTACGACCCGCTGGACTTCTGGGAGCCGGTGCGCACAGGCACCGGCTGGATCATCCTCGATCCCGGCGCCTTCTATATCCTTGTCAGCCGCGAAGCGATCGCGATTCCGCCCCATTGCGCCGCCGAAATGGCGCCCTACCTGGCCATGGTGGGCGAATTCCGGGTGCATTATGCCGGGTTCTTCGATCCGGGGTTCGGCCACGCCGAATCGGGTGGCGCCGGATCGCGCGGCGTTCTCGAAGTGCGCTGCCATGAGGCGCCCTTCGTTCTGGAGCATGGCCAGATCGTCGGCAGGCTGGTCTACGAACGCATGGCGGAGGTGCCGACCCAGCTTTACGGCGCGGGCATTGCGTCGAATTACCAGGGACAGGGGCTGAAACTGTCCAAGCATTTCCGCGCCCGGCGGCCCTGACGTCACATCCTGGACGCGCGTTTCGCCATCCTGGCCGCTTTGCGCGCCCGGCGCGCCGCCCGCTTCGCCTGTCGCTGTTCCGGCGTCAGTCTCTTGCGGCCTTCCGCAGCCTGATCGGCATTGCCTGTCCCATGCAAACTGTCGGCATCCGGCAAAGGATGTGCCGGCGGAGGCATTCGCGCCAGGTCCGCCGCCGCGTCAATACCCTTGTTCACACCCATGTTGACCGCGCGACGCGTCAGCATGCGAAGGATCCTGTTGACGATCCGGTCAAAGTTCATGCCAGCCTCCCTTGCCCCGATCCGGCCGGGCCGGTCCTATGACTGAAATCCGTCCATATCAGGGCACCGGCCATTCAGTCCTCGAAAAGTTCCGGTTGCCCTGCGTCGGTTTCGCCGTCTTCGTCGGGCTCGCCCGCAGGCATCGCACCCGGCGGCGGTCGGTTCTCCAGAAGCCCTGCGGCGCGCAGTTCCTTCAGCCCCGGCAGATCGCGGGCGCTTTCCAGGCCGAAGTGGTCCAGGAATTCCGACGTCACCACAAAGGTCACGGGACGGCCGGGCGTCATCTTGCGGCGGCCGAACCTGATCCATTCCATTTCCAATAGCTGGTCCACCGTTCCGCGCGACACGGAAACGCCCCGGATTTCTTCGATTTCGGCGCGCGTCACCGGCTGATGATAGGCGATGATGGCCAGGGTTTCGATCGCCGCGCGGCTGAGTTTCCGGGTTTCGACCGTTTCCTTTTGCATCAGGAAGCCGAGATCGGGCGCGGTCCGGATCGCCCAGGCATCCCCGACCCGGACAATCTGCACGCCCCGGCCCTCGTAGCGCTTGCGCAGGCGCACCACGGCTTCGGCCGCGTCGCACCCATGCGGCATGCGGGTTTCAAGATCCCGCACGCTGACCGGTTCGGCGCTGGCGAACAGAACCGCTTCGACCATGCGTTCCTGTTCCGCCATCGGCGGAGCGTCAAACAGGCTTTCAGACGGGATCTCGCTGTCGTCCATCACTGTCGTTCATCTTTCCTGCGCAGTTGAATCGGGGCGAAAGTGTCGGATTGCCGGATTTCCAGGTGGCCCTCCTTGACCAGTTCCAGAGAGGCCGCGAATGTGGCCGCCGTCGCCGAACGGCGCCGCACCGGGTCGCCGTCCCAACCTTCCGGGAAATAGGAGGTCAGATCGGTCCAGCTGCCTGCGAAGCCGATCAGCGGGCGCATCCGTTCCAGCGCCTGCTCCATGGTGAAAACCGAATCCCGGTCCATGACGAAGGGGCGGAAATCGTCACGTGTGCGAATGCGGGCATAGCCCTGCATCAGGTCGAGCAGGGTCGCCGTGTAGCGCAGCGTCCGGATCCGGGTCACGTCTTCGCCCTGCCCGCGCGCGAAGAAATCCCGCCCCAGCCGGTCGCGCCCCATGAGCCGCGCCGCCACGTCGCGCATGGCTTGCAGGCGTTCCAGTTGAAAGGCCAGATGCGCGGCGAGTTCTTCGCCCGACGGACCGTCCTCGGTAGGGTCCGGCGGCAACAGCAGCCGCGATTTCAGGAAGGCCAGCCAGGCCGCCATCACGAGATAATCCGCCGCGAGTTCGATCCGCAGCGACTTGGCCCTTTCGACGAAGCCGAGGTATTGCTGCGCCAGTTGCAGCACGGAAATCCTGCGCAGATCGACCTTCTGGGTGCGCGACAGGGTCAGAAGAACGTCCAGCGGACCTTCGAAACCGTCCACATCCACGATCAAAGCTTCGGCGGCGATCCGATCGGCGACGGAAAGCGTGTCGTCTTGGAATGTTGCGTCAGCCATAGACCCGTCCGTCCAGAAGCGCCTCAAGTTCGGCTTCCAGAGCGGGAATGTCAATCGCATCCGGGGCGCGCCGCCAGGTCATCGCGGCTTCGGCGCGGATTTGCGCCGCTTCGGTCATTTCGCCCGACGCTTCGGCGACGATGCGCCGTTCGGCCAGCGTGTCATTGCAGTGCAGGACAACGTCGCATCCGGCGTCAAGCGCAGCGCGGCTGAGGTCGCCAAGCCCGCCGGTCAGCGCCTTCATCGAGATGTCGTCGGTCATGATCAGACCGTCAACGCCGATATCGTCGCGGATCATGCGCATGACCGTGGGCGACAGGGTTGCGGGCAGCGTATCGATCGCGGAATAGACCAGATGCGCGGTCATCGACAGCGGCAGGTCGCGGAGCGCGGCAAAGGGTTTGAAATCGGTCTCGCGCAAGATGTCGAGCGGGGTATCGACAACCGGCAGATCGAGATGCGAATCCATCGTGGCCCGGCCATGGCCGGGAACGTGTTTCATCACCGGCACGACCCCGCCGTCCAGCAACCCGTCCGCCACGGCCCGGCCGAGGGTGCTGACCTGCCGGGGATCCGCGCCGTAGCACCGGTTGGCAAGGAACTCATGGGTTTCCGGCAAAACCAGGTCGAGGTTCGGGATGCAATTGCTGTCGATGCCCAGCCTCCGCAGTTCATCCGCGATCAGGCGGGCGCGCAGATACATGGCGCGCGCCGGCTGTGGGGCATCCGTGGCGTGGTCCAGCGCGGGACGCCAGCGCCGCGCGAGCGGCGGATAAAGGCGCTGCACCCGCCCGCCTTCCTGGTCGATGGTGATCAGGCAGTCGCGGCCCACGGCTTCGCGGAATTCGGCGCAAAGCGCCCGAATCTGGTCCGCCGTCTCGATGTGTCGGGCGAACAGGATGAATCCGAAGGGATTGACGTCCCGAAAGAACGCTTTTTCATCGGGACTCAGGCGTGGACCGTCGGACGACAGGATGGTCGCGCCAAAGCGGCTCATCTGTGGACCACGGGGATGCAATCGGCCTTTTCCGCGACCAGCGCCGAACAGAAGCGGCGCGCGTCGCTCAGATCGTCAAAGCCGAGAGCACGGAGCCGGTAGAAGGTGCGCCCGCCGCTGCTGGCCTTCTGAATGACCCGCTGTTTGTCATCCAGGTAGTCGCTGAATTTCGAGGAAAGCCGGTCCCATTCGCTGGCCGCGACTTCGGCGCTTTCGAAAGCCCCCAGTTGGGCCAGACGGGTTCCGGCGGGAACGTCCTGCGGGTCGACATCCAGATCGGCAACACCCGGACCGCTGAAGGCGGCCCGCATCGGCGCGACCCCATCGGCAGGGCGGGTCTGGGGGCGCAGGGACGTGGCGAATCCGGGTCCGCTGTAGACCGCCAGCGTGATCTCCGCCTCGTCCCGTCCTGTGTCCAGCGGGTTCTCGTGCGCTTCGCTCATCACGTCTTCCTCGACGGCCACGGGCAGTTCCACCCTGCGCAGGGCGGCCGGAACGATCTTGGGACCGGATGGCGCCGTCTCGGGCGGGACGACCTCGGCGATCAACTGGTTCACCAGCGTTTGCATGGTGTCCTGCGGCGTTTGATCGGCGGCCGCATCGGTTTCGACAGCGGCATCGGTACCCGCGCCTAGGGCGGACGCCGCAGGTTCCGGCGATGTCGGGAGCGTCAGGGCCACCTGGGCGGAAGCGGAAACCATTGGCTTGTCTTCATCCAGCAGATCAACCGGGCGCGGCGCCAGAACCAGCCGTTCGGCGGGTGCCTCTGCGGTGCCCTGCGCCGCGACCGCATTCACCGCCAACCCCTGGTGATCCGCGGGCCGCCCGCCGGGGTTTTCCGGCTGCAACCGCATCGGTCCTTCGACGGCCCGGACCACCGGAACCCCGCTGACATCCCGCATCACCAGCTTGTAGCCCCAGACGCCGATGCCGCCGATCAGCGCAAGCGACGCCAGCGCCCCGACGGCGTTCAGCGCCCCGCCGACGCCCAGGGCGCTGTGTTCCGGGTTTGAATCCGCCTGTGCCGCGTCCTGCGCGGGAAACTCATCTGCCATGTCCGCCTCGCTGCCCGTCAACACGCCGATTTGATCGCGTTCAGGGTTCTTGTGTACTGCCTCGACCGGCGGTTCGGGCGATTTGACTACCGCATCTCCTGCGCCGGTGTGACGCCGAGAATACCAAGACCTGCGGAAATAACAACGGAAACGGCACGGGCCAGGGCCATTTTTGCCCTGCTCGTGGCCTCGTCCCCGTCCTGAACGAAACGCAATCCGGGGGTATCGTTCCCCCGGTTCCACAAGGCATGAAAATCGCCCGCCAATTCATACAGGTAGAAGGCAACCCTGTGCGGTTCATTGGCCCGCGCCGCGGTTTCCACCAGACGCGGCCATTCGGACAGTTTCCGGGCCACCGCGAGTTCGGCCCGATGATCCAGCTTGCTCAGGTCAGCCGCGCCCAGAACCGCGTCATCGGTCGCGAAACCCGCCTCTGCGGCCCGCCGCAGAACGCTCATCACGCGGGCATGGGCGTATTGCACGTAGAACACCGGGTTCTCGCGGGATTGTTCCAGCACCTTGTCGAAATCGAAATCCAGCGGCGCATCGTTCTTGCGTGTCAGCATCACGAAACGGGTCACGTCCGGTCCGACCTGGTCCACCACATCGCGCAGGGTGACGAAGGTGCCGGCGCGTTTGGACATCTTGAAGGGTTCGCCGTTCTTGAACAGCCGCACCAGTTGCGTGAGCTTGATGTCCAACGGCACCTTGCCACCGCTGAGTGCGGACACGGCCGCCTTCATCCGCTTGACATAGCCGCCGTGATCGGCGCCGAACACGTCGATCAGCGCGTCAAAGCCCCTCGACACCTTGTCATAGTGATAGGCGATGTCGGGCGCGAAATAGGTCCAGCCGCCATCCGATTTCATGATCGGGCGATCCACATCGTCGCCATGCGCGGTCGAGCGAAACAGCGTCTGCTCGCGCGGTTCCCAGTCTTCCGGCGTCTTGCCCTTGGGAGGCTCCAGCACACCGCGATAAATCAGCCCCTTGGCGCGCAGTTCCTCGATCGCCTTCTCGATCAGGCCGGTTCCGTAAAGCGATTTCTCGCTGAAGAAGACATCCATTTCCACGCCCAGCGCAGCGAGGTCGGCGCGGATCAGATCCATCATCGCGTCGGTGGCGAAATCGCGCAGCTCTTCCAGCCAGACGCTTTCGGGCTGGCCGACCCAGGCGTCGCCCTTTTGTTCGGCCAGCGCCTGTCCGACCGGGATCAGGTAATCGCCGGGGTAGGTTCCGTCCTCGAAGGCCACATCCTGGCCCAGCGCCTCAAGGTAGCGCAGGTAGACGGAGCGGGCCAGAACATCCACCTGCGCGCCGCCATCGTTGATGTAGTATTCGCGCGTCACGTCGTGGCCGGAATAGTCCAGCAGACTGGCCAGCGCATCGCCGAACACCGCGCCGCGGGTATGTCCGACATGCAGCGGGCCTGTCGGGTTCGCGCTGACATATTCGACGTTGACCCGGACCCCCTGCCCCATCTCCGAACGACCGAAATCGGGACCCAGCTGCAAGACCTGCCCGACGACGCCCTGCCAGACAGACGGCGTCAGCCGCAGGTTCAGAAAGCCCGGCCCGGCGACTTCGGCGCTGTCGATCCGGGGATCAGCGGCCAGTTTCACGGCCAGCGCCTCGGCAATGTCGCGCGGTTTCAGCCTGGCGGGCTTGGCCAGAACCATTGCGGCATTCGTCGCCATGTCGCCATGAGCCGCATCGCGCGGAGGTTCCACCGCGACATTGTCGAAACTCAGCCCCTCGGGCAGCGCGCTTTCGGCGACCATCGCGTCAAGGCTCTGAATGACGAGAGAGCGAATATCGGAAAACAGGTTCATGTTGGGCATCCTTCGGGCTTTGACGGGGTTTAACACGCGCGGGCGGGCCGTCAACTCGTGCCGTCGGGCGCGGGCGGCGAGATCAGACGAAATCCGGCGGAATGTCCGACATCGCCCGCCCGATCAGACGCTCGTGTTCCTGCAAGGCGAAGCGATCGGTCATGCCCGCGATATAGTCGGACACGATCCGCGCCAGGGCCGTCTTGCCGCTGACCTCTTCCACGTCCTTGCGCCATTGTTTCGGCAACTGGTCGGGATGCGCCATGAAATAGGGAAACAGGTCGTTGACCACCTCCGTCACCTCGGCGCGCATCTCGACGACCCTCGGCGCACGATACATGCGCTGGAACAGGAAGTCCCGGATCAGCTTGAGGTCGTCGAACACGTCGCTGGAAAACCGCACCATCGGACGCCCGGCATGGCGAATGTCATCGACCGTTTTCGGATCGAGTTCCGCGAGGTTGCGGCGGGCCAGAACGATCACGTCCTCCACCAGAACGCCGAAGAAGCGGCGCAACGCCTCGTGCCGGCGGCGATAGTAGTTCAGCCCCGGATAGATCCGGTCGACCTCGGCAAAGCAGCCCCGCAGGATCGGCAGTTCCGCCAGTTCGTCGGTCGAAAACAGTTCCGCCCGCAGGCCGTCATGCAGGTCGTGGTGGTTATAGGCCACGTCATCCGCGATCGCGGCGACCTGCGCTTCGGCGCTGGCATAGGTGTGCAGTTCAAGGTCGTTCTGCCGGGCATATTCGGTCAGGGCCCAGGGCAGGTCCCCCAGAACCGGCCCGTTGTGCTTTGCCAGCCCTTCAAGCGTTTCCCAGGTCAGGTTCAGCCCGTCGAAATCGGCATAGTGCCGTTCCAGATGGGTGACGATACGGATTGCCTGCGCGTTGTGGTCGAATCCGCCATAGGGCGCCATCTGCGCGTGCAGGGCGTCCTCGCCGGTGTGCCCGAACGGCGTGTGACCCAGATCGTGCGCGAGGGCGACGGCTTCGGTCAGTTCGCCGTTCAGGCCAAGCGCGCCGGAAATCGTGCGGGCCACCTGCGCCACCTCGATCGAATGCGTGAGGCGGGTCCGGAAATAGTCGCCCTCATGTTCGATGAACACCTGGGTCTTGTGTTTCAGTCGGCGGAACGCGCTGGAATGGATGATCCGGTCGCGATCGCGTTGGAAACACGATCGGAAACTGCTTTCCTCTTCCGGGACCAGACGCCCCCTGCTGGCCGCTGGTTCCGAAGCAAAGGGCGCACGCATCGCTGGTCATCCTTGTCGCCTGTCCTTGGCCTTTCTATATGATACATTGAAAACCAGTTAAACCGCCCTGGAGATCGCAGATGAAACTGCCCCCCAAAGTGACTGAGCGCGCCTTTGCCCGCCTGGCCGAAATCGGTGCGTCGGATCGGGGACAGGCGCTTCGCGTCGCCGTCGAGGGCGGCGGCTGCTCCGGTTTTCAATACGAGATCGCGCTGGATACGCCCGCAGAGGACGATCTGGTGCTTGAAGGCATGGGCCAGAAAGTCGTCGTTGACACGATATCGCTGCCGTTCCTGGAAAACGCGGTGATCGATTTCTCCGAAGAACTGATCGGCGCGCGCTTCGTCATCGACAATCCGAACGCGACCTCGTCCTGTGGGTGCGGCACGTCCTTTTCGATGTAACCGGGCTTTCGACCGTCCTTCCGGCGACCGGGGACTGGCGCGGCTCTTGCCTCTTGCCGAGGGTACCATCACCGCCCCAATGGAAGTGCGCGCTATGGCCTTGGCCCGTGCAGGCCGACCCGCGCGAATCCCGCGAAGAATTCGGCGAACCTGTCGCTGCTGCGCTCGACCTGTTCTAGAACGTCCTGCCCGGTTTCCGACAACATGTCCGCAACCAGCGGACGCATGGTGTCCCAATCGTCGCTGCGGGCATCGTTCAGGCGGAACAGACACTCGGACATCGCCCGCAAGGGGCCGGTCGCGGGCGCGGGCCGCGAAAACGCCATGCGGTCGGCCACCGCCGCCTTGCGGAACCCTCCCCGCCCGGATGTTTCCAGCATCCAGTTGCAGACGAAATAATCGTGGTAGTCATCCGGGTTGACGGCCCGCACCCCCGCCGAAATCTCGAAAAGACCGACCTGCCGCGCGATCCAGTCTTCCCAAATCGCCGGAGGTTCCGCCCCGGCATGGCGCAATGCGATGCAGACCTCGGCCAGGAGATCCGAATTCTGTTCGAGATAGGCCAGAATCCCGGCATATTCCAACGAGATCATCGCTGCCGGCGACAGCTGCGGATCGCGCCGCCCATACTCGCTCAGGTAAAAGACGATATGCGTCAGTTCATAAGCCGCTTTCTTGTTCGGCATGGCAAAGGTTTCGGGCCTTTCGATGAAACGGTGCACCCGATCGACGAGTCCGCCATCGCCCGGCAAGGGATCGATACCGCGCCGCAGCATCAGACGCCTGGCTTCGAGCCGTTGCAGATCCGACAGTTCGGCCTCGGCCAGACCTTCCCGCGCCACCCACCGGACAAGCGCTTCGGATTTGTTTCCGCGCAGACCAAGATCTTCCAGATCAAGGCAGATGGACAACAAGAAGCGATAGTACTGCGGGAAAAATCCCAGCCGGCTTTCCAACCGGTCATAGAATTCTTGCAGCGGCGAAAGGGTGTCGTCGTCCAACGACGCCCCGGTGCATTCGAGAATGTTCAGAAGCTCGGCATTCTCCTTGAGCCAGAAAACGTCGTCTTGCAGGCGGCGATGCTGCGCGAAACTCGCAATCAAGGCGGCTCGGCGCGCGGCGGCGCCCTGGCGCCGGAACGGAACGGTCAGCTTGATGACATTCGACATTGGTTTTCCCTTCTTCAAATGGCGTCACGCTGAACGCCCCGTGTCCAACTTCGGGTTTGCGGGCGAGGTTCAACTGGCGGACGAGAACATCTCCGTCCGGTCTCCGAGGATGGCTGCCGTCCGTTCCGCCGGCGCCGAGGCTGAGGGCGCGGACGCGGACGAGAACATTTGAACCAGATCGCCTGTCAGCGCCGTGCTTTCCGGGGTCGGAACAGAAGCGGAGGAGAACATCTCCACCGCCTCGCCAAGCATCGTGGCGCCGGATCGAACCGGAACCGAGGCGGATGAGAACAGGGCCGTCGCGTCGCCGGTCAAAAGGTCGCCACGGGATGATGGCGACGATGCCGAAGAGAACATGGCGGTGCCGTCTCCATCGAACATGCTGGACATGTCCGGTTCGGCGAAAGCGGTGAAGATTTCCTGGGGTTTGCGTTGGGCGTTCATGACGGTTTCCTCGCTGGTTGATGTGTGCCGTGCGGGAACGCTTTCAGCTTTTAGCAGAGTTTCAAAGTATTTTTTCGTGTAAAAGTTGTTTTCAGGACACTTATCCACATGAGGAAATCCGCGCATCGCATTGAGGCTTCGCAGAAACAGGCTGAAGCCGGATAGATTAATAAAATGTTATGAATGCACCGGATTTGTGACTTCCGAACCCGGAACCGTGCAAGACTCAGCCGCGAATCACCGCAAATCCGAAACCTCTGTCCGATTTAGATCGCCGCCTGACACAAAT
Organism: Sedimentitalea xiamensis; assembly: GCF_030164465.1. Taxonomy (GTDB): domain Bacteria; phylum Pseudomonadota; class Alphaproteobacteria; order Rhodobacterales; family Rhodobacteraceae; genus Sedimentitalea; species Sedimentitalea xiamensis. The sequence goes on from NZ_JASNJE010000007.1 coordinate 137,011, forward strand.
CGTGTCAGGCAGGTTCCCGCCCGACGATCTTGCCCCGGCGGCATGCATCGGCGATACAGAACGGCACGCGGCAATCCGGGACCATCCATATGAAAATCGCCACCTTCAACATCAACGGGATCAAGGCGCGGGCCTTGGCCCTGCCTGCCTGGCTGGACTCCGCGCAACCGGATGTCGTGCTGCTCCAGGAGATCAAGTCCGTGGACGATGCCTTTCCCCGCGACATGTTCGAAGACCGCGGCTACAACGTGGAAACTCATGGGCAGAAATCGTTCAACGGGGTTGCGATCCTGTCGAAACTGCCATTGCAGGATGTGGTGCGCGGCCTTCCGGGCGACGGGAACGACGACCAGGCCCGGTGGATCGAAGCGACCGTCGTGGGAAAGCAGGCGCTCAGGATCTGCGGTCTCTACCTGCCGAACGGAAACCCGGCGCCGGGTCCCAAGTTCGACTACAAGCTGACGTGGATGGAACGCCTGCGCGACCGGGCCGCGGAACTGCTGAAAGACGAGGAACCTGCCCTGATGGCGGGCGACTACAATGTGATCCCGCAGCCAGAGGATGCGAAACGCCCGGACGCCTGGCGCGATGACGCGCTGTTCCGGCCGGAAAGCCGCGCTGCCTTTCGCCGGGTTCTGAACCTCGGATACACCGAAGCCTTTCGCGCCCGCACACAGGCGGCCGGACATTTTTCATTCTGGGACTATCAGGCGGGCGCCTGGAACAAGAACGACGGCATTCGGATCGATCACTTCCTGCTGACCCCGCAGGCGGCGGATCTTATGCTGGACTGCCAGATCGACAAGGAAATCCGTGGGCATGAAAAGCCATCGGATCATGTCCCGGTGTGGGTGGAACTGGATCTCTGACGCCGGGCGTCTGCCACGACGAGCCCCACGGCGACCGGGGCGTCAAGCGGTCACGTCAAGACCATAGATCCATTCGTACCGGGGGGCGAACCTTGGCCCAGCCATGCCCAGGGCCGCCTGCGCGATCCACCGCGCCGGACCCTTCAGATGGAATTTCCGGGCGTTTCCGGCGGCCTCCGCAACCACGCGGCGCGCGCGCGGCACCCGCTGGTTCTGATAGTGCCCGAAACCCGCGCGGCCATGGGCACGAAGACAATCGGCCAGAACCCAGGCATCCTCCAGCGCGAGACAGGCGCCTTGCGCCATGAACGGCAAGGTCGGGTGCGCCGCATCGCCCAGCAGCGCAAGGCTGCCACGGTGCCAGCGCGACGCCACCGGATGCAGGTAAAGCGCCCATTGATGGACCGTTTCCACGCGGCCCAAGATCTGCCCCACGGTCCCGCCAAATTCACGGAATGCACGGCGGAATTCGTCCGGATCGCCCTGCAAACGCCATCCCTCGCGCGTCCAGTCGTTTCGTTCCTCGACGGCCACGATGTTCATCAGACGCCCTTCCCTCAGAGGGTAAGTGACCACATGCCTGTTCGCACCCATGGTCAGGCGGCCAGCGCCTTGCCGGCAGTCTCTCCCCCAGGGCACCGTGGCGCGCCAGGCCACCTGGCCCGAAAACTCCGGGCGCGACGTCCCATTGACCACCTGCCGGGACCGGCTTTGCCCCCCATCCGCCGCGATCACGATCCCGGCTTTCCGGACGGCGCCATCGCTCAGCGTCATCGTGCATCCGGCATCGTTGACCTCGACCTCATCGACACGTGCTCCCAGTTCGAACGTCACGCCAAGCCCGCGCGCCCTGTCCACCAGCGCCGCAAGCAGGTCCGCGCGATGGAAATACCAGGTCGGTCCAGCCGCGGGCGGCGGAAACTTCGTGACCAGACGTCCCCGCGCGAAATCGCGGATCTCGGTCCCTGTGGACCGGACCGCCGCGACAGGGTCGTTTCCCACCACGTCCAATGCCCGCAGGACCGCCAGGCCGTTTTGGCTGATCTGCAAGCCGGCCCCGACCTCGGTCAGTTGCCCGGCCTGCTCCAGCACGCGCACACGCGCGCCGGCACGGGTCAGAGCGATCGCCGCAGCGACCCCGCCGATACCGGCTCCGATCACGTGAACTTCAACGTCCAAAGCGTTCTCCAGAAAAGCAAAACGCCGCAGCATTCGCTACGGCGCACGTCCAGTCACCTGTCACCGGCGTCGATAGGCTCAATCGTCGCGATGAACTTTCTCGCGCCGTTCATGGCGTTCCTGCGCCTCGAGACTCATGGTCGCGATGGGGCGCGCATCCAGACGCTTCAGGGAGATCGGTTCCCCGGTCACTTCACAATAGCCGTATTCGCCGTCTTCGATCCGCCGCAGGGCGCTGTCGATCTTGGCAACCAGCTTGCGCTGGCGATCCCGCGTTCTCAGTTCCAGTGCCCGGTCGGTTTCTTCGCTTGCGCGGTCGGCAACGTCGGGAATATTGCGCGTGCCATCCTGCAGACCTTCGATCGTGTCGCGGCTTCCGACCAACAGCTCATGTTTCCAGTCGAGCAGCTTGCGCCTGAAATACTCGAGTTGGCGTTCATTCATAAACGGTTCATCTTCAGCCGGTCGGTAGTCATCCGGAAGAAACGCGTCCTGCTTCATTTCAACTCCCTTGGAATGGCCAACAGTCCCTGACAATTCAACTTCCTCAGACATCTGTCTTCCTACTGCCGCAGCGTTTATCCGACGCATTTCGGAATGTCACTACACAATCCTGCCTGCCTTGCGCTAAAAGTCCTTCCAAGCGTCCGCCCTTAGGGGGTTAACAGCAAAGGGTTGTAAAAACATGAAATTTCAAGGCACCAAGGAATACGTGGCGACAGACGATCTGACGATTGCCGTCAACGCCGCCGTCACGCTGGAACGTCCACTGCTTGTCAAGGGAGAGCCGGGGACCGGCAAGACCGAACTTGCGCACCAGGTCGCGGACGCCTTGGGGCTGCGGATGATCGAATGGAACATCAAGTCCACCACCCGCGCACAGCAGGGCCTTTATGAATACGACGCCGTCAGCCGGCTGCGCGACAGCCAGTTGGGCGAAGAGAAAGTGCATGACGTGCGAAATTACATCAAGAAGGGCAAGCTCTGGCAGGCCTTCGAGGCCGAGGACCGGGTGGTCCTGCTGATCGACGAGATCGACAAGGCCGACATAGAATTCCCCAACGATCTCTTGCAGGAACTGGATAAGATGGAGTTCTTTGTCTACGAGACCAGCGAAACGATAAAGGCCCGTCAGCGCCCTATCGTGATCATCACATCCAACAACGAAAAGGAATTGCCGGACGCGTTCCTGCGCCGCTGCTTCTTCCATTACATCCGGTTTCCGGACGAGATCACCATGCGCAAGATCGTCGAAGTTCATCATCCGGGCATCAAGGAACAGCTTCTGACCACCGCCCTGACGCAGTTCTATGAGCTGCGCGACACCGCCGGGCTGAAAAAGAAACCGTCAACATCCGAAGTCCTGGACTGGCTGAAACTCCTGCTCGCCGAAGACCTCTCCGCGGAGGATCTGAAACGCGACGGGGCGAATGCCCTGCCGAAACTGCACGGGGCGCTTCTGAAAAACGAACAGGACGTGCATCTGTTCGAACGGCTTGCATTCATGGCGCGCGGGCAAAGATAGCGTGGCGTGCCAATCAGGACGTTTCGGATCGGGGCTTGTGAATCCGATTTGCGTGGGATGATCAAGATCGGGCTTCAGTGCAGAACGCGCGAAACAAACCGGCGATCTGACCGCGAAACGTGAAAGACACGCTCCGTGCAGCCCCCGCCGCCGCGTGTTTTTCCTTGAGCGATGCCGCCCTCTCTGCCACGCTGCCGCGCATGAACGCAGATACGACCATCAACATTCGCCCGCTCCGCGCCGAGGATCGCCCGGAATGGGCGGAGATGTGGACCGAGTATCTGCAATTCTACGAGACCGGCGTCGCCGATGCGGTTTACGACAGCACTTTCGCCCGGCTGCTCGGCGGCGACCCGAGGGATTTTTCGGCTCTGGTTGCGGAACGGAACGGGCGCCTTGTCGGGCTGACCCATTACCTGTTTCACCGGCATGCCTGGAAAATCGAAGAGGTCTGCTATCTTCAGGATCTCTATGCCAGACCCGAAGCGCGCGGCGCCGGAGTCGGACGCGCCCTGATCGAAGCGGTCTATGCCGCCGCCGACGCGCAAGGTGCGCCGACCGTCTACTGGCTGACACAGGATTTTAACGAAACCGCGCGAAAACTGTACGACCGCATTGCAAACCTGACCCCGTTCATCAAATACCAGCGTCCTTGATCAGAACCGTAATCTTTCTGTTTATCTTGATCCTCTCCGCCTGCGCCGCACCGCAGCCGGCCGACGTTCCGTCGCGCGCGCAGATCGCGGATTCCAGCCTGCCGCCGATCAAGGCATTCGCCACACCCAGACCCGACCCGCCGGTCCAATCCAACAGCAACATCGCAGCCGATTTCCTGTCGCTGCATTTCGAACTGGAAAGCGGGCGTGCCCTTCCCGTCTTTACCCGCTTTGAAACCCCGATCTCGGTGCGGGTCATCGGCAATCCGCCAGCCACCCTGCGACCCGACCTGCGGCGCCTGCTGACCCGCCTGCAACGCGAAGCCGGGATCGACATCCGGGAAACCGCCGCCCCGACGGCGAATATCACCATCCAGGCCGTCAGCCGCGCCGAAATCCGGCGAACCCTGCCGCATGCGGCCTGTTTCGTCGTACCGAATGTCTCGAGCCTGTCGGATTACCGAGGCAAGCGGCGCAGTCCGGAAACGAACTGGTCCACGCTTCGCCGCCGGGAACGGATCGCCATCTTCGTGCCCTACGATTCCTCGCCGCAGGAAATCCGCGATTGCCTGCACGAGGAACTGGCGCAGGCGATCGGTCCGCTGAACGATCTCTACCGGCTGCCGGATTCGGTGTTCAACGATGACAATGTGCATACGGTGCTGACCGGCTTTGACATGCTTGTTCTGCGCATGACCTATGCGCCGGAACTTTACAGCGGCATGTCCAAGGCGCAGGTCGCGGCCGAACTGCCCGACATCCTGTCGCGTCTCAATCCGCGTGGAAACCGGCTGCCGGTGCAGGCCGTGTCCCAGACGCCGCGCGACTGGATCGACTCGGTCCAGATCGCACTCGGTCCCGACACGGGCCTGTCCGCCCGCCAGTCGGCGGCGCAATCCGCCGCGCTGACGGCACAGCGCCTTGGGTGGCAGGACCACCGGCGCGCCTTCGGATATTACATGCTCGGACGGATGGCGCAGTCGCAGGATCCCGCCTTGTCGCAACAATATTATGCCAGTGCACTCGGGTATCTCGGGCGCACGCCCGGAACCGAACTGCACCGCGCCTACATCACGACCCAGACCGCGGCCCATGCGCTCGCTTCGGGCGATCCGGACGCGGCCTTGCGTCAGATCGCGCCCAATCTGGACGTCGCGGCGCGTTCGGAAAACGCTGCCCTTCTGGCCACCCTGATGCTGCTTCAGGCCGAAGCCCTTGACATGAAAGGCCAGAGCGACGCGGCACGCACCGTCAGACTGGACAGCGTGGGATGGGCAAGATACGGGTTTGGCTCGGATTGGGCCGTGCGGGCCAAGATGCAGGAAATCGCATCGTTGAGGTTGCGCGGGGAACACAAGAGCTAGTCAGGCGGGTAAGAGACCATGATCGTGATCGCAAGCGTCGCACTGGGCGCTGTCGTCGGCGCCATGACCGCGAAACGCCAGGGCGGCAAAACCGCGGATATCGCGCAATACGCGGCGGCGTCGGCCATGGCGTTCGGCGCTATAGGCATGATCGCCACGATCGTCATCGACAGATTGGCGCAGTGAACCCATGTTTCTCCCCTTCTTCGAAAACCTGCGGAAGTCCGGCGTTCCCGTCTCGCTGCGTGAATACCTGACCTTTCTGGAAGGCATGAAAGCGGGCCTGGCCACCTACGATGTCGAAGCCTTCTATTACCTGGCCCGCACCGCGATGGTGAAGGACGAACGCAACATCGACAAGTTCGACCGGGCTTTTGCCGCCAGCTTCAAGGGGCTGGAGGACATCAGCTTCGATCAGGTGCTGGACGCTGTGAACGTCCCGTCCGACTGGCTGCGCAAGATGGCGGAAAAACATCTCTCCGCCGAGGAAAAGGCGGAAATCGAAGCGCTCGGCGGTTTCGAGAAACTGATGGAGACCCTGCGCGAACGGCTCAAGGAGCAGGAAGGCCGCCACCAAGGCGGCAGCAAATGGATCGGCACCGCCGGCACCAGCCCGTTCGGCGCCTATGGCTACAATCCCGAAGGCGTCCGTATCGGCCAGAAGGAAAGCCGCCACCAGCGCGCGGTCAAGGTCTGGGACAAGCGCGAATTCAGGAACCTGGACGACACGGTCGAGCTTGGCACCCGCAACATCAAGGTGGCGCTGAAACGGTTGCGCCACTGGGCCCGCGAAGGCGCGGCCGACGAACTGGATCTGGACGGAACGATCCGTGCGACCGCCGAACACGGCTATCTCGATGTGAAAACCCGGCCCGAACGGCACAACGCCGTCAAGGTCGTGCTGTTCCTGGACATCGGCGGTTCCATGGACCCGCATGTGAAGGTGGTGGAGGAACTGTTTTCCGCCGCGCGCAGCGAATTCAAGCACCTGGAATACTATTACTTCCACAATTGCCTCTATGAAGGCGTCTGGCGCGACAACCGCCGCAGGTGGGATGCCCAGACCCCGACACACGAGGTCCTGCGCACCTATGGGCCGGACTACAAATGCATCTTCGTCGGCGACGCATCCATGAGCCCCTACGAAATTGCCTATCCCGGCGGCGCAAACGAACACTGGAACGCCGAAGCCGGCAGCGTCTGGCTGGAGCGGGCCCGGCAACAATGGTCCAAGAACCTGTGGATCAACCCGGTTCCGGAGAAGTACTGGGGCTACACGCATTCGATCCAGATGATCCGGCAGATTTTCGAGAACCGGATGGTGCCGATGACTCTCGCGGGGCTGGACAGGGGCATGCGGGAACTGACCCGCTGACATCTGGCCGGGCGACTGGCGGCGCGGGTCTCCGGCCTGCATGGCCTGTTGATTTTCCCTGCGTTCTATCCCAGCCTGTCCCACGACCATCGGAAGAAGGAACGCCACATGGCCAAGGGATACTGGGTCGCGCATGTCGATATCGATGACATGGACGTCTACAAGAAATATGTTGCCGCGAATGCCGCGCCCTTTGCCGAGTACGGCGCCCGCTTTCTGGTGCGCGGCGGTCCGCGCATGGTCCGCGAAGGCCATGCCCGCGCCCGCACCGTCGTTATCGAATTCGACAGCTACGAAAAGGCCCTGGCCTGCTATGACAGTGTCGGCTATCAGGACGCCAAAGCCTTGCGCGACCCGGTTTCCACTGGCGATCTGGTGATCATCGAAGGCTTCGACGGGTAGGAAAATCTTGGCGAAGCCCAACGGACGGGATACAGTTTTGCCATGTTGAACAAGCTCTTTGCCGCATTCCGCGCAAGCAACACCGAAGAACTGCCCGATCCGGACGCCGAACTGGCGCTCGGCGCATTGCTGGTGCGGGTGGCCATGTCGGACCGCGACTACAAGGTGGCGGAAATCAGCCTGATCGACCGCATCCTCGCCCGCCTGTTCCAGCACAATGCGATCGAGGCGGCCAAGATCCGCGCCACCTGCGAAAAACTGCACGCCGCGGCCCCGGAAACCGATACCTTTGCGAAACTGATCCGGGAAACCACGGGCCTGTCCGAACGCCTCGCGGCACTCGATGCGCTGTGGGAGGTGGTTCTGGCGGATGGCGACCCCAAGGAGGACGAACTGCGCGTTCTCGAAAGCGCCCGAAAAGCGATGGGTCTGAGCTTTCTGGAAAGCAAGGCAGCCCGCGAACGGGCAATGCAGTCAAGGCCGGCGCATTCCTAGTTGGCGTCGGCTTCCGCCCGGCTTATACATCCCACATGTTTGGTGATTTTCTGAGGCGGCTGACAGAGCCGCAACCGGCCCCGCTGCCTGACCACGACGCCCGTCTCGCCCTGACGGCGCTGCTGGTGCGCATCGCGCGATCCGACAACAATTATGCGCCGGCGGAAATCGCCCGCATCGACCGGATCGTCAGCGACCGGTACGGGTTGTCCCCCTTCGAAGCGGCCGACCTGCGCGGCAAGGCCGAAACCCTGGAAACCGAAGCCCCCGATACCGTCCGTTTCACCCGCGCGATCAAGGATGCCGTACCCTACGACGACCGGGTTTCGGTGGTCGAATCGCTCTGGACCGTGGTGCTGGCCGACGGCACGCGGGCGGAGGAGGAAAACGCGATGCTGCGCCTTGTCGCCAACCTGCTCGGGGTCAGCGATGTGGATAGCGCTCTGGCCCGGCAAAGAGCGGCGGGGGCGTGATCGCATCCCTGGGCATGTATGACATGTCCGCGCTGCGCCCGTCCAACGATCGTTTCTGGTCATTAATACGGGACCGGCTGGGATTTGGCCCGACGGCCCTGACCCGCGACGCCGACCTGTGGGACGTCTGGCAGTCAAAGGATCTGGTTCTGGCGCAGACCTGCGGCATGCCCTATCGGAAGCGGCTGCATCCGCAGGTCACGCTGGTCGGGACTCCGGATTACGGACCGCCCGGATGCCCGCCGGGCTACTATCGTTCGATCTTCGTGGCGCGTTCGGATGCACCAGGCAGAACCGAAGCGGATTTTGCCGGCGGTGTCTTTGCCTATAACGAGGCCATGTCGCAATCCGGCTGGGCCGGGCCGATGACGCATCTTGGCGCGCTTGGAACCCGCTTCAGGGGGCATCTTCGCACCGGTGCGCATGCGGCCTCCGCCCATGCGGTCGCCAATGGCCAGGCCGACCTGGCCGGGGTGGATGCGGTGACATGGGCCTTGCTCTCCGACCACGACCCGGTGACGCAGAAGCTCAAGGTCGTCGGGGCCACCGCCCCCACGCCGGGCCTGCCGTTCGTGACGTCCAAAGGGCGCGACCCGGCCCCCATCGCATCGGCCGTGCGCCGGGCAATCGGCGATCTGACGGACAAGGATCGGGCCGCGTTGCATCTGAAGGGGTTCGTCGCCATTCCGAAAGAGGCCTATCTGGCCATCCCGAATCCGCCCGATCCCTGACCAAAAAAGCATTCTGTTCCGTCAATTCGGAGGGTTCCCGCCCTTGCCGCCCGTTTTGCAAGTTGCATTGGCCCAAAATTTCATCCCTATTACCGGCCTAACAGAGCCCAACAGACCGGACCCGCCGTGCAAGACACACCCGCCGTCATAGAGATCAGGAACCTGCACAAGAGCTACGGCCAGCTCGAGGTGCTCAAAGGGGTCGATATCCATGCGCGCAGAGGTGACGTCGTATCCCTGATCGGGTCCTCGGGTTCGGGCAAGTCGACGCTGCTGCGCTGCGCGAACCTGCTGGAAGACAGCCAGCAGGGTGACATCTTCTTCAAGGGCGAACCGGTCCTCTGGAAAGGCGACAGCCACAACCGCCGCCCGGCGGACCCGAAACAGGTGCTGCGAATCCGCACCAATCTTTCGATGGTGTTTCAACAATTCAACCTTTGGGCCCATATGACGATCCTCCAGAACGTCATGGAAGCGCCCCTGACCGTCCTGGGACGCGACCGTTCCGAGGTCGAAAACGCCGCACGCGGATATCTCGAAAAGGTCGGCATCGGCGACAAGTGCGACGCTTATCCGGCGCAGTTGTCCGGCGGCCAGCAACAAAGGGCCGCAATCGCGCGGGCGCTTTGCATGGAACCGGAAGCGCTGCTTTTCGACGAACCCACCAGTGCGCTGGACCCGGAACTGGAACAGGAAGTCGTCAAGGTCATCAAGGATCTCGCCGCCGAAGGCCGCACCATGCTGATCGTGACCCATGACATGAAGCTGGCCCATGACGTGTCCGATCACGTCGTGTTCCTGCACCAGGGCCTGATCGAAGAACAAGGGCCGCCCGACCGGTTGTTCGGCGCGCCCACATCGGAACGCCTGCGCGGGTTTCTGTCCGCAACCCATGCAGCGTAAACAAAAAAACCAAGGGAGTATCCAAAATGAAGACACTGATCCTGGGCGCCGCCGCTCTTGCCTTGAGCGCCGGACTGGCCATCGCCCAAGACAAGACCATCCGGATGGGCACAGAAGGTGCCTATCCTCCGTATAACTTCATCAACGACGCCGGCGAGGTCGACGGGTTCGAACGCGAGCTGGGCGACGAGCTGTGCAAGCGCGCCGAACTGACCTGCGAATGGGTCAAGAACGACTGGGATTCGATCATCCCGAACCTGGTGTCGGGCAACTACGACACGATCATGGCCGGGATGAGCATCACCGCCGAACGCGACGAAGTGATCGATTTCACCCAGAACTACTATCCGCCGACCGACTCGGCCTATGTCGCGGCGGCTGATGGCGTGGACGTATCCAGCGCCATCGTCGCGGCCCAGACGGCGACGATCCAGGCGGGCTATATCGCCGAGAGCGGCGCGACCCTGGTCGAGTTCGCGACACCCGAAGAAACCGTCGCCGCCGTGCGCAACGGCGAAGCGGACGCGGTCTTTGCAGACCGCGACTATCTTGTGCCGCTGGTCGAGGAATCAAACGGCGAACTGATGTTCGTCGGCGACCCGGTTCCGCTGGGCGGCGGCGTCGGCATGGGCCTGCGTGAAAGCGACGGAGAACTGCGCGACAAGTTCGATGCGGTCATCAGCGACATGAAGGCCGACGGCACGTTGAACACGATGCTGAAGAAGTGGTTCGGCGAAGACACCACGACCTATTGAGTCACACGGATCAGGCCCGCCCCGAAGGCGGGCCTTTTCACACATGCACGCCCCGCCGCAGGGCCTGACGAGCAGGCGCATCCACCGACATGTTTTCCTTCTGCACCGATCCTGACACGCTGGGAACCTTTCGCTGGTTTTCCTGCTATCTCACGACCGGCGTGCACATGTCTTTCTACATCGCCTTCTTCAAGGTCCTTCTGCTGCTCGCGATCACCGCGCCGGTTGCCCTGGGCTTCGGATTTGTCGGCGCCATGGCCGCCCGGTCGCGCGTCGCCCCGTTCCGCTGGCTCGGCAAGACCTATATCGCCCTGGTGCGCGGCGTGCCGGATATCGCGTTCTTCCTGTTCTTCGTAATCGCGCTGGATCAGGCGTTTGAATACCTGCGCCACAAGGCGTTGTGCCCGGACTGGGATCAGCCGATCCGTCAGGGATCCGACTTTGTGGTCTGCACCGCGGCCAAACTGCCGCTCAGCACCGCGCCGCAATGGATGCATGAAACCTATGGGTTTTTCCTGGCGGTCATCACCTTCGCGATTGTGTTCGGGGCCTTCGCCGCCAATGTGCTGTTCGGTGGCATGCGCGCCGTTCCGCATGCGCAGTTGGAAACCGCCGAAGCCTATGGCATGAGCCATCGCCAGACCTTCTGGCGGATCCTGGTGCCGCAGATGTGGGTCTATGCCCTGCCCGGCCTGTCGAACCTCTGGATGGTGTTGATCAAGGCGACGCCGCTCTTGTTCCTGCTCGGCATCGAAGACATCGTCTATTGGGCGCGCGAACTGGGCGGCACCAAGACCTCGCGGTTCACGGACTATCCGCACGGGGACTGGCGCATGTGGTATTTCCTGTTCCTGCTGGTCTTCTACCTCGCCTTCACCCGCGTGTCCGAAATCGTCCTGGAACGGCTGATGCTCCGCCTCACCCTTGGGCAGGCCACGTCCGGCGGCGAAGCGCAGAGAAAGGCGGCGGCCTGATGTCCGACTGCCTGCAAACGATACAGGACTATGGTCTTCGGTCGCTCGGCTTCGGCGAACGCCTCCTGCCGCGCGAAGGCTTCACCTTTTGCGAACAGGCGACCCTGATCGGGTCCGGCATGATCTGGAACATCTATTTCGGCGTCATGGCACTGCTCACCGGGTTCTTCCTGGCGACGGCACTGGCGGTGGCAAAAGGATCGCCCAATCCCTGGTTTCGCAAGCCCGCGGAATGGTTCATCTTCGTGTTCCGGGGCTCGCCGCTCTTCATCCAGTTCTTCTTTGCCTATTTCCTGTTTCTCAGCCTGAAGAACGTGAACCCGTTCTTCAGCCCGTTCACCGCGGCATGGCTGGGCGCGCTGATCGTGCTGTTCCTGAACACAGCCGCCTATACGGGCGAAATTTTCTACGGTGCTCTGCGGTCGATCCCCAAGGGAGACACAGAGGCGGCGGACGCCTATGGAATGTCCGGCTGGCCGCGTTTCAAGCGGATCATCTGGCCGACCATGCTGCGATTGGCCTGGCCTGCCTACACGAACGAAGCGATCTTTCTGTTCCATGCCACGACGCTGGTTTTCTTTTCCGGCTTTCCGGCCTGGCAACAACGGGGCGACGCCTTGTATTACGCCAGTTATTTCGCCGACAAGACGTTCAATCCCTTCGTGCCCTATCCGATCCTGGCCGGGTATTTCATCCTGTTCACGCTGGTGATCGTATTCGTGTTCGGCCTGATCGGAAAACACCTGAACCGGCATCTGCCGCAGCCCGAACGGCAAAGAATTCGCTTGCGTCCGAATCTCATCCGGTAGTATGCATTTTTTGATCAAATTTTTTATCGTACGGAGTCATCCGACGCATTTTGGCGTCTGACCAGGTATATTCGGAGTTCTGCAATATGATCAAAATGGACCAGACGGCATGGGCAGGCGTCGCATCGCGCCGTGCGCGGGATTTCCGCGATGACGCCGGAAAGGTCGCCGGCAAGTGATGACGATGGACAACTGGCTCCGCAAGAACCACCAGGTGCGCACGATCCGCGTCGCCGCCGCCGATCTCAACGGCCAGCCGCGGGGCAAGCGCATCCCGACGCGCTTTGCCGACAAGGTGGTCAAGGACGGCACGCGCTTTCCGATGTCGGTCCTGAACCTCGATATCTGGGGCGAGGATATCGACGACAGTCCGCTGGTCTTTGACAGTGGCGACGCCGACGGCGTGCTGCGTCCGACCGAGCGCGGTTTCATGCCGATGCCCTGGCTCGACGCGCCGACCGCGCTGCTGCCGATCTGGATGTTCCACGAGGATGGCCGCCCCTACGCGGGCGATCCGCGCCAGGCGCTGCGCGCGGTGCTGGACCGCTACAAGGCGCGCGGTCTGACCCCGGTGACGGCGCTCGAACTGGAATTCTTCCTCATCGACGATTCCGGCCGCAAGCTGCAGGTTCCGGTCTCGCCGCGCTCGGGCAAGCGCCGCAAGGCCGCCGAGACCCTGTCGATCCGGGCGCTCGATCAGTTCGACAGCTTCTTCACCGATCTCTACGACGGCTGCGAGGAGATGGACATCCCCGCAGACACCGCGATTTCCGAGGCCGGTCTGGGCCAGTTCGAGATCAACCTGATGCACGGGCCGGACGCGCTGCGCTCCGCCGACGATGCCTGGCTCTTCAAGATGCTGGTCAAGGGTCTGGCCCGGCGGCACGGGTTCGCCGCCAGTTTCATGGCCAAGCCCTACGAGGATTATTCCGGATCGGGGCTGCACATGCATTTCTCGGTTCTGGACGAGGCCGGCAACAACATCTTCAACGACGGCAGCGACAAGGGCAGCGACACGTTGCGCCACGCAGTGCAGGGGTGCCTTGCGGCGATGCCCGGCAGCACCCTGGTCTTCGCGCCCCATGCCAACAGCTATGACCGGATGGTGCCCGGCGCCCATGCGCCGACCGGCATCAGCTGGGCCTACGAAAACCGCACCTCGGCGATCCGCATCCCCAGCGGCAACCCGGCGGCGCGCCGCATCGAGCACCGGGTCGCGGGCGGCGACGTGAACCCCTATCTGATGGTCGCCGCGATCCTCGGCGCCGCGCTGAACGGCATCGAGGATGCCAAGGATCCGCCCGCCCCGATCACCGGCAACGCCTATGCCGCCGTTCTGCCGCAGATCCCTTCGGACTGGGCCAGCGCCATCGACGCCTTCGAGACCAGCCCCGAGGTCAAACGCATCTTCCATCCCGAGCTGATCCGCAACTTTGTCCTGACCAAGCGCCAGGAAATGCATTACATGGAAGAGCTGACCCCAAACGAGCGGGTCGAGATCTATCTCGAAACCGTTTGATTTCGGCCCGGTCGATGTCCGCAACAGACCCCATGAGCACGAACATGAAAATCGGCATATTGCAAACCGGTCACGCCCCGGACAACCTGTTGGAATCAATGGGAGATTACGACGTCATCTACCAGAAGATGCTGGCCGGTCACGGGTTTGACTTCGACGCCTATGCGGTTGTGGACGGCGAGTTCCCAACCGATGCGGATGCCGCCGACGGCTGGATCATCACCGGCTCGCGCTTCGGTGCCTACGAGGATCACCCCTGGATACCGCCGCTGGAGGATCTGATCCGCGATATCGCCGCCCGGAACCTGCCGCTGATCGGCGTCTGCTTTGGTCATCAGATCATCGCGCAGGCGCTCGGCGGCAAGGTGGAGAAGTTCAAGGACGGCTGGGCCGTCGGACGCACCGAATACCGGTTGGGCGACAAGACCGTGACCCTGAATGCGTGGCATCAGGACCAGGTGACGGGCCTGCCCGAAAACGCCCGCGTGATCGGCGGCAATGCATTCTGCAAGAACGCGTTCCTGGCCTATGGCGACACCATCTGGACGGTTCAGCCGCACCCGGAATACGACGCGGCCTTCGTCGATGGGCTGATCCGGACGCGCGGCCGGGGCGTGATTTCCGATGACGTGCTCGACGCCGCCAGCGCCAGGCTGGACGGCCCGACCGACAATAGCGAGATGGCCGAATTCATGGCCGAATTCTTCAAGAGAAAGAGCGTCCGATGACCAGTTTCAACGACAAACTTCCCGCCGCGGCGCAGGCCTATCTGGAAGGCCGGCGGCTGGATGAAGTCGAATGCATCATTTCCGACCTGCCGGGAATCGCCCGCGGCAAGGCGGTGCCAGCGTCCAAATTCGAGAAGCAGGAATATTTCCACCTGCCGGACAGCATCTTCTACCAGACCATCACAGGGGACTGGGGCGAAGCCGCCGGCGACGACGGCTTCATCGAAAAGGACATGATCCTGCGCCCGGACATGTCCACGGCGACCGCCGCGCCCTGGACCGGGGACTGGACGCTCCAGGTGATTCACGACGCTTATGACCGGAAGGGCAAACCCGTCCCGTTTTCCCCGCGCAACGTGCTGAAGAACGTGGTTCAGCTTTATCGCGACCAGGGCTGGAAACCGGTCGTGGCGCCGGAAATGGAATTCTATCTCGTCGCCCGCAACATAGACCCGGCCAAACAGATCGAACCGATGATGGGCCGCTCGGGCCGTCCCGCCGCCGCGCGGCAGGCCTATTCGATGACGGCCGTCGACGAATTCGGCCCGGTGATCGACGACATCTACGATTTCGCGGAGGCACAGGGTTTCGAAATCGACGGCATCACCCAGGAAGGCGGCGCGGGTCAGCTTGAAATCAACCTGCGTCACGGAGATCCGGTCAAACTGGCCGACGAAGTGTTCTATTTCAAGCGCCTGATCCGCGAAGCCGCCCTGCGACACGACTGTTTCGCAACCTTCATGGCCAAGCCGATCGCGGACGAACCCGGCAGCGCCATGCACATCCACCATTCGGTCCTGGACATCGAGACCGGAAAGAACATCTTTTCCGGGCCGCAGGGCGGGGAAACCGATGCGTTCTTCCATTTCATCGCCGGGTTGCAGAACCACCTGCCTGCGGCGATCGCCATCATGGCGCCCTATGTGAACAGCTATCGCCGCTACACGCGCGACCATGCGGCGCCGATCAACCTGGAATGGGGGCGTGACAACCGCACGACGGGGATACGGATCCCGCTGGCCGGTCCCGAGGCGCGCCGGATCGAAAACCGCCTGGGCGGCATGGACTGCAACCCCTATCTCGGCATCGCCGCGTCGCTGGCCTGCGGCTATCTCGGCCTGATCGAAGAAAAACGCCCGGACAAGCAGTTCAAGGGCGACGCTTATGAAGGGGAAGAGGACATTCCCCGCGTCATGGGCGAAGCCCTGGACCTGTTTGAAGAGGCGGTCGAACTGCAAAAGGTGCTGGGACCGGATTTCTCCCGCGTCTACAGCATCGTGAAGCGGGCCGAATACGAAGAGTTCCTGCAGGTGATTTCCCCCTGGGAGCGGGAACATCTTCTGCTGAACGTCTGATCGACGTCGATACGTCAACGCGAGAAAGGCCGGCCGGACGGATGAACCTGCTGTATTCCAACGACACGCAAGGCGAATACCCCAGGAGCTGGTATGCCGCCACCGCCACACCGATGGACCGGTTCGCGCCATTGCGCGGAGAAACCCGCGCGGATGTCTGCGTGGTTGGCGCCGGCTATACCGGGCTGTCCGCGGCCCTGCACCTTGCGGAAGCCGGGTTCGACGTCGTTTTGCTGGATGCCCACCGGATCGGATTCGGTGCATCCGGGCGCAACGGCGGTCAACTCGGCAGCGGACAGCGGATGGAACAGGATGCGCTGGAATCTCTGATGGGCGAGCCGGAAGCGGCGAAACTCTGGCAACTGGCCGAAGACGCCAAGGCGCTGGTCAAGGACCTGATTTCGAAGCACGACATCGCCTGCGATCTGAAACCCGGCGTGGCGCATACCGGGTCAAATACCCGCGAGGTGGCTGGTCTGCATGCCTATGGCGAACATCTCCGGACCCGCTATGGCTATGATCAGATCGAAATGCTCGACGAAGAAGCCTGCCACGCGCTTTGTCCGTCGCCCGACTACAAGGGTGGAACGCTGGATTGGGGCGCCGGTCATCTGCATCCCCTGAACTACGCCCTGGGGCTTGGACATGCGGCGGTGAAGGCCGGTGTGCGGGTGTTCGAGGACAGCCCCGTGCATCACATCCAGGAACGGCGGCCCACCACGGTGCAGACTGACAAGGGGCGGGTCGTCGCCGAACACGTCATCCTGGCCTGCAACGGATACCTCGGCAACCTGAACCGAAAGGTCGCGGCGCGTGTCATGCCGATCAACAATTTCATCGCGGCCACCGAACCGCTCGGCGACGATGCCGCCAGGGTCCTGACGAAAGATGTCGCAGTCGCGGACAGCAAGTTCGTCATCAACTACTTCCGACTCAGCGGCGACAAGCGGCTGCTGTTCGGCGGCGGCGAGAGCTATGGATACAGGTTCCCGGCGGACATCGCGGCGCTGGTGCGCAAACCGATGACCCAGATCTATCCGCATCTGGCGGATATCGGGATCGACTACGCCTGGGGCGGAACGCTCGGGATCACGATGAAACGCATGCCGTTTCTCGCACGGGTGGCGCCGAACATCTTGTCGGCGTCGGGATATTCCGGGCATGGCGTCGGGACGGCCACCCATGCCGGTCAACTGATGGCGCTGGCGATCCAGGGTCAGGCCGAGGGTTTTGACACCATGGCCCGCATTCCGACCCCGTCCTTTCCCGGCGGTTCGGCCCTGCGCTCGCCCTTGCTGGTTCTCGCGATGACCTGGTTCGCCATGCGCGACCGGCTCGGTTTCTGACAAAAACGCACCGGGTCCGTCCGGATCCTTGCCGATGGTCGAAAAGCGGTGTTGGCACGCCCTCGTTCCTGATTTATGTTTTCCGAAATCCGGATTAGGAAAGTTCAAATATGATACTGCCGCCGAACGTTCACGACGCCGAACCGATCCCGCCCGCCGCGCGCGACGCCATTGACGACCTGATGCTGTCGGGCGATCTGTTTCGCTATACCGCGCCAAAGGACGCGCCGGTCGCGCTGTTGGAAGCCGAATTCGCGCGGATGATCGGCAGCAAATACGCGCTCGCGGTGTCGTCCTGCTCGGCGGCCCTGTTCCTGTCGCTCAAGGCTTTGGGGCTGCCGCGCGATGCGCGTGTACTGATCCCCGGCTTCACCTTCGCGGCGGTGCCCTCCGCCATTGTTCACGCCGACTGCGTGCCGGTCCTCTGCGAGGTCGGCGATAACTTCCGCATCGATCTGGCGGATTTCGAAACGCGGCTGGATCAGGACATATCCGCCGTCATTATCAGCCACATGCGCGGACACACGAGCGACATGGATGCGATCATGGACCTCTGCGACGCCCGCGGGATCCCGATGATCGAAGACGCGGCGCATTCGCTCGGCACGACGTGGCGGGATCGCAACATCGGCACGATCGGACGCATCGGCTGTTTTTCGTTCCAGTCCTACAAGATGCTCAATGCCGGCGAGGGCGGCATTCTGATCACCGACGACGCCGATCTGGTGGCGCGCGCCGTGATCATGTCGGGAGCCTACGAACACAACTGGAAAAAGCACAAGGGTCCCCATGGCGAAAACACGCCGGATCTCGAACTGGCCTTCGCGAGATGGCAGAACGAATTGCCTCTCTACAACATGCGGATGAGCAATCTTACGGCGGCGGTTATCCGTCCGCAGATTCCGGAACTTGCCCGGCGGGTGCGGGATGGACGGAAGAACCACGATCATGTGGCCGCCCGCCTCAACGGCTCCCCCTACCTGTCGGTTCCGCCCGCGCTGCCGCAGGAATCCCGCGCGCCGGATTCGATCCAGTTCAATCTGGTCGGTCTCAGCGATTCCGAAACCCGCGCCTTCGCCGAAGCAGCCGACGCGCGCGGCCTCAAGGTGCAGATCTTCGGGATGAGCGAAGACAACGCCCGCGCTTTCTGGAACTGGCGGTTCCTGCCGGACCGGCCGGACCTGCCCAAGACGCGCGCGATGCTGATGCGGGCCTGCGACGCGCGCCTTCCGGTGCGCCTGACCCGGGCCGAACTCGACGTGATCGCGGACATTGTCCTGCAAGCCATCGATCAGGTAATGCACCCGGCCCGAACCTACGGAACCTGAACGGGGCGCGGGTTCGCTACTTCAGCTTTGACAGCTTCTTTTGCAGGTCGGCCAACTGTTTCTTGATCTCATCGAGATCCTCCGAGTCGCTGCCGCCATCCGTCTCTTCCGCTTCGGGTCCCGACCATGACCGGGTGATGCCGCCGGTCATCGCCTTCAGGAACGCTTCCTGCTGGGCTTTCATCGCCTCGAATCCCGGCATCTTGCTCATCGGGTTCATGGCCGACATGTTTTCCATCATCTTGGCCTGGTTCTCGCGCAGCATGTCAAAGGAACTTTGCAGGAACTGCGGCATCATCCCCCCGCCGGGCAGCATGTAGCTGCGCACGAGATCGTTCAGAACCGTGACCGGCAGCACGTTCTCGCCCCGGCTTTCATGTTCCGCGATGATCTGGAGCAGATACTGACGCGTCAGGTCGTCTCCCGATTTCAGATCGACGATCTGCACCTCGCGACCGTCGCGGATGAACCCGGCGATATCCTCGAGCGTGACGTAGTCGCTGGTCTCGGTATTGTAGAGCCGCCGACTGGCATACCGTTTGATCAGAAGGGATTTTTCCTGTTCCGCCACGTCTTGTCCTCCCGACATATGATGCGATGCAGCAAAGACTATGCGAGCGCAGAACAAAAAGAAAGGGCAGGTCTTTCGACCTGCCCCCGCGATTGCACCGGTTGGGAGGAGTTGGCGCAAATCGGCGTCTTGTGCGCCTTACTTGGCTGCTGCTTTCTTGGCAGCGGCGGTCACGTCGTTGGTGGCCTTCTTGACAGCGGCGGTCGCATCTTCGGTGATGTCCTTGCCGGCAGCCATCAGCAGTTCGACGGTGTCCATCTGCACTTTCTTCGCGATTTCGGCGAAAGCGGCCATATTCTCGGCAGCAACTTCAGCCGAAGCGGAAGCGAAATCGGTGATCGACTTGGCGTAGTCGGCCGGCTCGGCTTTCGCTTTGGACATTTCGCCCAGCTTGGCGATCGTGTCTTTGGTCCACTTGCTGGAAATCTCGGCGGATTTCTCGGCAGCTTCCAGAGCAACGCCGGACAGTTTCTCGTTCAGGGTTGCCTGAGTCTTGAAAGCGTCTTCCAGAGCTTTGGTGTCAACGGGGAAAGCGCCCATCATGTCTTTCATGACGGCGGTGAAATCTTGGGTCTTTGCCATGGTTCATGTCCTTTGTGTTCAACCGGGTCTGTCCGGTATCGGTTGTATTGAGGACAATATGCATGCTGCGGCGCGGCATTTCAAGGAAAAAATGCTGCGTCGCAGCAAAAACTGGAAAAGTCAACGTTTCCCGGCGCTTGCCTTCATGCGGACATAGGTTCCAGGGGCCGGAGCAAGCGACGGATGGTCCGAATCGCCAATGTCGCGGGCGGGAATTTTCTTACCGGACCGGTCCATGAGCCACCTTTCCCAGCGCGGCCACCAGGATCCTTCGTGGAAATCCGCGCCGTCCAGCCATGCCTTCGGATCGCCGGAAAGGTCTTCGTTGGTGTAGTGGCCGTATTTGTTCCGGCTGGGCGGATTGACGATGCCGGCGATATGGCCGGATTGGGTCATGATGAAGGTCTTGCTTTGCGACCCCATCATCTGAACGCCACGGTAACAGTCCTTCCACGCCGCGATATGATCGGTCTCGCAGGCGACGGAACACAGCGGAACATCGACATCCGATACTTTCAGCGTATGCCCCAACAGGTCGAACCCATCCTGGGTGAACCGGTTCTCCTGACACAAGCCGCGCAGATACTGAAGGGTCATCTTGGCGGGCAGGTTCGCACCGTCGCCGTTCCAGTAGAGCAGATCGAAAGCCGGCGGCGCCTCTCCCATCATGTAGCTGCGGATGGCGGGCGTGTAGACGAGATCGTTGGACCGCAGATAGCTGAAGGTCCGCGCCATGATGAAGGATGGCAGAATCCCCTTGTCTTCGACTTCCGCCTGGATCCCGTCAATGAAATCGTCCGTCAGAAACGGCGTGAATTCGCCCTGATCGCCGAAATCCGTCAGCGCGGTAAAGAACGTCGCCGATTTCACCGACTTGTCGCCGCGCTGTTTCAGCAGCGACAGGGTCATCGCCAGCGTAGTGCCGGCGATGCAATAGCCGATCGCGTTGACCTGCTTGACGTTGCAGATCGATTTCACCTCGCGGATGGCGGTCAGGTATCCGTCCTGGATATAATCCTCCATTCCGATGTCCGCATATTTGGAATCCGGGTTGATCCAGCTGACCACGAACAGCGTGTAGCCCTGTTCGGTGATCCACTTGATCAGGCTGTTCTGCGCCTTGAGATCGAGAATGTAGAACTTGTTGATCCAGGGCGGGAACACGACCAGCGGGACTTCGTGCACCGTATCGGTGGCGGGCTTGTACTGGATCAGCTCCATCATCTTGTTGCGGTAAACCACGTCGCCCGGAGTCGTCGCAATGTTGTTGCCAAGTTCGAACGCCTTTTCATCGGCAAGGCGCACGACGAGTTCGCCGTTGTTGGCCTCGAGATCCGAGATCAGGTTCTCCAGCCCGTCCACCAGGGACTGGCCTTCGGTTTCAAGCGCCTTTTCCAGCGCATCCGGGTTGGTCGCCAGGAAGTTCGTCGGCGCCATCATGTCGACGATCTGGGTCGCGAAATAGGTCAGGCGCTGCTTTTCCTTGGCGTCCATGTCCTCGACGCTGTCCACCGCCTGCTTGATCGCGTCGGCGTTGATCAGGTATTGCTGCTTGATGAAGTTGAAATAGGGGTGGCTGTCCCATAGCGGATTCGCGAAACGGCGGTCCTTCGGGCCGGGATCTTCCGGCGCTTGGAACTTGCCCTTGGCAAGCGTTTCCTGCGCTTCGGCAAAGTGTTTCAGCGACTTGCCCCAGTATTCCACCTGCTGCTCGATGATCTTGCTGGGGTTCTGGAAGGCCTGCGTCCAGTAGGCCTGTGCCGCCTTGGCGAACAAGTCCTGCTTCGGGCCGTTCAACGCAGCGTTGTGTCCGGTCTTGCGGGTCATCACATCGATCAGGCGTTTTGACAAAGCCTCGATCTTTCCGAGGTTTTCGGTAAGTCTTTCAATGTGTTCTCCGGACAGTTCTGGTGCGCTGTCTTGGGTAGTTGTCATTTTAACGAATCCCTCGTAATCTTGCTGCTATGCAGAATATCGTTGCTTGTAGTCGGGGGGCAAAGCGACGAATGGTCCGATCCCTCAGGGTCGAAAGAGAACGGATGGAGTCCCGACAATGCGCTACATGGTAACCTACGACTTGATGGAGACGGCGCGCAATACCAATCAATGGATGGGCGCGTCCGCACTGGCCCTTGCATCCTATCCTATCTTCAGCATGATTCCAAACCCTGCGCTCAGCTGGATCGCCGGCTGGGGCGAAGTGACCGAACGCACCTTTCAGCGCATGACCGTGAAACCCGACTGGGGCATACGGACATTCACCTGCGAGGACGGCATGGACCATCTGGTGAACATCGAGACGGTGGTCGAAAAACCGTTCGGCGACCTGATCCATTTCCACGTCCCCGGACGCGAGACCAAGCCGCGCAAGGTCCTGCTGGTCGCGCCGATGTCGGGCCATTACGCCACCCTGCTGCGCAGCACCGTGAAATCGCTTCTGGTCGATTGCGAAGTCTACGTCACCGACTGGAAGAACGCGCGCGACATCCCGGTGTCGGCAGGCAAGTTCGACATTGAGGACTACACGC
This sequence comes from Sedimentitalea xiamensis, assembly GCF_030164465.1. Classification (GTDB taxonomy): domain Bacteria; phylum Pseudomonadota; class Alphaproteobacteria; order Rhodobacterales; family Rhodobacteraceae; genus Sedimentitalea; species Sedimentitalea xiamensis. Next base: position 159,478 of record NZ_JASNJE010000007.1, read on the forward strand.
TTTACCTTGTCAATTTCATGCGGGAAATGGGTCCGGACACCCATGTGATCGCCGTCTGCCAGCCAGCGCCCCTGACGCTCGCCGCCACCGCCTACCTGGCCGAGCAGGATCCGGAGGCGCAGCCCAGGTCGCTGACCCTGATCGGCGGTCCGGTCGACCCGGATGCCACCCCGACGGAAGTGACGGACTTCGGGCGGCGCGTGACCATGGGCCAGCTCGAGGAAACGATGATCCAGCGGGTCGGGTTCAAGTATCCCGGCGTCGGCCGCATGGTCTATCCCGGTCTCCTGCAACTCGCCTCGTTTATGTCGATGAATGCCGAACGGCACGGCAAGGCGTTCCAGGACCAGATCGTGCGCGCATCGCGCGGCGAGGCTTCGGACCATGACGCCCACAACCGGTTCTACGACGAATACCTGGCCGTCATGGACATGCCGGCGGAATTCTACCTGTCGACCGTCGAACGTGTCTTCAAGGGCCGCGAGATCGCCAGGAACGAATTCGTCGTGGACGGCCACAAGGTGGATATCGGCAAGATCACCAGCGTCGCCGTCAAGACCGTCGAAGGCGCGAAGGACGACATCTCGGCTCCGGGCCAGTGCATCGCGGCGCTGGCACTGTGCACCGGCCTGCCCGCCAGCAAGAAGGCCAGCCATGTCGAACCCGACGCGGGTCACTATGGCATCTTTGCCGGCAAGTCCTGGCGCGTGAACATACGGCCGCTGGTTCTCGACTTCATCGATGCCAACAGCGGCACCGGCGACAAGAAGCCCGCCAACAAGAACGTGGCGGCGGAATAACCGGAGCGCAGACGGTGGTTGACCGGAACGCCATTGTCTTTTCCTGCGACTGCGGTCAGATCCGAGGCACGATCAGCCCGGCCACATCGGCCTCGGGCATCCACGCAATCTGTCATTGCCGCGATTGCCGCGCAGCGGAACTTCATCTGAACCGGAAGGATCCGGACCCCCACGGCGTCGAGCTGTTCATGACGACACCGGACACTGTGCAGTTCGAACAGGGCGCGGCCAATCTGGCCATCTTGCGGCTCGGCCCCAGGGGCTTGCTGCGCTGGTATGCAAACTGCTGCAAGGTCCCGATGTTCAACACGCTGGCGAAGTCGGGCCTCCCCTTCTCTTCGATCCATACCGGCCGGCTTCAGGATGTGTCCGCCATCGGGCCTGTTCGGGTCGAGGCTTTCATTCCGCAATCGGGCGGCGCGCCGAAACACAAGGGATCGGCGTTCATGGCCTGGCGGCTCGCCGTCGGTCTGGGCTCTGCGCGCCTGTCCGGGCGCTGGAAACAGACACCGTTCTTCGACCTGGACACAGGCGCCCCCACCGCGCCGGTGCATGTCCTGACGAAAGAACAGCGGGCCGCGCTTTATACCTGATCCCGCAGCGACAGCCCCATGTCCAAAGGCGGGCCCGGAAATGCGATGCCGCGAAACGCCGGGAAATCCGCGTATCTTGCGCCCCTCCGGGCCGGCGGCTCCGGCGGCGCCTGTCCGGGGGCCAGCAACCGGCCGCGTGGCGCGATATAGCTGTCGATCCGGCGACGCGGCGTCGGGCGCCAGGACAGGTTGAAGGCGCAGAGCTTAGGAAAAAACCAGATTTCCGAATAGGCCAGGTGGTCGTGGAGCCACCAGGCAAGGTCTCTCCAATCGCGCCCCTGTTCATACTGGTCCGCGAACCAGGGGATCACGACCGTCGCGCCCGCAACACGATCCTCGCCCTGCCCCCTGTCCCAGATGTGGCATTCCAGCGGATGGTTGTTGCGCGCGCAGTTCAACCCGTTTTCGTTTCCGAATCCGTTGACCAGGGGCGAGCGATATCCGGACCGCACCGCGATCCGGCCAAAGGTTTCTTCCAACGGGTCCAGCAGGGTTTCGCAGAACGCCCGACCGGCTTCGATCGCCAGGTCCGGATTGTCGGGAATGTTCTGCAAGCCATGGAAACTGGCGATCTCGGAATAGAGAAACTCCCGCATGAAGAAATGGCGCGACAACCGGATCCGGCCCAGCGTTTCAAGGCTCCACATGCTGCGGGGCTTGCGCATCAGCCGTAGCCGTTCCAGCGAAAGGCGCCATCCGGGGACAGCGGCGCGAAGGGGTTGAAAGTCACCTCCCAGATGGCCCCGTCAGGCGCGCGGAAATATCCTGCGTGACCACCCCAGAAGGTCTCTTCCGCGGCTTTCAGAATGGTCGCGCCGGCGGCTTCGGCGGTGGCCAGCACCTCCGCCACCTCCGGCGCGCTTCTCACGTTATAGGCAAGTGTGATCGCGCCCTGGCCGAGATCGGCAACCGGCAGACCCATGTCGCGGGCGAGGTCGCTCAGCGGATACAATGCCAGCGTCTGACCGATCAGGTCAAAGGCGATAACCCCATCTTGCGAGGGCACGCGCCGCCAGCCGAGCGCTTCATAAAAGGCGGCGGCAGCCTCGATATCCTCTGCACCGAGCGTAGTCAGACTGATGCGTTGTTCCATTTTCAAACCTCGTTCTCGTTGGATCGGATCGGAACCGTCGCCGCCGCAGGCCCTGACCGACAGTTCTAGACACGCCCGGCCAGAACCTCGGCGATCGCGGTTTCGATCAGGCGCAGGCAGCTTTCGTCGGAAAACCGGTGGTCCGCGTCCTTGACAAGCGTCAGGCGCATGTCCGGGCAATCGGCATGTTCCAGCAGACGCAGCGCGGTGTCCACGCTGACCGCGGTATCGGCCGTGCCCTGAAGGCAACGCACCGGAAACGGCAGAGCCAGCGCATCCCGCAGCACCAGATGGTCGCGGCCGTCTTCGATCAGGCGCCGCGTGATGACATAGGGTTCCATGTAGTCCGACGGCAGTTCGACATGGCCAACCGTCTCCAGGGCCCGTTTCTGTTCTGCCGTGAAGCGGCGCCAGTATCCGTCCTCGGTGAAATCCAGCGCGGCGGCGATCGTGACAAGGCCCGCGATGCGGTCGGGAATCGCCCGCGCCAGCAACAGCGCCTGCCATCCGCCCATCGACGACCCGACGATGACCAGCGGTCCCTGCGTCAACCGCGTCACCGCCGCCCGCACGTCTTCGGCCCAGTCGCCGATGCACCCGTCTTCGAACGCGCCGCTGCTTTCGCCATGACCCGAATAGTCGAACCGCAGGAATGCGCGCCCCCGAGCCTGGGCCCATGCCTGAAGGTGGATCGCCTTGGTCCCCTGCATGTCCGATTTCAGCCCGCCGAGGAACACGACGCAGGGGCCATCCCCCGGCGAGAGATGATAGGCGAGCCGCCGCCCCTCCGGCGTATCCAGATAGTTTGTCGTGCTCATGGCCGTCTCCTGTCCTGGGACGATCATGCACGCGAATCCCGTGGCCGCAATCCGGTTCTTGCCGAACGGGCTTGCCGCGCCGCACGGCACCGCAGAAAACACGTCGACACGAATGCCCGGAAGCGCAGAGCGGTTGACAGCCCGCTCCGCTCCGGCCAAACAGCGATCGCAAATAACCCGCAACCGGGCGTTCAGTGGGCGCCAAACCGACGAGGAGGCCGATATGGCTCAGATCTCTCTCACCCTTCCCGATGGCAATTCCCGCAGCTTCGCGTCCGGGATCACCGCCGCCGAGGTCGCGGCCGATATTTCGGCCTCGTTGGCGAAAAAGGCGATCAGCGCCACGGTGGACGGCAAGCATTTCGATCTGGCCTGGCCAATCGAAAAGGACGCCAGCATCGCGATCCACACCATGAAGGACGAGGCGCAGGCCAACGAACTGGTGCGTCACGATCTCGCGCATATCATGGCCCGCGCGGTGCAGGAAATCTGGCCGGCCACCAAGGTCACGATCGGACCCGTCATCGAGAACGGCTGGTATTACGATTTCGACCGCGCGGAACCGTTCACGCCCGAAGATCTCGGCCTCATCGAAAAGAAGATGAAGGAAATCATCAACAAGCGCGATCCCGTGACGACCGAGGTCTGGGACCGCGACCGCGCGATCAAGTTCTACGAGGCGAACAACGAACCCTACAAGGTCGAACTGATCGAGGCGATACCGGGCGACGAACCGCTGCGCATGTATTGGCACGGCCACTGGCAGGACCTGTGCCGGGGGCCGCACCTGCAACACACCGGCCAGGTGCCGGGAGACGCGTTCAAGCTGATGAGCATCGCCGGGGCCTATTGGCGCGGCGACAGCAACCGCCCGATGCTGCAGCGCATCTACGGCGTCGCCTTCCCGAACAAGGAACAGCTCAAGGCGCACCTGCACATGCTGGAAGAGGCCGCGAAACGCGACCACCGCAAGCTGGGCCGCGAGATGGACCTGTTCCACATGCAGGAAGAAGCGCCCGGTCAGATTTTCTGGCACCCCAACGGCTGGACGATCTACACCGAGCTTCAGGACTACATGCGACGGCGGCAGCGCGACGGCGGTTACGTGGAAGTGAACACGCCGCAGGTGGTGGACCGCAAGCTGTGGGAAGCCTCGGGTCATTGGGAAAAATACCAGGAGAACATGTTCATCGTCGAAGTCGATGAAGAGCATGCGCGCGAAAAATCGGTCAACGCGCTGAAACCGATGAATTGCCCCTGTCACGTCCAGATCTTCAACCAGGGCCTGAAATCCTACCGCGACCTGCCGCTGCGGATGGCGGAATTCGGGTCATGCAACCGCTACGAACCCTCGGGTGCATTGCATGGCATCATGCGGGTGCGCGGTTTCACCCAGGATGACGGCCATATCTTCTGCCGCGAAGACCAGATCGAAAGCGAAACCGCGGAGTTCATCGATTTCCTGTCGCGGGTCTACAAGGATCTCGGCTTTGACCGTTTCAGCGTCAAGTTCTCGGATCGTCCCGAGGTGCGGGCAGGGTCCGACGCTATCTGGGACAAGGCCGAGGCGGCGCTTCTGTCGGCCACCCGCGCCGCCGGGATCGAACCGGAACTCAATCCCGGCGAAGGCGCCTTCTATGGACCGAAGCTCGAATTCGTGCTGACCGACGCCATCGGGCGGGACTGGCAATGCGGCACGCACCAGGTCGATTTCGTGCTGCCGGAACGGCTGGACGCGACCTATATCGGCGCGGATGGCGCAAAGCACCGTCCGGTCATGCTGCATCGCGCGACTTTGGGCAGTTTCGAACGGTTCATCGGCATCCTGATCGAGGAACACGCGGGCAAGCTGCCTTTCTGGCTTGCGCCGCGGCAGGTGGTCGTCGCGGCGATCACGTCCGAAGCGGATGCCTATGTGCAGGAGGTCGTCGCGGCCCTGAGAACCGCGGGCGTGCGCGCCGAAGCCGACATCCGCAACGAAAAGATTAACTACAAGGTTCGGGAACATTCGGTCGGCAAGGTGCCGGTGATCCTTGCCGTGGGCGCACGTGAAGTCCAGGATCGCACCGTGTCGGTGCGCCGTCTCGGCGAGAAACAGACCAGCGTTCAGCCGCTTGCGGATGTAACGAAGGAACTGTCCCGCGCCGCGACACCCCCCGATCTTCTGTAATATTCGCGGGGTGCGGCCGTCACAAACTGGTCGCACCCGTGCGAGCGGGTTGCAACATTCTGCGAAAACACATGTTTTTTTCCGATTTGGTCGTAACATGGGCTGACGGGCGCGTGAGACACGGGCTCGTGACTTCACCAGCCCCGGACACCACCATAGGCTCCGGGCATCGAAAAACGAAACCAACAAGGGAGATCGACATGTCCACCACCGTCAAGACGCTCACCGTCGCAGGCGCGGTCGCCGCTGCCCTGGCCGCGACGGCCACGACCGTTCAGGCGCAGTCCAAGGAAAAATGCTATGGCGTCTCGCTGGCCGGGGCCAATGATTGCGCCGCCGGTCCCGGCACCACATGCGCGGGGACATCGACCGTGGATTATCAGGGGAATGCCTGGAAACTGGTCGATGCCGGAACCTGCGAAAGCATGGAGCTTCCCGCGATGGCCGACGGCACGGAGCGCAAGGGTTCGCTGAGCGCGCTCGACCGCGACTTGCCGGCATAAACGGCGCACTGGGCGGGCCGGCGCAAGCCTCCCGCCCGCGACCCCACAGGCCCGCCATGCCGGACTCCGCGAAACCGCCCAACCACCTGCCCGACGCGCCGGGAGTCGGATACAAACCCCGTCACTTCGGCGACATCCTGAAACAGCCGCACCCCGTCGCGTGGCTGGAAATCCACGCCGAGAACTACATGGGCGACGGCGGGCGTCCGCTCGCGCAACTGCGCGCCCTGTCAGAACGATTTCCCATATCCGTACACGGCGTCGGACTGTCCATCGGCGGTGAAGCGCCACTGGACGCGGAACACCTCGCACGCCTGAAGCGCCTGGTTTCATGGCTGAACCCCGCCAGTTTTTCGGAACACCTGGCCTGGTCCACGCATGGCGCGGAATTCATGAACGATCTGCTGCCCCTGCCCTACACGCAAGAGACGCTAGGCCGCGTGGCGGATCATATCGACCAGGTGCAAATCGCCCTCGGCCGGCAAATGCTGCTGGAAAACCCGTCCAGCTATCTTGCGTTCGACGAAAGCACGTTCTGCGAAACGGATTTCCTTGCGGAACTTTGCCGGCGCACAGGCTGCGGCCTCTTGCTCGACGTCAACAACGTGTTTGTTTCGGCCACAAACCTGGGAATGGAGCCGCACGATTATGTCGATGCCTACCCGATCGATCAGATCGGAGAGATTCATGTCGGCGGACATGACGCCGAAACCGATCGCCACGGCGCACCGCTTCTGATCGACAGCCACGCGCACCCCGTCGCGGAGCCGGTCTGGGATCTGCTGGGTCACGTTCTGGCCCGTTCCGGCCCGAAACCCGTGCTGGTGGAATGGGACAACGATGTGCCGGAATGGCCGGTCTTGCGCAGCGAAGCCGAATGCGCCGCCGCGGCCCTCGCCGTCGTTTCGGCATGACCGTTTCCCAAACCCGGTTTCTCACCGCGCTGCTTGATCCTGCCGCCCCCGTTCCCGATGGGCTGGTGGATGCATCCGGCCAGCCGGCGGCCGCCCGTTTCAACGTCTATCGCAACAACGTCGTGGTGTCGCTGCGGGACGCGATCTGCGTCGGATTTCCGATCGTCACGCGCTTGCTGGGGCAGGAAAACATGGACGGTATCGCCCGGATGTTCGTGCGGGCGCATCCGCCCTCCTCGCCGCTGCTGATGCACTATGGCGCGGAGTTTCCGGACTTCCTGTCGGGCCTGCCGCAGCTTTCGCATCGCGGCTTCCTTCCCGATGTTGCCCGCCTGGAGCTGGCGTTGCGCCACGCCTACCATGCGGCGGATGCAGCGGGGCTCGACCCTGCGGCGCTGGCGGACACGCAATCCGAAGCCCTGCTGCGGTCACGGGTGACACTGGCGCCGGGCGTTTCGGTGCTGCGTTCCGACTGGCCGGTCTACGATATATGGCGATTCAACACCCAACCGGATGCCGCGAAACCGAGGCATGTAGCGCAGGATGTCCTGATCACGCGGCCGGAATTCGATCCGGCCCCGAACCTCCTCCCGCCCGGCGGCGCAACCTGGATCGCGGCGCTGATCGACGGCGAAACCGTCGGATCGGCCCTGGACATGGCGCAGCGCGACTGCCCGGACTTCGATCTGACGACCTGTCTGGCCCTGTTGCTCTCCGGAAATGCCCTGACGTCCCTGGCGCGGAAAGACTGAACCATGATCACATTGATGAAGATGCATAATTCGGTTTTCGACTGGCTGGACCGGAAGGCGGGGTTCATCCTGCCCACCCTGGCGAGATTCACCTTCGCGGCGGTGCTGGTCATGTATTTCTGGAGATCGGCCTGGACCAAGCTTGGCGACGGTCCGTTCGGCCTGTTTTCCCTGTCCGACGGCGCCTATGCGCAGATCTTTCCGCGCGCGATGGAAGCTGTCGGCTATGACAGCTCGCAACTGGGATTCTTTCACTGGATGGTCGCGCTCGCCGGGACCTGGGCCGAATTCATCCTGCCGGCGCTGATCGTCGTCGGTCTGTTCAGCCGCCTCGCGGCCATCGGCTTGATCGGTTTCGTCTTCGTTCAGTCGGCTACCGATATCGTCGGGCACGGCGCGACCGATGAAAAGACGCTCGGCGGCTGGTTCAACGGAATCCCCGACAGCGTGATTCTCGACCAGCGTCTGCTCTGGATCACGGTGCTCGCCATCATCGTGGTCAAGGGCGCGGGTCCGCTGTCCGCAGACCGGCTGACGGGTCGCTTGTCCTGAGCGACCCGCGCCGACCCCATGACGCGCGGCCTTGCCCGTTCAGGCGACACCGAGCGTGTTCTGGACGTCTGCCGTCCACCCCAGAAAGATTCGCTCCTCGGACACGATCAGGGGACGTTTCATGAGCGTCGGGTGGTCGCGCAAAAGGTCCAGCGGCGGGCGCGCACGTTCCGCGTCGGGCAGACCGCGCCAGGTGGTAGAGCGCGTATTCAACAAAGCCTGCCCGTAAAGATCGAATGCGGCCGACATCACATCCGGCGGAACGCCTTCGCTTCGGACATCGACAAACCGTGCTTCATTCAGTTTTTTCAGCGCCTTGCGGCAGGTATCGCAAGTTTTCAAGCCATAGAGAACCATGTGACCACTCCTTCCGGGTGCGCAAATATCCGTCATTTCGCCCCAAGGCAGCCCCTTTTTCTTGATTTTTGGCATGGCCGTGTAATCTTGTTACTCAGCACCTTCGACCGCGAAGTGCCCGTTCCGTCCCCTTGGCCCGGTCACAGGCTTCGGCATCGTGCTTTGGTATGCTCCGCGATTTCGGGGCGCAAATAACTGAGAAGGAGACACGGGAAATGCCGACTGGCACCGTGAAATGGTTCAATACAACAAAAGGGTACGGATTCATCGCACCCGATACGGGTGGAAAAGACGTATTTGTGCACATCTCGGCCGTGGAACGGTCGGGGCTCACAGGTCTCGCCGACAATCAGAAGGTCAATTACGACCTAGAGGCCGGCCGCGATGGCCGTGAAATGGCTGCGAACCTGAAACCTCTTTAACCGATTCCCGGTCGCGCCCCGCCCCGATACGGGGCGCGCTTTTCCGCCCGCCGCCCCTTGTCGGCGGCCGCGTCAAGTTCGCGGGACGTCAAGCCAGGCGGATCGGTCCATCATGGATCGGTGTGTTCGCGGCACCCCGTGCCCCGCTGCGTGGAGGGCCGGCATGGTCCGGTAGGGTGTGGCTACCGCAAGACCTCTTCGAATTCCCGCCATTCCCGCGCCGACATGCCCGAATTGTCCTGGGTCACGGTTTCGCCCTTCAGCATCCGGCGCAGGCATTCGACCATCTGAGCCGACATGGTGACAGACCCCATGCGGTAGTCCTCGAACGCCCGGTAGGCGGCGGGCACCCAATCCGCAACCATCTCGCAGATCGCCTCTGCATAGGCGCGGATCTCGTATTGCGCATGCGCGTCCGCCCGCAGCCGCAGGAAATGAAAAAGATTGTGCAAATCGACCTTCCAGTACCACTGGGTGTAGACATTGGCGGGAAGGTTCATGCGTGCCAGTTCCCGCGCCAGACCGATGCCATCCTCGTCGATCATCGACTGGTAGTTGTCATAGCACCGGGCCGAATCGGCCTTCAACATCTCCAGCACCCGTGCAGCGTCTTCGCCCGTGAGCACGTCGCCCCGGCCCTGATTGTTGACCACCGATTGCGCGTTAATGTGTTCCGGCGCGGGGATGTAGAATTCCCGGTCCAGGATCGAATAGCGGGCCGAATATTCGTTCACGTTCGCCGTGCGGTGCCGGATCCATTGCCGGGCGACGAAGACCGGCAACTTCACGTGCAGCTTCAGTTCACACATCTCGAACGGGGTCGAATGCCAGTGCCGCATGAGATAGCGGATCAGCCCCTCGTCGTTCTGAACGCTCTTGGTTCCCTTGCCGTAGCTGACCCGCGCGGCCTGACAGATCGCGGCGTCATCCCCCATGTAGTCGATCGCCCGGACGAAACCGTGATCCAGAACCGGGCGCGCCTTGTAAAGATGCGCCTCCATCCCCGGCGCGACCACGCGCAGCGTGGGCTGCGGATCGGACCGCAGAGCGTCGATTTCGGCCTGTTGTTCGGATGACAGCGACATGACGAATCCTTTCGCGGGAAAATCTTTCCGGGTTCTCGCTATATATTGCGCTGATCTTTGCGTGAACCGCAATATCCGGGTCACACATTCGCCACGTTAATCGCCTTTAACGTGTAAACGCGTTGACTTTTCTCCGCAGGCAACTGACCTTTCCGGAAAAGACCAATCAAAAGGTTGTTGAGGCAGATGAAGCGGTTTTTTCTCGGTGTCGCGATGGCGGCGACACTGTCGGCATGCAGCGGGGGCAACCCGTTTCTTGAAGATGACGATGGCGACGAGGTCACGGACCCTGTTCCCGTTGCCCCGGAAAGCCCGATCCCGGCGGCAGTGGCCAGCGATCTGGATGCGGCGGAATATATCCCGGACCCCAACAACCCGCACCTCGTGATCACCGGCGTCGCGTTCAACGGCACGCCGCTTCCGGTGGAATACATGCGGGCCGCGTCCCTGGATTCTCCCGGCGGACAATACCAGGCTTTCACCCGGCAGCCCGATGCCCTGAACACCCACACCACCGCCTATGCGCGCGCCGTCAGTGACGCGCAGGGGGTGATCGCAGTATCGGGCGGTCTGGACGGCTATTACAACGGCGGCGCGACCTATTCGGCCAGCGGGTATCAGGCGCCGACCCCGAACCCACAAAACGCCGACGTGCGCTACGACGGCGAATATGTCGGTTTGATGAACTATCCTGACGACGGCGCGGCCCTGCTGCCGGTCCCCGCCGGCACGCCCAGCGAACTCACACCCGGCCAGGCTGCGCGGGTCTATGGAAAAGCGCGGATCAATGCGGATTTCTCCACCAGTCGGGTCAAGGGCACGATCTATGACCGGACCTATGCGGCGCAAGGGGTGCCACTGGAGAATCTTGAAATCGCACCGACAGACATTCAGGCGGACGGATCCTTTGCGGGCAAGATCACGCAGGCCCAGGAAGAAAAGGGCGATTACGGAGGCGCCTTTGGAGGGTCCAACGCCAATTCGGTTGCCGGCGCCCTGTTTGCGAAAGATCACGTTCAGAACCTGAACAAGGTAGAGGAATTCGGGCTGTTCGTGCTTGAACGCAGCAACTGACGGAACGGCGGATGCCGGATTCCGCCCCTGGCCATGCGCCGCTTGACCGCCCGCGCCGTTTCGGGGTGCTGCTCGCGCTGCTGTTCTGTCTCTTCGGAACGATTGCCGCGGCGCAGGACGACCAGCGGGTGGAACTTGGGATCGACCAGGCCCGGAACCTGGCGATCCGGGCGCTTGAGTCCGGAGATCCCGGCTTTGCGATTCAGTTGGCAAAAGGCGTTCTGAAGGCCGATCCCAAGGATGCACTGGCCTATTACATCATTGCCCGCGGGTACGCCCGGCTGGACAATCCGACGCTCGCCCGCCGCGCCGCCGGCTATGCTTACCGCCATGCCGACGCGGGACCCGCGCGGTTCGAAGCAGCGCAACTCGCCGCGCGCATGGCTTTCGAGGGCGAGAATTACACCCTGTCGCAGATCTGGCTGCGCCGTACGGCCATTCACGCGCCGACCGATCGCGACGAGCAACTGGTGGCGCGGGACTACAGGATCCTGCGCCGGATCAACCCCTGGTCGTTGCGCCTGCGCGCAGAACTACAGCCGTCGGACAACGTGAACAACGGTTCGGACACGTCGCTCAATATCATCGACGGTGTGCCCGACGAGGGCACCATTTCGGGCGCCGGGCTGGCCCTGTCCGGCCTGATCGGATCGCTGGATATCGCACCCGGTTACCGGCTCCACAGCGATAGCAACAGCCTGATCACACTGGGCGCGCGGCTGTATTTGCAACGTGTTTCCCTGTCGAGCGGCGCCAAGGCCACCGCGCCCGACGCCACGGGGTCGGATTTCGGCTCGACCTATGCGGAACTTTCGCTGGCACATGCCTTCGCCCTGGGCCCCGCGGATGGCAGCGCGCAGATGGCGTTCGACCTAGCCTTCGGGGAAAGCTGGTATGGCGGCGAACGCAACTATCGCTTTGCCCGCCTGGGCGGCGAGCACAGGTCGGCGCTCTTCTCCACCGCGCGCCTGACCCTGCGCGCGGAGGCCGAGCGACGCTACAACGCGCGGTATCGGACCAATGATGCGCGCCTGCTGAGCCTGGGGGCCGACTACGGCAAGGTCTTCAAAAACGGCGACGTGCTCAACCTGGCGCTGGCATTGCAGGACGCGGATGCGGTCAGCATCAACGGCACTTATTCCACCGCGTCGATGCGGGCGAGCTACACGCTGGGCCGGGCGGTCGGGCCGGCACGGCTGTCGATGGGCCTTGTCATGGGTTACACGCGATACGACGAATTCCTGTTCAGCATCAACGGCGCGGTTCCGCGCACCGACAAGTCGCTTTATGGCGACCTGACCCTGATCTTCGACCGCTACGACTATGCCGGGTTCGTTCCCACGCTGCGGCTGCGCGGCGGACGCAAGGACTCCAATTTCAGCCGTTTTTCCGCGCGCGAGATGTCGCTCTCGCTGGGGATCAGCTCAAAATTCTGAAAACGGCCCGACCGGACTGGCCCTGCCGGCTGAACACGCTAGTCTGACAGAGATCACGGGAGAAACACATGACCATCAAATACCTTCACACCATGGTGCGCGTCGCCGATCTGGACAAGACCATGGCCTTTTTCGACCTGCTCGGATTGAAAAAGACCCGCCATTACGACAGCGAAGAGGGGCGGTTCTCGCTCATATTCATGGCGCCGCCGGGACAGGAAGACTGTCCGGTGGAATTGACCTACAACTGGGATGGCGACGATGGCCTGCCCAGCGACAGCCGCCATTTCGGGCATCTCGCCTATGGCGTCGACAATATCTACGAAACCTGCCAGCATCTCATGGACAACGGTGTGACGATCAATCGTCCGCCGCGCGACGGCCGCATGGCCTTCGTGCGTTCGCCCGACAATATCTCGGTAGAACTGCTTCAGAACGGCGACCCGCTGCCGCCGGCGGAGCCCTGGAACAGCATGGAAAACATCGGCCATTGGTAGCGCTGCGAGCCTTCTTGATGGCGGCGGGGCTTGCGAGTCCTGTCGCAGCGGCGGATTGCCGATTGGCGCTGCTTCTGGCGATCGACGTGTCCTCGTCGGTTGATGCCGCCGAGGACGCGCTGCAACGCAACGGGCTGGCCGCCGCCCTGATCGCACCCGAAGTGCAGGAGGCCTTTTTCGCCGCCGATCTGCCGGTCGCCCTCGCGGCCTATGAATGGAGCGGTCGGCACAATCAGGAGCTGCTGCTCGACTGGCGGCTGATCGACAGCCGCGCGGCGCTTCTGGATGTCGCGCAGACCATCGGCCGCTCGCGCCGCAGTCACAGCGATTTCCCGACCGCGATGGGCTATGCGCTGGGGTATGGCGCGGGCGTTCTGGGCCGGGCGCCCGACTGCCTGTTTTCCACCCTGGACATGGCCGGCGACGGCGAGAACAACGAAGGTTTTCCCCCCTCCGCCGCCTATTCCGAATTCCCGTTCACGGGGGTCACGGTGAACGGTCTGGTGGTGAATGCCGCGGATTACGAAGCCGAAGTCAACCTGATCGAATATTATCGCACCGACGTTCTGCACGGGCACGGCGCCTTTCTGGAGATCGCGCAAGGGTTCGAAGACTACGAACGCGCCATGCGCCGCAAGCTGGAAACGGAACTTTCGCCGCGTATCACGGGGGCACGCGACGGCATGCGGCCGGCAGCACCCGGCTGACCGCAGTTTGATCGGGCGTCATGTCTCTGCCGCTTCGGGTTTTCGACCGGAGTGCCAGGCGGTGCCGCCCGGCCCCGGCGGTGGCCGGAATGCGCCTGGTCGCGTTGGCGGCCATGCAAGGTGACGCGACGCTTCGGCTGCAATGGCCGAACCGGCGGACGGGCAGGCCGGGCGCCCCGGGCGACGGCGCATGCCTGCCTGAAAACCTCTCGGCGGATCGGGAAATCTCGACGCCGTCATGGCCGGCAAACCATGCGCGCTTGCGGGACTTCCGGTTCCGCACCGCCCCCGCTCCCAAGCCGCGGTCCGGTTCCGGCCGCCAAACGGACCAACGAATGGGGGCGCGCGCCGCCCGGCCCGCACCCCTGACAGGCCCGCTTCGGCCCGCCCTGCTCTTGTTTCATTGCCGCTTCCGCATCCGACGTCAGCGCATTTCCGTTAATAGATATACCGGATCTGGTCGGTCCAATACCGTTCCACGCGTTTCAGCGAACTGGTGATGTTGTCGATTCCGTCCACGCCAATGACGCCCTTGCCTTCCAGACCTTCGGCATGGCGGGAGAACAGATTGGCCACGACATCGCGGATTTCCCGGCCGCGCGGAGTCAGCTTGACCCGCACCGACCTGCGGTCGATCTCGCAGCGCTGGTGATGCATATACCCCATTTCAACCAGCTTCTTGAGATTGTAGCTGACGTTGCTGCCCTGGTAGTAGCCCCGGCTCTTGAGCTCTCCCGCGGTCACTTCGTTCTCGCCGATGTTGAAAAGAAGCAGCGCCTGAACCGCGTTGATTTCCAGAATGCCGACGCGTTCGAATTCATCCTTGATCACATCCAGCAACAGCCGGTGCAGACGTTCGACCAGCGCCAGCGCCTCCAGGTATCCGGTCATGAACCCCTTGCGGGTCACAGGCCCGACTTGCATTTCCATACTCATCCGTATCTCCGACTCGAACTTATCGTGTCAAAGACTGACGGCAAAAGCCGAAGAATCGGTTAAACCGAATTATCCCTATTTTTGAAACGTTTGCGATATTTCATGGATCAGCGGTGCAAGCGATTCCGGCGGTGTATCCTGCCCCGTGACCCACTGATAGAGATCCTGATCATTCTCTTGCAGCAGCGAGTCGTAAGTGTCGAGATCGCTGTCGGACATCCCGTCGAGCGTGGCGTCGGCATAGGCGCTCAGGATCAGGTCCATCTCCTTGATGCCGCGCCGCATCGACCGCATGCGCAGGCGCTTGATCCTGGTGTCGCGGGGTTCGTTCACGGCTGCTCTGCCGGCTGGATCAGCATCCTCAGCTTCTTTTCGACCCGTGCCGCGCGTTCTGCATTGCTGCGCATCGATGCCCTGATCTCGCGCAATTCGGCCAGCACGTCCGAAAGGTCCGGCGCGTCCTGAACGTCATCGGCAGGCCCGGACATGCCGTCGCCTTCTCCGGTCAACAGCCACATGATCGACACGTTCAGCAGCCCGGCCAGCATCGACAGCTTGTTGGCGCGCGGTTCGGCCATGTCGTTTTCCCAGCTGACAAGGGTCGCTTTCTTTATACCGAGCCGCCGCGCCAGCTGCGCCTGCGTCATGCCGGTCGCCTCGCGCGCCCCGGCCACGCGGTCGCCGAATGTCGCCGAGTCCGGGCCATACCAATCGGTGTTCTCGTCGCTCATGTCTGCTCTCCTTTCGACCTGCCCCGAAGCCGCTTGATCGGCCCCCGGCGGCACCCTATGACAGTCGCGATGAACATACAAACCGAGGTGACCCATGAGTTTCCTGTCTGCGACACTGTCCCGCGTCAAACCGTCTCCGACCATCGCCGTCACCGCCAAGGCGCGCGAGTTGAAAGAAGCCGGACGCGACGTGATCGGGCTGGGCGCGGGCGAACCGGACTTCGACACGCCCGAGAATATCAAGGCGGCCGGGATCCGGGCGATCGAGGACGGCAAGACGAAATACACCGCGCCCGACGGCATCCCCGAACTGAAACAGGCGATCTGCGCCAAGTTCAAGCGCGACAACGGTCTCACCTATTCCCCCGCGCAGGTGAGCGTCGGCACCGGCGGCAAGCAGATCCTCTACAACGCGCTGATGGCGACGCTCAATCCGGGGGACGAGGTGGTGATTCCCGCGCCCTACTGGGTCAGCTATCCTGACATGGTGCTGCTGGCGGGCGGCGAACCGATCATCGCCGAAGCGTCCCTGCAAACCGGTTTCAAGCTGACCGCCGACCAGCTCGAAGCGGCGATCACGCCCAGGACCAAGTGGTTCATCTTCAATTCGCCCAGCAACCCGACCGGGGCGGGCTATTCGCGCGACGAACTCAAGGCGCTGACCGAAGTGCTGATGCGCCACCCGCACGTCTGGGTGATGTCCGACGACATGTATGAACACCTGGCCTATGGCGATTTCGAGTTCTGCTCCCCGGCGCAGGTCGAACCGGCGCTCTACGACCGCACGCTGACCTGCAACGGCGTCTCCAAGGCCTACGCCATGACCGGCTGGCGCATCGGCTACGCGGCCGGGCCGGAGCCGCTGATCGCCGCGATGCGAAAGATCCAGAGCCAGAGCACGTCCAATCCCTGCTCGATCAGCCAGTGGGCCTCGGTCGAGGCGCTGAACGGACCGCAGGATTTCCTGCCCGCGAACAACGAGGTGTTCAAACGCCGTCGCGACCTGGTCGTGTCGATGCTGAACAAGATCGACGGCGTCACCTGCCCGACGCCCGAAGGCGCATTCTATGTCTATCCGTCCATCGCCGGGCTGATCGGCAAGACGACTCCGGCGGGAACCGAGATCACCGACGACGAAGCCTTCGCGACCGCGCTGCTGGAAGAATCCGACGTCGCCGTCGTCTTCGGCGCCGCCTTCGGCCTGTCGCCCAATTTCCGCGTCAGCTATGCCACATCCGACGATGCGTTGAAGGAAGCCTGCACACGTATCCAGACATTCTGCGCGGCGCTCACATAAAAGGACCCTCCATGACCACCGAACTGCCGGAATACTATTTCCGCGTGCGCGACAACGGCGCTTTCGTGTTCCGCCCCAATTCCGACAACCGGCAGCGACGGACCGAACTGAACCAGATCGCCGTGGTCAACATCCGGAACGGCGAAATCAAGCCGCATGGCGACCGCGTGTTGACGGATTCAGACATCGAGGCGATCCGGGACTGGATGACCGACCGCGCCGCGCTCCTTGCCCGGCGCGAGTTCGACGATATCCTGCGCGCGCTGGACGTGCTCAACACGACCGCGCATTGGGCGCAGACCAGGGCCACCGAGGCGCAGCTGGAACGGGTCACTGACGATCTGCTGCTGGCGATGCACGACCTACGCAGCGTTCTGGTGCGCAAGAAATCGGACCGGTTGTCCAGGGACGTCTGACGCGCCGGGACCGATCCATGAGGATCAGGCGGCCAAGGCAACCTTGCCCAAGGCCCGCCGCCAGAACCGCAGCATCAGGAAAACGCCCGCACAGGCCAGCCCGGTGACGAGACCCAGCCAGACGCCGATCCCGCCCATGCCCCAGACGAACCCAAGAAGGTATGAGGTCGGAATGCCGATCACCCAATAGGACAGGACCGCCATGATCATCGGCACCTTGGTGTCCTGCACCCCGCGCAAAAGGCCCAGCGCGATGGCCTGCGCGCCATCGACCAGCTGAAACAGCGCGGCGATGGCCAGCAGGCCGACGCCGATGGCCAGGATCGCCGGCCGCTGGGCATTGTCCGGTTCCATGAACAGCGACATCAGCGGTTCCGGCAGAAGCAGGAACAACAGGATCGTCACTGCCGCGAAGCCCAGCGACAGGGCGGTCACCACCTCGGCTCCGCGCGCCAGATGCGCCCGGTCCTGCCGGCCAAAGGCGTTGCCGGCGCGGATTGTCGCCACGTTGCTCAGCCCGAGATGCACCATGAAGGTGCAGGCGGCGATGGAAACGACGATGCCATGCGCCGCCAGCGGCACGGTCCCGAGCCACCCCATCATCAGGGCAGAGGCGGAAAACAGGCTGACCTCGCTGACGGTCGTCAGGCCGATCGGCAGGCCCAGACGGAACACCTGCAGCAGCATGTCCCAGTCGGGCCGCCAGAACCTCTGGAACATCCGGTGCTCGGGCAGCGCCAGCACCGCGTAGACGATCACCGCCAGCAGCGACACCGCCTGCGTGATGATCGACGCCACCGCGGCCCCCATGATCCCCAGTTCCGGCGCGCCGAAGTTCCCGAAGATCAAGGCATAGTTCGCCAGCGCATTCGTCAGCGCCGCCACGATCGTGATCCAGAACACGATCTGGGTGCGTTCAAGCGCCGCCAGATAGGATTTCAGGACCATCACCAACAGGGCCGGGAACAGCCCCCAGCCCGCCACCCGAAGATACCGCGCGGCCAGTTCGGACACCTCGGGGGGCTGCCCGAGGCTGGCGAGGATCGGTTCTGACCAGATCATCACCGGCATGGCGATCGCTCCGTAAGCCAGCGACAGCCACAGCCCCATACGGGTGATCCGCCGCACGCTCGTGTCATCTCCCTTCGCCGCAACCGCCGCCACCATCGGCATCACCGCGAGCGCGAACCCGGCGCCGAGGATGAAGAACACGAAGAAGTAACTTCCCGCCAGTGTCACAGCCGCCAGTTCGCCGACGCCATACCACCCCAGCATGACCGTGTCGGTGAGCGTAATCGCGTATTGCGCCACATGCCCGCCGATCAGCGGCAGGCCGAGGACCAGAATGGCTTTGACGTGGCCGGGATATGTCATGGTCTGGCTCATCGTTCGCTGCACTAGGCGCAAAGCGTGCCCCCCGCAAGCCCAAGCGGGTCGGTCCTCGCCCGGACGAGGGTTTTGACAGGTTCCGACCGGACCTGTAGCCTTGCACCGTCGGGACGCCGCCGTTGATCCGGCCTTCGCGCCTCGCTTTCCGGGAGCCTCGCATGACATCGCTTCACCTGGTCGCCAATGAAGTCCTGTTCACCTCCTATGGACATCTGCAACTGGTCTACGATCCGGATGGCGTATTCGGGTCCGGCGATGAACTGGAGCTGGAGGTTCAGGGGCCGTTTCTGGCCATCGGCGACTGGGACGTGCGCCCGGTGCAGCCGCATGAAATCCCCTTTGCCGCCGACAGCATCGCCCAAAGACTCGACCTGCCGACGGACCGCGACGCATCGGATGTCTGGGAGGTTCTGGTCAACCTGCGCGATTTCCTGGCGACCCAGGCCATTGAATACAGGCTTGGCCTGTTCGGCGCGGTGGAAGGGCAGAACAGCAACAGCTACATCGCCACCCTCGCCCATGTGGTCGGACTCGATCTCGCCCCGGCCATGGCGGCCATTCTCGGCTCGCCCGATTTCAGTTCCTTTCCGGGCCTGGCGCGCAACGTTCTGTTCGATCATGTCGACTCTGATGACATGAGCCTGCCGCCGGTCGCGCTGGTCCTTGACGGATCGGACGGCGCGGACACGCTGTCAGGCGGGCTTGGGAACGACAGCCTGCACGCGGGCGGCGGCCGCGACCTGGTGCTGGGCCTCGCCGGGGCGGACAATCTGTCCGGCGGATCCGGCCGTGACACGCTCCGCGGCGGCGAAGGCCATGACCTGCTGTCCGGAAACGGCGGCCGCGACCGGCTGTTCGGCGATGCGGGCGACGATATCCTGACCGGAAACGGCAAGAACGACCGGTTGGCCGGCGGCGCGGGCCGGGACATCCTGGATGGCGGCGACGGCGACGACACGCTTCTTGGCAATGGCGGGGCCGATACCCTGTCCGGCGGCCGTGGGTCGGACATTCTGAACGGCGGCGGCGGCGCGGACAACCTGTCCGGTCAGGACGGCAGCGACATGGTGATCGGAAACACCGGGAACGACCTGCTCAGCGGCGGGGCCGGCGCGGATGTCTTCGTCTTCGATGGCACCCGCAACGAAGGCCGTGACAGGATTTCCGATTTCGCCGACGGCTTCGACATCCTGCGGGTGCAGGGCCTGACGTTCGCCGAGGTGTCGATCTCCGGCACCGCCGATGCCATCATTACGCTTGGTGGCCTGACACAGATAACCCTGACGGATGTGCCGTCATCCGCGATCACCGGCGCGGATTTCGACTTCATCTGATCCGCGCCGGAGCCGGTGCAGCTACCGCGCCCGCGTGCCCGGATGCAAGGCCGTGCCCAGGATGTGATCGGACCGGTGAATGACGTGATGGGCCTGACCGACGATAAGCGGATCGGGCCGGCCCACGACATCCGTATCCTTGTCCGGATAGTCCAGTGAATTCAGGAAATGCCGCATGCAGTTCAGCCGTGCACGTTTCTTGTCGTTGGACTTGATGACCGTCCACGGGGCGTCCGCCGTGTCGGTGTAAAAGAACATCGCTTCCTTGGCCTCGGTGTAATCGTCCCATTTAGACAGCGATGCCTTGTCGATCGGACTCAGCTTCCAGCGCTTGAGAGGGTCGGTTTCCCGGCTTTCGAACCGGCGCTTCTGCTCAGCTTGCGTGACCGAGAACCAGTACTTGTACATCCGGATGCCGGACCGCACGAGCATGCGCTCCAGTTCCGGCGTCTGGCGCATGAATTCCAGGTATTCCGTGGGATCGCAAAAACCCATGACCCGTTCGACGCCGGCACGATTGTACCAGGACCGGTCGAGGAAAACCATCTCGCCCGACGTTGGCAGATGCCCGACATAACGCTGGAAATACCACTGGCCGCGTTCCTCGTCCGTCGGCTTGTTCAAGGCGACGACACGCGCCCCACGCGGATTGAGATGCTCGGTGAACCGTTTGATCGTGCCGCCCTTGCCCGCCGCGTCCCGGCCTTCGAACAGCAGCACGAATTTCTGGCCTGTCTCCTGACCCCAGATCTGCGCCTTCAAAAGTTCGGCTTGCAGCTTCGCCTTGTCCGCCTCGTAAGCGCGGCGCCCCATCCTGCGGGAATAGGGATACTTGCCGCTCTCAAAGGCGCGGCGCACCTCTTCCGGACTCGGCTGACGGACGGCTTGGCTCACCCGAGCATCCGCCCCCGTGGATACGACGGTATCGTTTTCGGGTATGTTCGAAGGGGGGACGGTCATGGGCGCGTCTCCTCGTTCCGGCCTGATCTTGGTCACGCGGACTCTAATAACTTAACCTGTGCAATGCCTTGATCCCTGTCAAAAACCTGCCAAAGTCGGACTTCTTCTTTCGCTCGCCGCCTGCGCGTTTCACCGGCCCTCAAAAGGAAGGATCATTCCGATGCGACCGACCCTGACCGCCCTCGGGCTTGCCGCCAGCCTCGCCGCCGCGATTCCCGCCCAAGCCGAGAACCGTATCGACCTCATCCGCCCGGATGCCCCTGTTCTGGCCGCACATGGCGATCTGCCGGTCGGCGTGCAGACCCTCGGCTTTGTCCACGCCGGTCAGAACGACATCCTGAACACCACCGAAGGTTCCGAACCGATCTACGACCGTCCGCTGACCGTCGAAGTCTGGTATCCAGCGGCCGACGGCACGGAGCCGGGCGGCACCTATCGCGCCTTTCTTCGGGACGGAAAAACCGAAGTCACGCTGATCGGCCGTGCGGCCCGCGACGCGGCCCCGGCGAGCGGAGCAGCCTATCCGCTGGTGGTGATCTCTCATGGCTATCCCGGCAACCGGTTCCTGATGTCCCACCTTGGCGAGAACCTTGCCTCAAAGGGCTATGTCACCGTGTCCATCGACCATACCGACAGCACCTACAACGACCAGGCCGCTTTTGGATCGACCCTGCTGAACCGGCCGATAGACCAGAGGTTCGTCATCGACCAGATGGCGGCGCTGGACGGGCCGCTGGGCGACATCGTCGACGCGGACACCACCGGGGTGATCGGATATTCGATGGGCGGCTACGGGGCGCTGGTCTTTGGCGGCGCGGGCGTCACTCAGGCCTCCACCGAATACCCGTGGGGCACGCCCAACGGCCTGCTGGCACGCCACCTTGCAGGTTCCGACAGCCACAAGGCGCTGATCGACCCGCGCGTGAAAGCGGTGATCGCCATCGGTCCCTGGGGCAGGAACACCGGGTTCTGGGACGACGCCGGGCTCGCCGGGTTCGAAAAACCGCTGATGCTGATGGCCGGCGGGGCCGACGACGTGTCGATCTATCCCGCGATACGCGAGATCTTTGCCGGCGCCACCGGCACCACGCGCCACCTTCTGACCTTCGAGGCGGCCAACCACAACGCCGCGGCCCCGATGCCCGCGCCGGCGGAAAGCTGGCTGCCGGTCGACACCCTGGATTTCGTGCCCTTCGAACACTATGCCGACGCGGTCTGGGATACCAACCGGATGAACAACATTGCCCAGCATTTCGCCACCGCCTTCATGGACCTGCACCTGAAGAGCAACGCGGACAAGGCGGCCTACCTGTACCTTGTGCCGCGGGCGGCGGACGGGGTCGTGGCGCTGGACGACGCCGGACAGGAAACCGCCGACCACACCTATTGGCGCGGCTTCGCGCCCCGGACCGCGCAGGGCCTGACCTTCGAGACCCTGAATGCCGGTGAATAGCCCGCGCCGGGGTCGAACGCGCCAGACAGGCAACCCTGATCATCAATCGACGCAGAAAGGCATGACCATGCAGACGGAAACGGTTGAACTGAACGGTCATCCGTTCTTCCTGCGGCGCTGGGGAAACAGGGACCTGCCGCCGCTCCTGATGCTGCACGGGTTCCCGGAATACGGCGGCGCCTGGGCCGATCTCGCGCCGCACCTGGCCGGACATTTCCACTGCATCGCCCCGGACCAAAGGGGCTATGGCCAAAGCTGGGCGCCGGACGGGGTCGAAAACTACGCCGCCTCGAAACTGGTCGGGGACATGGCGGCGCTCATCGATGCGACCGGTGCGCCGGTCACGGTGCTGGGCCATGACTGGGGCGCGGCGGTGGCCTATGGGCTGGCGATGTTCAAACCCGACCTGGTGGGCCGGCTGATCATCGCCAACGGTGTGCACCCGGCGCCGTTCCAGCGCGCCATGGCGGCGGGCGGCGCGCAGTCCGAGGCCAGCCAGTATATCAACTATCTGCGGCGGGAGGACTCGCACGAACGGCTTGCGGTGGACGATTTCGCGAAGATGAAACAGCTGTTCATGGGAAAGATGGACAGCGGCTGGCTAACCGAAGCGAAGAAGCGGGACTATCTCACCGAATGGGCCCGGCCCGGGAGGCTGAAAACGATGATCCACTGGTATCGCGCCTCACCTCTGAAAATCGCCGATCCGGGCCACCCGCTGACCGATCTGCCCGACATGCCCGTCGAACGGCTGAAGGTGCGCTGCCCGCATCTGCTGATCTGGGGCATGGACGATACTGCGCTGTTGCCGGAGGCCACCGACGGGCTGGAAGACTTCGCCGCCGACCTGACGCGCATCGAACTGCCCGGCCTGAACCACTGGCTGATTCACCAGGATCCGCAACGGGTGGCGCGGGCCATTCTGGACTGGATCGACCAGAGTTAGAGCGGAACTCGCAGGCGGACCCGCCGCGCCGCGCCCTTGCCATCGCATTGAAACATGTTGCCGTATTTCGTCAGGAACCCGTTCCAGGATTTTTCGGGACAGGCCGTAATCCGCATGCCGATGTGGCGTCGCACCATCCCGTTGAGCGACGCGACCTCGATCCAGGACGTACCGCTTTCCCGACGCAGGATTTCTGCGACGGCCTTGTGAAGCGGCAAGCCGGCCAGAACAGTCGTCAGTTCCGTCGGACGCAACGGCAAGCTCGTCTGCCCCGCTTCAGATTCGATCCGGTCGGTTAACGCCTCAAGAGTGACAAACCACCCGCAGGCCCGCTGAAATGCCTCGGGTGTCTGTACGCCGCCCATCCCGGTCACCCGGTGCCCGCGCTCGCACAGATGCCGCGCCAGATGGGTGAAATCCCCGTCCGAACTTACGATCACGAACCGCCGCGTCAGCCCCCGCGCAGCCAGGTCCACCGCATCTATGGCCAGCTTCATATCGGCTGAGTTCTTGCCGCAACGTGTGTGGATCAGGTCCACCTCCGGTTCGGCATCCCATCCCTTCAGCAACGCAGCATCCCCGTAAACCCGCCGGATGCGTGGCACACCCTGTTGCCTCGCCTGTTTCAGAATGGTTTGCGCATGGCTGGCGGCGATGTTTTCCCCGTCGATCAGAACCGCGACTGCGTGATCTTCGACAAACATCTCCGAAACGGGCGCGGATAGGGTCATAAAACGGGTCGCCTTGCGGTGCTCCCCCAACCTGCCCACCGATTGCGGTACAAAGATGGCACCGTCTTGGCATTTCCCTGCTCCCCTACCGGCAGCTTCACCCTTCCCCATTGCCCCCGGCGCTGCCATAATGCCGCAAAACAACAACAGAGCAGCGGTATGAACGACCTTCTGAGTCCAACGGCCCCGACCGATTACGACGCCTCCTCGATCGAGGTGCTTGAGGGTCTCGAACCGGTGCGCAAACGCCCCGGCATGTATATCGGCGGCACCGACGAACGCGCCCTTCATCACCTCGTGGCCGAGGTGCTCGACAACTCGATGGACGAGGCCGTCGCCGGCCACGCCAACCGGATAGAGGTGGAACTGCATGACGATTATGCCGTCACCATCCGCGACAACGGCCGCGGCATCCCGATCGACCCGCACCCGAAATTCCCCGGCAAATCCGCTTTGGAAGTCATCCTCTGCACCCTGCATGCGGGCGGCAAGTTCTCGGGCAAGGCCTATGAGACCTCCGGCGGCCTGCACGGCGTCGGCGCCTCGGTGGTCAACGCGCTGTCGGATTCCATGGTGGTGCAGGTCGCCCGCAACAAGGAACTCTTCGAGCAGCGTTTCTCGCGCGGCCTGCCGCTCGGCCCGGTCGAGAAACTCGGCGCCGCCCCCAACCGGCGCGGCACCACCGTCACCTTCCACGCCGACGACCAGATCTTCGGCCATCACCGCTTCAAGCCCGCCCGCCTGTTCAAGTCGATCCGCTCCAAGGCTTATCTCTTCTCCGGCGTCGAGATCCGCTGGAAATCCGCCATCGACGATGGCGAAACCCCGCTCGAGGCATCCTTCCACTTCCCCGGCGGCCTGTCGGACTACCTGACCGAAACCCTGGGCACCGCCTCCACCTATGCCGACAAACCCTTCTCGGGCACCGTCGATTTCAAGGAGAAATTCGGAACCCCCGGCAAGGTCGAATGGGCGATCAACTGGACCCCCTCCCGCGACGGCTTCATCCAGTCCTACTGCAACACCGTACCCACGCCCGAGGGTGGCACCCACGAGGCAGGTTTCTGGGCCGCGATCGTCAAGGGCGTCAAGGCCTATGGCGAACTGGTAAATAACCGGAAAGCATCCCAGATCACCCGCGAGGATCTGACCACGGGCGGCTGCGCGCTGGTCTCCTGCTTCATCCGCGAACCGGAATTCGTCGGCCAGACCAAGGACCGGCTCGCCACGG
This sequence comes from Sedimentitalea xiamensis, assembly GCF_030164465.1. GTDB lineage: Bacteria > Pseudomonadota > Alphaproteobacteria > Rhodobacterales > Rhodobacteraceae > Sedimentitalea > Sedimentitalea xiamensis. Next base: position 184,675 of record NZ_JASNJE010000007.1, read on the forward strand.
TCGAGGCGCAGCGGCTGGTCGAAAATTCCGTCCGCGACCATTTCGACAACTGGCTCGCCGCCGACACCAAATCCGCCGGTGCGATCCTCGATTTTCTCGTGCTTCGGGCCGAGGAACGCCTGCGCCGGCGGGCCGAAAAGGAAACGCAACGCAAATCCGCCACCAAGAAACTGCGCCTGCCCGGCAAGCTGACCGACTGTTCCGCCACTTCCCGCGAGGGCACCGAGCTTTTCATCGTCGAAGGGGATTCCGCGGGCGGCTCCGCCAAGATGGCGCGGGATCGGAAGACCCAGGCGCTGCTGCCCCTGCGCGGCAAGATCCTCAACGTACTGGGCGCGGCCAGTTCAAAGCTCGGCTCCAATGCCGAGATCAACGACCTGACCCAGGCGCTCGGCGTCGGCCTCGGTTCACGGTTCAACGTTGACGACCTGCGCTATGACAAGGTCATCATCATGACCGACGCCGATGTCGACGGCGCCCATATCGCCAGCCTCCTGATGACCTTCTTCTTCACCCAGATGCGCCCGATGATCGACCACGGCCACCTCTACCTCGCCTGCCCGCCGCTGTTCCGCCTGACGCAGGGCGCGCGCCGCGTCTACTGCACGGATGAGGCCGAGAAAGAGGCGATGCTCGCCAAGGGCCTCGGCGGCAAGGGCAAGATCGATGTCTCCCGCTTCAAGGGCCTCGGCGAAATGGACGCCAAGGACCTGAAGGAAACCACCATGGACCCGAAATCCCGCAAGCTGATCCGCGTCACCATCGACGAAGACGAACCCGGCGAAACCGGCGACCTCGTGGAACGGCTGATGGGCAAAAAGCCGGAACTGCGCTTCCAGTATATCCAGGAGAACGCGCGGTTCGTGGAGGAGTTGGACGTTTGAGTGAGCAAAAACTAGCGCAACTCAATATCGCTCAAATTCAACGACGTGTTCAACGCGAATTTCTTTCTGCACGCATAATGGACAACAACCTTCGCGGATATTGGTGCGAAGCCATGTTGGCAGAGGCTCTGGGCGACCAATGTGCAATCTGTTCCTTTGGTTGGGCCCCATGGGATCTGCAGATAGGCAAGAGTGAAGATACTTTTCCTTCACGCATTCGCATTCAGGTAAAAAATAGTGCCGCCCGCCAAACTTGGCATTCAGAAAGCGATGCGCCTTCAGACTGCCTTTTCAACCTAACATACCGAAAAAGACCTCATTACTTCGAGAGGGACAATCCGGGTATTCCCTGCGAAACTTTCGGGTTCATGTGCGACTTGTTCGCGTTATGCCATCATTCCGAAATCGATGAGCTATTGTCAAATCTGGTGTTTGGGTGGTCATCACGCGGCGGCCTGATTTTGTGTTGATGGCTTGATGCCGTTGATGAAATCGACGCCTTCGATGACGTCTGCGAGATGAGCAAAGCCGCGCAGCTTGCGCCAGCTCTTCTCAGCGCATTGGCCGAGCTTGAACATCATGTGGAGCATCCCGTCCCGGCTCAGACATCCCCTGGTGCGTTTCGTGCGGTGGCGGATGGTGGCGAACGCGCTCTCGATGGGATTTGAAGTTCTGATGCTCTGCCAGTGTTGGGCGGGGAAATCGTAGAAAGTCAGCAGTTCGTCGCGGTCCTTGACCAGGCATTCGACGGCCTTGGGGTATTTCGCCTCGTAGGTGTCGACGAACAAGTCAAACTCCTTGCGGGCATCTTCACGGGTCTCGGCCTGCCAAATGTCGTGCAGCGCCTTCTTTGCCTTGGGCTGACTGCGCTTTGGCAGATAGTTCAGAACGTTGCCCGTCTTATGCACCCAGCAGCGCTGTTGCCGAGTGGTGGGATAGACTTCCTCAAGAGCCGCCCAAAATCCCATGGCCCCATCGCCGACTGCCAGTTTCGGAGCGTTGAGGCCGCGGCTTTTGAGCCCCAGCAGGACCTCGCGCCAGCTTTGGGTGCTCTCCCGCACACCGTCCTCAATGGCCAGGAAATGCTTCTCGCCGCGCGCATTGACACCGATCACGACCAGGGCGCAGAGCCGGTCGGCTGCGCCGTGCAAGCCGCTGTAGATCCCGTCGGCCCAGACATAGACCCATTCATCACGACCAAGATTGGCCTTGCGCCAGGCGTCGTGTTCCACCGCCCATTGTGTCTTTAGAGCGCTTTGCGTTTAATCGGTTCCATAGCCTGCGGCTTTGAAGAAGTTGAAGCATTCTTCCTCCGTGAAGAGATCGCAAACGTTGCCAACAGCATTCCAAAGGTCGGCATACGTGCGG
>NZ_JASNJE010000080.1 GCF_030164465.1 Sedimentitalea xiamensis
GGGAGTGTTCGTTGACGAGCATCGGCGGTTTTTCCTGTCAGCTTGTTTGCGGACAATGCAGGAAAAGCCCCGGACGGGACGCAGCCCGCAATGGTTTTGCGGGGCTGAGGAAACGGGCCGCGAAAGGGATTCGGCGGACATGATGTCCGTCGCATCGGGAGGTTCGCGCAATCGGCCCTGTTTGGCCCCTGGTGCCGGTTCGGCCACATCTGGCCGCATCCACCGGCAACGCATTTCGATTCTTCAACGGTTTTTAGCCGAATTTAAACGGTGTCAGCGGATTCGACGGGGGGCAGAGGCCTGCCGCAAGGCCATGAGGGCGCTCAGCGGCTCTCTGAGCGAGTCCATGCGAAAAGGGCGGCGCAGATCCTGCACCGCCCGTTCGGTCGGGTTTGAAAGGGTCAGGCCGCGCGGGCCTTCATGGCTTTCAACGCCGTTATGATGCGGGGTGCCGTTTCCTTGCGCAGGAACCGCAGGCTGGAAACCTGCCAGTAGTGTTCCAGCCACTTGCCAAGCGCGTCTTCCCCGGCCTTGCCGCGCGTGTATTCCTGCCAGAGCGCCCGGATCAGCTCGATCTGGCCGATGGTGGCCATGCCGGGCCGGTCTCCAAAGCTGCGCCCCTTTGGCGTGGCCGGAGCAAAGCCCAGGTATTCGAAGACCCCCATGAGCGCCTCGAAGCCCTCGATATCCAGCTCGGTCACGCTGGACACCCCGCCGATCTCCACCAGCGCCGCGCGGTATTGCGCCTCGGTCAGCCGTAGCCTCGACCTGGCGACAAAGATCAGTTTTTGCTGATTACGCGTGATCGGCATGACGGTCTCCTTTCGCTTCGGCACCGACTTCCGAGAGATAGCTATCTTCACGGATGCAACGGCAAAACTCGATCATGAATTTCGATGCGTCTTCCGCCTGTCCGTCTGCGATAAATTCCAGCGCCTGTGTGGTGAAATATGCAACCGGCATGGCAAGATCATGATCGAGACGATCAACGGCAATGGCGTCCATGACCCGAGCGGCATGATATAAGGATTGCTGCAATTCCTCGGCACGGTTTCTCTGATCCCGGCATTCAAGCCGGTCGACCTCGACGTAGCTCCGGGTTCCTCGCTGAATGGTCATTGCAGCCTCCCCTTGTAAAACGGCCCAAAGGGAGTCAGAGCGGATACGAACGCGTCAACGACCTCAGAGGCCCGCCGGGCCGTCTCCGCATTCTCGTATAGCGCAAGCAACGATGCCGCGACTTCCTTGTCCGCGACACCTTCGCTGTCCAGGCGCGCCTTGTGGAAGCTCAGCTCTTCCAACTGCTGTCGCGTATAGGCCGAAAAGATCTCGGCAGCCTTGGCAAGATCCTCATGCGCGTCAGGTTCGGAGAAAGCAACGAAGAGGCATTGCCCTTCGACCTCTCCTTCGGTCAGGTCCGTCTTCAATGTGAATTTCACACCCATTTCAAACACCTTCTTTGATCTTTGAAATCGTCTGCAGATGATCAGCGGAAGGCATCCGACCATCGGGCAAACGCGTGGCGGAGCGCCAGATTTTTGCGGCAGCCCTTATGCTTCCCTTTGATATGCCGAGTTCAACCAGCTCCTTTCGGATCTGGACATCCAAGCCCGGAAGGCCGTCAACAAAAAGCCCATAGTCCGCCCGCGTGGGACGCCCAAACTCTTGGGTGATGTCGAACCGTTGCATGAGAGGTTCATAGGCGACCTTGTTCTGTTCGCCCGCGCGGTTCAGAAAGGTCCCGTTTCCAACGAGGATCATGCCGAATGCGGGTTTCTCGCCTCCGAACATTCTTGCCTTTTCCCCCATGTCGAACAGGCCGCGAAAGGACTCCAGAACGGAAGGCTTCATGGCCTGAGCTTCATCGATGATAAGAACCGATTTGGTTGGATAGGCACCGAACGGACGCCGCGCGACGAGATTCCAGACCGCCTGAATGCATTCCGCGATCTGATGTTGCTCACCGTGATAGGGGTACAGGATCTCGTTCGCCATCCACCTGACGTTTCCGGCAATTTCAGTGCGTGCCGTGACGGTAAAGACATCGAAGCCCTTCGCCGGGCTCTGTTGCACAAATCGGTTGATGGCCGAGGTTCCCCTTTCCCCGGACGGACTTATCCCACTGCTTCCGTGACGGGTATGCCGAGCGCTGTGTAGCCGTTGAGCACGGCGATACGGACCTGGAGTTCCGCGACTTGGCGGTCGAAGTTCCGTGCCATGAGGCGTTG
>NZ_JASNJE010000081.1 GCF_030164465.1 Sedimentitalea xiamensis
AAGGAGCCGATCCAGGCGATCGGGGCGAAGCTTGGGATATCGGACGCGGATCTGGTGCCTTACGGGCATGACAAGGCGAAGGTTTCGGCGGATTTCATCGCGCGGGCGGCGTCCAACCCGGACGGCAGGCTGATCCTGGTGACGGCGATCAACCCGACCCCGGCGGGCGAGGGCAAGACGACGACGACGGTGGGGCTTGGCGACGGGCTGAACCGGATCGGCAAGAAGGCGATGGTCTGCATCCGCGAGGCGTCCCTGGGGCCGAACTTCGGGATGAAGGGCGGGGCCGCGGGCGGCGGGAGGGCGCAGGTGGTGCCGATGGAGGACATGAACCTGCATTTCACCGGCGATTTCCACGCCATCACCAGCGCCCACAACCTGCTTTCGGCGATGATCGACAACCACATCTACTGGGGCAACGACCTGGAGATCGACCAGCGCCGCGTCGTCTGGCGCCGGGTGGTGGACATGAACGACCGGGCGCTGCGCGACATCGTGACCTCCCTGGGCGGGGTGTCCAACGGCTTTCCCAGCCAGTCGGGGTTCGACATCACCGTGGCGTCGGAAGTCATGGCGATCCTGTGCCTGGCGACCGATCTCGACGACCTGCGCAAGCGGCTCGGCGACATGATCGTGGCCTACCGGCGCGACCGCAGCCCGGTCCACGCCCGCGACATCAAGGCCGACGGCGCGATGACGGTGCTCTTGAAGGACGCGATGCAGCCGAACCTGGTGCAGACGCTGGAAAACAACCCGGCCTTCGTGCATGGCGGACCCTTCGCCAATATCGCCCATGGCTGCAACTCGGTGGTGGCGACGAAGACTGCGCTGAAGCTCTGCGACTACGTGGTGACGGAAGCCGGGTTCGGGGCCGACCTCGGGGCCGAGAAATTCATGAACATCAAGTGCCGCAAGGCCGGGCTCGCGCCGTCGGTGGTGGTGCTGGTGGCCACGGTGCGGGCGATGAAGATGAACGGCGGCGTGGCCAAGGCCGATCTCGGCGCGGAAAACGTCGCCGCGGTGAAGGAAGGCTGCGCCAACCTCGGCCGCCATATCGAGAACCTGAAAAGCTTCGGCGTACCGGTGGTGGTGGCGATCAACCACTTCGTCACCGACACCGACGAAGAGGTCGCAGCGGTGAAGGACTACGTGAAGAAACACGGCTCCGAAGCGGTGCTGAGCCGGCACTGGGAACTGGGCGGCGAAGGCGCCGAGGATCTCGCCCGCCGGGTCGCCGAGGTGGCCGACAGCGGCGTCGCGTCCTTCTCGCCGATCTACCCGGACGAGATGCGGCTGATCGACAAGATCAACACCATCGCCAAGCGCATCTACCGCGCCGACGAGGTGCTGGCGGACAAGAAGATCCGCGACCAGCTGCGCCAGTGGGAAGACCAGGGCTACGGCAACCTGCCGATCTGCATGGCCAAGACCCAGTATTCCTTCAGCACCGACCCCAACCTGCGCGGCGCGCCCACCGGCCACTCCGTGCCGGTCCGCGAAGTCCGCCTCTCCGCCGGCGCCGGCTTCATCGTCGTCATCTGCGGCGAGATCATGACCATGCCCGGCCTCCCCCGCGTCCCCTC
>NZ_JASNJE010000082.1 GCF_030164465.1 Sedimentitalea xiamensis
CCGCGTCCGAAGCGCGCCTGGCAGTGGTGCTGACATGAAACATCCTCCTGAAAAGGATGAATCACAATCGACCCCTCAAGGGAATCCCCAGCGACTCAGGGTTTCCCCGAAATGCTTTAGGCTGCTTTTTCGTCTGCATTCAAGTTCTCGTAGAATTTCTCCTCTGCTTCTTGCGGCGTGACGTATCCGATGGCGCTGTGCAGGCGTTCGTTGTTGTACCAATCGACCCATTTCAGGGTTTCCCATTCGACCTGAGCCACCGACTTCCATGGGCCGAGGAAGTTGATGACCTCGGTCTTGAACAGGCCGATGATGCTTTCGGCCAGGGCGTTGTCGTATGAATCGCCGACGCTGCCAACGGACGTATCGATCCCGGCTTCGGCCAAGCGTTCGCTGTATTTGATCGACAGGTATTGCGAACCGCGGTCCGAATGATGGATCAACCCGCTTGCCTCGGCTGGTGCCCGCTGGCAGATGGCCTGGTTCAGGGCATCCAGCACGAAGCCGGTGGTCATCGAGGTGGAAACGCGCCAGCCGACGATCTTGCGGGCGAAGACATCGATGACGAAAGCAACGTAAACCATGCCTTGCCAGCTTGAGACATAGGTGAAATCCGAAACCCACAGCTGGTTCGGCATGTCGGCCACGAAAGCCCGGTTCACCTTGTCATCCGGGCACGGCTGAGAGGTGTCGGGATTGGTGGTGATCACCTTCTTGCCGCGGACAACACCCTGTATTTGCAGGGCCTGCATCAGCCGTTCCACCGTGCAGCGGGCGATATCCCGGCCTTCCCGGCGCAGAACATGCCAGACCTTGCGGGCACCATAGCGGCCCCGGCTGGCCTCATGGACGCGCTTGATGGCATCTGTGTCCAACAGGTCGCGTTTTGCCCGTGCCGATGCCCGGTCCGGATCGCGCTCAACGGTCTTGCGCTCGTAATACGTCGATGGTGCGATCCCCAAGACACGGCAGATCGGCCCGACACCAAAAACGCCCCGGTGAGCATCGATGAAACCGATCATCGTTTGAACGGGCGGTCGAGCTCCGCCGCCGCGAAATACGCTGAAGCCTTCTTCAGGATCTCGTTGGCAGTGCGTAACTCGCGGTTCTCTCGTTCCAGTTCCTTGATCCGATCTTTCTCAGCACTCGTCAGCCCGGCTCGTTTGCCCTCGTCACGTTCGGCCTGTTGGCACCAGGCACGCAGACTGTTCGGTGAACAGCCCAGCTTCGGCGCAATCGCCCGGTAGGCTGCGGTATCGCTGGTGTAATCTGCTCGGTTCTCTCGAAACAGCCGAACCCCGCGTTCGCGCAGTTCAGCCGGATAGGCGGGGGTGAATCGTCTCTTCGTCATAGGGCTCATCCTTTGGGAAAGTCTGAAAAACCTCGCTCTCTGAGCGGGTTGAGGTAGACTGGGCATGATCAGCAAGGACACTCCCGATGCCCAAGCAGCCCGCCTTTCCCGGCCTCCGCCATGCGATGAAGAAGAA
>NZ_JASNJE010000083.1 GCF_030164465.1 Sedimentitalea xiamensis
TCTTCTTCATCGCATGGCGGAGGCCGGGAAAGGCGGGCTGCTTGGGCATCGGGAGTGTCCTTGCTGATCATGCCCAGTCTACCTCAACCCGCTCAGAGAGCGAGGTTTTTCAGACTTTCCTCAACAGCCCGTAGTCGCCCTTGTATCAAAGGTGCAAGACTCCGCGACGCACAGCGCTAGAGATTCGTGACTACTCGGCTCGGTACCCTCTTGAGCCTAGTCCCCAATGTAGGTCGTTGATCGCCATCTTGACGACATCAGCTTGAGTTTTCGCGTCAACTGCGCGCCCTTGTTCGAGTAGCGCTTGAGCAGCGCTCCTCGTGTAATCTGAGTAGACATTCGCGGATAGCCGGTCATTCGCTTTTACGAGCGTCAGATCCCCATTTGGTAGAAAAGAGACGTCATCCGGACTCGATATCCTCATAGGATCCTCCCTAGCCGCTCCAGTACACGTGGATATTTGATGGCCAAGCTTTTTAAGTCTGACCAGTCTGCTTGTGTAACCTCGGATCGATCAATGCTCACGTCGATTAGGTGTTCAATTGTCGTGAAAATGTAGACAAAGTCGTGGTGGTAGTGCTCTGGTTCATTCTTCTTTTTGCTTGAAGGAATTTTATGGCTGTCAATGTCGATCGGGCACAGAAAATTCTTTTGATGCCAAGGATGAAGGGTGAAGTGAGCAACGCCAGTTTCTTCACGGAGCTCGCGTCCAGCCGCTTCGCTAGGATGCTCATTGGCTTCAATATGCCCTCCTGGAGCCAGCCATTTTTCAAGAACAGCGTGTTTTACCAGTAGTACAGCTTCGCGGCGCTGATCCACGAGAACCGCAGAGCAAGTGACATGGCCATTAAAGTTCTTTCGAGATCTAACGTCTTCGCCGCTCTCTATTTGCCGAAGCAATCGAATCACATCCAATTGATCGGATCCAAATTTCTCAGCATACCGACTCAAGAGGAGCGGAATTGTGCAATCATGCGCTTCGTGTAAATCAGGCGCCAGCATCGTTAAACTCCATTAACCATTTGTTTGCAATCTCCTGGCGGGTTGACGTGTTTAGCGTGCTTATTCGGTCATTGCGAAAATCGGTCTTATCTCTGGAAATTTTTGCAATACATAGTGTCAACTCGCAAGCTACGAGGTAGATGAAGCTTCCGAGCACGTTATTATGCGCAAAATTGATCGCATTTCCTTGATTAAGGAGGTAAAAGCTGTTGATTTCCGCTGAGAAGTGACCCGGTAGCCCCATAATTTTCCACTGAGAATTGACCCATGTGAACACGCTGCCCCGACGGAATCGGTCGGGGAGAGAAGGAGTGATCGACATGGGA
>NZ_JASNJE010000084.1 GCF_030164465.1 Sedimentitalea xiamensis
AGACAGCGGTGGATCGTGTTGGTCGCGGCAAACAGCGAGACGTCAACGCGCGCTTCAAGGCCATGCATTGCCCGGCAGGCGAATTGCAAAGCAATTCTGCCGAGAGGGGCGAGCCACTACGTCTTTGAACCCGAGTTCTGCAACCCCGCTGCTGGTTGGGAGAAAGGTCAGGTCGAGAAGAATGTACAGGATGTGCGCAATCGCCTGTGGCAGGTCATGCCCGTCTTCAAGGATCTGGACGAGTTGAACCAGTGGTTGGAGGATCGCTGTATTGCCTTGTGGACCGAGACAAAGCACCGGGAATTACCCGGTTCCATCGCTGACGTGTGGGAATCTGAGAAGCCTACCTTGATGGCGCTGCCACCGGCTTTCGATGGGTTCGTCGAGCACAGTAAACGGGTATCGCCGACATGCTTGGTCACCTTCGAGCGCAATCGCTACAGCGTTCCGGCCAGCTTCGCGAACCGCCGCGTCAGCCTGCATGTCTATCCAGACCGACTGGTCGTGGCGGCCGAAGGCCAAACCGTCTGCACCCATGGTCGCATCATAGAGCGGTCGCACCACAAACCTGGCAGGGTGATCTATGATTGGCGGCATTATCTGGCAGTGATCCAGCGCAAACCCGGGGCCTTGCGCAACGGCGCGCCGTTCACCGAGATGCCCGAAGCCTTCCGCCGCTTGCAGGATCACATGTTGCGCAAGGAGGGCGGCGACCGGGATATGGTCGATATCCTGTCCCTGGTTCTGCACCATGACGAAGATGCCGTTCTGTGTGCCGTGGAGCTGGCGCTGGAAGCCGGCGTGCCGACCAAGACGCATATCCTGAACCTGCTCCACAGGCTGATCGACCGCAAGCAGACCGACCATCCCGAAGTCGATCCACCAGACGCCCTGGCCCTGGAAACGGCGCCGAAGGCTAACGTCGATCGCTATGACGATCTGAGACAGGCCGGGGAGAAGCGCCATGCGTCATGACCCTGCAGGCGCTTCGATCGTGATCATGCTACGCAGCCTCAAGCTGCATGGCATGGCGCAAGCCGTTGATGATCTGGTCTCCCAGGGTGCGCCAGCGTTCGAGGCCGCGACGCCGATGTTGTCTCAGCTGCTCAAGGCGGAAATGGCCGAACGGGAGGTACGGTCAATCGCCTATCACACGAAAGTGGCCCGCTTCCCGTCCTACAAGGACCTCGCCGGGTTCGACTTCAAATCCAGCGAGATCAACGAAGCCACTGTCCGGCAGTTGCACCGCGGCGCGTTCATGGAAAATGCAGAGAACGTTGTACTCATCGGCGGCCCTGGCACGGGCAAGAGCCACATCGCCACCGCC
>NZ_JASNJE010000085.1 GCF_030164465.1 Sedimentitalea xiamensis
GGTATCACCCGTCCCGCTGGCCGTCGTTATCCTTAGTGCCTGATCCCAAGACCATACGCCAATGTCCGGATCAATTGGGGATGTCCAAAACGGGCTGACCAAGCACCAGGGCGAAAGAACGCACCTGTGGCCCGCATGGGAAATGGCCGCTTTCGCGAATCTGACTGGTGAGTGTGCGTCCGCGGCGAATGGCTGGAGTCCGCCCTTCCTCCCGAATGCTGCAGCCGCGAGGAGTCAGAGCTCGCTCGTAGCGATGGCTGTACAGTCGGCAAGCTGCCAACTCGTGCCAGACGCAGAATCGGTTGGCATGGCGAAGGTTTTCAGGTGCGATATCGGCCCACGTTGGAAACCGTTCACTCGTGCAAACCTTCAAGTATCTCTCCATTCAGGCTCGCGCCTCGTCCGAAATACCAGACCTGGCACAGTGAGCGGGCTGTCGAACTGTTCCGTGCATCAGCGACGGTCCGGCAGCGCCTGACCTGATGGTCGCCCAGTTTGGCCGAGCGCGATTCATGCGAATCGGCTGAGTGATCAGGCGAGCGAAGCGAATTTCGCCCGCCTGATCCGGCAAGAAACTATGCTACCGCACGCTCTTCGAGTGGTGCGAAACGTCGGCCGATCGCTTCCTCAAGCGGCTGGTAGAGTTCGGCCATACCCATCGTCCGCGACAACAAGAGTGACGATGCCGGTGCGTGCAGCACATGGATCTTCATTCCTTCACGAACCTTCGCCGATACTACGGGGCGTTCGTTTTCGTCGAAGGTCATGATAAGGTCGGGAAAGCGGTTTAGCGCCGTGCCGCCCTGTGCCGTCAGCATGTATTCGTTGACGAAATGCAGCACTGTTCCGTTTGCGTCATCAAGCTCGACCAATCCGATATCCAGGCCGTCTTGCTGTTCGCAGCGATAGCGCCGGACCGTTCCGCTTGCGACGATGGAACCGTTCAGGTGGCGAACGGCTCCTTGCAGGCCATTGCCGAGAAACGCGTGGCCCAGTTCGATGGCAAAGCTGATGGCTCCAGGTGCGCCGTGGCTTTGGGCATAGCTCACTGTCACCGGATTGCGGGCGACGGCAACCAGGCCCCCCGCGTCGATCGACGCACGCCGCACCAGATTGGAGGTCGCAGCCATCCGCCCGCTGGCCGTCCCTTCCACATAATGATCTGGCGCGCCGCCTGCAAAACCCTGGATCGAGCGATATTCTCCCTCGAGATGCAGACCAAGCGACCCCATGAGGCTGGAGGGGTGAGCGCGCCCGTTGCATGCGAGATCCAGCACCGGCAGACCGCTGAGTGCGGAATGGAACCAGCCGTT
>NZ_JASNJE010000086.1 GCF_030164465.1 Sedimentitalea xiamensis
AGAGGTGGTCCTGAATTTTCGACCAGTTTTCCGCCGGGCTAAGCGATAGCATTGGTTTCATTTCAGGCGGCGGCTTTCAGGTTCGGGGCTCGACTATCATATGCCTCGCCCGGCGTCAGCAGCCCTTGAGATGAGTGCGGGCGTTTTTCATTGTAATAGTTGATCCAGGCGCCGAGCCCCTCTCGGGCTTCAGAGCCGGTCGCGAAGGCGTTCAGGTAGACGCATTCGTATTTCAGGGATCGCCAGAAGCGTTCGATCATCCGGTTGTCGATCCAGCGACCACGTCCGTCCATCGAGATCTTCACCTTGGCGTCGTGCAGTACTTCGGTGAAGTCGGTGCTGGTGAACTGCGAGCCCTGGTCGGAGTTGAATATCTCCGGCGGGCCGTATCTGGCCAGCGCCTCCTTCAGCGCCTCGACGCAGAACCCGGCATCCATCGAATTCGACAGCCGCCAGCTCAGAACCTTCCGGCTGTGCCAGTCCATGATCGCCACGAGATACAGGAAACCCCGGCGCATCGGGATATAGCTGATGTCGGTACACCAGACCTGATTGGGGCGGGTTATGGGTAGCCCCTTGAGAAGGTACGGATAAACCTTGTGCTCGGGATGCTTCTTGCTGGTCCGGGGCTCCTGGTAGATCGGCACCAGCCGCATGAGCCTCATCAGCCGCCGCACCCGATGGCGCCCGCATCTATGCCCCTCTCGCTGCATGTGGCGGGCCATTTGCCGCGAGCCGTACCGTCGCCATCGTTGCTCGAACCGATGGCGCAACTCGGCGACCGTTTCCAGGAACTGCTTGTCGATGATTTCCATGAACGCCAGGTTCTCGGCGCTCTCCCCGCGCGGGTGATAGTAGAGGCTGGAGCGTGCCAGCGACAACAGGCTGCACTGGCGACGGACACTGAGATCGGGATGGGCCTGCTTCACCGCTTTCTGCCTCCAGTGCCGAGGATGAGACTGGAGGCTTCCGACAAAAAATCGCGTTCCACGACCAGTTGACCGATCTTGGCGTGCAGCTTCTCGACATCCTTCTCGGAAATCGCCGGCTCGGCCGATGCGCCACCGCCAAACGCCGATGCCATGTTCTCGATCACCGTTCTCTTCCAGCCGCTGATCATTGTCGGATGGACGCCGTACTTCTTGGCCAGCTCGGCCGTCGTCAGCTCTTCACGGATGGCTTCAAGCGCAACCTTGGCCTTGAACTCCGCCGAATAGCGT
>NZ_JASNJE010000087.1 GCF_030164465.1 Sedimentitalea xiamensis
GACGAGATCGAGCTGATCGCGTCCGAGAACATCGTCTCGGCGGCGGTGATGGCGGCGCAGGGCTCGGTGATGACCAACAAGTATGCCGAGGGCTATCCCGGACGGCGCTATTACGGCGGCTGCCAGTATGTCGACATCGCCGAGAACCTCGCCATCGACCGCGCCTGCAAGCTCTTTGGCTGCGGTTTCGCCAATGTGCAGCCGCATTCCGGCAGCCAGGCCAACCAGGGCGTGTTCCAGGCGCTGCTGAAGCCGGGCGACACGATCCTGGGCATGTCGCTGGACGCCGGCGGCCACCTGACCCACGGTGCTGCGCCGAACCAGTCGGGCAAGTGGTTCAAGGCCGTGCAATACGGCGTGCGCCGGCAGGACAACCTGCTGGATTACGACCAGGTCGAGGCGCTCGCCGCCGAACACCGGCCGAAGCTGATCATCGCCGGCGGCTCTGCCATCCCGCGGCGGATCGATTTTGCCCGGATGCGGGCGATTGCGGATATGGTCGGGGCGTATCTCCTTGTGGATATGGCGCATTTCGCGGGCCTCGTGGCGGCGGGCGAACACCCGAGCCCCTTCCCGCACGCGCATGTGGCCACGACGACCACGCACAAGACGCTGCGCGGCCCCCGTGGCGGCATGATTCTCACCAATGATGAAGATATCGCCAAGAAAGTGAATTCGGCGATCTTCCCGGGCATCCAGGGCGGCCCGCTGATGCATGTGATCGCGGCCAAGGCGGTGGCCTTCGGAGAGGCGCTGCGGCCGGAATTCAAGGCGTATATCCAACAGGTTATCGCAAACGCCCAGGCGTTGAGCGACCAGCTGATCAAGGGCGGTCTGGACACCGTGACCCATGGCACGGACACCCATGTGGTGCTGGTCGACCTGCGCCCCAAGGGGGTGAAGGGCAACGCCACCGAACAGGCGCTGGGGCGCGCGCATATCACCTGCAACAAGAACGGGGTGCCGTTTGACCCGGAGAAACCGACCGTGACCAGCGGCATCCGCCTGGGCTCGCCCGCCGGCACCACCCGCGGCTTCGGAACCGCCGAATTCCGCCAGATCGCCGACTGGATCATCGAGGTGGTGGACGGGCTGGCCGCGAACGGCGAGGACGGCAACGGCGCAGTCGAGGCCAAGGTCAAGGCCGAGGTCGAGGCCCTGTGCCAACGCTTC
>NZ_JASNJE010000088.1 GCF_030164465.1 Sedimentitalea xiamensis
AGGATCGTCTGAACTACCGCTTCGGCTTCGCCGATTTCTGTGCCGGGGCGGACCTGCGGGGGCACCTCAGCTGTTGACGCAGGCGATTTCGGCGTATCTGTCGGCCCGAATGGCCGAGATGGGCGTCTGAAGGCAGACTCCGCCTCATGCCAGCAGCCTCCGTCGGAGGAGGAACAGGTTGCCGAGGGCGAACAGCGTGAACAGTTGGGCCCGGTTCTTCGCCAGACCACGGTAGCGGGTCTTCAGATACCCGAACTGGCGCTTGATCACCCGGAAGGGATGTTCGACTCGCGCCCGCACCATGGCGATGATCCGGTTGATATCCTCGTCGATGGGGTGCAGCGCGCCGCCTTTGGGCGCCTTGCGCATCACGCCCCAGAACTTGCCGGGGCCGGAGAACGCGGCCTCCCGCGCGGCGCTGACATAGCCCTTGTCGGCCCAGACCGATGTCTCCTCGCCATGCAGGAGGTCGTCCCAGACCTGACTGTCATGGACCTTCGCGGTCGTGGTGTCGAGGCTGTGCACGATGCCGCTTTCGGCATCCACGCCGACATGCGCCTTCATGCCGAAATACCAGTCGTTGCCCTTCTTCGTCGACGACATCTCGGGGTCACGCGCCTTGGCCTCGTTCTTGGTCGAGGATGGCGCGTCAATGATCGTCGCATCCACCAGTGTCCCCGAGCGCAGAGTGATCCCCTGATCGGCAAGGTTGCGGTTCACCTCGGCGAACAGCGTCTCGGTCAGTTGGCGCTTCTCCAGCAGGTGGCGGAAATTGAGGATGGTCGTCTCATCGGGGATGCGGTCATCGCCCAGTTCGACCCCGGCGAACCGGCGCATCGCGTCGCTGTCGTAGAGCATTTCCTCGGCCATCGGGTCGCTGAGCGCATACCAGTTCTGGAGGAAGTAGATGCGCAGCATCGTCTCCAGCGCCATCGGCGGTCGCCCACCCTTCGGCCCCGCCTTCGGATAATGCGGTTCGATCAGCGACAGCAGACGTATCCATGGGACCACCGCCTCCATTTCGGCCAGGAATTTCTCCCGCCGCGTCTGTTTCTTCTTCATCGCATGGCGGAGGCCGGGAAAGGCGGGCTGCTTGGGCATCGGGAGTGTCCTTGCTGATCATGCCCAGTCTACCTCAACCCGCTCAGAGAGCGAGGTTTTTCAGACTTTCC
>NZ_JASNJE010000089.1 GCF_030164465.1 Sedimentitalea xiamensis
CCATGCGCACACGCGCCGCGGTTGCGATGGAGGCGGGGAAGCCTCTGGAGATCATGGATGTGAACCTCGAGGGTCCGCGGGCGGGCGAGGTACTGGTTGAAATCAAGGCGACGGGCCTGTGTCACACCGACGAATTCACCCGTTCGGGCGCCGATCCGGAGGGGCTGTTCCCGGCGATCCTGGGGCACGAGGGCGCCGGCGTGGTGCTCGAGGTCGGCGCCGGCGTCACCTCGGTCGCGCCCGGCGACCACGTGATCCCGCTCTACACGCCCGAATGCCGGGAATGCGAATACTGCCTCAACCCCAAGACGAACCTCTGCCAGTCGATCCGGGCGACCCAGGGCCAGGGGCTGATGCCCGACGGCAGCAGCCGGTTCTCGATGCTCGACGGCACCCCGATCCTGCATTACATGGGCTGCTCGACCTTCGCCAACCACACGGTTCTGCCGGAAATCGCGCTGGCCAAGGTCCGGAAGGACGCGCCGTTTGACAAGATCTGCTACATCGGCTGCGGCGTCACCACCGGCATCGGGGCGGTGATCAACACCGCCAAGGTGGAAATCGGGTCGCGCGCCATCGTCTTCGGGCTGGGCGGCATCGGGCTGAACGTGATCCAGGGGCTGCGGCTCGCGGGGGCCGACCAGATCGTCGGCGTCGATCTCAACCCCGGCAAGGTCGAGATGGCGACGCGCTTCGGCATGACCGATTTCGTCAACCCCTCGCAGGTGTCGGGCGACCTGGTGGCGCATCTGGTCGAACTGACCCGGGGCGGCGCCGATTACACGTTTGACGCCACCGGCAATGTCGGCGTGATGCGCACCGCGCTCGAGTCGGCGCACAAGGGCTGGGGCGAGAGCATCATCATCGGCGTCGCGCCGGCGGGGGCCGAGATCTCGACCCGGCCGTTCCAGCTGGTCACCGGCCGCTCCTGGCGCGGCACCGCGTTCGGCGGCGCGCGCGGCCGGACGGATGTGCCGAAGATCGTCGACTGGTACATGGACGGCAAGATCGAGATCGACCCGATGATCACCCACACCATGGCGCTCGAGGACATCAACAAGGGCTTCGACCTCATGCACGAAGGCAAATCCATCCGCGCCGTCGTCGAGTTTTGAGGCG
>NZ_JASNJE010000008.1 GCF_030164465.1 Sedimentitalea xiamensis
GCGGCGCGCCCACCGGCCACTCCGTGCCGGTCCGCGAAGTCCGCCTCTCCGCCGGCGCCGGCTTCATCGTCGTCATCTGCGGCGAGATCATGACCATGCCCGGCCTCCCCCGCGTCCCCTCATCCGAATCCATCAGGCTCAACGACCAAGGGCAGATCGAAGGGTTGTTTTAAGGAATGGACCAATGATCCGAAAAATTCTGGTTCCGGTGCGCGGCGACGGGAAGGGCGACAATGTCATCGCCCATGCCGCGGCGCTCGCCCACAGAAACAAGAGCCACCTGGAGATCGCGCATTGCCGCGCGCGGCCCGAGGACATGCTGCCCTTCGGCGTGCCGATTCCGGCGATGTTCAGGAAGCAGATGATCCGGCAGGCCGAGGAACTTGCCAATGTCGAGGAGGAAAGCCTCAGGGAGGAACTGAAGGCGCTGGCGGTCAGGTTCGGCCTGACCCTGACCGACGGCCCGAACGGTGGCGACACCGCGACAGCCTCCTGGGTCGAAGAGGCCGGCAAGATGGTCGATGTCATCAGGCGCCACGGGCGGCTGGCGGACCTGATCGCTGTTCCGCAACCGGATGTCGACCGCAATCTCGGCGCCAATTCGCTGAAGGCGGCGCTGTTCCGCACCGGGCGGCCGGTTCTCATGGTGCCCAATGACGTGGACCCGCCGGCGAACATCGGACGCCATGTCACCCTGGCCTGGAACGGATCGCTCGAGTCGTCCAAGGCGGTGACGATGACGCTGCCGATCCTGCGCACCGCGGATTCGGTCACGATCCTGTCTTCGGGCGGCGAGCCGGTGTCGGCGACGGCGGAGGACTTGCGGGCCTACCTGCACGCCCATGACATCGCATCCGCCATCCACCGCTTCGATGCCGCGGGCAAGAACGTCGGCAAGATCCTGCTGGACGCCAGCCGCGAGGTTGGAGCCGACATGCTGATCATGGGTGCCTATGGCGACAGCCACGAGAAGGAAACCATTTTCGGAGGGAACACCCAGCATATCGTCGATCGCGCCAAAATGCCGGTCATTCTGGTGCATTAGACAAAATGTTGGACGAACGATGGGGACTGAAGACATTAATTACGAGTCGCCGGACCAACGGTGAACAGTGCGTCGCGACACTTTCGCGTCAATTGTGAGATATCCAGGGAGGATACCATGACCATTACGAAACGTATGTTTGTCAAGCTGGCAGGGGCGACCGCGCTTGCCGGATTGATCGCGGGCCCGGCGGCCGCGTGGGAACCGACGAAGCCGGTCGACTTTGTGATCATGGCGGGTGCCGGCGGCGGCGCCGACCAGATCGCCCGCTTCATCCAGTCGGTCGCGGAAAAGAAGGACCTCACCAACCGTCCGCTGGTGCCCAACAACAAGGGCGGCGGATCGGGCGCCGAGGCGCTGATCGCCCTGAACGGCGCCGGCGACCCGGATCACACGATCCTGGTGACGCTGAATTCCTTCTTCACCACGCCGCTGCGCCAGGAAAACCTGGGCATCGACGTGCAGACCTTTACCCCGGTCGCGATGATGGGCGTCGATCCCTTCGTGCTCTGGGTCCACAAGGACAGCGGCATCACCACTTTCGAGCAGTGGCTCGAAGAGGTGAAGAAAGGCGACTACGTCATGGGCGGCACCGGCAAGGGCCAGGAAGACAGCCTTGTCATCACCTATCTCGAGCAGGCGTTCGATCTCGACATCAAGTACATCCCCTACAAGGGCGGCGGTGCCGTGGCCAAGGATCTCGCGGGCAAGCAGATCATGGCGACGGTGAACAACCCGGCGGAAACCAAGGGCTTCTATGCCGCGGGCGACGTCGTTCCGCTGCTGTCCTTCTCGGACGAACGGATGCCGGCCTTCCCGGACGTTCCGACGCTCAAGGAAAAGGGGCATGACTTCAGCTACTACAACCAGCGCGCGGTTGTCGGAGCGCCGGGGCAGTCCGAAGAGGCGGCGGCCTACTATCAGGATCTGTTCAAGACGATCTACGAGAGCCAGGAATGGCAGGACTATATGGCCTCGGAAAGCCTGTCCCCGCTGTGGCTGAGCCCGGACGAGCAGAAAGCCTACTGGCAGACACAGGTCGACCGCCACAAGGAACTGCTGGCGGCGATGGGCGAATAGGCCCGGTCGACTTCGGATAAACAGGTACTGAGGGGAGGGCCGGATGCGCCTTGCAGAAATACTGACGGCGGGCATTCTGGCCCTCCTGTCCATATACTTGATGTGGAAAAGTACCGAACTGAATGTCGGATACATCCGGGGCGAAGGACCGGGCGGCGGGGCGTGGCCCTTCTGGCTGGCGGGGATCATGCTGATCTGTACCGGATTCATCGCCTTCAACTGGTGGCGGCGAACCTCGCCGCCGTCGCAATCCGATGACGTGCTGCTGGACGGCTACGGCAAGCGCACCCTGGTGCTGGTCGGCGGTGGGCTGATCGCCTTTATCGGCCTGGTCAACATCATCTCGATGTACGGCGCGATGGCGGTGTTCCTGTTCTACTATCTGCGCTTTCTCGGACGGCACAGCTGGAACCTGACGCTGATCCTGTCGCTGGCGATACCGACAACGTTCTTCTTCTTCTTCGAAGGGCTGATGCGCATCACCATGCCCAAGGGCCTGGGCTTCACCGAGCCGTTCTACAACTTTCTCTACTCAATCATCTACTGATCCGCCGCCTGTCGCGCGTGTGAATCGGGAAGGGGCTTTGCATGGAAATCTTGGGTCTTCTGTCGGATGGGGTGATGGTCTCGCTCATGCCGATCAACGTGATGCTGATCCTGATCGGTGTGACGCTGGGGCTGTTCATTGGGGCGATGCCGGGGCTCGGGTCGGTGAACGGGGTCGCGATCCTGTTGCCGATCACTTTCCTCGTGCCGCCGAACTCCGCGATCATCTTTCTGGCGGCGATCTACTATGGGGCGATGTATGGCGGCGCGATCAGTTCGATCACGCTGGGCATTCCGGGCGCCTCCACGGCGGTGGCGACAACCTTCGACGGGCGGCCCCTGGCGCTGAGCGGCCGGGCAAGCCTTGCGCTGGTGACTGCGGCGCTGGCGTCATTCATCGGCGGCACGATCTCGAACGTCCTGTTCACGGTCTTCGCACCGCTGCTGGCCACGGTGGCGCTGATTTTCGGACCGCCCGAGATCTTTGCGCTGATGTTGCTGGCTTTCGCCACTTTCGTCGGCCTTGGCGGGGACGATATTCCAAAGACGATCTTTTCGATCTGTCTCGGCCTGGTTTTCGCGGCCGTCGGTTTTGACGAGATTTCAGGAGCGCCGCGATTGATTCTCTTCGATATCAACGGGTTCCTGCATGGCATCAACTTTCTGGTTCTGGCGATCGGCGTTTATGGCATCGGCGAGATGATCTGGACCATCGAGAACACGCGGGGCGAGATCACGACCACAGAGGCCAAGATGAGCCTCAAGGGCATCGTGCGGGATTCCAAGGAGGGCATGCGGCGGGGCTGGAAGGGCACGATGATCGGTTCGTTCCTTGGCTTCTTCGTCGGCATCTTGCCCGCCGCCGGCGCGACTCCCGGTTCGCTCATGTCCTACGGGGTGGCCAAGCTGGTCGCCAAGAACCCGAAGGAATTCGGCAAGGGGCATCCCGGCGGCGTCGCCGCACCCGAGGCCGCGAACAACTCCGCCTCCACGGGGTCGATGCTGCCAATGCTGACCCTCGGCATTCCGGGGTCGCCGACCACGGCGATCCTGCTGGGGGGCATGGTGATCTGGGGCCTGACACCGGGTCCGCGCCTGTTCACCGAACAGCCGGATTTCGTCTGGGGGCTGATCGGATCGTTCTATATCTCCAACGTCTTCGCCCTGCTGGTGAACCTCGCCTTCATTCCGCTGTTCATCTGGATGCTGCGGATGCCGTTCACCGTTCTGGCGCCGCTGATCTTCGTTCTGTCGGTGGTGGGCGGCTATGCGGCGACGCAGGACATGCATGACGTCTGGCTGATGCTGGTCTTCGGGTTCGGCGCGTTCTTCCTGCGCAAACTGGACTATCCGCTGGCCCCCGCGGTGCTGGCCATCGTGCTCGGCCCGATCGCGGAGCCGACCCTGCGCCAGTCCCTGCTGCTGTCGTCCGGCGACGCCTCGATCTTCCTGACCCGTCCGATCGCCGGACCGATCACCGTGATCGCGATCATCCTGATCCTGCTGCCGGTGATCAAGGCCGTGGTCACGCGGATGCGGGGATCGAGAGAGAATGCGGCCTGAGCCACGGCGAATGGCGGCTGACAGGACCGGGGCCGCGCCCCGGTCTTTCGCGCGGCCGGAATATGAGGCAAGCTGACGCAAGGTAAATGCAAAGGAAGCGCCATGTCTGACACGTCAGGAGACTTTCACGCCTGGAATCCGGGCCTGACATCGCAGATCCCGGCAGATTTGCTTCCGGGTGTAACGCTGTTCCGGCCGGAGAATTCGCTTGTATCCTACGCTGAAGCCAAGGAAGCGGCGGAGTTCTGCGGACGCAAGCCAGCAGAAATGAACGCCTTTACCGCGTCCCGCCTGGTCACGCACGAGCTTCTGGTCCGGCTGATGGCGGATATCAACGTGCCGGACGGTCCGGAATACCCGGAACTCGGTGCGCATCTGCGCAGTATGGCGGCGACGATCCTGGACGGGTACATCCGGCCCCAGATGCCCCTGCTGGAGCGGGAATTCGACAAGCTGCGCAACCGGATCGGCGACCGTCTGGCGGCGCGGCTGGATCAGGATGTCTATGCCCGCAAGGACCCCGCGGCGGATCAGCCTGCCGGTCTGATCGCCCGGCTGACCGGCAGCAAACCCAAGCCAGCCGAAAGCGAATCCGCCGAGGTGCTGGCCCTGCTTCAGTGGCAGGCCGAGGTGGATGCCGGGGGCGACAAGTTCGAAATCGCTTGCCTGCGGGGGCTGCTGGCAATCGTCGGCGGCATCGTCGGGCAGCGCGGGCGGCTGGTGGGCGACAAGGATCTGGTGGTGCGGTGGGCGACCAACTGGGTCGCCAACGGGTATGGCAGCCTGCGGATCGGACAGATGATCCAGCCGATGATCCGCGATGCCGCGACTCGCGAAGGCTATCGCATCCTGCCGTTCCAGTCCGCGCCCCTGTTCATGAGCGTCAAGGGCGGTCCGGGGGCCGGCAAGAGTACCCTGCGCCCGCTCCAACGCGAACTGGCCGTCAAGCTGGGCGTGCCATGGGAAGATTTCGCAAAGGTCAGCCCGGACTACTGCCGCAAGTTCCTTCTGGATTACGACAGTCTCGGCAAGAACGCCATCTACGCGGCCTCGCTGACCGGGCAGGAACTGGAAATTCTCGACAAGAAGATCGACCTCTACATGGAACAGAAAGCCGAAAGGTCGGAAATGCCGCATGTGCTGGTGGACCGGTTCCGGTTCGACAGCTTCATGCCGGCGCCGTTCCAGAAGCCCGGCGGCACCCTGCTGAGCCGGTTCGCCGACACCGTCTACCTGTTCTTCATGATCACGCCGCCGCAGGACACGGTGGAGCGGGCCTGGCAGCGTGGCCTGAAAACCGGGCGCTACAAGGCGCTGGACGACATGCTGCATTTCAACATCGAAGCCAACATCGGGATGCCGCAGCTGTTCTTCAACTGGGTGCGCAAGACCAATCAGAAGATTCACTTCGAATTCCTCGACAATTCCGTGCCGATGGGGGAACGGCCGCGCACGGCGGCCTTTGGCTGGAACAACAGCCTGACGATTCTGGATCCGGGTTGCCTGCGCAGCATCGACCGGTATCGCAATATCAACATCGACGCCACGAACCCCGAAGAGGTGCTGCTGCCGGGCGATCCGCCCGGAGGCGACATTCTCGAAGATTGCCTGACCAAGGTGGGCCATGTGACCTTTGCGGACCAGTCGACGCTTCAGGTGCAGGCCCAAACGCGGGACGGACAGTGCGTTTTTGAAAGCGACGGGTTCCTCGCCAGCCTGTCGCTGGGGGAAATCTGTCAGCGTCTGGCGGACCGCGCCGGCGGGAAGACAAAGGTTTCCCATGATCCCGCGGCGGCGGAGCCCGTCGATGCCGATACGGAGCGCAAGTTTACCGTCGGGCAATGGGGCGGCGACTGAGCCGCCGCGCCAGCGTCGAAACGGTTTCCGATCGCGGACATTCCGGCTGCGATGGGTGCAACCCGGACCAAACGGATGGCCGCCGCGTCAAAGCCCGGAAAGCATGGGGCCTTCCGGGCTTCTCATGCGACCGTGATGGGGGGATCCCTTCGCCGCGATTTCACCGGTCGGCGACAGTCACGCCCTGGGGTTCGGGACTAAGCAGGATCTTGCCGCGGTGTCCGGCCCGTTCCATCATCCAATGGGCCTCCGCCGCCTGATCGAAGGGGAAGACCTTGTAGGTCTGCGCTGTCAGCGCCCCTTTGACGAACAGCGGCCAGACCGTCTTGCGCAGGTCCGCGGCGACGGCGCTCTTGAAGCTTTCCGGGCGCGACCGCAGGGTCGAGCCAGTATAGACCAGCCGTTTCAGCATGATCGGCATCAGGTTGATTTCGACTTTGGATCCCGCATTGAACGCCAGTTGGACGATGCGGGCGTCCGGGCTGGCGGCCTTGACGTTGCGCGCCACGTAATCGCCGCCGATGATGTCGAGAATGAGGTTCGCCCCACCCGCATCGCGCACCACGTCGACGAAATCCTCTTCCTTGAAGTTGATCGCCCGGTCCGCGCCCAGCGATTGCGCATAGGCGCAATCCTCGCCGCTGGCGCAGGTGGTGAACACGCGCATCCCCATGGCCTTGCCCAGCTGGATCGCGGTCGAACCGATGCCTCCGGCCCCGCCGTGCACCAGCAACAGCCCGCCGTCCTGCGCAGGCAGGCCGAAGAACAGGTTGCTCCAGACGGTGAAAAAGGTTTCGCACAGCCCCGCTGCGTCGATCTGGGACACGCCGTCCGGGACCGGTAGGCAATGGCCGGCTTTGACCGCGACATATTCGGCATATCCGCCACCGTTGGTCAGGGCGCAAAGCACATCGCCGACATTCCACCCGGTCACGTCCTTGCCGATGGCGGCAATTTCGCCCGAGACTTCGAGCCCGAGCAGGTCGGACGCGCCCTTGGGCGGCGGGTAGTGCCCGCGCCGCTGCACCATGTCCGGCCCGTTGACGCCTGCGGCGGTCACGCGGATCAGGATTTCGGTGTCGCGCAGGCCCGGCAGGTCGCGATGCCCGATCCCGAGCACGTCCGGGTCGCCGGGTTCGCGCATCTCGATGGTTTTCATGGTCGTGGGCAGCATGTGTCGGCTCCTGAATTCGGTTCGTCGGTCCGTGGGTGTTGTGGGTGTGAGCGATCAGGCGGGGGCGAATAGCCGTTCCTCGACAAGGCCCGTGCCGCGCAGCCATTTCCGGGCCAGCCAGCGGATGGTGAACAGCGGCAGCAGGAGCGTCGTGACATTGACCGCATACTTCGGCAGGTCCGGGGGGGCGAAAAACAGACCCTGCAGGCCGAGCGCGCCCGCGAGTCCGACTGCGGCCGGCACGACGCCGAGGATCAGCAGCAGGGATGTCCCGAGGATGAAATGGACTTCGGACAGGCCGACGGCGACATGCGGAAAGACTTCGAAAAACATCAGGCAGACGAGCATCGCAACAAGACTGCGCGCGGCGAGGGACTGCACGTGCCGCGTCCGCAGTTCGGCGGCGATCAGCCTGACCGTCACCCCGGCGGCGCCGGTGGCGGTGGCGACGGCGAGCGCCATCTTCGCTCCGTGGACGGTTCCGGGTTCGATGTGCATCCTGTCTTTCCTTCCGGCCTGGTGCGGCGATCTGCGGGTCCGTCTGTTCCGTCCGGGTATCGGACCGGGTTCGATTTGACAGGTCCCGGCCCCTTGTCGTCAAGCCGTTTCAGACCCGCTCGCGCGGCAAGAAAAAGGGCGCCCTTGGGCGCCCCGCGATTCCCGGAAGGGGTTTTGCTATCAGAGTTTCAGATTCGGGATGATCTGTTTCTTGCGGCTGACGACACCGGGGAGCACGACGGAATCGCCTTCGGCGCGCGCGTCAAAGCTCTTGGCGGCGACGGTCCTGACCAGGTCGTTGGGCACCAGCAGGGTGCTTTCCTCGTTCAGGATATCGACGACGAAGAGCAGCACCTGGTCGACACCGTCCTCGCCGGCGACGGTCTTCATCGATTCGATCAGGCTGGCCTTGCGGTCCAGCACGGTCGCGGGCGAGGTGGTTTCGAGCACCGACACGCGGAACTTGGTGCCGGCGACTTCGTATTCCTTGCTGTCCATCCGCAACAGCTCGGCGTCGCTGAACGAGGACACATCGGATTTCGCGGCGAACATCTCGGCGGCGTAGTCGGGAATCGAAATGCCCAGTTCGCCGGCCAGTTTCTCGGCCACGGCCTTGTCATGCGGCGTGGTGGTCGGGCTGCGGAATTCCAGCGTGTCCGACAGGATGCAGGTCAGCATCGCGCATTTCACGGCGTCGGGCATCTTTGCCATGTCGCCGCCGATCAGGTCGTGCATGATCGTCGCGGTGCAGGCGACGGGACGGACGGTGATGTCGATGGGCCCTTTGGTTTCCAGCCCGCCCACCAGCTTGTGGTGGTCGATGATCGCCTGGATATCCGCGCCGTTGATATTGGCGGGCAGTTCGGCGGGGTTGTTGGTGTCCACGATCACCACCGGGGCATCGTCCGCGACATCGCTTATGATCGCGGGCTTGGGCAGGTCCCAGCGCTTCAGCATGAAAGCAGCTTCGGTGTTGGGTTCGCCCAGCAGCTTGGCTTCGGCGGGGGTGCCCAACACCTCGTTCAGATACCACGCCCAGATGATGGGCGAGCCGGTGGAATCGGTGTCGGGGGATTTGTGGCCAAAAACCTGGATGGTCATGATGGGGGTCCTGTTCAGGGTATGAATTGCGCGCCTTATAGGAACGGCGCCGCGCCTTGTCACCCGCTGTTGCGAGGGCTGCGACCCTTGGTCAGGGCGGGGAGGCGGCGGCCACGTTGACTTTCAAACCGGCAAAGGGCGAAACAGGGACACCCAGATGAAATGCAGGCCGGCTTGTCCATGATCTCCCATTCCCGCGAAACGATTTTCGTGCATGTCCCGAAAACCGGCGGGCAAAGCATCGAGGCGGTGTTTCTGGACGATCTCGGGCTGGGTTGGAACGACCGCGCCGCTCTGCTCTTGCGGCACAACGACGATCCGGCGCGTGGACCCGAGAAATTGGCGCATCTCTTTGCCGGGGAATACGTCGCGCGGGGGCATATCGATCGCCGTGCGTTCGACCGCTATCTGAAATTCGCCGTGGTGCGGCATCCGTTCGACCGTATCCTGTCGGAATACCGGTATCGCGCCGCGGCGCAGGCACGGCGTGGGCTGACCCTGGAACTGGAGACGTTCCTGGCGCGGGAAGAGCCGGGCGACTACTCCGACCTGGCCCGGCATCGCGTTCCCCAGTTCCGTTTTCTGACGGATCGGGACGGCAGTTGCCTCGTGGATCATGTTCTTCGGTTCGAAACGCTCGCTGAGGATATCGCGCCGATCTTCGAACGGATTTTCGGTGAACGCCGGTCTCTGCCCCACAGGAACCGATCCGGCGGCAATCGGAAGATTGCGCTGACCGCGTCGCAAAAGGACAGGCTGGCGGAGCGCTACCGCGGCGATTTCGAGGCGTTCGGCTATGTCCCCTGAGACGGTGTGGAACCTTGAACAGGACCTGTATCCGCCGGTGAAGATGCTGCTGGAGCGTCAGGGCTATGCCGTGAAAGGCGAAGTGGGCGCCGCGGATGTCGTTGCCCGCCGCGGTGACGAACCTCTGGTGATCGTCGAGCTCAAGCTGCGATTCTCGCTTGGCTTGTTCCATCAGGCGGTGGCGCGATTGACGCTGACCGATTGCGTCTATGTCGCGGTTCCGAAACCGGCGGGCAAGACGGCACGGCGGGCGCTTCGCGACAACCTCGCCCTTTGCCGGCGTCTTGGCCTGGGGCTGATCACCGTGCGGCGCGACGGGTATGCCGAGGTTCAGTGCGATCCCGGCCCCTATGCGCCGCGAAAGTCCAGGAAGAAGGCCGCGCGACTTTTGCGCGCCTTTGACCGATTGCAGGGCGATCCCAACGCCGGGGGCGCGACCCGTCACGGGCTGGTGACGGGATACCGTCAGGACGCGTTGCGCTGCGCCGCGCATCTGGCGGAAAACGGCGCCTGTCGCGGGGCGGTCGTGGCGCGGGAGGTCCGGGTTCCGACGGCCACGCGGATCATGCGCGACAATCACTATGGCTGGTTCGCGCGGGTGCGGACGGGCGTCTATGCGCTGACCGAAGGCGGTGCAGAGGCCCTGAAGCACTGGGCCCATAGCTGGGATTCCGGGCAGGATTGAACCGAAAACCGCCTTCTGATTCGCCTGGCGCCCAAAGGATGGGCGCATATTGTCGCAGAGTCGCAACCTAGGCGGGAACCTGCCAATGCCCGCCAAACGCAGGGTGGCAAACGACGTGGATTCGGCGGAGATTTGAAGAAAATCGTTTAGAAAGCGCGGATTTCCGCTTATTTAGATTGGCAGGTAGTGATTGCCTTTGTTTGCAAAGGTGGGTGCGATGAACAGGGTGACGAGTGTGGAAGGATGCGCGTCGAACGAGTGACGGGGACGCGTGTGTTTCGTTTTAAAGATGATCCCGTGAAGACCTCGCGGTTGGTTTCGGTAACGGTTGTTGGCTGGGCGGCTCAAAGGAGAGAACAACGAAGAACAACGGCGGATTGAATTAGGGGGAGGCCGATGATTTCCTGCTTGTGCCGTTCTCTCGTCTCCGGACCCGCCCACCATTTGGTGACACTGTGCGACGAGACCTGACTGTCTGATTGAGGGGTCGTTTTTACGGGTATTTCACGTTGGCTTAATCGCTGCCGACGCGCCCAATTTAAATTAAGTTAGCGCCCGGCTTCGGCCGGGCGTTTTTTTGTCGCGACGGCTGTTGACAGGGTGATCGTGCATCCCTAGCTATGCGCCGTTGGCACTCGTCTCGGGTGAGTGCCAACGGCCCGCCAGAGGGAGTGCGGGCCGGAATTACAAACTTTGAGCGTTAAGGAGCTACAAAGATGGCATTGAAACCGCTTCATGACCGGGTGCTGGTGCGCCGCACGGAGAGCGAAGAAAAAACCGCTGGCGGATTGATCATTCCTGACAGCGCGAAAGAAAAGCCCGCCGAAGGCGTCGTGGTCGCAGTCGGTGCCGGCGCACGGGACGACGATGGCGACCGGATCGCGATGGACGTCAAGGAAGGCGACAAGATCCTGTTCGGCAAGTGGTCGGGCACCGAAGTTCATGTCGCCGGCGAAGAACTTCTGATGATGAAGGAAAGCGACATCATGGGGATCATCGAGTAAGCCGCCCGGCTGCTTTGTTCCCGTTGAACGCTGACATCGAACCAAACCTCTCAAGGAGAAAACAACATGGCTGCTAAGGACGTCAAATTCGATACAGATGCCCGCAACCGTATGCTCAGGGGTGTGAACATCCTGGCCGACGCGGTGAAAGTCACTCTCGGCCCCAAGGGCCGCAACGTCGTGATCGACAAATCCTTCGGCGCACCGCGCATCACCAAGGACGGTGTGTCGGTTGCCAAGGAAATCGAACTGGAAGACAAGTTCGAGAACATGGGCGCGCAGATGGTGAAAGAAGTCGCCAGCCGCACCAATGACGAAGCCGGCGACGGCACCACCACCGCGACCGTTCTGGCCCAGGCCATCGTGCGCGAAGGTCTGAAGTCGGTCGCCGCGGGCATGAACCCGATGGACCTGAAGCGCGGCATCGACCTGGCCACTGCCAAGGTCGTAGCGGAAATCAAGGCCGCTGCCCGTGACGTGAG
The DNA here is from genome assembly GCF_030164465.1 of Sedimentitalea xiamensis. Lineage (GTDB taxonomy): Bacteria > Pseudomonadota > Alphaproteobacteria > Rhodobacterales > Rhodobacteraceae > Sedimentitalea > Sedimentitalea xiamensis. The sequence continues at coordinate 11,843 of NZ_JASNJE010000008.1, forward strand.
CGACAGCGCCGAAGTCGCGCAGGTCGGCACCATTTCGGCCAACGGCGAAACCGAGATCGGCCAGCAGATCGCGGACGCGATGCAGAAGGTCGGCAACGAAGGCGTCATCACCGTCGAAGAGAACAAGGGTCTGGAAACCGAGACCGATGTCGTCGAAGGCATGCAGTTCGACCGCGGCTACCTCAGCCCCTATTTCGTCACCAACGCAGACAAGATGACCGCGGAACTCGAAGACTGCGTGATCCTGCTGCACGAAAAGAAACTGTCCAGCCTGCAGCCGATGGTTCCGCTGCTGGAATCGGTGATCCAGTCGCAAAAGCCGCTGCTGATCATCGCGGAAGATGTCGAAGGCGAAGCACTGGCGACCCTCGTGGTCAACAAGCTGCGCGGCGGTCTGAAGATCGCGGCCGTCAAGGCGCCCGGCTTCGGCGATCGCCGCAAGGCGATGCTGCAGGATCTCGCCATTCTGACCGGCGGTCAGGTGATCAGCGAAGATCTCGGCATGAAGCTGGAGAACGTGACCATCGACATGCTTGGCGGTGCCAAGAAGGTCCAGATCACCAAGGACGAAACCACGGTTGTGGACGGCCACGGTGAAAAGGCCGAGATCGAAGCGCGCGTCAGCCAGATCCGCACCCAGATCGAGGAAACGACCTCTGACTACGACCGCGAAAAGCTGCAGGAACGTGTTGCCAAGCTGGCGGGCGGTGTGGCCGTCATCCGCGTCGGCGGCATGACCGAAGTCGAAGTGAAAGAGCGCAAGGACCGCGTCGATGACGCCCTGAACGCGACACGTGCGGCCGTGCAGGAAGGCATCGTCGTCGGTGGTGGCGTGGCTCTGGTCCAGGCGGGCAAGAAGCTCGAAGGCCTGACCGGCGCAAACGCCGACCAGAACATCGGCATCGCCATCGTGCGCAAGGCGCTGGAATCGCCGCTGCGCCAGATCGCCGAGAACGCAGGCGTCGATGGTTCCGTGGTCGCGGGCAAGATCCGCGAAAGCAATGACCCCAAGTACGGCTTCAACGCGCAGACCGAAGAATATGGCGACATGTTCAAGTTCGGCGTGATCGACCCGGCCAAGGTCGTGCGCACCGCCCTGCAGGATGCCGCGTCGATCGCGGGTCTGTTGATCACCACCGAAGCGATGGTGGCCGACAAGCCGCAGAAGGAAAACGCCGGCGGCGGCATGCCCGACATGGGCGGCATGGGCGGCATGGGCGGCATGATGTAAGCCACGCGTTTCCGATCCGGAAACGCCCATGCGGCGGCGCCGGGAAACCGGCTGTCCGCCGCCAAGCGCCAGACACGATCAGGGGCCGCCTTCCGGGCGGCCCTTTTTCATCTGTGATACCGAAGGCTTCGCCCACGGTGGAACGGGTGGCGTGACGAACATGGCGGGCGGCAAGGTTTCGATGTGTTCAACCGTGCCGATCGGCGCTATTCCGGCGGAATGCGCCTCATCTTTCTCACTCTGCTGACCATGACCGCCTTTGCGGCCAATTCGATCCTCAACCGGATGGCCGTGGACAGCAGCGCGATAGACCCGGCGAGCTTCGCCATGCTGCGCGTGGCGTCGGGCGCGGTGATGCTGTCCGGGCTGACCCTGGCGCGGCGAAAGACCCTGCCGCTGCGGGTGCCGGGGCGACTGAAGGGGGCGGTGTCCCTGGTCACGTACATGGTCGGGTTTTCCGCCGCCTATCTGACGCTGGACGCGGGACTCGGCGCGCTGGTTCTGTTCGGGGTCGTCCAGATTTCGATTTTCGGGCTTGCGGCGGTGCGCGGAGCGCCGCCATCGGCACGGCAGGTCCTCGGTGCGGGGATCGCCTTTGCCGGGCTTGCCTGGGTGTTGTGGCCGGCCGGCGCGGTGCGGGTGGACCCTGTCGGGGTCCTGTGCATGGTGCTGGCGGGCGCGGGCTGGGCCTATTACACCCTGGCGGGGCGCTCCGAACCGGATGCACTGGCCGGCACCGCCGCGAATTTCTGCGTCGCGGTTCCGCTGGTCGCGCTGGCCTATGCCGTGTTTCCCGCCGAGCCCGTTCTCACGGGAGACGGCGTCATGCTGGCGGTGCTGAGCGGCGCCGTAACCTCCGGGCTGGGATATGCGCTCTGGTATGCGGTGGTGCCGCGGTTCAGCCCGTCGATGGCGGCCATCGTTCAACTGCTGGTTCCGGTCATCGCAATGGCCGCCGGGGTGATCCTGCTGGGCGAATACGCCAGTGTCCGGCTGATCCTGGGCGCCGTCCTGGTGCTTGGCGGGATCGCGCTGGCCGTGCGCCGCCCGGCGCGGACGGCCGGCGTCAATTGACTTTCCCTTGATGCGATTACGGCGTATTCGGCGGCCATGCGTCTGTTCCCTTTCCTTTTTCTGTGCCTGCAATGGGCTTCCGCCGCGCGGGCGGACTGTGTCGTGCTGCTGCACGGGCTCGCGCGCACGGAAACATCCTTTGCGATCATGGAGCAGGTGTTGCTGAAAAGGGGGTATCGCGTGGTGCGTCCGGGCTTTCCATCGACGGACCTGCCGATCCCCGACCTGGCGGAACAGACCTTGCCGCGAGCGTTGGCCGACTGTGGCGATCAGACGGTGCATTTCGTGGCCCACTCGATGGGCGGTATCCTGATCCGCTACTGGTTCTGGCGCCAGAAGCCCGACAACCTCGGGCGCGTGGTGATGCTTGGCCCGCCCAATCATGGCAGCGAACTTGTCGACAAGATCGGCGATTTCGAAGTGTTCGGACTGCTGAACGGTCCCGCGGGGATGCAACTGGGCACCGGGCCGGAAAGCATCACACGCAGGCTGCCGCCGGTGGATTTTCCTCTGGGAGTGATTGCCGGCACCCATTCGCTGAACCCGCTGTTCTCATCCTTGATCGACGGGCCGGACGACGGGAAGGTGTCGGTCCGCTCGACCATGGTGGAAGGGATGAGCGATCACATCGAACTGCCGGTGACGCATACGTTCATGATGAACAATCCGCGGGTCATCGCCGAAGTGTTGCATTTCATCGAATACGGCCGCTTCGATCCCGAAATCTCGTGGATGGATGCGGTGTTCGGAACCATCGACAGCTTTTGCGTGACGCAGGACTGTGGCCCCGATGCCGGTGAACCGGGATCGCCATGACGGGGCTTTCGCTGGACCTGTGCGGCGCCGAGGTGCTGCTGCCGGAAGGGTTCGCCCGGCGCCGGCTGTCGCTGGCCGATGGTGCGATCGTGGCTGATACGGTCGGGCGGCGCGTGGATCTGAGCGGATATCTGGTCCTGCCCGGTCTCGTCGACCTGCACGGCGATGCGTTCGAGCGCCATCTCGCGCCGCGCCGGGGGGCGATGAAGCAGATGACCGAAGGCGTGATCGCCGCCGAGGCGGAACTGGCCGCCAATGGCATCACCACGGCGGTTCTGGCGCAATTCTACAGTTGGGAAGGCGGGTTGCGCAGCCCGGATTACGCCGGACGGGTCTTCGATGCCATCCGGCAGGTGCAATCCGACGTGGTGACGGACCTGATCCCGCAACTGCGGTTCGAAACCCACATGCTGGACGATTATGCGGACCTGCCCGACCGCATCGCGACCTGGGCCGTGCCCTATTTGGTTTTCAACGATCACCTGCCGCATGACAGGCTCGCGGCGGGCAAGCGGCCGCCGCGGCTGACCGGACAGGCGCTCAAGGCGGGGCGCAACCCGGACCGGCATTTCCAGATGATGCTTGACCTGCATGGGCGGGGGGACGAGGTGCCCGGCGCGCTCGCGGAACTGACGCGGATGCTGGCCGCCGCGGGTGTCCGCCTGGGCAGCCACGACGATCGCACGGCGGCGGAGCGGACGGCGTGGCGGGCGCTCGGGGTGCCGATTGCCGAGTTTCCGGAAACCCCGGAAGCCGCAGAGGCCGCGCGGGCCGGCGGCGACGCGATCATACTCGGCGCGCCGAACGTGGTGCGGGGCGGATCGCACAAGGGCAATGCCAGCGCGTTGGACCTGATTGCGATGGGGCTGTGTGACGCGCTGGCGTCGGATTATCACTATCCGTCCCTGCGCCGAGCGGCGCTGATGCTGTCCCGAAGCGGGCTTTGTGATCTTGCCGGAGCCTGGCAGCTGGTCTCGAGCGGGCCGGCGCAGGTATTCGGCCTGACCGATCGCGGATCGCTGGCGCCGGGTCGGCGCGCCGATATCGTCATTCTGGAACAGGGAACCCACAGGGTCGCGGCGACCATGGGACAGGGGCGTATCAGCTACATGAACGGCGGCATCGCCGACCGGTTCCTGGACCGGATCCAGGGGGGCGCAGCTTCTCAGGCTCGGTGAGCCTTCGGCGCCGCGCGCATCCGCCCTGCGGGCCGGTATCATCCTTTGCGCACGATTCTGTTGGCGTGGCCCATCTTGCGGCCGGGTTTCACCTCTGCCTTGCCGTAGAGATGCAGCGCCGTGTCGGGCTGGCGGGCGAGATCCGGCACGCGGTTCATGTCCTCGCCGATCAGGTTTTCCATCACCACGTCCGCATGGCGCTGCCCGCCGCCCAGCGGCCAGCCCGCCACGGCGCGGATGTGCTGTTCGAACTGGTCCACGGTGCAGCCGTTCTGGGTCCAATGGCCGGAATTGTGCACCCGTGGCGCGATTTCGTTCACGATCAGGCCGCCCGGCGTGACGAAAAGCTCGACCCCCAGAACCCCGATGTAATCCAGCGCGTTGAGGATCGTGGCGGCGAGCAGGATCGCATCCGTGCGCTGCGCCGACGTCAGGCGGGCAGGCACGGTGGTGGTGCGCAGGATCCCTTCGCGGTGAACATTCTCTCCGGGATCGAAACAGGCGATCTCGCCGGTCAGCCCGCGCGCGGCGATGACCGAGACCTCGTGGCTGAAATCAACGAAACCTTCCAGGATGGCCGGAGCTCCGGCCATGTCGGCCAGGGCGTTTTCCGCATCCTGCATCCCGGTCAGGCGCGACTGGCCCTTGCCGTCATATCCGAACCGCCGGGTCTTGAGAATTGCGGGCGCACCGATGGCGTCCAGCGCCATCGTGAGGCTGACCAGATCCGTGACGTTGGCGAAGGGGGCCGTTTGCAGGCCGAGATCCCTGAGAAAGGTCTTCTCGGTCAGCCTGTCCTGGCTGATCCGCAGGGCCTCGCGCCCCGGTCGGATCGGGCGGTGGCGTTCCAGCGCGTCCAGAGCCGAGGTGGGGATGTTCTCGAATTCATAAGTCACGACATCGACCGAGCCGGCGAAGGCGGCGATGGCATCGGCGTCGTCATAGGCCGCTTGCGTGACCCGGTCCGCCACATGTCCGGCGGGCGGGTTTTCACCCGGCTCGAAGATATGGCAGCGAAATCCGAGCCGCGCGGCCGCGACGGAGAGCATGCGGCCGAGTTGGCCGCCACCCAGGATTCCGATCACGGCGCCGGGCGCGAGCGGCTCAGTCATCCTGCGGCTCCTGCGGGATCGATGCGGACAGCGCGTCGCGCCACGCCTGCAGGCGCTGCGCCAGGGCATCGTCCCGCAGGGCTAGGATGGCGGCGGCCATCAGCCCCGCATTGGCCGCGCCGGCGGCACCGATCGCCATCGTCGCGACGGGAAAGCCCCTGGGCATCTGGACGATGGAGTAGAGCGAATCCACACCGGACAGCGCCCGCGTCTGCACCGGCACGCCAATCACCGGAACGCGGGTCTTGCTGGCCATCATGCCGGGGAGATGCGCCGCCCCGCCGGCACCGGCGATGATCACCTGCAATCCGCGCGAGACCGCGGACCTGCCATAGTCCCAGAGCCGGTCGGGCGTGCGATGCGCGGAGACGATGCGTTTTTCGTAGACAACGCCCAGATCGTCCAGAATATCGGCCGCTTCCTTCATGGTCGCCCAGTCCGACTGGCTGCCCATGATGATCCCCACCTGTATGTCCGCCATGTCCGGCCCCAAGCTGCAAAAGAAACCGCACTATAGCGGCATCGCGCGCCTAGGCAATGATATCCGGCGTCAAACGGTCCTCGATGATCGCGATCATGTCCTTGAGCCACAGCTTCTGCTTTTTCAACCGCTTGAGCGTAAGCTGATCGGCAGTGCCGCGTTCCACGAGCGCGTGAATGGCTTCGTCAAGATCCCGGTGCTGACGGCGGAACACTTCCAGTTCGACCCTGAGCACGTCGTCGGTTTTCATCGACAGATCGGATTGGACATTCATGTGGCGGACCCAGAATCGTTGTGCTGTGAACCCAGAGAATACGCGGAGAAGATGTTTTCGCCTAGACCTTGTTCCAGCGCGGTTTTCTCCCCATATTCCTTGGGCGCGGTTGCCGAACCGGGACCGCGCGCTGCGTCGCTTTTTATGCCAAAGGACGAAATACGTGTCGAAACTTACCTTGGGCTCATACCCGCATCTGTTGGGGTTCGAGCAACTGGAACGCCTGCTGGAACGGTCCTCGAAGGCCGGAAACGAAGGCTATCCGCCCTTCAACATCGAACAGACTTCGGATTTTTCCTACCGGATCACGCTGGCCGTGGCCGGGTTCGCGGAGAGCGATCTGTCGATCACGGTCGAGGACCGGCAACTGGTGATCCGGGGCCGTCAGACCGAGGACATGGATGGCCGGGTCTTCCTGCACCGCGGGATTGCCGCGCGACAGTTCCAGCGCATGTTCGTTCTGGCTGACGGCGTCGAAGTCGGCGAAGCCATCATGGAAAACGGATTGCTGCATGTCGATCTGACGCGGGCCATGCCCGAAACGGTGGTGCAGACGATCAATATCAGGAAAGGGTAAGTCATGAACACACCATTCAATTTTGACCAGTCGGACAATCGCATCGTCTACGTCAAGACCGTAGACGTGGCCGACCTGCCGCAAGAAGTGCGGGCCGAGGCCGGCGACCTGAGCCACCTTTACGCCGTGCATTCGGCGGACGGGGCGCAACTGGCGCTGGTTGCGGACCGCAGAATGGCCTTTGTCCTGGCGCGTCAGAACGATTTCGCGCCGGTGGCCGTTCACTAGGTCTGACCGCACCACATGAACGGGTGAGTGCTCCGCCCGCGCCGAAAGGGTTGCAATGGCGTCTTATCGTTTCGACTGGGTGGATGCCTTCACGGACAAGCCCTTTGCCGGGAACGGTTGCGCCGTGGTGCACGGCGGGGCGGCGCTGGACGCCGAAGTCTGCATGGATGTCGTGCGCGAAACCTCGCTGGTGGAATGCACCTTCACCGGGCCGTCGGAGGTCGCGGACATCCGCGTGCGGTATTTCCTCGCCAGCCGTGAAATTCCCTTCGCCGGCCATCCGACCGTCGCCACCGTCGCCGCGATGCGATCGCGCGGCCTTATCGACGGCGACAGCCTGGTTCTGGAAACCGGCGCCGGACTGGTCCGGGTCGATCTGGACGGTCCGCTGATCGAGATGACGCAGGTCGCGCCGCAGTTCGGCATCTGCCCCGATCCGGCCCGCGTCGCGCATGTCGTCGGTCTGATGCCGGACGCCATCATCGCGCCACCGCAGATGGTGTCCACGGGATTGCCCTTCTGCATCACCGTCCTGCGCGACCAGGGCGATCTGCGGGCCGCGCGGCTGAACGTCGATGCCCTGCGCGAGTTCGCCGCCGACATGGGGCATCAGGGAGCCGACATGGCCGAACCCTTCCTGGTCACTCTGTCGGGAGCGACCTCCGAAGGCGACACCTATTCGCGGCTTCTGCTCGCACCGCCGGGCCCGTCCGAAGACCCGTTCACCGGGTCCGCGACCGGAGCGATGGGGGCCTATCTCTGGCGTCACGGCCTGCTGGACAAGCCGGTTTTCACCGCCGAACAGGGGCACGGTATGAACCGCCCGGGGCGGGCGCGTGTCACCCGTGTCGGCCCGTCCGGGGCGATGACGGGGATCAAGGTTGCGGGGCAGGGCTATGTCCTGATGCGAGGCGAGATCGATCTGCCCGAGGCCGGTGGATGAGCGCCCCCGAACCCGCCATCGGCTTTCTGCCCTACGGCAGCACGCTGGGGCCCGCGTTGGCCAAGATGCCGGTCGAGCGGGTGAAATGGCCTTTGGGTTGTCCCGACCGGCTGGCCGGGGCGACTGTGGGCGATCTCTTGCCATCCGATCACCTGATCTGTTTTCCAAGAACCACGCATCATTTCCACCTGTGGCGCGGCAGCCGTGCGCAGATATCGCTGGTGCTGGGCGAACCTTCGGCGATCCACGCCAAACACCTGGCGTTGCTGCGCGTCACCTATCGCCGGTTCCATCGTGTGCTTTCCTTCAACGAGGATCTTCTGGCCCATATCCCGAACGGCATCTTCTTTCCCTACGGCACGACGTGGGTGCAGGACTGGCGCGGCCTGCCGAAGGACAAGACGCGGATGACCTCCCTGATCGCTTCGGCGAAATGCGACACGACGGGTCACAAGCTGCGGCACGCCGTCGTCGAATGGGTGCGCGGAACGAAGCAGGACGTGGACGTGATGGGGCGCGGCTATACCCCCTTTGCGGTGAAATCGGACGGGCTTGCGCCCTATCGGTATTCGATCGTGATCGAGAACATGCGCGAAGCCAATTATTTCTCGGAAAAGCTGCTGGATGCCGTGTTCTGCGACACGGTTCCGATCTACTGGGGCTGTCCGAACCTTGAACGGTTCATCGACCCCGACGGCATCATCCAATGCGCCAGCGAAGACGACATCCGCCGTGCGGTCCTGGCCGCTTCGGAACAGGACTTCGCCGCGCGATTGCCCAGGTTGAAGGCGATCCAGCCGCAGTTGGATGCCTACAGCGATCTTGAAAGCCGCGCTGCCGTGGCGATCCGCGACAGCCTTGTGGAAAACTGAAACCGGCCCGGAAGCGATCTGCTTCCGGGCCGGCTGTCAGGTGGGATCGGGCCGCGATCAGCGCGCCGCGATGAGGCCCATGTTTTCCAGCTTCAGCAAGACCTGGTGGGCGCAGTTGTCCACGTCGGTGCCTTCCGTTTCCACCCGCAGTTCGGGATTGGCGGGCACGTCGTAAGGGTCAGAAATCCCGGTGAATTCCTTGATCTTGCCCTCGCGGGCCAGCTTGTAGAGTCCCTTGCGGTCGCGGCGTTCGCATTCTTCGATGGAGGTGGCGACATGCACCTCGACAAAGGCGCCGAACGATTCGATCTCTTCCCGCACCGCGCGCCGGGTGCTGGCGTAGGGCGCGATCGGGGCGCAGATCGCGATGCCGCCGTTCTTGGTGATCTCGCTGGCGACATAGCCGATGCGGCGGATGTTCAGGTCGCGGTGTTCCTTGGAAAAGCCCAGTTCGCTGCTCAGGTTCTTGCGCACCAGATCGCCGTCCAGCAGCGTCACCGGACGTCCGCCCATTTCCATCAGCTTGACCATCAGAGCGTTGGCGATGGTGGACTTGCCCGATCCCGAGAAGCCGGTGAAGAACACGGTGAACCCCTGCTGGCTGCGCGGCGGCCGGGTGCGGCGCAGTTCGGCCACCACTTCGGGGAAGGAGAACCATTCCGGGATCTCGAGACCCTCGGACAGACGGCGGCGCAACTCGGTGCCGGAAATGTTGAGGATGGTCACGTCGTCCTTGTCGGCGATCTCGTCATTGGGTTCGTATTGGGCGCGTTCCTGCACATAGACCATGTGTTTGAAATCGACCATTTCGATGCCCATCTCGTCCTGGTGCTGGCGGAACAGGTCCTGCGCATCGTAGGGGCCATAGAAATCATCGCCGGCGCTGTTCTTGCCTGGGCCGGCGTGGTCGCGGCCGACGATGAAATGGGTGCAGCCGTGGTTCTTGCGGATCAGGCCGTGCCAGACCGCTTCGCGCGGGCCGGCCATGCGCATCGCCAGGTTCAGAAGGCTCATGGTGGTGGTGGCGGCGGGGTATTTGTCCAGCACCGCCTCGTAGCAGCGCACGCGGGTGAAATGGTCCACGTCGCCCGGCTTGGTCAGCCCCACGACCGGGTGGATCAGCAGGTTCGCCTGGGATTCGCGGGCGGCGCGGAAGGTCAGTTCCTGATGCGCCCGGTGCAGCGGGTTGCGGGTCTGAAAGGCGACGATCTTGCGCCAGCCCAGCTTGCGGAAATAGGCGCGCAATTCGTTCGGTGTGTCGCGGCGACCGCGGAAATCATAGTGCACCGGCTGCTGGATGCCCGTCACCGGGCCGCCCAGATAGACCTTGCCCGCCGTGTTGTGCAGGTAGTTCACGGCCGGATGCGCGTCGTCATCGGCGCCAAAGACCTTGGCCGCCTCGTTGGACTTGTTCGGCACCCACCGGTCGGTCACGGTCATGGTGGCCAGGATCACGCCTTCCTGGTCGCGCAGCGCGATGTCTTCGCCGATCTCAAGCGTCTCGGCGAATTTCTCGGACACGTCCAGCGTGATCGGCATCGGCCAGAGCGTGCCATCCGCGAGGCGCATGTTCTCGACGACGCCATTGTAGTCGGCTTCGTTCAGAAACCCCTTGAGCGGATTGAAGCCGCCGTTCATCAGAAGCTCCAGATCGCAGATCTGACGCGGACTCAGGTCGTGGCTCTTCAGATCTCCGGCCTCGCCCTTCAGTTTCTGGGCCGAGTCATAGGACACGTAGAGTTCGGGGATCGGGGCAAGATTTGCGAGCATGGTCATTGAGACTATTCCTGGAAGCTTGAAAAGGCGCGGGTGCCGGCGGACCCGGTCGGGCGCGGCATATATCCGGAGCGTCGCCAAAGTCCAGCCATGGAAAACAGGTTTTGCCCGATTGAGCCGTTTCGGCGCGAATTTTCGCCTTCAAACAGGCGAAACAGCCTGATTCGGCGGGGATTTGGCCCGGTTTGGTCCCTGCGCATGGCCGCCATGACGACAGGTCAAACGGGTGTCGGGGCACTTGGCTTACAGACGGGGCGTCAATTGCGCGCGCCACCCGTGCGCCGGTGCATCACTGCCAGATGCAAGCGGTCCGGCACCGCGCGATCCAGGGGGCATTCCCTCCGCCCCGAAAGAGCAGGTCCGCACGATGGACAGGGGCGATCCGCCGGATCACCCCGCCGCGCGTTGATCAGGCATCCTGTTCCGCCAGGAAACGTTCGGCTTCCAGCGCCGCCATGCATCCCATGCCGGCGCTGGTGACGGCCTGGCGATACTTGTGGTCGGTCAGGTCGCCGGCGGCGAAGACGCCGGGAATGCTGGTTTCGGTGCTGTCCGGCTTGGTCACGACATAGCCGCCCATATGGGTTTCCAGCACGTCCTTGACCAGCTCGTTCGCGGGGGCGTGGCCGATGGCGACAAAGACGCCCTTGGCCGGGATCTCGATGATCTCGCCGGTTTTCACGTGTTTCACCCGGACGGCTTCGACGCCCAGCGGATTGTCCGTGCCGACGACCTCTTCCAGAGTATGAAACCACAAGGGTTCGATCTTGGGGTTCTTCATCAGCCTGTCGATCAGGATCGCCTCGGCCCGCAATTCGTCACGCCGGTGCACCAGCGTCACCTTGCTGGCGAAATTGGTCAGGAACAGCGCCTCTTCAACCGCGGTGTTGCCGCCGCCGATCACGACGATCTCCTGGCCGCGATAGAAAAAACCGTCGCAGGTGGCGCAGGCGCTGACACCGAAGCCCTTGAATTTCTCTTCGGACGGCAGGCCCAGCCATTTGGCCCGCGCGCCCGTTGCCAGGATCACCGCGTCCGCCGTGTAGACCGTTCCGCTGTCGCTCCGGGCGGTGAACGGGCGGTTCGACAGGTCCAGATCGGTGATAATGTCGCTGACGATCTCGCAGCCCATGGCCTTGGCATGGGCTTCCATCCGCAGCATCAGGTCGGGGCCCTGGACTTCGGTGTCGCCGGGCCAGTTCTCGACCTCCGTCGTGGTGGTCAGCTGGCCGCCGGGTTCGATCCCCTGCACCAGAAGCGGTTGCAGCATCGCGCGGCTGGCATAGACACCTGCCGTATATCCTGCCGGTCCCGACCCGATGATCAGAACCCTGGTGTGACGTGTTTCGCCCATGACAACCCCTCGTTTCGGTCCCAGGGGCGGGCAGGCCGCCCGCCGAGACAGGGATATAGCGATCGGTCCACCGGTCTTAAAGCCCCATTTCCCCAGCGCGGGGCGGGAAAACGAAAGACATACAATGTTGCGCAATCGCGAAATATAATTGCGCGCCTTGGATGTGCTGCTATAAGAAACGAAAATTCCGGGGGAGCAGGGAATGGTCGCAACACGTCTCGATCCGATTGACCGCAAGATATTGTCGGAACTTCAGGCCGACGGGCGGATGACGAATGTCGAACTGGCCCGACGAGTCGGAATATCCGCGCCGCCGTGCCTGCGCCGCGTGCGCACGCTGGAGGAATCGGGGCTGATCGAAGGCTATCACGCCGAAGTCAATGCGCGCGAACTGGGGTTTGAGGTCCAGGTGTTCGCGATGGTCGGGCTGGACAGTCAGGCCGAGGCCGAACTGAGCGCCTTCGAGAGCCGGTGCCGGAACTGGCCGCTGGTGCGGGAATGCCACATGCTGAACGGAGAGGTCGATTTCATCCTGAAATGCGTGGCCCCGGATCTCAGCAGCTTCCAGAGCTTTCTCACCGGCGAACTGCTCACCACCCCGAATGTCGCCAGCGTCAAGACATCGCTGGTGATCCGCCGGGCCAAGGACGAGCCCGGCGTGCCGTTCGACATCCTCGAAGAACGCCTGAGCAAGAGCGCCTGACCGGGATCAGGTCACGACCGCGTGAATCTGCCCGTCCCCGGCGCGCGGATGGCGCAGGGCGCCGAAATCGCAGAATTGCGAAACATGCGGAAACAGGTTCAGAAAGACCGGCCGCATCGCATGGCTGACCATTCGGCCCGCATTCGGGCCGGGGTGGTAGGTTTCAAAATCAAGGCCGCCGACGCGGATCACCGCATGAGTTGCCAGGCAGAGGTGATAGAGTTGCACCGGCGTCGGCGGCGCGGTTTCTACCACATTCATCCCGTCGATACACGCTTGCACGGGGCTCAGGATCTGTTGCCCACCCGCCAATGACCGCAAGTGGCCGGGTGTGTGCAGCAACCGTGCCGAGGGGCCGGCGATCAAGCAGGAAATGGGACGCTGGATGCCGAAGCTGTCGGTCATGATCCGCGTCAGGTGGAGCTTGCGCCCCTGCGGTCCGGGCCGTCCCGGAACCAGCGTCGTGCTGCCTTTCCAGACAAGGGGTTCGGCCTTTCCATCCGATGTTACGATCCTGTCGCCGGGCAGCAGGTCTTCCACGGCGACGAGCCCGGCATCGGTCTCGATCAGCGACCCGCGGGAAAAGGCGCAGAATGCATCCTCGAACAGCGGCAGCGCCGGTGCGACGTGGCGGGTTTCGGCGATGGTTCCGTCGGGCGACAGCCTGCATACGTCATAGCGGCGCAGCTGCGGTTTCGGCTGGGGGACTTTGGCGGCGGAACTGGCGGGCGCAACACGGTGCGCGTCGCGGTTCAGCGGAACGGGGAGCGTCATGACAAGTCGGCCTTTTCGGGTTCTGCCGGGCTGCGTCGGCCCCCACCGACAACGCAGACCGGCGCGGTGATTGCGTGGATCTGCTTGGTGACAATACTTGGTGAATTTCGGTAAAATTGTCAAAGACTTGGGTGATCGCATGGTTAATCCGGGACAGTCCGGCGGCGGAGAACGTGATTGTTTCCGAACCAGGCTTGGCCAGGCGGTCTTCGGACTGCAGGCGCGGCCAGCGGCTACAGGCAGATGGCCGAAATCAACCGCCCGTAATCCGCATCCTTGGTGTGGACGCTGCGCCGGTAGGAATAGAACCGATCCGCATCCGAATAGGTGCAGTGGCGCGTCCATTCGGCCTGGCCGACGCCTGCCCGGCGCAACCTGTGCAGTCCGAAGGCGGGCAGGTCGAACTGCATCCTGTCTCCCGCGCCATTGGCAAAGAAACGGCTGTTGTCGGGGTCGTCGGCCATGAAGGCGTCAAGGAATTCCGGGCCGACCTCGTAGGCGCGCTGGCTGATCGTCGGCCCGATCACCGCGACAATGTTGCTCCGTCGCGCGCCGAGGCTTTCCATGCTGTCCAGCGTCGCCTCGAGCACCCCGTCCAGCGCCCCGCGCCATCCGGCATGGGCGGCGCCGATTACGCCGGCGCGCGCATCTGCGAAAAGGACCGGCTGACAATCCGCCGTCAGGATCGACAAGGCCAGGCCCGGTGTGGCCGTCACCATCGCATCGGCGCGGGGTTTGTCTGGCAGGGGGCCGTCAACCGTCACCACATCCGGGGAATGCACCTGGTGGACCCCGATCAGCGCATCGCTGTCCACCTGCATGGCCTGCGCCACGCGGGCGCGGTTGATGGCGACCATGTCGCTTTGGTCCGACGACCCCGTGCCGCAGTTCAACCCGAGGAAAACGCCCGAAGACGCGCCGCCGCGGCGGGTGAAAAATCCGTGCCGCAAATTCGACAGACTGTCCGAAGTCAGGATTTCCAGTGTCATGGGTCCAATCCGGGTGGCGTCGCGCAATCATGAGGATAGAGGCCGAGAATCTTGAACAGATTTCCCATTTCGTCCGGATGCGTCAACCTGCGATGTGCGCTGACAAGCAGATCGAGCGCGGTTCCGGTCAAATTGTCGGCAGCCGCGAGCGCCTGTGCCCTCGCGGTAATGCCGAGCCGTTCCAGGAAAACGCCCTGCGGCGCAAGGCGGCTGTGCGCGCAACCCGCCTTGCCCGCCGCGATGGCGATGGCTTCGAAATCCACATGCGCGGTCAGGTCGGCCTGACCGGGGGCGTCAAGCACGTCGCAGGATTCGTGTGCCCGGACCGCCTGCAAGGTGTCGCCCTGCGACCGCCAGTCGCCGTAGTCGATGATCAGCGCCGCCCCGCCGTGGTCGGCGATGCGCCGCGCCAGACAGGTGGCGATGGCTTCCGCCGCCGGGCGGATTTCGACCAGGTCGCCGTCTTTGGTATCGGCCAGCCGATCCGCGAGGTCCGCCTGGGCGGCGGGCGTTCCAAGACCGAAAACAAGGGCGTCGTCCTGCACCCCGATCCGCCGTTCCCGCCAGCCGGGTCCGGCGCGCACGAACTGGCGCACCGGCAGGGCATCGAAGAATTCGTTGGCCACGGCGAACAGCGGCAGGTCCGGCAGGGCTTCGGCACGGTCCAGCCAGACCGGCCCGAACGGGCCGAGGGTTTCCTTTTGCACCGCCCGCAAACCGGGAGAAGCTTCGACCAGCGCGATCCTGGCCGCCGCGTGAAAGCCCGGAACCGACCGGGTCGCCCGCAGGATATCGGCCATCAGTGTTCCGCGTCCGGGGCCGAGTTCGGCCAGGGCGATCGGTGCCGGACGGCCCTGATCCATCCAGGTCTGCGCCAGGCACAGTCCGACCATTTCGCCGAACATCTGACTGATTTCCGGCGCGGTGACGAAATCGCCCTGCGCACCGAACGGGTCGTGGGTGGTGTAGTAGCCATGGACCGGATGCAGCAGGCAGTCGGCCATGTAGTTGGCGATGCTGATCGGACCGTCCTGCCGGATTCGGTCGATGATGAGTTGCGCAAGGGTCATCGGCCTGCGCCGCGCCGGGACCGCAGGACCAGCAGCAGGCCGAGCGCGATCATCGGCAGCGACAGGATCTGCCCCATGGTCAATCCGTATCCGCCGACCTGCCAGGCCAGGCCGAGCGGGTTCCCCGGCGACACGAACTGGGCGTCGGGCTGGCGCACGAATTCGACCAGAAACCGGGCCAGCCCATAGCCTGCGAAGAACATTCCTGTGACGCGGCCCGGATGTTTGAACGCCCCTCGCCGGTAGACCATCCAGAGCAGCAGGGCGCCGAGTATCGCGCCTTCGAGAAGCGCTTCGTAGAGCTGCGAGGGGTGGCGGGCGCAGAGACCCGCGACACCGGGGCAGTCCTGTGCGGCGGCGCCGGGAAAGATCACGCCCCAGGGCAGGTCCGTCGGACGGCCCCAGAGTTCGGCGTTGACGAAATTGGCGAGCCGTCCGAGCAGCAGCCCCGCCGGCACGGAATGGGCGACCAGGTCGGCGACCGGCAAGGCCGGAAGGCGGTGACGCCGGACATAGAGCCAGGCCGCGGTCACGACCCCGAGCAACCCGCCGTGAAACGCCATGCCGCCCTGCCAGATCCGCAGGATTTCCAGCGGATTCTGGGCGTAGTAGGCGGGCTGGTAGAACAGCACGAAGCCGAGACGCCCGCCGAGGATAATCCCCAGAATGACCCAGGTCAGCAGGTCTTCGATCTGCGCCGGAGTCATTGGCGGAGTTTGCTCCGCCCACAGGGATGCGCGGCGCACCGCCAGCACGCACAGCCGCCACGCGATGAGGATGCCGACGATATAGGCAAGCGCATACCAGCGCAGCGCCAGTTCGATCCCGAAAATCGTGATCGAGACAAGATCGGGAGAGAGTTCGGGAAAACGGATGGCTGCCTGCATATGCGTCTGAATGCCTCTGGGATCGTAGGGAAGTCAACCTTGTCGCACGCCCTGGAGATGCCCATATTCACGGCAACTCTCAATGGAGGCGAAAGATGCAGACACGCAACAAGATTCTCGACGACATTTCCCAGCTGATGACCAACGCGATGGGCGTGGCGCAGGGCGCCAAGGAAGAAGCCGAAACCGCGATGAAGTCGATGTTGGATCGCTGGCTGGCGGACCGCGATCTCGTGACCCGCGAGGAATTCGACGCGGTGCGCGCGATGGCGCAGAAGGCACGCGAGGAAAACGTCGCACTGGCGGCGCGGCTCGACGCGCTGGAAGCCAAGGCCAAGCCGAAGCCCGGCGCCAAGCCGAAGAGCTGATCCAAAGGAGGCGCTGCCGCGCCATTTTACATCCACTTTCTTGCGGGCGCGACGCGCCGGCCTGCCGTGGCGCGGCTTTGCGCAGCGCATCAAGATCCGAGCTGATCCGGAAGGACCAGATTTTGGGCGGCAGGACAAACTATCCACAGCTTATTGCGGGTCCCCCCGAAATAGGGGGTTGTCAGGCTCGCCATGACGGCGCACCATATATTGTATGGGCACGGGGGATCGCCCCGGTCTGTAGAGCAGGCAGCTAGCGCTAGGGGCGCTACGAAGACCCCTCCGCTAGAGATCAGTGAGGTGGCATCATGGCCCTTTCCGAGCAGTATCTGGAAGACGACATACACCCTATCGACATCGTCGAGCACATCGCGTCGGATCACGACTGGGATTTCGACCGCATCGGCGACGATCAGATCGCCATGGCCGTCGAAGGCCAGTGGCGCACCTATTCCATCACCCTGGCCTGGTCGGGTTTCGACGAAACCCTGCGCATGATCTGCACCTTCGAACTGGAGCCGCCCGAGGACAAGATGCCGGGGCTGTATCAGTTGATGAACGAAATGAACGATCAGTGCTGGGCGGGGGCCTTCACATACTGGGCGGAACAGAAGCTGATGGTCTACCGCTACGGGCTCGTCCTGGCGGGCGGCCAAATGGCGAGCCCGGAACAGATCGACACGCTGATCACCGCCGCGGTGGTCGGTGCGGAGCGGTATTATCCGGCGATCCAGCTGATGGTCTGGGGCAACCGGACTCCGCGGGAAGCGATGCAGGTCGCCATTGCAGAGGCTTATGGACGCGCGTAACCCTGTCCCCTGAACCAAAGCGGAGAGGGGAAAGCATGGATCTGTCACGTATCGCCGACCGCGGCCTGGTGTTGCTGGGCTGCGGCAAGATGGGATCCGCCATGCTGGCCGGCTGGCTGGAACGCGGATTGCCGGCAAGTTCGGTCTGGGTGATCGATCCGAAACCTTCGGACTGGGTCAGGGCGCAGGGGGTGCATCTGAACGCGGCGCTGCCGGAGCGGCCGGCGATCGTGCTGGTGGCGGTGAAACCGCAGATGATGGGCGACGCCCTGCCGACCATCGCGGGTCTTGGCGGTGGCGGCACGCTTTTCGTTTCGATCGCCGCAGGCACGCCGATCGCGGAATTCGAACGGATTCTCGGATCCGCCACGCCGATCGTGCGGGCGATGCCCAACACTCCGGCGGCGGTCGGGCGCGGCATCAGCGCGCTGACCGGCAACGCCGCTGCGGGGGAGGAGGATCTGGATCTCGCTGATTCCCTGCTGTCTGCCGTCGGGCAGACGGTGCGGCTGGCCAGCGAGTCCCAGATCGATGCGGTAACGGGTGTCAGCGGCTCGGGTCCGGCCTATGTGTTCCTGCTGATCGAAACGCTGGCGGCGGCGGGAGAGGCGCAGGGCCTCGATGCCGACCTGGCGATGCAACTCGCCAAGGCGACCGTCGCCGGCGCCGGGGCGCTGGCCGAGACGGCAGAGGACAGCCCCGCCCAGTTGCGGGTGAACGTGACCAGTCCGAATGGGACGACCCAGGCCGCGCTGGAGGTGCTGATGGATGCCGATGCGGGCTTTCCGCCGCTCCTGCAAAGGGCCGTCGCTGCGGCAACGAACCGGTCCAGGGAACTGTCCCGTGGCTGAGATCGGGTTTGACGACTTCCTGCGGGTCGATATTCGCGTCGGCGAGGTGGTGCGGGCCGAAACCTTTCCGGAGGCGCGCAAGCCGGCGATCAAACTGTGGATCGATTTCGGCGGCGAGATCGGCGAAAAGAAGACCTCGGCCCAGATCACCGTGCATTACGACCCCGAGACGCTGATCGGCAGGCAGGTTCTGGCGGTTGTCAATTTTCCGCCCCGCCAGATCGGCCGTTTCATGTCCGAGGTGCTGGTGCTGGGACTGCCGGACGAACATGGCGATATCGTCCTGATCGGCCCGGACGGTCCGGTGCCGAAAGGCGGGAGGATGCATTGATGCGGCTTCTGATCACGCGCCCCATGCCGCCCGCCGTCGAGGAACGGGTCCGCGCCGCGTTCGACTGCGAGATCCGTCCGGAACAGAACCCGCTGGATCCGGCAGAGCTGCGCCGGGCCCTGCGCGACTTCGATATCGTGATGCCGACCCTGGGCGACCGGTTTTCCGCGGAGGTCTTTTCCGAGGTCCCGACCCCGCGCTGCGGGTTGCTGGCGAATTTCGGCGTCGGATACAACCATATCGATGCGCAGGCGGCCGGTCTGGCGGGGGTCGCGGTGACCAATACGCCCGGCGCCGTGACCGATGCCACCGCCGATATCGCCATGACGCTGATCCTGATGAGCGCGAGACGCGCCGGAGAAGGCGAAAGAATGGTGCGGGCGAGGAACTGGCCCGGCTGGCATCCGACGCAACTTCTCGGGATGCATATCACCGGCAAAACGGTCGGGATCGTCGGAATGGGGCGCATCGGACAGGCCATTGCCCGGCGTTGCCATTTCGGTTTCGGAATGAGGGTGCGCTATCTGGCCAGAACGTCGAAAACGCTGGATTTCCCCGCCGAGGCGGCCACCGGTCTGGCGGACCTCGCCGCGTCGGTGGACGTGCTGGTGATCGCGGTTCCCGGCAGCGCGGAAACGCATCACCTGATCGGACAGGACGTGCTGGAAGCGATGCGGCCGACCGCGCATCTGGTCAATATCGCGCGCGGCGATGTCATCGACGAGGCGGCGCTGATCCGGTGCCTGAAAGCGGGCGCGATCGCCGGGGCGGGGCTGGATGTCTACGAGTTCGAACCGCAGGTTCCGCAGGCGCTGATCGACCTGGAGAACGTGACCCTGCTTCCGCATCTCGGCACCGCGGCGCTGGATGTGCGCACCGGCATGGGGCATATGGCTCTGGACAATGCGGTCGCCTTTGCCGCCGGCGATCCGCTGCCCAATCCGGTCTAAGCGACCGGAGCGCGGTCGCCCACCGCCTCGCGCCAGTGCCGCCGGCAAAGCGACAGGTAGGTGTCGTTCCCGCCGATCTGGACCTGCTCGCCTTGCAGGATCGCGCGGCCCTGATCGTCCTGGCGAATGACCATTGTCGCCTTGCGTCCGCACCGGCAGATAGTGCGCACTTCGCGCATCTCGTCGGCGATGGCCAGCAGTGCGGCCGAACCGGGAAACAGCTCGCCCCGGAAATCGACCCGCAGCCCGTAGCACAGGACGGGGAGATTGAGATCGTCCACCACCCGCGCCAGTTGCCATACCTGTTCGGGGGTCAGGAACTGGGCTTCGTCCACGAAGACGCAGGAAATGGACCCCTGCGCCAGCCGCGCCCGGACCATCTCCGCCAGGTCGCTGCCGCCGTCGAAGATGTCCGCGTCCGAGCCGATGCCGATGCGCGAGGCGATGCGCCCGGCGCCGGACCGGTCGTCGATGCGCGCGGTGAGCAGATAGGTCTCCATCCCATGTTCGCGGTAGTTGTGCGAAGCCTGCAGGAGCACCGTCGACTTGCCCGCGTTCATGGTCGAATAGTTGAAGAAAAGCTTGGCCATGCCCGTCGTTTAGGGTCTGGCGCCGCCCCTTGCAAGCGAGCCGTCGCCCGCAGGAAACGGAAACCGATGGCAGCGGGCACGCACCCGCCCGCTGCCTGAGCACACTGGCCGCCAAGGCGGTCCGATACTGGCTACGTACCCCTTCCCGAAGAGGTATGGCGCAAACATGGCATCTGGACTAAGTTTTCGTAATGGGAAATGAAGGAACTCATTCCCCGTGCTGGCGCCCTTGCGGGTATCGAGTATCAGGCAGTCCGGAGACCCGAAAATGGACAACTGTGGCAGCTATCTGAAAAAGCACACGGAATCGCTGGTCAAGGAGGTGGGGATCGAAACGGCCTGTTCCGTCACCGGCAAATCCAAGGCGACGCTGGGCCGGTATTATTCGGATCACGAGGAACATGCGGACCGGTTCATCCCCGTCGATGCGGTGGCCAAGCTGGAGGCTCTGTCCTCATATCCGCATGTCACCAGCGCCCTGGCCGAACTGAAAAACATCACGCTGTCCTATGACGGCCGCAAACCGAACGAACCGGACAGCGGCGGGGTCAATTCGGATGTGATCGCGCTGAGCCAGCGGTTCGCCATGCTGATGAGCGAATATCACCAGGCCATCGAAGACGGGGTGATTTCCCTGAACGAGGCGAAGCGGCTCTTGCGGGAAACCGTCATGCTGCAACAGGTCCTGATCGACATGAAGCTGCATCTGGAAGCGGAGTGTTCGTGACGGACGTTGCCAAAAGGAGCGCCTTCGGCGCACGCCATTGCTGATCCGCGGCTGTCAGCCGTGGCGCTGAACCAGCACCGATCCGACCGAGTAGCCGGCGCCGAAAGAGCAGATCAGCCCGAGGTCCTTGTCCTGCAGGTCGTTGGAATACCTGGAAAAAGCGATGATCGAACCGGCCGAGGAGGTGTTGGCGAAATCCTGCAGGATGTTGGGCTGCTCGCCGGGTTCGGGCGTCCGGCCGAGAACCTTGCGGCCGATGAAATCGTTCATCGCCTTGTTGGCCTGATGCAGCCAGAGGCGTTTCAGTTCGGACGCCTGCACCCCGTCGGCGGCGATGTGATCTGCGATATGGGCGCTGACCAGGGGCAGCACTTCCTTGAACACCTTGCGGCCGTTCTGCATGAACTGCATGTCGCGCCTGTCCTTGACTCCGTCAGGGCGGGAGCGGCGCAGGAAGCCGTTGTTGTTGCGGATGTTGTTGGAGAATTCCGTCGCGCAGCGCGTTGATCTTATTTCGAAATACGGCCCCTTCGCATCCTCCGCCCGTTCGATGATCGTGGCCGTTGCCACGTCTCCGAAGATGAAATGGCAGTCCCGGTCGCGCCATTCGAGATGGGCGGAACAGATCTCGGGGTCGACCACCAGAGCGGCGCGGACGGAGCCGGCGCGGATCATGTCGGCGGCGGCCTGGATGCCGAAGGTGGC
Organism: Sedimentitalea xiamensis; assembly: GCF_030164465.1. Lineage (GTDB taxonomy): Bacteria > Pseudomonadota > Alphaproteobacteria > Rhodobacterales > Rhodobacteraceae > Sedimentitalea > Sedimentitalea xiamensis. The sequence goes on from NZ_JASNJE010000008.1 coordinate 33,513, forward strand.
TGAGGAACAGGCGACGTTCATGTCAAAGGCAAACCCTTGACTACCAAGCAGGTTCTGGATCTCGATGGCGATGGCGGGATAGGCGCGTTCCATGTTGGAGGCGGCGCAGATCACGAGGTCGATGTCCTGCGCGTCGCGGCCGGCGGCGGCGAGCGCCTTCTGCGCCGCATCGACGCCCATTTCCGCCATCAGGGAAGGTTCGTCATCGGAGCGTTGCCGCAACAGGGGATGCATCACTTTCGGGTCGAGAACGCCTGTCTTGTCAATGACATACCTTTGTTCGATGCCCGAGGCCTTGACGATGAAATCCTCGCTGGAATGCTCCTTCGCCTCGATCTTTCCGGCGGCGATCTCGGCGGCGTGTTCGGCATTGTAGAGATCGGCATAGGCGTTGAACGCCTCGACCAGCTCGGCATTTGTGATGACGTTCTCGGGGACGAAGACCCCGGTGCCGGTGATGGCGGGGATGTGCATGACGGGCTCCTGCAAGGGTCAGAAGATGTGGACCCAAACCCGGCGCGAGGTCAAGTCAAAGCCGGGTGTGCCAGGCGTGCATACCGCGTGCATACGCCGTGCAGACCGGTGGTGCAGCCGGTTGTTAACCGATTGGCGGCAGGATTGCCCCGGTTCCAAAGCAGGGAGACCGGGATGACGCAGACCGTGGGCGGCAAGCCGAAACGCACCAGACGCGAAGCCGAAAATATCTATTACGTCAACGAGGCGTTGCAGCGGCTGGAATACGATCTGCACACGCATCTCAACCATATGCGGCGCATCCCTCTGGAGTGGGAACAGATCTATACCGACCGCAGCTATCACAAGACGCGGATCACCATGCGGGTGGACCAGGACGTGCTGAAGTTCTTTCGCTCGCTTGGGCCGGGGTATCAGCCGCGGATGAACGACGTGCTGCGCGCCTTCATGCATGCCAAGCTGGCCGGGCTGATCGGGGGCGGCGAAACGATGACCGAATACCGCGAGAACCGCTGGGCCGACCGGAACCGGCCCCAGTTCGGGGATGTGGAGAAACAGATGGGCGCCCGGCGCGGCGGCTGACGGCGGTCAGTGCAGCCGGGCATGCACGAGATAGGCCGTGACCGAGCTTTCCCCGAGGGCGCGCAGGGCTTCGAGCCGGTGCAGCCCCTCGACGAGAATGAACCCGGCGCCTTCGCTGCGGACCCGGATCGGCGTGGTCTGGCCATTGTCGATCATGTCCTCGGCGATCTGCTGCACCTTGGCCGCATCCAGCGTCCGCGCCCGCTTCGCGGGCACCCGGATGTCGGTGAGGGCGATGGACCGTTTTTCGAGCATGCGCGAGCATGGCGCGATTCCGGAAGTTTGACCAGCGGAATGGCGGTTGATGCGGGCGCGGATGCGGACCGCCCGGTATCCGCGCGATGTTGCAACCCTTGCCGGGCGTGATGGATCGGGCGGCCATTCGCGGTTCGGCGCGGACGGGAACTGGTTCTGCGCCGGCGCAATGCGTGGCCCTGTGGACGCCGGTTTTCCGGGGAGGGCCGAAGCTGGATTCATGGTGGAGCGTTGTGCGGCTTAGCCGGAGTCCGCCTGCGTCAGGGGGCTTTCGACGGGCGGCGGCGCGACATCGAGGACGCCGAGTTCGTCCAGACCTCCGAGGATGGAATCCACCGCGATGGTCGCCAGCACGATTCCCATTACCCGGCTGATGATGCTGGCGCCGGTGTTTCCGATGACCTTGTTGACGGCGCTTGCGGCCAGCAGGAGAAGCAGCGTCAGGAGCAGGACGATCATCAGCAGGCCGGCCGTGATCGCCTGCTCGGCAACCGACTCCGTGTGGTTGTCGGTCAGGATCACGATGGCCAGCATCGCCCCCGGCGAGGCGATGGACGGCATGGCGAGCGGGAACACCGCGCCGGCCAGGTGATCGCGCCCCGCTTCTTCGATCTCGCGCGCGGGCTTGGATTCTCCGAAAACCATGGTCATCGCGAAGAGGAACAGGATGACGCCGCCGGCGATCTGGAACGATCCGAACCGCAGGCCGAGGGTTTCCAGCAGGAGCTGTCCGCCGACGAGGAAGGCGAGCAGGACCAGCGCGGAGATCGCCACGGCGCGAATCGCGAAGCGGCGATGCAGTTTTCGTGGAACGCCCTGAACGGCGAAAAGATACACGGGGATCGATCCGACCGGATCGATCACGACGAACAGGGTCACAAGCTCTTTCGTGAGTGCGGCCCAGTCCATGATATGTGTGCCTTCCTGCTGATCTGTCGGTGCGTCCCGCGCCCGATACCGCTGAGCGCAGGAGGGACGGGTTTTGTGACTAAGCCCCTGATACTGCGAACCTTCGCGATTCTGAACCTCCTATTTCCGCCTGCGCCGCCGAAACGCGACGCCGGTGCTGCCAGACGCCGGCGGGCCGGGTGCGCATCCGGGCGGATTGCGGCCCGGTCCCGAAGGTCCTAGCCTTGCAGCGCCTTCACCCCCACGTCGCCTTCGGCCTGGGCCTTGATGGCGAGCGCGGCGGCGTGGCTGCCGGCGGCGGTGGTGAAATAGGGGATCTTGTCATAGAGCGCGATGGTGCGGATCGACTTGGAATCCTCGACCGCCTGGGCGCCCTCGGTGGAGTTCATCACCAGCTGGATGCCGCCGTCCTTCATCATGTCGGTCACGTCCGGGCGGCCTTCGTAGACCTTGTTGACCACGTCGCAGGCGATGCCTTGCGCCGCCAGCCAGCCTTGCGTGCCGCGGGTGGCGACGATGGTGAAGCCGAGGCCGGTGAGGATCCGCGCGGCTTCGAGCATCTGCGGCGTCTTGTCGGCGTCCTTGATCGACAGGAAGGCGCAGCCCGAGGATGGCAGGGACATGCCCGCGCCCATCTGCGCCTTGAGGAAGGCGCGGGGGAAATCGCGGTCCCAGCCCATGACCTCGCCGGTCGAGCGCATTTCCGGGCCCAGGATCGTGTCGACGCCGGGGAAGCGGGCGAAGGGCAGCACCGCCTCCTTGACCGAGAACCAGGGCATGTTCGGGTCGGCCAGGGTCATCGGGTCGGCCAGCGGCAGCACCGTGTCGTAATCCGCGTCCACGTCATAGGGCGCGCGCATCGGGAAGCTGGACAGCTTTTCGCCCGCCATGACCCGCGCGGCGATGGAGGCGATGGCGCTGTCGGTCGCCTTGGCGACGAAGGGCACGGTGCGGGAGGCGCGGGGGTTGACCTCGATCAGGAAGATTTCCTCTTCGCCCTGTTCATTGGCCTTGACCGCGAACTGGATGTTCATCAGCCCGACCACGTTCAGCGCATGGGCCAGGGCGTGGGTCTGTTCGGTGATCTGCGCCAGGATTTCCGGCGCCAGCGAATAGGGCGGCAGCGAACAGGCGCTGTCGCCGGAATGGACGCCGGCCTCTTCGATATGCTGCATGATGCCGGCCACATGCACGTCGGTGCCGTCGCAGATCGCGTCCACATCCAGTTCCACCGCGCCGGCGAGATAGCTGTCGAGCAGCACCGGGCTGTCGCCCGAAACCACCACCGCGTCCGAGATGTAGCGTTCGAGCTGTGCCTGGTCGCGCACGATCTCCATCGCGCGGCCGCCGAGCACGTAGGAGGGGCGGATCACCAGCGGGAAGCCGATGTCCTGCGCGATCTCCAGCGCCTCGGCGTCGGTGCTGGCGATGCCGTTGTGCGGCTGCCTGAGGCCGAGCCCCCGCACCAGCTGCTGGAACCGCTCGCGGTCCTCGGCGAGGTCGATGGCGTCGGGCGTGGTGCCGAGGATCGGGATGCCCTCGTCATGCAGCGCGTTCGCGAGTTTCAGCGGCGTCTGGCCGCCGAACTGCACGATGACGCCGTGGAGCGTGCCGTTTTCCTGTTCGACCCGCAGGATCTCCATCACGTGCTCAAACGTGAGCGGTTCGAAATAGAGCCGGTCGGAGGTGTCGTAATCGGTGGACACGGTTTCCGGGTTGCAATTGACCATGATGGTCTCATAGCCCGCCTCGGTCAGCGCGTAACAGGCGTGGCAGCAGCAATAGTCGAATTCGATCCCCTGGCCGATCCGGTTGGGGCCGCCGCCGAGGATCACCACCTTCTTGCGGTCGCTGGGGCGCGCCTCGCATTCGACCTCGCCCATCATCGGGGCCTCGTAGGTGGAATACATGTAGGGCGTCTGGGCCTCGAATTCGGCGGCGCAGGTGTCGATGCGCTTGAAGACGGCGGTGACGCCGGCGGCGATGCGGGCCTTGCGGACCTGGGGTTCGGTCTGCCCGGTCAGGCGGGCGAGACGGGCGTCGGTGAAGCCCATCATCTTGAGATGGCGCAACCCGTGCTCCGTGGTCGGCAGGCCGTCGGCGCGGACGGCGTCTTCGGCCTCGACGATCTCGCGGATCCGGGCGAGGAACCAGGGGTCGAACATGGTGACGGCGTGGATCTCGTCATCGGTGAGGCCGTGGCGCATGGCCTGGGCGATGGTGCGCATGCGGTCGGGCGTCTGCCGGCTGATCGCCTTGATGACCGCGGCCTTGTCGGGCGCGCCGGGAATGTCGATCTCGTCGAAACCGGTGAGACCGGATTCCATGCTGGCCAGCGCCTTTTGCAAGGATTCGTGGATGGTGCGGCCGATGGCCATGGCCTCGCCCACGGATTTCATCGCAGTGGTCAGATTGGGTTCCGAGCCGGGGAACTTTTCGAAGGCGAATTTCGGGATCTTGGTGACGACATAGTCGATCGTCGGCTCAAACGAGGCCGGCGTGACGCGGGTGATGTCGTTGTCCAGCTCGTCCAGCGTGTAGCCGACCGCCAGTTTCGCGGCGACCTTGGCGATGGGAAAGCCGGTGGCCTTGGAGGCCAGCGCCGAGGAACGGGACACGCGCGGGTTCATCTCGATCACCACCATGCGGCCATCCGCCGGGTTCACCGCCCATTGCACGTTGGAGCCGCCGGTTTCCACGCCGATCTCGCGCAGGACCGCGATCGAGTGGTTGCGCATGATCTGGTATTCCTTGTCCGTCAGGGTGAGCGCCGGGGCGACGGTGATGCTGTCCCCCGTGTGCACGCCCATCGGATCGACGTTCTCGATGGAACAGACGATGATCGCGTTGTCGGCGGTGTCGCGCACCACCTCCATCTCGTATTCCTTCCAGCCGAGCAGGCTTTCGTCGATCAGGATCTGCCCGACGGGGCTGGCATCCATGCCCGAGCGGCAGATCGCCTCGTAATCGTCGCGGTTGTAGGCGACGCCGCCGCCGGTGCCGCCCATTGTGAAGGCGGGGCGGATGATCGCGGGCAGGCCGACCTCTTCCAGCGCGTCCAGCGCCAGGCGCACGCCGGCGGCGAGATCCTTCTTGCCGTGGGCGTCCCTGGGCGCGGTGACGATGGTGGCGCGCGGGTTCTCGATGCCCAGCCGGTCCATCGCCTCGCGGAACAGCTTGCGGTCCTCGGCCATCTCGATGGCTTCGCGCCTGGCGCCGATCATCTCGACATTGTATTTCTCCAGCACGCCCATTTCTTCCAGCGCCAGCGACGTATTCAGCCCGGTCTGCCCGCCCATCGTCGGCAAGAGCGCATCGGGGCGTTCCTTTTCGATGATCTTGGCGACGACCTCGGGGGTGATCGGCTCGATATAGGTGGCGTCGGCCATGCCCGGGTCGGTCATGATCGTGGCCGGGTTGGAGTTGACCAGGATCACCCGGTAGCCTTCCTCGCGCAGCGCCTTGCAGGCCTGGGCCCCGGAATAGTCGAATTCGCAAGCCTGCCCGATGACAATGGGTCCGGCTCCGATGATCATGATCGACTCGATGTCGGTTCTCTTCGGCATGGCGCGGCCCCTTGTTCCGGAGTGTCGTTTGATCTGGCGAGTCGTCGGACGCATCGGCGCGCCCAAATTGTCCTGCGTTATAGGGATGGACCGCCGGGGTGCAAGGGGGAACGGAGGGGCAGGCCGTGCTGCTTTCCGCTTTCCGGAAATATCCCCGCCGGAGGCATGAAATTTTTCTGGTGCGACTTAAGGATTCCATGCCTCCGGCGGGGATATTTTAAGAAAGTGGAAACCATGGGCGTGGTTGCATGATGTCACGGTACAGGCTGGGAAGCCGATGACCGTGAAAGTGGAAAGCGCCCTGTGATCGGTGACGATGGCAGGGCGCGGACCGCTTGCCCTTGACTTCCTGACCCAGTCACGATGTATCGGCGCGAAGATTTCCAAGTCCTGAAGGGATGCGACCGATGCACGCCTATCGCAGCCATACCTGCGCCGACCTGACCGCCGCCAATGTCGGGGATACCGTCCGCCTGTCCGGTTGGGTCCATCGGGTGCGCGACCACGGCGGCGTGCTGTTCATCGATCTGCGGGACCATTATGGCGTGACGCAGGTGCTGTGCGACGGGGACAGCGATGCGTTCAAGGCGCTGGAAAAGGTGCGCAGCGAATGGTGCATCCGCATCGACGGCGATGTGAAGGCGCGCGATCCGGAACTGGTGAACCCCAAGCTCCCGACCGGCGAGATTGAGGTCTATGTGCGCGATCTGGAGGTTCTGGGCGCGGCGGACGAGCTGCCGCTGATCGTGTTCGGCGACCAAGAATACCCGGAAGAAACCCGCCTGCGCTATCGCTATCTCGACCTGCGGCGCGAGGCGATGCAGAAGAACATGACCCTGCGCAGCGACGTGGTGGCCAGCATCCGCCGCCGGATGTGGGACCAGAAATTCCGCGAATACCAGACCCCGATCATCACCGCTTCCTCGCCCGAGGGCGCGCGGGATTTCCTGGTGCCGAGCCGCCTGCATCCGGGGAAGTTCTATGCGCTGCCGCAGGCACCGCAGCAATTCAAGCAACTGATCATGGTCAGCGGTTTTGACAGGTATTTCCAGATCGCGCCCTGTTTCCGTGACGAGGACCCGCGCGCGGACCGCAGCCCGACGGATTTCTACCAGCTCGACATGGAAATGTCCTTTGTCACCCAGCAGGACGTGTTCGACGCGATCCAGCCGGTGCTGACCGGGGTGTTCGAGGAGTTCGGCGGCGGGCGCGCGGTCGATCAGCACTGGCCGCAGATCAGCTATCGCGACGCGGCGCTCTGGTACGGCACCGACAAGCCGGATCTGCGCAATCCGATCAAGATGCAGGTCGTGTCCGAGCATTTCGCGGGCTCCGGTTTCGCGATCTTCGCCAGGCTGCTGGAGCAGGAGGGCACCGAGATCCGCGCGATCCCGGCACCCGGCGGCGGGTCACGCAAGTTCTGCGACCGGATGAATGCCTTTGCCCAGAAAGAGGGGCTGCCGGGCATGGGATATATCTTCTGGCGAAAATCCGCAGGTGGGCCGATTCTCGAAGGTGATCCAATGTTTGGTGAAGGCCCAGAGTCTGAAACTAAGGAAGCGATGGAAGCCCAGTACAAACTTTGGGTCGAACGTGGACATTCCGGCATCGAGGCCGCCGGTCCGCTGGCCAAGAATATTGGCCCGGAGCGCACCGAGGCGATCCGCACCCAGCTCGGCCTCGGCGTCGGCGACGCGGCGTTTTTCCTTGGCGGCAAGCCGTCCGCCTTCCAGGCCGTCGCGGGCCGTGCCCGCACCGAGATCGGCCGCGAGTTGGGGCTGATCGAGGAAGACCGTTTCGCCTTTGCCTGGATCGTCGATTTCCCGATCTACGAGCAGGACGCGGAAACCGGGCGGATCGATTTCGAACACAACCCGTTTTCGATGCCGCAGGGCGGGATGGAGGCGCTTCAGGGCGATCCGCTGAAGGTGCTGGGCTATCAGTACGACTTGGCCTGCAACGGCTATGAACTGGTCAGCGGCGCGATCCGCAACCACAAGCCCGAGATCATGTTCAAGGCCTTCGAGATCGCCGGTTACGACGAGGCCGAGGTCCGCAAGCGGTTCGGCGGCATGGTCAACGCCTTCCGCTACGGCGCGCCGCCGCATGGCGGGTGTGCCGCCGGGATCGACCGGATCGTGATGCTGCTGGCGGATGAGGCCAATATCCGCGAGGTCATCATGTTCCCGATGAACCAGCGGGCCGAAGACCTGATGATGAACGCGCCGGGCGAGGCGGGCAGCGACCAGTTGATGGAACTGCGGCTGCGGGTGCTGCCGCAGGACGACTGACGCACGGGCTGCGCGGTTTTTCGCGCGGCCGGTGAAACCAGGCGACAGCCGCCCGAATCTGGCCTAATCTGGCGCGGAAGGTCCGCTTTTCACAGGTTCTGCCGCCGTGCCCTTTCGTCCTGAACAGGCCGCTGTCCGGTTTGGCTGCGGTTTCTCGCCCGCGTTGCCTCTGCCTGCGTCACCCGAGGCGCTGCTTGACGGGCTGCGCGGGCCGGACCAGATGGCCCTGCGGTTTCCGGTCGAAACCTTTTCCGATTATTCCCGGCACCTGGTGAAGGCGGCGGACATGCGCCGGACCGCCCGCAAGACCGGAACGGTGGACGAGACGCGGCAGGCGTTGCGGACGTTTCGCCAGGGGCTCGGGGCGCAAAGCCACCGCTGGCACGCCAACCACCTTTTGCGCTGGACCTGGAGTGAGACTCCGTTGCGGGAACGGCTGGCGCAGTTCTGGGCCGACCATTTCACCGCCGCGGGCAAGTCGAATATCCTGGTGCACAGCGCGCTGCCCTTTGTGGAGGAGGCGATCCGACCGAACATGACCGGCCGTTTCGCCGACCTGCTGATCGCCACCACCACCCATCCCTTGATGTTGCACTATCTCGACCAGGCGCTGTCGGTCGGGCCGAACAGCCAGGCGGCCTCCAGGGTGGAACGGCTGGGCGGGCTGAACGAGAACCTCGCGCGGGAGGTGCTGGAACTGCATACGCTGGGCGTGAACGGGGCCTATACGCAGGCGGACGTGCGGCAGCTGGCGGAACTCTTCACCGGCCTGACCTACCAGCCGGAGACCGGGTTCCGGTTCCGCCCGGCCTTTGCCGAACCCGGCAGCGAAACCGTGCTCGGCCAGACCTATGGAGGCGATCCGGCCCGGCTGGAACCGGTGCTCGACGCGCTGCGCGACCTGGCGGTGCATCCGGCCACGGCGCGCCATGTCGCCGGCAAGCTGGCGGTGCATTTCACCGGCGATGCCCCCGATCCGGCGCTGGTGGAGCATGTGGCGGCCCGTTTCGCCGAGACCGGCGGCGAGCTGATGGCGGTCTATGCGGCGCTGATCGAACATCCCGCGGCCTGGTCCGACGGCCCGGTGAACGTCAAGCCGCCGCTGGATTACATCGGGAGCGCCTGCCGCGCGCTCGCGGTGCCGCCGGAGCATGTTCAGGCGCTGGATCCCAAGGTTCTGCGCCGCAGTCTCGTCAACCCGCTGCGGGAGATGGGGCAGCCGTTGTTTCGCCCTTCGGGGCCGGATGGCTGGCCCGAAGAGGACGCCGCCTGGATCACCCCGCCGCTGGTCTCGGCGCGGTTGCGCTGGGCCTTGTCGGCCCCGGCGGCGCTGTGCCCGGAGCTGCCCGACCCGCGCGCATTCGTGGACACGGCGCTTGGCCCCTATGCGACGGAGCCGGTGCGCTTTGCCGCGGCGGCCGCCGAAAGCCGGCGGGACGCGATCGGCCTCGTGCTGTCCGCGCCCGCGTTTCAACGCCGCTAGGAGCCGGAGACCGTGATGCGCCCTTCTTCTTCCCTTGACCGCCGCGGCTTCCTGCTGCGGTCCGCCTTTGTCGGCTGTTCGCTGGCGGCGAGTCCGCTGCTGACCCCGATCAGCCTTGCCGCCGGGCCCTGGGATGCGCGGCTGGTGGTGATCATCCTGCGCGGCGGCATGGATTCGCTGGACGTGGTGCAGCCCTATGGCGCGCCGGAATACGCCACGCTGCGGGCCGGGCTGAAAGCGGGACCGGCGAACGGGGCGGCGGATCTGGACGGGTTTTTCGCGCTGCATCCGCGGCTGGCGCCGCTGATGCCGCTATGGCGGACGGGCGATCTGGGCTTCGTCCACGCGGTGTCGACGCCCTACCGGGACAAGCGCAGCCACTTCGACGGCCAGGACCTGCTGGAGGCCGGGACCGACAGCCTGTCGGGCGTGCGCGACGGCTGGCTGAACCGGATGCTGACGCAATTGCCGGGGGTCGAAGCGCGGACCGCCTTCGCGATCGGGCAGGGCGAGATGAAGCTTCTGACCGGGGCGGCGCCGGTCGCGGACTGGACCCCGGATGCCGATCTCGCCATCAGCCCGCAGGCATTGCGGCTCGCCGATCTCGTGATGCAGGACGACCCGGCCTTTCATGCGGCCCTGTCCGAGGCGATGATGCTGTCCGAAGACGGCGGAATGTCCGGCGGGCGCGGACAGCCGCATGTCAAGATCGCCGAGTTCGCCGCCGCGCAATTGCGGGGGGACACCCGTGTCGCGTCGTTCTCGATCAACGGCTGGGACACGCACAACCGGCAGGAGCGGGCGCTGGGCGCGGCGCTGGACCGGCTGAGCGAGACGATCCTGACGCTGCACGCCGGGCTTGGGGCGCCGGTCTGGCAGAAGACGGCGATCGTGGCGATGACGGAATTCGGCCGCACGGTCCGGGTGAACGGGACCGGCGGCACCGACCATGGCACCGGCGGCGCGATGCTGCTGGCGGGCGGCGCGATCCGGGGCGGGCGGGTGTTCGGCGACTGGCCGGGGCTGGCGGAGGCGGACCTTTATGACGGCCGCGATCTCATGCCCACCGGCGACGTGCGCGCCCCGGCCGCCTGGATCATGCGGGGGCTGACCGGGCTGGACACGGCCGGTTTGCAGTCGGTGGTCTTTCCGGGGCTGGACATGGGCGGCGATCCCGGCTTTCTGTTGTGAACGGGTGACAGAGAAGACAGGGTGATGCCGTGACACAGACCGATCCGGAGCGACCGCTGGGCGCGGTGGTGGAAAACTGGACGCCGCCGGAGGCGCCGGGCGGGGAGATCCTGGAAGGGCGCTATGCCCGGCTGGAACCGCTGTCCGCCAAGGACCATGCCGCGCCGCTGTTCGCGGCCTATGCCGGGCATGACGCGATCTGGGACTACATGCCCTGCGGCCCGTTCGGGACCGAAGCGCAATACCGCGACTGGGTGCGGGAGACGGTCGCCAACCCGGCGCATATGTTCTATGCGATCCGGGACCGGGAGACCGGCGAAATCGGCGGCGTGGCGAGCTATCTGCGGATCGACCCCGCGGCCGGATCGATCGAGGTCGGCAACATCGCCTATGGCCCGTCGCTGCAACGCACCCGCGCCGCCACCGAAACCATGACGCTGATGATGGGCTGGGCTTTCGATGCCGGCTATCGCCGCTATGAATGGAAATGCAATGCGCTGAACGCGCCGTCGCGCCGCGCGGCGCAGCGGCTCGGTTTCAGCTACGAAGGCGTGTTCCGCCAGGCGCTGGTGGTGAAGGGGCGCAACCGCGATACGGCCTGGTTCGCGGCGATCGACAAGGAGTGGCCCGCCCTGCGCGATGCCTTCGGGCAATGGCTGGACCCTGCCAATTTCGACGGCAGCGGCCGGCAGATCACGCCGCTGGGACGGCTGACCGAAGAGATCCGAGTGGCGTCAGACCCGACGGTCTGACAATCGGGCGGGGTCGGATGAGTCCGGCCGCGCCGGTCCGGACGGGCGGTTTCCGCGACTTTCGGCCCAGGACTGGACCCAGAGCACCAGCCCCAGAGAACACAGGGACAGAAGGAACAGTTCGATCATCTCAGATCACCTGTTTCTGATCGAGCCGCTCCCGGACCATCCAGGCGATCCGCGCGGCGTCGCGCGCCACGGGTCCGCCGTTGCGGCGGGCGGCGGCGAGGGATGCGGCGGCCTGCGCCAGCGCGGTGTCGTGGGCGCTGCGGGCGACGCCGCCGACGAACTGCGCCACATAGTCCAGGGTCGTGTCCTCGGCGGATTCGCTCAGCACGTCGGCCACATGGGCCATGTCGTCGTGAAAGGCCATCGGGTCGGGCGAAATCACGTCGTCCTGCACGATGCGCGGGCCAAGCGGACGCTGGTGGACGGGGAGGCGCGACAGCACGGCATTCTGGAACCCGGCCAGCGAGGTGATCGGCTTTTCCAGGAACCCGTCGGCACCGGCGGCGATCGCCGCGTCGCGCGAGAAATTGTCGCCCGATGTGCCGAGGATCACGGGCACGCGGGGGATCGACCTGGCGAGTTCCTCGATCAGTTCGATGCCGGAGCCGTCGGGCAGGCCGAGATCGGCGATGACGACGGAGGGCTGGTAGACCTGCAGGTGCCGGCGGGCGGATTTCAGGCAGTCGGCCCGTCGGATGCGCGCCCCGCTGCGCAGGCACAAAAGGCGCATCGCCTCGCAGGCGAACCGGCTGTCTTCGACAACGAGAATGGTCAGTCCCAAGAGCGGCCGGTTGGCGGTCGGCATGCGCGATGGGGCGGCAAACGGATCAGGATCGTCCATGGGTGGGCTCCTCTCAGCAGACACGAATCACGCTAAGGGCCCTTGGCTAACAGCGCGTTAATGGGCATGGCGAAAATGCGCGGCCTCTTCGTGAAATATCCGCCGGCCGGGCCGGGACCGGCGGCGTCCGGGGGCGGAAAGGAAACGCAATTTGTCCATTGAGTTGCGGCCGCCGCATAATAATCTGAGAGGATATTCGACAGGGGAGACCGGCATGAACAGACCACTGAGACATCTGGCGGCGGCATCGGTCCTCGCGCTGTCGTCTTCGGCGGCGCTCGCCCAGGGCAGCGGCTGGAGCACGACGCTGGACATCTACCTGTTCACGCCGGAAACCAGGACCGGGATCGGCGCGACGGAATCCGAGCTCAGTTTCAGCGATGCGCTGGAGAACCTGGACCTCGCCTTCATGGGGACAGTCGCGGTCAGCAACGGGCGATGGAGCTTCCTGGGCGACTACATGATGACGGATCTGTCCTTTGGCCAGCCCGTCCAGGGGCAGGCGGTGTCGACCCTGAACTCGGAACTGAAGACCGAACTCTTTTCCGGTTACGCCGGCTACCGTGTCTACGAAGATCCTTCGGTCAGTGTCGATCTGGCCGCCGGCTTTCGCTGGTTCAGGACGCGCACCAAGCTGACCGGGCTGGACGGCAATGGCGCGGTGGTGGTGGGGCGCAGCGTCGATGACAGCTGGGTCGATCCGGTGATCGGCGTCCGCCTGCGGTTCGCCATCGCGGAAAGATGGGGCGGCACCGTGGTCGCGGATTACGGCGGGGTTCAAAGCGACAGGGAAACCTGGCAGGTCCTGCTGACCGCCGATTACCGGATCAATGACAACTGGACCGCGCGGTTCGGATACCGGCAGATTTCGGTCGATAACGTGATCAATGGAACGCCGTTTTCCTTCGACCAGTCCGGTCCGGTCTTCGGCGTGAGCTACCGGTTCTGACCGGCGGGTCCGATCCGGCGGCTTGCCCTTTGCGCCGCACCGCCGCATAACGGGGCAAGACCGCGCCCCAGAGGAGTTTCGCCATGATCGGCCGCCTGAACCATGTCGCCATCGCCGTTCCGGATCTGCAAGCCGCGTCGGCGCAATATGCCAACGCCCTGGGCGCCAAGGTCGGCGCGCCGCAGGACGAACCGGATCATGGCGTGACCGTGGTTTTCATCGAACTGCCCAATACCAAGATCGAATTGCTCTATCCGCTGGGCGAGAACAGCCCGATTCAGGGGTTTCTCGACAAGAACCCCTCCGGCGGCATCCACCATGTCTGCTACGAGGTCGAGGACATCCTCGCGGCGCGCGATCACTTGCAGGAAACCGGCGCGCGGGTGTTGGGCAGCGGCGAACCCAGGATCGGCGCCCATGGCAAGCCGGTGCTGTTCCTGCATCCCAAGGATTTCAACGGCTGTCTGGTCGAACTGGAACAGGTATAGGTCCCGGCGCTGAAGCGCCGGCGCCCGGTTCCGCAGGAAAGGGAGTAGTCACATGGCCATAACGTCAGCAATCGTGCTCTACGCGGTCTTCTGGTTCATGACCTTCTTCATCGCCCTGCCGATCCGGGTGCAGACCCAGGGCGACAAGGGCGAAATAGTGCCCGGCACCCATGCCGGGGCGCCCGAGGTGCATAATCTGAAAAAGAAGGCCTGGATCACCACTGCGGTGGCCTCTGTCCTGTGGGCGATCACCGTCGCCATCATCCTGTCGGGCGTCATCACCGTGCGCGATCTGGACTGGTTCAACCGGATGCCGCCGCTGGAGTGATCCGGGCGCCGGCGCGATGGCCGCATCCGGTTTCTTTCGTCCCCGGAAACCTGTTCCGACGCCTTGGGCGCGTGCTTGCGCTGGCGGACCTGTTCCCGCGTCGCGCCAAAGGCGAAAGATTGCCGCGGCCAGGGCACCGATGCCGAGCCGCGGAGAGGGCCGGACACAGCGACGGCGGCAGGCGGCGGCCGGGTCAGGGCGGCGCGATACCCTGACCATCCGTTCGCCGGGTTTCCGGTGCCTCTCGCGGCCGGTAGTTGCCGTGCCGCGCCTTGGGTTTCAGACCTTTTCCTGGGTGTATTTCTTCAGTTCCACCCGCGCGACCTGACGGCGGTGCACCGCGTCCGGCCCGTCGGCGAGGCGCAGGGTGCGCACATGGGTCCAGGCCTGCGCCAGCGGCGTGTCCTGAGAGATCCCCTGGGCACCGTAGATCTGCGCCGCCTCGTCGATCACCTTGAGCGCCACGCGGGGCGCCACCACCTTGATCTGGGAGATCCACGGTGCTGCGGCGCGGGCATCGCCCTGATCCATGTACCACGCGGCCTTCAGGCACAGCAGGCGGGCCATCTCGATCTCCATCCGGCATTCCGCGATGATGTCGAAATTCGCGCCCAGATGGGCGATCTTCTTGCCGAAAGCCTCGCGGTTGAGCGCCCGGCGGCACATCTGTTCGAGCGCCGATTCCGCCTGCCCGATGGCGCGCATGCAGTGGTGAATCCGCCCCGGTCCGAGCCGGCCCTGCGCGATTTCAAAGCCGCGGCCTTCGCCCAGCTGCAGGTTGGCCACCGGCACCCGGACGTCGGTGAAGCGGATGTGCATGTGCCCGTGCGGCGCGTCGTCATGGCCGTAGACCTCCATCGGGCGGACGATCTCGATGCCGGGCGTGTCGCTGGGCACGACGATCATCGACTGGCGCTGATACTTGTGGCGTTCCTCGCCGCCGGTCTTGACCATGACGATGTAGACGGCGCAGCGCGGATCGCCGGCCCCGGAGGCCCACCATTTCTCGCCGTTCATCACGTAGTGGTCGCCGTCGCGCACGCAGGGCATGGAAATGTTGGTGGCGTCGGAACTGGCCACGTCCGGTTCCGTCATCAGGTAGGCGGAGCGGATCCGCCCGTCCAGCAGCGGTTCGAGCCACTGCTTTTTCATCGCGTCGCTGCCGTAGCGTTCCAGCACCTCCATGTTGCCGGTGTCCGGCGCGGAACAGTTGAACACCTCCGCGCCCAGCGGAGTCTTGCCCATCTCTTCGGCGAAATAGGCGTATTCCACCGTGGTCAGCCCGAAGCCCCTGTCGCTGTCGGTGAGCCAGAAATTCCAGAGCCCCTCGGCCTTTGCCTTGCCTTTCAGGCCTTCGAGGATTTCGGTCTGGCGGTCGGTGAACTGCCAGCGGTCGCCGGTGGCGACCTCGCGGGCGTATTCCTCTTCCATCGGCATGATGTCGTCGCGCACCATGGCCGCGACGCGGTCCAGCAGCTTGCGGTGGTCGTCGCGCATTCCGAAATTCATATCCATGTCTGCCTGCGCCTCCCAGCGCATTCGCCGCTCCGGGCTTTCCTGATGACTGTTGCGCAGGGACTGTGACATGGCGCGCCGCCGCCGTATTTGATCTGGCTCAGGTTGGCGGCCGGAGCGGAACGGGTTTTCGCGGCGTCTGCCCGCATCGGGATCGCCCATGAAAAAGGACCCCATGCGGTTGGCAGGGGTCCCATTCCGTCATTCGGGGGATGCGGTCATTCCGCGGCTTCGGCGTAATCCTCCATCGGCGGGCAGGTGCAGACCAGGTGACGGTCGCCATAGACGTTGTCGACCCGGTTGACCGGCGGCCAGTATTTGTCGACCCGGAAGGCGCCCGGCGGGAAACAGCCCTGTTCGCGCGTGTAGGGGCGGTCCCAGTCGCGCACGAGGTCTTCCATCGTGTGCGGCGCGTTTTTCAGCGGGTTGTTGTCCTTGTCGAAGCGGCCCTCTTCGATGTCGCGGATTTCTTCGCGGATCGCCAGCATCGCGTCGCAGAACCGGTCCAGTTCCGCCTTGGTTTCGCTTTCCGTCGGTTCGATCATCAGGGTGCCCGCCACCGGCCAGCTCATCGTGGGCGCGTGGAAACCGTTGTCGATCAGCCGCTTGGCGATGTCGTCCACGGTGACGCCGGCGCTGTCGGCATAGGGGCGGGTGTCGATGATGCATTCATGCGCGACCCGTCCCGTCTTGCCGCGGTAGAGCACGTCGAAGGCGCCTTCCAGCCGTTTGGCGATGTAATTGGCGTTGAGGATCGCGACCCGCGTCGCCTGGGTCAGCCCTTCGCCGCCCATCATCAGGATGTAGGCCCAGGAGATCGGCAGCAGCGAGGGCGACCCGTAGGGCGCGGCGGACACCGGTCCCTCGGTGCCGCCGGTGGCCGGGTGGCCGGGCAGATGCGGCACCAGATGCGCCTTGACGCCGATCGGGCCCATGCCGGGGCCGCCGCCGCCATGCGGGATGCAGAAGGTCTTGTGGAGGTTCAGGTGGCTCACGTCGCCGCCGAGGTCGCCGGGACGGGACAGGCCGACCATGGCGTTCATGTTGGCCCCGTCGATATAGACCTGCCCGCCATGCGCATGCACGATGTCGCAGACCTCGGTCACGGTTTCCTCGAACACGCCATGGGTGGAGGGGTAGGTGATCATGCAGCCGGCCAGGTTGCCGCTGTGTTTCTCGGCCTTGGCGCGGAAGTCTTCCAGGTCGATGTCGCCGTTGGCGGCGGATTTCACCGGCACCACCTTCCAGCCGACCATCTGCGCGCTGGCGGGGTTGGTGCCGTGGGCCGAGGTCGGAATCAGGCAGATGTTGCGGTGGCCTTCGCCCTGCGCCCGGTGCCAGGCGGCGATGGTCAGCAGCCCCGCGTATTCGCCCTGCGCGCCGGAATTGGGCTGCATCGAGATCGCCGCATAGCCGGTGATCGCGCACAGCTTGTCCGACAGGTCCGTGATCAGTTCCTGGTAGCCCCGCGTCTGGTCGGTCGGCGCGAAGGGATGCAGCCGGGCGAATTCGCGCCAGCTGACCGGCATCATCTCGGCGGCGGAATTGAGCTTCATCGTGCAGGACCCCAGCGGGATCATCGCCCGGTCCAGCGCCAGATCCCGGTCGGCGAGGCGGCGCATGTAGCGCATCATCTCGGTTTCCGCGCGGTTCATGTGGAACACCGGATGGGTCAGGTAATCGGTGGTGCGGTGCAGGTCCTCGGGCACCCGGTAGCGGGCTTCGAACTGGTCGTCCTTGCGGACGATCCCGAAGGCGCGCCAGACCGCTTCGATATTCTCGGGTCGGGTGCATTCATCCAGCGTGATGCCGACCCGGCGTTCGCCCACCCGGCGCAGGTTGATGCCTTCGTCCACCGCCGATTTCACGATGGCGCCCTGAAGCGGGCCGACATCCACGGTGATCGTGTCGAAGAACACTTTGGGATCGACCTTGAACCCGGCGTCTTCGAGCCCGTTGGCCAGGCGCACCGTCTTGCGGTGAATGCGCTGGGCGATGGCCTTGAGCCCCTTGGGGCCGTGAAACACCGCGTACATCGACGCCATCACCGCCAGCAGCGCCTGCGCGGTGCAGACGTTGCTGGTCGCTTTCTCGCGCCGGATATGCTGTTCGCGGGTCTGCAGGCTCAGGCGGTAGGCGCGGTTGCCGTGGCTGTCGACGCTGACCCCGACCAGCCGCCCCGGCATCGCCCGCGCATAATCCGATTTCGTCGCCATATAGGCCGCGTGCGGCCCGCCAAAGCCCAGCGGGACGCCGAATCGCTGGGTGCTGCCGACCGCGATGTCGGCCCCCATCGCGCCCGGTTCCTTGAGCAGCGTCAGGGCCAGCGGATCGGCAGAGACGATGCCGATGGCGCCCGCCGCGTGCAGGGCGGCGATCTGGCCGGTGAAGTCGCGCACATGGCCGTAGGTGCCGGGATACTGGAACAGGGCGCCGAAGACCTTGTCGGCTTCCATCTTGTCCGGGTTGCCGACGATCACCTCGATCCCCAGCGGCGCGGCGCGGGTCTCTATCACCGCGATGTTCTGCGGATGGCAGTCGCGGTCCACGAAGAACGCCTTCTGCTTCGATTTGGCGACCCGCTGCGCCATGGTCATCGCCTCGGCGCAGGCGGTGGATTCATCCAGCAGCGACGCGTTGGCGATTTCCAGCCCGGTGAGGTCGCTGACCATGGTCTGGTAGTTGAGCAGCGCCTCGAGCCGGCCTTGCGAAATTTCCGGCTGGTAGGGGGTATAGGCGGTATACCACGCCGGGTTCTCGAAGATGTTGCGCTGGATCGCGGGCGGCGTCACCGTGCCGTGATAGCCCTGGCCGATCAGGCTGATCAGGACCTTGTTCTTGCCGGCCGTCACCCGCATGTGGTGCAGCAGTTCCCGTTCCGACTTGGCCTTGCCGAAATCCAGCGGCTGTTCCTGCCGGATCGCCGCCGGCAGGGTGTCGTCGATCAGCGCGTCCAGGGAGGACGCGCCGACGGTTTTCAGCATTTCCGCCATTTCCTCGGGCGACGGGCCGATATGTCGCCGGTTGGCGAAATCATAGGGCAGGTAGTCGGTAGGGGTGAACGACATGGCAAACTCTCCCATTGCTGCACGGGCCGCCGCATCGCGCTGGCCTCGTCTTGCTCTGTTTCAATAGCTCCCCGCCGGGGCCGCCGGCCCGCAGAGACGGGGATCAGGCGATGAATTTCTTGTAGGCGCTTTCGTCCATGTAATCGTCCATGGGGCCAAGGTCGGACGGCTTGATCTTGAAGAACCAGGCCTCGCCCTCGGCGTCTTCGTTGACCAGGCCGGGGTTGTCCGCCAGCGCCTCGTTGACCTCGACGATCTCGCCATCCAGCGGCGCGAGAATGTCGCTCGCCGCCTTGACGCTTTCGATGACCACGATCTCGTCGTCCTTCGTCACTTCGGCGCCCACTTCGGGCAGTTCGACGAACACCACGTCGCCCAGCTGCTCGGCGGCGTGCTCGGTGATGCCCACGACGACAAGGTCGCCATCTTCCAGCAGCCATTCGTGCTCTTCAGTGTATTTCATGTCCGGTTTTTCCTTCGGGACTAGCGTTTGAACCTGGCTGCCACGAAGGGCAGCGCTGTCACTGTGACAGGGAGGCGCTTTCCGCGCAATTCTCCATAGAGCCGGGTGCCTTCGCCGGACAGACCGGCCGGGACATAGCCCATCGCGACCGGCCCGCCGACCGTGGGGCCGAAACCGCCCGAGGTGATCGTGCCGACCGGCGCGCCGCCTTCCGGCTCTGCGAACAATTCGACCCCCTCGCGCATCGGCGCGCGCCCCTCGGGCCGCAGCCCGACCCGCCGCCGCGCGGGACCGTCGGCCAGCTGCGCCAGGACTTCGCGGGCGCCGGGAAATCCGCCCGCCCGCGCGCCGCCGGCGCGCCGCGCCTTCTGGATCGCCCAGCCAAGCCCCGCCTCGGCGGGCAGCGTGGTTTCGTCGATGTCGTGCCCGTAGAGGCACAGGCCCGCCTCCAGCCGCAGCGAATCCCGCGCGCCAAGACCGATCGGCATGACGTCCTCGTGGTTCAGCAGCAGCCGGGCCAGCGGTTCGGCATGGCGTTCGGGCACGGAAATCTCGAATCCGTCCTCGCCGGTGTAGCCCGATCGCGAGACCCAGCAATCCACCCCGTCCAGCGACAGGGTCGCGACATCCATGAACCCCATGTCCAGGACCGCCGCGTTCAGTCCGCTGAGCACATGTTCGGCCTGCGGGCCTTGCAGCGCCAGCAGCGCGCGGTCGGTCACGGTGGTCACGACCACGCCCGGTTCCAGAGCGGCCTTCATGCGGGCGATATCGGCGGTCTTGCAGGCGGCGTTGACGACCACGTAGAGATGATCGCCCCGGTTCGCGAACATCAGGTCGTCCAGGATGCCGCCTTCCGGGTTCAGGAACAGCCCGTAACGCTGCCGGCCCTCGGCAAGCCCGGCCACGTCCATCGGCACGAGGGTTTCGAAGGCGGCGGCGATGTCGGCCATCGACGCGCCGGTCAGCAGCGCCTGTCCCATGTGGCTGACGTCGAAAAGCCCGGCCTTCTCGCGGGTGTGGGCATGTTCCACCATGATCCCCGCCGGAAACTGCACCGGCATGTCATAGCCCGCGAATCCCACCATCTTGCCGCCCAGTTCCACATGCAGCGCGTGCAGCGGCGTTCTCAACAGGTCCGTCATGCCCGTTCCTCCTGCGATTCGAATTGATTCTGGCTGGTCATGTGGCATCCCCTTTCCGCACGGGACCGTGCGTGTGATGCCCCCTCTGTCCTTTCGCCTGAGATCGTTATCCCTTCGGCGGACGCAATGCGTCTCTCTCCAGAGTCTCGTCGTGCGCACGGTCCATCGGCCTGAGAGTTTCCGGGGCGGTTGCTCCTTCGGCACCGGACTTGCCGGTTCTCCCGTATGCACTCGCATACCGTAGCGCCGTTCCCCGGTTCCGGCAAGGGCCGAAAACCGGGACCGGCATGTCCTTCTTGTCGCAGGCGCAGGGGAATGCATGATGCCTGCGCAATCCGGTCGAGCCGGGCGGCTGACCGAAGGGTCAGGCGAAGGGATCGGCGGGATAGCCCACCCGCGCCAGATACAGACCCTGCGGCGGGCAGACCGGGCCGCAGGCGGCGCGGTCCCGCGCGGCAAGCGCCGCGCCCACGTCATCGGGCGTCCATGCCCCGGCCCCGACCCGTTCCAGCGTGCCGACGAAGCTGCGCACCTGGTTGTGCAGGAAGGACCGCGCCCGGACGTGAAAATGGACCTCGGGGCCGGTGAAGCTGTCCACCGCTTCGATTCGCAGTTCATCCAGCGTTTTCAGCGGGCTGGCCGCCTGGCAGATGGAACTGCGGAAGGTCGTGAAATCGTGCCGCCCGACCAGCCGGTCGGCGCCTGCCTGCATTGCCGCCACGTCGAGCCGGTGGTTGATCCGCCAGACCTGCCCCGCGTCATGGGTGGCGGGCGCCCGCCGCATCAGGATGCGGAACAGGTATTGCCGCTCGATGGCGGAAAACCGGGCGTGCCAGTCCCCCGCAACCCGCGCGCAGGCGGTGATCGCCACCGGCGCGGGCTTCAGGTGGTGGTTGAGCGCTTCGGACAGGCGGAAAGGATCCCAGTCGCGGAGGAGGTCGCAATGGGCGACCTGCCCGAGCGCATGCACGCCGGCGTCGGTGCGCCCGGCGGCGGCGATGGTGTGCTCGCCCGGTTGCAGCCGCGCCAGCGCGGATTCGACCGCGCCCTGAACGCTGGGCAGATCCTTCTGCCGCTGCCATCCGGCGAAAGGCGCGCCAAGATATTCGATTTTGAGGGCATAACGCGGCATGTCCGCGCTGCTAGCCTGCCTGACGCGCGACGGCAAGACTGGTATCCCGCCGCCGCCCCGCCTATCTTTGGGCAAACGCATGGGGCAGGGGACCGTATTGGTCATTTCAACGCTTGCCGACGGGCTGGTGCGCGGCATCGAAACCGTCGGAGACACGATTTCCGAAACGCTGTTCGAACCGGTGATCCGGCTGGGCGTCACCGGGCTCGCGCGGTCCGGCAAGACGGTGTTCATCACCTCGCTGGTCGCCAACCTGATGGACCGGGGCCGGATGCCGGGTCTCGTGGCGGCGCAGGAAGGGCGCATTTCCGCCGCCTTTCTGCAACCGCAGCCCGATGACACCGTTCCGCGGTTCGATTATGAATCCCACCTTGCGGACCTGACCGCCCGCACCCCCCGCTGGCCCGACAGCACGCGGGCGATCAGCGAATTGCGCCTGTCGCTGAAGGTGCGCCCGAACGGTCTGCTTGCGGGGGTGCAGGGGCCGCGCACGGTGCATCTGGATATCGTCGATTACCCCGGCGAATGGCTGCTCGACCTGGCGCTTCTGGACAAGAGCTATGCGCAGTGGAGCGCCGAGACCCTGTCCCGCATCGCCAGCCGCGAACAAGCGGCGGCGTTCAACGCGCTGGTGTCGGAGGAAGACGCCGCCGCGCCGCTGGTGGAACCCCGCGCACAGGCGCTGGCGCGCGCCTTCACCGGCTATCTGAACGCGGCGCGGGACGCGGGCTATTCGGACTGCACGCCGGGGCGGTTCCTGTTGCCCGGCGATCTGGCGGGTTCGCCGGTCCTGACCTTCGCGCCGCTGCCGGAACAGGCGGGCGCCCCGCGCCGGAGCCTCTGGCGCGAGATGGAGCGCCGGTTCGACGCCTACAAGAGTCAGGTGGTGAAACCGTTCTTTCGCGATCACTTCGCGCGGATCGACCGGCAGATCGTCCTGGTCGATGCGCTGGGTGCGATTCACAAGGGGCCGCGCGCGGTTCAGGACATGCGCGGCGCGATGTCCGACATCCTGGGCGCGTTCCGGCCCGGCGGCAATGCGTTCCTGACCAGGCTGCTGCTGGGCAGGCGGGTGGAAAAGATCCTGTTCGCCGCCACCAAGGCCGACCATCTCCACCATAGCCAGCACGCCCGCCTGACCGCGATCATGGAAGCACTGACGCGGGACGCCCGCGACCGGGCGCGGTTCGCCGGGGCGGATACGGCGGCCATGTCCATCGCCGCACTGCGGGCCACCACCGAAGAGGTGCGCGACCATGACGGGCGCAGCCTGAACTGCGTGCGCGGCACGCTGCTCGACACCGGCAAGGAGGCGGCGTTCTATCCCGGAGACCTGCCCGACGATCCGGCCCATCTGCTCGGCCCGGCCCGCGACGGGGCGGAAACCTGGCTGGGCGCGGATTACCGGATCATGTCCTTTGCGCCGGCGCCGCTGACCCTGAAACCGGGCGACGGGCCGCCGCATATCCGGCTGGACCGGGCGGCGCAGTTCCTGATCGGGGACCGGTTGTGACCGCGCTGCTGCGGGCGGCCCGGCCCACCGACGCCGGAGCCACCGGGATGATCCTGTGGCGGTTCCATTCCGAAACCGACTGGTTGCCCTGCCTCTATTCGGCGGCGGAAACCATCGCCTTCTGCGGCGACATGATCGACCGGGGCTGGATGACGGTGGCAGAGCGGGACGGGCGGGTGCAGGGGTTCATCGCGCGGGACGGGCAGGAAGTCTGCGGCCTTTACCTTGCGCCCGAAGCCCGTGGGCAGGGGCTTGGCCGGATGCTGCTGGACGCGTCCAAGCGCCGGGTCGACCGGCTGCATCTGCGCAGCTTCGCCGCCAACGCCCCCGCGCGGCGGTTCTATGCGAAGGCCGGATTCCGGCTGGTGGCCACGGGCAACGGGGCCGACAACGATGAAAACCTGCCCGACATCCACTATGTCTGGCGAAAGGAGGCCGCCGCATGACGCAAGGTCCGGTTCTGATCGATCTGGAAGACGGCTCCGCGCCGGTGTCCGTCGCCGACGCGCCGCCGGTGCCCGATGCTCCGTCCGGCCCGGAGCGCCCGACGGGGCAGGCGATGCAGATGGCGGCGCGGGCCGCATCGCGCCGCCCGTCGCGGCTGGCGCGCTGGTTCTGGGGGCTGGCGGGGGCGGTTGTCGGCGCGATGGCGTCGGTGGCGGCCTGGGATTTCGCCACCGGCCTCGTGGATCGCGCGCCGGTGCTGGGCTGGGCGGTGGCGGGGCTGATCGTCGCGCTTCTGCTGGTGCTCTTGCTGATCGCGCTGCGCGAAATGGCGGCGATTTTCCGGCTCGGCCGGATCGACAGCCTGCACCAGGCGGCCGACAGGGCCCTGGCGGAGCGCGATCTGGCGCAGGCGCGCGCCGTCACCGACCGGCTGCTCGCCTTTTACGCGGGGCGCGAGGACACCCGCTGGGGCCGGGAGCGGTTCCGCGACCGGGCGGGCGAGCAGTTCGACGCCGAGGCGCTGCTGGAACTGGCCGAAGACGACATCCTGGCGCCGCTGGATCAGGCGGCCGCGCGCGAAGTCGAGGCCGCTGCGCGGCAGGTCGCCACCGTGACCGCGCTGGTGCCGCTGGCGCTGGCGGACGTGGCGACGGCGCTCGCCGCCAACCTGCGGATGATCCGGCGCATCGCGGAAATCTATGGCGGTCGGTCCGGCCTCATCGGCGGCTGGCGGCTGACGCGCGCGGTGTTCACGCATCTGATCGCCACCGGCGCGGTGGTGGTGGGCGACGACCTGCTGGAACCGGTGCTGGGCGGGTCGCTCCTGTCCAAGCTGTCGCGCCGCTTCGGCGAGGGCCTTGTCAACGGTGCGCTCTCGGCGCGGGTCGGCGTCGCCGCGATGGAGGTCTGCCGCCCGCTGCCCTTCACCCGCAACCATCGCCCGTCGGTGCGCGGCATCGTCAGGCGGGCGCTGACTGGACTGTTCGGCGCCCGCGACGGCGGATAGCGGCCCCGACGTTGATCTGCCGCAAGGAACCCGGCGGCACGGTGTTTCACATTGCTGCCGGAAAACTGGGAGAGACGCGATGCCGGACCATGGACACAGCCCGGAAGAGATAGCCGCGCGAATCGGATCGCCGCCGGGGCGGGGGATCCTGCGCGACCTGGTCTATGGCGCCATAGACGGGTCCGTGACGACCTTTGCCATTGTCGCCGGGGTTGCCGGAGCCGGGCTGTCGCCCTTTGTCATCGTCGCGCTCGGCATCGCGAACGTCCTGGCGGACGGGTTTTCGATGGCGGCGGGGAATTATTCCGGCACCAAGGCGGAACGGGACAATCTTCACCGGATCCGCGCCATCGAGGAACGCCACATCGCGCGCTACCCCGATGGTGAGCGGCGCGAGGTGCAGGAAATCCTGTCCCAGAAGGGGCTGAGCGGGCAAGTGCTGAAGGACGCCACCCAGGCGATCACCTCCGACAAGGAAAACTGGATCGGGATGATGCTGGAAGGCGAATACGGTCTTGGCGGGGTGGAACCGCATCCGATGCGCGCGGCGCTGGCGACCTTCGGGGCGTTTCTGGTCGCGGGCCTGGTCCCGCTCCTGCCCTTTGTCTTCGGGCTGCCCGAAGCCTTCACGCTGAGCGCGGTGATGACCCTTTGCGTCTTCTTCGCGATCGGCGCGCTGAAAAGCCGCTGGTCGCTTGCCCCCTGGTGGCGGTCCGGCCTTGAAACCCTGCTGATCGGCGGCGTCGCCGCGGCCATCGCCTATGGGGTCGGCACGATGTTTCATGCCTGATCGAGACCGGCCGTTGCCCGGTCTGAACCGGCGCGCCGGCGGACCGCGGCGCAGTGTGCCCAAACGCCCCACTTTACCCCGCCGCCGCGCAACCCTATAAACCGCGCATGAGACAGCTCTGCCTGATCATTATTCGAATTATATCCCCGGCGCTCTGACCCTGATGCGCCGGGAAAAGGTGTTTGAGTCCTCGCACCGACCGCTTGCTGAACATTCCGACACGACAGATCCAAAGGACGCCCACAATGTGCGCCGACACGACCGAAACCGTTGACTACAAATCCACCCTGAACCTGCCGAAGACCGGTTTTCCCATGCGGGCCGGCCTGCCGACCCGTGAACCGGCCTGGCTTGACCGCTGGGCCGAGATGGACATCTACGGCCGGCTCAGGGCCAAGACCAACCGCCCCCCCTTCATCCTGCATGACGGGCCGCCCTACGCCAACGGGCACCTGCACATCGGGCACGCGCTGAACAAGATCCTCAAGGACATGGTGGTGCGCAGCCAGCAGATGATGGGCAGGGACGCGCGCTACATCCCCGGCTGGGACTGCCACGGCCTGCCGATCGAATGGAAGATCGAAGAGAAATACCGCGCCAAGGGCCGCGACAAGGACGAAGTGTCGAAGATCGAGTTCCGCAAGGAATGCCGCGACTTCGCCGCCGGCTGGATCGACATCCAGCGCGAGGAATTCAAGCGCCTCGGCGTCACCGGCAACTGGGCCGATCCCTATCTCACGATGAATTTCCATGCCGAACGGGTGATCGCCGAGGAATTCCAGAAATTCCTGATGAACGGCACGCTCTATCAGGGCAGCAAGCCGGTGATGTGGAGCCCCGTCGAACAGACGGCGCTGGCCGAGGCCGAGGTCGAGTATCACGACAAGGAGAGCTTCACGATCTGGGTGAAGTTCCGGGTTGCTGCTGCTAATCATGATCTGAAGATCAGCTTGGGTGAAAACTCAAAGCGAATGCTGAAGCCTGCGGACTCTACCTCGACGGACCACGCCGTTGTTCATGATAGCCGCGACTTACTCGATGCGCATGTGGTCATCTGGACCACCACCCCGTGGACCATCCCGTCCAACAAGGGCGTCGTCTATGGCGAAGCCTTCGACTATGGCCTTTACGAAGTCACCGGCACACCGGAGGAATCCTGGGCCAATGTGGGCGACCGCTTCATCCTCGCCGACAAGCGGGCCGAGGATGTGATGACCCGCGCCCGGCTGGACCCCGGCATGTGGAAACGCCTGCGGAGCGTGACGGCGGATGAACTCTCGGGCCTCACCCTGGAACATCCGCTCGCCGGCGTCGAAAGTGGCGAAGGCGAATGGGACGCCCCGCGCGATTTCCGCGCCGCGCCCTTCGTGACGGATGAGGACGGCACCGGTTTCGTCCATTGCGCGCCCTCCCACGGGATGGACGAATTCGAACTCTACCGCGACGCTGGGATGCTGGCCGAGGTGATCACCTACAACGTCGAACCGGACGGCACCTTCCGCGCCGATCTGCCGCTGTTCGGCGGCAAGGCGATCCTGAAGCCCAACGGCAAAGAGGGCGACGCCAACACCGCCGTCATCGACAAGCTCGCCTCCGTCGGCGGGCTGCTTGCGCGCGGCAAGATCAAGCATTCCTATCCGCATAGCTGGCGGTCCAAGGCCCCGGTGATCTACCGCAACACGCCGCAATGGTTCGCCGCCATCGACCGTCCCGTGGGCGACGGGCAGGATACCTATGGCACCACGATCCGCGAACGCGCGCTGCGCAGCATCGACGAACTGGTGACATGGACGCCGAAGACCGGACGCAACCGGCTCTATTCGATGATCGAGGCGCGGCCGGACTGGGTGCTCAGCCGCCAGCGCGCCTGGGGCGTGCCGCTAACCTGTTTCGTCAGAAAGGGCGCGCACCCGTCCGATGACGATTTCCTGTTGCGCAACGATGAGGTCAATGCCCGCATCCTGGAAGCCTTCGAGGCCGAAGGCGCGGACGCATGGTATCAGGATGGCGCGAAACGGCGATTCCTGGAAGGACTGGTCGACCCGGACGCCTACGAGCAGGTGTTCGATATCCTCGATGTCTGGTTCGATTCCGGGTCGACCCACGCCTTCGTGCTGCGCGACCGCGTCGATGGCGCAGAGGACGGTCTGGCGGACCTTTACCTCGAAGGCACCGACCAGCACCGGGGATGGTTCCATTCCTCAATGCTGCAAAGCTGCGGCACCCGGGGCCGCGCGCCCTACCGGGGGGTGCTGACCCACGGCTTCACGCTGGACGAGAAGGGCAACAAGATGTCCAAATCGCTCGGCAACACCATCGTGCCGGACGCGGTGGTGAAGCAATACGGCGCGGATATCCTGCGGTTGTGGGTGGCGCAGACCGACTACACCGCCGACCAGAGGATCGGACCCGAGATCCTGAAGGGCGTCGCCGACAGCTATCGCCGCCTGCGCAACACCATGCGGTTCATGCTGGGCAGTCTCAACGACTTCACCGAAGCCGACCGGACGGATGCGGCGGAGATGCCGGAACTGGAACGCTGGGTTCTGCACCGGCTGGCGGAACTGGATGAGGTGGTGCGCAAGGGCTATGACGCCTATGATTTCCAGGGGGTGTTCCAGGCCGTGTTCACCTTTGCGACGGTCGATCTCAGCGCCTTCTATTTCGATATCCGCAAGGACGCGCTCTATTGCGACGGCGACACGCCGCGCCGCCGCGCCGCGCGCACTGTCCTTGACATCCTGTTCCACCGCCTGACCGCCTGGCTTGCGCCGGTTCTGGTGTTCACCATGGAAGAGGTCTGGCTCGAACGGTTCCCCGGCGATGACAGTTCGGTGCATCTGACCGACATGCCCGAAACCCCCGCCGGCTGGCGCGACCCGGACCTGGCGGCGAAATGGACGATGATCCGGCAGGCCCGCCGGGTGGTGACTGCGGCGCTGGAAGTGCAGCGCACCGACAAGGTGATCGGCGCCAGCCTCGAAGCCGCGCCGGTGGTGCACGTGGCCGACCCGGACATGCTGTCGGCACTGAAATCGGTGGACTTCGACGATCTCTGCATCACGTCGGACCTGGTGCTCACCGGCGATCCGAGCCCCGCCGAGGCGTTCCGGTTCCCGGAAACCGAAGGCGTGGGTGTGGTGTTCGAAAAGGCCGAGGGCGCGAAATGCCAGCGCTGCTGGAAGATCCTGCCCGACGTGGGCCAGCACGGGCATGCGGGCGTCTGCGGGCGCTGTGACAGCGCCCTGACCTGATACGGCGCCGCCGGCGCGCACGGTCAGACGTTGCGCCGGCGGCAGGGCGGATCCGGCGTTCCCGGCCGAAAGACGCCGCGGCCTGCCCCTTCATCTTTGCATCAAATACTCGAACAAGACGACAGCAAGAAGCGCCGCGCTTGTCCTTGTCGTTGACCTTTCCGGCGGAATGGCCGTAACTGGCGGGCGCGCAGAACGGCAGCCTTCATGACCCTTTTCGTTTTCCTCGCCGTCCTTTTCGCGGCCTTCCTGCACGCTCTGTGGAACGCGTTGATCAAGGTCGGTGTCTCCAAGGTGACGGGGATGCTGATCATGACGCTGGTTCAGGGCGGGCTGGGGCTGGTCGTCGCACTGACGCGGCCCTGGCCGGCGGCCGATGTGGTGCCTTGGCTGCTGGCCTCGGGCGTGTTTCATGCGGGATACAAGCTGTTTCTGGCCTTTGCCTATGAACAGGGCGACCTGAGCCGGGTCTACCCGATCGCCCGGGGCGCGGCGCCGATGGTCGTCACCGGCATCAGCGCCCTGTTTCTGGCCGATGCGATCGCACCGGCGGAATATGCCGGCATCCTGGTGCTTGGAACCGGCATCGCGGTGATGGCGCGGGGCGCGTTCAGGAACGGCGAATCCCGCCGGCTGGTGCCGCTGGCTCTGGGGTCGGCCCTGATGACGGCGGGCTATTCGCTGGTCGACGGGCTGGGCGCGCGCGTGTCGGGCGATGCGGTGATGTATGTGGGCTGGCTGTTCGCGCTGGACGCGGTGATCTTCACGCCGATCTGCATCGCCCTGCGCGGCGGCGCGGTGCTGCGAGCGGGCGGGCGGGACTGGGCCATGGGCAGCGCCGCGGCGGCGGCGTCCTACGGTGCCTACGCCATCGCGGTCTGGGCGATGACGCAGGCGCCCATCGCGCTGGTGGCGGCGCTGCGGGAAAGTTCAATCCTGTTCGCGGTGCTGATCGGCTGGCTGGCCTTCGGTGACCGCATGGATGCGGGCAAGGCGCTGGCAGCGGGGCTGATCGTGCTGGGCATGATGCTGACAAGGCTCTAGACTCCGTGACCATGCCCCGAACCGAGAGCCCCGACTTGCGCCTGACAATCGACACGCCCACCGGCCCCGTGACCCTGACGGAACGCGACGGCGCGATCACCAGGCTGACCTGGGGCGGGCAGGCGGCTGATCGGAGCGATCTGCTCGATGCGGCGGCGCGGCAGCTCGCGGCCTATTTCGCGGATGCGACCGCCGGCTTCGATCTGCCGCTGCGGGTGGAGGGGAGCGATTTCCAGCGCGCGGTCTGCGCCGCCATGTGTCGCATTCCCGCCGGTCAGACCCGGACCTATGGCGACATCGCCTCGGATCTGGGCGTTCCGCCGCAGGCCGTAGGGCAGGCCTGCGGCAGGAACCCGATCCCGATCATCATTCCCTGCCACCGGGTTCTTGCCGCCGCCGGTCTTGGTGGATTTTCCGGCGCGGGCGGGATAGAGAGCAAGATTGCACTGCTGCGCCATGAAGGCGCCGCAGGATTGCTGATCTAGATCAAGGCGCTGCGCACGCACGCCATCGACTGTGAACGAAATGACAAAACGAGGAGTCGGCAATGACCGCACCCGGAGACCGCGCTGCGCTGAAAAAGGCCATCCACGACAAGCTGATGTCACTGGAAGAGGCGGAACTTGCGACCGCGAAGGCGCATTATGAAAACTACCTGACGGAAAGCCGGCTGGACAGCCGGGAGACCCGCGACACCGACGATCTGGCCGATGCCCGCGAAAGCGCCGATCTGGCGGCGGCGTTCGATCATCCGGTGCACACGCATCACGCCAAGATCGACGCCATCGAGAACGCCGACTTCTCGCTGACGGACACGGTTGGGCCCGGCGCCGTGGTGGCGTTCAACAACCGGCATTTCGTGGTCATCGTATCGACGGTCAAGTTCGAGTGCGGGGGCGAAACCTACATGGGAATCTCGACCCAGAGCCCGATCTACAAGGCGATGCAGGGCCTGAAGGCAGGCGAATCCTTTTCCTTCAACGGGCGCGAGATCGTGCTAGACGACGTGATGTGATCGCGTGGTCTCAGTCGGCGTCGGGCAGCGGTATGATCTGCTGCGCGATGCCGGCGAAGACCAGGTAGACGCTGGTCACGATCAACCCCCAATGCGCCCAGCTTTCCGGGTGGAAGTCCACCCAGGCCGCCCATCCGGCAAAGAAGGTCCAGCCCAGAGCCATCGGCAGGGTCACGGCGCGCCAGCGTTCCGTGCGCACCGGGTGCACGAACTTGAGCGGCAGGAACATGGCGATCGACAGCGCCGTGACCAGCGCCAGGATCACCCAGAAATTCGGCTCCAGCGCAAAAACCACGAGAACCACCATGTTCCAGCAACCGGGAAAGCCCGAGAACGAATTGTCCTTGGTTTTCATGCGGGTGTCGCAGAAATACATCGCGCTGGCGAAGGTGATGACGATGATTGCGACCCATCCGGTCCAGCCATCCATCAACCCGGACTGAAACAGCGCGAAGGCCGGGATGAAGACATAGGTCAGATAGTCGATGATCAGGTCGAGCAACACGCCGTCGAACTGCGGCGCATAGTGCTTGACGTGGTATCGGCGCGCCAGCGGTCCGTCGATGCCATCGACGAAGAAGGCGACGACGAGCCAGAGGAACATGAGGCTCCATTTGGTTTCGGCGGCGGCGAGCATGGCAAGCATGGCGAACACCGCGCCGGTGGCCGTGAACAGATGGACGAGAAGGGCGCGCATGGACAAGGTCATGCCCCGTTCTGCCGGATACGTTTTTGGGATGCAAAGCAAAAAACGGTTTTTGTCAGAGCGGTCCGGTTTTCGCGGCCAGGGCGGTCACGCCTTGGGATGGGTGCGGTTGTAGACATCCATCAGATGCGCCGTGTCGACGGCGGTATAGGCCTGGGTCGTCGATAGTGACGCATGTCCCAGCAGTTCCTGAATGGCGCGCAGATCACCGCCCGCTTCCAGAAGATGGGTGGCGAAGCTGTGGCGCATGGCGTGGGGCGTCGCGGTGGCGGGCAGGCCGAGCTGAAGGCGCGTCCGCGCCATCACATCCTGGATCGTGCGCGGGTTCAGGGCGCCGCCGCGCACCCCGCGGAACAGCGGTTCGCTGCCGGTCAACGGATGCGGGCAGAGGCGGATATAGGCGGCCACCGAGTCGCGCGCGACATCCAGAACCGGCACCACCCGTTCCTTGCCGCCCTTGCCGACGATCCGCAGGACCCTGGGCAGCGGCGCGTCGGCCCCGGTCAGCCCCAGCGCTTCGGAGATGCGCAGCCCGCAGCCGTAAAGAAGCGTCAGAACCGCCGAATCCCGCGCGGCGACCCATGCCGTCGCATGTTGCAGGTCGACGGTTTCGATCATCGCGCGGGCGGCGTCCGGGGCCAGTGGGCGCGGCAGTTTCTTCTGGAACCTGGGGGACCGGGTGGACAGGACGGCGGTGGGTTCGAAGCCTTCGCGCTCCGCCAGCCAGCGGTAGAAATTCTTGACGGCGGACAGCTTGCGCGCCAGCGACCGGGCGCCGACCCCGCCGCTGCGGGCATGGGCCATCCAGGCCCGCATGTCGGCGACGGAGATCCTCTCCAGGGCGCGCAAGCCCTGCGGGGCGCCGTGATGCAGCGTCATGAAGGACAGGAAATCGCCGACATCGCCCTGATAGGCGGTGATGGTGTTGTCCGCCGCGCCGGCCAGCGCCTTCTGCCCTTCGAGCCAGTGCTGGAGGGCGTCGCGGCAGGCCGGCGAGATCAGGGTCACGACAGCCAGCGGCGCATCGAACGTTCCAGCACACCGGTGAAGAAGGCCATCAGGTCCGTGCCCTGTTGCGGGCTGAACCGCTTCGGGTCCTCGGAGCCGAGCAGGAGCATCCCCGGCAGGCGATCCGCGCCCAGATCCAGTTTCAGGCAGGCTTCGGACCGGATCCATTCGGCGGCCTTGCCATAGACCCGTTCCGATGCCCCTTCGACCGCGCGCAACGTGATCTGCCGCGGCGCGTTGCCCCGTTCCCGCGTCAGATAGCTGTCGATGAAGCCCGGTTCTTCCACCGTCAGGATGCCGTCGTGCTGACGACCGGCCGGATCGGCGGACTCCAGGACCAGGGTCACGGTATCCACCCGCAGGATCTCGGCCACGTCCCCGCCGAGGTCGCGCAGGAACTGTTCGAAATCGCCCGCGTCGAGCATCCGCAGGATCGCCCGATGCACCTGGTTGGTGCCTGCGAGGTTCTCATAGGCGGCGGCGATCACGCTTTGATGGGTGTTTTCCAGCCGGTCCAGCCGGTTTTCCAGCCGGTCCATCGCGATGCCGCGCATGTCCACGATGTTACCGCCCATGGCCCGTTCATTGGCGCCGATCAGGGCGCGCATCACGTCGTGATCGTCCAGAATGGCGTCCGGCTTGGCGATGATCGCGGCGCGCAGGGCGTCTTCGAGTTTCTGACTGCTGCTCATGGGAACCTCTTGTTGTTTTCGGGCCTTATAGCACGGCCCTTGGTATCGGGTCGCTGACCAATCCGAAACAAAAGTAAAACTTGTATTAAATTCACCACGCCCGCCGCGGCGGAATGGGCGTGGTGTGCCGGCGTCGCCGCGGTCAGAGGATCTTCTGGCCGGTCTTCGCCCAGTCGGCCATGAACTGTTCCAGTCCCTTGTCGGTCAGCGGGTGGCTGGCCAGGGCCTTGATGACGCCCGGCGGCGCGGTGATCACGTCGGCGCCGATGCGGGCGCTTTCGGTGACGTGGTTCACGGTCCGGATCGAGGCCGCGAGGATCTGGGTTTCGAAACCGTAATTGTCATAGATCGTCCGGATGTCGGCGATCAGCTCCATCCCGTCGAGATTGATGTCATCCAGCCGTCCGATGAAGGGGCTGATGAAGGTCGCGCCGGCCTTTGCCGCCAGCAGCGCCTGATTGGCCGAGAAACACAGGGTGACGTTCACCATATGGCCTTCGCCGCTGAGCACCTTGCAGGTTTTCAGACCGTCCCAGGTCAGCGGCACCTTGACCGCGATGTTGTCGGCGATGGCGGCAAGCTTGCGGCCCTCGGCGATCATTTCGTCGGCGTTCAGGGCGACCACTTCGGCGGACACGGGGCCGTCCACCAGGTCGCAGATTTCTTTGGTGACTTCGAGAATGTCGCGGCCCGATTTCAGAATCAGCGACGGGTTGGTGGTGACGCCATCGACCATGCCGAGAGCGTTGAGTTCGGCAATCGCGTCGATTTCGGCAGTGTCTACGAAGAATTTCATGGGCAGCGTCCTTTGATGGGTTGGCCTTGGATCGGCTTGGCTTTACCCCATGAGCGGAGATGATCAAACCCCCAGAGAGGCGCGGCAGGTTGAGCGAGCGGGATTTCTTCGATCATGGCGCGCTCGTGGCCGTTCTGACGACGCAACCGCTTGACCGGCTGCTGGATTACAAGGCGCCCGAGGGGGGCTGCATGACCGGAGCATTCGTCGAGGTTCCCCTGGGACCGCGCAAGGTTCTCGGTGTGGTCTGGGGGCCGGGACAGGGCGATTTCGACCCGGCTAGGGTGCGCTCGGTCATCCGTGTGCTGGACGTGGCCCCGATGCGCGACGAGATGAAGACCTTCCTCACCCGCGCGGCGGATTACACCCTGACGCCGATGCCCGCGATGCTGCGCCTGGCGACGCGCGCGCCGGGCCTGTCGGACCCGCCGTCGATGCGCAAGGTCTATCGGCGCGGCGCGGGCGATCCTGATAGGATGACCGACGCGCGCCGGCGGGTGATCGCGGCGCTCGACGACTTTGGCAGCCTGTCCTTCACGCTGAAGGAGCTGGCGGACATGGCCGGGGTCACGACATCGGTGGTCAAGGGGCTGGTGAAACAGGGCGTCGTGCGCGAAGAGGACAGCCCGCGCGATCTGCCCTTGCCCCGGCTGGACCCGGCGCGGCCCGGCAAGGAGCTGACCGCGGACCAGGCCGCCGCCGCAAGGATCCTGTGCGAGTCCATTCGCGGCGAAAGCTATGGCACGACCCTGCTCAAGGGCGTCACCGGGTCCGGCAAGACCGAAGTCTACCTGGAAGCGGTGGCGGAATGCCTGCGCCGGGGGCGGCAGGCGCTGGTCCTGTTGCCGGAAATCGCCCTGACGGCCGAATTCCTGACGCGGGTTCAATCCCGGTTCGGGGCGCTTCCGGCAGAGTGGCATTCGGGCGTGACCATGACCGAACGCAGGCGGGTCTGGAAAATGGTCGGCCGGGGCGAGGCCCAGCTCGTGGTCGGCGCGCGGTCAGCGCTTTTCCTGCCGTTCCAGAACCTCGGCCTCATCATCGTCGACGAAGAACACGACACGTCCTACAAGCAGGAAGACGGGGTGCTCTACAACGCGCGGGACATGGCGGTGCTGCGCGCGGCGATCTGCGGCGCGCAGGTGGTTCTGGCCAGCGCTACCCCCAGCCTGGAAAGCTGGGCGAACGCGCAGTCCGGCAAATACGGCATGGTGGAACTCGGATCGCGGTTTGGCCCGGCGGTGATGCCCGAGATGCGGGCCATCGACATGCGGGCCGAAAAGATGCAGGCCGGCACCTGGATTTCACCGACCCTGCGCAGGGCGGTCGAGGAGCGGCTGGCCAGGAACGAACAGGCGATGCTGTTCATCAACCGCCGGGGGTTCGCGCCGGTGACGCTGTGCCGGGCCTGCGGCCAGCAGATCGCGTGCGATCATTGCGATTCCCGGATGGTGGAACACCGGTTTCTGAAACGGCTGATGTGCCACCAATGCGGCGAGACACGGCCGATCCCGACCGTCTGCCCGTCCTGCGGGGCAGAGGACAAGCTCGCCCCCGTCGGCCCCGGCGTCGAACGGTTGGGCGAAGAGGCCGCGCAGGTCTTTCCCGATGCCCGCATCGCGGTGCTGAGCTCCGATCTCTTCGGCTCCGCGAGGGCGCTCAAGGCCGAGATCGAGAAGATCGCCGCCGGCGAGGCCGACATCGTCATCGGTACGCAACTGGTTGCCAAGGGGCACAATTTTCCGCTGCTGACCCTGGTGGGCGTGATCGACGCCGACCTGGGGTTGCAGGGGGCGGACCTGCGCGCCGCCGAACGCACCTTTCAACTGATGCGGCAGGTCGCCGGGCGGGCAGGCCGGGCCGACAAGCCGGGAACCGCGCTGTTGCAGACCTTTCAGCCGGAACATCCGGTGATCCGGGCGATCCTGTCGGGGGACGAAACCGCGTTCTGGCGTACCGAGGCCGCGGAACGGGACGCGGCGGGCGTGCCGCCCTTCGGGCGCCTGGCGGGCATCATCCTGTCCGGGCCGGACGTGGCGCAGGTGTTCGATCTGGGCAACGCCCTGGCCCGCAACGATGCGCCGCTGCGCGCCATCGGGGCGCAGGTGTTCGGCCCGGCGGCCGCGCCGATCGCGCGGATTCGCGGTCGTCACCGGGTGCGGCTGCTGGTCAAGGCGGCGAAATCCGCGCCGCTGCAGGACGCGCTGGCCCGCTGGATCGCGCCGGTCCGGCTGAAGGGCGACCTGCGGCTGAGCGTGGATATCGACCCGCAGAGTTTCTACTAGTCCCCGGATCGGGCGCGGACGGGTTCATGCCAGCGCCGCTTCGGCAGGCTGATCCACCAGCAGGTCCGTGAGCACCGCGCCGATCCACATGAAGAACAGGGCGCACCACGCCGTTCCGACAAAGATCGACCCGCCGGTCACGCCGGCGCCGATGGCGCATCCTCCGGCCAGCATGCCGCCAAAGCCCATGAGGGCGGCCCCGATCATGGCCTTGCGCATGGTGGCGGGACCGTCGAACGCCTGCCATTTCAGCTCGCCCGTGAACCCCGCCGCGAACAGAGCGCCGAGAAAGACGCCGGGCACCAGACCGACATCGAATTCGAGGATGGCGTTGCGATCCAGGAAGAACATCAGCGTGTGGGCGGACGGGCCGGTGAAGGTCGCGCTTTCGATCTGCACCGGTTCGAACGCCACTTGCGAAAGCGAATAGGTCAGCACCCAGCCCAGGGCGACCGCGAAACCGACGCCCGATGCGAAGACCAGCCGCGACGCGCCGATCCGGTTCCGCCGCGACAGGACAAGTGCGACCACCGCGATCAGCAGCCCCAGGACCAGCCCCGCCCATTGCGGAACGCCGATGGTCGACAGCAGGTTCATGTTACGCCCGCCCTCGGTGATCCAGAGCGCCGCGATCCTGTCCCGCAGCGGCGACAGGATGCCCGAGAGGCTCATCTGGGCGACCACGGCGAAGATCAGTCCCGACACGATGGATCGCATGTTGCCGGTCGCCGCCAGAACCAGCAGGCGGCCCGAACAGCCGCGCGCCAGCACCATGCCGGCGCCGAACATCAGGCCGCCGACGATGGCGCCGGACCAGCTTCCGGGCACGGCCATCATCCGGGCGTCAGCACTGTTCATCAGCCCGAAAAGCTGCGCGGCCTGCACCCAGACCAGCGCCGTTGAAAAGGTCAGAAGCCAGACGGCCACCTTGTCTCCCATCCGGCCCCGTGCAAATTCGACCGTCGCCGCGCGCAGGCAGAACCGGGATCGCTGTGCCGCGATTCCGAACACCGTGCCGGTGACGAGTCCGAACAGGGCGGCGACAGGCGCTTCGCCGATGCGGTCGATGAGGCCTACGAGATCCATGGGCGCGCTCCGAATTCATTCACGAAACGCGATATATTGAAAACGCGGGCCGCGCGCATTGATGCAGATCAGATGCGTATCCGGCTGCGCCGGGCTAGGGCCCGCAGGGCCGCATCCCGTTCCCGCCCGCAGGCAAGAAAATGGCTCGCCAAGGTTCGCGAAGGGGCGTATGCCGTTCACATGACAACCATCGTTCCCATATCGGAGGCGCGGCAGATGCCATTGTGGCGCAGGCCGACGACGCTGCTCTTCGTGATGTCGATGTCGATGCCGGTCGCATTCTATGCCTGGTATGCGCTGCTGAACAACTTCGTGATCGAGGTTGCGGGCTTTGACGGGGCCGATATCGGGTTGTTGCACACGGTGCGCGAGATTCCCGGTTTCCTCGCCGTCGGCGTGATCGCCATCATCATCTTCGTGCGCGAACAAGTGCTGGGCCTGGTGTCGCTGGCCCTGCTGGGCGTTGCCACCGCCTTCACCGCCTGGCTGCCGAGCCTTGGCGGGCTGCTGTTCCTGACGCTGCTCAGTTCCATCGGGTTCCATTACTACGAAACCGTGAACCAGTCCCTGCAATTGCAATGGCTGCCCAAGGACCGCGCGCCGCAGATGCTGGGCTGGATCATGGGCGCGAGTTCCGCGACGACGCTGGTGGTCTTCGTCCTGATCGTGCTGATGTGGGAACCCCTGGGGCTGACCTACAACCTCGTGTTCATGACGGCGGGCGGCGTGACCTTTGCCATGGCCGTGCTGTGCATGGTTCTTTACCCGCAGTTCGAAGCGCCGCATCCGCA
The DNA here is from genome assembly GCF_030164465.1 of Sedimentitalea xiamensis. GTDB lineage: Bacteria > Pseudomonadota > Alphaproteobacteria > Rhodobacterales > Rhodobacteraceae > Sedimentitalea > Sedimentitalea xiamensis. The sequence continues at coordinate 71,387 of NZ_JASNJE010000008.1, forward strand.
GGTCAAGAAGATGGTGCTGCGCAGGCGCTATTGGCTGTATTACGCGTTGCAGTTCATGTCCGGGGCCCGGCGGCAGATCTTCATGGTCTTCGCGGGCTTCATGATGGTCGAGAATTTCGGCTTCAAGGTGCACGAACTGACGGGGCTCTACCTGATCAACCTGATCGTCAACATGCTCGTCGCGCCCTTTCTCGGCAAGGCGGTGGGGCATTTCGGCGAACGCCGCACGCTGATCTGCGAATACATCGGCCTGGCCATCGTGTTCCTGATGTATGGCGGCGTCTACTGGTTCGGATGGGGCGTGGCGCTGGCGGCGACGCTCTATGTGGTGGATCATATTCTGTTCGGGCTGGCGCTGGCCCTGAAAACCTATTTCCAGAAGATCGCGGATCCGGGCGACATTGCGCCTACGGCCGCCGTCGCCTTCACCATCAACCACATCGCGGCGGTGTTCCTGCCGGTGCTGCTGGGGCTGCTCTGGGTGGTGTCCCCGTCGGCCGTGTTCGGGCTGGCGGCCTGCATGGCGCTGATCTCGCTGAGCCTGGCGATGCTGATCCCGCGCCACCCCGAACCGGGTCACGAGACGATCTTTGCGCGCGGGCTGCCTGCGCCCGCCGAATAGGGCCATGGCCGGGCAGGGGCGGTTCCAGCCCCCGGCGTCATCTATGCCCAGGCGGCCAACGTGCTGGCGGGCGGGGCCGCGGCCTTCCGGGGCTGGCGTTTCGTGGTCGGACCGGTCCGCGGGCAGCTTCCCGCGCTTGACCTCGTCCCGCCGCGTCCCTACGCGCATGCGGACCGATTCAGGAGATGATGATGACCACCTACACCGCGCTCACGACCTTGACGGGCCGCAAACCGGCCGAAGCCCTTGGGGCGGCGATGGAACGGCTGGTGCCCGAACCTACCGGCGTCGGGGTCTTCGAGGTCGAGGATGGCTCCGGCCTGTGGGAAGTGGGCGGCTATTTCGAGGAAACCCCCGACGTCGGCGGTCTGGCGCTTCTGTCCGCCAGCTTTGGCGCGAAACCCTTCGTGGTGTCCGAAGTCCCGGAAACGGACTGGGTGGCCCATGTGCGGCGGGAACTCGCCCCGGTCGCGGCGGGACGGTTCTTCGTGCATGGCAGCCATGATCTCGACAAGGTTCCGGCCGATGCCCTGCCGCTGCTGATCGAGGCGCAGATGGCCTTTGGCACCGGCCACCACGGCACGACTCTTGGATGCCTGCGGGCGCTGGACCGACTTGTCGATTCGGGTTTCGTGGCGCAGCGCGTGGCCGATGTCGGATGCGGCACCGCCGTTCTTGCGATGGCGGCGGCGCGGGTCTGGGACGGCCGGATCGTGGCCAGCGATATTGATGAGGTCGCGGTCGAGGTGGCCACGGCCAACCTGCGCGCCAACGGGCTCGAAGGCCGCGTGACCTGTGTCGAGGCCGCGGGGTTCGATCACCCCGCGCTTGCGGCTCTCGCGCCCTGCGATCTGATTTTCGCCAATATCCTGAAGGGGCCGCTGGTGGCCCTGGCGCCGGATCTCGTGGCGCATCTGAAACCCGGCGGTCGCGCGATCCTTTCAGGCATCCTGAACGAACAGGCCGACGATGTGATCGCGGTTTATCGCGGCGTCGGAACCGATCTGGTGGCGCGCGAGCAGATCGGCGACTGGACGACGCTGGTGCTCGGGGTCGCCGCGTAGAAAATCCGGGATGGGTGGCGCGTTTCGCCGGCGCGGGGCCGTTCCAGGCGGATGCGTCACGCGGCGCCTGAAACGAGAAAGACAGCCGAGTGTGTATGACCCGGCTGTCTTCATGATGTGATCGGTCGCGGAAACTCTGACCCCGGTTTGTCGGGGCCGGGTCGGGCGCGTCTCAATAGGTGATGCGGCTTGCCGCCACATGGTCGATGTCACCGCGGACCAACCCGATGTCTTCCAGCTCGCGATCGGTGAGGCTGGACAGAGCATTGCGCGTGACGCGCGCGTCATTCCAGGCCGAGAGCATGCCGATCATGTTGGCGGCGAAGCCGCCGATACGGCTGAAAAGGCCGTGAGAGCCATAGGTGGTGCGGGTGGTGTCGAAAACAGCCATATCCGTGTCCTTCGTTACAGTGTGTGAATGCAGGTGCATTGTTTGATGGACGGCAGATAAGGACAGGCATTCGGCGCGGCAAGCAGCATAAATTGCAATGTCCCTATGCAATTCCAGCATGGGTCGAACCTGCGTTATCGCCTTTTGAAGACTGGCAGAAATCCGCCGGTAAAAGTGTCGTTTTCGGGTTTTCAGGCTGTCGGTTTCGGGCGTCGTGTCGCCAATGGGCGATCCCCTGTCGCGTTCATGCCGCGGTGCAAAACGCTTGGACCGTGTTCGCGTTTCGTGCTAGTGCATCAAAAAAGCAACAAGATGTGCGCAAATGGCGCCGGGAAACGGGCAGACATGCGAATATTGGGCATCGATCCGGGGCTCCGCAGCCTGGGCTGGGGCGTGATCGACTCACAGGGCTCGCGGTTGAGCCATGTGGCGAATGGTCAGATTCGCTCGGACGGGGCCGATCTGGCGGGGCGGTTGCTGTCGCTTTACGATCAGCTGACCGCGGTTCTGCGGTGCTACGCCCCGGACACGGCGGCGGTGGAACAGACCTTCGTGAACAAGGACGGCGCCGGGACGCTGAAGCTGGGCCAGGCCCGCGGCATCGCATTGCTGGTGCCGGCGCAGGCGGGGATGACCGTCGGAGAATACGCGCCCAACCGGGTCAAGAAGACCGTGGTCGGGGTCGGGCATGCGGACAAGGCGCAGGTGAATCACATGGTCAAGTTGCAGCTGCCCGGCTGCGTCCCGGCGGGACCGGATGCGGCGGACGCGTTGGCGGTCGCCATTTGTCATGCCTTTTACGGCGGTGCGCGGCCTTTGTTGCGTGAGGTGCGGGCGTGATCGGGCGGCTGCGCGGACGGCTGGAATATCGCGGCGCGGATCACGTGCTGATCGATGTGCAGGGGGTCGGGTATATCGTGTTCTGTTCCGACAGAACCCTGGCCGCCCTGCCCGGACCGGGCGAGGCGGTGTCGCTTTTCACCGACATGGTGGTCCGCGAGGACCTGATGCAGCTCTACGGCTTTTTGACGCTGATGGAGAAGGAATGGCACCGCCTGCTCTGTTCCGTGCAGGGGGTCGGGGCCAGGGTGTCGCTGGCGATCCTGGGCGCGCTGGGGCCGGACGGCGTCGGGCGCGCCATCGCCCTGGGCGATGCGGCCAGCATCAAGGCGGCCAAGGGCGTCGGTCCGAAGACCGCGCAGCGGGTCGTTCTCGACCTGAAGGACAAGGCCCCGGCCGTCATGGCCATGGGCAGTCTTCAGCCGGTTCCCGAGTCGACGGGGACCGCTGCGCCGGCCATCGAGGCCGCCGCACCGGCGCCGCGCAAAGGCGCGGCGGCGCCGGTGTCGGATGTTGCTGCGCAGGCGGCGGCGTTGTCGGCCTTGTCCAATCTCGGATATGCTCCGGGCGATGCCGCGGGGGCCGTGGCGGAGGCTTCCGCCGGTTTGCCCGAAGCGGGCGAAGCGGACCTGATCCGGGCGGCCTTGAAGCTGCTCGCACCGAAAGGGTAGGCCGCCGCGATGTCCGATACCGACCCGACCCTGCGCCCGGAGCCGCTGCCTGACGACAACGATCGGGCGCTGCGCCCGCAGACGCTGGACGCATTCATCGGTCAGGCAGAGGCCCGCGCCAACCTGAAGGTCTTCATCCAATCCGCCCGCCAGCGCGGCGAGGCGATGGATCACACCCTGTTTCACGGCCCGCCGGGGCTTGGCAAGACCACGCTGGCGCAGATCATGGCGCGCGAGCTGGGGGTGAATTTCCGCATGACCTCGGGTCCGGTGCTGGCCAAGGCCGGCGATCTGGCCGCGATCCTGACCAACCTCGAGGCGCGGGACGTGCTGTTCATCGACGAGATTCATCGCCTGAACCCGGCGGTGGAGGAAGTCCTTTATCCGGCGCTGGAGGATTTCGAACTGGATCTCGTGATCGGCGAGGGTCCGGCGGCGCGCACGGTGCGGATCGAGCTGCAGCCCTTCACGCTGGTCGGGGCGACGACACGGATGGGGCTGCTGACGACACCCCTGCGCGACCGGTTCGGCATCCCGACCCGGCTTCAGTTCTACACCATCGAGGAGCTGCATGAGATCGTCGGCCGAAATGCCCGGCTGCTGGGCGTGCCGGCGGAGTCGGACGGTGCGCGCGAGATCGCCCGCCGGGCGCGGGGCACGCCGCGGATTGCCGGGCGGTTGTTGCGCCGGGTGGTGGATTTCGCGGTGGTCGAGGGTGACGGCCGTATCACGCGGGAACTGGCGGATGGCGCGCTGACCCGGCTTGGGGTGGACCATCTGGGGCTTGACGGCGCGGACCGGCGGTATCTGCGGCTGATCGCGGAGAACTACATGGGCGGACCTGTCGGGATCGAGACCCTGTCCGCGGCGCTGAGCGAGAGCCGCGATTCGCTGGAAGACGTGATCGAACCCTTCCTGTTGCAGCAGGGGCTGATCCAGCGCACGCCGCGGGGGCGGATGCTGGCGCACAAGGCGTGGTCTCATCTGGGTCTGGTCGCGCCTCGGGGTCAGAACGATCTGTTCGATTGAACCCGCGGGCCATGCGTTCTATGCCTCCGGCGGGAGTATTTTGCGCAAGAGGAAGGCGACGTGACACCCGAGGAGATCGAGGCCCTGTTCACCCGCAGCGACGGGTCCTATGCGTTTGCGCGCTGGGGGCGTCCGATTGTGCCGGTGGTGTTCGGGGTGCAGGATGAAACCCTGCCGGTCATCAAGGGCGCCTTTGAAGCAGTTTGCGCCCTCGCCGGACACCGGATGGCGGAGACGGATCCGGAGCTTGGAAGCAACTGCATGGTGTTCTTCCTGCGGGCATGGGACGAACTGCCGGCGGTACCCGATCTGGACAGGATGCTGCCGGATCTCGAACCTCTGGTGCTGCGGCTGAAAGCGGCGGAGGCGAACCAGTACAGGGTCTTCCGCTTTGACGGCACGGGATCGATCCGCGCGGCGTTCGTGTTTCTGTGCATGGACGAAAATCTCGGCGCGGTGTCCGCTGAAGCACTGGCGCTGTCGCAGGTCGTGCAGACCGTGCTGCTTTGGTCGGACCTGGCGTTCCGGGACCGCTCGCCCCTGGCGTTGGCGCGGGACAGGATGGTGCTGCGCCCCGAGATCGCCGGGGTGATCCGGGCCGCCTACGATCCGGTCCTGCCGGGCGCGGCGCAGGATGCCTCCCATGCGCTGCGGATCTTTGCGCGCCTGTCCGCGACGCGGTGATCCGCCCGGTTTCGGCGGGTGTGCATTGCGGCGCACATCGGTAGTGGGGGACCGGGCGCGGGATCCCGCCCGAAATGGTTGAACGATCACGACGAAGGAGAGCGACAGGGATGCACAGGTTTTCGGTTCGGGTCTACTACGAAGACACCGATATGGGCGGAATCGTCTATCACGCGAACTATCTGCGCTATATCGAGCGGGCCCGCAGCGACTGGGTGCGCCAGCTGGGCAATGACCAGAACGCGATGCGCGACGCCGGTCTGGTCTGGGTGGTGCGGCGGATCGAAGCGGATTACATCTCGACGGCGCGGTTCGAGGACGAATTGGAGATCGAAACAACGGTTGAGAAGATCACTGGCGCACGCCTCGTGATGGCGCAAGTGGTGAAAAAGAACGGCAAGGATATCTTTCGCGCGGTGGTCACGGCGGTGTGCATGACGGCGGACGGGCGGCCTGTGCGCCTGCCAGCGGAGATTCGCGCATCGATCAAGTGACGCAGGTGGATCGCGCGGATCTATTGGCATTTCCGGGCCAACTGCGATAGGCTGTGGCGAACGAAAGGCCGGAAAGAAAACGGCCACGAGCAAAGAGCAGGCAGATGGAAGCAGAAACACTTGCGCTGGCGCAGGAGATTGACTTTTCCTTGTGGGGTCTTTTCGCGCGCGCGACCTTCGCCGTCAAGCTGGTCATGATCATCCTGACAGTGGCGTCGGTCTGGTCCTGGGCGATCATCCTTCAGAAGCTGATCGTGTTCCGGGGTGCGCGGGCCGAGGCATCGATCTTTGACCGCTCCTTCTGGTCGGGCGAACCTCTTGACGGGTTGTTCGAACAGATCGGGGCGCAGCCGGATGGCAATTCGGAGAAGATATTCGCCGCCGGGATGACCGAATGGCGGCGTAGCCACCGCACCGACGGGCGTCTCATCGCCGGCGCGCAGTCGCGGATCGACCGGTCGATGGACGTGGCGATCAACAAGGAAGCCGAGGGTCTGCAAAGAGGCTTGCCGGTTCTGGCCACCATCGGGTCGACGGCGCCGTTCATCGGGCTGTTCGGCACCGTGATCGGGATCATGAACGCCTTCATCGAGATCGCCGAACAGCAGAACACAAACCTCGCCGTGGTCGCGCCCGGTATCGCCGAAGCGCTGCTGGCCACGGGGCTGGGCCTGCTTGCCGCAATTCCGGCGGTCATCTTCTACAACAAGCTGAGCGCGGACAGCGACCGCATCGTTGCCGGATACGAAGCTTTCGCCGACGAATTCGCGACCATCCTGTCGCGCCAGTTGGACAGCTAGATCATGGGGGCCGGGGTTCAGCAGTCCGAAGCGGGCGGCGGGCGCCGCCGCAGGCGCGGGCGCCGCCGCGCCCGGCCGATGTCGGAGATCAACGTGACGCCCTTCGTGGACATCATGCTGGTGTTGCTGATCATATTCATGGTGGCCGCGCCGCTGCTGACGGTCGGGGTTCCGGTGGAACTTCCGAAAACGGCGGCGAACGCCCTGCCGACGGATTCCGAGGAACCGTTGACCGTGACGATCACGGCGGATGGCGAAGTGCAGATCCAGACGACGCCGACGCCGCGGGACGATCTCGTGAACAAGCTGCGCGCCATCGCCGCGGAGCGGGACACCGACCGGGTGTTTCTGCGCGCGGACGGCGCCATTCCCTACGAGAGCGTGATGCAGGTGATGGGGGCGCTCAACGCGGGCGGGTTTTCCAACGTGGGCCTGGTGACGGATGTCGGCGGGCCGACGCTGGACAGCGGCCGGCAGTGAGGCGGCGGTTTGGACACCGGCACCAAGATTTCTGCGATTGCCCATGCGGGCCTGATCGGAGTGGCCTTCCTGGGCGGAGCTTTCCGGTCCGAACCTCTGCCGTTTGAGGTGCGCGAGGTGTCGGTGATCTCGTCCGAGGACTTTGCCGCCCTGACAGCGCCGCGAGAGCCCGAAACGGTGCGGGAAAGCCCGCGGCCGCCGATCCGGCCGGAACCGGCGGCCGAATCCGTCCCGGCTCCGGAACCCGAACCGGTGGTCCAGCCGCCGGAACCGCAGCCGATTCCGGAGATCGACGAACCGGAGCCCGTCGTCGTGCCGGAAGCGGCCGCGCCCAAACCGATCGAACGCGTCGCGCCCGAACCGGTGCCCACGCCTCCGGAAGATGCGAAGCCGGACAGTCAGACGCGCACCGAGGTCACCAATGACGCCGGGGCCGAGACGCCGCAGGAACAACAGGAAGCGACCGCCCCGGAGGAAGCCACCGACCGGATCGTGACCGAGGCCGATGCGGTCGAAGCGAAGACCTTCGCGCCGCAACTGTCGCCGCGTCCGCCATCGATTCGGCCCGAGCGTCCGACGCCGGCCCCGACGCCCACGGCCCAGCCGATCCAGGAGACCGCGCCCGAACCGGAACCGGCCCCGGACACGTCTGACGCGGTCAATGCCGCGCTGGCCGAAGCCCTGAGCGCCGGTTCGAACGCGCCCGAGGCCCCGACCGGTCCGCCCTTGTCGGCGGGCGAAAAGGACGCGCTGCGCGTGGCGGTCTCCGAATGCTGGAACGTCGGGTCGTTGTCCTCGGCGGCGCTGGCGACCACGGTGGTGGTCGGCGTGTCGATGGCGCAGGATGGCAAGCCGATCAGCGATTCGATCCGCATGCTGTCCAGTTCGGGGGGGGACAGCGGATCAGCCCGTCAGGCCTTCGAGGCCGCCCGCCGGGCGATCATTCGCTGCGGATCAACAGGATTTGATCTTCCGGCCGAGAAATATGGTCAATGGCGTGATATCGAGATGACATTCAATCCGGAGAGGATGCGGATCAAATGATGAGACTTCTGTCGTGCTTGCTGGTCGGCGCAACCCTGTTGGCGGCACCATTGGCGGCGCAGACCGGACCGTTGAGGATCGAGATCACCGAGGGCGTGATCGAACCGCTTCCTTTCGCGGTGCCGACCTTCGTGCCCGACACTGCCGAGGCGGCGGCGCAGGCGGCGCAGATTTCGCAGGTCATTGCCGACGACCTGACGGGCACCGGGTTGTTCCGTCAGATCCCGGACAGCGCGCATATCAGCAAGGTGACGGATTTCGCAGCACCGATCCAGTATGCGGACTGGAAAGCGATCAACGCGCAGGCGCTGATCACCGGAGCGGTCTCGGTGGCCGGGGGCAAGCTGACGGTCCGGTTCCGGGTCTATGACGTGTTTTCCGGCGCGGAACTGGGCAACGGGCTGCAATTCGTCGGCTCGCCGGACGGTTGGCGACGGATGGCGCACAAGGTCGCCGACGAAGTCTACAGCCGGATCACCGGGGAAGGCGGCTATTTCGACAGCCGGGTCGTCTATGTCTCTGAAACCGGGCCAAAGGACCAGCGGCTGAAACGGCTCGCGATCATGGATTACGATGGCGCGAACGTGCAGTATCTGACCGACAGTTCGTCGATCGTTCTGGCGCCGCGGTTTTCGCCGACCGGCGATCGGGTGCTGTTCACCAGCTACGAGAGCGGATTTCCGCGCATCAACGTCCTTGACGTCGGCAACGTGCAGCGTCGCGTCCTGCAACAGACGGAAGGCACCATGAGCTTTGCGCCGCGGTTCGCGCCGGACGGGCGTACGGTGGTGTTTTCGCTGGAACAGGGCGGCAACACCGATCTTTACCGGCTGGATATCGCCACCGGCACACAGACCCGGCTGACGACGGCCCCGTCCATCGAGACCGCGCCGAGCTTTGCACCGGACGGCAGCCAGATCGTGTTCGAAAGCGACCGCTCCGGCACCCAGCAGCTTTACGTCATGCCCGCTGGCGGCGGAGAAGCCACCCGGATCAGTTTCGGACAGGGGCGCTATGGCACGCCCGTCTGGTCGCCCCGCGGCGACCTGATTGCCTTTACCAAGCAGAACAAGGGGCGGTTCCACATCGGCGTCATGCGCGTGGACGGCAGCGAGGAACGGTTGTTGACGGCGTCCTTCCTGGATGAAGGCCCGACCTGGGCGCCCAATGGCCGGGTGCTGATGTTCGCCCGCGAGACGCAGGGCGAAACCGGCCGGTCCTCACTCTATTCGGTGGATATCACCGGGCGGAACCTGAAACCTGTCCGGACGCCCGATGGCGGGTCCGATCCGTCCTGGTCTCCGCTGCAAAAGTAACCTGTGCGTCATGGTGCGTTCACAAGGCGAATCCGCTGTGATAGAAATGTCTTAACAAACAAAACAACGGGGCAATCGGCATGAGACTTCTGAGCAGACTTGTTATCTTCGGTGCGGTGCTGGCCTTGGCCGCCTGCAGCAATTCTTCGCGCTTTGACAGCGCGGGTGCGGGCGGCGCCGGGAGCGGCTCCGTGTCCGGTTCGGGCTTGCCGTCGGATCCGACCTCGGTCGCCTATTTCCAGCAGGCCGTCGGCGACAGGGTTCTTTTCGCCGTGGACCAGTCCACCATTTCGCCGGAAGGCCAGAGCATCCTGAACGGCCAGGCCGAGTGGCTGATGAAGAACACCGACTATTCCGCCGTCATCGAAGGGCACGCGGACGAGCAGGGCACCCGCGAATACAACCTGGCCCTCGGTGCCCGCCGGGCCAATGCCGCGCGCGAATACCTGATCTCGCGCGGGGTCGCCGGCAACCGCCTTCAGACGGTGAGCTACGGCAAGGAGCGCCCGATCGAGATTTGCAGCGATGAAAGCTGCTATGCCCGCAATCGGCGCGCGGTCACGGTTCTGGCCGGCGGATTGACGAGCTGACGATATGCGGATGAGGGTTCTGAACAGTCTGGCAATGGTTTTGGCGGTCGGATTGGCGGCCGCTCCCTTCAGGGCGACAGCGCAGGATCAGCAGACCCTGGCGGATATCCGCCAGGAACTGACGGTCCTCTATGTCGAAGTCCAGAAACTCAAGCGGGAGTTGTCGACCACCGGAACCGCAGCCGGGAACCTGGCGGGAACCACGGTTCTGGACCGGGTCGCCGCCATCGAGAACGAACTGCAACGCCTGACGGCACAGTCCGAGGATCTGGAAAACCGGATCAACCGGGTCGTGACGGACGGGACGAACCGGATCGGGGATCTGGAATTCCGGCTGGTCGAACTGGAAGGCGGCGATGTCTCGAAGCTCGGTGAAACCACGACATTGGGCGGTGACGTTCCCGGCCCGAAGGTGTCAGCCTCGGTTCCCGCGCCTGCCGAAACGGGAGAAAGCGGCGAACTCGCAGTCGGCGAGGAAGCGGATTTCAGGATTGCCGCACAGGCGTTGCAGGACGGTGACAACGCGAAGGCCGCAGAGCTGTTTTCGACGTTCAACCAGACCTATCCGGGCAGTCCGCTGACGGCTGAGGCCGAATTGAGCCGGGGGCGCGCGCTGGATGGACTTGGCGACACGCGCGAGGCGGCGCGGGCCTACCTGGCCAGTTTTTCCGCCGATACCGATGGCGCCGTCGCGCCCGCGGCCCTGTTCGAACTGGGGGCGGCGCTTGGGCGTCTCGGTCAGACAAGTCAGGCTTGCATAACCCTGGGCGAAGTTGCGACCCGCTTTCCCGCCGCCGAAGCGGTCGAACCGGCGCGACAGGAAATGGCTGCTCTGGGCTGTTCTTGACGGGGGCGGATCGCGATATTCTGGCCCGGACAAGGGCGCAATTCGGAGCCGCTCCGCCAGCCAGGCTGGGTGTGGCGGTTTCCGGCGGCGGAGATTCGGTCGCGTTGCTTCACATCCTGTCCCGCTGCTTTGAACCGGGAGCGGTCGAGGTGGCCGCCGTAACGGTCGATCACGGTTTGCGCCCGCAGTCCGCCCGCGAGGCCGAAGAGGTGGGTGAACTGGCCGAACGGTTGGAAATCGCCCACACGACCCTGCGATGGACGGGCTGGGACGGAACCGGCAACCTGCAGGCGCGCGCGCGGGATGCCCGGTATCGGCTGATCGGCGAATGGGCGAAAACGCTGGAGATTTCGGTCGTGGCTTTCGGACACACGGCGGATGATCAGGCGGAAACCGTGCTGATGGGGCTGGCCCGGTCGTCCGGCGTCAACGGACTGTCGGCCATGCCGGTGCGCCGCACCCTGCACGGAATCAACCTGTTGCGCCCGCTTCTGGGCGCCACGCGGCAGGAATTGCGGGATTACCTGAGGGGCCACGACATCGCCTGGAGCGAGGATCCGTCCAACGAGGATGACCGGTTCGACCGTGTGAAGGTGCGCGAAGCGCTGAAACTGCTGGCGCCGATCGGCCTTACCGCGCAGGTGTTGTCCGACGTTGCGGGAAACATGGCGCAGGCGCGCGAAGCCCTGGACTGGTTCGGTTTCCTGTCCGCACGCGACCTCGCGGTGGTCGATGGCGGCGATGTGTCGATGGATCTGCGCCGTTTCCGGACGCTGCCAGCGGAAATCGCGCGGCGGTTGCTGACCCGCGCGATCCTCTGGGTAGGCGGCCAAGATCAGGTGCTGCGCCGGGTCCCGGTATCGCAGGCGCTGGATGCGGCCCGGCAGGGGCGCGCGATCACGCTGGGCGGCTGCCATGTGCTGAGTCACGGCAATCGGATCTGGGTTTGCCGCGAATTCAATGCGGTGCGGCACGAACGGTCCGGACCACAGGAGATCTGGGACCGGCGCTGGCGCCTGGACGGGCCATGCGAGGCCGGTGTCGAGATCCGGCCTCTCGGCCGCAAGGGCGTCAGCGACTGCCCGGATTGGCGGCTGACCGGACGGCCCTTGTCGTCCGTGATCGCGTCTCCGGCCATCTGGAAAGACGACGAGCTGCTCGCGGCGCCTTTGGCCGGCCGGCCGGAAGGATGGAAGGTCCGGTTGACCGGCGGTGAAGAGGAGTTCTTTGCTTCGCTATTATCGCATTGAACCTGAGCGTTTCCTCTCTATTTTAAGTCTGAAGCGGGCCGTGATCCTTCCGGCCCCGGATTTAGGAGAGTTTCCTTGGGAAATGCACGCAATATTGCCTTTTGGGTTGTCCTGTTCCTGCTGATCCTTGCTCTGTTCAACCTGTTCAGCGGGCCGGGCGGCACGATGCAAAGCCGTGAGATCCCCTATTCTCAGTTCGTGGCCTCGGTCGAAAACGGCGACGTGAGCCAGGTGACGCTGGATGGCGAACAGATCCGGTTCCGTGGATCGGATGGGGTGGACTACGTTGCGATCAAGCCGGAAGACGCCGGCATCACGGATCTGCTGATAAACAACAACATTCCGGTCCGTGCGGAAAAACAGCAGCAATCCGGGTTCCAGTCCTTCCTCGTGACACTGCTGCCCTTCCTGCTGCTGATCGGGGTCTGGGTCTATTTCATGAATCGGATGCAGGGCGGCGGCAAGGGCGGCGCGATGGGCTTTGGCAAGTCCAAGGCCAAGATGCTGACCGAGAAGCACGGCCGCGTGACCTTTGACGACGTGGCGGGTATCGACGAGGCCAAGGAAGAACTGGAAGAAATCGTCGAATTCCTGCGCAACCCGCAGAAATTCAGCCGCCTGGGCGGCAAGATCCCGAAAGGCGCTTTGCTGGTCGGCCCTCCGGGCACCGGTAAGACCCTGCTGGCCCGCGCCATCGCCGGCGAGGCGGGGGTGCCGTTTTTCACCATTTCCGGTTCCGACTTTGTCGAGATGTTCGTCGGCGTCGGTGCCTCCCGTGTGCGCGACATGTTCGAGCAGGCCAAGAAGAACGCCCCCTGTATCGTCTTCATAGACGAGATCGACGCCGTCGGCCGGCATCGGGGCGCGGGCTACGGCGGCGGCAACGACGAACGCGAACAGACGCTGAACCAGCTTCTGGTCGAGATGGACGGGTTCGAGGCCAATGAAGGCGTGATCATCCTGGCCGCCACCAACCGCAAGGACGTGCTGGATCCGGCGCTGTTGCGTCCGGGCCGGTTCGACCGGCAGGTCACGGTCGCCAACCCCGACATCAAGGGCCGCGAGAAGATCCTCGGCGTCCATGCGCGCAAGACTCCGCTTGGACCGGATGTCGATCTGCGCATCATCGCCCGCGGCACCCCCGGCTTTTCCGGCGCGGACCTGGCGAATCTCGTGAACGAGGCGGCCTTGATGGCGGCGCGCGTCGGCCGCCGGTTCGTCACCATGGAGGATTTCGAGAACGCCAAGGACAAGGTGATGATGGGCGCTGAACGGCGATCCATGGTGCTGACGGCGGAGCAGAAGGAAAAGACCGCCTATCACGAAGCCGGACATGCGGTGGTCGGCATGGCGCTGCCGGAATGCGATCCGGTCTACAAGGCCACGATCATTCCGCGCGGCGGCGCCCTGGGCATGGTGGTGAGCCTGCCCGAGATCGACCGGCTGAACTGGCACAAGTCCGAATGCGAACAGAAGCTGGCGATGACCATGGCCGGGAAGGCCGCGGAAATCCTGAAGTGGGGCGAAGGCAACGTTTCCAACGGTCCCGCGGGCGACATCCAGCAGGCCAGCGCGCTGGCCCGTGCGATGGTGCTGCGTTGGGGCATGTCGGAAAAGGTTGGCAATATCGACTATGCCGAAGCGCATGAAGGCTATTCCGGTCAGACTCCGGGCTTTTCCGTATCGGCCCACACCAAGGAACTGATCGAGGAAGAGGTCAAACGCTTCATCGAGGAAGCTTACGACCGCGCCTATGGCATCCTTCAGGAAAAGAACGAGGAATGGGAACGGCTGGCCCTCGGTCTGCTGGAATACGAGACCCTGACCGGCGAGGAAATCAAACGGGTGATGAATGGCGATCCGCCGCAGTCAGGGGATCACGATGACGATGCCCCGGATCAGGGCAGCGCGCCGAGCGTCACCGCGATTCCGAAAACCAAGCCGAAGAAGTCGCCGCCGGATGGCGGGCTTGAACCGGAACCGTTGGCCTGACCGACACCGGCTTGACAGGAAGAAACCCGAGCTGCCGGAGCACGCTCGGGTTTTTTCGTTTTAGGCTGGCGGAACCGACTCGGTCGGATAAACATGTGCCCGGCAGGAGTTGTCATTCTGTGGCTGACAGGAAATGAGAACGGGTTTGGCCGGACTGAAGGAAACGGAATACGAGGGCGAAGTCGTCTGGCTTGGATACGTACCTGCCAACAGCGGGTCGTTGCGGTCGCAGGCCAAGGACTCGCTGGATCTGCAATTCGGCGGGGTTGCCGGCGAGCAGCACGAGGGGGTGCGCCGCCCGTCCTGTTCCCGGGTCACGAATCTCTATCTCAAGGGCACGGAGATCACCAACACCCGGCAGCTCAGCATCCTGTCCAGCGAGGAGATGGATGAAATCGCCCGTGGCATGGGCATGGCAGAGCTGGACCCGGCCCTGATCGGCGCCAGCATGATCCTGCGGGGCATTCCCGATCTGACGCATCTTCCGCCGTCGTCGCGACTGCAATTCGCGTCCGGCGCGACCTTGACGGTCGACCTGGAAAACGGCCCCTGCGTTTTTCCGGCGCGCGAAATCGAAGCCGAGGCGCCGGGCTTCGGCAAGGGTTTCATACCCGCCGCGACAGGCCGGAGAGGCCTGACGGCCTGGGTCGAACGGCCCGGCCGGGTGTCGCTGGGGGACAGGCTGCGGCTTTTCGTGCCGGACCAGAGATCGTGGACGCCCTGACGGCAAACCCGCTTTCACGACGCATCGGATCGGGAAAATGTCGGAAATCCGACCTGCGATTTCCGGTCAAACCGGTAAGCCTGACGCTGACTCCATGCGGTGAAGCACCATGGCGATCGGGCATGTCCGCAACATCGCGACATGCCGGGATCGGGATCAAAAGGAAGGACAGGAAATGAGCGCGCAGATTATTGACGGCAAGGCCTTTGCGGCCAGGGTCCGAGAGCAGGTGGCCGAACATGTGGCACGGTTGAATCGCGATCATGGGCTGAAGCCCGGATTGGCCGTGGTCCTGGTGGGCGAAGACCCGGCGAGCCAGGTCTACGTGCGTTCCAAGGGCAAGCAGACCGTCGAAGTCGGGATGAACAGCTATGAACACAAGCTGGACGCGGACACCTCCGAAGCCGACCTGCTGGCGTTGATCGACAGGCTGAACAACGATCCGGCGGTCAACGGGATCCTCGTGCAACTGCCTCTGCCCAAACACCTGAACGAAGACCTGGTCATCAATTCCATCGACCCGGCCAAGGATGTGGACGGGTTCCACATCAGCAATGTGGGATTGCTGGGAACCGGACAGAAGAGCATGGTGCCCTGCACGCCGCTGGGGTGCCTGATGATGCTGCGCGATCACCTTGGCAGCCTTTCGGGGCTGGATGCGGTGGTGATCGGGCGTTCCAACATCGTCGGAAAACCGATGTCGCAGCTCTTGCTGGGCGACAGCTGCACCGTGACCATCGCGCATTCGCGCACGAAGGACCTGCCGGATGTGGTGCGGCGGGCCGACATCGTGGTCGCCGCGGTCGGACGTCCGCAAATGGTGCCGGGCGACTGGATCAAACCGGGCGCCACGGTGATCGACGTGGGCATCAATCGCATCGACAAGCCGGATGGGGGCACTCGTCTGGTGGGTGACGTGGACTACGACAGCTGCGCCGCCGTCGCGGGCGCGATCACACCGGTTCCGGGCGGCGTCGGGCCGATGACCATTGCCTGCCTGCTGGCCAATACGCTGACCGCCACCTGCCGTGCCAACGGCCTGGAGGAACCGCAGGGGCTGACGGCCTGACCTTGGCCGGCGTGACGCCCGTTCGCGGGGCCACTTCGGCCCGCGAATCTTCCCGCGGATGGGCATTCCGGCTCCGACCGCTGCCCTTGGCGTGCCGGAGTCGCCTGCCCGTCGTGACGGACAGGTGGTGCTTGGCTGGCTCCGCGGCCCGCAACAGGGGCGTCAGTCTGATTGCCGAAGCGCCGCAATCCCGGCGGCATATATGTCAGTCGGCGCATCCTGCCCGGATCTGAGAGGCCCGGTTTCCCGGCGTGAAATCCGATGGCGGGACGCACCTCGAACCGATCAATGGCGATCTGGTTCCGGTCAGCCGGAAGTATCGCCCGGAACCGGAAGAGGCCGGGGTGATCTAGCGCGGCATCGGCACCGCAAGCACGGTCGGCCCGGTCAGCAGGGCCAGGGCGCCGGGCCGCATCAATTCGGTCAGGCTCCGGTCGGTGCTGCGCAACCCGCCGGTGAAACTGCCATAGGCTGGCAGGACCAGCCGCCGATCATCGAGCAGAAAGGCCGGGCGCGACAGGGAATGTCCGCGCATCCGCAGATGCACCTTTGGATGGAAATGGCCCGAGACTTCGGCGCTGGCGGCGGGGTCCGCGATATGGCGGAAGGTCAGGGGTCCGACCGTCAGCTCGCCCAGGTGCATGCCGCCCAGCGATACCGGGCCGGGATCGTGGTTCCCCTCGATCCAGATCCAGCGGCGTCCGGCCTGAAGACGGCTGATCCGCCGCAACTCCGGGTCGGGCAGGCCCGCAGCGGATTCCAAGTCGTCGAAACTGTCTCCGAGACAGATCACCATCGCGGCGCCGGTTCTGTCGATGTCGTCGGACAGCCGGGACAGGGTTTCGCGGCTGTCATAAGGGGGCAGGGCGCTGCCGCCAAGTTTCGCCAGACGCACGGATTTGCCGAGGTGCAGGTCGGAGACGCACAAGAGACGGTGTTCCGGCCACCACAGCGCGCCGGATCCCAGCGCGACCAGGCTGGCTCCGGCCAGGGAAAAGGCGTGTTCGATCCCAGGGTCTTCACCGGTCTGGCGTGCCTGAGGGGCGCAAGGCGGCGCTTTGGGCGGATCAGGCGGGGCTTGCGACACGGTTCACCTCCTGAAGCCCGGAGAGTTCCATCAACCGGCGGGTTTCTTCGGCCAGCAGGCGTTCCTCGGCGGTGCCCTTGACCGGCACCTTGCCGACTTCGAGCAGCAAAGGCGCTGCGAGCGGCGTGATCCGGGGCAGGCGAAGCAGGTCCAGCCGGGGTCCGACCCGTTGCAGCATTTCTTCTATGCGGTGAAAATCGACCAGCCCGCGCAGGGCTTCGGTTCGCGTGATGTCCAGCATCAGGTGGTCCGGGTCATATTTTTGCAGCGTGTCATATAGGATATCGGAAGAAAACGTCGCCTGCCGACCGGATTTCCGGGCGCTTGGCGTATTGCGTTCGATCAGTCCGGCAATCGTGGCGCTGGCGCGGAAGGTCCGTTTCATCACCGCATTGCCATCCAGCCAGCCCTTCAGACCGTCGCGCAGGCTGCGTGCATCCAGCAGCGCGGATGCGTCCAGAACCGGGTCGAGCCCCCAGATCAGCGTGGCATAGTCGGTCGCAACGAAGCCCAGGGGATGCAGGCCCAGATCTTCCATCCGCTTGGTCAGAAGCAGGCCCAGAGTCTGCTGCGCATTGCGGCCGGCAAATCCATAGACACAGACATGTTCCCGCCCGTCGTGGGGGAAGCTCTCGATCAGCAGCCGGTCCCGTTCCGGCAGGCGCGACATGCGCTTCTGAAGGGCGAGCCAGTCTCGGGTGTGCTCGGGAAGCTGCGGCCAGTGCGGCTGGGCGAAGAGTTCGAGAATCCGGGCGCTCAACTGTGTGGAGGTGGCGAACTTGGTGCCGGAAAAAGTGGCGATCCGGGGCGTTCGGCCCGCGTCGCGTGTGACTTCGACCGTCATGTCGCGCAACCCGTCGTAGCGCACGATTTGCCCCCCGATCAGGAAGGTATCCCCCGGTGTCAGGGTCGCGGCAAAGGCTTCCTCGACCTCTCCCAGGGGTTTGCCGACCCGGTTGCGTTTCAGCCGGACTTTCAGGGTGTCGGTGTCCTGGATCGTGCCGATGTTCATGCGGATACGCTGGGCGCTGCGCGGATCGCGCAGGTGCCAGCGACCATCCGGACCCTGCCGCAGGCGTTGCCAGCGGTCATAGGCCCGCAGGGCATACCCGCCGGTTGCGGTGAAATCCAGGCACCGGTCGAATTCGGCGCGGGTCAGGTCCGCATAGGCGCCGGCGGTCGTCACCTCCGCGAACAGGTCGTCGGCGCGGAACGGTGCTGCGCAGGCGGCGATCAGGATATGCTGGCAAAGCACGTCCTGCGGTCCCTGGCCGCGCGGCTCGCCATCCAGATCGCCGGCGGTCGCCGCTTCCAGCGCCGCGACGCATTCGACGACTTCGAACCGGTTGGCAGGGACCAGAAGCGCCTTTGAGGGGGCGTTGTAGCGGTGATTGGCCCGCCCTATCCGCTGCACCAACCGTTTCACGTTCTTCGGCGCGCCGATCTGTATGACGAGATCCACGTCGCCCCAGTCGATGCCGAGGTCGAGGCTTCCGGTGCAGACAATGGCGCGCAACTCGCCCCGGACCATCGCCGCCTCCACACGCTGACGCTGCTGCCTGTCCAGGCTTCCGTGATGAATGCCGATCGGCAGGCCTTCGCTGTTGGCCAGCCACAGGTTGTGAAAGAAAATCTCGGCCTGCGCGCGGGTATTGTGAAAGATCAGCGTGGTCTTGTGGGTGCGGATCCGATCCAGCACCGCAGGGATCGCATAGGCTGCGCCGCCGCCGGCCCAGGGCGGCGGTTCCCGTGTCTGCAACATTGCGATGTCAGGCACCGGTCCCGGATCCGCGATCAGGATTTCACAGGGGTCCGGATGCCGCGCCAGCAAGGCGGCAATGGCCTTCGGGTCCTGAACCGTTGCCGAAAGGCCGACGCGGCGCAGGTCGGGGCAGAGCGTCTGCAAGCGGGACAGCGCCAGCATCAACTGGTCGCCACGCTTGCTTTCGGCCAGCGCATGGATCTCGTCGACGATGACGCGCTTCAATCCGGCGAACATGCGCGGGGCATCCTCGTAGGAGATCAGCAGGGCCAGGCTTTCCGGTGTCGTCAGGAGGATATGCGGAGGATCGGCGCGTTGCCGTTTCTTGCGGCTGGCGGGCGTGTCGCCGGTGCGATCCTCGATCCGGATGTCCAAGCCGATCTCTTCCACCGGTGTGCGCAGGTTGCGCTTGATATCGGCGGCCAGCGCCTTGAGCGGGCTGATGTAAAGCGTGTGCAGACCCGGATGGGGCGCGGTGGTCAGGTCGGCCAGCGTCGGCAGGAAGCCGGCCATGGTCTTTCCGCCGCCGGTCGGGGCGATAAGCAGCGTGGCCGGGTGATCCGCCGCGTCCAGCATGGCGCGCTGATGCGGGTGCAGTGCCCAGTCACGCGATGAAAACCACTGTTCGATGGAGGGCGGAAGACCGGTCATCCGCCAAGTTTAGCGGCTAATATCGAGGATTGGAACGGGTCGTGAACATCACGTGGCGCGCCGATCCGTGTTTCGGTCCGCGCAGGGCGAAGCGGTCCGCCCCGGCGCTATTTCACGATCTTTTCATCCTTCACGAACATGTTGGCCCAGGCCCTGTCGATCAGGTCGGGCGTCATCTGGTAGGGGATGCCTTCGAACTCGCAGATCGCGATCATCTGGTCGATCAGGAAGACCGGTTGATAGTTGGCGTAGATATTGTCGATGGTGGGATACTTGGTCTTCAGCAGGTAGACGAGCGATGCCTCGTCCAGCGGCATTCCCTTCTTGCGGGCCACCAGCGCAAAGATCTTCAGGAAGTTTTCCTGGCTTGGTCCGTCGATCTTGATCTTGAAGAAGATCCGGCGCAGCGCGGCCTTGTCGAAAATCTCGTTCGGGTGGAAGTTGGTCGAAAAGATCACCAGCGTGTCGAACGGCACTTCGAATTTCTCGCCCGATTGCAGGCCGAGGATGTCTTTGCCTTCCTCCAGCGGCACGATCCAGCGGTTGATCAGCGCCTGCGGCGGTTCTTCCTGCCTGCCGAGGTCATCGACGATGAAGATGCCGCCGGTCGATTTCAACTGGAGCGGCGCCTGGTAGGTGCGCGCCGTGGGATTGTAGACCAGATCGAGCATTTTCAGCGACAGCTCGCCGCCGGTCACGACGGTCGGGCGTTCACAGCAGACATAGCGCGTGTCGAACCGCCTGGCGCGGCGCAGCGAATTCGGATCGTCGCGGATTTCCTCGACGGCGGAGTGCACGATCGGATCGTAGACCGTGATGACCTGTCCGGAATATTCGATCGCGCGGGGGACATAGACCCTGTCGCCAAGCGCGTCGCGCACCCCGTTGGAGATCGAGGATTTCCCGTTGCCCGGCGGGCCATACATCAGGATCGACCGACCGGCGCTGACGGCGGGTCCAAGATGGTCCAGCAGGCTGTCGGGCAGGATCAGATGGCCCATCGCGCGGGTCAGCTGGTCGCGCGTGATCTGGATGTTGCGGATCGACTGCCGTTTGACCTGCTCGCGGTAGACATCCAGCGGAACCGGCATCGCGCCGAAATATTCCGACTGGGCCAGCGCGTCCAGCGCCCGCGCCTTGCCCGCGTCGGTCAATTGGTATCCCATCTCGTTGCCATTGTTGGCATTGAGCGTTCCGGTCGCTTCCAGCAGGCGCTGGTCGCGGGCGATATCGACGAGTTCCTGCGTCACCTGGAGCGGCAGGCAGATGGCGGTGGCGATCTCCGACACGGTATCGACATTCTTGCGGAATATCGTTTTCAGCAGGATGTCGCGCATCATGACCATCGGCAACTGCATCTCGGCCATGCTGCGCGGCGAAGGGGGCTCCATGACGGGGGAGGTTTGCATGTTCATCTGGCTTGCCTGTCGGTTGTCGTGCTGCTGCGAGTCAGACTAGCGGCGATGTTTGGCAGGAATGCGGCAAGCAAGGCACGACATGCGGGCTTTCTCTGGCTGTGTCCGGATGCGCGTGACCGGCGGGTTCCGGCAAAGGGCGCCGGAATGGGTCAGGCGCCGAACTGCGATCCGAGCAAGAGATAGATCGCCAGCGTTCCGCCCAGCGACAGACCCATGGGGAATTTCCAGCCGGCGGTCCAGCTTGTCCAATCCGGCGCGATCCGGCGCAACGGTGTGTATTTCACCAGCCGGTGCGTGACGAAAGCCGCCAGGAGGTTGGCTGCGAAAATCGCGATGAGTAGCCGCAGGTCGCCGATGGCGATGAACGGGGCGGCGGCGGCGGCGAATTTGGCATCCCCCGCGCCGATCGCGCCCGCCGCGTTCAGCACGATCCCAACGACCAGGATGACGCCCATCTGCAACAGGCGGACGCCATATGTCGGCAGGGGCAGCACGAAGAGTCCCACGACCACGAAAACCGCGGCCAGCAGAAGAACCGCCTGATTGGTGATGCGCATTTCCCGCAGATCCGTGAACGCCACGTAAAAACAGATCGGCAGGACGAACGGCAGGAACCAGAGCGCCGCTGACGCGGAGACCGCCATCGGATCAGGTGCTTTCCAGCGCCCGCAGGGATCTGGCGGCTTCTTCGAAGTGCTGCGGATGGGTGTTGATGGCTTCCCGCAACAGACCTTCTCCGGTCTTCACATCGCCCTGCTTGATCGCGGTCAGGGCCATGGTGTGCAACAGTTCCGCCCGTTCCGTCTGGTCCATCGGAACCACCGGCAACGAATAGTTGCGTTGCGCCCCGCGCGCCAGAACCAGGTTGTTCTTGGCGGTGAAGAGCGTCGGGTCCTGCCGGATCGCTTCGCCGAACAGTCGCTCCGCTCCGGCGAAATCGCCGCGGGTCAGCTTCGAATAGCCCCAGTTGTTCATGACCCCGGCGGGTTTGGTGGTCAGGCCGACCGCCGTGTCATAGAAACTGTCGGACTTGTCCCATTCCTTGTTGGCGTCGGCCACCATGGCTTCGAGACGATAGCGCTTGAAGGTTTCATGGGTCGGCGGCACGCTGTCCAGCGTCTGTTCCGCGGCCTTCCAGTCGCTGTTGCGGATCTGTGCGTCGGCCAGTTCGACCTTGTCCCCTGCATTGGAACCGGTCATTCCGACCACTTTCGTCCAGGCGGCGGCGCCTTCTGTATTGCGTTTTGCCCGCACCAGCGACGTCGCGAGCCCACGCTGCAAATCTATCCGGCCCGGACTTTTCTGCAGGCTGCGGGAAAAGTAGTCGACGGCCTCGTTGGGGTCGGCGACGGTCAACATCACATCGTTCAGGTCGCTTTCGTCGACGACATTCACGTCCTGAAAGGCCCGTTCAACCGTCTCGTCGGGTTTCTCGGAACAGGCCGAAAGAATAAGACCGCCCACGAGAACAACCGGAATCAGAATGAGGTGGCGCATTTTTTGCGTCCTTTACTGCTCTTGCCTCTGTCATGGTGTCTTCCGGATCAGGAATTCGCTGCTGCCCCGGCGCACCAATTTATAGTCTTCATTTTCCGGCTCCTTGATAGCAGAATTTTCCGATTTTGCGAGCGCTAAGCGCAAATTGTCGCGGATTGAGTCACTTTCGCCATTGTCCAGCGCATAGGCCTTTCGGAAAATCTGCGTGGCTTCGGCGATCTCGCCCATTTCCATCAATACAACCCCAAGGTTATTCCAGGCCTCCGGCCAGTCCGGCGCGGCGACGACGGCGCGGCGCAGCAGTTTCTCGGATTGCCCAAGCCGTCCCAGCCCGAGATTGGCGGTGCCGAGACCGGTCAGGATTTCCGGGGTCATGCCTTGTTCGAGCGCGGCGCGGGTGAAGGCATCCAGCGCCAGTTCGTATTCCGATGCCGCCATCAGACGATTTCCAACCTCGACCCCGTCGACCGCATCCTTGCGCAGATCGACGCCCGGTGCATAGGGGCTGTCGGGCAGGTTCGTGATCGGCGCGGGTCCGCAGGCGGCCACCGCCGAACAAACGGCGATGGCCAGACATGCAATACGGGGTATCGATTTTCGCGTCGCCTTTGCTGGCGCCATGTCACTGGTTGCCCAATTGTCCCAAGTTCGCGATGCCCTGCGCCGATGGGCTGATCAGGATGATCAGCAGCGGGGGCACCGTCAGACCCATAGTGGCAAGGGTCATTTTGGTTGGCAACTTGTTTGCGGCCTCTTCGGCGCGCATCACGCGTTTGTCCCGCATTTCACCGGCGTAGACCCGGAGGGCTTCGGCGATCGAGGTGCCGAAGGCGGCGGACTGGATCAGAACGGTCACGAAGGACGACACATCCTGCACCCCGCAGCGCGTGCCCATGTCGCGCAGAACGGCGGACTTGTCCTTGCCGGCCTTCATCTCGTAGGCGACGACCTCGAATTCCTCGGCCAGATCGGGGTAGGAGGCGTGCAGTTCCTTGGCCACCCGAACGATGGACTGATCCAGCGACTGGCCGGCCTCGACGCAGACCAGCATCATGTCCAGCGCGTCCGGAAAGCCGCGTTCGATGGTTTCCTTGCGTGCATCGACGCGCCGGGTGATCCAGTATTTCGGAATCATGTAGCCGATGCCGCCGGGGCCGATCGCGTACATGATCATCTTCTGGTTGTCCAATTCCTGCCCGCTGGCATTCAGCATCGCGATATAGGCGACACCGCCGATCAGGCCGATGATGCCAAGCGCGAACTGCGCGAAATGAAAGAACCGCACCGCGTCCTTTGACTGATAGCCGGCCTGGCGCAGTTTCAGTTGAATGGCCGACAGCTCGTCCTCATTCTTGGGTTCCAGGAAGGAGGCGAATTTCTGAAGCTGTTCGTTGCGGCCGTTCTGACGCAGCTTTTCCTTTTTCTTCTGGTCGCCTGTGCTTTGCGTGGTGCTGGCGCGCTTCAGCTTTTTCAGGGGATCCTCGCGCTGGTTCAGCATCAGCGGGATGGTGAGCAGGATCATGAACAATCCCAGCGCGCCAACCACGATGATGGGGCCGAACTCGCCAAGCGAATTTGTGAGCATGTCGTTGATACCGGACAGAAATTGCATCTCGCGCCCCTATACTTTGATGTTGGTCAGAAAACGCATGACCATTAGGTTGGCCGACAGCAGGATGCCGACGACAAAGCAGCCCGGAATGAACCAGGGATGATCCTGCACTTCGACGTAGTAGTCCGGATCGTTCACCAGGATCACGACCAGGCACAGCAGAGGGAAGGCGGACAGGAATTTTCCCGACCATTTCGCCTCTGCGGTGATTGCGTTCACCCGCCGGAACAGACGGAACCGGGCGCGGATCACCTTGGCCAGCCCGGCGAGGATCTCGGCCAGGTTGCCGCCCGATTGCTGCTGGATCGTCACGGCGACGGACAGGAACCGCAGATCCTGCATGTCCAGCCGTTCCGCCATTTCCTTGAGCGCATCGCCCACGTCGCGGCCATAGGTGCTTTCATCGGCGATGATGCCGAACTCGGTTGCCAGGGGGTCTTCGATTTCCTTGGATACGATGGTGATGGCCGACGAGAACGGATGCCCGACTCTCAGGCTGCGGACCATGAGTTCGACCGCATCCGGAAGCTGTTCGGCGATCATCGCCATCCGCTTCTTCGCCTTGGAATTGACCCAGAAATAGACGCCGCCGATACCGATGCCGACCGAGGCGATCAGCCGGAGGGGGATTTCCGCCGTGGTCCCGATGCTCAGCGCGACAAAGGCGGCGACGGACAGCCCGGCCATGATCATGATCAATTGGCGCGGGGTAAAGGCGATGGCCGCCTTCTGCGCCTTCTCCGCCAGCAGCGAGTAGAGAGGGATGGATCTCGATTTCATGTGCTGGCGCATTTCCTTGCGCAGCTGTTCCAGCACCTGTTCGCGTCCGGTGCCCTTGTCGAGCATCTCCAGACGCCGGTTGACCCGGCTGTTCAGGCTGATGGATTTGCCAAAGGCGACCAGGTAGATGCCTTCGACGAGGACCAGAACCCCGACAAAGATCAACCCGTAGATAATCGGTTCCGCGCTCAGTTCCATCACTTGTGCTCCATCACGGTGGGTTCGTAGATCGACGCCGGCAGATCGTAGTTCCACATCCGGAAACGTTCCGAGAAATGGCTGCGCACGCCGGTGGCGGTGAAATGCCCGATGATCTTGTTGTCCGGGGTCAGTCCGACCCTCTGGTACTTGAAGATTTCCTGCATCGAGATCACGTCGCCCTCCATCCCGGTGATTTCGGTGATCGAGGTCATCCGGCGGCTTCCGTCCTGCAGGCGGCTGGCCTGCACGATCAGGTTGACGGCGGAAGAGATCTGGCTGCGCACCGCCTTCAGCGGCATTTCGATCCCGGCCATGGCGATCATGTTCTCCAGCCGCGACACGCCATCGCGGGCAGAGTTCGCGTGGATCGTGGTCATGGAGCCGTCGTGGCCGGTGTTCATTGCCTGCAGCATGTCGATGACTTCTTCGCCGCGGGTTTCCCCGACGATGATGCGGTCCGGTCGCATCCGCAGGGCGTTCTTCAGGCAGTCCCGCGGACTGACTTCGCCCTTGCCCTCGACGTTCGGCGGACGGCTTTCCATCCGGCCGACATGGATCTGTTGCAACTGAAGTTCCGCGGTATCCTCGATCGTCAGGATGCGTTCGGAATTGTCGATGAAACTGGAAAGTGCATTGAGCGTGGTGGTCTTGCCCGACCCGGTTCCACCGGACACGATGACATTCAGCCGGGTTGCGACAGCGGCTTGCAGATAGGCGGCCATTTCCTCGGAAAATGCGCCGAAGTTCACCAGGTCGTCGATGCCCAGCTTGTCTTTCTTGAATTTCCGGATCGACACGAGGCTGCCGTCGACGGCGATGGGCGGCACCATCGCGTTGAACCGCGACCCGTCCGCCAGGCGGGCGTCCACATATGGGTTTGATTCATCCACACGCCGGCCGACGGCGGACACGATCTTGTCGATGATGCGAAGAAGGTGGCGTTCGTCCTTGAAGGTGACGTCGCTGAGTTCCAGCTTGCCGGCCCGTTCCACGAAGACCTGCTGCGGGCCGTTGACCAGGATGTCGTTGACGGTTTCGTCCTGAAGCAGGGTTTCCAGGGGGCCGAGGCCGGTGACTTCGTCATAGAGTTCCTTGTTCAGGGTCTGGCGATCCTCCCGGTTGAGGATGAGCCCCTTTTCTTCCAGCAATTCTCCGGCGATCGAACTGATTTCCGTGCGCAGTTCCGCCTCGCTCGCGTGTTCCAGCGCGGCCAGGTTGAGATTGTCCAGAAGCGAACGGTGCAGTTCGATCTTGATCTCGCCAAGGCGTTCCTTGCGCTTGCGGTCCTTGTCGGCGGATCCGGGTTCTGCCGCCTTGGCGGGCATCGGACGCCGCAGGCTGGCCGCGGGTGCCTGTTCGGCCTTGGGCTGCGGCTGGGCCTCGATATTGACGACCTTGGCGGCGTGCCTGGCCGAGGCTGCGGTCGGTGATGCTTTCTTGTATTTCGAGAACATGATCCTGAACCCCTTGAAAGGTTATGCGGCTTTGGCTTCGCTACGGCCCAGATCGTGCAAGGATTGCGCCAGCTTGGCGATTTCCTTGCGCAGCGGGTTCTTGCCTGCGTTGGTGGCCAGGGGAAGGCCGTGATCCGCCCCTTGCGTCACCTGCTTGCCGCCGTCGGGCAACTGCAGGTCTATGGAAATTCCGAGGCTTTCGGCCATGCGCTTGACGCGGCTTTTCCCGGAAAGATCGGTGAACTTCGGCGCCCGGTTCAGGGCGAACCGCAGTTTCTGAAACGGCAGGTCCTCGGATTGAAGCGCCCGTTTCAGGCGCAGGGCGTTCTGCGCGGAGCGCATGTCCAGTTCCATCATCGCGAAATAGACATGCGCGGTCTGAAGAACGGTTTCGGACCATTGGACGAGCGTTGACGGCATGTCGATCACGACATAGTCGAAATGGCTGCGCGCCATCGCGATCACGCGGTCGATGTCTTCGGAGGTCACGATGTCCAGCGGCAGCATGTCCGACGGAGCCGTCAGGACCTGGAGCTTGTCCTGGAACCCGAGCAGGGCCTGCCCGAAGATCTCATCGTCCATGTTCTCGGTGTCCGACAGCATCTCGAACACGGTGTCGCGCCGGGCCAGATCCAGATAGGTGGCCACCGATCCGTATTGCAGATCCAGGTCGAGCAGGCAGACGCTGGGCGCCTTGTCGCCGTCTATCAGCGCCAGTTCCCAAGCGAGATTGACCGCCAGGGTGGTCGATCCGACACCGCCGGCAAGCCCGTGCACGACGACCACTGCGCCTTCCTTGGATGACCCTGATTTCAGTTGATGTGTATTGTGCTGCACCGGAAGGGGGTCCGGTTCGGGGGCGTTCAACCGCTCGATCGCGGATTTCAGTTCGTTTTCGGGCAGCGGATAGGGCACGAATTCATCCGCCCCCTGGCGCAACAACTGATGCAGCGAGGCGGGCGTAACATCTTCGGCGATCAGGATGACGCGAATGCCGCGCGCCTTGGCCTGGGCGATGATTTCCCCCATGAGAACGAGATTGTCCTCATCGTCGGAATCCAGGGCGAGCGCGACGAATTCGAGCGTGTCGGCTTCGGGCTGGCCGAAGAACGCCAACGCCTCGGCAAATCCCAGGTCGCCCCAGCTTTCGCCAAGCGCGGCTTCCATGTCTTCGATCAGGAGGTCGAAGTTCTGAACATCCCGGCTGATCGTGCAGGCGACGATCGGGTTCAATTCGGGGTGTGGTGGTCCACTGCTCATTGCCTCTTTCCTCAATACCAAGGCTGGGCAGGGCAGTGCGGGCTTGGCCCGTTCTATGCTGTCCTGCTGTCGCCAGCGTGCGGCCGGTTTTGGTCGCACGTCACCTCATGAGGACAATTTGCGTGGCAATCTGGGCGAGATTTAGGCCAAAAAACCCCAATTGTAGGGAATCGAGATACGATCCCGCCCGATCGGGGCTATTGTGTTTGCCCGAATCCGCCGGTGTCGGTGCGGCGGGTCAGGCCGTCGACCGGTTTCGCGCTTTCAACATATTCGCGATAGATGATCTGGGCGTATTTCCCATCCAGGACCGTGGGGTGGCGGGCGAGGAAGCCAGCGACTTCGGTGACGCTGCGGCGGTTGGCCCGCTCGGGGCCGGGAGTGTCGATGACGGGACGGGTCTTGCCATAGGACACCAGCGAATTCAGGCGCGACCGGCTGATGCCGCGGGTCGACAGGTATTGAACCACCGCGTTCGCCCGGCGCTTTCCCAGGCCGTAGTTGTAGGATTTCGTGCCGACGTTGTCGGTGAACCCGTAGACATTGAACCTGACCTCCGGGAACTGGCGGATCCAGTCGGCCTGGCGGTCCAGGATCTGTCGGGCCGCGCCATCGAGATGGTCGCTGTCGAAGGCGAAGTTCACTGTCGTCGGGATTTCGCGGGCGAACCGTTCTCCCAGAGCGATGGCATAACTCTGGTCGCCGCGCATGACGAGCGCGTTGTTCATGGTCGCATTGCCGAACTCACCGGTTCTGACGAAATCGCCGGCCTCCCGTGCGCATCCAGACAAGGCAAGGCTCATACCCGCCATGAGAACCAATTTCTTCATGTTTCCGTCCTCTCGCCTAGTCCATGACATAGCCATAGGACCCGCTGAAATCCTGCTTCGCCACCTCGTTCGCAGCGCTGTTCCTGCCGCCTCCGACCCTGCTCATCTTTCCGAACAAGAAGAGCTCGCTTTCGCTGGGCGGGGTGACGCGATCCGTCGGCAGGGCCAGCGCCTCGCCACGGGTCGGCATGACCAGATGCGCGGTGACGATGATGACCAACTCTGTCTGCTTGCGCGAATAGTCCGCGCTGCGGAACAGGGCGCCGAGGACCGGAACGTCGCCAAGCCAGGGCAGTTGGGATGCGTTGTCGAGGAACTCGTCTTCGATGAGCCCGGCGATGGCAAAGCTTTCGCCATCCCGCATTTCGACCGTGGTCGATGTTTCGCGGCGCGAAAAAGCGGGGACCGTCAGGTCGTTGATGTCGACGCCGAGCGTCGGGTCGATCGAGGATACCGCCGCCATCAGTTCAAGATTGATGACATCCTTGTCAACGACGCGGGGGACGAAGTTCAGTTCGATGCCGAACGGCTTATATTCCACCGAGAACAGCCCGTCGCGCTGCGCCACCGGGATCGGGAATTCTCCGCCGGCGAGGAATTTCGCCTCCTGCCCGGACAGGGCCGAAAGGTTCGGCTCCGCAAGGGTGCGCACGACTCCCTTCTTCTCCAGCGCTTCAATCAGAAGTCCCACCTGGACGGATCCGGCGTTGAAGCCGAACAGGATAGCGCCGGTATTGTCGTTGGCGAGAGGCAGGTTGCCCTGGTTCACACCATTGGAGTTTCCGAGCTGGTTGCTGAACCGGCCGGTTCCGGCATTGACACCTGCATCGCCGCTGAGAATGCTGCCGTTGAAACCAAGCGAGGAGCTGAGCGATTTCGAGACCGAGCGTTGCATCTCGGCGAACCGGACCTTCAGCATCACCTGCTGCACGCCGCCGACGCTCATCAGGTTGGACACCCGTTCCGGCGCATAGCGTTCCGCAAGGTCCAGGGCGCGCTGCAATCTGGCCGAACTCGACACCACGCCGGACAGCACTATGCCGTCATTCGCGGTGCGGACCTCGATCTTTTCGCCCGGAAGGATCTGCCGCAGACGTTCCTTGAATTCGGTCACATCGGCCGCGACCCGGACGTTGACGTTCGTGATCAGGCGGCCGGTGTTGTCCAGCAAGGTCAGGGTGGTCAGACCGGGCGACTTGCCCAGCACATAGATCGTGCGGTCCGAAAGCGTTGAAATGTCCGCAATGCCGGGATTGGCGATGCTCAGTTCCGCAAAGGGCACGTCGCTTTCCACCACGACGGCCCGGTTCATCGGAACATCCAGCGTTGCCTCGGTCCCTTTCTTGACCACCGTCACGGTCTCTGCCTGCGCGGCGCCGATGAGCGGCCCGCACATCAAGGAAAGCCCGAACAGGGCCGCCTTCAGGAGTCTTTCAATTGTCATGTGACCTGCCTCTCCGATCACGCCTCATTGTCGGGTCTTGTCGCCCGGTCTTCGATCCAATCTGCGTCAGTTCGATATTTTTTGCAAGAATCAAAGGTTTCCGGTAATTTCCTTATGTGGATATCCGGCAACAATAGGAAAAGCGGGGCATGCAACTTACACGCCCCGGTTGTGCTAACGTCTTGTAGTTGTGTCAGTTTGTGCAGGGGATCGGGATGTCGACGACTTCCGCTCCGCGGCGGGTCCGGATCGTGCAAACCTGTTTTTCGATCTGTTTCGGAGCGATTTCGAGATCGCCCAGACCCAGCAACGAACGCTGATTGACCTCGATGGCGGAAGCGATCGTGTCGTCCTGGGCCCCCACGAGCGCAAGCGACAGCTTGCCGGTGGATTGCGCTTGTGCCAGGGCGGCGACCTGTTCCGGGCTGGCGGAGACGGTTACGGTCCGGGCAATCGTCGCGCCGCTCTGATCGGCCCCGGCGCTTTGATCGACGGCGATCAGGGGCACGTTGGCTTCGATCAGGCGGGTCACGTCGCCGCGCGCGCCTTCCACGGCGCTGGCGACGCTGCCGGTCCAGTAGACGTCGACACGGTCGCCGGGGCGCAGGAAGCCGGACACGCCGGACGCCACGTCGACCTTGATCGCGAACGCCCGCATGCCGCGTTCGAGCTGCGAGGTCAGCCCGGCGTCCTCGCCGGGTTTCGTCACCTTGACCAGCATGATGGCCTCATCCTTTTCCATCGTGCGCAGGACCACCCGGAATTCGTTGATCTCCGGCGGGAACAGAACGCTGGCATCGGTAAAGGCCCCTTCGGGAATGGCGTTTTCCGGCCAGCGCACCTGGCGGACATCCTCTGGTGTCAGGGGTTCGCCGTATTTCAGGTCGCGGGAGGCGACAAAGACCTCGACCGTGGGCACGATCTCGGCGCGGGCCGCGCGTTCCTTTTGCAGTTCCGTCTGATAGGCCGTGATGTATTTCTTCGCCATCATCACGGCGCCGCCCGCCAGGGCGATTCCGACGATCAGAACCAATCCAAATACCGCTCGCATTGTCTTGTCCTCTTTTTGTGGCGCCGAAGTGATCCCGGTGCCGTTGTGCTTGTCACATGACGCTCAATAGCCTTGCCCCGGTTTGTGGCGAAATCCGGGAACGACAGCGGCCAAGTTCGGGCATTTGCCGGCAAATCCGGGAGGTGCCACGATCGCACGGCGGTTGCCGGGAGAGCCTTCTGGCCCTGGCCGGGATTTCAGGAGTTTCTGTCAGGATCGTCGATATCGCATCGACGAGAGCGCCGGACAGCGGTCCGGGTATCGGCAGCCCATCGGGAAAGGTTGCGCGAAAACGGGTGCGGGTTGCTCCGCGGGGACACGGAACAACCCGAAATCTTGCAGGACGTGACCCAGTTTACTGGGGCGCCTTGGTGCCGATGAACGTTCCCGTTGCGGTGGTCACGGCTTCGGTGTTGGTCTTGATCGACGTGAAGGCCACTGCGGCCAGACCGACGACGGCTGCGGTCAGAACGACCCAGTCGACGGTCACGGCGCCATATTCACTGTCGCGGAACTTCTTGAAGAATTTAATCATTGATTGTCCCTCCATAGGATCACTGGTTGATTGTCCGACCTCGTCGCGCAAGTTGGGCTGTCTTTCTCTCGTGACCCGTGCCCGCCGTGGTATGAGGACATATAGAAGGGTCGGGGTGGCAGGATTTGGGCGGAAAAACGGAAAATGCCGCCACAGTTGCGGATTTCGCAGGAAATTTCATAACTAACTGAAAAGTTGGAAAAAATTCTTCCATGCGGAATTCTCCGGGCGCGCAGGCGATGCAATCCGGTGTCAACTATGGCAAAATCGACAGATTTCCCGCGCATTTTCTGGCAATTGCGCGGGTTTTCCCGAACTGTCGAAAAAAACAAGACGAGCAGCGAGGCCTGCACATGAAGATACTTGGGACGATCGCTCCGGCGATTGCCGTTGTCATTTGCCTGGCCGGACCGTCCAATGCCGAACGTCTGGTGTTGCGGGAGGCAACGGAGGAGCCGGCGGACGCGGCACAGCCCGCCGCCCGGACGGAGACACCATCGGTGCGCCGCGCGCCAACCCCGTTCCCGGATTTCCAGGCGAAACGGGTGAAACCGCCGAAACCGGGAGAAACCCGGCGCATCACCATTCAGATCGATCCGAACGAACAGAAGAAGGTCGCGCTGCCGATCATCACGGAGAAGCCTGCGGCCCCGTCCGAACGGATAGGGCGGTTCACGTGGTTCTGGGATCAGGTTTCGCCGCGCATGGTCAACACCGGTCCCGGACGTCTGCCCGAAGCGCTGAGTGCGCTCAACGCCTCCGGCAAGGTCGCGGCGCCGCGCCTTCAGGCGATGCAGGAAATCGCCAAGGCGCAGGGTGTTCCGATTCTGATGTCCACGGTCGGGACGCGGGTCTCGCCGGCGCTGGTCCTGGCGGTCATTGCTGTGGAATCGTCAGGGCGCGCGGATGCGGTAAGCCGGGCCGGGGCTCAGGGGCTGATGCAGTTGATGCCAGACACCGCCGCCCGGTTCGGGGTGAAGAACAGCATGAAACCGGAGGAGAACATCGCCGGCGGGGTCAAGTATCTCGACTGGCTGATGGGGGAATTCAACAACGACCCGATCCTGGTCCTGGCCGGGTACAACGCCGGCGAAGGGTCGGTCCGCAACCACGCGGGCGTGCCGCCCTATGCCGAAACGCGCGACTACGTGCCAAAGGTCCTGGCCGCTTTCCAGGTGGCCAGCGGACTCTGCGCGACCCCCCCGGAGCTGATCAGCGACGGCTGCGTCTTCGTCACCATGAACTGACGGTCGCGGTCAGGAAAAAACCGGCGCGAAGGTCGCGCCGGTTCGTGGGTCTGGATCAACAGGCCCGTTCTGTCAGTCGACGATGTTCGCCTCTGTCGCGGCGCGCAGTTGGTCTTCGGTGACGCCGTCGGCGCATTCGACGATCCTGAGGCCGCCTTCGACCACGTCCAGCACGCCGAGGTTGGTGATGATCCGGTTCACCACGCCCTTGCCGGTGAGCGGCAGGGTGCATTCCTTCAGCACCTTGCTGTCGCCGTGCTTGTTGGTGTGGTCCATCACCACCACCACGCGGCCGACGCCGGCGACGAGATCCATCGCGCCGCCCATGCCCTTGACCAGCTTGCCGGGGATCATCCAGTTCGCAAGGTCGCCGTTCTCGGCCACTTCCATCGCGCCTAGGATCGCCGCCGCGATCTTGCCGCCGCGGATCATCCCGAAGGACATCGCGCTGTCGAAATAGCTGGTGCGCGCCAGTTCGGTGATCGTCTGCTTGCCGGCGTTGATCAGGTCGGGGTCGATCTCCGCCTCGGTCGGGAACGGGCCCATGCCCAGCATGCCGTTTTCCGACTGCAGCGTGATGTCCTTGTCGCCGACGTAATTCGCCACCAGCGTCGGGATGCCGATGCCGAGGTTCACATACATGCCGTCTTCGAGTTCCTGTGCCGCGCGCGCGGCCATCTGGTTGCGGTCCCACATGGCTCAAGCCTCCCGGATGGTGCGCTGTTCGATGCGCTTTTCGTGATCGCCCTGAATCAGGCGGTGGACATAGATGCCGGGCAGGTGGATCATGTCGGGATCCAGGCTGCCGCGCGGCACGATTTCCTCGACCTCCGCGACGCAGACCCTGCCGCACATGGCCGCCGGCGGGTTGAAATTGCGCGCGGTCTTGCGGAACACCAGGTTGCCGGTGTCGTCCGCCTTCCAGGCCTTGACGATGGCGAGATCGGCGACGATGCCGCGCTCGAGAATATAGGTCTCGCCGTCGAAGTCCTTGTGTTCCTTGCCCTCGGCCACCTGGGTGCCGACGCCGGTCTTGGTGTAAAAGCCGGGAATGCCGCAGCCGCCGGCGCGCATCCGCTCGGCGAGCGTGCCCTGCGGGTTGAACTCCAGCTCAAGCTCTCCGCTGAGATACTGGCGCATGAACTCGGCGTTCTCGCCCACGTAGGAGCTGATCATCTTCCTGACCTGCCGGGTCTGCAGCAGGATGCCGATGCCGAAATCATCGACCCCCGCGTTGTTGGACGCGAAGGTCAGATCCTTCGTCCCCGACTCCTTGATCGCCTGCAGGAGAAGCTCCGGAATGCCGCAAAGCCCGAACCCCCCGCTGGCAATGAACATGCCGTCAAACAGCAATCCGTCAAGCGCATCAGACGCGCTACCGTAGACCTTCTTCATGGAAAACTCCCCTTGGGTCGATGTCACACCGCTTGTGCCGCCCTGCAGAAAGAGAGTCAATAAACGGCGCCGACTTCGTTCCGCGGAACCATGGACAGCTATTCCTTTTTCGCCGGTTTCCTTGCCGTGGCCTTCTTTTTCGGAGCGGCTTTCTTGCGGGTGCCTTTCTTGGCGGATTTCTCGGCGATCAGTTGAACCGCCTGTTCCAGCGTCACGTTTTCGACTTCGGTGCCCTTGGGCAGGGTCGCATTGACCTTGCCCCATTTCACATAGGGGCCGTATTTTCCTTCCATCACGCTGATCGGTCCGCCGTCGTCGGGGTGTTCGCCCAGATCGCGCAGCGGTTTCGCCGCGGCGCCGCGACCGCCCCGGCTGGCGACCTTTTCGGCCAGCAGCTGCACGGCGCGGTTCATGCCGACGGTGAACACTTCGTCGATGTTTTCAAGGTTGGCGTTGGTGCCGCCGCGTTCCGAGGTGCTTTCGGCGTGTTTCAGGTAAGGTCCGTAGCGCCCGATGTTGGCCCAGACCATCACCCCGTCATCGGGATGCGGGCCGATGGGCCGTGGCAGCGACAGCAGTTTCAGCGCCTGTTCCAGATCGACATCCTGCGGCGGCCAATCCTTCGGGATCGACTGGCGCGGCGGTTTCTTGTTGTCCTCGGTGACTTCGCCCCGTTGCACATAGGGGCCGAAGCGGCCCTTGAACGCATAGATCCTGTCGCCGGCGTCTTGGCCCAGGAACTTGCCTTCGGGCGGGATCGCGCCGTCGTCTTCCGCGCCGGGAGGTCCGAAGGCGCGGGTATAGCGGCATTCCGGGTAGTTCGAGCAGCCGATGAAGGCTCCGCCGGAGCGCGCGGTGCGCATGCTCAGCCGTCCGGCGCCGCAATTCGGGCAGAGCCGCGGATCGCTGCCGTCCTCGGTGGGCGGGAACAGGTGCGGTTCCAGCACTTCGTTGATCTTTTCCAGCACTTCGGTGATCCGCAATTCGCTGGTTTCGGCGATCGCGGCGGAAAAATCCCGCCAGAACCGGTCCAGCACCGCCTTGTAATCGGCATCCCCCGCGCTGACCTGATCCAGCTCGTCTTCGAGCCCGGCGGTGAAGTCGTATTCCACGTAGCGGTTGAAATAGTTCTGCAGGAAGGCCGTGACCAGCCGCCCCTTGTCTTCGGGGATCAGGCGGTTCTTGTCCTTGCGGACATATTCACGGTCCTGGATCGTGGTGACGATGCTGGCATAGGTCGACGGGCGCCCGATGCCGAGTTCTTCCATCTTCTTGACCAGCGTCGCCTCGGTATAGCGCGGCGGCGGCTGGGTGAAATGCTGTTCCGGAGCGACGCTGCGCTTTTCGGCCTTTTCGCCCTGCGTGATCTGCGGCAGGCGCGCGCCGTCGTCATCCTCTGCCACCGCGTCGTCGCGGCCTTCCTCGTAGACCCGCAGGAAGCCGTCAAAGAGAAGCACCTGGCCGGTCGCGCGCAGTCCGACCTGCCCGTCGCGGCTGCCGACGTCCACGGTGGTGCGTTCGAACCGCGCGGCTTCCATCTGGCAGGCCAGCGTCCGTTTCCAGATCAGGTCGTAGAGCTTGCGCTGGTCCGGGTCCGACAGTTTCAGGCCGGCGGCATCCCGCGTCATGTCGGTGGGGCGGATGCATTCATGCGCTTCCTGGGCGTTCTTGGCCTTGTTCTTGTACATGCGCGGGCTTTTGGGCACGTAGTCTTCGCCAAACCGGTCCCGGATCGCGTCGCGCGCGGCGTGCACGGCCTCGGGCGCCATGTCGATGCCGTCGGTGCGCATATAGGTGATGTGCCCGGCCTCGTACAGGCGCTGCGCCACGCTCATCGCCTGGCGCGCGCCCATGCCGAACTTGCGGCTGGCTTCCTGTTGCAGGGTCGAGGTCATGAAGGGCGCGCTGGGGTTGCGGGTGGCGGGTTTGGCTTCGACCGCGGCGACGGAGAGGTCGCGGCTGGTGATCGCCTGCACCGCGAGTTCGGCCTGGGTCGCGTTTTCGATGTCGAACTTGTCGAGCTTCTTGCCCGCCAGCAGCGTCAGGCGCGCCTCGTATTCCTGACCGCGCGGGGTGACGAGCACGGCCTTGACGGACCAGTATTCGCGGGCGCGGAAGGCCTCGATCTCCATCTCGCGCTCGACGATCAGGCGCAGGCAGACCGATTGCACCCGGCCGGCCGATTTCGCGCCGGGCAGCTTGCGCCAGAGCACCGGGGACAGGTTGAACCCGACGAGATAATCCAGCGCGCGGCGCGCGAGGTAGGCCTGGACCAGCGGCATGTCGACCTGGCGGGGATGGGCCATCGCCTCGTCCACGGCTGCCTTGGTGATGGCGTTGAAGGTGACGCGGCTGACCGGCGTGTCCTTCTTGATCGACCTCCTTTTGGTCAGCGCCTCCTGCAGGTGCCAGCTGATCGCCTCGCCTTCGCGGTCCGGGTCGGTCGCGAGGATCAGGGCATTGTCTTCGGCCAGCGCATCGGCGATCGCCTTGACATGCTTCTTGCTGTCGCTGGCGACTTCCCACTTCATGTCGAAATCATGTTCCGGGTCGACCGATCCGTCCTTGGGCGGCAGGTCGCGAACATGGCCATAGGATGCCAGAACGGTGTAGCCGGGACCGAGATATTTGTTGATTGTCTTGGCTTTCGCCGGGGATTCTACAACAACTACAGGCATTTAACAAAAGACCTCATGCGGCGGACTGCGGGCGCTCTATGGCCGCGCAAGATGTGGGGTGCAAGAGGCGATTGTCAATCCGCGCGAAATCGGCGCAGGAAAGCGCAGGGTTCGATGCAGAATTTCCGCACACGAACTGCGGGAAAATCCGGAAAACGTTTCAATTTCCGAGTGACAGAAGCCCACCGGATTGTCGCCTGATCTTGCCGTCCAGTTCCAGGTCGACCAGCGCCGGGCCGACATGGCCGGCGGGAACCGACAGGTCGCGGATCAGCTGGTCTTCGGCCACCGGGGACGGGCCGAGGCGGGACAGGATCCGCTGGTGCAGGCTGGCGGTTTCGCGCAGCGACCGCCTTTCCGGCGGCGGCGGCGGGAGGTCCGCCAGCAGGTCCGCCTGCGGTTGCGCCTGTTCGGGCGCGACGCGCCGGGGCAGGGCGGCGATCACGTCCTCCGCGTTGCGGACAAGGGTCGCCCCATCCCGGATCAGCAAGTTGCAGCCCGAAGCGCGGGCGTCGAAGGGGTGGCCGGGCACCGCCAGCACGTCGCGGCCCTGGTCGAGCGCGTCGCGCGCGGTGATCAGGCTGCCGGACCTGGTGGCGGCCTCGACCACCACGATGGCGCTGGAGACGCCGGAAATGATCCGGTTGCGGGCCGGAAAGTGACGCGCGTGCGGCGCCATGCCCAAGGGCTGTTCGGACAGCAGGACGCCCTGGTCGCGGATGTCCTGCGCCAGTTTCGCGTTCTCGCTGGGATAGATGACGTCGACGCCTCCGGCCATCACCGCGATGGTGCCGGTCCCGAGCGAGGCGACATGGGCCGCGGCGTCGATGCCGCGGGCCAGTCCCGACGCGATGACATAGCCCTCGGACCCCAGTTCCTGCGCCAGCGCGCGGGCCATGCGGGTGCCGAGAGAGGAGGCGTTCCTGGCGCCGACGATGCCGATCGCCGGTCTGGAAAAAAGCGCTGTGTCGCCGACGGCCCAGAACAGCGGCGGGGCGTCGGGAATGTCCGTCAGCGCGGACGGGTAATCGCCGTCGCCAAGGCACAAAAGCCGCGCTTTGGCGGCTTTTGCGGCCTTGATTTCGGCGTCGATCACACCGGCAGGGCATATTTCATACCCGTCTACTCCGGCGGCGCGCGCCACTTCGGGCAACGCGGCCAGCGCGTTCTGCGCTGAGCCATGCTCTGCCAGCAGCCGGTAGAACGTCGTGATACCGACCCTGCGCGAGCGCAAGAGACGAAGCCACGCATACCGATCGTCTTCCGTGGTGGGTGGGAGTGGGGGGTGAGTGGAAGAATGGGTTTCCTCGGTCATCCGTCGCTCCGTCTGCTTGCAGGACAGGTGTAGGGGCAACGAGGTTAACGACGCGTAAAGCGGAAACGGCTTTATGCGCCTTTTTCGAAAAATCGTCGGAATGGCGTTCACTGCTTGGCGGACCGGGCTTTGGCGGGATGTGCAGGCCGTGCATACCGCGTGCATACGCCGTGCATACGGCGCATGGCCGATTCGGGCCGCCGGACCCTTGTGAACACGGCGCGCGCCGCAACGGCGCGGCGGGTCACGCCGCCGAACCGCCCACGGTCAGCCCGCCCATCAGCACGGTGGGCTGGCCGACGCCGACGGGCACCCATTGGCCTTGCTTGCCGCAATTGCCCATGCCGGGATCGAGCGCCATGTCGTTGCCGAGGCCGCGGATGCGGGTCAGCGCCGTCGCGCCGTCGCCGATCAGGGTTGCGCCCTTGACCGGGGCGCCGACCTTGCCGTCCTTCACCCGGTAGGCCTCGGTGCAGGAAAACACGAACTTGCCGTTGGTGATGTCGACCTGCCCGCCGCCGAAACCGACCGCCCAGATGCCGTCCCTGATCTGCGCCACAAGATCGGCGGGGTCGGCGTCGCCGCCCATCATGTAGGTGTTGGTCATGCGCGGCATCGGCGCATGGGCATAGCTTTGACGCCGCCCGTTGCCGGTCGGGGCGACGCCCATCAGCCGGGCGTTCTGGCGGTCCTGCATGTAGCCCACGAGGATGCCGTCCTCGATCAGCACGTTGCGGGCCGAGGGCGTGCCTTCGTCGTCGACGGTGATGCTGCCGCGCCGGTCGGGAATCGTGCCGTCGTCCAGCACCGTGACGCCGGGGGAGGCGATGCGCTGGCCCATCAGCCCGGCGAAGGCGGAGGCGCCCTTGCGGTTGAAATCGCCTTCGAGACCGTGGCCGATCGCCTCGTGCAGCAGGATGCCCGGCCAGCCGGGGCCGAGCGCCACGTCCATGACGCCCGCCGGCGCGGGCACGGCGTCGAGATTGACCAGCGCGATGCGCAGCGCCTCGCGCGCCTTGGCCTGCCAGTCGGCGGGGTCGATCAGCCCGTCCAGCCCGACCCGTCCGCCGCCGCCGGCGGTGCCGGTTTCGCGCCGTCCGCCCTGTTCGACGATCACCGACACGTTGACGCGGGTCATCGGCCGCACGTCGCGGACCTGAACCCCGTCCGGGCGCAGGATCTCGATTTCCTGCAACGAGGCCGCCAGGGTCGCGGACACCTGCACCACCCGCGAATCGAGATCGCGGGCGAAGGCGTCGATCTCGCGCAGGGTGTCGATCTTGACCGGGAAGGGCTGGCCCGCGATGGGATCGGCATCGGTATAGAGGTGCCGGTTCGTCGCCTGCGGCGAGGCCGCCAGCGTGCCGCCGCCGTCGCCCACGGCGAGCCGCGCGGTTTCGGCGGCGCGTTTCAGCGCGGCGATGCTCATCTCGGTGGAATGGGCATAGCCCGAGACCTCGCCGTTGACCGCGCGCAGGCCGAATCCCTCGGACGCGTCGTAGCTGGCGGTGCGCAGCCGCCCGTCATCGAACACCAGCGCTTCGGACTTGCGCCTCTCGGCAAAGATTTCGCCATCGTCGGCCCCGGCCGTCGCCACCCGCAGTTCGCGCAGGGCTTCGTCCCGCGGCAGGGTGGTTTCGAAGGGGAGAAAGGGCGCGGTTGTCATTGCCTCTGGCCTCACAATTTGATCTAAATCAAGAAAAGCGTCCGTTTGACGCAATCAGATGTCTTTATCTGGTTGGCGGAATATGTTTTCTACGGGCGACAAATACAACGGGGCAGGTGCGTTTTGATGACGGATGCTTGTGCCAGACAGAACAACGCGATCAAACGATCAGGACATGACATGAAGAACGCTTTTACGCTTTCAGGGGTTCTTGCGGCCCTTTCCGCCTTTCCGGCCCTCGCGCAGGATGGACTTCAGATCATCGGCAAGCCGGTTGACGGTGCGACCGGGTTCCAGCCCGCCGCATCCGAACTGGCCCGCGATCTGCAATCGCTGGACTGGATGATTCTGGTCATCATCACCGCGATCTGCGTCATGGTGACGGGGCTGCTGATCTTTGCGATCTTCCGGTTCAACACGCGG
The DNA here is from genome assembly GCF_030164465.1 of Sedimentitalea xiamensis. GTDB lineage: Bacteria > Pseudomonadota > Alphaproteobacteria > Rhodobacterales > Rhodobacteraceae > Sedimentitalea > Sedimentitalea xiamensis. Next base: position 111,600 of record NZ_JASNJE010000008.1, read on the forward strand.
GCGAACCCGAAGCCGGCGAAATTCACCCACAATTCGCCGCTGGAAGTCGCCTGGACGGTGATCCCGATCGTGATCCTGGTCTTCATCGGCGCGTTTTCCCTGCCGGTCCTGTTCAAGCAGCAGGAAATTCCCGAGGCCGACATCACCATCAAGGTGACGGGCTACCAGTGGTACTGGGGCTATGAATATGTCGATCACGAGTTCGGCTTCGAAAGCTTCCTGCTGGCGCGGGACGAGCTGGAAGAACACGGCTACAGCCAGGACGAATATCTGCTGGCGACCGATACCGCCGTGGTGGTTCCGGTCGGCAAGACCATCGTGATGCAGGTGACGGGGGCGGACGTGATCCACGCCTGGACGATCCCGGCCTTCGGCGTCAAGCAGGACGCGGTGCCGGGCCGTCTGGCCGAGCTGTGGTTCGCCGCCGAGAAGGAAGGCATCTATTTCGGCCAGTGTTCGGAGCTTTGCGGCAAGGACCACGCCTATATGCCGATCACGGTCAAGGTGGTCAGCGAAGCGGAATACGACCGCTGGCTCGACGGCGCGATCGAGGAATACGCGGGCAAGCCCCGCAGCCTGACCGTGGCGTCGAACTGAGACCGGACCGCAGGGTGGTGAGTAAAGCGCGATGAGCGACGTCAGCATCAACACCGCCGTCCGCGAGGACGAGGCGCAGTTCGGCGACTTTTTCGCGCTGCTGAAGCCGCGGGTCATGTCGCTGGTCGTGTTCACCGCCTTCGTCGGGCTGGTCGCGGCCCCGGTCGGGGTGCATCCGGTGGTGGGGTTCTGCGCGATCCTGTTCATCGCCATCGGCGGCGGCGCGTCCGGCGCCCTGAACATGTGGTGGGACGCGGATATCGACCGGGTGATGCGCCGCACCCGCAACCGCCCGATTCCGTCGGGCAAGGTGTCCGGACAGGACGCGCTGGCCATCGGCCTGGCGCTGTCCGGCCTGTCGGTGATGATGCTGTCGCTGGCCACCAACCTGATGGCCGGCGCGATGCTGGCCTTCACCATCTTCTTCTACGCGGTGGTCTATTCCATGTGGCTGAAGCGGAGCACGCCGCAGAACATCGTGATCGGCGGCGCGGCGGGGGCCTTCCCGCCGGTGATCGGCTGGCTGGCCGCCACCGGCAGCATGGCGGTCGAGCCCTGGCTGATGTTCGCGCTGGTGTTCATGTGGACGCCGCCGCATTTCTGGGCGCTCTGCCTGTTCATGCGCAACGATTACGACAACGCGGGCGTGCCGATGCTGACCGTGACCCACGGACGGCGGGCGACCCGCGTGCATATCCTGGTCTATACGGTGCTGCTGGCGGTCCTGGCCATCGGCGCGGCGTTCACCGGCATCGGCGGGCCGGTCTACCTGGCGGTTTCGGTGGTGCTGAACGGGTTGTTCCTGATGGGGGCGCTGCGCATCTGGCGGCGCGACGAGGAGGATGCGGAGGCTGACAACTTCCTCGCCGAGCGCAGGTTCTTCAAGCTGTCGCTGCTTTATCTCTTCCTGCATTTCGGCGCGATTCTGGCCGAGGCGCTGCTGCGGCCCTACGGCCTGGGGGGCTGGGCGTGAGTCTGAAGCCGACACATGAGCTGCACAGCCGCCGGTTCGGGCGCAACCTGGGCGTCGGGCTGGTGCTGGCGGCCTTCGTCGCCATCGTGTTCGGCCTGACCGTGGTCAAGGTGACGAGCGGCGATTTCGCCCTGCCCAAGATCGAGGAGCAGAACTGATGGCGCTGCGGGGGCCGAAGAAGACCGTGGTGCAGCTGCTCTCGGTGGTTCTGGTGATGGGCGCGCTGTCCTGGGCCTCGGTGCCGTTCTACGACTGGTTCTGCCGGGTCACCGGCTTTGGCGGCACCACCGGCGTGGAAACCGCCGGGTCCGACAGGGTGCTGGAGCAGACCATCAGGATCCGGTTCGACGCATCGCTGGAACGCGACATGCCCTGGACGTTCAAGCCCGTCGAGCGGCAGATGGAACTGAAGATCGGCGAGACCGGGCTGGCGTTCTACGAGGCCTACAACCCGACCGACCGGCCGGTGGCGGGATCGGCCAGCTACAACGTCTTTCCCTACGAGGCCGGCGGCTTTTTCAACAAGATCGCCTGTTTCTGCTTCGAGGAGCAGATCCTGGCGCCGGGGGAACGGGTGCTGATGCCGGTGACGTTCTTCGTCGATCCGGCGATCGTGGACGATCTGGACGCGAAGCATGTCCATGCGATCACGCTGTCATACACTTTCTACGAAATCGACCTGCCGGAGGGCTATGCCGCCCTCGATACGCAGGCCGGCCAAAACACGAACTAACGCCGAACGGTGAGGGACACTTAAATGGCACATGCAAAGAACCACGATTACCACATTCTGACCCCCTCCATCTGGCCGCTTCTCGGGGCGGTCGCCGGTTTCCTCATGCTGTCCGGCATCGTGCTCTGGATGCATGAGGTGACGCCCTTTGTCTTCTGGATCGGGCTTGTCGGCGTTCTTTACACCATGTTCGCCTGGTGGTCCGAGGTGGTCCACGAGAGCCGGATCGGCGATCACACCCCGGTGGTGCGGATCGGCCTGCGCTATGGCTTCGTCCTGTTCATCATGTCCGAGGTCATGTTCTTCGCGGCCTGGTTCTGGTCGTTCTTCAAGCACGCGATCTATTCGATGTCGGAATATGCGGGAACCGAATACGAGATCCCCTATATCTACCCGGTCGACGTGTTCCACCTGCCGCTGATCAACACCGTGGTGCTGCTGTTGTCGGGCTGCGCCGTGACCTGGGCGCACCATGCTCTGGTCCATGGCAACGTGCGCAAGGACCTGATCGCGGGCCTGGCGATTTCCATCGTGCTGGGCATCCTGTTCACCGGGTTGCAGGCCTATGAATACATGCACCTTCTGCACGAGGGCTGGCAGTTCGGGGACGACATCTTCTATTCGAACTTCTTCATGGCGACCGGCTTTCACGGGTTCCACGTCATCATCGGCACCATATTCCTGACCGTGTGCCTGGTGCGGGCGATCAAGGGCGATTTCACGCCCGAGCAGCATGTCGGTTTCGAGGCGGCGGCCTGGTACTGGCATTTCGTCGACGTGGTCTGGCTGTTCCTGTTCTTCGCGGTCTATCTCTGGGGCACCGCCGGCCTGAGCTGACCCCCGTTTGCGGTTGAAAAACCGCGCCGGGACCGTATCAAGCAGAACGCGCGGCTGATCCCGCGCGTTTTCATTTGCACGAAGGCACCGACGCGATGCGCAGCATCCTTTTCCTGCTGATATTCGGCCTGACGGGCGTCGGGATTCTGGTCGGGCTGGGTACCTGGCAGGTGCAGCGCCTGAGCTGGAAGCAGGCGATTCTCGCAGAGATCGAAACCCGCATCGCCGCCGATCCCGTCAGCCTGCCGGCCGGGATCGATCCGGCGCGGGACAAGTACCTTCCGGTGCGGGTCTCCGGGGAGATCGAGCCGGGCGAACTGCATGTGCTGGTGTCGGTCAAGCAGGTCGGCGCGGGATACCGCGTCATCGCGCCGCTGCTGACCGGGGACGGGCGGCGTATCCTGCTGGATCGGGGCTTTGTCGCCGCATCCAGAAAGGCCGATCCGCGCCGGACCGGGCCGGTGACGGTCATCGGCAACCTGCACTGGCCGGACGACCGCACCGGATCGACGCCGGAAAACGACGTGGCGGGCAATATCTGGTTCGCCCGCGACATCGCGCAGATGGCCGAGGCGCTGGACAGCCTGCCGGTGTTGCTGATCAGCCGCGAAGAGGTGCCGGCGGAGCCTTCTGTCCGGCCATTGCCGGTCGATACGGTTGGCATCGCCAACGATCATCTGCAATACGCTGTTACCTGGTATTCGCTGGCCCTGATTTGGGCCGGGATGACCGCCTATTTCCTGTGGCGCGGACGCGCCCGATCCGAAAGCCGAGGCACATGAAATACATCTCGACCCGCGGCGCTGCGCCGGACCTGAACTTCGAAGACGCGATGCTGACCGGGCTGGCGCGGGACGGCGGGCTTTACGTGCCCGCCGAGGTGCCGCGGATGGGCTTTGATGAGATCGCCGCGCTGGCCGGGCTGAGCTACGAGGAGACCGCGTTCCGGGTGATGCGCCCGTTCATCGGCGACACCTTCAGCGACGCGGAATTCCGCGCCATCATCGGACGCGCCTATGCCGGGTTCGGCCATGCCGCCCGCGCGCCGCTGGTGCAGCTGGCGCCGGGTCATTTCCTGCTGGAGCTGTTCCACGGCCCGACGCTGGCGTTCAAGGATTTCGCCATGCAGCTGATCGGGCAGATGTTCCAGGCGGCGCTGGCGCGGCGGGGCGACCGGGTGACGATCGTTGGGGCGACCAGCGGCGACACCGGATCGGCGGCGATCGAGGCATTCCGGGGGCTGAGCAACGTGGATGTGTTCATCCTGTTCCCGCACGGGCGGGTGAGCGAGGTGCAGCGCCGCCAGATGACCACGCCGGCGGAACCGAACGTGCACGCGCTGGCGGTGGATGGCGATTTCGACGATTGCCAGGCGGCGCTGAAGGACATGTTCAACGATTTCGCGTTCCGCGACGGGGTGAAGCTGGCGGGGGTCAACAGCATCAACTGGGCGCGGGTGCTGGCGCAGGTGGTCTATTACTTCAGTTCCGCGGTGAGCCTCGGCGCGCCGCACCGGCCGGTCAGCTTCACTGTGCCCACCGGCAATTTCGGCGACATCTTCGCCGGCTATATCGCCCGCCGGATGGGGCTGCCGATCGACAGGCTGGTGGTCGCCACCAACCAGAACGACATCCTGCACCGCTGCCTGAGCGGGCAGGGCTATCACAAGGGCACCGTGCATCCCTCGATCAGCCCGTCGATGGACATCCAGGTGAGTTCCAATTTCGAGCGCGTCCTGTTTGACGCCTATGGCCGCGACGGTGCGGTGGTGGCGCAGCTGATGGGCGAGCTGAAGGACGGCGGGTTCGATGTGTCCCAGGGCGCGATGGGCTTTCTGCAGGACCAGTTCGCTTCGGGGCGCGCCTCGGAAGAGGAAACCCTGGCCACCATCGCCGGCACCCTGGCGGCGAGCGGCGAACTGCTGTGCCCGCATTCCGCCGTCGGCGTGAAGGTGGCCGAGGAGCACCGCGATCCGGCGGTGCCGATGATCACCCTGGCGACCGCGCATCCGGCCAAGTTCCCGGCGGCGGTGGAGCAGGCCAGCGCCGTGCATCCGCCTCTTCCCCCGCGCATGGCGGACCTGTATGACAGGCCGGAACGGGTGCACCGGATCGGGAACGATCTTGGTGCCATGAAGGACTTTATCAGGGGGCATATCGCCACGTGACCGTCAAGCAGCATACTCTGGCCAACGGCTTTCGCATTGTCACCGAGCGCATGCCGGGCCTGCAATCCGCCTCCATCGGGATCTGGGTCACCGCCGGCGGGCGGCATGAACGGATCGAACAGAACGGCATCGCGCATTTTCTCGAACACATGGCGTTCAAGGGTACGCGGAAACGCAGCGCCCTGCAGATCGCCGAGGCGATCGAGGACGTTGGCGGCTATATCAACGCCTATACCAGCCGCGAGGTGACGGCCTATTACGCGCGGGTGCTGGAGAACGACGTGCCGCTGGCGCTGGACGTGATCGGCGACATCGTCCTGAACCCGGTCTTCGACCCCGGCGAGATCGAGGTCGAACGCGGCGTGATCCTCCAGGAGATCGGGCAGGCGCATGATACGCCGGACGACGTGATCTTCGACTGGTTGCAGGAGGACAGTTACCGGGGCCAGCCGCTGGGGCGCACGATCCTCGGGCCGAGCGAAAGGGTCAGCGCGTTTTCGCGGGCCGATCTCGCCGGGTTCGTGGCCGAACATTACGGTCCCGGCCAGATGATCCTGTCGGCGGCCGGGGCGGTCGATCACGACGCGCTGGTGAAGGCGGCGGAGGACCTGTTCGGGCATCTGAAACCGGCGCCGGTCTTCGTGCCCGACATGGCGCGGTTCACCGGCGGCGAGACCCGGCGCGTCAAGGAGCTGGAGCAGGCGCATTTCGCCCTGGCCTTCGAAAGCCCCGGCTACCGGGACGACGCGATCTATACCGCGCAGATCTATTCCAGCGCGCTGGGCGGCGGGATGTCGTCGCGGCTGTTCCAGGAGATCCGCGAGAACCGGGGGCTGTGCTACACGATCTTCGCGCAGACCGGGGCCTATGCGGATACCGGCACCACGACGATCTACGCCGGCACCTCGGCGGAACAGATCGGTGACTTGGCCCGGATCACCTTCGACGAGATGAAGCGCGCCGCCGGCGACATGAACCCGGAAGAAGTCGCCCGCGCCCGCGCGCAGATGAAGGCGGGGCTGCTGATGGGGCTGGAAAGCCCGTCCAACCGCGCCGAACGCCTGGCGCGGCTGGTGCAGATCTGGGACGTGGTGCCGCCGCTGGAGGACACCATCGCCCATATCGACGCGGTCACCACCGGGGACGTGCGCGAATTCGCCGAATACATCGCCGCTACCGCGCCCGCGGCGCTGGCGCTGTATGGGCCGATCGAGGCGGCCCCGACCCTGGCCGAATTGCAGGGCAGGCGCGCCGCCTGATGCTGCCCTGATGCTGCTGGTCAGACGCAAGCTGCGGATCGAGACCGAGCGCCTGACCCTGCGGCCGCCGGCGCATTCGGATTTCAGGGCTTGGGCGGCGCTGCGCCAGGACAGCGAAGCCTTCCTCGCGCCATGGGAGCCGACCTGGGCCCCCGATCACCTGAGCCGGAAGGCGTTCACCAACCGGGTCTACTGGGCGCAGCGGTCGGTGAGTTCGGGTTCCGCCGTGCCGCTGTTCCTGATGCGCCGGGGCGACCAGGCCCTGGTCGGGGCGATCACGCTGGACAATATCCGCCGGGGTCCGGCGCAGGCGGGCACGCTGGGCTACTGGACCGGAGAGATCCACGCGCGCCAGGGATACATGCGCGAAGCGATCGGGGCCGTGGTCCATTATGCGTTCTCGCAACTGGATCTCAGCCGGATCGAGGCCGCCTGCCTGCCAGAGAACGCCGCCTCGCGCGGGTTGCTGGAGAAATCGGGTTTCAAATACGAAGGCGTCGCGCAATCCTATCTTCAGATCAACGGGCGCTGGCGGACGCATGTCCTTTACGCGTCGCTGCGCAGCGACCGGCGGGGAAAAACCGACGCCGGGTGACACCATGCGCCCATTGCCGGGGCGTTGCGCCGACCACGGGCGCTTTTCGGACCGGAAGGGCGCCGAAACGGGCTGACTTTTGGATCGGGCGCGCTAGACTTCTGCGCATGACGTTCCTGGCCCGGTTCATCCTTTCGGCTGCGGTTCTCGCCTGTGCTGCTCCGGCGGCGGCGCAGGAGCGGCGTCCGAGTCACTGCATCGCGATCGCCGACGCGGCACCGGGCATCGCTTTCGTGCAGAAGGCCGCCTGGCAGGATCCGCTGCCGGACGGTTACACCGTGCGGCTGCATTACATCGCCCACGCCAGTTTCCTGCTGCAAACGCCGGGCGGGTTGAACGCGGTCACGGATTTCACCGGCTTCATCGGAACGGCAAAGCTGATTCCGGACGTGGTGACGATGAACCATGCCCATGAAACCCACTGGACCGCCTTTCCGGATCCGGCGATCCCCCATGCCCTGCCGGGCTGGGGGCCGTTCGGCGAAGGCATCGCCCATCACCTGGATCTGGGCGAGATGCTGGTGCGCAATGTCTCGACCGACATCCGGTCGCGCTATAGCGGGATCGAGGAAAAGGGCAATTCGATCTTCGTGTTCGAGGTGGCGGGCCTGTGCATCGGCCATCTGGGACATCTGCACCACGTTCCCAACGACGAACAGTTCGCGGCCCTCGGCCGTCTCGACGTGGTGATGGCCCCGGTGGACGGCGGCATGACGATGCCCCTGCCGGACATGATCGCGGTTCTGACGCGGCTGAAATCGCAGGTGGTGATCCCGATGCACTGGTTCAGCGACTATTCGTTGCAGGCGTTCCTGAGCGGGATCGCCGGGGAGTTCGCCGTGCAGCATCCGGGCAACTCCTTCATCGAGTTGTCCCTGCGCGACCTGCCGGCGCGGCCGACAGTGGTTGTGTTGCGGCCGCAATATCTGACAGAACGGGACTGACGGCGCTGCGCCGGTTCGTTCCGAGGTTCACAGATGACGCTCAATCCCGCCGATGACGCCTTTGCCGCGCAGCTGCGCGAAACGCTTCCCGACGACGTGCTGCGCCCGGCGGAGGGCCGATACCTCGAAGAGCCGCGCGGGCTTTACCACGGGCGGTCCGGGCTGCTGGCCCTGCCGCGCAGCGTCGAGGAGGTGTCGCGGCTGGTTGCCGCGGCGCAGGCGGCGCGGGTCGGGGTGGTGCCGTTTGGCGGCGGAACCGGCCTCGTCGGCGGCCAGACCCTGCCCGAGGGTCCGGCGCCGCTGATCCTGTCGCTGGAGCGGATGAACGCCATCCGCGCGGTGCTGCCGTCCGAAAACGTGCTGGTGGCCGAGGCCGGCGCCATCCTGGCCGACGTGCAGGCGGCCGCCGCGTCGGCGGGGCGGCTGTTTCCGCTGTCGCTGGCCTCCGAAGGGTCGGCCCGGATCGGCGGCACCCTCGCGACCAATGCGGGCGGGGTCAACGTGCTGCGCTATGGCAACGCGCGCGATCTCTGCCTCGGTCTGGAAGCGGTGCTGCCGGACGGGCGGATCTGGAACGGGCTGACGCGGCTGCGCAAGGACAACACCGGCTATGACCTGCGCAACCTTCTGATCGGGGCGGAGGGCACGCTGGGGGTCATCACCGCGGCGGCGCTGAAGCTGTGGCCGGTTCCGGCGCGGGACGGGACGGCGATGATCGTGGTGCCGTCGCCGCGGGCGGCGCTGGACCTGCTGTCGCTGGCGCGGGAGAGGATGGGCGAGGGCGTGAGCGCCTTTGAACTCATCCACCGGCAGGGGCTGCTGTTCCTGACCGAGGTTCTGCCGGATGTGCGCCAACCCTTTGCCACCCCGCCGGAATGGTGCGTACTGATCGAGGTCGGGCTGGCGCGTGGGCTGGACCCGTCGGAGGCGCTGCAATCGCTGTTCGCCGAGGCGCTGGACGCCGGGCTGGCCAGCGACGGGCTGATCGCGCAATCGCAGGCGCAGCGCGATGCCTTCTGGTCGGTGCGCGAACATCTGCCCGAGGCCAACCGGCGGATCGGGTCGGTGTCGAGCCATGACATTTCTGTGCCGCTGGGCGCGCTGCCGGAATTCATCGAGCGCGGCGCCGATGAGGTCGGACGGATCGGGCGCTTCCGGATCAACTGTTTCGGCCATGTGGGCGACGGCAACCTGCACTATAACGTGTTTCCGATGCCGGGGGGCGACCGGGCCGATCACGCACGGGAGCGGGAGCCGATCAAGCGCGCCCTGCACGACCTGGTGGACAGTCTGGACGGGTCGATCAGCGCCGAGCATGGTATCGGGCGGATGAAGGTCGAGGACCTCGAACGCTACGGCGACGCGGTGAAACTGGACGCGATGCGGGCGATCAAGGCGGCGCTGGATCCCGCCGGCATCATGAACCCCGGCGCGGTGCTGCGCGGGGCGGCGGGAGCCTCTGGAAGCTGATCATCCCGGCGCCGGCGGCGGCGTCATTCGCCCTCGAATTCGCAGAGCGCGTGCACGTCCATGCCGAGCTTTTCGAGCACCCTGCGTCCGCCGAGGTCGGGCAGGTCGATCACGAAGGCGCAGCTGACGATTTCGCCGCCGAGCCGTTCGACCAGCTTGATCCCGGCGGCGGCGGTGCCGCCGGTGGCCAGCAGGTCGTCGACCACCAGGATCTTTTCGCCCGGCTGGATGGCGTCGTCGTGGATTTCCACGACCGCCTCGCCGTATTCCAGCGTGTAATGTTCCGAAATCACCGCGCCGGGCAGCTTGCCCTTCTTGCGGATCGGGACGAAGCCGACGCTGAGCTGATGCGCGATGGCGCCGCCCAGGATGAAGCCGCGCGCCTCGAGGCCGACCACCTTGTCGATGCGCATCCCGGCATAGGGATGCAGCATCTGGTCGATCGCCATGCGGAACCCGCGCGCATCGGCGAAGAGTGTGGTGACATCGCGGAACATGATCCCTTCATGCGGGAAATCGACGATGGTGCGGATGTAGTCGCGGACAGTCGTCTTCTTGGGCATGCGGGCGTCCTTTGCCTGGCGTCGTCGGATGGGGCGGGTTTCGCCGATCAGGCGGAAATCCGCAAGGCCCGCGTCAGGCGGGCCGGCGCAGCAGCGCGGTGGCCAGGCCCATCAGGATCAGGGTGATACCGCCGGCGCGGGTCAGGGCGGCGATGACCTGCTGCCTGCCGATGGCGCGCCGCAGGCTGTCGGCGAGCAGCGCATAGGCGAGCGCATTCACCGCGGCGAGACTGACGAAGGTGGCGATCAGGATCGCGAATTGCGGCAGGAGCGGCGCGTTCGGGGTCAGGAACTGCGGCACGAAAGCGATGAAGAAGGCGATGGATTTGGGGTTCAGCGCCGTCACCCCGGCGGCATGGGCGAAGACGCCGCGCGCCGTCACGTCGCGCCCGGTGGCGATGCGGTCCAGCCCGGCTGCCGGGGCGCTGCGCAAAAGCCTGACGCCGAGCCAGACGAGATAGGCCGCGCCGATCCATTTCAGCAGGCTGAACAGCGACGCCGAGGCCGCCACCAGCGCCCCGAGACCGGCCAGAGACGCGGTCATGGCGACGAGATCCCCCAGCGCCACCCCGGTGGCCGAGGCCATGGCGACGGAGCGCCCCTTGGACAGCGCGTAGCTGAGAACAAGGAGCACCGTCGGGCCGGGGATCAGCAGCAGCACGGTCGAGGCGGCGACGAAGGCGAGCCAGAGGTCGAGGGGCATGTCCGGTGTCTCCGTTGACGGCAGCCGGTTCAGAAAGCCGCGCTTTCCCGAGACTGTCAACGGGCCTTGCGAGAGTGATCAGGGGCCGACTCTACCGGGAGTCGAAATGGACGCGAATTCGTGGTAGACTGTTACCACTTTTATTTGATTTGATTCGGAGATTAACGATGAAAACTTTTGCACCGACATTGCTTGCCCTTCTCCTTCTGCTTCCCGTTGCCGCCAAGGCCGGTTGCCCCGACACGCATTATCCGTGCGGCAGCAGCAGTTGCTGCGCGAAGAAATAGCCGGAGAAAGCTCATGAAACCGATATATGTGTTCGCCACCGCGTTCGTGGCGTTTTTCGTCATGCTGTTGACGTTCACCTGGCTCAGCGAGATTTCCGACGCCGATGTCTATGCCTACCATGAGGCGGATTTCGACATCGACCTGGATCTGGTGTCTCCCGGCGCCATCGTGGCCCTGTCGAAATCGGGGAACATCACCCGGATCTGCTCCTTGCGCCAGGGGGCTGTCGGTCGTTCCGATCAGCCCACTGTCCAGGCGGCCGCGATTCCGCCGGCGGGACTCTATTACAACAAACTGCGTGAGAACCTGCCGGTTTTCGTTGGCGTCGTGGACGATATCAAGACCACCTTCGGCATGAGCGTCGAGGCCGAGAAGCTGTCCGGCGACGCGATGACGGAGATCCATACGGCGGGATTCGTTCCGAAGTTCGCCCGCATCTTCCGGGGGAATCCCGTGGGGGTGCAAAGCCTGATCGGGTTTGACAAGTTCGATGAGGACGACTGCGAAAGGCGGATGGCCTGGCATCTGAACAAGGGCTACCGGGCCTGTTCGGTGCTGCGGGTGCTGAATCAGGTCGATCTGGATGCGGATGGCCGCCCGGTTCTCGATGACGAAACCGGCACGATCCGGCAGCGGACGGTGGCGATCACCCTGGCGGAAGACGCGAATTTCGTGATGGAAGAAGAGTTCGAACGCTTCGGCATTCCCTATAACGACAACGCGCGAAAGGCGAACGGGGCCAAATGCAACGGCAGTTCGCTGCCCTGGTCGGCCCGGTTCCGCAAGGCGCTCGAGGTCATCGGGCGCGTCGAGGCCTGAGGGCGTGACGCGGGGCGGGTGTTGTCAGCCCAGCACCCGCCCCGCGACCGCGTCCAGTTTCGTCACCAGCGCCGGATCACGCGCCTCGGGGGCGGTGAGGATGGCGTGATCCAGCGCCCTGTCGCAGCCGTGCGGGCAGGGCGCGCGGTCCGCGCCCAGCAGGGCCGGCAGCCGGCTGACCAGATCGCGGGCCTTTTCGGCATTGCCCATCAGCGTCGCGATGATCTGCGCGATATCGACCGCGCCATGGTCCGGATGCCAGCTGTCGTAATCGGTGATCATGGCGACCGAGGCATAGCAAAGTTCCGCCTCGCGGGCGAGCTTGGTCTCGGGCATGTTGGTCATGCCGATCACGTCGCAGCCCCAGCTGTCGCGATACATCCGGGATTCCGCCAGGGTGGAGAATTGCGGGCCTTCCATCGCCAGATAGGTGCCGCCCTCGTGCACCGTGATGCCGGCGTCGCGGGCGGCCGCGGCGCAGGCGGCCGAAAGACGCGGGCAGGTCGGGTGCGCGACGCTGACATGGCCGACGCAGCCGGTGCCGAAAAACGATTTCTCGCGCGCGAAGGTGCGGTCGATGAACTGATCTACGACGACGAAATCGCCCGGAGCCAGGTCTTCGCGAAAGCTGCCGCAGGCCGACACGCTGACCACGTCGGTGACGCCCAGCCGCTTCAGCGCATCAATATTGGCACGGTAGGGCACGGTGCTGGGGCTGTGCACGTGGCCGCGCCCGTGGCGCGGCAGGAACGCCATGGCGACCCCGTCCAGTTGCCCGGTCAGGATCGCGTCGGACGGTTTGCCCCAAGGGCCGGCGACCTCGGTCCATTCCGCGTTCCGAAGCCCGTCGATGTCGTAGACGCCCGAGCCGCCGATGATGCCGATCCTGGTCTGTGTCATGGAAATTCCCCGTTCTGATCCGGCGGCAGCGTGGCGGCGGCAGCGCGGGAAATCAACCGCCGAAACGCGGGCGGCGGGGCGGCGGCGCATTTCCCGTGGCGCGGGTCTGGCGCCCGCACGTCATGGCCCGGCCGCCATGACCTGAGCGCATGGCGGCCTCCCGCCCGGCGGCATGGCGTTTTGGCCGCGAACCCTGTAAGCGACCCCTTTGCCGCGTGACCCGGCCCCAGCGAACAGGACTGATTTCCATGCGCCGCGCCTTGATGGCCTCTTTTGCCAACCGTCTCGCCATGCCCGATCTGCGCTGGATGCCCGACGAAGGGCTGACCCCGTCGCGTCTGCGCATCGAGTTGCTGTCGGGGCTGACCGTGGCGCTGGCGCTGGTGCCGGAAGCGGTGGCCTTTGCCTTTGTCGCCGGGGTGCATCCGCTGGTGGGGCTTTATGCGGCCTTTCTCGTCGGGCTGATCACCGCGCTGATCGGCGGGCGACCGGGCATGATTTCCGGGGCGACGGGCGCGCTGGCGGTGGTGATGGTGGCGCTGGTGGCGGAACACGGGGTCGAATACCTGTTCGCCACGGTGGTTCTCATGGGTCTCATGCAGATCTTTGCCGGGATCATGCGATGGGGCCGGTTCATCCGCCTGGTGCCGCACCCGGTGATGCTCGGGTTCGTGAACGGGCTGGCGATCGTCATCTTCCTGGCGCAGCTGGGGCAGTTCAAGGTTCCGGGCAGCATGGTCAACACCGGGCACGGGGTCTCGGGCGGCGAATGGCTGAGCGGCGGACCGCTCTACCTGATGCTGAGCCTGGTGGTGCTGACCATGGTCGTCATCTGGATCATGCCGCGCGTCACGCGGGTGATTCCGGCGCCGCTCGCCGGGATCGGCGTCGTCGCCACGCTGGTGATCGTGGCCGGGGTGGATGTGCCGCGGGTCGGCGATCTGGCGTCGATCCAGGGCGGATTGCCCTCGTTTCACATTCCGATGGTGCCGCCGACCTGGGAAACCCTGCGGATCATCCTGCCCTATTCGGTCATTCTGGCGGCAATCGGGCTGATCGAAAGCCTGCTGACGCTGAACCTGGTCGGGGACATCACCGGCAAGCGCGGCGGGGCGAGCCAGGAATGCGTGGCGCAGGGCGTGGCCAATACCGTGACCGGCTTTTTCGGCGGCATGGGCGGCTGCGCGATGATCGGGCAGTCGATGATCAACGTGAAATCCGGCGGGCGCACCCGCGTCGCCGGGATCGCGGCGGCGCTGTTCCTGCTGGTCTTCATCCTCTTTGCCGCGCCGGTGATCGAACTGATCCCGCTGGCGGCGCTGGTCGGGGTGATGTTCATGGTGGTGATCGGCACCTTCGCCTGGAACAGCCTGACGATCCTGCGCAAGGTGCCGCTGACGGATGCGTTCGTGATCCTGCTGGTGACGGTGGTGACGGTGCTGGAAGACCTGGCCGTCGCCGTCGTGGTGGGCGTGATCGTGAGCGCGCTGGCCTATGCCTGGAACAACGCGCGGCGCATCCACGCCAAGACCTATGAAACGCCGGAAGGCGCCCGTGTCTATCAGATCCAGGGACCGCTGTTCTTCGGGTCGTCGGACGGGTTCGTCGAGATGTTCGACCCGGCGGGCGATCCCGCGTCGGTGATCGTCGATTTCGCCGACAGCCGCGTGGTCGATCAGTCCGCGTTGCAGGCGATCGAGACGGTCGCCGCGAAATACGAGGCCGAGGGCAAGCAGATCCAACTGCGCCACCTGAGCCGCGATTGTCACCGTCTTCTGAAGAAGGCGGGGCACCTGATGGTGGACAGCGACGACGACCCGGACTACGCGCTGGCGGTCAACTACCAGGTGCGCACGGGTATCCTCGGCGGGCACTGAGCGCCGGTTTCAGACGGCCGGAAGCAGAAGGTTGCCGCTGTCCAGGTCGTCCGAGGTCACGCCGAGGACGTGAATGATCCGCAACCCGTCGGTGATATCGACGCCGCTTGCGGTGTCCGAAAGCGCGATGTCCCCGGCCGAGCGAATGACGATCTTATCCAGGTCGATCTCGAAATCGTGGATCGTGTCCTCTTCCGGCAGCACAGCGGCGTTGAACACGAAGCGGTCGGCATCCCGGCCGCCGCGCAGATCGTCATTTCCCCTGCCGCCGACCAGCGTGTCGCGGCCGCCGCCGCCGTTCAACTGATCCGAACCGTTCCCGCCGAACAGGCGATCCGGTCCGCCATTTCCGAACAGCGTGTCGTGCTGGGCGCCGCCATAGAGCCTGTCACGCCCGGCGCCGCCCCAAAGGATGTCGTCGAGCATGCCGCCATGCACCGTGTCGTTCCCCGCGCCGGCGTGGAACCGGTCGTATCCGTATTCCAGCCAGATCGTGTTGTCGCCGGAAAAGGACACGGGGATTCCGTCAATGCTCTGGTGGTCCTTCAGGATCACGTCGCCGAGGCTGTTGCCGTAAAGCGTCCAGTCCATCGGGTAGATCAGCGCTTCGATCGCGCCGGGATCGGCGCCGGAGTCTTCCTGCGCCGCGGCCGCCGACAGGGTCGCGGCGTCGAGGTCGAGTTCGGACAGGGTGTAGAAGTAGCCGGGGCGGGAAAACGCAAAGTGGAGCGTGTCGATGGTGCCGCCGACCAGTTCGGTGCGCGGTCCCGAACTGTCGAAAACGAAGCCGTCGCCGGTGATTTCAATGGTGGATGTGCCGATGTCGAAGGCGGCCGAGGTCGCGGAGGACGAGACCAGCGTGCTGTCCAGCATCAGCAATTCGAACAGGTTGTCGAGGATCGAGATCGGGTTCAGAATGCTCTGGGAAGTTTGAAACGTCGGCATGGCGGGCTCTGGACATGGAAAAGGGCTGTCCCGTCTCATACCACGCTATCGCGGTTTCGCGGACTATTTTTCGCCCGGCCGCACCAGTTCGAAGACTTCGGACACATGGGTATAGTCGCGATACCCCAGGCGGGCGAGCGGCTGGAACGCGGTGATTTCGAACCGGCCGTCACGAATGCAGTTGTCGCGCATGTGGATGCCGGTGACTTCGCCCAGCACCAGCTTGTTGGAATCGCCGGGCAGGTCGATGATCTGCGTCATCTTGCATTCCAGCGCCGCCGGTGCGCCCTGAACCCGCGCGCAGTCGATGGTTTCGCACTCCACCGCCGTCAGCCCGGCGGCGGCGAATTCGTCGACGTTCTTGCCCAGCATGGCCGATGTGGCGTTCATCGCGTGACGCGCCGCGTATTCGACGATATTGACGCAGAACACCCCGGTTTCGGCGATGTTCGCGACGCTGTCCTTGGTGTTGTTCTGGTCCGGCTTGGCGCTGGTCGATGCGAACATGACCTGCGGCGGCACATAGGCGATGGCATTGAAGAACGAATAAGGCGCCAGGTTGTCGGTTCCGGTCGAGTCGCGGCTGGAGATCCACCCGATCGGCCGTGGAGTCACGATGGCGTTGAACGGGTTGTGCGGCAGTCCGTGGCCGTCCTCGGGGCGATAGAACATGCGTCTCTCCAGATGTTTGCCCAAGTCCTAGCCGCGTGATAGGGCGAATTCCACCACTTAACGACGATGGACCTCCCCGTGATCGCTCTCATGCCGGAAAAACAGGACGACTGGTGGGAAGTCGAGGCGCTTTACGATCTTTGCTTTGCCCCCGGCCGCGAAGCCCTGTCGTCCTATCGCCTGCGGGACGGCATTCCGCCGGTGCCGGGCCTGTCGCTGGTGGCGCGGGACAGCGACGGCATCCTGACGGGGGCGATCCGGTTCTGGCCGGTGCGGGTCGCCGGGCTGCCGGCCCTGCTGCTTGGGCCGGTCGCCGTGCACCCGACGCACCAGGGCGAGGGCCTCGGCGGCGTGCTGATCCGCGACGGGCTGGCGGCGGCGGTGGCCGGTGGCTGGGACAGGGTTCTGCTGGTGGGCGATGCGCCGTATTACCAGAGGTTCGGCTTCAGCAGGCTGGAGCGGGTGCGGATGCCACCGCCGACGAACCCCGACCGGGTGCTGGGGCAGGCGCTGTCGCCGGGCGCTTGGGACGGCGTGGAAGGCGACGTGACCCGCTGGAGCGGCGACGCACATTGAAAACCCGCCGCCGGGTGACGATCTTGATGCCGTGCATGAAGGAAATGACATGAGCGACATTCTGATCCTGGGGCCGGTGGACGTGGAAAGCGAACTGGACCGGCTGGCGGTGGAATACCGCGCCGCCGGCGGTCTGGGCGTCCAGATGCTCACCGCTTTGGGCGGCAAGGCCGAGGGGCTGATCGACCGGCTGCCGCCATCGGTGCGCGCTGGCCTGGGCGATGCGACGGCGCAGGCCCTGACGCTGGCGATGCAGGCGGCCCAGTCGTCGCGGCGGGCGGTGCCGGACCAGAAGCCCTGGGTCAACAGGGCCGTCACGACGGCGATGGGCGCCGCCGGCGGCTACGGCGGCCTGCCGACCGCGCTGATCGAGCTGCCCGCGACGACGGCGGTCCTGCTGCGGTCGATCCAGGGGACGGCGGCGGGTCTGGGGTTCGACCCGGAGTCCGAAAGCGTCCGGTTCGATTGCATCAGGGTCTTCGCCGCGGCGGGGCCGCTGGCCGAGGATGACGGCGCCGACCTGGGGTTCGTATCGCTGCGGCTGACGCTGACCGGGGGCGCGACGCACAGGCTGATCGCGGCCGTCGCGCCGAAGCTGGCCACGGCGCTCGGCCAGAAGCTCGCGGCGCAGACGGTTCCGGTGCTGGGCGCGGTGGCCGGGGCGACGGCGAATTACGTTTATACCGGGTATTATCAACGCATTGCGCGGGTCCATTTCGGCCTGCGCAGACTGGCCATCGATGCCGACCTGCCGCAGGAGGAACTGGTGCGGCGGTTGACGCTGCGCCTGCGCGGGCAGCTGAAATGATGCGCCTTTGGCGCGCCTGTGAACCGAACGGTTACAATTTTCGGGCAGTCTGACGGAAGAAATTGGGTGAAATCCGAAATTTCGCGTTGTAGGCTTTTTGAAAAAGGTTCCGGGGCGGTGTGAGCAGAATGCTTATCAAGCAATTACCGATAACGGTTCGGGCATCGCACAAGAGCGATGTGCGCACGCAGTTCGCGGCACTTTGCTATCGCATCTCGCAGGACCGGCCCCAGATCCTGCTGGTCACGTCGCGCAAGACCGGCCGCTGGATCATTCCCAAAGGCTGGCCGGTGTGCGGTCTGACGCCGGCGGACTGCGCGGCAAAGGAAGCCTGGGAAGAGGCCGGCGTCATCGGAAAGGCGCGGGATCAGTGCCTTGGGATCTATTCCTACGACAAGGTTATGGACGCCGGAAACGGGCTGCCCTGCGTGGCGATGGTCTATCCGGTCAAGGTCAAGACCTTGGCGCAGGACTACCCGGAACATGCGCAGCGGCGTCGCAAGTGGTTCTCGCAGAAAAAGGCCGCGGCGCGTCTGACGGAACCCGAATTGGCGCGGATCGTGCGGGATTTCAACCCGAAGATCCTGCGCTGATTGACGCGCCCCGCTTGAACTTCGCCGCGCGGCGGTTATTTGACGTTCGGGTCTATGGTAAGGGATTGACGGGGTCACATGATTCAATATGCGCTGAAATGTGCCGAAGGACATAGTTTCGACAGTTGGTTCCAGTCGGCGGAAGCCTTCGACAAACTGTCGGCCTCGGGCATGATTTCCTGCGCGGTCTGCGGCGGCGGCAAGGTGGAAAAGGCGATCATGGCGCCCAGGGTCAGCGCGCCGCGTGAAGCGCGGGGGCCGCTGACCCAGCCCGCGAGCCCCGCCGAACAGGCGCTGGCGGAACTGCGCCGCAGGATCGAAAAGACTTCGGATTACGTCGGCGCCGATTTCGTGACCGAGGCGCGCGCCATGCACGAGGGCGAAGCCCCGGAGCGGTCGATCCACGGCGAGGCGCGGCTGGATGAGGCGCGCAAGCTGCTGGAAGACGGCGTGCCAGTGGCGCCTTTGCCGTTCCTGCCCAACCGCAAGACCAACTAGCCAATCGCGCCGCCGCGCGGAGGAGGCCCGCAATGACCGATCCGATCCATGTGGTGCTGACCGGGGCCAACCGGGGAATCGGCTTGGCCCTGGCGGATCGCTATCGCGCGGCGGGCCACAGCGTCACCGGCACGTCGCGGGACGGCAGCGGCGGGCTGGCGCTGGACGTGACCGACCCGGACGCGCAGCGGGCGCTTGCGGGCAGGCTGGGGGACCGTCCGGTCGATCTTCTGGTGTGCAATGCCGGTGTCTATCTCGACAAGGGGCAGTCCCTGGAGTCCGGCTATCCGGCGAAGATGTGGGCCGACACGTTTGCCGTGAACGTGACGGGCGTTTTCCTGTCGATCCAGAACGTGCTGCCCCATCTGCGGCGGGCGCGGACACCGAAGATCGGGATCATCTCGTCCCAGATGGCGTCGCAGACGACCGCGCCCGGCGGCAGCTATATCTATCGCGCGTCCAAGGCGGCGGCGCTGAACCTCGGCCGCAACCTGGCGGCCGACCTGCGCGGGCAGGGAGTCGCCGTTGGCATCTACCATCCGGGCTGGGTGCAAACCGACATGGGCGGCGGCGCGGCGGCTATTCCGCCGGCCGAAGCCGCCGCCGGGCTGATGGCGCGGTTCGCGGCGCTGTCGATGGGCAGCACCGGCTGTTTCGAAACCTGGGACGGCCGTGCGCATCCGCTCTGATCCGCGGCCGCCGTCGGCGGGCGCGCAGGTTTGCCCACTTGCCCTTGGGAAACCCCTCGCATAAGAGGCGGGCAGTTTGACTGCCAGACGCATGGAAAGGCACGGAGCATGCCCGTACTCGTGATGAAATTCGGCGGCACATCGGTCGCCAACCTCGATCGCATCCGCCGCGCGGCCAAGCGTGTCGGCGTCGAAGTGGCCAAGGGCTATGACGTGATCGTCATCGTGTCCGCCATGTCGGGCAAGACCAATGAACTGGTCGGCTGGGTCGAGGAAACCTCGCCGCTGTTCGATGCCCGCGAATACGACGCGGTCGTGTCGTCGGGCGAGAACGTGACCGCCGGCCTGATGGCGCTGACCCTGCAGGAAATGGATGTGCCGGCGCGCAGCTGGCAGGGCTGGCAGGTGCCGGTGAAGACGACCAGCGCCCATTCCTCGGCCCGGATCGAGGAGATCCCGACCGACAACATCAAGGCCAAGTTTGACCAGGGCATGCGCGTGGCCGTCGTCGCGGGGTTCCAGGGGATCAGCCCCGAAGGCCGGATCACCACGCTGGGCCGGGGCGGTTCGGACACCACCGCCGTCGCCTTCGCCGCCGCCTTCGGCGCCGAACGCTGCGATATCTATACGGACGTGGACGGCGTATACACCACCGATCCGCGGATCACCGACAAGGCGCGCAAGCTTGACAGAATCGCCTTCGAGGAGATGCTGGAACTGGCCAGCCTGGGCGCGAAGGTGTTGCAGACCCGGTCGGTGGAACTGGCGATGCGCTACAAGGTCAAGCTGCGGGTCTTGAGCAGTTTCGAAGAACAATCCGACACAGCTGGAACGCTGGTCTGCGATGAGGACGATATCATGGAATCCAATGTAGTGGCCGGCGTGGCCCATTCCCGCGACGAAGCCAAGATGACCCTTCTGTCGGTGGCCGACCGCCCCGGCATTGCGGCGACGATCTTCACGGCCCTGTCGGATGCGGGCGTCAACGTCGATATGATCGTGCAGAACATCAGCGAGGAAGGCCGCACCGACATGACGTTTTCCTGCCCGACCGACCAGGTGGCGCGGGCGGAAAAGGCGCTGGCGGACATCAAGGCCAAGGGCGGTCTGAACTTTGCCGAACTGATCGCGGACAAGAATGTCGCCAAGGTTTCCGTGGTCGGAATCGGGATGCGCAGCCACACTGGCGTCGCCGCGAAGATGTTCAAGGTACTCTCGGGAGAGGGGATCAACATCAAGGTCATTACAACCTCCGAGATAAAGATTTCGGTGCTGATCGACCGGAAATACATGGAACTTGCGGTCCAAGCCCTGCATGATGCCTTCGAACTGGACAAGGCAGCCTGAGCGGATTTCGCTGCGGACGTCTTTCTGACAAGGACTGAATCGGACGCATGCCCGAACGTATCGAAACCGAGAGCCGCAAGTTGCTTGGGCGTCTGCGCGACGCCATGGCGAGCAATGTGGCGGGTCAGGCACGGCTGGACAAGATCACCCACCTGATCGCCGACAGCATGGGCACGGAAGTGTGTTCGGTCTATCTGTTCCGCGACGAGGACACGCTGGAACTCTGCGCCACGCAGGGCCTGGATGCGGCGTCGGTGCACCAGACCCGGATGCGTCTCGGCGAAGGACTCGTGGGCCGTGTCGCGCGCACCGGCAAGGTGATGAATACCCCCAACGCCCCGGCGGAAAAGGGCTTCCGCTACATGCCGGAAACCGGCGAGGAACGCTATTCGTCCTTCCTTGGCGTGCCGATCCAGCGGCTGGGCGAGAAACTGGGCGTTCTGGTGGTGCAGTCCCGCGATGCACGCGAATACACCGCTGACGAACTTTATGCGCTGGAAGTCGTGGCGATGGTCATCGCCGAAATGACCGAACTCGGTGCTTTTGTCGGCGAAGGCGCGGCCCTATCGGCCCGCCACCAGCAGCCGGTCCTGTTCCGCGGCACCACCGCGCAGGAAGGCGCCGCCGAAGGCCACGTCTGGCTGCATGAACCGCGCGTCGTCGTGACCAATCCGATCGCCGACGATCCGCACCGCGAACTCGAACGGCTGCACGAAGCGGTCGAGGAACTGCGTGTCGGCGTCGACAGAATGCTGGACATATCCCGCAGCGGCGACACCGAACAGTTGCAGGTGCTTGAAGCCTACCGGATGTTCGCCAATTCCAAGGGCTGGATGCGCCGGATGGAAGAGGACATCAGCCGCGGGCTGAGTGCCGAGGCTGCCGTCGAAAAGGAACAGTCGCTGGCGCGGGCGCGAATCGGCCAGGTGTCGGATTCCTACCTGCGGGAACGGTTGAGCGACCTCGACGACCTGAGCAACCGGCTGCTGCGCATCCTGACCGGCCAGGGCAGCGAGACCGGCGCGGAAATGCCCGACGATCCGATCCTGATCGCGCGCAACATCGGGCCGGCTGAACTGCTGGAATACGGCCGCAAACTGCGCGGAGTGGTGCTGGAGGACGGATCGGTCGGCAGCCATGCGGCGATCGTCGCGCGGGCGCTGGCGATTCCGCTGGTCGTGCATGCCGGGCGGATCGCGACGGAGGCGCTGAACGGCGACCACATCATGGTCGATGGCGATCAGGCCACGGTGCACCTGCGCCCCGACGATTCCGTGGTGACGGCCTTTCGCGACAAGATCGCGATGCAGGCGCAGGCGCAGGAACGCTATGCGTCGATCCGGGAAAGGCCTGCGGTCACGCTTTGCGGCAGCAGGATCGAGATGAACATGAACGCGGGGCTGATGGCGGATCTGCCCTCGCTCGTCGGGTCCGGCGCGGAAGGCGTCGGGCTGTTTCGCACCGAGCTTCAGTTCCTGATCCGCAACCAGATGCCCAAGCGCACCGAACTGGCGGAACTTTATTCTCGGGTGCTGGATTCGGCCCATGGCAAGGAAGTCGTGTTCCGCACGCTGGATATCGGGTCCGACAAGGTGCTGCCCTACATGAAGCCCAACGACGAACCCAATCCGGCGCTGGGCTGGCGGGCGATTCGCGTTGGTCTGGACAAGCCGGGTGTGATGCGGATGCAGTTGCAGGCCCTGATCCGCGCGGCGAACGGTCGTTCGCTGACCATCATGTTCCCCTTTGTCGCGCAGTTCGAAGAATACCGCGCGGCCTGTGTCGAGCTTGAAAAGACCATCGCGCGGGAAAAGCGGTTGGGCCATGTCCTGCCGGAAACATTGAAGGTGGGGGCGATGCTGGAAACGCCGTCGCTGGTGTTCGCCCCGGAAAAGTTCTTTCAGGACGTCGAGTTCCTGTCGATCGGGGGCAATGATCTCAAGCAGTTCTTCTTTGCCGCTGACCGGGAAAACGAACGGGTGCGCCGGCGCTACGACACGCTGAACGTCAGTTTCCTGAGCCTGATTGAAATGATCGTGGAGCGGTGCGCCCGCACCGACACGCCGCTGAGCTTTTGCGGAGAGGATGCCGGACGCCCGATCGAGGCGTTGTGCCTCGCCGCCATCGGGTTGCGGTCGCTGTCGATGCGTCCCGCGTCGATCGGGCCGGTCAAGAGCCTTCTGTTACGCTCTGACCTCGTCCAGGTGCGCCGGGTGATCGACGAGGCCCGCGACCGGGGCGACCAGAGCGTGCGCCCGGCGGTCATGGAATACCTGCGCGACCAGGCTTGACGGCGCAGGTCGGCGTCAGCTGTTGCGGCGCTGGACCTCGCGCATGAACCGGTCGCGGATCACCACCGGGTCCATGGCGATGACCGGCAACTTGATGTTGCCGCTGATGCATTTGCTGACAATGACCGTCATCTTGTCGCCCTCCAGCGCAGTCTTCAGCGCCTGCGCTGTATCCTTCGCGGCCACTTCGACGACGGTTTCGCATCCGCAGGCCCGCGCAACGGCGGCCAAGGATGTCTTCTTGCCCGCATAAGTCGGCTGGTCGCCGGTGGAACCGTAGCTGCCATTGTCGATGATCAGCAGTATGAAGTTGTCAGCGACGTTGTTGGCGACGGTCGGCAGGGTGCCGAGATTGGTCAGGACCGATCCGTCGCCGTCGATGGCGATGACCTTTTCCTTCTGCGCCAGGGCAAGGCCCAGCCCGATCGAGGAGGCTAGTCCCATGGTGCCCAGCATGTAGAAATTGCTCGGCTGGTCATCAATGTGGTGCAGTTCCTGGCTTGGCAGCCCGATGTTGCAGACGACCAGATGGTCGGAGATCAGGGGCACGATTTCGCGCAGTACCTCGGAACGGATCATGATCAGTATCCTCCCCAGAAAGACGCATCGGTCAGGATGGCCACGGGCTTGTTGCACATGTAGGTGTATTTCAGGATCTTGTCGAACTCGCCGACATCCTCCTGCCGGTGAAAATGGTAGGTCGGGATGTGCAGCTGCGCCAGCAGTGCCTTGGTGTGCACGGCCATTTCGACCTGGCAGGCAATCGGCTCGCCCAGTTCGCCGCGATAGGAAATCAGCATCGGCAGCGGAATCCGGTAGAACTGGATCAGCGTCGCCAGCGTGTTGCCCGTCACCCCGAGGGCCGTGTTCTGCATGATGATCGCCGCCCGCTTGCCGCCCATGAAGGCCCCGGCGCAAAGCCCCATGCCTTCGTCTTCCTTGTTGGACGGGACGTGGTGGATCTGCGGCGATCTTTCGACCTGGTCGATCACGCCGCCCAGCTGCTTGCAGGGCACGGTGGTCACGAATTCGATTCTGTTGGCCACGAAGTCGGCCACGATTTTCTCGTCGATGGACAAGGGATCCCTCCTGTGGGTTGGCGTCAGGGCGTGAGCATGATCTTGGGCGCGGCGCAGCGCCCGGCGCGAATGTCGTCGAATGCGGCGGGCCCGTCGGACAGCGGGCGGTGATCGACCCAGCCCAGCGTGCCGAGGCGACCATCGAAAATGGCCTGGGCCGTATCGCGAAAGTCCCGGTCGGTATAGGTATAAGTGCCGATGAAGGTGATTTCCTGAAGGGTCATGCGCCGCACGTCGAGGCCGCCGGTGGCCTCGCCCAACCCGATGTGCAGGATCGCCCCGCCCGGTCGGACGGCGGCGCAGGCGGCGGCTCGGGTCGCGACATGGCCGACCCCGTCGATGACCATGTCGCTGGAACTGTCGGGCAGTTGATCCGAGCCCATCGTGGTGAATTCCGGCATGGCGGCGAGCCTGTGCCGCCGGATGGGGTTGGGTTCTACCAGCGTGATTTCTGCGACCCCGGCGGCATGCAGCGCCAGCGCCGCTCCGACGCCGATGGTGCCGCCGCCCAGAACCGCGCAGCGCAGGGTGTCCGGGATTTGCCCCAGCGCGTTCAGGCCGAGGCGCACCGCGTGCCAACCGCAGGCCAGTGGTTCGCAAAGTGCTGCGTTGGCCAGGTCCACCCCGTCGGGCACGGCGACGAGGTTGCGGTGCGGAACGGCGACCAGTTCGGCAAAGGCACCCTGACGCGGCGGCATCGACAGGATCTGCCGGTTCGCGCAGAGATTGCCGCGCCCGGAACGGCAGGCGGGGCAGGTGCCGCAGGTGACCAGCGGGTTGATCGTGACCCGCTGCCCCTGCGCCGGCCCGTCGATGACGATGCCGGAGGCCTCGTGGCCGAGGATGAGTGGGGCGGGGCGGCGCTCGTCATGTCCGAGAAACGCGTGCATGTCGGACCCGCAGATACCCGAATGATGGACGCGCACGAGGCTTTCGCCGTCACCCGCCACGGGATCGGGACTGTCGCACCAGCCCATCCGGCCCGCCCCCTGGTAAATCAGCGCCTTCATTTCGCGGTGAATCCTCCATCGACGAACAGGACCTGCCCGGTCACGTAGTCCGATGCCCTGCCGCAGAAGAACAGCAACGGCCCGAGAAGATCGCGCGGTTCGCCATTGCGGCCGACGCAGGTCTGGTTGGCATGGCGCCGGGCCAGCGCCGCATCGGCAAAAACCGGCGCCGTCAGTTCGGTGCGGAAGAATCCCGGCGCCAGCGCGTTGGCGGTCACGCCATCGCGCGACCAGGCCTCGGCCATGGCGCGCGTCAACTGTTCCACGGCGCCCTTGGATGCGCCATAGGCGATGCCGTTGGCGAAGGCGCGGCGGGATTGCAGCGACGCGAAATTGATGATCCGTCCCCAGCCTTTCGCGCGCATGCCGGGAACCATCGCCTGGGCCAGGAAGAACGGCGCGGCGAGGTTGAGGTTCTGCGTCAGGTCCCACATCTCTGGTGTGACCGCATCGGCATGCTGTCGGGTGTTGACGCCGGCGGCATTGATCAGGATGTCCGGCGGGCCAAAGACGTCGGCAATCCGCTGCGCGACCTCCGGCAGGCCGGTTCTGTCGGACAGGTCGGCGGCCACGAGGGCGGTGTCGCCGTCGGTTTCGGACCGCCAGGCCGCGAGCGATCCGGCCCGGCGCGCAACCCCGATCACCTGCGCGCCCGATCCGGCCAGCGCCGTTGCCGCGAAGCGCCCCAGCCCGCTGCTGGCTCCGGTGACGCAGGCGATCTTGCCGCGCAGATCGAAAAGGGCTTCCGCCTGCATGACCTATCCGTTCGCCGTCAGATCGAAGGATTCATCGGGGAAATACTTGCGCAGCCGGATGTCGGCGCTTCGGGCGTGGCCTTCCATGCCTTCCAGCCGGGAAATCCGGGCGGTGGCCTCGGCCACCGGGCGCGCGCCTTCGCGGGTCGACCGCTGCCATGTGACGATCTTCATGTATTTGTGCACCGAAAGTCCGCCGGTATACTTGGCGCTGCGCGACGTGGGCAGCACGTGGTTGGTGCCGGACGCCTTGTCGCCGAAGGCCACGGTGGTTTCTTCGCCCAGGAACAGCGATCCGTAGCATTGCAGCCGGTCCAGCCACCAGGGCAGATCCCGCGCCTGAACCGTCAGATGTTCGGGCGCATAGGTGTCGGAGGTGGCCGCCATCTCTTCGCGGTCAGAACAGAGGATGACTTCGGCATAGTCGCGCCAGGCGGCTTCGGCATTGGCCCGGTTCAGCTCCGGCAGATCGGCGATGAGTTCGGGCACGCGGGACAGGACCGTCTCGGCCAGCGCGCGGTCTGAGGTGACGAGCCAGACCGGCGAGTTGTATCCGTGCTCGGCCTGGCTGACGAGATCGGTGGCGACGACTTCGGGGTCGGCGGTGTCGTCGGCCAGGATCAGGCTGTCGGTCGGGCCGGCGATCATGTCGATTCCGACGCGGCCGAACAGGATGCGCTTGGCTTCGGCGACGAACTGGTTGCCGGGGCCGACGAGGATGTCCGCCCTTGGAAGCCCGAACAGTCCGAAGGTCATCGCCGCGACGCCCTGCACGCCGCCCATGGCCATGATCCGGTCCGCGCCACAAAGCTGCGCGGCATAGATGATCGCAGGCGCCACGCCTTCGTTCGGACGGGGGGGGGAACAGGCGACGATATGCTTGCAGCCGGCGACCTTGGCGGTCGTCACGGTCATGATGGCGCTTGCGATATGGCTGTAGCGCCCGCCCGGCACATAGCATCCCGCCGCCCGCACCGGGATTGCTTTCTGTCCGGCGACGAGGCCCGGCACCACCTCGTATTCGATATCGTGCATGGTCTGTTTCTGCGCCTCGGCAAATCGGCGCACATTGTCATGGGCAAAGCGGATATCGGCCTTGAGCTTCTCCGGAACCAGGGCGCAGGCGGCGCGGATATCGTCCCCGGTCAGGAGAATGTTGCCGCCATACTGGTCAAAGCGATTGGCATAGGCCCGCGCCGTGTCGTCGCCGCCGGCCTCGATGTCGTTCAGGATCTTCTGGACCGTTTCGTGGACGTCGCCCGCATCGGTCATCGCTGTCTTGGTGGCTTGCTTGAGATAGGTCGGGGCCATGGGGGACGGATCCTGTTCGGGTGATTCCGGGGCGGGCGGCGGTCTCGCATGAATGTAAGCGCTTGCATCCGCTAATGCAAGCGCTTACATTTGCATTAACCGCACTTCGGGACATCGGGAATGGAACCGTCTGGATTGCCGACCTTGCAGGACGTGTCGCGCGTCGCGGGGGTATCGACCGCGACGGTGTCGCGATGCATCAACGACCCTTCGAAAGTCGCCCGCAAGACCCGCGAGCAGATCCAGAAGGCGATCGACGAACTGGGCTATACCCCGAATTTCGGCGGCCGGGTGCTGGCCTCGCGGCGGACCAATTCCGTCGGCGTGGTCATTCCGACGATGGACAATGCGATGTTCGCGGGCGCCTTGCAGGCGTTTCAGGAAGTTCTGACCGACGCGGGAAAGACCTTGCTGGTCGCCAGTTCCGGCTATGATCCGGCGCAGGAGTTCAGGCAGATCCGGGCGCTCGTCGCCAATGGCGCCGACGGTTTGCTGCTGATCGGAACGGACAGACCGCAGGACACCCGCGACTTTCTGGCGCGGCGTCGGGTGCCGCATGTGCTGACCTGGTGTTTCGAACCGGATTCGACGGCCTGCATCGTCGGGTTCGACAACCGGAAGGCGGGGCGGCTGATCGCGGAGGCCGCGCTCGCGCTGGGTCATCGCAACGTGGCGATCATCGGCGGGATCAGCCGGAACAACGACCGGGCGGCGGGGCGCATGGCCGGCATGCGCGATGCCTTGGCGGCGATCGGCCCGCCGGCCCGGATCACGCGCGTCGTCGAAACCCGTTACGGGCTCGACCAAGGAGGCGACGCCTTTGATGTCGTGATGCAGGCGAATTCGGCACCGACCGCCGTCTTGTGCGGGAACGACGTTCTCGCGACCGGAGCGATCCTGCGGGCGCGGGACCGGGGCATCCGGGTGCCGCAGGATGTATCGATCACAGGTATCGACGATCACAACCTGGCCCGCGTCGTCGCTCCGGCCCTGACGACGGTGCGGGTTCCGCAGCGCGAGATGGGGCGGCAGGCCGCCCGTGTCCTTCTCGGTCTGATCGCGGGCGACAGGACGTTGCGGGGCTGCGAGGTCGAGGTCAGCCTGGTGCGGCGGCAGTCGCTGGCAGGGCCGCCGCCGGGCGGCTGACCGGCGCTACTTGACCGCTGCGGTCACGATGACTTCGACCTTGAGCGCGTCCGAGGCGAGCCTGGCTTCGCCGCAGGCGCGCGCCGGGGCGTGGCCTCTGGGCACCCAGGTGTCCCAGACGGCGTTCATTTCCTGGAAATCGGCCATGTCCGCCAGCCAGATGATGGCCTGGAGCATGTGGTCGCGGTCCGATCCGGCCTCTTGCAGCAGGGCATCGACCCGCGCCAGGCAGTCTTCGGTCTGTTCGCGCACGGTCGCGCCGTCCCCGACCTGGCCGCAAAGATAGGCGACGCCATTGTGCTTGACGATCTTGCTCATGCGGTCGGATGTGTGATGGCGTTCTATCATCTGTCTTCTTTCTGCTCTGATGGCCCGTGGGCCTGCGATGTTGCTGGCAAGGTCCCATCCTGCCCGTCGCACCGGTGCGGTCAAGGGGCCTTGGCGCTTTTCAGAGTCCCGGCAGCCACAGCGCCAGTTGCGGAAAGGCGACCAGCAGCGAACGGCCGATGCCGGGTCCGCCGCCCATGAAGACCCAGGCGCCGATGACGTTGGCGGCCGGGAATGCCAGCGCCACCGGCATCCCCAAGGCCATCAGGACCATGATCGCGCCCAGCCGCAGCGCCAGCGCCTCGAACCATTCCGTTATTCGTGAATCCCCGCTTCGCCCGTGTGCATGAGTTCCGAGCCGAAGTCGAAGTGTGAAAACCCGACCGCCATCAGCCGGAAGCTGAGCGGGAAGGCGACCCGTCCCGCCGCTGCCCGTGATCCGGTACGCCTGCACCCAGCAGGAGGCCGAGGCCCTGGTCGAGGAGGCCGTGACCGACTGGCCGCCGCTCATCGGTCTGTCGATGCGCGCCAATGCCATCCGCCTGCTGGCCTCCATGTATCACGTCCATGGCTCGACGCGCTTCTCGCGCGGCTGGGTACGCCCATCCTGGTGGCGACGCAGCCCGTCGATTTTCGCAAGGGACATGATGGGCTCACCGCGCTGGTCCAGTCGGTACTGCGCAAGGACCCGTTCACCGGGACCGTATTCGTGTTTCGGGCCAAGCGGTTGGATAGATTGAAACTGCTCTATTGGGACGGCAGCGGTCTGGTGTTCGCCATCGGTCTCGAACGCATGGCGACCAGATGGCTCACCCTACAAGCGGCTCGAGGACACGACCTTCACCTGGCCCGCGATCCAGAACGGGACGATGGCGCTGAACCACGCGCAGTTCGAAGCGCTTTTTGCCGGTTTGGACTGGCGCAAGGTCAAGGCGCTGGAGACCCGCCTCAGCGAAAGCACGGTGAAGCGCACCATCATCGACTTCCTGCGCGAAGGCATTCTTATCGAGACAGGGCGACGGCAATCCTGTCAGTCTGCCAGTGACCAAAGCAATGGGAGAGGTGATTGACAGCCTGCCGGAAGGACAGGATCTGCTGGTGACCTCTTTGACTGGCAAGCCACTAACCGCGCTGCGCGCGTCCCAAATCATCCGCGACCTCAAGATCCGGCACAACAAGAAGGTCGACGACGGTTTGCTGAAAGTGCGGATTCGCGACGAGCTGCGCCCCTACGACATGCGCGGCACCGCAGCGACGGCACTTCTGCGCGCCGGCTGCTCGCTCAACGAGATTGCCGTGACAACGCGAAGGGTCAAAAGCACGGTCGCTGCGCGAGTTGATCGTGGACATGGAAAACGAAGTGCTGGCCAACGCTGGCGTCGATGTGTTCGAAGAAGTCTTCAAGCTGATATTCACGAAGCTGTATGACGAGATGGCCACGCATCGCGGACAGCACCCATACCTACGCTTCCGCAACACCAACACCGCCGCGCAACTCAAGCGCGCGATGCAAGACCTGATCGTGCTGAGCACGCCGCATTGGGACGACCCAGAGAAGAAACGCAGCCGTGTTGCCCGGTACATGGCCACGCCTTCCTTATTGTGCGGACTGGATCGTGTTAGTGCCTCTGTCGTCGATCTGCGCAGGCACAAGAACGCCGAAGGCATTCGATTGAAGAATGGCGACAAGCGCCTTGTCGAGTATGGCGACGACGCCTTCGCGAATGCGGCCCGTAACCGGCTGCGGATCATCAACGACATGCTGGAAAGCCATTGGGCAGACTTGGCGCGTACAGACGAGCAACTGGCGGCAGACCTGAAAGAAATGGTAGGGACGCGCGATGATGAAGCGGCTCAGTCATTCGACTTCGCCGCGCGGACGGTGCACCGCGTCTTCAACAACGAAGACTGGGAACAGGGCGGGAGGTTCTATGGGGCATGGTGGATCAGTTGCCCGAGCCGACTGAGGCCGTACATCCTTATAAATGGCAAGCGCACAGTGGAAGTGGACTATTCGGGCCTGCACGCGGCCATGCTCTATGCCCAAGATGGCCAACCCATCCCGGATGACCCCTATGAGCGGTGCTTGACGAAGAAGGACAACAAGACCGAACGAAAGCTGGTCAAGCTGACTTTCAACGCACTCCTGAATGCAGACAGCGTGAACCGGATAAGCGAGATTGAAGACTACTCGCCAGAGATCACTAGGCGAAGCTGGCATGATTTCAAATGGTACATCGTCAGCAAGTACCCAGAGTTCAGGCAACACTTCGGCTCAGGTGTCGGGCTGCGCCTGCAGCGGAAGGATAGCGACTTGGCGGAAAAGGTCATGCTGAGGTTCGCGGCCATGCGCTATGCCTGCTTGCCAGTGCATGACAGCTTCATCGTTCACCACGGATTACAGGATGAGTTGGACCGGATCATGCGAGAGGCATTCGAAGCGGAGTTCGGTGTCAGTGGCAAAGTCGGGGTGGATATCGGCATCGGGGAAGTTGTGCCGGGGTGCGACGTGCCAATCGAACCAGACTTGGACCGGCTCCTTAAATCGGAGGGCTATGAAGCACGGCTACATGCCTTTTGGGACAGGCAGAGCGCAGCCGAACAAGATCAGGTACTTCCTTCTAGTATGAAGGGATAATGGAATAGCTCGTAACTTCAATGCTTTACTAGTGAGATGGGAAAAAATGAGGGGTGTGACCATTGTTTATCCCCCCTTGTTCGGGCACGCGCCTCCCGGCGCTCCCTCATTACTGGTAACGATAAGGAGCGCCGGGATGGATCAAATCTTAAACCGTCCGATGGCGTCGTTGAGTTGTTCCAGCGTATAGCCTTCCCTCAGATAGACTTCCTGCGTCACGCCTGACCGGGCGTGGCCAACGATGCACTGGATGATCGGCTCTGGCACGTTAGCCTGCCCCGGCCGCGTTACCACCGTGTGCCGCAGGCTGTGGAATACAAGACCCGGTTGCTTGATCCCCAGCTTGGGCAAGAAACTCTCATTGCACCAGCGGCCCAAGTTGCGACCGTAGCCGCCATTGGCGCTGTAGCTGTAGTCTGGGAACAGGCGGCTGCCGTTCCTGCGACTTTCAACGAAGTCGAGAAAGCCAAGGCGGATCAACTCGGAATGCAGTGGCACCTTGCGCCGTCCTGCCTTCGACTTGACGTTCTTGGTGTCGTCGCCTTCATCCGTGATATTCAGGAACCATGTGTCGCCGTCCTGCTTCACGTCGGCAATGTCGAGTTGGCAAATCTCGTTCAGTCGCGCCCCGGTAAACATGCCCAAGAGCATCCCCCACTTGTGGCTGTCTTTGCGAACCAGCCCGGACGGGTTTTCCGTCAGCTCAGTGTAGATCAAACGTGCTTGATCCGGTTTGAAGGGCTTGCGCTCACTCTCGCTGGCTTTGTCCTTCTTCACCTTCATGCCTTCAAAAAGCGTGTGCGGCGCATGTCCGTGCCGTTCCGCCCAGTCAAAGAACATCTTGAACATCTGGATATGGCTAGAGGTGGTCCTGAATTTTCGACCAGTTTTCCGCCGGGCTAAGCGATAGCATTGGTTTCATTTCAGGCGGCGGCTTTCAGGTTCGGGGCTCGACTATCATATGCCTCGCCCGGCGTCAGCA
>NZ_JASNJE010000090.1 GCF_030164465.1 Sedimentitalea xiamensis
ACCGAAGAAATGTTCTCCCGGCAGAACAAGGACTTTTACTGGACGGCTGCCGATGGCGGTGTGTCAGGTGTCACGAAGGACGCATCGGGCAATGATAACACCATAGGTCCGACGATTGGGGTCACTGTCGAGCTAACCAGTGCTGCGGTTTTTGGATCGTATCCGGCAGGCGCTTTGGATGATGCGGTTGCCACCATACAGGTCATGCCGGGAAATAGCTCCGCAAAAGCGCCCGTCACGTCGCACAGTGGGTCCACCATAATCTTCGATTACACTGGTGCCTCAACGGTCGGCTACGGCTACGGCGATGGGGTTGCCTTGATCAATGTCGCCCAGGATATCAGTGCGGGCGGGCAGTGGGCCTATAAAACTGAAGGCGACGGCTCTTTCACCCTCTACTTCTGGCCCTATAACGCATCCAAAATGGACGAAATCCGCCTCACGTCGCGCAATACCGTCATGAACTTTGGCAGGGCCGAATACTGGACATTCTACGGCATTGATGGCACCGCGCCGGGCGGGACAGCCGCTCGCGATGGGCAGGTTTTCTGGTCGAACGAGTATGCTGCGACATACCGCTACGGGCTGCGTTTCGAGGAATGCAAGGCATCACAGTTTGGCTCCGGCGGAACTGGATTCGGCATAGATATGTCCCGCACTCCAGAGTGTCAGGTGCTAAATTGCACGGTTGACTATGGCTTTGGCGGGCGCGGCGCGGCGCTATCGTTCAGTTCGGATAGCTGGATGGACCAGTGCCTGATCAAGCGGCAGTCGTTCACTGGTATGCGCCTGTCCGCCGGTGAAAGGACCGTGTTCAGCTACTCGGAGATCAGCGACATTCGCTCGGTGCACGGCAATGGCATGTCGATCTATCAGGGCGCCGAGGACATCGTCGTTTGGGGAAACATCATCGACATGACCGGGGGTGACATCGGCATGACCAATCAGGAAAGCGCGAATCTCTGGATCGGCATGAACCTTGTCATTTGCTCGGAGGCGGAACTTCAGAACCGCGGGATCGAGAACAA
>NZ_JASNJE010000009.1 GCF_030164465.1 Sedimentitalea xiamensis
GTCAGCCAGCCCGTGGGAAGTTGAAGATATCGTTGCCTTGATTGATGCGGCAGAGCCAGCACCGAAAAAGCGCGGCCCCTACAAGCCTCGCAAAAAAGATAATTCAAACTGACCCACTACCCAAAACCCCACCCCTGTTGACTTTCGTCAAGTCGCAATACCAGACTCACCTTTAAGCACGGAAGTGAACCCGCAACCGACGGATCTTTCGTGAAACCTGCCGATTCCCTTTGCACCGGACGCACCGCCCTGAAACGGCGGCGGCTTCTGTGCGCGCTGATCGGAATCATGGCCTTGGTCCTGCAAGTCTTTCCGCTGGCCTCCGCCCAGGCGTCGGGCAGCATGTGGGTCGAAATCTGTGGTGAATTCGGAGCGGAAACAGTGCTCCTGGATGTCTCGGCCGAGGACGGCGCGCCCGTGGCTCCGGAAAGTTGCGAGGATTGCTGCCCCTGCGTTCTCGGCGGTCCGGTGCCGATGGCCGTTCCGCAAGCCGCGGTCGTGGCTGTGACGGCACCCGGCGGCGCGGTCCGGCTTTATGGCGCCCAAGACGCCGATGTGCCGCAAGGCGCCGCCCGGTTCTGGCCAGACACGCGCGGCCCGCCGCTTTGGCAGTCAATCCCTAACTCATTGGATCTTCCCCTCATGGTCCCGACACGATTCTCGGCAGGGGGGGCGTGGTCTTGAAACGCGCTGCTTCCCTGTTCCTTTCCGCGATACTGCTTGCCGCCGCACTGGTCGGTCTGACCGCGCCCCGCGCCGATGCGGACACGCTCGCCAGTTTTCTCTCCGAACTTTCCCCGGCCGATCTTGCGCCGGAGGCCGAGGCTTTCGGGGCGATCCGCGACGATATTCCCGTCGCGCCCGTCCTGCGGGGCGGCGAGACGGTCGCCTGGGCCTTCCTGACCTCGGATTTCGTCGGCACCACCGGCTATTCCGGCAAGCCGATCCATGTGGTCGCGGCGATTTCGCCGGATGCGGTGCTGACCGGCGTGCAACTGGTCAAGCATTCCGAACCGATCGTTCTGATCGGCATCCCGAACTCGAAGATCGTGGCCCTGACGGAAGGCTATCGCGGCATGGATCTCGCGGCCGAGGCCGCCGCCGGCGGCGAGGCGCATGACCTGGACATCATCTCGGGCGCGACCGTCACCATCATGGTGATCGACGACAGCCTGGTGCGCGCCGGGATCAAGGTCGCCCGCGCGCTCAATCTCGGAGGGCTGGCCCCGGCGGACAGTGGCGGCCCGGCGCGCGAGATCGACATGGATCAGACGGACACGCGCGACTGGGTGACGCTTACCGGTGACGGGTCGGTCCGCAGGCTGGCGCTGGACGTGGGGCAGATCAACGCGGCGTTCGAGGAAACCGGCGACGAACGCGCCATCGCGCGGCCGGAATCCGGCGCGCCGGAAGACACCTATATCGACATGCACGCCGCTCTGGTCAGCGTGCCCGCGATCGGACTCAGCCTGCTGGGGCCGGAAGAATACGCCAACCTGACCGACCGGCTTCAACCGGGCGAACAGGCGCTGCTTCTCATGGCGCGGGGCAAGTATTCCTTCAAGGGATCGGGTTATGTGCGCGGCGGGTTGTTCGACCGGATCCAGTTGATCCAGGGTGACAACGCGGTGCGCTGGACCGACAAGCAGCACGAACGGCTGCGCACGCTCGCCGCGCCGGATGCCCCCAGTTTCACCGAGTTGGACATCTTCACGATTCCGGCCGATGCCGGGTTCGACCCGACCGAACCCTTCCGTGTCCAGTTGCTGGCGCAGCGGGCCATCGGCGCGGTGGAAAAGACCTTTCTGACCTTCGACCTTGGCTATGACCTGCCGGAGAAATACCTGCTGCCGCTGCCCAAATCCGGGCCGGCCGTGGTCGAGGACGACGGCGCCGAGGCCGCGGCGAAGACGGCGCTGTGGCAACGGATCTGGCGCGACCGGGTGGTGGAAATCGCCATTCTCCTCGCCATGCTGCTGACGCTGACCGGCATCTTCTTCTTCCAGTTCCAGGCCACCGCGAACGCGCGGGTTTTCTACTGGGTGCGCATCTCCTTCCTGACGATGAGCCTGTTCTTCATCGGCTGGTATGCCAATGCGCAACTGTCCGTTGTCAATCTGATGGCGCTCGCCGGTTCCCTGCGCACCGGCTTCACCTGGGATGCCTTCCTGCTCGACCCGCTGGTCTTCATCCAGTGGTTCGCCATCGCGGCCGCGCTGCTTTTCTGGGGACGGGGCGCCTATTGCGGCTGGCTCTGTCCGTTCGGCGCGTTGCAGGAACTCACCAACCAGATCGCCCGCGCTCTGAAAGTGCCGCAGTGGGAACTGCCCTGGAGCCTGCATGAACGTCTCTGGCCGATCAAGTACATGATCTTCCTGGGCCTCTTCGGCGTGTCGCTGGCGTCGATCCCGCTGGCCGAGAAACTGGCCGAGGTGGAGCCCTTCAAGACCGCGATCATCCTGAAATTCGTGCGCGACTGGCCCTTCGTCGTCTTCGCCGTGACTCTTCTGGTGATCGGTCTCTTCGTCGAACGGTTCTACTGCCGCTACCTCTGCCCGCTGGGCGGGGCGCTGGCGATCCCGGCGCGGATGCGGATGTTCGACTGGCTGCGCCGCTACAAGGAATGCGGCAGCCCGTGCCAGACCTGCGCCAACGAATGCCCTGTCCAGGCGATCCACCCGACGGGCGAGATCAACCCCAACGAATGCGTCAACTGCCTGCACTGCCAGGTGCTTTACCAGTCCGACGCGAAATGCCCGGTGGTGATCCGGCAATTGAAACGACGCGCCGCTGTCGGAAAGGTCAGCGACGACATTCTCAAGAAGGGCCCGCCCCCGAAGCTGGCCAAAACCTGAATCCCAGAAGGAGGAACAGATCATGTCAAAATCATTCAAGGAACTCGCCCTCACCCGGCGCGGTATGCTGGGCGCCACCGCGACCGGCGCGGTGCTGGCGGGAACCGGCATCGGCGGCGCGCTGCTGAACAGTTCGGGCACCGCGGCGCGGGCCGCCGGCAAGATCAATCTCGAACCCGGAGAGCTTGACGAATACTACGGCTTCTGGTCCTCGGGCCAGACCGGCGAGT
The DNA here is from genome assembly GCF_030164465.1 of Sedimentitalea xiamensis. Lineage (GTDB taxonomy): Bacteria > Pseudomonadota > Alphaproteobacteria > Rhodobacterales > Rhodobacteraceae > Sedimentitalea > Sedimentitalea xiamensis. The sequence continues at coordinate 3,086 of NZ_JASNJE010000009.1, forward strand.
TGCGCATCCTCGGCTTCCCGTCGATGCGGGAACTGATGCGGGTGCCGGTGTTCAACCGCTGCTCGGCCACCGGCTGGGGCCAGACCAACGAAAGCCTCAAGGTGCTGACCGAAGGGCTGCTGCCGGAAACCAAGGCATTCCTGGCCGCCAACGGCAAGACGACCTACGACAACGGCGACCTGCACCACCCGCACATGTCGTTCACCGACGGCACTTATGACGGGCGCTACCTGTTCATGAACGACAAGGCCAACACCCGCGTCGCCCGCGTGCGCTGCGACGTGATGAAATGCGACAAGATCATCGAGATCCCGAACGCGCATGACATCCACGGCATGCGTCCGCAGAAATACCCGCGCACCGGCTATGTCTTCGCCAATGGCGAACACGAGGCGCCGCTGGTCAACGACGGAACGATCCTCGACAAGCCCGAGGAATACGTGAACATCTTCACCGCCATCGACGGCGACGAGATGAAGGTCGCCTGGCAGGTGATCGTGTCGGGCAACCTCGACAACACCGACTGCGACTATCAGGGCAAATACGCCTTCTCGACCAGCTACAACTCGGAAATGGGCATGAACCTGGCCGAGATGACCGCCAACGAGATGGACCACTGCGTCGTCTTCAACATCAAGGCCATCGAAGAGGCCGTGGCCGCGGGCAATTTCCAGGAACTGAATGGCGTTCCGGTGGTCGACGGGCGCAAGAGCGCCAACAGCCAGTTCACCCGCTACATTCCGATCCCCAACAGCCCGCACGGCTGCAACACCGCGCCGGATGGCAAGCACGTGATGATCAACGGCAAGCTGTCGCCGACGGTTTCGGTGATCGACGTGACGAAGGTCGATGCGCTGTTTGACAGCGACGCCGACCCGCGGTCCTGTATCGTCGCCGAACCGCAGCTGGGTCTCGGCCCGCTCCACACCGCATTCGACGGTCAGGGCAACGCCTTCACGACGCTGTTCCTGGACAGCCAGATCGTCAAGTGGAACATCGACAAGGCCCTGCGCGCCTATGCCGGCGAAGACGTCGATCCGATCGAACAGAAGGTCGATGTGCATTACCAGCCGGGGCACAACTCGACCTCGATGGGCGAAACCAAGGAAGCCGACGGCAAGTGGCTGATCTCGATGAACAAGTTTTCCAAGGACCGGTTCCTCAACACGGGTCCGCTCAAGCCGGAGAACGAGCAGATCATCGACCTGTCCGAAAGCGAACTGCGTGTCGTGCATGACGGGCCGACCTTTGCCGAACCGCATGACAGCATCATCGTGCGCGCCGACATCGTGAACCCGGTCGATATCTGGGACCGCAACGATCCGATGTGGGAAGACGCCCGCAAGCAGGCCGAAGCCGATGGCGTCGATCTGGACTGGGGCCACGAGGAAATCATCCGGGACGGCAACAAGGTCCGGGTCTACATGTCCTCGGTCGCGCCGGAGTTCTCGATGGAGAAATTCACCGTGCAGCAGGGCGACGAAGTCACCATCTATGTCACCAACATGGATGACATCGACGACGTGACGCATGGCTTCTGCATGGCGAACTTCGGTGTCGCGATGGAGGTCGCGCCGCAGGCGACCGCCTCTGTCACCTTCATTGCCGCGCGGCCCGGCGTGCATTGGTATTACTGCCAGTGGTTCTGCCACGCGCTGCACATGGAAATGCGCGGCCGCATGCTCGTCGAACCGCGGGCAAGCTGACCATGCGCTGGCCCCTGACAATTGCGCTGGTTCTGACCGCCCTGCCGCTTTGGGCGGCAGAGTGGGACGTGCCGCTCAGGCCGGGGGCCATTGCCGAAACCCTGGGCCGGGCCGCGCCGGGCGATACGCTCGCCCTGCGGCCCGGCACCTATTCCGAAACCGTTGTCCTGGACAAACCGGTGACGCTGGACGGGCAGGGCCATGCCACGCTGGACGGAGGCGGGCAGGGCAGCGTTGTCACAGTCACCGTGCCGGGCGTGGTGGTGCAGGGGCTGACCATCACCGGCTCGGGATCGGATCACGAAACAATCGACTCTGGCGTGCAACTGAAAGAGGGCGCAACCGGCGCCGTCGTCCGTGACAACCTGTTGCTCGGCAATCTCTACGGGATCGACATCCACGGGGCGCGCGACGCGCTCGTGACCGGCAACCGTATCGAAGGACGGCAGGACCGCCGCATGAACGACCGTGGCAACGGCATCTATGTCTGGAACGCGCCGGGCGCGGTGGTCGACGGCAACGACGTGCGCTGGGGCCGCGACGGGATCTTCGTCAATTCCTCCAAGCGGAACGTCTTTACCGGCAACCGTTTCCGCGACCTGCGCTTCGCCGTGCACTACATGTATGCCAACCAGTCCGAAGTCAGCGGCAACGTCTCGATCGGCAACGATCTGGGCTATGCGGTGATGTTCTCCAAGCGGGTGAAAGTGATCGGCAACCTGTCGGTCAACGACCGTGAACACGGCATCATGATGAACTACACCAACAATTCCGAGATCAGCGGAAATCTTGTGCAGAACGGGCAGAACCGCTGTGCGTTCCTGTACAATTCGAACAAGAACAGCTTTTCGGGCAACCGGTTCGAGGGCTGCGACATCGGCATCCACTTCACCGCAGGGTCCGCGGACAACGAGATCACCGGCAATGCCTTTGTCGGCAACCGCACCCAGGTGAAATACGTCAGCACCCGATGGGACGAATGGTCCAGGGACGGAAAAGGCAATCACTGGAGCGACTTTGCCGCCTATGATCTGGACGGCAACGGAATCGCCGATGTGCCCTATCGCCCCAATGACGCGATGGATCATGTGCTCTGGACCCAGCCGGCCGCCAAGCTGCTGCTCGGCTCGCCCGCGGTGCAGCTCGTCCGCTGGTCGCAGGCGGCTTTTCCCGCGCTGCTGCCGGGGGGCGTCATGGACAGTTTCCCGTTGATGCGGCCCGCCCCGGTCGATGTGCCCGAGTTTGCAGGAGACCACAATGGCTGACTCCATCTTAAGCATTGAAAACGCCGGAAAATCCCGCGGCGCGCTGCGGGTTCTCGATGACGTTTCCCTGCGAGCGGAACCCGGCCAGCGCATTGCCCTTCTGGGTCATAACGGAGCCGGAAAATCGACGCTGATGAAAGCGGTGCTCGGCCTCACGACGCTGGATGACGGCGCGATCACGATCGATGGGGCGCGACCGGGAAGCGCCCATGCCCGCACCGTCACCGCTTATCTGCCCGAGGCGGTCGCGTTTCACAAATCGCTCACCGGGCGCGAGCAACTGACCTTGTTCGCACGTCTGGCCGACTGCCCCGTGGCGCAAGTCGCGGGCTATCTTAACCGGGTCGGCCTGGCCGGCGCGGCCGACCGGCGCATCGGCACCTATTCCAAGGGCATGCGCCAGCGGCTCGGCCTTGCCCAGGTGCTTCTGGGGCGCCCGAAACTGGCGCTTCTGGACGAACCGACATCCGGGCTCGACCCGATCTCGCGCCACGAACTCTATGCGATCATCGACGAAATGGCCGATCACGGCACCGCCGTCGTGATCGCCAGCCATACCCTGACGGAAGTCGAGGCCCGCACCGACCGCATCGCCATCCTGCGCGACGGACGATTGGTCGCCGACGACACGCTGGCCAACCTGAGCCTGCGCGCGGGTCTGCCGACGCGGCTGCGGGTCCGGGCACATGCCGACGCCGCCGACCGGATCGCCAGCGAGACCGGCGGCACGCGGGTCAACGGGGTCTCGGTCGACCTCCTTTGCACGCCGGACCGCAAGATGGCCGAATTGCGCCGCCTGTCCGCCATGGGCGAGGCGGTGGCCGACATCGAAATGCACCCGCCCCGGCTGGAAGATCTGTATCGCCATTATTCCAAGGGAGACGGCCAATGATCCGCCGCATCCTCGCCATCGCCCGGATCGAGGCGACCATCACCCGGCGCAACCGCTGGCTGTTGATGGCGACCGTCATCATGGTGCTGTTCGCGGTCGCGCTGACGCTTGCGGGCAGCGCCCCGACGGGTTCGCTGGGTGTCAACATGCTGACGGTTTCGGTCGCGTCCATGACCACCCTGTCGGTCTATCTCGCGCCCTTGCTGGCCCTGATGATGGCGTTTGATTCCATCGCCGGAGAGGCGGAACGCGGCGGGTTGGGCCTGCTCCTGTCCTATCCGGTCAGCCGGGCCGAGATCCTGCTGGGCAAGTTCCTGGCGCATCTGACAGCCCTGGGGTTTGCCATGACCATCGGTTTTGGCACCGCCGGGGCGCTGGCGGCGTTTTTCGGAGGGGTCGACGCCGCCAGTCTGATCGCCCTGCTGCGCCTCGTCCTGACCTCGATCCTGCTGGGTGCGGCCTTTCTTGCCCTTGGCTACATGCTGTCGGCGCTTGCGGGCAGCGCGACGGGCGCCGCTGGGCTCAGTGCGGGGCTGTGGCTGGTCTTCGTCGTGCTCTACGACCTCGGGTTGCTGGGGGCCGTGGTCTTTGACGCCGGCGGATGGTTCACGCAGCAGGTTTTCCCCTGGCTGATGGCGGCCAATCCGGCGGATGCCTTCCGGCTCTGGAACATCGCCGCATCCGACGGGGTCGCGATGGCAACCGGCCTTGGCGGTGCCGCCGCCGCGCTTCCGGCCTGGGTCGCGCCGGTGTCGCTGTCGGTCTGGCCTGCCCTCGGCCTGCTTCTGGCACGCCGTTTCTTCGCGAGGCTGGAGCCATGAGAACGCCCCTGATCCTCGCGCTCCTGCTCGTGGCGGCCTGCCGCGAAGACGTGGCCGACGCGCCGCCGCCGGCCAGCATGACCGAAGACGCCCTGAGTTTCTTCTGCCAGATGAACGTCTCCGAACACGGCGGTCCGAAGGGGCAGATCCATCTGGACGGCATGCCGGCGCCGCTGTTCTTTGCGCAGGTGCGCGACCTCGTCGCCTATCTGAAAAGCCCCGAGCGCAGTGCGGACATCGTGGCGATCTACGTGAGCGACATGGGGGTCGCGAAGGCGTGGAATGAGGTCGAACCTGACAACTGGATCGCCGCGCAAACCGCGCATTTCGTCGTAGACGCCGGCGTGAAGGGTGGCATGGGCGCGCCGGAAATCGTACCTTTCGCGGACGAGGCCGCCGCCCAGCGTTTCGTGCAGCGATACGGTGGCAGCATCGTTGAACTGGACAGAATTCCGGATGCCGCGGCCTTGGCACCGGTCGATCTTGATGCTCCGTTGGAGGACCCGGCATGACACCGAAACTGAACCGACGCCGTTTCCTGTCGATATCGGCAGCCACCGCGATGACGCTCTCGACCGGGGCGTCGGCCGCGCCTGTGGCCTACTGGACAGGCCACACGATGGGAGCGGGCGCTTCCATGAAACTCGCCGGTCTGACCGACGCCGAAGCCCGGCCCGTGTTCCGCGCCGTGGAACATGAGGCGGACCGGCTGGAACGGATATTCAGCCTGTATCGGCCGGATTCCCAGCTCGTGCAACTGAATGAAACCGGCCTCGTGCGTGCGCCAGCTCCGGAACTTCTGGACCTGCTGAGCCTGTGTGACCGGTTGAACCGTGCGACTGCGGGGGCTTTCGATCCGACGTTGCAGCCGATGTGGCTGTTGCGGGCAACCCGCGGCAGCGCCGCCACGGACCGGGAGATCGAGGCGGCGCAGTCGCTGGTCGGCTGGAACGGCGTGCGGTTCGACACGGAGGAGGCGCGGCTGGATCGCCCCGGTATGGCCCTGACCCTGAACGGGGTGGCGCAGGGCTATGTCACGGACCGGATCGGAGCCCTGCTGACCGAGCGCGGCCTGCGCAACGTGCTGATCGATTTCGGCGAAATCGTCGCGATGGGGCGCCGTCCGGACGGCATGCCCTGGCAGGCGGGGATCGCCGCGCCCGACGGCGAGATCGTCCAGCGCGTGGTTCTCAGGGACCGTGCCGTCGCAACGTCGTCCCCGGCCGGAACGATGCTGGTGCCCGCGGCCGGGATCGGCCACATTCTGGATCCGCGCAGCGCGGATGCCAAAGCGATCAACCGGCTGGTTTCGGTCTCTGCGCCGCAGGCGGCTGTCGCCGATGGCCTGTCGACCGCCGGGTGTCTGATGTCCCCGGCCGATTTGGCACATGCCATTGGAACCTTTCCGAATACTACGCTAGAAACACTGATATGATTCCTAGGAGGACCTCGAAAATGATCAAATCAATTCTTAGCTCGGCCACCATGCTCGTTGCGCTGTCCGCGCCGGTGTTTGCCGACGGAGACGCGGAAAAGGGTGAGAATGTCTTCAAGAAATGCAAGGCATGTCACGAAGTCGGCGCCGATGCGAAGAACAAGGTCGGTCCGACCCTGAACGGGATCGTCGGGGCCCCGGCGGCGCATCTGGGCGACGAGTTCAAGTATTCCGACGCGATGCTCGAAGCCGCGGCCGGCGGACTTGTCTGGGACGAAGACTCGCTGAAGGAATTCCTGGCCAAGCCCAAGGATTTCATGAAGGGCACCAAGATGTCGTTCGCGGGACTTCGCAAGGAAGACGACGTCGAAGACGTGATCGCCTATCTGCAGACCTTCCCGGCAGAATAAGGCCGGCCCCAGGACTGTGCGAACGCCCCGCCGGTTTCGGCGGGGCGTTTCATTTTGTGCCGTCCGCCTCGTCCATCAGGCCGCGCACCCAACGGGTCACGAGCCAATTGGCGGGCAGACCGAGCGGAATGCTCAGCAGCAGCGCGGTGGTTGGCGACAGGGCGGGCAATCCGATGGCCTGCCCCATCAGCCCCAGCATGAAAAGGTTGATCGCGACTGCTCCGGCGGTGAACACGTAGAGCAACAGGAACAGTTTGCCGAAGGACAGGCCGGATGGCGCGTCGGTCATGCCGCCTCCAGCCGCCGGGCTTCGGCGTGCAGGGCCTGGGCCACGAGGGCCGGGATCGCCGGATGGGTTCCGACCGGTGCCAGCCTCAGGCCCCGGAAATCGGCGAGATCGAGCGCTTCCGGGATGTCGTCGGTCACATGCCCGCCTTCGGCCGCGAAGAACGGCAGGCAGATGGACTGTTCGGGCAGATCGAAAACGATATCCCCGAGAAAGGGGCTTTCTTCGATATATCCGGTCCGCACGTCGGCAAAGGGCATGGCCGCCGTCAGCGCGTCGGTGAAACGCCGGGTATCGCGCGCCGAGTTCCGGCTCTTGCCAGAGCCATGAGAGGCCACGATCAGGGTGGTTTCACGGGCCTGCCAGCGTCTCGTCCGAAGTTCCTCCGCCAGCCAGTGGACTGCCAGATCCGGCAGGGACGGATCGGTTCCCAGAGGCGCAAGGATATGCGCCTGCGCGGCGCCAAGACGTTTGGGCAAGGTCGTCTGCGTGAACCAGCCGTCGGTCATGAACAACGGGTAGATCAGGGCGTCGCGCCCGACCTCGGCGACGGCGGCGTCCAGCGCCCCGTGCTTGGCGAGCGTCGCGCTGGCCAGCCGCCAGCCGGGCATCAGCGCGGCGACCCGCGCCGTCAGATCCGCCAGAGCGCGTTCCGCCGGATCCGGATCGGACGGCTGGCCGTGGCTGACGATGATCGCCGATCTAGTGGCTTGTGCCTTCAGAGAAGGTGATCTTGTTCCAGACATTGTATTTCCCGGATGGTTTGCGCATCGGCAGGCGGCGGACCTCTTCCAGCGTGGCGGCGTCATAGACGATCACCGCGCCGTCGTCCTCCCATACCGAAACAAGAGCATAGCGCCCGTCGCGGGTGAATTCCACATGCGCGACGGTTGCGCCGGGTTCCGGGCGTAGCGTCCTGACGATTTCAAGCGACTGCTTGTCGATGACGTGCATGGCATCCTTGTTCGGGCCGAAGAACACGTCGGCCCAGAAATAGGGGGAATCCTCGTGGCTGCGCAGGAAGAAACCCGGCCCTTCGGTTTCGATCGTTTTCAGCACCGTCCAGTCTGTCGTATCGATGATCGACAGCTTGCCTTCCTTCAGGTGGGGCGTGGCCATGACGCGGCGCCCGTCCAGTTCCCAGCTTATGCCGGACCCCAGATGCGGCATGCCGGGCAGGGGCAGTTCGGCGATTTCACGCCCGACGTTCAGGTTGACGACGACACCGCGCGCGCCGTCCCGCGCCGCCCCGATCAGGTGGCGGTAGTCATCGGTGAAAAAGAAGTCGTCCAGCGGTTCCGCGGTCTCGATCCTCCGGCGCGCAAACAGGCCTTCGGACGAAGGGATCGCCTCGATCATGTCCTTTTCCTGGCTGTGGATGAACCCTTCGTAGACGGGATCCGCATCGGGGTCGGTGGCGACTTCCCAGATCTCGGGCTGGTCCTTGAGCGCGAGAATGAAACTGTCCCGCTGCGGGGCCTGATAGACCGCGCTGACGCGGCTCTTGACGCCGGATTTGGAAATGACGGGCATCACCTTCTCCACGCTCAGATCGGCGGTGGACAGCAAGGTCAGCGTCATCGGCAGGTAGTTGGCCACCGCCAGATGCAGCCCGTCCTTGCTGATGGCGATATTGCGGCTGTTCAGTCCGGCGCGGACACGGCCGACCTGATGCAGCGACCAGATATCGTATTTCTGCACCCATCCGTCGCGGGACATTATGAAGACATAGCGTCCGTCGGGGCTGAATTTCGGCCCGCCGTGCACGGCAAAGGGCGTTTCGAACCGGTCGAGCACCTCGAAGGTATCGCCATCCAGCACGCTGACGTGGTGATCGCCGGTTTCCACGACCAGCGTGATGTTCATCGGGTCGGCATCGAAGGCCGGCGCCTGCGCTGCGCTGTAGTCGGGATCGAACCACAGGGTTTCCGCGATCTGCTCAGGCCCCCAGTCCGGCACCGAGTCGAGCGGCGTTTGCAGGTATTCGGCCAGGGCAGCGATGCGGTCCGCCCCGAGATCCTCGCCGAAGGCCGGCATCTGCGTCGCCGCCCGGCCCTGCGCGATCACGGATTCCAGGTTGGGTCCGCGCATCCGCCCCAGGGTTTCGGGGATGAGCGCCGGACCGGTGCCGCCCAGCCGCGTATCGCCATGACAGGACGCGCAGTTGTCGGCATAGTCCTGCGCGGGTTCCGCCGACGCCAGAGAGGCCAGAAGGACGAGGCTAGAGGCTGAAATCATGCGCCGGATCATGGCGTTTCCCCCGGAACGGTGTGACGGTCAGGCGTTCGGCCTCCTCGATGCCGATCTCCGCATTGGACAGGTAGCAGGCCGGGTCTTCGGCCCAGGGATCGCCGGTCAGTTGCAGCGCCCGGATGCGGGTGTTGCCGCCGCAGACAGACTGGAACGCGCAGGATCCGCAACGGCCCTTGAGCGGGCGCGGCCGGAGCCGCAACTGCGCCAGCATCGGATCGCCCCCTGTCCAGAGTTCGGAAAACGCGGTGTCCTTCACGCTGCCGATGGTGTAGTCGGACCAGTAGGTATCGGGATGCACCTTGCCCTGGTGGTCGATATTGGCGACGCCAAGCCCCGAGGAATTGCCGCCCCACGCTTCGAGATGGTCGCGCAGGTTGTCGAGCTTGTCCTGTTCGAACAGTCCGGCGGCCCAGTTCATCAGATAGACGGCGTCGGCGTCGTTGTTGCCGGTCACGATATCGAGCGGCCATCCCGTCCTCGCGTCGTTCCACGCCTTGTCGATGAGAATGTCCATGGCGCGGCGGGTATGGTCATGCACCGCGTCCTCGCCCCGGTTCTTGTCGCCCCGGCCGGCATAGACCAGGTGCGAGAGATAGAACTTGTCCACGCCTTCGTCGTCGCAAAGTTTCAGCAGGTCGGGCAACTGGCTTTCGTTGTCCCGTGTCAGCGTGAACCGCAGGCCGACCTTGATCCCCCGTTGCTTGCATTCGCGCACGCCGCGCACGGCATCGTCGAACGCACCGTCGACTCCGCGGAACCAGTCGTTCGTCTCGCCGATTCCGTCGATGGAAATGCCGACATAGTCGAATCCGATCTCCGCCACCCGGTCCGCCGTGTCACCATGAATCTTGGTGCCGTTGGTGGACAGCGCCAGCATCCGCACCAGCGGGCGGGCCTGCTTTGCGAGATCGAAGAAATCGAACCGGTCCAGCGGTTCCCCGCCCGACAGGATCAGGGCCGGGATGCCGAACCGGCCAAGGTCGTCCAGAGTCGCGACCGCCTGGTCGTGCGACAGCTCTCCGGGGAAATGCACGTCGGCCGAAACCGTATAGCAGTGGCGGCATTTCAGGTTGCAGCGGCGGGTCAGGTTCCAGATCACCACCGGTTTGACCCCACCGCTGCCGCGCCGGGTGCGCACCGGGGTCGGGTGGACAAGCTGGTGCATGTATTCGGACAGGCGGAACATCGCGCTAACCTTTCTGGCTGCGCAACCGCAGCCCGGTCTTTTTCAGAATGCGTGTGGAATAGAGAATGTCATGCCCCCGGCAGGCATCGCCCAGGAGCGCGGCGATCCCGACACGCTGGGCTTCGACATCCTCGCGGCTGCCGCCATGCAGCATGGCGAACAGGTTGTAGGGCCAGTCGGGCAGGGCGCGGGGCCGTTCGTAGCAATGGGTCACGCCATCCAGATTGCCGACCATCTGCCCGAGTTCGGCGACCCGGTCATCCGCCACGTCCCAGACCGACATGCCATTGGCGGTCATGCCAAGCTTGTAGTGATTTGGGGCAACCGCGATCCGGCGAATGACACCGCTGTCCTGCATCGCGCGCAACCGGTCGCACAGGGCTGCCTCTGTCAGGCCCAGTTCGGCGGCGATCCGGGCATAGGGCTCGGACACGAGCGGAAGTCCCGCCTGGGTGGCGGCGATGATCCGGCGGTCTGTGGCGTCGATCGTCATGCGGCGACTCGGAACCCGATGAAGAATTCTTGCAGTTTCGGAAAGCAGAGGACCTTCAGCCCCGTTTCCAGCTCGATCGCTTCGGCCACCTGGTCGATCTCCTCGCGCGTTTCCGTCGCCAGAACGAACCACATGTTGAGCCGATGCGTGCGTTCATAATTGTGCGCCACCTCGGGATGCGCATTGACTTTGGTCATGACGGTTTCGAAACGGTCTTCGGGAACCGCCATGGCGCAGAGGCAGAAGGCCCCGCCGATGGCGGCGGCGTCAAAGAACGGCCCGAACCGCGTGATCACGCGCGACTCCTTCATCCGGGCAAGCCTGTCCAGCAGGTCGGATTCCGCCAGCCCCAGTTCCTCGGCAACCATACGGTAGGGATGCGGAGCGATCGGAAATCCGTCCTGAAGGTGGTTCAGGATCCGGCAGTCGGTTTCATCCAGTGTCATGCGACTTCCTTTGCCGGCTCACTGACCAGCGCGCCGGTCTGTTTGAAACAATGCAGAGAGAACAGCGGGATATGCGGAACATCGGCGAATTCGGGCAGGGTGCAGACGCGGGTCAGAACATCCAGCGCGTCGGCGCGGCTGCGGGCGTGGATCATCGAATAGAGCCGGTAGGGCCAGAGACCCGCGACCGGCGTGCGTTCATAGCAAAGCGTGATGCCCGGCTGCGCCGCCAGCAGCGGACCGGCGGTGGTGATCTTGTCATGCGGCATGTCCCAGACCACCATCGCGTTGGACCGCCATCCCAGCGCCCTGTGGCGCACGATGACGCCCAGCCGCGCGATGATCGCCGCCTCGCTGAGAACAGCGATACGCGCCAGAACATCCGCCTCGGTCCGGTCGAGCGTCGCCGCCAGGGCCGCATAGGGGCGCGGAACCAGAGGCAGCCCGCGCGTCAGCGCCTGAAGGATCGGGCGGTCGCCGGGCTGGAACACCGAGGCATCGACCGGCCGTTTTGCACTCTGAGCGGTGCCGTTGCGCCGCAGCGCGAAGCCCAGATCGACATTGAAGGGACGCACGAGCTGCAGGTCCATCACCCGCAGGCCGGTGCGCGCCGAGATCCGGTTCAGCGTGTTGTTCACATGGGCGCGGTCGGGTCCGGTGGCCACGAACCACAGGTTCCAGTCGTGTTCGCGCAGATAGGAATGGTTGATTCCGGCTTCTGCCCCGATCAGCGCCGCGACATCCTCGATCCGGTCTTCGGGGGCGGAGACGGCGGCGAGCGTGCTGGCCGAGACCGCATTGGGCGCGCAGGTGGCGCCGACGCGGGTGATCCGTCCGTTGTCCCGTTGGGTTTCCAGTCGTTCGATGACGTCGGATTCGGTCAGGCCGAGGGTTTCGGCGACCTTCAGAAAGGGGCGTTGCGTGATCGGGAAATCGCGCTGCCAGTCATCCAGAAGAGACTGCGTGATCCTGTCGGTGACACCATCCATGGCCTACATCCCCGTCCTGTGCGCCCGTGCGGTAAAAAAGATGCCGGACGGGCTCTCGGCGTCGATCTCGCTGAGCTTCTCGAAGGTCTGGGTGTCATAGACCATGACCTTTCCGGCGTCGCGCACCGAAAGCCAGACCTCGCGCCCGCGCGGGGTGAATTCCATGTGCAGGACGCCGGGGCCGGGCTTGAATTCATGGACGACCTGTTTCGTGACGCTGTCGATCACCTGGATCGTGTCGTTCAGCGGATGCGCGAAATTCACCCAGACATGCCGCCCGTCGGGGCGCGACATGGCAAAGACCGGCTGGCCGTAGGTTTCGGTGCGTCCGGTTTCCGTCAGGCTTCGCGCATCGACCCACAGGACCTCGTGTTGGCCGACGGCGGGCAGGACGAACTCGCCCCCCGCCTGCGCCCAGCCCTCGAGGTGCGGCATCTTGTAGACCGGCAGGCCCTCGCGGCCTTTCGCATAACCATCCAGGATGGGTTTCGGTTCCGGCTGCGGCTGCCACAGATCCAGCGCCGTCAGGTGGTCGTCGCCGAACAGGCCGGCGATATAGGTCCGCCCGTCGCCGGTGACGAGCGCGTCATAGGGATTGCTGCCCATGCCCGGAATCCGGGTGATCCCGGGAGTCTCGCCGGACATGTCGGCGATCCAGGTTTCGCCTTCGTCCCACAGGCTGAACACGAATTTCGTGCCCGGAATGTCGACAAGGCCGATGGTTTTTGACCCGGTGGGAATATCCGCCACCATGTCCAGCGTGTCGGCATCGAAGATCCGGACGCCGCCGGGTTCGTAGTTCGACACGGCGACAAAGCGTCCGTCGTCGGAAATCGCGCCGCCGATCGAATTGCCGGCCTGCATGACGCGGTTGACCACGGACTGTTCCAGAATGTCGACCTTGGTCAGCCCGCCGTCGCGTCCGAATACATAGGCGAACCGTTCATCGGGCGAATAGACCAGCGAGGCGTGCGACAGGTCGCCCAGCCCGGTGATGCGCCCGATCCGGGCGCGGTCGGACTGATCCACGACCAGAAGCGACCCGCTGGCCCGTTCGACGATCAGGCCAAGGTCCCCCGTCGGTTGCGCCAGGCTTGGCCCGGCGAGCGTCAGGCCGGTCAGTGCCGCGAGAAATAACCGTTTCATTCGGTTCCTCCGCTCAAGAGATAGGTAACCATCCAATCGACCTCTGCCTCGGTCAGAAGGGGACGCCAGGGCGGCATGGCGGTGCCGGGAATGCCGTCGAGGATGACGGCGGACAGGGATTGCGGATCGTAGTGGGACAGCGCCTCGGGCCGGATATCCGGCCCCAACCCGCCCTTGAGCGTCAGCCCGTGGCACGAGCCGCAGTCCTGCTGCACCAGCTGCGCCAGCGCCGGACCATTGACCGGCGCGGTGTCCGCGGCCATCGCGGCGCCGGTCAGGGACAGGTAGAGCAGGATCTTATTCACCGGCCGCCACGGCAGGCGGGTGCCGTTCCTCGTGGATGGGGGCGTTCCCGGCCCGATACAGCGATACGACGCGGCCGATGACGAAAAGGACCGGAGCCGGCATCGGTGTCGCCTGGATGTCCACTCCGATCTGGTCGAGTCGCGACACGATCCGGCGTTCGCGCGGCGTGGTGGCCGAACAGATCGCCATGACCGGCAACGCGGCCGGCATGCCGTTTCGCATCAGGTTCAGGGAAATTTCGGAGATGTTCGCCGCGCCCATGTAGACCACGAGCGTCGTGTCGGGATCGGCGAGGCTGGCCCAGTCCAGATCGAGCGACTGGTCCGCGGCGCGATGTCCGGTGACATAGCGCACGCCTGTCGCCAGGCCGCGATGGGTGAGCGGCACGCCGGTCGCGGAGGCCATGCCCTGCGCCGCGGTGATGCCTGGGGCGTATTCGACCGCGATGCCGCGGTCCGCCAGATACGCGGCCTCTTCGCTGCCGCGGCCAAAGATCAGCGGGTCGCCGCCCTTGAGACGGGCGACGGTGAGCCCCTGGGCGGCCAGTTCGGCGAGGATTTCGTTGATCCGGTCCTGCGGGACCGCATGGCACTTCGGGGCCTTTCCGACCGGGATCATCTGCGCGCCGGCGGGCGACAATCCAAGGATTTCGGGCGACACGAGACGGTCGTAGACCACCGCATCCGCCTGGTTGAGCATGCGAACCGCACGCAGGGTCAGCAGGTCGGCGTCGCCGGGTCCGGCTCCAATCAGAAAAACTTTGCCTGTGGACGACATGTGCTGGCTCCTGTTTCTGGCTCGCAACGGGTCTCGGGAAAATCCGGAGGCCGGATCACGGCCCCCGGAATGCGCAGGTCAGTAGACGTCGGAGCGGGTGTTGTAGACGTTGAACTTGCCGGTCGGCGTGATCAGGCGTTCGTCCTTGATCACGTGTTTCAGTTCCAGCGTCTTGTCGTCCACCACCACGATGGCCGATTCCAGGTCCTTGGCATTCCAGACCGAGAACCAGATCTCGTTGCCGGCCTGGTTGAATTCACCTTGCACAACACGCGGCTGTCCTTCGGCGATTCCGGCCCATTCGACGATCGGCAGAACCGTGAACTCGGGCTCCTCGTTTGCCAGGTCGGCAACCTTGAACACGGCCACCGATCCGGAGACTTCGGCATCCGGGTTCAGCGTGGCATCGACATAGAGATGCTCCGATTCCGGGTGGGTCTTGACGAACAGCGAACCGCCGCCGAGGCCATAGATCTGCTGCACCATCTTCCAGGCATGCTCGGGGTGGCCTTCAGGATCGGTCCCGATTAGTGCAACGGTGTCGTCGCCAAGGTGCGACGTTGCCCAGACCGGCCCAAAGGTCGGGTGCATGATGTTGGCGCCGCGGCCCGGATGAGGCGTTTGGCCTTCGGTTTCGACCACGGCAACCAGCTTGCTTTCCTTGGTATCGACCACGGCGACCTTGCCGCGAGCGTTTGCTGCGGTCAGGAAGTACCGCTGGGTGCTGTCCAGACCGCCGTCATGCAAGAATCGCTCGGCGTTGATCTCGGTGACTTTCAACGCTTCGATGTCGGAGTAATCCACCATCAGGATCTTGCCGGTTTCCTTGACGTTGACCAGGAACTCGGGCTTGTAATGCGATCCGAGGATCGCCGCGACGCGCGGTTCCGGGTGGTAGGTCTGTTCGTCATAGGTCATGCCGCGGGTCGACTTGATCCGCAGGGGTTCCAGCGTGTCACCGTCCATGATCACGAATTGCGGGGGCCAATAGGCGCCGGCGATGGCGTACTTGTCCTCGAA
The DNA here is from genome assembly GCF_030164465.1 of Sedimentitalea xiamensis. Taxonomy (GTDB): domain Bacteria; phylum Pseudomonadota; class Alphaproteobacteria; order Rhodobacterales; family Rhodobacteraceae; genus Sedimentitalea; species Sedimentitalea xiamensis. The sequence goes on from NZ_JASNJE010000009.1 coordinate 18,517, forward strand.
TCCCTCAAACTTGCTGGTCTCGACCGACCGTGCTTCGGCACCGATCTTGATTTCGGCGACCGTGTCGGGGCTTTCCATCCAGAGGTCGATCATGTTGACCTTGGCATCGCGGCCGATCACGAAAAGATAGCGTCCCGAAGCGGAAATCCGGCTGATGTGGACCGCATAGCCCGTCTTGATGACCTTCTTGATCTCGTAGGTGCTCCCGTCGATCAGGGCGATTTCGCCTGAATCGCGAAGCGTGACCGAGAACAGGTTGTCCAGATCCCAGTCGTTCATCTTTTCGGTCGGACGATCTTCGGGGGCGACGTGCACTTGCCATGTTTCGCGCATCTCGCTCATGCCGAATTCCGGCGGCGCCGGCGGCTCGAGCAGAACATAGCGTGCCATCATGTCCACATCCTCCTCGGACAGGTCGCCCGAGGTGCCCCAGTTCGGCATCCCGGCCGGCGAACCGTAGGTGATGAAGTCGCGCAGGTATTCATAGCCGTTGGCGCGGGTCACGTCGGGGGTCAGCGCCTTGCCGGTCGCGCCCTTGCGCAGCACGCCGTGGCAGCCTGCGCAGCGTTCGAAATAGATCTTGGTGGACCTCTGGAACTCTTCGTCGGTCATGACCGGATCGTCAGGCTTGCGGCCTGGAATCTCGACCCGGATTTCGCCGAGGGTTGTCATGGACGGCACATACATGTCGGCCGGACTATCGGCGTGGTCCTTTGGCTTGTCCTGGGCCGATACGCCGGTCACGGCAAGGCCCAGTGCGACAGCAGCGCTTGTCAGAAGCGATGCGCGCCGGATGGCTGATGTGGATTTCATAACGAATACTCCGTTCGCTGGTGAGGCAAGGAAGACCCTGACGCCAAATCGCGGGCCCATCCTTGACTTTCGTTAAGGCTCTCCCGGCGAGAGAGCGCGACAAAGGGTCATGGTTCGCTTGGTCCTGATCCGCGGTGTCACCGTCGCGCTCATCATGCTCATATGTGGCGTCGCCTGGCCAGTCATGGCGCAGGCGATCCGGCCCGCGTCGGAAAATCGCATCGCTCCGGCCGAACCAACGCCCGAAATAGCGGCAGAAATCTTCGGACTGGACGCCGCGCCGGTGCTGATCCGCGAAGAAGGCGATGTGCCGGGCTGGTCGGTGCAAGGCCAGGACGGTCTCCTGGGGTATGTCGCGTCGACCTGGGAAATCGCGCGGTCGGTCGGCTATTCCGGCCGCCCGCTGGATGTCCTCGTGGCCATCGACCTCGATGGCCGGCTGATCGGCGCGCGATTGATGCGTCACAGCGAACCGATCCTGACGCTCGGCCTTTCGGATGCGGACATTGCCCGGTTCGTGGGCGGGTTCGCCGGGATCGACCTGACAAATCCGGGTGGAGCCGGTTCCGGACCGGACATGCCGGACATCATTTCGCGGGCGACTGTATCGACCGGGGTGATCCGGGATTCGATTCTTCGCACGGCGCGCACCCTGGCGATCGGTCGCGGGCTGATTGCGGGCGGCGGGATCGACCGTGTCGGGTTCGAACCCGCCACATGGGCAGCGCTTCAGGCAGGGGGAGCCCTTTCGCACCGCCGCGTATCGATGGACGAGGCGCGGGCGCAATTGCCTGGCGCCAGGCCGCCGCTCCCCGAGGGAGACGATGCCTTCGTCGAACTGTGGGCCGGGCTGGCCGACCCGCCCACGATCGGGCGCAATATCCTGGGACAGCAGCAATTTTCCCATGCGGTGGGGGTCCTGGGACCCGATGAAGTGGTGCTGTTCGTCGCGTCGCGCGGGCTGTATTCGCACCGGGGTACGGACTGGCGGCGCAGCGGTGTCTTTGACCGGCTGACGGTGGTGCAGGGGGCCTTGCGGCTGCCGCTGGCCGACGACGGCTACATCCGGATCGACAAGCTGCCGCTGGCGGATGCGCCGGATCTGAAGGAACGCAGCCTGTTCCGGCTGGGCGGACCCGGTTTCGACCCGACCAAGCCCTTCGTTCTGGAACTGACGGCGTCGCGAACCACCGACAGCGGCGAAGACGTGTCTTTCGTCCTCTCGCTGCCATATGCCTTGCCCGACGCCTTTATCGTCGCGCCGCCGCCGGAACCCGCCCCGCTGTGGCAACAGTCCTGGCAAGACAAGAAATACGCCGTTCTCAGCGTGGCCGCGATGCAGGTGCTTCTGACCCTGATCCTGTTGTTCCAGGAAAGCCTCGTGCGGCGGCCGAAGCTCTGGCGGCGGGTGCGCACGGGATTCCTGACGGTCACGCTGGTCTGGCTTGGCTGGGGGCTGAACGGGCAGTTGTCGGTTGTGCAGGTGGTGGCGTTCCTGCAATCTCTCCTCACCGGCTTTCACTGGGAAACGTTCCTGATCGAACCGGTCATTTTCACGCTCTGGGCCGGGGTCGCACTGGGGCTGCTGTTCTGGGGGCGCGGGGTGTTCTGCGGCTGGCTGTGCCCGTTCGGAGCGCTTCAGGAGCTTGCGAACCAACTGGCGCAGAAGCTGGGCGTGCGCCAGATCGCCGTGCCGCATGCGCTGCACGAGCGGCTGTGGATCATCAAGTACTCGCTGTTCATGGCGATCCTGGCGCTGTCCTTCTATTCGATGAAGGACGCGTTGATCCTTGCCGAGGCCGAGCCTTTCAAGACCGCGATCTCGATGCGGATGATGCGGGCCTGGCCCTTCGTCCTGTTCGTGCTGGCGCTTTTGGCGGCGGGCCTGTTCATCGAGCGTTTCTATTGCCGATACATGTGCCCGCTGGGCGCGGCGCTGGCGATACCGGCGAAGCTGAAGATCTTTGACTGGCTGCATCGGCGGCCGCAATGCGGGCGCGAATGCCGGCTCTGCGAAACCAAGTGCACCGTCGGCGCGATCGACCCGCTGGGCCGCATCAACCCGAATGAATGCGTGATGTGCCTGCGCTGCCAGGTGGTGATGAATGACGACAACACCTGCCCGGTCCTGAAGCGCCGCAAACGCCAGCCGGCGCCGGAAACGGCGGCCTCGTGATGGAGGGCTTCAAGCGCCTGTTCGGGGACGGGTTCCGGGCCTTTTTCATGGCGGCGGGGATTTTCGCCGTCGCCGCCGTCCTGGTCTGGGAGATCTGGCTGGGAACCCAGCTTTCGGACTCGACAGCGATTGCGCTGCCCGTCGCGATACCCGCTGCGCAATGGCATGCGCATGAAATGATCTTTGGCTATGCCGGCGCGGCGATCGGCGGTTTCCTGATGACCGCGGTGCCGACCTGGACCGGCAGCGCGGCCGATGCGCGCCGCTTCATCGTTGTCGCGGTGATGGTATGGCTTGCCGGTCGGATCGCGGTCGCGACATCGGGTGTCCTGCCGCCGGTTCTGGTCGCCGTCGTCGATCTGGCGTTCCAGCCGCTGGTCGCGGCGCGGATCGCGGCGCAGCTCGTCAAGCGCCCGAAACCACAGAACCTGATGTTTCTCCTTTTCGTCACGCTGCTCTGGACGAGCAACCTGCTGGTGCACCTGGAATGGACCGGTGCGACGCAGGGAACGCTGTTTCCCGGCCTGCGTGCCGGTCTGCTGTCGCTCTGCGCGATGATTTCCGTCCTGGGCGGCCGAGTGACGCCGGGTTTCACCCGCAATGCGATGAAGCGCGACGGGGTGGACGAAAGCCTGTGGCCGCATCCGCCCCGCGCCGCCGCGCCCATCGCCAACGGCCTTACGGTCCTGATCCCGTTCCTGCTGCTCATTGGCGCTCCCGATCGGATCGTGGGCGTCGCGGCGCTGGCTGCGGGGATTGCGCAGCTTGTGCGGTTGTCCTGCTGGCGGTCGGCCTGGACCTGGCGCAGCCCGATCCTCGCCGCGCTGCACCTGTCGATGCTGATGCTGGGCGTCGGGCTTGCGCTCTGGGGGGGCGGATACATGGGGCTGGCGGACGAAGTGGCGGGCCTGCATGTTCTGGGCATCGGCGCTGTCGGCGGCATGACCCTGGCGGTGATGAGCCGCGCCATTCTCGGTCACACCGGCCGCGCGCTGGTGGCGCCCGGACCGGTCGCGGTCGCCTATGGGCTGATCGCCCTGTCCGCGGTCTGCCGCTGGTTCGGTTCATACCTGGCCGGGACAGGATATCTCGCGATGATGCTGGCGAGCGGCGCCATCTGGATCACCGCCTTCGCGCTGTTCCTGCTGGCGCTGGGTCCGGCGATGCTGGCGCCGCGCCTGGCGCGGCAGTCACCCTGAACGTCTTTTTTGCACGATTGTCGCAAAACTTGACTTTTGCCAAGGATCGAATCCCGGCCCGCCGCCATTGTTGCCGGACAATCAACGCAGCGCAAAGGAGAGCGCAATGCGCGAAGTCATGACCAAGAGCATGGCCCGAAACATCTTTTTCGGCGGGTCCTTGTTCTTTATCATCATATTTGTGGGGCTGACGGCCCATTCGCACCGATACATCGTCACCACGTCGACCGACCACGAGGGCATCACCGAAAGCGTTGCCCTCGGCAAGCATGTGTGGGAACGCCATGCCTGCATCAACTGCCACAGCATCCTGGGCGAAGGGGCCTATTTCGCGCCTGAACTTGCCAATGTCATGACCCGCTGGGGGGTGCAGGACGACCCCGAGGCGGCCTTCGACACGCTCAAGGGCTGGATGCAGGCGATGCCCACCGGCATCGAGGGACGCCGCCAGATGCCCTATTTCGATCTGACCGACGAGGAATTCCGCGCGCTCAGCGATTTTCTGCTGTGGACCAACACCATCGATGCACAGGGTTGGCCGCCCAACGATGCGGGCTGAGAAAGGACCCACACAATGAAATATCAATCTCAGAAAATCGCATACGCCTATTTCGCCGTGGCGCTCGGGTTGTTTGCGGTTCAGATCCTCGGCGGGCTGCTGGCCGGCTGGGTCTATGTCATGCCCAACACCCTGTCCGAGCTGGTGCCGTTCAACATCATCCGCATGTTGCACACCAACAGCCTTGTCGTCTGGCTGCTGCTGGGCTTCTTCGGCGCGGCCTATTTCCTGATCCCGGAAGAGGCGGAGCGCGAGATCCATTCACCGACCATCGCCTACTTGCAGCTGATCATCCTGGTCGTCGGCACGCTCGGCGTCGTCGTGACCTATCTTTTCAACCTGTTTGAAGGCAACTGGCTTCTCGGCAAGGAAGGCCGCGAGTTTCTCGAACAGCCCAAGTGGGTCAAGGCGGGCATTGTCGTTGCGGCCCTGATGTTCCTTTTCAACGTGACGATGACCGTTCTGAAGGGCAAGAAGACGGCGATCACCAACATCCTGCTGCTCGGCCTCTGGGGGCTCGCGCTGCTGTTCCTCTTTGCCTTCTACAACCCCGTGAACCTGTCGCTGGACAAGATGTACTGGTGGTATGTGATCCACCTCTGGGTCGAAGGCGTGTGGGAACTGATCATGGCGTCGATCCTCGCCTATCTGATGCTCAAGCTGACCGGCGTGGACCGCGAAGTGGTCGAAAAATGGCTCTATGTCATCGTCGCGGCGGCGCTGTTCTCGGGCATCCTCGGGACCGGGCACCACTATTACTGGATCGGCGCGCCGGGCTACTGGCAGTGGATCGGTTCGATCTTCTCGAGCCTCGAGGTCATTCCCTTCTTCGCGATGATGTCCTTTGCCTTCGTGATGGTCTGGAAAGGCCGCCGCGACCATCCCAACAAGGCCGCGCTGCTGTGGTCGCTGGGCTGCGCGACGCTGGCCTTCTTCGGTGCCGGCATCTGGGGCTTCCTGCACACGCTGCACGGGGTGAACTATTACACCCACGGCACGCAGATCACCGCGGCCCACGGCCACCTCGCGTTCTTTGGCGCCTATGTCTGCCTGAACCTCGCGATCATGAGCTATGCGATGCCGATCCTGAAACACCGCGACCCTTACAACCAGGTGCTGAACATGGCGTCTTTCTGGCTGATGTCCGGTGGCATGGTCTTCATGACCTTCACCCTGACCTTTGCCGGCACCGTGCAGACCCATATGCAGCGGGTTATCGGGGAATATTACATGGACGTTCAGGACAGCATCGCCATCTTCTACTGGATGCGGTTCGGTGCCGGAATCGCGGTGCTGCTGGGGGTCTTGCTGTTCCTCTACGCGATCTTCATGCCGCGTCGCGAAGTGGTCACGCCGGGGCCGATCGAGCGCCACCGTCTGGAAGAAGATCCTGACCACGTGCCTGCGGAGTGATGGCGATGAACGCTTTCAGCAAACTCGAGGGGGCGGCCGACGCCCCCTTCTACCTGCCCCAGGGCGATGAATGCAGCCTGTTTCAGGCCGCCAGCGCCAACAACCTGCCGATGCTCCTGAAAGGGCCGACGGGCTGCGGCAAGACCAGGTTCGTGGCGCATATGGCGGCGCGTCTGGGCCGGCCGCTCTATACGGTGGCTTGCCATGACGACCTGTCCGCCGCCGACCTGATCGGGCGCTACCTGCTCAAGGGCGGCGAAACCGTCTGGGTCGACGGGCCGTTGACCCGCGCGGTGCGGGAAGGCGCGATCTGCTATCTCGACGAGGTGGTGGAGGCCCGCAAGGACGTGACCGTGGTGCTGCACCCGCTGACCGACGACCGGCGCATCCTGCCGATCGACCGGACCGGCGAGGAACTGGAGGCCGCGCCCGGCTTCATGCTGGTGGCGTCCTACAATCCCGGCTACCAGAACATCCTCAAGACCCTGAAACCGTCTACCCGCCAGCGGTTTCTCGCGGTGGAGTTCGATTTCCCGTCGCCCGATCTGGAAGTACAGATCGTGGCGCGCGAAAGCGGTCTGGACGAAGAGAGGGTGAAGCCCCTGGTCCGTCTGGCCGGCAAGCTCCGGGCACTCAAGGGGCAGGATCTTGAAGAAGGCGTATCCACCCGTCTGATCGTCTATGCCGCGTCGCTGATCGCGCAGGGCATGCCCATTGACCGCGCGGTCGAGGCGGCGATGATCGAACCGCTGACGGACGACGCCGATGTGAAACGCGGGCTCCTAGATCTTGTTGCGGCCATCTTCGGGTGAGGCATGGCCGTGGGCAGGATTGAAATAGAGCCATGGGAACCCGAAGAAACCGTCGGGAAACTGTGGCACGCCTTTGCCAGCCGCCTGGATGCACCAGAGGTGCATCACGGAGCCAGCGTAGACCTTTCCGAGGTCAGCGGGCGGTTGGCCGTTTTCTTTCGCGGACTCGGCGGGGCGCATTCGGTCGAACTGCGCCCCGTCAGCGGTGAAGTCAGCCGCCACCGTCTGAGTTTCCTGCGCCGGCTGGGGGCCGAAGCGGAAATCCTCCCGCGCGCCAGCTTCGACGGCGAGGTGTTGCGCCTGCCCGAACGGCTGGCAGTGTTTCCGACGCGTGAAGCCAATGGCGCGCTCTATCTCTGGCTCACCGCCGCCGCCGCCAATGCCGGCGAACACATGACCCATTCGGACCCGTTGCGCGCCGATCTTGCGGCGATTGCATCCGCGCGCGCCATGGTCGAATCCGCTTTGGAACAGGCACCCGGTCTTGCCGACCTCTACCGGACTCTGTGCGATGCGACCTTGCATCAGCGGCGGACCACGAGCGGGCTGCCCAGGGTCGAGGCCGCCGTCGAATCGCTCGTGCGCCATGCGCTGGGCGATACAGCGCCGCTGTCGGATCATGCGCTCCAGTTGCAGCAGGCGCACCCGTCGAACCTGAAGGCTCCTGGAAAATACCAGCCTTTCCACCCCGTGGCCATCTGGCCCGACCTGCGCGAACTGGCGTTCAGCGCATCCGACAGTGTAGAAAGCCGGGACGCCGACGGGTCGCCCGAGGAAGGCGGCGACGGAACCCATCGCGCCCGCCGTCGGCAGGCTGACCAGGCGCAACGCGCCGATAGCCTGATCCTGCACAAGTTCGAGGCGATCCTCAGCTGGGCCGAGTTCCTGAACCTGAACCGCCGGGTCGATGACGACGATCCGGACAACGCCAAGAAGGCCGCCGACGATCAGGACGAGATCGGGCTGGGCCAGATATCCAAGGCCCCCGCGACCCGCCTGAAACTGCATCTGGACCTCGCGCCCGAAGATGTGGACCGCGAACGCCTGTCCGGTGTGCATACCTATCCTGAATGGGATGCGCGATCCGGCGCCTACCTGCCCGATCACGTCCGGGTTCTTCACAGCATCGCGGAAGCGGGTGATTGCGTCCCCTCCTTTCGCGAAGATCCGCGCGCCATGCGCCGCATTCGACATGTCAAACGTCAGTTCGAGGCATTGCGTCCCGGCCGCGTCTTCGTGCCCGGTTGCCTTGACGGGGATGAACTCGACATGGAAGCGGTCGTGCGCGCGCGGGTCGACATTCTGGCCAATGGCGCGGGCAGCAACCGGATCTGGCGGCAATCGCTGCCGCAGGCCCGCGATCTGGCGGTGTCGATCCTGCTGGATGTGTCGCGGTCGACCGAAAGCGCCGTGACCGGCCGGGCGGTGATCGACATCGAACGCGAGGCTCTGGCGGCCCTGTCCTGGGGGCTGGACGCCTGCGGCGACGATTTCTCGATCCACGCGTTTTCCTCGCTGAAGCGCGACCGCGTCTACATCCAGCAATGCAAGGCCTTCGGGGAACCGATGACTGCCGCCGTCGAGGACCGGATCGGGGCCTTGCGCCCCGGTTTCTACACGCGCCTGGGCGCGGCGATCCGCCATGCGTCGGTGGACCTGGCGCGCCAGAGCAAGAAGCGCCGGTTGCTGCTGGTGATCACCGACGGCAAGCCCAACGATCTGGACCACTACGAAGGACGCCACGGCATCGAAGATACCGCGATGGCCGTGCGCGAGGCGCGTCGGGCCGGTCATTCCGTGTTCGGCGTCACCATCGACAAGCAGGCCAAGACGTGGTTTCCGCGCCTGTTCGGACGCGGCGGCTTCCACGTCATTCCGCATCCCGACAAGTTGACCGAGGCATTGCCGCTCATCTACCGGGAACTGGTAGGCGCATGAGCGAAGCAACGGTGCTGGACGAGTTGCCAGGGGATCTGATGATGTGGGTGCTGATCGTCAGCGAACTGCTGGTGTTCGGCGCCGGGTTGGCGGCGTTCCTTGCCGTGCGCGCCACCGATCCGGCCGGTTTTGCCGAGGCGCAGTCCTTTCTCAACCGGTCCGCCGCCGGCCTGAATACGGTGATCCTCGTGACCAGCGGATTTCTCGCGGCGCTGGCCCTGCCGCTGCGTGAAGCGGGCCGGAGCGGGATCTCGCGGCTGGCCCTGGTTGCCGCATCGCTTCTGGGGGTGCTGTTTCTTGTCATCAAGGCCGTGGAGTATTCGGACAAGTCGGCGCTCGGCATCGGCTGGGACAGCCATCCGTTCTTCACGTTCTACTACCTGCTGACCGGTTTTCATGCCGCCCATGTGGTGGCGGGTATCGTGATCCTGCTGCTGGTCGGCTGGCGCAATGCGCCGCGCAACATCGAAGTCGGCACCGCGTTCTGGCACATGGTCGACCTGGTCTGGGTGCTGCTGTTTCCTGTGATCTACCTGCTGCGATGACGACACAAGCCCTGATAACCGGCTGGCTGGCCCTGCTCGTCTTCAGCTTTGTCTCGACGCTGATTGCGGTCTGGCCGATTCCGGCGCACTGGCAGGCCCTGGCCGGGGCCGCGATCCTGACCCTGGCCTGGCTGAAGGCGCGGGTGATCCTGGGGCGCTACCTCGGGCTTGCGCAGGCGCCCTTCTGGGCGCGGGGCTTCGGAGTGTCGCTGGCGCTGTTCTGTGCGCTGCTGCTGGGGCTTTACCTGATTCCGGTCATGCTTTGAACGCGGCGGCCAGCGCGTCAGGCAGTTCGAACTCCTTCAACACCCGTACGCGCCCTTCCGCGGACATCTTGCGCGCCGTCTTTTCCACGATTCGCTGCATCTTGTCCGGGTCCTGCGTGGTCGAGAACGGCGCGAAATACCATTTCAGGAATACGAAGCAGATCACGTCCTCAAGCGCCTGAACATCCGGGTCGCGCTTGATCCCTTCCTTGCGGATCATCTTGCCCGCCGCCTCGGCGGAGTCCTGGTCATAGCCGGCGGCGGCCATGATCTCGCCCACCCGGTCCGCGTGATGGCGGGCCAGATCCCGCCGCCAGGTCAGATACCCTTCGCGCCCCTGCGGATAGTCGGCCCGTTTCAGGATCCAGCGTTCGATGTGCTGCCCGCGCGCGGCGATCTGCAAGGGTTCGGAGGCATCGGGAAACAGCCGCGCCAGTTCCTCGGTCATCCGCCGACCGTAAAGCTGCGCCGCCGGGTCGCCTTCGGACCTGTCCGGATCGTGGGCATTGGCGGCGTCAATGGCGGCAAGGGCCGCGGCCAGATTTTTCATAGGGCCTTGTTCCATGCTGAGGCCGGATCTTCGTCGGCATAAGTGCGCAACTGTTCGATATTCTCGATCGCCGCGTGGTTCTTGGCGATGCGGACCCCGTGCGGACGCAGCTTGGAGAAAGCACGGGACAGGCTTTCCGGCTTCATGCCCAGACGCCCGGCAATCAGGACCTTGTCATAGGGCAGGGTCACGACGCAACTGCCCGTCTCCTGGTTGCACAGGCCAAGCAGGAATTCCGCCACCCGCTGCGCCCCGGTCTGCGCCTTGATCTGTTCGATCTGTCCGACCAGCGCCTGAAGATGCTGAAACGTCGCCGACAGAACCGACAGGCAGATTTCCGGGTTAGCGCGCATCATCGTGGTGAAGGTCGTGGCGGAGATCTGCAACAGGGTGCAATCCGTGACCGCCTCGGCCGACACAGGATATTCGCCATGGCGAAAGGCGACGGCTTCGCCAAAGCTGCTGCCGCGGGTGAACACGTTCACCACCGCTTCGTTGCCGTTCGGAGAAATGCGGTACAACTTGACCCACCCGTCCAGCACGACGTGGATGACCTGCGCGATTTCACCCTGCAGGAAAAGGGTTTCTCCCCGGCCGGCCTGCCGCGTGACCGCACCCTTGAGCAGCGCGTCGGCGACGTCCTTGGGCATGCTCTTCAGCAGCAGCGAATTGCGCGCGATGCTCGTGTCCCGGTCTGCAATCATGATGTTCCTGCTCTTTCCCGTGGCCCAGCTCTCTGGCGCATCGAAATTTCCTCTACCAGAGCTGGTTTACACGAGAGCGTCGCGAAACTTAACAGCGGATTTGCCCATCGCGACAGGGGGACGCATTCGGCGATGGCTTGATCATTGTCAAGGATGGACGGGTCCGGTCCGGACTAGGCTCATGCCAAACGTCAGGAAAGGGTCGCGGATGTCGTATGAGGCTTATTTTCAGGAGCGGTTGGCGCGGCTGAAGGACGAAGGCAACTATCGTGTCTTCACCGATCTGATGCGGCAGCGCGGTGCTTTTCCGAAAGCCACCCGTTTCAAGGAGTCGGAAACCGGCGACGTGACGGTCTGGTGTTCCAACGACTATCTCGGCATGGGCCAGCATCCCGCGGTCCTCGCGGCCATGCACGACGCGCTGGACACGTGCGGCGCGGGCGCGGGCGGAACCCGCAACATCTCGGGCACGACCCATCACCATGTGCTGCTGGAACAGGAACTGGCCGATCTGCACGGCAAGGAAGCCGCTCTGCTTTTCACTTCGGGCTACGTGTCGAACTGGGCGGCTTTGGGAACGCTGGCTTCGGAAATTCCCGGCTGCATCGTGTTCTCCGACAGCCTGAACCACGCCAGCATGATCGAAGGAATCCGCCATTCGCGCGCCCAGAAGGTGATCTGGAAACACAACGACCTGGCTGACCTGGAAATGAAACTGGCCGCCGCGCCCGCCGATGCGCCGAAACTGATCGCCTTTGAATCGGTCTATTCGATGGATGGCGACATCGCTCCGATCGCGGAAATCTGCGATCTGGCGGATCGATATGGGGCGATGACCTACCTGGACGAGGTTCATGCCGTCGGCATGTATGGTCCGCGTGGCGGCGGGATCGCCGAACAGGAAGGGCTGATGCACCGGCTGACCGTCATCGAGGGCACCCTGGGCAAGGCGTTTGGCGTCGTCGGGGGATACATCGCCGCCTCCGCCGCCCTGTGCGACTTCGTGCGCAGTTTCGCCAGCGGGTTCATATTCACGACCGCATTGCCGCCCGCCGTCGCGGCGGGAGCCGCCGCCTCGGTCCGGCATCTGAAGGCCAGCGCCAGCGAGCGCCGGCTTCAGCACCAGAGGGTCGCCGAACTGCGGGCGCGGCTGGACGAAATCGGAATCCCGCACATAAAGAACCCCAGCCACATCATTCCGGTGATGGTAGGCGACCCGGTCAAGTGCAAATACATCTCCGATCTGCTTCTGGACCGGTTCGGGATCTACATTCAGCCGATCAACTACCCGACGGTTCCAAAGGGCACCGAACGGCTGCGTATCACGCCGTCGCCGGTTCATTCCGCCGAGGACATCGACCGGCTGGTGTCGGCCCTTGCCGAATTGTGGAGCGCCTGTCAGCTGGCCCGCCGCCCGATGGCCGCCCAGTAAGGGGAATTCGGACGCCGGAACCCGCGATCAATCGGGTTTTGCCGACGAGTCCAGGCTCAGTTTTCCGGTGCCGCGTCCGAGAACGCGCAGAAGCCCCGTTACCTGATGCGGCGGCACGGACAGGTAGGTGACGCGTTTGCTATCGACGATCACTGAGGTCCCCGACCAGGCCGACGGCGCACCCGGCAGAAAAACCACCGACCGGTCGTCAAGCCGTTCGACCTCGAAAGCGATCTGGTGGACATCGTCCAGCCGTATCAGGACCGGCTGCAACAGCGATTCGACAGAGGTGTCGCCCATCAATCCGGCCAGCGTGCTTTTCAGGACCGCATAGCCGGGCACGACCGAGATCAGCACCCTTTCGATCCGCGCCACCGGTTTTGCCAGCACCTTTCCGCGCGCGACGAGGCCCGCGAGATAGGAAACGAAAAGGATCAGGCCCACGGCGAGGATGTCCGAAAGGGCGACGCCGGCGATGCGATCCATGGGAAACACGCGTCCCAGGGGAACCGCCAGGGTCCGGCTGAATTCGAAAGCTTTTGACAGGATGAAGATCAGGACGACAAGCGGGGCCAGAAAGAGCAGCCCGCCGAGAATCGTTGTTTTCAATGTTTTCATTCGGTTGTCCAGGCATGGTTGTGGACGGCGCCAGCCAGGGACGCCGCGGTCAGTCGAATGTGCCGGCAACCCGCCCCAGAAGCATGAAGGCGCGCGCCGTCCGTGTTTCGCCCAACGCAGCAATGTCGGCATCGGACGCGCCCGTCTCGAAGGCCGCAAAACTGCGGTCGAACAGGCGCAGGAAATGGTGCGCGGCGTCACGAAAGATCGGGTCCTGTTTCATCCGTCCGGCGGTCAAGGCCAGCGACGTGCGGTCCCGGACACCGCCGAGCGTCGAAATGGCGCGCCCGCGGGCGCCCTGCGCGAACTGGCGCCAGATTTCCGGCCGGGCCATGTCGGGACGCAGGTCGTCCATGTAGATACCGTCCTGGCTGAGCAGGGTCAGGACATCCTGGCTGGCCTGAATCAGCTGGGCTGCCCGGCGGTCCCGCATGGCGCGGCGCAGCGCGGCGAACCCCGGTTCGTCTTCCGCCGTCTCCGGAAAATTCAGCGCGCGGATAAAATCGTCTGTCGGAAGCGGCGGCGACAGCGCCTCCGCCGGGGTGCCGAGTGCCAGCAAGCCCTGATCCGCCGGCATCTCGGAGCCATGCGACGCGGGCGGCCTGACGCCGGCCGGGCCGGTTTCCCGCCGCGTCGAGAAGGTCGCCAGCGCGGTTTCGGTCTTGCGCGCGGCGGCGGCGATTTCATCGAGCTTGCGGGCCATGGAAGCGTCCGACCCGCCCATGCCGCGTTGCGCCTGGGCGACATAGGCCTGGCGGATGCTGTCGATGGCCGTTTGCAAGCGCTGGCTTTCCTCTCGCATCACGCGGTTGGATCGTGCGGCGGTGGCCGCGACCCAGATCATGGCCACGGGCATGAAGACAGTCAGGATGGTCGTCGCGATCTGCGATCCGCCCTGCCCGGATTCGCCGTCTTCGGGGGTCATGACGAAGAACAGGAACGATCCGGCGAGCCACAGGACAGAGAGGACGATCGCCGCGATTTCTATGCCCGTCACGGCCTGCAGGCTCGGCCTGTCATAGATCCCGAGTGATGTCGTCCGGTTCTTTTCCTGGTGGCCTGGCTCGGGACCTGACATGGGGCGGTCTTTCAGGAATAGGCGATGCTGACGACCTCATACGACCGGTCGCCGCCCGGCGTGCGCACTTCGACGCTGTCGCCTTCCTCTTTGCCGATCAGCGCGCGGGCAATCGGCGACTTGATGTTGAGCAGGCCGCTTTCGATGTTGGCTTCGTATTCGCCGACGATCTGCCAGGTCTTTTCCTCGTCGGTATCTTCGTCCACCAGCGTGACCGTCGCGCCGAACTTGATCGGGCCGGACAGCTTGGCGGGATCGATCACGTCGGCCAGCGACAGCACACCTTCGATTTCCTTGATCCGGCCTTCGATGAAAGACTGTTTTTCCCGCGCGGAATGATACTCGGCGTTCTCCGACAGGTCGCCATGCTCGCGGGCCTCGGCGATTGCCTTGATGATGGCAGGACGCTCGACGGACTTCAGCTGCTTGAGTTCCTTTTCAAGCGCGTTGTGTCCTGCCGGCGTCATCGGGATTTTTTCCATGACTTGTCATCCATACTAAAACAGGTCGCCCCGACGCGATATGCGCCGGGACGATCCGATGATTTGGCGTTTACCTGACCCAAACCCGCGCCGGATTGCAAGGGGCAGTGCAAGAACCGGGTGGCGGTATTCGGCCTGAGCGGAATGCCGGCTCCCGCGTTTCAGTCCGTGGCGATCATCGCGATCGAACCGTCCGGCAGTTTCGGGGACCGCATGATCGGCAGTCTGAACCGCGGCATTCTTGGCGTCGTTCCGGATCTCCGCCATGATCCTGGCGCGCCGTGGTGTCGGGCAACGGTTTTTTGGGGGAATCGCCAGTCTGTGCTAGTCTCCTTGGCGGAACCGGCGCCGACATCGCAGGCGCGCCCATGACAACCAAGACATACTGCCAAGACTATTCACAAGAACAGGGAGAGGAAGATGACACTATTGACAGTGAATGGCGCCGAGATCGAAGTGGAGGCGGACCCGCTGATGCCCTTGCGTTGGGTGTCTACGCGACACGCGGCGATGCCTTTCCGAAATGGCCGACCGGCGGCGAACAGATGCCGCATGGTCTGCGTGACGATCCGCTCGTGTTCGTCAGTATCGACGCTGACGGCACGGTGACGCTGGTTGCGCATCGTTCCGAGATGGGCACCGGCAGCCGGACGTCGCTGCCGATGATCATGGCGGACGAGATGGAAGCCGACTGGGGACGTGTCCGCATCGTTCAGGCCGAAGGCGACGAGCCGAAATACGGCAACCAGGATACCGACGGCTCGCGCAGCCTGCGCCATCATATCCAGGCCGCGCGCAAGATCGGCGGTTCGGTCCGGCACATGATGCAGGCCGCCGCAGCGCAGGAATGGGGCGTCGATGCGGGCGATGTGGTGGTCGAAAACCACATGGCCCGGAACGGTGACAGAACGCTGGGATTCGGAGAACTGGCGGCGGCGGCGATGGCGTTGCCGGTCCCGACGCATGAAGAGATTGCCTACAAATCGGAGGACCAGTTCCGCTACATCGGCAAGGGCGAGGTGCAGATCTACGATATCCACGACATCACCACCGGCAAGGCTGTCTACGGTGCGGATGTGACCCTGCCCGGCATGAAGTATGCCGTTGCCGTGCGTCCGCCGGTGGTCGGCGGCAAGGTCGTGTCCTTTGATGCGACCGAGACGCTGGCAATGCCGGGAGTCGTCGGTGTCTATGAGCTGCCGCATTCGATTCCCCCGGCGAAATTCGCCCCGCTGGGCGGCGTGGCCGTGGTTGCCGACAGCACCTGGGCCGCGATGCAGGCGCGGGACAAGCTGACGATCGAATGGGACGATGGCCCGCATGCGGGCTACAATTCCGGCCCGTTCATGGAAGAAATGAAAGCCACGGCAGAGCAACCGGGCCAGGTCCTGCGCAAGCAGGGCGACCCGGATGCGGCCTTCGCGGGCGCCGCGCGTGTGTTCGGGCAGACCTATACGCAGGATCACATGGCGCATATCCCGATGGAACCGCCGGTGGCGCTGGCCAGCTATACTGCGGAGGGCCTGGAAATCTGGGCCCCGGTTCAAAGCCCCTATGCGGCGCGGGTCGATACCGCCGTGGCGCTGGGTCTGGAACCGGAAAAGGTGCGGGTCAACGTGACGCTTCTGGGCGGCGGGTTCGGCCGGAAATCCAAGGCGGACTACGTGACCGAGGCCGCGCTGCTCAGCCGCGAGGTGGGCGCGCCGGTCCGCATGCAATGGACCCGCGAAGACGACGTGCGCCACAGTTTCTACCACACCACGTCGGCGGAGCGGATCGAGGTCGCGCTGGATGACGCGGGCAAGGTCACGGGATGGCGGCACAATTCCGTCGCGCCGTCCATCGTGACCACCTTCGCGCCGGACGGCGGGCACCAGTTCTTCATCGAGAACGGCATGGGGCATGTGGACATGCCCTTTGCCATCCCGAACGTGAGCGTCGAGAACGGCGAGGCCTTTGCGCATACGCGGATCGGCTGGTTCCGGGCCGTGTCCAACCTGCCGCGCGCCTTTGCCATCGGATCCTTCGTCGGCGAGCTTGCGGCGGACCTTGGCAAGGACCAGCGCGAAATGTGGCTGGAGTTGATAGGGGCGCCGCGCAAGGTGGACCCGGTCGCCGAAGGCTATCCGGAGAATTTCTGGGATTACGGTGAGGTCTATGACGAATTCCCGATCGACACGGGGCGTCTGGCGCATGTGCTGACCGTGGCGGCGGACGGGATCGGTTTCGGCAAGGAGCTACCCGAGGGCGAAGGCATCGGGCTTGCCGTGCATCGAAGTTTCGTGTCCTACGTCGCCTGCGCCGCCCATGTGAAGGTTGTCGACGGCCGAATCACGGTGCCCGAAATGCACATGGCGATCGACTGCGGTTTCGCTGCGAACCCGGAACGCATCCGGAGCCAGATCGAAGGGGCGTCGGTGATGGGAATGACCGTGGCGCTGCATTCGTCGATCACCTTCGAGAACGGTGCCGTCATGCAGAGCAACTACAACGACTATGACGTGGTGCGCTCCGACAATTTCCCCGGAAACGTGGTCACGCATATCGTGCCGCATCCGTTCAGCGTCCATTCCACGGGAGTCGGAGAACCTGGCGTGCCGCCGGTCTCCCCGGCGATCGCGAACGGCCTGTTCGTGGCGACGGGGCAGCGCATGCGCGCCCTGCCTCTGGGTCCCACGGTTTGAACACGGCGCACGGGCGGCAATTTCGCCGCCCGCGCGGCTTTTCAGAGCGCATTTTCATCATCCGAACGACCATCTGACGCGGTGTTTTGATTGACGCTTGGCCCCGCCAAACGGTATCAGCCGCGAAACAGTTTTGCGCCTGCGAGGGTTGCTGGGATCTAGCCAAGGAGCGCCGGGATGGCCGAAATCGAACGCGAAGCGATGGAATACGATGTTGTGATCGTCGGGGCAGGTCCGGCCGGTCTGTCCGCGGCGATCCGTCTGAAACAGCTGGATGCGGATCTGAATGTCGTCGTTCTGGAAAAGGGCAGCGAGGTCGGCGCTCATATCCTGTCCGGCGCGGTGCTCGACCCCTGCGGGCTGGATGCGCTGATCCCCGACTGGAAGGAAAAGGGCGCGCCGCTGAACGTGCCGGTGAAAGAAGACAATTTCTACATGCTCGGCGAGGCGGGCAAGCTGCGGGTGCCGAACTGGCCGATGCCGCCCCTGATGAACAACCACGGCAACTACATCGTCAGCATGGGCAATGTCTGCCGCTGGATGGCCGAGCAGGCCGAGGCATTGGGCGTGGAAATTTTCCCCGGCATGTCCTGTTCCGAACTGGTCTATGGCGACAAGGGCGAGGTCAAGGGCGTCGTGGCGGGCGTCTTCGGGCTGGAGCCGGACGGTTCCTACGGCCCCAACACCGAGCCGGGGATGGAACTGCACGGCAAGTATGTCTTCCTGTCCGAAGGCGTGCGCGGATCGCTCTCAAAGGAAGTGATCGCGAAATACGACCTGAGCCAGGGTCACGAGCCGCAGAAATTCGGCATCGGCATGAAGGAAATCTGGGAAATCGACCCGGCCAAGCATCGGGAAGGCACTGTCACCCACACCATGGGCTGGCCGCTGGGCGGCAATGCCGGGGGCGGGTCGTTCATCTACCATCTGGAAAACAACCAGGTCTACGTCGGTTTCGTCGTGCACCTGAACTACAAGAACCCGCATCTCTTCCCCTACATGGAATTCCAGCGGTTCAAGCATCACCCGATGGTGGCGGACCTGCTGAAGGGCGGCAAGCGCGTGGCCTATGGGGCGCGGGCGATCTCCGAGGGCGGCTATCAGTCGATGCCAAAGATGGTTGCGCCCGGTGTCGCGTTGCTCGGCTGTTCGGTGGGGATGGTCAACGTGCCGCGCATCAAGGGCAACCACAATGCGATGCTGTCGGGCAAGGCGGCGGCCGAAGCGGCCTTTGCCGCCATTCAGGACGGGCGCGGCGCCGACGAACTGACGGCCTATGAGGACGAGGTGAGGGGCGGCGCCATCGGCCAGGACCTGAAGAAGGTCCGCAACGTCAAGCCGATGTGGTCGAAATGGGGTCTGCTTCCGTCGCTTGCCCTTGGCGGGTTCGACATGTGGACCAATACGCTGGGCTTTTCGCTGTTCGGCACGATGGGACATGGCAAGACGGACGCAGAGGCGACGGAAGAGGCGAGCAAGCATGCGCCGATCGATTATCCCAAGCCCGATGGCACCCTGTCGTTCGACCGCCTGACCAACGTCGCGTTTTCCTTCACCAATCACGAGGAAAGCCAGCCCTGCCACCTGCGCCTGACCGACCCGGATGTGCCGGTCGAGGTGAACCTGCCCAAGTTCGCAGGCCCCTCGGCGCGCTACTGCCCGGCCGGCGTCTACGAGTTCGTGCAGGAGGATGGCAAGGACGCGCGCTTCGTGATCAATTTCCAGAACTGCGTGCACTGCAAGACCTGCGACATCAAGGACCCCAGCCAGAACATCACCTGGGTCACACCGCAGGGCGGGGACGGCCCGAATTATCCCAATATGTAGGCGAAAACGAACGGAAAGGCGCAGCAAAACACGCTGCGCCATTGCCTCCCCTCTCCGGAGAGCCTAGTTTCCCCGTCACAGCAAACGGCGAGGCAGGTTCCTTGGGTCTTTCATCTTTGCGCAACGCGGTTCTTATTGCCGTTTCATTGTCCTTCGCGGCCCCTTTCGTCTGGGCAGCCGACACCTCGGCCGGATCGTATCTTGCCGGTCGCCAGGCGATCAACGACAATAACTTCGAGGCAGCCGCCGAATATTATTCGCGCGCCTTGGCACGGGATCGGGACAATCCTGTCCTGATGGAAAATGTCGTCCTGGCGCAACTGGCGGTCGGCCAGGTCGATCGCGCCTTGCCGGTGGCCGAATACATGGAAGAACTCGGCCTGCGCAGCCAGGTCGCGCATATGGTCGTGGTGGCGAACCTGGTTGCCAGTGACAAGTATGACGAACTTCTGGCGCGCGATCCGCAGACCAAAGGCATCGGCCCGCTGGTCGACGGCCTGGTGATCGGCTGGGCGCATATGGGCGCCGGATCGGTGGCGCAGGCGCTGGAACAGTTCGAAAAAGTGGCCGAAGAAAACGGGCTGCGCAGCTTTGCGCTCTACCACAAGGCGCTGGCGCTGGCGTCGGTCGGTGACTTCGAAGGGGCCGAGGCGATCTTTGCCGACGAAGACAGCGGCCTCTCCGCGATGTCGCGCGGGGCTGCGACGGCCCGGGTCCAGATCCTGTCGCAGCTGGAACGCAACGACGATGCGCTGGCCTTTCTGACCGATGTCTTCGGGGAACGGCTGGACCCCGGTTTGCAGGACATGGCCGACCGCCTCGCGGCGGGCGAAAAACTGTCCTTCGATCAGGTCACGTCGCCGCATGACGGGATCGCCGAGGTTTTCTATACCATCGGTCAAGCCCTGACCGGCGAAACCGCGGACAATTACGCGCTGGTCTATGTGCGCGTCGCCACCTACCTGCGTCCGGATCATGTCGAGGCCCTGCTGCTGAGCGCGCAATTGCTGGATGCGCTGGGGCAGGACGAACTCGCCGTCGAAACCTACAAGAAGATACCCAAGTCCAGCCCGGAATATCATGCCGCAGAGATGGGCCGCGCCGAAGCCCTGCGGCGGGCGGCGAAACCGGATGCGGCGATCGAGGTCCTGGAGCAACTGGCGCAGGTTCAGCCGACGCTGGCGCCGGTCTACTCCGCACTCGGCGACCTGCAACGCCAGCAGGAAAACTATCCCGCGGCGGTCGCCGCCTATGACAGGGCGCTGGAATATTCCGACGAAGAGGCCAATGCCCGATGGTTCCTCCTCTATGCCCGCGGGATCAGCCATGAACGGCTGAAACAATGGGACCAGGCCGAAGCCGATTTCCGCGCCGCGCTGGAGATCAATCCGGAACAGCCGCAGGTCCTGAACTATCTTGGATATTCGCTGGTCGAGCGCCGCGAAAAGCTGGACGAGGCTCTGGACATGATCGAACGCGCCGTGGCGGCGCGGCCGGACAGCGGCTATATCGTGGACAGCCTCGGCTGGGTCCTCTATCGGCTCGGCCGCTATGAAGAAGCCGTCGATCACATGGAAACGGCGGTCGAACTGATGCCGGTCGATCCGGTCGTCAATGACCACCTGGGCGATGTCTACTGGGCCGTCGGTCGCTACCGCGAGGCGGAATTCCAGTGGAAGCGGGCGCTGTCTTTCATCGACCCGGAGGACACGGATGGCGAAGCCGACCCGGAGCGAATTCGCCGCAAGCTCGAGATCGGGCTGGACGAGGTGCTGGCGCAGGAAGGATCCGACCCGCTGAAGGTGGTCAATGACGGCGGCTGACGCCCAAGTCCGAGGCGCCGTCCGGGAATTCGCGCCCGCCAAGATTAACCTTACCCTCCATGTGACCGGCCAGAGAGGCGACGGGTATCACATGCTCGACAGTCTCGTGGTCTTCGCCGATGTCGGCGACTGGATCACGGTTTCCCCATCCGAGGCGCTGCGGCTGCGCATCACCGGTCCCTTTTGCGCCGGTGTTCCGGTCGATCATGGCAATCTTGTGCTGCGCGCGGCGGCAGCGGTGAATGTCGCAACCGCCGACATCCTGCTTGAAAAGAACCTGCCTTCGGCCGCCGGTATCGGCGGTGGGTCGTCCGACGCCGCCGCGCTGCTGCGCGCGGTGAGGCGCAGCCATGGCGTTGCTGCGCTCTCGCTCGCCGAAGCACTGTCGCTGGGCGCGGACGTGCCCATGTGCCTGGAGCCGGGCGCGGTCCGGGTGTCGGGGATCGGGGATCGGTTGCAACGGGTGAATGATATCCCGCCTCTGCCCGCGGTCTTGGTGAACCCCGGTGTTGCGGTGCCTACGGGCGAGGTGTTTCGCGCGTTGACGGCAAAGGGAAATCCCCCCATGCCGCCGTTCACGACCGGGTCGTCCTTTGGTGACACGATCGGCTGGCTGCGTCGTCAGCGCAACGATCTGCAACCGCCCGCGATCCTGCAGGCACCCGTCATCGCCGAGGTTCTGAAGGCGCTGGACGGAGAGGGGGCGCTGCTGTCGCGGATGAGCGGGTCCGGGGCGACCTGTTTCGGGCTGTTTGACAGCGCCGAAGCGGCGCAAAAGACGGCGGACAGACTGAAACGTACCTGTGTTGGCTGGTGGGTTGCAAGGACGACGCTCAACCCCGGAAGGGGCATTGCCAGCCCGGACCCCGAAATTGCGCGAACCGCTCCTCAGGACAGGCGGGACACCACGTAGTCGGTCAGGTCTTCGAGCATGTCGCGAATGGGGTCCTGCGGCAGTTTCGCGAGCGCGAGGCGCGCCTTTTCGGCCCAGTCCAATGCATCGGCGCGGGTCGCGTCCAATGTGCCGTATTTCGCCATGATCGCCAGCGCCGTTTCCAGATCTCCGGGCGTTTGCCGACCGTCCTCGATCGTGCGTTTCCAGAACGACAGTTCCTCCGGCGTCGCCTGTGCCACCGCCTTGATCACCGGCAGGGTGAGCTTGCGCTCGCGGAAATCGTCGCCGACATTCTTGCCCGTCGCGGAAGCATCGCCGGTGTAGTCGAGAAGGTCATCGGCGATCTGGAACGCGATCCCGAGCGCATCGCCATAGTTAAACAGCGCCTGCACCTGGGCTTGCGGCGCGCCGGCGATCACACCGCCGACTTCGGTCGCCGCCGAAAACAATGCCGCTGTCTTGCCGCGCACCACTTGCAGGTAGACGGCTTCATCGGTCGCAAGGTTCTGCGAGGCGGTCAGTTGCAACACTTCGCCTTCGGCAATGGTGGCGGCGGCGTTGGCGAGGATGTCCAGAACCCGCAGGGATCCGGTTTCGACCATCAATTGAAAACTGCGGGCGAACAGGTAATCCCCGACCAGGACACTGGATTTGTTGTCCCACAGGAGATTGGCGGTCGGGCGCCCCCGGCGCTGGCCGCTTTCATCCACCACGTCGTCATGCAGCAGGGTCGCGGTGTGGATGAACTCCACCGTGGCGGCAAGATGGATGTGAAATGGCCCGGAGTATCCGCACAACCGCGCCGCCGCGAGCGTCAGCATCGGCCGCAGGCGCTTGCCGCCGGCCTCGACCAGGTGGGCCGTCACTTCGGGAATGCGCGGCGCGTGTTTGGACGCCATGCGCCGCCGGATCAGGTCATTGACCGCCGTCATCTCTTCCGAGAGCGTGTTCGCCAGCGCATCATGCGGTTTTGTCACGATACCCGTATCCATTTCACCCCTGAAACAAGGCTCGACATCCGCGGAACCTTGCCCTTACATCCCCTGATATGAAAGAACTTTTGCGCAGCACCGACCCGACCATCATGGCTTTCGCATCCGCTCTTTTACAGGGCGAGGATATAGACTGCTTTCAGATGGACGTAAACATGAGCATCCTCGAAGGCGGCATCGGAATCTTTCCGCGCCGGATGATGGTGCGCTGCGACGATTATGACCGCGCGGTCCGCGTCATGCGGGACAATGACATACCCTTGGGGCAATGAGCCTTTTCGCCGACAGTGAGCTGACGCGGGACGCTTTTCTGGGCGGACGGCTTCATCTGTTGCAGCCAAGGCACGGCTACCGGGCGGGTATCGATCCCGTGCTGCTTGCGGCGAGCGCGCCTGCCAGGGCCGGTCAATCGGTCCTGGACCTGGGGTGCGGGGCGGGGGCGGCCCTGTTCTGTCTCGCGGCGCGCATGCCGGGGTTGACGCTTTGGGGCGTCGAGTTTCAGCCGGCCTATGCCGAACTCGCGCGGCGCAATGCAGAGATCAACGAAATCAGCGCCCATATCGTGACGGCCGACCTGACCGCGCTCCCGGCGGGATTGCGCCAGATGGCATTCGACCATGTGCTTGCGAACCCGCCCTATTTTCGACCTGCATCCCATTCTTCGGCGCGGGACACGGGGCGCCGCCTGGCCTTGGGGGAATCCGCCACGCCCCTTGCCGACTGGGTTTCCGTCGCGGCCCGCAGGCTGGCCCCGAAGGGCTACCTGCACATGATTCAACGAACCGACCGCCTGCCCGATCTGCTTTTGGCCTGCAAAGACAGCCTCGGGTCGGTCGAAGTTCTACCCCTTTCGGCGCGACCGGGACGTGCGCCGGATCTGGTGATTCTGCGCGCCCGCAAGGGCGGGCGGGCTGCGTTCCGGTTGCATGCCCCCTGCATCCTGCATGAGGGCGCGCGGCACACCGCCGATCGGGACAGCTACACGGCTTCTGTTGCGGCAGTTCTGCGCGATGCCGCGCCTCTGGCCTGGGGGCGGCATTGACGCCGCGCCAGGGCCATTTCACGAGCCGGCGATCTGCTATCAGAGGATTGTGAATGTCACGTGACAGGGAGCAAAGAATATGCTCAACTTCATGTGCAACTTATTCAGAGGAGGACTGCCATGAGCCTGAGCTCGCACCTGATTGAACTGAAGAAGAAGCACGAACACCTGAGTTTCGAGGTCGAGCAAGCCCAGCGTGCGCCGGGTGTGGACGGCTTGCATCTGGCTGAACTCAAGAAGCGGAAGTTGAAGCTGAAAGAGGAAATCGAGCGGCTATCCGCCTGATCGGGGCTCTTTCGGGCCGTCACTCCACCCGAAATTCCGACCAAACATTCCGAAGGGTTTTGAGGATCATTCCGGTCGTTGCCGGGGCGTAGGGCTGTCGAGAGCCGCCTTGGGCAGAACGTCTTCGACCGGGATGATCGTCAGGCTTTCGGAAACCGAGGCCGTCTTTTCGATCTCGCGCAGCATCCAGTCGCGGAACGCGCGTATCTGCGGGCGGTCTTCTGCGCCCTTGGGGCAAAGAAACCTGAAATGAGCCTTGGTTCTGAGGGCAATCCCGTAGGGCGCGACGAGGCGTCCCTCGTGTAGATCCTTCACCACCAGCGCACGTCTTCCCAGAACGACGCCGACGCCCGCCAGGGCCGCATCGACAGCATGATCGGCCTGTGAAAAACGCGCGCCATGCGTCGGGTTGAAGTCGATTCCCGCAGCGCGAAACCAGGTCTCCCAGTCGCAGGGCGGTCGCAGCAGGTGATCGACCGATGTATCGAACAGGATCGGCGCGTGTCGCAGATCCTCCGCGGTCGGGTATTGCGCCGCCAGTTGCGGGGTCAGGACCGGCGTCAGCCATTCAAAGGCCAGAGGCAGGGCAAACAAGTCCGGGTCGGGGCCGTATCCGAAACGGATTGCGACATCGACCTCGTCCCGGTCGAAATCCATCATCCTGAGGCTGGCGGAAAACCGCAGTTCGATGTCCGGGTTCGCCTGGGCGAATTCATAGAGACGGGGCGCCAGCCATTTCGCCGTGAAAGCAGGCCCCGCCGTGACTGTGAGGGTCTTGTCGTCCTGCAACCGCCTAGCCGCCCGCCACGCGGCGCTCAGCGTCTGAAACCCCTCCGCCGCACCGGGGGCTAGAACCCGGCCCGCTTCGGTCAGTTCGACGGACCGGTTCAGCCGGTGAAACAACGGCTGGCCTAGGTGCTCCTCAAGCGACTTGATCTGAAAGGACAGGGCCGCCGGCGTCACGTTCAATTCCGCCGCCGCGCGGGCAAAGGACATGTGCCTCGCGGCAGCATCGAATGCCCGAAGGGCGGTCAGAGGTGGCAGCCTGTCT
Organism: Sedimentitalea xiamensis; assembly: GCF_030164465.1. Classification (GTDB taxonomy): domain Bacteria; phylum Pseudomonadota; class Alphaproteobacteria; order Rhodobacterales; family Rhodobacteraceae; genus Sedimentitalea; species Sedimentitalea xiamensis. The sequence goes on from NZ_JASNJE010000009.1 coordinate 43,701, forward strand.
GTCATGGTCACTCAAGTAATACTTATCCGAAGGCGTGAAAAGTCTCGTTTGTCAGTAATTTTCCAAGGGCGCATATTCGGTGTCAGAACAGAATTGCTGAATACGAAGGAGACTAGGATGCTGGAATGCACGACCAACCCTGACACCCGTCGCACCTTTCAGGTCGCGCATGAAGAAAGGTCCCGCGCGATCAAGGATGCGTGGAACTGGCTGTTTTCGCTGCGCAAGCGGACCTGATCGGAACACGAAGCACCAAAAAGGACCGGTCTTGACGACCGGCCCTTTTCAGGTTTCCGCGTGACTTTTCGGATCAGCTGAAGAACTGCGCGCCGTTCGCGCTGATCGTGGATCCGTTGACGAAGCTGGCCTCGTCGGAGGCCAGGAAGACCACGCAACGGGCAATCTCTTCGGGTTCGCCCAGACGCCCGGCCGGGATCTGCGCAATGATGCTTTCGCGCACCTTTTCCGGCACCGCCATCACCATCTCGGTCGCGATATAACCCGGACAGACCGCATTGGCCGTGATGCCGGCGCGGGCGCCTTCCTGCGCGAGCGATTTCACGATCCCGAGATCGCCGGCTTTCGTGGCGGCATAGTTGACCTGCGCGAACTGGCCTTTCTGTCCGTTGACGGAACTGATGACGATCACGCGTCCGAACTTGCGTTCGCGCATGCCGGGCCAGACCGGGTGGACGGTGTTGAAAACGCCGGTCAGGTTGGTATCGATGACCTGGTGCCACTGTTCCGGGGTCATCTTGTGGAACGGCGCATCCTTGGTGATGCCCGCATTGGCGACGACCACGTCGATCGGGCCGAGATCGGCTTCGACCTTGGCGATGCCGGCCTTGCTCTCGTCGTAATCGGCCACGTTCCATTTGTAGGTCTTGATGCCGGTTTCCTCGGTAAAGGCCGCGGCGGCTTCGTCATTGCCGGCATAGGTTGCGGCGACGGAATAGCCGGCGGCTTTCAGGGCTTTGGAAATGGCGGCGCCGATCCCGCGGCTGCCTCCGGTTACAAGAGCTGTTCGGGACATTCTGGTCTCCAATTGGTGCTTGGGCAACTTAGTTGCAGGAAATTGTGTCGGGTGCGCAATTATCTTGCGCACCCGATTCCGTTTAGTCGCGTTCGACGCAGAGGGCAACACCCATACCGCCACCGATGCACAGGGTGGCGAGACCTTTCTTGGCATCGCGGCGCTTCATCTCGAACAGCAGGGTGTTCAACACGCGCGCGCCCGAGGCACCGATCGGGTGGCCGATGGCGATGGCGCCGCCGTTGACGTTGACGATGGCCGGATCCCAGCCCATGTCCTTGTTCACCGCGCAGGCCTGGGCGGCAAAGGCTTCGTTGGCTTCGACCAGGTCGAGGTCTTCGGCCTTCCAGCCGGCCTTTTCCAGCGCCTTGCGCGACGCGTAGATCGGTCCGACGCCCATGATCGACGGGTCCAGGCCGGCTGTCGCGTAGGAGGCGATGCGCGCGAGCGGTTCGATGCCGCGCTTCTCGGCGTTCCCGGCGGACATCAGCAGCGTCGCCGCCGCGCCGTCGTTCAGGCCCGATGCGTTGGCGGCCGTGACCGACCCGTCCTTGGTGAAGGCGGGGCGCAGCTTTGCCATGGCTTCCATGGTGGCGCCGTGACGGATGTATTCATCCTTGTCCATCACGACGTCGCCCTTGCGGGTCTTGATGATGAAGGGCACGATTTCATCCGCGAACTTGCCGGCCTTCTGCGCGGCTTCGGCCTTGTTCTGGCTGGCGACGGCGAATTCGTCCTGCTGTTCGCGCGAGATCTGCCATTTCTCGGCCACGTTTTCGGCTGTCTGGCCCATGTGGTAGCCGTTGAAGGCGTCCCAGAGACCGTCGCGGATCATCGTGTCGATGTATTTCATGTCGCCCATCTTGTGCCCGGCGCGCAGGTTTGCGGCATGGGGCGAGAGGGTCATGTTCTCCTGTCCGCCGGCGATGACGATGTCGGCGTCCCCCAGCGCGATATGCTGTGCGCCGAGCGCGACGGCGCGAAGGCCCGATCCGCAAACCTGGTTGATGCCCCAAGCTGCGCTTTCCTGCGGAAGGCCGGCGTTGATATGGGCCTGGCGGGCCGGGTTCTGTCCCTGCGCGGCCGTCAGGACCTGACCGAGAATGGTCTCGCTGACTTCGGATTTTTCGATACCCGCGCGTTCCACCACGGCTTCGAGAACGGCCGCGCCAAGATCATGCGCCGGCGTATTGGCGAAAGAACCGCCAAAACTGCCGACACCGGTCCGCGCTGCTGATGCAATTACTACGTTTGTCATTCTGTGAATCCTTTGCCAGCATTAATGTCGGGGAGTGCGTCGGGCCGGTCCTTCCCGCAGGATGGCATCGGTCCGGGAATCCCCTCCTTGCGGGCTTGGACATAGCGGATTGTCGCAATTGCAGCAACGGACAGTGTGTCTCATGCGATGCAGGCGGCGCAACCGGATGCGCCGAGCACCGGATGCAGGGGCAGGTAGAGCATGATGGTTCCGGGGCTAGCCGGCAGCGCGGTCGTCGGCCTGAGGAATCCAGGGTGGCCGTACGGTCGGAGCGCCGAAGAGATAGCCCTGCAGGCAGTCCACGCCGATGGAGACGAGGAATTCCGCATCCTTCACCGATTCGACGGACGGCGCGACGACCAGCATGTCGAACTGTTTGGCAACGGACACCAGCGCCCGCGCCACGACCTGGTTGTCGCTGTTCGCGTGGATTCCGCGAATGAACTGGCCGTCGATCTTGACCGCGTCAAAGAAGAATTCCTTGAGATATCTGAACGAGGTCATCCCACCGCCGAAATCGTCCAGGGCGAAGCTGATGTTGCGGTCCTGCAGCCGGTCCATGAAATCGATGGTCAGTTCCGGAACCGTCATCGCCGATGTTTCGGAGATTTCCAGCAGCAGCCGTTCGCCCAGGGTTTCATCCTTCTTGAGGTGCCGGTCGAGAATGCGCATCCAGCGCTGATAGCCGATGGAGCGCGCCGACATGTTCACCGACAGGCGGACCGACGGATTCGCGGTCAGCGTCTTCATGGCCATTTCAAGCGTCAGGCAGTCGATCTCGCGGCCAAGTTCCGTCTTTTCGACCAGGTGCATGAAATTGCGGGCCGGGATCACCCGGCCGGTGCCGTCCAGAACGCGGATCAGCCCTTCGTGGAACGCGGTCCGGTGCGGAGGCTGGGCCTGCATCACCGGTTGATAGGCGAGCATCGTCTGGCGATGGCGGACCGCTTGCGTCACCATGTCCAGGGTGTCGTCGTCGCGGCCGGCGACGGCGGAGTCGAGCGGGCTTTGTCCGCCCTCCGGCATATCGGCCTGCATTTTTCGACGTGTCAGCATGTGGTCCCCGCAGGAGCAAGAAATCCGATTCCGCCGATCCCGAAGGAATCGCGGTCCGTCCAGATTGGCAGGCATGCGTAAATCCGGACTTAACTTTCGAAATCGGTTCGGGTTTGATCGAAATCGGTATCATGCGGAAGGAGGCACAAGTGGAGCGTTGTGGCTGGGCCGGGTCCGAACAGATTTACGTGGACTATCACGACACGGACTGGGGGGTGCCGGAATACGACAGCCGCGCGCTGTGGGAAAAGCTGGTGCTTGACGGGTTTCAGGCCGGTCTGAGCTGGATCACGATCTTAAAGAAGCGCGACAATTTCCGGTCTGCGTTCAGCGGGTTCGATCCGGACGTGATCGCCACCTGGTCGGAACCGGAGGTTCGGCGCCTGTTGCAGGATCCGGGCATCGTCCGTCATCGCGGCAAGATCGAAGCCACGATCGGAAATGCGCAGGCCTGGCAGAGGCTGGAGCGCGACAAGGGCTTTGACAGGTTCCTGTGGGACTATGTCGGGGGCAAGCCGATCCAGAACCGGTGGCGGGACATGTCGGAGGTTCCGGCCTTCACGCCGCTGTCACAGCAAATCTCCCGCGATCTCAAGAAGGCGGGGTTCCGTTTCTGTGGCCCCACGATCGTCTACGCGTTCATGCAGGCGGTCGGGATGGTCAATGATCATCTTGTGACCTGTCCGCGCCATGCGGAGGTCGCGAAACTGGGCGTATCGACCTGAACCGCGGGGAAGGGGGCGCCGGGCCTATGGCGTGAGTATCGCCGCCAGGATCGCCCTTGCGCTGTCGGAATTCCAGTCGGCATCGCCGCGAAGACGGGCGATTTCCGCCCCGTCCGGGTTCAGGATCACGGTGATCGGCAGCCCCAGCACGGCCATGTCGCGGGCGACCGCCTGTTTCGGATCCTGATGGCGGGGGAGATTGTCGACACCGATCTCGTCAAAGAACTTCTGGATGCCGACCGGCGAATTACGCCCGGTGGCCAAGGTCACCACCTGGAAATCGTCGCCGCCGAATTCCGCCTGAAGCTCTGACAGCATCGGCATTTCCTTGCGGCAGGGCGCGCACCAGGTCGCCCAGAAGTTCAAAAGCACGTATTTGCCACGATAGTCGGCAAGCGTGCCGGTTCCGGCCCCGTCTTCCAGATCGAATTCGGCGGTGCTTGCCGGTTCGGGCGTGTCGTGAAACACCAGCTTCTTCATGTCGCCGTCGCGCAGCGCTTCCCATTCGGCGATATCTGCGGCGGCAATGTTTGCACCCATCGCGAGGGCCGTATAAACGAACGCGAGCAACAGATTTCTCATGTCCCCTCCGAAGGGTTTTCCATATGACAGATACGACCTCGAACCAGATGTGGGGTGGCCGGTTCTCCGCCGGTCCGGACGCGATCATGGAGGCGATCAATGCCTCGATCGGGTTCGATCGGCGGATGGCGGCACAGGATATCGCCGGGTCGCGCGCCCATGCGGCGATGCTCGCCGCGACGGGTGTGATAACCGATAGCGATGCCGAGGCGATTGGAAAAGGCCTGCTCACTGTTTTGTCAGAGATCGAAACCGGGACTTTCGCGTTTTCCACCGCGCTCGAAGACATCCACATGAATGTCGAGGCGCGGCTGAAGGAGATCGTTGGAGAACCGGCAGGCCGGTTGCACACCGGACGCAGCCGCAATGACCAGGTGGCGACCGATTTCAAGCTGTGGGTGCGCGACCAGCTGGATGCGGCGGAGACCGGGTTGATCGCGCTGATTCGGGCGCTGTTGGGGCAGGCCGAGGCGGGCGCCGGCTGGGTCATGCCGGGGTTCACCCATTTGCAGACCGCGCAGCCCGTGACCTGGGGCCACCACATGATGGCCTATGTGGAAATGTTCGGGCGCGACCTCAGCCGGGTGCGGGACGCGCGGGTGCGGATGAACGAATCGCCTCTGGGCGCGGCGGCGCTGGCGGGAACAAGTTTTCCGATCGACCGCGAAATGACCGCAACCGCGCTCGGGTTCGACCGTCCCGCCGCCAATTCGCTGGATGCCGTCAGCGACAGGGATTTCGCGCTGGAGTTCCTGGGCGTGGCCAGCATCTGCGCGATCCACCTGTCGCGCTTCGCCGAAGAACTGGTGATCTGGTCCTCGGCGCAGTTTCGGTTTGTCACGCTGAGCGACCGGTTTTCGACCGGCTCCTCGATCATGCCGCAAAAGAAGAACCCGGATGCGGCCGAGCTGATCCGCGCAAAGGTCGGACGCATCTTCGGTGCGAATACCGCGCTGATGATGGTGATGAAGGGACTGCCGCTGGCCTATTCCAAGGATATGCAGGAAGACAAGGAACAGGTCTTCGACGCCGCCGACAACTGGATGCTGGCGCTGGCTGCGATGGAAGGCATGGTGCGCGACATGACCGCGAACCGCGACAGTCTCGCCGCCGCCGCCGGGTCCGGGTTCTCGACGGCGACCGACCTGGCCGACTGGCTCGTTCGGGTGCTCGGGCTTCCGTTCCGTGACGCCCATCACGTCACCGGATCTCTGGTCGCCAAGGCCGAGGCGCGCGGGTGCGACCTGCCCGACCTGACGCTTGCGGACATGCAGTCGGTGCATCCGGACATCACCGCCGGTGTCTTCGATGTGCTGGGCGTGGAGAATTCGGTCAATTCACGCATGTCCTATGGCGGCACGGCCCCGGCGCGGGTTCGCGAACAGATCGCCCGCTGGAGGCAGGCGCTGTGATCCGGCCGCTGCTGATCTGTGCCGGATTGATGGCGCTGAGCGCCTGCGATCCGGTCGATACGCCGTCACGGCGACCCGAGCCAACCTCTACGATCGGTGGCGTCGGGGTCTCCGGAGATGTTCGGATGGGCGTGTCCCTGTCCATGCGCAACGCGGTCGACCCGGCGGCCGTTTCGGGCTATCATCAGGTTCTGCCGTGAAGATGTGTAGCAGATCGGGATTTCGGGCATGAAGAAGATCGTGGTTGTACTGGCCGTCTTTCTCGCGGGATGCGGAGTCGATGGCGAGCCGGTGCAGCCTTCGATGAATGTCGGTATCGGGGTCGGTTCCGGCGGGATGCACACCTATGGCGCGCTCGGCGTTCACCAGGGGCCGATGTCGATCTACCTGGGGTTCTGATTCGTGTCATCGCTCCGGAAGGTCTATCTCGCCCTGGCGGTCTGGGGCGCGGTGCATCCGATGTATTATTTCCTGCAATGGTTCGGCGCGAACGGTCTGGATCTCGCCGGACTGATGGACGCCTGGCATGCCAACGCCGCCAGCAGCGGGCTGGTCTGGGACCTGACAATCGCCGCCGTGACGCTCACCGTTTTCGTGATTGCCGAAGTCGCGGTGCGGCGAAACTGGATCGGGCTGATCGCGATACCGGCAACCTTTGGCATCGGCGTCAGCTGCGGCCTGCCGCTCTACCTGTTCCTGCGCACGCGCCCGGTTGACTGAGCTGACGAATCCGTTTGATCCGCCCTCGGGATCGGTTTAATCGCGCGGCATGGATCATTTCCTTTACAGAAACGGCAGCTTGCATGCCGAAGACGTGCCGGTCAGCGATATTGCCGCTGCCGTGGGCACGCCGTTCTACGTCTATTCCACGGCAACCTTGCTGCGTCACTTCAGCCTGTTCGACGAGGCGCTGGCGGGCACCGACCATCTGGTGTGCTACGCGATGAAGGCGGCCAGCAATCAGGCGATCCTGAAGACGCTGGCGCAGGCCGGCGCGGGGATGGACGTGGTGTCCGTCGGCGAATACCTGCGGGCCAGGGCGGCGGGCGTGCCGGGAGAGCGGATCGTGTTTTCCGGCGTCGGCAAGACCGCCGAGGAAATCCGCACCGCGCTGGAAGGCGGCATCCGCCAGTTCAACGTCGAATCCGAGCCGGAACTGGAGGTTCTGAACGCGGTGGCCCTGTCGCTGGGCAAGATCGCGCCGATCACCATCCGTGTGAACCCGGACGTCGACGCGAAGACCCACGCAAAGATCGCAACCGGAAAGTCCGAGAACAAGTTCGGAATTCCGATCGCCCGCGCCCGCGAGGTCTATGCGCTGGCCGGGGCGATGCGCGGTCTCGACGTGATCGGGATCGACGTGCATATCGGCAGCCAGTTGACCGATCTTGCACCGTTCGAGCAGGCCTACCTCAAGGTGGCGGAACTCACGACCCTGTTGCGCGCGGATGGGCACGACATCCGGCGGCTCGATCTTGGGGGCGGGCTGGGTATCCCGTACGAACGCAGCAACAGCGCGCCACCCCTGCCGCTGGATTACGGCGCGCTGATCAAGCGCACGGTCGGCCATCTCGGCTGCGAGATCGAGATCGAACCGGGCCGGCTGATCGCGGGCAATGCCGGGATCATGGTCTGCAGGGTGATCTATGTGAAACAGGGCGAAGGACGCGATTTCCTGATCCTGGACGGGGCGATGAACGATCTGATCCGACCGGCGATGTATGATGCGCACCATGATATCGTGCCGCTGGTCGAACCGGAACCGGGTGTCGAGACGCGGCCCTATGACATCGTCGGCCCGGTCTGCGAAACAGGCGACACATTCGCGAGGCAACGGGCCATGTCGCCGCTCGCGGCGGGCGACACGATCGCCTTTCGCAGCGCCGGGGCCTATGGCGCGGTGATGGCCAGCGAATACAACACCCGCCCGCTGATCCCGGAAGTTCTGGTGAAAGGGGATCAATTTGCGGTTATTCGGCACCGTCCGACCTTTGACGAAATCATAAATCGCGATACCATCCCCGAATGGCTGTGACGCGCTTCCGCGTCGCGGCCCTTCGGAGACCCTGATGGCCAAACCCACCGGCACGATCCCCGTCCTGAGCGATCTGCGCCTGCCTCTGTTCCTCACCCGTTGCGGCCTGCTGGCCGAAAACGCCGTGCGCAGCTTCTGGCCCTTTGTCAGCGTGGCGCTGCTGGCGCTGGCCCTGCTGATGCTCGGCGTGCAGGATCATTTGCCGGTCAGGATCGTCTGGGGCGGCGCGGCGCTGTCCGGACTGGCGCTGCTCGGGACAGTCGCGATCGGGCTGCGGCAGTTCCGCTGGCCGACACGGGACAAGGCGTTGGCGCGGCTCGATGAAACCCTGCCGGGCCATCCGATCCAGGCGCTTCTCGACGATCAGGTGATCGGCACCGCCGACCGCGACTCGATGGCCGTCTGGCAGGCGCATCAGACGCGCATGGCCAGACGTGCCGCCACCGCCCGCGCGCCCGCCCCGGATCTTCGCGTGGCCCGGCGTGATCCCTTCGCGTTGCGCTATGCGGCCTTGCTGGTGTTTCTCGTGGCGCTGCTGTTCGGTTCGATCTGGCGCGTCGGGACCATGGCCGCCATGGCGCCGGGCGGGATCGATCTCGCCGGTGGCCCGACATGGGAAGGCTGGGTCGAGCCGCCGCGATACACGGGCAAACCGACGATCTATCTGAACGACGTGTCCGCGCCGATGATGCAGGTACCCGAAGGCAGCCGGATCACTCTGCGCTTTTATGGCGAGATCGGCGCCCTCACGCTGGCCGAAACCGTCTCCGGCCGCATCGGGGAAACCCCGCCCGCAAGCGATCCGATCCAGGACATCACCGTCGCGCGGGACGGGGAATTACGGATCGACGGACCCGGCGGGCGGACCTGGGACCTGCGGGTGCTCGCGGACATGCCGCCGCAGGTGGCTATCGCGGGACCGGCGGAGGCCGAGGCCACCGGCGAAATGCTGCTGCCCTTCGCGGCCTCCGACGACTATGGCGTGGTGTCCGGGCAGGCGCGGATAACGCTCGACCTGGGGGTCCTGCCAAGACGCCACGGCCTGGCGGTGGACCCGGACCCGCGGGACGAGGTGATCGTGCAATTGCCGATGCCGATTGCCGGGGACCGGACCGATTTCACCGAAACCCTGGTCGAGGATTTTTCCAGGCACCCCTGGGCGCATCTGCCCGTGACCGTCACGCTGTCCGCCGAAGATGCCGCGGGTCACGTGACCGAGGCCGAGCCGCGGCCGATGCTGCTGCCGGCCCGCCGGTTCTTCGATCCGATGGCCGCGGCGGTGGTGGAGCAGCGGCGCGACCTGCTTTGGTCGCTGGACAACGCGCGGCGGGTGGCGCAGGTGCTTCGGGCCATTTCCCATCGTCCGGACGAGGTTTTCCGCTCCGAAACCAGCTATTTGCGTCTTCGGGCGATCCTGCGTCGGCTGGAATTGATGACGGACCATGGCCTGACCGGAGACCATCAGGCCGAACTGGCCCAGGCCATGTGGGATCTGGCGATCCTCCTGGAAGAAGGTGACCTGGGCGATGCGCTCGAACGGCTGCGCCGGGCGCAGGAACGGCTGAGCGAGGCGATGAAGAACGGCGCCAGCGACCAGGAGATCGCCGACCTGATGCAGGAATTGCGTGAGGCGACGGACGACTACCTGCGGCAACTGTCGCGTCAGGCGCAGCAGCAAGGCCAGCAGGGCGACCAGCAGCAGGCGCAGAACGGGATGCAGATGACGCAGGACGACCTGCAACGCATGATGGACCGCATCCAGGAATTGATGGAACAGGGCCGCATGGCCGAGGCCGAACAGGCGCTGCGGGAATTGCAGCAGATGATGGAAAACATGCGCGTGACCCAGGGGCAGGGTCAGGGCGGCCAGTCCGAAGGTCAGCAGGCGATGGAAGGGCTTGCCGAAACCCTGCGCGAACAGCAGGGTCTGTCCGATCAGGCGTTCCGCGATCTTCAGGAACAGTTCAATCCGGGTGCCCAGTCCGGGGAAAACCGGGGCAACGAAGGCCGCAATGGCGGCCAGGGGCGCGGCCAGAGCCACGAGGGACAGGGTCAGGGGCGCGCCGACGGGCAGGGCCAGCCGGGCAGCAACGGGCAGCCGGGATCGGAACAGTCGCTGGCGGACCGGCAGCAGGCGCTGCGCGATGAACTGGCCCGCCAACAGGGCAGGTTGCCCGGCGCGGGCACGCCCGAAGGCGATGCCGCCCGCGATGCGCTGGACCGGGCCGGGCGCGCGATGGAAGGGGCCGAGCAATCCCTGCGGCAGGACGACTACGCCGGCGCCATCGACCAGCAGTCCGAAGCCATGGAGGCGCTGCGCGAAGGCATGCGCGCGCTGGGCGAAGCGATGGCGCAGCAACAGCAGAACCAGACCGGGCAGGGTATGACCGAAGGCGACATGCGGGCGCAGAACCGCGATCCGCTGGGCCGGAACAGCGGATCGAACGGATCCCTTGGCACTCAGGAAAACCTGTTGCAGGGCGAGGACGTGTATCGCCGGGCCCGCGAACTGCTGGACGAAATCCGGCGGCGGTCAGGTGAAGCCGAGAGGCCCGAAGTCGAACGGGATTACCTGCAAAGGCTGCTTGATCGTTTCTGACTATTTCGGAAGATAGGTGTTGAGCGTGGAATCCAGCCAGACGCGCATCTGGTTCACATTGGCGACATAGCTGTCCAGGGCCGGGGCCGCCTGCGGAACGCTTTCAGAAATGCGGTCGGCCCAGGAATAGACGAGGACAAGGACCGACGCCACGGCGATCACCAGCGCGAAACCGCGCGCGAAACCGCCCGCGTTTCCGGTTCCCGAAGCCGCCGATAGCGCGGGTGGCACGTTCGGCGAAACGTCATCCGGCGCGTCGGGTTCCGGTCCGGCAAGCTCCGGCAGAGCGTCGCGCCCGGGCTTTGTCCGCGTGTCCACGGGGGGGGATTCGGCCCCGTCGGCGGCGGCATCGTCCGGTTCTGGTCCGGGATCGGCAGCCGTCTCTGTCGCGCCGCTTTTCTCGGCCGCGCGCAGTCTTACCTCGCGTTCCGCTTCCGCGCGCAGGATTTCGATAACGACCGGATCGATGTCCCGCCTTGGAGGAAGGGTGTCGTCTTCCTCGGCCCCTTCCAGGTCATCTTCGTCCTCATCCACGTCTTCGCCGGTCTGCGCGATGTCGCCGCCTCGTGCCGGCCCGTCGCGCGGATCGTCATCGCGGACCGCGTCGTTCCGCTCCACGGATTCGAGCTTCCCGGACGTGTCCTGCCGGGGATGATCCGGATGGGCGTGGAACCACAGGTTACCGCAATTTGAACACTGGACTTCGCGGCCTTCGGCCGGAATTGCCGCATCCGGCACTTCGTACTGGGCATCGCAATTCGGGCATGTCAGCCGCATACTCCGCCTCCTGATCCTGTCCGCTGCCTGTGCGTCTACTGCTTGTTTTGCGGAACCATAGGTTGTCGGACCCGGTTGGAAAAGGACAATCTGGCCCCCGGCGGCGTCGTGCCGCCGGGGCGGGCGAAGGGCCATTGAAACCTGTCATTCGGTCAGGCAAAAGGCACCCGAGTGTCAGGGGGATGGCCGTGATCAGTCTGGAACAGGTGGGCTACAGCTACAGCGGCAAGGAACTGCTGAGCGATGTGTCGGTCGATCTGTCTCCGGGGTCGTTCCATTTCCTGACGGGGCCATCGGGGTCCGGCAAGACCACCCTGATAAAGCTGTGTTACGGGGCGCTTCTTCCGACCGTGGGACGGGTCCGGGCGTTTGACGCGGATCTGGCGGCGCTGGACCGCGACCAGACGGCCCTGTTGCGCCGGCGGGTCGGTGTCGTGCATCAGGATTGCCGGTTTCTGGATCATCTGCCGCTGGCGGACAACATTGCCCTGCCGCTGATCGTTTCCGGGCGCGACATGGGGCAAGAGAACACCAACCTGACCGACCTCATGCACTGGGTCGGATTGTCCGCGCGGGCGGATGCCCTGCCGCCGGAACTGTCGGGCGGCGAACGCCAGCGTGCGGCGCTGGCCCGCGCCGTGATCATGTCGCCGGACGTCATACTCGCCGATGAGCCGACCGGGAACGTGGATTGGGACATGTCGCAACGGTTGCTGAAACTGCTCGTGGAACTCAACCGGATGGGCAAGACGGTGCTGGTCGCCAGCCACGATCTGGCCCTGATCCGTGCCGCGAAGAACCAGGTGCAGGCCCGCGTGCTGCGCATTTCCGAAAAGCGGCTGCAACTGGCGGGGGCGGACCTGTGAAAAAGGGCGACATCCGCGAATTGCTCGCCGGCGATGTCCAGGCGGACCGGCTCGTTCCTCCGAGCGGTCTTACAGCCCACCTGACGATCTTTGTCAGTGGCGCGATGGCATTCCTGGCGGTGTTCGCCCTGGCGCTGTCCCTGGCGTCGGGACGGCTGGCGGATCGCTGGGCCGACGAACTGGCCCGCAGCGCCACCCTGCGCATTTCGGCCTCGGCCGATCAGCGGGCGGTGCTGACCGAGGCGGCGCTGGCGATCCTTGAGCAGACTCCGGGCGTCGCAAGCGCCCGCGCCATGACCCCGGAAGAACAGGCCGCCCTTCTGGCGCCCTGGTTCGGGGCATCGTTGCCGCTGGACAGCCTGCCTGTCCCACAACTGATCGAGGTTGTGGCGGACGGGCCGGGCTATGACGCAGAGGGCCTGCGCCTGCGCCTGAGCGCCGAGATTCCGGGCGCGGTGCTGGACGATCACACGCGCTGGCGTGAACCGCTGGTCCGGGCGGCAGGGAGCCTGCGGACGCTGGGAGTCTTTTCTGTCCTGCTGATCGGCTGCGCCATGGCGGCGATGATCACCCTGGCTGCCCATGCGGGGCTGGCGGCGAATGCGCAGGTGATCGAGGTTCTGAGACTGGTCGGGGCGCAGGATCGCTATATCGCGAACGCCTTCGAGCGCCGTTTCACCCTGCGCGCGCTGATTGGCGCCGCCGGGGGCATGGCACTGGGCGTGTTCGGGGTGGCGCTGCTGCCGTCGGCGGGCGATGCGGACGGGTTTCTCACCGGGCTGGGGTTTCAGGGCGCGGGGTGGCTCGTGCCATTGCTCGTCCCGCTTCTGGGCGCGGGCGTCGCCTTCGCGGCTACAAGGGCGGCGGCGCGTCGCAGATTGGAGCGTTTGCAATGATCCGGGATGGTATCCAATGGCTGCGGTCGCTGCTGTTCGTTGGCCAGATCTATCTGATGATGCCGATCGTCGGGCTGGCGTTCGCGCCCTGGGCGCTGTTCAGCAAGCATGGCGCGCGGGTCTGCTGCAAGACCTATTCGCGCTGGGTGTTCTGGTCGGCGCGCTGGATGGTCGGCATCCGGTGCGAAGTGCGGGGCACGCCGCCCGCGGGCGAGGCTCTGGTCGCTGCCAAGCACCAGTCGTTTCTGGACATCATGATGATCTTCACCGCCTTGCCGACAGCCAAGTTCATCATGAAAAAGGAAATCCTGCGCACGCCGGTGATCGGGCAATATGCCAAGCTTCTGGATTGCGTGCCGGTGGATCGCGGCAAGCGCGGCGCGGCCATCGACAAGATGGTGCGCGATGTTCATGCGGGGCGGCAGGAGGCCGGGCAGCTGGTGATCTATTCGCAGGGCACCCGCGTCGCGCCGGGTGTGAAGGCGGATTACAAGGTCGGCACCGGGATTCTCTATGAACAGCTTGGCCAGACCTGCGTTCCGGTGGCGACGAACGTCGGCGTGCTCTGGCCGCGCAAGGGTATCATGCGCCGCCCCGGTGTCGCGGTGGTGGAGTTTCTTGATCCGATCGAGCCGGGCATGTCCCGCGTCGCATTCATGACCGAACTGGAACGCCGGGTCGAAGCCCGGTCCGACGCATTGATGCGCGAAGCGGGGTTCGACCCGGACGCCGGATCCTGAGGGCCGGACGGTCGGTGTGTCCGCCACTGGTGGCACGCGGAGTCACGCCGCGGCGGCGCCGATCTTTTCCACCTGGCCGAACCAGCGTTCGATCATCCCCGGCTTCGGGTCGCTGGCGCCGGCGAAATAGGTGAAGCGAGTCGGCTTGATGCCGACGAAACCGAGGATCTGGCCGCGCATCTGCCAGATCAGCGCGCGGCGATACATCAGCCGCATGATCCAGCCCGGCGTGTCTGATGTCAGGATCACCCGCGCCGACCGCCCGGTCAGCATCGGCGCGGGCATTCCGCCCAGTTTCGGATTGCGCGGATCGAAAGCGCGCCCCGGCACGAAGGCGCGGTCGATCAGACCCTTGAGCCGCGCCGGCAGGCCGCCCCACCACATCGGCGTGGTCAGAACCATGTGGTCGCTCCATTCTATGTCGTCCATCACGGATTGAAGCGCAGGTTCCAGAGGTTTGAAATCATTGTAGTTCCCGCGTCCGAAATCGTCGTCGAAATCGAGATCCGAAAGGTGGGCGATGCGCACGTCATGACCCGCGCGCCGCGCCGCGCCGGCGTAGCGTTCGGCAAAGGCGCGCGACAGGCTGGTCTCGGCCGGATGGCCGTCAAGGATGAAGATCTTCTTGGCAGGCATGGTGATTCTCCTAAAAATGACCGTAGTCATTTATTTGTATATAAAATGACCACGGTCAATAAAAAAATTTGACCGTGGTCAGAAAAAATGCGAAGACATGCTCATGAGCAAACCGGTTCAACAACGCACCCTGCGCACACGGGCGAAATTGCTGGACGTGGCGGAGACACTGGTGCGGGAGGCCGGCTACGAGGCGCTGCGGGTGGAAGAGGTGGTGGCGCGCGCCGGGGTGGCGAAGGGCACATTCTTCGCGCATTTCCGCGACAAGGACGCGTTGATGGAGATCCTGATCGGGCAGGAACTGGACGCGCTGCTGACGCAGGCCGGGGCGCTGCCCGCGCCCGCCGATATCGCCGGGATCTGTGCGCGGCTGTTGCCGGTACACGGATTCATGACCTGCGAACGTTATGTGTTCGATCTGATCCTGCGCTATTCGGGGGCCGCCGCGGTTACCGAGATCGGGCCGATCGCGATGAGTTTCGATCGCTACGCGACGCTGGTGACGGGCTGGATGCCGGCCGGAGACTATCGCCGCGACGTGGATGACACCTTGCTGGCGGAAGGGGTGCAGGCCTTTGCAGTGCAGTCGATGGGGTTGCAGTTCTGCGCCTTGCATCAGGCGCAGAGTTTTCAGGACAGGTTCGAAACCTATCTCGCGGCCTGGCTGACCCCGGCGGTGTGACCGCCGGGGCTGCGATCAGCTGTGGATCGGGCCGTCGCCGCAGGCCAGCGCCGCCTCTCGCACCGCTTCGGAATAGGTCGGGTGCGCGTGGCAGGTCATGGCGAGGTCTTCGGCGGAGGCGCCGAATTCCATCGCGACGCAGATCTCGTGAATCAGGTCGCCCGCGCCGGGGCCGATGATATGGGCGCCGAGGATGCGGTCGGTGTCCTTGTCGGCGAGGATCTTGACGAAACCGTCGGCGGCGAAATTGGCCTTGGCGCGGCCGTTGCCCATGAACATGAACTTTCCGGCCTTGTAGCTACGCCCCTGTTTCTTCAGGGTTTCCTCGGTCTCACCCACATTGGCGACCTCGGGCCAGGTGTAGATCACGCCGGGGATGACGCCGTAGTTCACATGGCCGTGCCTGCCGGCCACCTGTTCGGCGGCGGCCATGCCTTCGTCTTCGGCCTTGTGGGCCAGCATCGGGCCGTCGATGGCGTCGCCGATGGCGTAGATGCCCTTGACGCTGGTCTGCCAGTCCTTGCCGGTCTTGATCTGTCCCCGCGGCGACATCTCGACGCCGAGCGCGTCGAGGCCGAGCCCGTCGGTATAGGGTTTGCGCCCGGTGGCGACGAGTACGACATCGGCGTCCAGAACGTGGTCGCTGTCGTCCTTCTTCAGCTTGTAATGCACCTTGGCCTGGGTTTTGGTCGCTTCGGTCTTTTGCACCGCCGCGCCCATGATGAATTTAAGCCCTTGTTTTTTCATAATTCTCTGGAAGGTCTTCTGCACTTCCGGGTCCATGCCGGGGGTTATGGCGTCGAGATATTCCACCACCGTCACCTCGGCGCCGAGGCGGGAATAGACGCTGCCCAGTTCCAGCCCGATCACGCCGGCGCCGATCACCACCATCTTCTTCGGGATCTTGCCCAGTTCGAGCGCGCCGGTGGAGGTGACCACCACCTTTTCGTCGACCTCGACGCCGGGCAGGGAGGAGGGTTCGGAGCCGGTGGCGACGATGATGTTCTTCGCCTCGTGGACCTCGTCGCCGACCTTGACCTTGCCCGGTTCCGGGATGCTGCCCCAGCCCTTGAGCCAGTCTATCTTGTTCTTCTTGAACAGGAATTCGATGCCCTTGGTGTTGCCGTCGATCACATCCTGCTTGTAGGCCTGCATCTGTTTCCAGTCGACCGTGGGGGCCTTGCCCTTGAGGCCCATGGCGGCGAAATTGTGCTGGGCCTCGTGCAGCTGGTGGGAGGCGTGCAGCAGCGCCTTGGACGGAATGCAGCCGACGTTGAGGCAGGTGCCGCCGAGGGTGTCGCGGCTTTCGACGACCGCGGTTTTCAGGCCCAGCTGGGCGCAGCGGATGGCGCAGACATAGCCGCCGGGGCCGGCGCCGATGATGATGACGTCATAGTTTGCCATGGGAGTCTCCTGTGGGAATTCGGGCTGTGCCGGGCGTACATACGCCGTGCATACCGCGTGCATACGCGTCGTGCAGATTGCCGGGGTGCGAGGGGCGGGGGAGGGGCTCTGCCCCTCGGCGCTGGCGCGCCTCACCCCGGAGTATTTTCGCAAAGATGAAGGTCATGTGAGCGCCGCCAGCAGCATAAGGAGGGTGGCGAGGAAGCCGGCGAACCAGATCAGCGAGCGCCAGGGGGTGAGGCCGAGGGCGTAGGCGGGGACGTAGAGGAGGCGGGCGGCGAGATAGGTCCAGGCGCAGGCGGCGGTGAGGTCGGTGGACTGGTCCGAGAGGGTGATGACGGTGCAGGCGATGGTGAAGAGGATCAGCCCTTCGAAATGGTTGTTCATCGCCCGTTGCAGCCGGCCCGCCATGCCGGTGAGCTGGACGGGCGTGTCGCGGGGGCCGAGCGCGGTTTTCGGGCCGACCTGCCGGTTGGCGGCAATGGAGTAGGCCGCGAACTGGAGGGTTTGCAGCAGGGCGGCGAGGGTGAGGGCGGTGAGTTCGGGGGTCATGGTTAAACAACAGGCCGTGACTTGTAATTGCTCATTGCGCTAGTGCGTTTTGCCCGTTCTTCTTCCTTGGCCAGTTTGTTTCTTGTTTCCGCGTTGCTGGCAGGCAAAGTGATTGGAATAGCGAACTTTACGCGACTAATCTCCTCTCCCTTACGTGCGTGCGAGCCATTCAAACCTGCATCAAAGGACATTATCCTTAAACCGGCTTTTCCGCCTCCCTTAGTCTCCTTTGTGGCAGTAACTGCTACGTCAAATTCAACCTCATGGATGCGTCTCACAGTATGATCAGGGCTGCCTTCTTCGAATTTTGAGGTACCTTCTAGGCCGTATGATGTTGGTGGGTTGATAATCACGCCCTGCTCTTCATATGCATCACGGAGTTCACTGGTGGCCTCTATAATGCCCCCGATCGTTTCTTTAATGAAATCTTTCAAGTCCATTTCGACGATCTCCAAGTCCGTGACATTAGATGGCCGACGGACGCCGGCCATGCGAAAAGAGCCTAGCTTCAGTCTGTCATGTGTTCATCACAAATCCATCAGCAACCGCCGCGGATCTTCCAGCGCCTCTTTCACCCGGACGAGGAAGGTCACGGCGCCCTTGCCGTCGACGATGCGGTGGTCGTAGGACAGCGCCAGATACATCATCGGGCGGATGACGACCTCTCCGTTGATCGCCATGGGCCGGTCCTGGATCTTGTGCATGCCGAGGATGCCGGATTGCGGCGGGTTGAGGATCGGGGAGGACATCAGCGAACCGTAGACGCCGCCGTTGGACAGGGTGAAGGTGCCGCCCTGCATTTCCGCCATGGAGAGCTTGCCGTCGCGGGCGCGGCGGCCCTTTTCGGCGATGGCCTTTTCGATCTCGGCGAAGGACATGCTGTCCGCATCGCGGATCACCGGCACCACGAGGCCGGTGGGGGTGCCGGCGGCGACGCCCATGTGGACGAAGTTCTTGTAGACGATGTCGGTGCCGTCGATCTCGGCATTGACCTCGGGGACTTCCTTCAGGGCGTGGCAGCAGGCCTTGGTGAAGAAGGACATGAAGCCGAGGCGGACGCCGTGCTTCTTTTCGAACTCGTCCTTGTAGCGGTTGCGCAGGGCCATCACCTCGGTCATGTCCACCTCGTTGTAGGTGGTGAGCATGGCGGCGGTGTTCTGGCTGTCCTTCAGGCGCTTGGCGATGGTCTGGCGCAGGCGGGTCATCTTGACCCGTTCCTCGCGCGCGGCGTCATCGGCGGGCACCGGGGCGCGCGGAATGGAGGCGGGGGCGGGCGCGGGCTGCGCCGCGGCGGCGACGGCGCGGGCGACGTCGTCCTTCATCACCCGCCCGTCGCGGCCGGTGCCGGTGACCTGATCGCGGGAGATCCCGGCTTCGGCCATCGCCTTTTTCGCGGAGGGCGCATCCTCGATATCGCCGGTTCCCCTGGCGGGGGCGGCGGCCGGCGCCTCCGGGCGCGGGGCGGGTTCGACCGCGCCATCGGCGGCGCCGGCGATCACGCCGAGCCTGGCGCTGGCATCGACGGTGGCGCCTTCGGGCGCGGTGATCTCGGTCAGCACCCCGGCGGCGGGGGCGGGCACCTCGACGCTGACCTTGTCGGTTTCCAGTTCGCAGAGCATCTCGTCCTGCGAGACGCTGTCGCCCACGGCCTTGAACCAGGTGCTGACGGTCGCCTCGGTGACGGATTCCCCGAGGGTCGGCACCATGATGTCGACAGCGCCGTTGCCGGCCTTGGCGGGCCTGGCCTCTTCCGTTCTGGCCGCCGGTTCCGGGGTGGCGTCGCCGGTTTCGGCGATATTGGCCAGCAGCGCATCGACGCCGACGGTTTCGCCTTCGGCGGCGACGATGTCGGCCAGCTTGCCGGCGGCGGGGCTGGGCACCTCGACCGTCACCTTGTCGGTTTCCAGCTCGCAGAGCATTTCATCGACGGCGACGATGTCGCCGGGCTTCTTGAACCAGGTGGCGACGGTGGCTTCGGTCACGGATTCGCCCAGGGTCGGGACACGGACTTCGGTGGTCATGTTCAGTTATCCTTCGATGGTCAGCGCTTCGTTCACGAGCGCGGCTTGTTGGGCTTTGTGCTGGCTGGCGAGGCCGGTGGCGGGCGAGGCCGAGGTGGCGCGCCCGGCATAGACGGGGCGCTTGTGCTTGGCCTTGATCCGGTTCAGAACCCATTCGATATTGGGTTCGATGAAGGTCCAGGCGCCCTGGTTCTTGGGTTCTTCCTGGCACCAGATCATCTCCGCGCCCTTGAAGCGTTCCAGTTCCTTGACCAGGCTGAGCGCCGGGAAGGGGTAGAACTGTTCGATGCGCAGCAGGTAGATATCGTCGATGCCGCGGGCGTCGCGTTCTTCCAGCAGGTCGAAATAGACCTTGCCGGAGCACATGACCACGCGCCTGATCTTCTTGTCGGCGACCAGACTGGTGTCGGAATTGCCCTTTTCCGCGTCATCCCAGAGCACCCGGTGGAAGCTGGAGCCGGTGGTGAAATCCTCGGCCGCGGAAATGGCGAGCTTGTGGCGCAGGAGCGATTTCGGCGTCACCAGCATCAGCGGCTTGCGGAAGCTGCGGTGGATCTGGCGGCGCAGGATGTGGAAGTAGTTCGCCGGCGTCGTGCAGTTGGCGACGATCCAGTTGTCCTGGCCGCACATTTGCAGGAAGCGTTCCAGCCGGGCGGAGGAGTGTTCCGGCCCCTGGCCTTCATAGCCGTGCGGCAGCAGGCAGACGAGGCCCGACATGCGCAGCCACTTGCTTTCGCCCGAGCTGATGAACTGGTCGAACATGATCTGCGCGCCGTTGGCGAAGTCACCGAACTGGGCTTCCCAGAGCACGAGCGCGTTGGGTTCCGCCAGCGAATAGCCGTATTCGAAGCCGAGCACCGCGTATTCGCTGAGCATGGAGTCGATGACTTCGTATTGCGACTGCCCGGCGCGGACGTGGTTGAGCGGGTAGTAGCGTTCCTCTGTGTTCTGGTCGATCAGCCCGGAATGGCGCTGGCTGAAGGTGCCGCGGGTCGCGTCCTGTCCGGCCAGCCGCACCGGGTAGCCTTCGGTCAGGAGCGAGCCGAAGGCCAGCGCCTCGCCCGTCGCCCAGTCGAACCCGTTGCCGGTGGCGAACATCTCCGACTTGGAGTCCAGCAGCCGCGCCACGGTGCGGTGCATCGGGAAGCCGTCAGGCACGCGGGTCAGGGCGGTGCCGATCTCGGCCATGGTGTCCGGCGCGATGGCGGTTTCGCCGCGCACGTATTCTTCCTTGTTGCGGTCCAGATGCGACCAGCGCCCGTCCAGCCAGTCGGCCTTGTTGGGCTTGTAGTTCTTGCCGGCTTCGAACTCTTCGTTCAGATGCGCCTGGAAGGCGGCCTTCATGTCCTCGATCTCGCCTTCGGGGATCAGGCCGTCCTCGACCAGCCGTTCGGTATAGAGGCTGAGCGTGGTCTTGTGGGTCTTGATCCGCTTGTACATGATCGGGTTGGTGAACATCGGCTCGTCGCCTTCGTTATGCCCGAAGCGGCGGTAGCAGAAGATGTCGATCACCACGTCCTTGTGGAACTTCTGGCGGAATTCCGTCGCCACCTTGGCGGCGTGCACCACCGCCTCGGGGTCGTCGCCGTTGACGTGGAAGATCGGCGCCTCGACCATCAGCGCGATATCTGTCGGATAGGGGCTGGAGCGGCTGAAATGCGGTGCGGTGGTGAAGCCGATCTGGTTGTTCACCACGATATGCATGGTGCCGCCGGTGCGGTGGCCCTTCAGGCCCGACAGGCCGAAGCATTCGGCCACGACGCCCTGGCCCGCGAAGGCCGCGTCGCCGTGCAGCAGGATCGGCAGGACGCTGGTGCGGGTCTGGTCGCTGTTCTGGTCCTGCTTGGCCCGGGCCTTGCCGAGAACGACCGGGTTCACGGCCTCAAGGTGGCTGGGGTTGGCGGTCAGGCTGAGGTGCACGGAGTTGCCGTCGAATTCGCGGTCCGAACTGGCGCCGAGGTGGTATTTCACGTCACCCGAACCATCCACCTCCTCGGGCTTGAAGCTGCCGCCCTGGAATTCGTTGAAGATGGCGCGGTAGGGCTTGGCCATCACGTTGGCCAGCACCGACAGGCGGCCCCGGTGGGGCATGCCGATGATGATGTCCTTGACCCCCAGCGCGCCGCCGCGCTTGATGATCTGTTCCATCGCCGGGATCAGGCTTTCGCCGCCGTCGAGCCCGAAGCGCTTGGTGCCCATATACTTGACGTGCAGGAACTTCTCGAAGCCCTCGGCCTCGACCATCTTGTTCAGGATCGCCTTGCGGCCTTCGCGGGTGAACTGGATTTCCTTGCCGAAGCCTTCGATCCGTTCCTTGAGCCAGCCGGCCTCTTCCGGGTTGGAAATGTGCATGTATTGCAGCGCGAAGGTGCCGCAATAGGTGCGTTTGACGATCTCGACGATCTGGCGCATCGACGCGATCTGAAGCCCGAGCACGTTGTCGATGAAGATCGGCCGGTCCATGTCGGCTTCGGAGAACCCGTAGGTCCTGGGGTCGAGTTCCGGGTGCGGGGTCTTGTCGCGCATGCCGAGCGGGTCCAGATCGGCCACCAGATGGCCGCGAATCCGGTAGGCGCGGATCAGCATCAGGGCGCGGATGCTGTCCAGCACGGCGCGCTTGATCTGGTCTTCGGACAGGGCGACGCCGGCTGCGGCGGACTTGCCCGCGATCTTCCTGCCCGCCGCTTTGGCTTCGGCGGCGGGTTCGGGCCATTCGCCGGTCAGCGCCGCGGTCAGGTCGTCGGCGGGGACCGGCGGCCAGTCGCTGCGCGCCCAGCTGGGGCCGCGCGCCTCGGCCTTCACGTCCAGTTCCGCATCGCCAAGGGCGCGGAAGAATTCCGCCCATGCGGCATCGACCGCGTTCGGGTCGCCCGCATATTGCGCGTAGAGCTGTTCGAGATATTCCGCGTTATGCCCCTGCATGAAGCTGGAGGCGTGGAACTGGTCGTTGGGCGAATGTTCGGTCATGACGTTACCTCATGGGGATTGGGACCGTATGGGTTGGTGCCGGGCTGGCTGGGGCGGGTCAGCCACCAGAGCATCAGGAGCGGCGAGATCAGCAGCACGATCAGCGTCGGGATCACGATCAGCAGCGTCGCGTCGGTCAGCAGCCGGTCGAGCGTTCCGCCATGCTGGAACGACCCGGCCAGGCCGATGCCGAAGAGCAGGATCGCGCCGGCGCCGAGCATCACCAGGAGCGGGAACAGCGCGTAAAGACCGCTGCGCCCGGTGTCGTGCATCCGCCGCCAGGCGACGGCGAGATGCGGCAGGAACACCGCGAGATTGACCAGGCCGGTCACCGGTTGCGACGAGGTGCCGGCCACCGCGCCGCCGGTCGCGGTTTCGACGCTGACCACGGTGGAAAAGAATGTCCAGTCGATGGTGCCCGCGACGAGATCGGCGATCAGGATGAACAGGAAGAAATACCAGTATTCGGAGCGGGAGGCCCGCCCCGAGAAGGTGACGTATTTGGAAAAACACGTCTTTATGGCGTCAGTGAAACTCATCTGTCATCCTTCTCCACGGTCGCTTTGCCGATTGCCCGACGGCAACCGGCAGACGGCGTACACTGTCAGCCGATGGCTTCCAGAACCGCCTCGCCCAGCCCGGCGGGGCTTTCGGCGACCACGATGCCGGCGGATTTCATCGCCTCGATCTTGTCCTCGGCACCCCCTTTGCCGCCGGCGACGATGGCGCCCGCGTGGCCCATGCGGCGGCCCGGAGGGGCGGTGCGTCCGGCGATGAAACCGGCGGTCGGCTTCCAGCGGCCCTTTTTCTTCTCGTCCGCGAGGAACTGCGCCGCCTCTTCCTCGGCGGAGCCGCCGATCTCGCCGATCATGATGATGCTGGTGGTCTCGTCATCGGCGAGGAACCATTCCAGCACGTCGATATGTTCGGTGCCCTTGATCGGGTCGCCGCCGATGCCGACGCAGGTGGACTGCCCCAGCCCCACATCGGTGGTCTGCTTGACCGCCTCGTAGGTCAGCGTGCCGGAGCGGGAGACCACGCCGCAGGAGCCGCGCTTGTGGATATGGCCGGGCATGATGCCGATCTTGCAGGCATCGGGGGTGATGACGCCGGGGCAGTTGGGGCCGATCAGCCGGCTGCTGGAGCCTTCGAGCGCCCGCTTGACCCGCATCATGTCCAGAACCGGGATGCCTTCGGTGATCGCCACGATCACCTCCATCTCGGCGTCGATGGCTTCGAGGATGCTGTCGGCGGCGAAGGGCGGCGGCACGTAGATCACGGTGGCGTTGGCCCCGGTTACGGCGCGGGCCTCGTGCACCGAGTTGAAAACCGGCAGGCCGATATGTTCCGTGCCGCCCTTGCCCGGTGTCACCCCGCCGACCATTTTCGTGCCATAGGCGATGGCCTGTTCGGTGTGGAAGGTGCCTTGGCTACCGGTGAGGCCTTGGCAGATGACTTTGGTGTTTTCGTCGATGAGTACGGCCATGTTCGGTTCCTGTTTAGATTGGGTCTCTGAGCCAAAGATTTAGAATAGTGAGATTTACAGCTTCATCTGCAGTCTAAAATACGTCTGCGCTAGCCCATAAATCGGCGCGAATGTTTTGGGATAGCGATCTGTGTGGTACACAAAGTAGACCGCCGACCAACCCTCTTGATCCACGTAAGGACTCTTGTCATGGCGACTGAACTGAACCTGCAAAGATCGTGAGTGGATCATTCCATGTAGAGCTTCCTTGATCCGAGGCGCTATTGGTCCAACCTCACCATACGGTGGCCAAAGAGTCCCACCTAAATCAGCGTCAACACCGTTCAGTTCGAGTACCCGTCGAGCATTCACAGCGAACTGCATTCCGATTTCGCAAATGCGCTCCGCTTCGATTGAGGATGAGCGCAAGAAGTCAATTGGCCAAATCGCAGATGCATGCGCCGAGAGATCCAGGGCAGACCTATCAGCGAGCGTCTTAGCCAGATTCGCAGTTTCTTTGTGAGTGTCGGTTGCCATTTATCCTTTCACCGCCTTGACGATCTTCTGGGCGCCGTCCTTGAGGTTGTCCGCCGCAATGACGTCGAGGCCGCTTTCGTTGATGATCTGCTTGCCCTTCTCGACATTGGTGCCTTCGAGACGCACCACCAGCGGCACCTTGAGGCCGACCTCCTTCACCGCAGCGACCACGCCTTCGGCGATGACGTCGCAGCGCATGATGCCGCCGAAGATATTGACGAGGATGCCTTTCACGTTCGGGTCGGAGGTGATGATCTTGAACGCCTCGGTGACTTTCTCCTTGGTCGCGCCGCCGCCCACGTCGAGGAAGTTTGCGGGTTCCGCTCCGTAGAGCTTGATGATGTCCATGGTCGCCATCGCGAGCCCGGCGCCGTTCACCATGCAGCCGATCTCGCCATCGAGCGCGATATAGTTCAGGTCGAACTTGGAGGCTTCCAGTTCCTTGGGGTCTTCCTCGGTCGTGTCGCGCAGTTCGGCGATGTCGGCATGGCGGTAGACCGCGTTGCCGTCGAACCCCATCTTGGCGTCGAGGCATTTCAGGTCGCCCGCGTCGGAGACGATCAGGGGGTTGATCTCCAGCATCTCCATGTCCTTCTCGATGAACATGCGGTAGAGCGTGCCCATCAGGCTGACGCATTGCTTCACCTGCTTGCCGCTAAGACCCAGCATGAAGGCGATGCGGCGGCCATGGAACGGCTGGTAGCCGGTGGCCGGATCGACGGAGAAGCTGAGGATCTTCTCGGGTGTGCTGGCGGCGACTTCCTCGATGTCCATCCCGCCCTCGGTCGAACAGACGAAGCTGATGCGGCTGGTCTGCCGGTCCACCAGCAGGGCCAGATACATCTCGGTCTCGATGCCGCTGCCGTCCTCGATGTAGATGCGGTTGACCTGCTTGCCCGCCGGGCCGGTCTGGTGGGTGACGAGGGTGCGGCCGAGCATCTTGCGGGCTTCCTGCGCGGCTTCCTCGACGGATTTCGTCAGGCGCACGCCGCCCTTGTCGCCGGCATCGGATTCCTTGAACTTTCCCTTGCCGCGGCCGCCGGCGTGGATCTGGGCCTTGACCACCCAGATCGGGCCGTCCATTTCGCCTGCGGCCGTCTTGGCGTCTTCGGCCTTGAGAACGACGCGTCCGTCGGACACCGGAGCGCCATAGGAGCGAAGCAGGGCCTTGGCCTGATATTCGTGGATATTCATCGAATGCTGTCCCGTCTAGCTGTGATCAATCGGCGTATAAGCACGCGTATAGCACGTCGTTAAACGATATTTTGACGCAGGGTCGGTTTTTGGCAGGAAAAGCGACATTTGTGATCACGGCTTGAAAATGTGTGATCACAAAACCGGACGCCCCTTGGAGAATCACATCCCGCGCCGCGTGATTCCGGGTGCAAAGAAGGGTGTCGCGGGGCCGGGGACGAGTCGATTCCGGGCGGGGGCCGGATCGGGTCTCCAAAAGAAAATGGCCGGCCAAACGGCCGGCCATTCCGATTGTTCGCGCGCGGGCGGTCAGGCCAGCGTGTTGTCGATGGCCTTGCAGGCTTCGACCAGGCCCTTGACGGCCTTGACCGAATTGTCGAACATCGCCTGTTCGTCCTTGGACATGTCGATGTCGATGACCTTCTCGATGCCGCCGGCGCCGATCACCGTCGGCACGCCGACATACATGCCCTTCAGCCCGAAGGCGCCATCGACCCAGGCGGCGCAGGGCAGGACGCGTTTCTGATCCTTGAGGTAGGCTTCGGCCATTTCGATGGCGCTGGTGGCGGGCGCGTAAAACGCGCTGCCGGTCTTCAAGAGGCCGACGATCTCGGCACCGCCGTCCCGTGTCCGCTGGATGATGCCATCGAGTTTTTCCTGCGTGGTCCAGCCCATCTTGACCAGGTCCGGTAACGGGATGCCGGCGACGGTGGAATAGCGCGCCAGCGGCACCATCGTGTCGCCGTGGCCGCCCAGAACGAAGGCGGTGACGTCCTTCATGGACACGCCGAATTCGACCGACAGGAAATGGCGGAAGCGGGCGCTGTCCAGAACGCCGGCCATGCCGCAGACCTTTTCATGCGGCAGGCCGGAGAATTCGCGCAGGGCCCAGACCATCGCGTCCAGCGGGTTGGTGATGCAGATCACGAAAGCGTCCGGCGCGTGGTCGCGGATGCCTTCGCCGACCGATTTCATCACCTTGAGGTTGATGCCGAGCAGATCGTCGCGGCTCATCCCCGGCTTGCGCGGCACACCGGCGGTGACGATGCAGACATCGGCACCGGCGATGTCGGCATAGGATTGCGTGCCGGACAGGGTGGCGTCGAAGCCTTCGGACGGGCCGGATTCGGCGATGTCGAGCGCCTTGCCTTCGGGGGTGCCTTCGGCGATGTCGAACAGGACGACGTCGCCCAGTTCCTTCAGCGCTGCGAGATGGGCGAGCGTGCCGCCGATCTGTCCTGCGCCGATCAGCGCGATCTTGGGTCTGGCCATTGGATTTAGTCTCCGATCCGATGAAAATTGCGGGTTGCGTAGTGCTTAACGGTCTGTCGTGCAAGGGTTCTGCGCTGCGGCGTGATCGCGCGGCGCTGCTGGCGGGCCGTGATGTAAAAGGGTAAAGCACTTTGGGCGGAACGGGTTATGGGGCGCGGCGCAATTGGAACTGAACCTGGCATTTTTGGCGGTGGCGGCGCCTGCCGTGATGTTCGCGGGCGTGTCCAAGGGCGGTTTCGGGTCGGGCGCGGCCTTTGCGTCGGCCACGATTCTGGCGCTGATCGTGGAACCGGGGCAGGCGCTGGGCATCATGCTGCCGCTGCTGATGCTGATCGACCTCGCATCGCTGCGCCCCTACTGGCGAAAGTGGAACTGGCCGGACGCGCGCCTGCTGATCCTCGGCGGGGTGCCGGGGGTGGCGATCGGAGCCCTGTTCTACCGGGTGGCGGATGCGGACCTGCTGCGCCTGATGATCGGCGCGATTGCCCTGGCCTTCGTGGTCTGGCAGATCGGACAGCGCAGCGGCCTGATCCGGCCCGTCGCCAGGCGGCTGCCCGATTGGGCGGGGCTGCTGTCGGGTATCGTGACCGGGTTCACCAGTTTCATCAGCCACGCGGGCGGGCCGCCGGCGGCGGTATACCTGTTGTCGCGGAAATTGCCCAAGACACGATACCAGGGGACGACAGTGCTGATCTTCTGGGCGATCAACATCGCGAAGTTCGTTCCCTACGCGTTTCTCGGGTTGTTCACCGCGGACACGCTGCTGGCCAATGCCGCGCTGGCGCCGTTTGCCCTGGTCGGCACCTGGTGCGGGGTCCGGGCGCATCGGATCGTGCCGGAAAACCTTTTCTTCGGGATCACTTACGTGCTGCTCACGCTGACTGGCGGAAAACTGATCTGGGACGGGCTGACCTGATCCGCGACCGGCCCGCGCGGCGCCGGCGCAAACATCGGCCGGAGGCGGTCTTGGGACACCGCTGGATCGGATGGGCGGTATCATCGCTGTCGCGGCGTAGCCGCAGTGCCGTTGCCCGGTTGGCCGGACAGGGCGGAATTCGTCGTCAGGGCGTTGCGCGGGCCGTGGGCGGAGCCCGCGCGGTCAGTCGTCGCCTCAGGCGTCGTTGCCCTTGGGCGGCAGCGCCTCTGCCAATTGTTCAAACGACTGGCCCGAGGCGACGAGGCAGGTCGTGCCATTCGGCGTCGTGACCGTGATCGTCCAGGTGCCGGTTTCGGTGGAGGCGAAGATCTCCACGACCGCGCCCTGGGAGCCCAGCCCGATGCTCTGGCGGGTTTCGCCGTAGCCGCTGGCCAGCCGTTCGATGACGGCCTCGCGCGGGGCGCAGTTCCGGTTTTGCTGGGCCGCGACCTGTTGTGCCGCAAGGGTCATCAGACCCAGCCCGATCGTCATGTTCAACAATGCCTTGTTCATGGGTCTTACCCTTTCACTGCGGTCTGCCGATCCGTTCTGGCCGCCCGGGAAAGGGCAAGCCGGGCCGACATGCCCGGTTTTCGTCCGCCGCCAGTTCCGTTGCCTGTGAGTCCGGTGGCCTGTCCGAAACGGCCGTCCTGGATCGGAACTGGCCCGTGAACTCTGCCCGATCGGGTGCTGAAAATTGGTTAATGGCCCGCGCGGTGGGCCGGTGACGCGCCGGAATCACGGCAAATTGCTGCATTGCGGCGATTTGCGCTTGAATTTTCCGAATAAAAATGCCCCTTTCCGCGCAATTTTGTGACTTTCGGAGAGACTCATGGCTTCCAGCGCCCGCCCTTATCGGTCCGTCCTTTATATTCCCGCGTCCAAGCCGAGGGCGCTGGACAAGGCGAAAACCCTGCCGGTGGACGCAATCATCTTCGACCTGGAAGATGCCGTGACCGCCGAGGAAAAGGCCAACGCGCGCGGACTTCTGAAGGAAGCCCTGGCGCAGGGCGGGTATGGCAACCGCGTCCGCATCGTGCGCATCAACGGGCTGGACACCGAATGGGGCCATGCCGACGCCGAGGCGGCGCGGGACATGGACGCCGACGTGATCCTGCTGCCGAAGGTCGGCAGCCCTCAGGATGTCGATGCGCTGGCCGCGATCACCGGGGACAAGCCGATCTGGGCGATGATGGAGACCCCGCGCGGAATGCTGAACGCGGCGGCCATCGCGGCGCATCCGCTGATCACGGGATTCGTTCTGGGCACCAACGATCTGGCGAAGGAACTGAACAGCCGGTTCCGGCCGGACCGGGCGCCGCTGGTCACGTCGCTTGGCCTGTGCCTGCTGGCGGCCAGGGCCGAGGGCGTCATCATCATCGACGGCGTCTATAACGCCTTCAAGGATGACGCGGGGCTGGAACTGGAATGCGCGCAGGGTCGGGACATGGGGTTTGACGGCAAGTCCCTGATCCACCCGGCGCAGGTCGCCGTCACCAACCGGGCCTTTGCGCCGTCGCCGGAAGAGATCGACCTGGCGCGCCGCCAGATTGCGGCGTTCGAGGAAACCGAGGCGCAGGGGCAGGGGGTCGCGGTAGTCGATGGCAGGATTGTCGAGAATCTGCACGTTGCAACTGCCCGCGAATTGCTGGCAAAAGCGGAGATGATCGAGGCTTTGCAAGCGGGGTAGGCCGATATGGGCTGGTTTCTTCTCATTCTGGGCGTGGCGCTGTGGTGGGCCGCGCATCTGTTCAAGCGCATCGCGCCCGAGCGCCGCGCGGCGATGGGCGACGCTGGCAAGGGCGCGGTCACGGCGGCGCTCGTGGTGTCGGTCCTGCTGATGATCTTCGGCTTCCGCGCGACACCCTATGTCGATGTCTGGATGCCGCCCGCCTTCCTGATCCACATCAACAACCTGCTGGTGCTGATCGCGATTTTCATGATGAGTCCGGCCGGGAAAAAGGGGCTGATCCTGAACAAGGTGCGCCACCCGATGCTGATGGGGTTCCGGGCCTGGGCGGTCGCGCATCTGCTGGTCAATGGCGATCTCGCCTCGATCCTGCTGTTCGGCGGGCTGCTGCTCTGGGGCGTCGCCGAGGTGGCCGCGATCAACCGGGCCGAGCCCGACTGGACGCCGGGTGAACCGGGCACGCTGGCCAAGGATGCGATGTTCCTCGTCGCCTCGGTTGTGCTGCTCGCCGTGATCGGCTGGATTCACGGCTGGCTGGGCTACTGGCCCTTCCCGCAATAAGGAACTGAAACGATGGCGACGATCTATCGCTTCCTGTCCGAAGAGGACACTTCGGCCTTCTGCCACAAGGTCAGCGCCGCGCTGGCCAGGGGCTGGTCGCTCTACGGCTCGCCGACGCAGACCTTCGACGCCGCGACCGGCACGATGCGCTGCGGGCAGGCCGTCATCAAGGACGTGGCGGCGGACTACACGCCGGAGATGAAACTGGGAGAGCAGTAAATGACCGTTCAGGCCGTCGCCAAGACCAATCCGGGACGATTCTTCGAGGATTACGCCGTCGGCGATGTTCTGACCCATGCGGTTCCGCGCACCGTGTCGGGCGGGGAGCGGGCGCTATACCATGCGCTCTACCCGGCGCGGCATGCGTTCTATTCGTCGGACGAATTCGCCCGGTCCTGCGGCCTGCCTTCAAGCCCGCTGGACGATATGGCAGCGTTCCACGTCGTCTTCGGCAAGACGGTGCCGGACGTGTCGCTGAACGCGGTGGCCAATCTCGGCTATGCAGAAGGCCGCTGGCTCAAGCCTGTCTGGCCCGGCGACACGCTGCGCTCTGAATCCGAGGTGATCGGGGTTAGGGAGAATTCCAACGGCAAGACCGGGGTGGTCTGGGTGCGCACCCGTGGGCTCAACCAACGCGACGAAGTGGTGCTGGAATACGTCCGCTGGGTCATGGTGCGCAAGCGCGACGGCGATGCGCCGGCCCCCGAGCCGGTGGTCCCGGACCTAGCCAAGGCGGTGGACCCGGAAACCCTGGCGATCCCCGAGGGACTGGATTTCACTGGCTACGATTTCACGCTGGCGGGCGAGCCGCACCGCTGGGGCGACTACGAAATAGGCGAACGGATCGACCATGTGGATGGCGTCACCGTCGAGGAAGCCGAGCACATGATGGCGACACGGCTCTGGCAGAACACGGCCAAGGTGCATTTCGACGTGGGCGCGCGTCCCGACGGACGCCGCCTGATCTATGGCGGCCATGTCATTTCGATGGCCCGCGCCCTGTCTTTCAACGGACTCGCCAACGCGCAGATTGTGGCCGGGTTGAACGCGGGGGCACATGCCAACCCGTGCCTGTCGGGCGACACGGTCTATGCCTGGTCCGAGGTGCTGGACAAGGCCGAGACCCCGGCCCCCGGCGTCGGCGCGATCCGCCTGCGCCTTGTCGCGACCAAGGGGCATGCCCCGTTCGTGTTGCGCGGCGAGGACGGCAAATACCGCCCCGAGGTGCTGCTCGATCTGGATTACTGGGCCCTGATGCCCGTTTGATCGCGGCCGGCGGATTTGCGATAGGCGGCGATACGCGCCTTTGCTAGGCTGGTGTAATGCATTTCCCGCGCAGTCTGCTGCTGGCCATTGTCCTGACGTTCCCGTTTCCGGGTCGCGCCTGCGACCTGGCGCTGGTTCTTGCAGTCGATGTGTCGGGGTCCGTGGATGCGGAGGAATACGGCATCCAGATGCAGGGCCTGGCCGCGGCCCTGCGCGATGGCGTGATCGCCGAGGCGCTGGTTCAGGCGCGGGCGGAAATTCTCTTGCTGCAATGGACGGGATCGTCGCGCCAGGAGATCACGGTGCCCTGGACCCGCATCGACGGTTTTGCCGCGCTCGATGAGCTTTCGGACCGTATTGCCGATGCGCCGCGGGCCTGGCGCAACTATTCCACCGCGATTGGCGAAGCGCTGGTCGTTGCCATCCCCGCGTTCGACGAGGTGGCCCATTGCGCGCGCCGGCTGATCGACGTGTCCGGCGACGGGCAATCCAACGAAGGCCTGGCGCCCTTGTCGGTCCATGACCGGCTGCGGCAGGCTGGAATAACCGTCAACGCCATTGCCATAGAGGCCAGCGAACCGGATCTCACCGCCTATTTCTTCGAGAACGTGATCGTCGGCGAAGGCGCTTTTGTGGAGACCGCCCGCAGCTTCGACGATTACCCCCATCGTATCCGCCGCAAACTGCTGCGCGAAGTCACCCGCCAGTCCGCGCAGGCGGGCATGGGCGGGCAAATCGAAGCGGCAGCAGGGGCGAATCGCATTGGGCGGCGGTGACATCCCGTGTGTGATCACGGCGGGTCAAACTGTGATCACGCAGGGTCGAATTTGTGCGAAACCGCGCCAAAAGACCGCGCCTGAACCGTCGCACTGTGGGTGACAGCCGCAAAAAAAGGTATAAAACCAACGCAGAGTTTTTCGAAAGAAGGATCCGTCATGGCCGGTGTCAATCAGGGCAAGCGCCCGCTTTCGCCACATCTCACGATCTATCGACCGCAACTGACATCGATTTCGTCGATCTTCACGCGGATCACCGGCAATGCGCTGCTTCTGGCGTCGCTCTTGATCGTGTGGTGGTTTCTCGCCGCCGCGACCTCTCCGGAATATTTCGCCTTCGCCGATGCGCTCATCACCTCGTTTCTCGGAGACCTTGTGATGGCGGCGTCGCTCTGGGCATTGTGGTATCACCTGCTGGCCGGGATACGCCACCTGATCTGGGACAACGCGGTCGGGCTCGACCTGCCCACGGCCTACAAGCTCGGTTACGCGGTGGTCGGCGGATCGTTCGTCCTGACGGCCCTGTCTTTGGTCATCATAGCATAGGGACGCATCAGGATGTCTTTTCTCACAGATCGCAAACGCGCCGTCGGGCTGGGGTCCGCCAAGACAGGAACCGGCCATTTCTGGGCGATGAAGGTCAGTTCGGTCGCGCTCCTGATCCTCGTGCCGCTGTTCGTTTTCATGGTCGGTCCGATGCTGGGCAAACCGCATGCGGAGGTGATCGCCTATTTCTCGCGCCCGTTTCCGGCCATTGTCTGCGCCCTGACGATGATCGTCGGGTTCAAGCATTTCGCCGACGGCGCACAGGTGCTGATCGAGGACTACGTGCATGGGCTTGCGCAGAAGGTGCTGATCATCGGCGTGATCTGCCTGTCCTATGCCGCAGCGGCCACCGGCCTGTTTGCCATCGCGCGCATCGCGCTCTAACCCGGAACGAAAGACGCTGACATCATGGCTGCCTACGAATACGAAACACATGAATACGACGTGGTCGTGGTCGGCGCCGGGGGCGCCGGATTGCGCGCGACCCTGGGCATGGCCGAACAGGGCCTGCGCACAGCCTGCGTGACCAAGGTCTTCCCGACCCGGTCGCATACCGTGGCCGCGCAGGGCGGCATCGCGGCGTCCCTGTCGAACATGGGCCCCGACAACTGGCAGTGGCACATGTATGACACGGTGAAGGGCAGCGACTGGCTCGGCGACACCGACGCGATGGAATATCTCGCCCGCGAGGCGCCCAAGGCGGTTTATGAACTGGAACATTACGGCGTGCCGTTTTCGCGCACCGAAGAGGGCAAGATCTATCAGCGTCCGTTCGGGGGGCATACCACCGAGTTCGGAGAAGGCCCGCCGGTGCAGCGCACCTGCGCCGCCGCCGACCGCACCGGCCACGCAATCCTGCACACGCTCTACGGGCAGAGTCTGAAGCAGAAGGCGGAATTCTACGTCGAGTATTTCGCCATCGACCTGATCATGTCCGGGGACGGACAATGCCAGGGCGTCGTCTGCTGGAAGCTCGATGACGGCACCATGCATGTATTCAACGCCAAGATGGTTGTGCTGGCGACCGGCGGTTATGGCCGGGCCTATTTCAGCGCCACGTCGGCCCATACCTGCACCGGCGACGGCGGCGGTATGGTGGCGCGGGCCGGATTGCCTTTGCAGGACATGGAATTCGTGCAGTTCCACCCGACCGGCATCTACGGCTCCGGCTGCCTGATCACCGAGGGCGCGCGGGGCGAGGGCGGATACCTCACCAATTCCGAGGGCGAGCGGTTCATGGAGCGTTACGCGCCGAACTACAAGGACCTTGCGCCGCGGGACTACGTGAGCCGCTCGATGACGATGGAAATCCGCGAGGGCCGCGGAGTCGGGGCCGAGGGGGATCATATCCACCTGAACCTGTCCCACCTGCCGCCCGAGGCGCTGCACGAACGCCTGCCCGGCATTTCCGAAAGCGCCAAGATCTTCGCGGGTGTTGACGTGACCAAGGAACCGATCCCGGTTCTGCCGACCGTGCATTACAACATGGGCGGCATTCCGACGAATTACTGGGGCGAGGTCGTGAACCCGACCGAGAAGGACCAGAACGCGGTGGTGCCTGGCTTGATGGCCGTGGGCGAGGCGGGCTGCGCGTCGGTGCATGGCGCGAACCGCCTCGGGTCGAATTCGCTGATCGACCTCGTGGTGTTCGGCCGCGCCGCCGCGATCCGAGCCGGCAAGGTGGTGGACGCCGACGCGCCCAACCCGGTGCTGAACCAGGCTTCGGTGGACGCGGCGTTTGACCGCTTCGATGCGCTGCGCAACGCCGATGGCCGCACCCCGACCGCCGAACTGCGGCTCGAGATGCAAAAGACCATGCAGGCGGACGCGGCGGTGTTCCGCACCTCCAAGACTCTGGCGGAAGGGGTGGCGAAGATGGACGCCATTGCCGCCAAGCTGGCGGATCTCAAGGTGACCGACCGCAGCCTGGTCTGGAACAGCGACCTGATGGAAACGTTGGAACTGACCAATCTCATGCCCAATGCGCTCGCCACCATCGCCGGGGCCGAAGCGCGGCACGAGAGCCGCGGCGCGCATGCGCACGAGGATTTCGCCACCCGCGACGACGAGAACTGGCGCGTCCACACGATCAGCCGGGTCAACGGCAAGGATGTGGCGCTGTCCTATCGCCCGGTGGTCGTCGATCCGCTGACCACCGAGGCCGAAGGCGGCATCGAACTGAAGAAGATCGCGCCCAAGGCGCGGACCTTCTGAGGGCATGCGCGTGGCGGAGGAAACGGAAAACCCGATGTCCAGGCGGCTCGTTCTCCACCTTGGTGTGCAGAAGACCGGCTCGACCTCGCTGCACCGGTTTCTCGGGGAAAACGCCGACAGGCTCGCGGGGCGGCTTGCGGTGTTGACGCCTGTAAAGGGCTCGCCGATGCGGGCGCTTGGCCGCGCGGCGACGCGTTTCAGCCTCTTGCCGACGCCTGAGAACCGTGCGGCGCTGGCCGGGGCGGCGCGGCAGGTCCGCGAATGCTTGCCCGCCGGGGAAACCCCGGTCCTGATCAGCCATGAAAACCTGTGCGGCGCGATGCCGGGAAACGGCGGCGTGGTCACGCTTTACCCGCGGATTGAACCGATACTGGCCGTGCTGGAAGAGGTCTTTGCTCCGATGCGGCCCGAGATCGTGATCTACAGCCGTGACATGGCCGACTGGAAACGCAGCGTCTACGGGCAGGCTGTGCGGTCGGACGCGTATTCCGGCACCCGCGCCCAGTTTCTTGATCAGACGGCGGATTGCGGCACTTGGAACGACCTTGAAGACCGGCTGGTCGCCCATCTGGGCGCGGACCGCTGCCGGGTGTTCCGGCTTGAGGACGAAGCCGACGAAACCCGGCCCGGCGGGCAGCTGCTGCGCCACGCGGGGTTGAGCGACGCCGAGATCGCCGCGCTGACCCCGATCACGGGCCGCAGGAACCCGTCGCTGAACGCCGGGGCGCTGGAATTCCTGCGCCAGATCAACGGGCTGAACCTCGACCGCAGGGCGCGCCGGGCCGTCGCCGATCTGGTCGGGTCCCGGCAATCCCTGTTCAAGGCCAACGTGGCATGACGCGCCCATTTCCTTCAGTTCTGTCCCTGTTTTCAGGGGCCGCCATCTTTCAGGAGGCATCGACATGGTCCAACTGACCCTGCCCAAGAACAGCCGTATCACCACCGGCAAGACCTGGCCCAAGCCCGAAGGGGCCACCAACGTGCGCAAGTTCCAGATCTATCGCTGGAACCCGGACGACGGAAAGAACCCGCGCGTCGATACCTACTTCATCGACATGGACAAGTGCGGGCCGATGGTTCTGGACGCGCTGATCAAGATCAAGAACGAGATTGACCCGACCCTGACCTTCCGCCGGTCCTGCCGCGAGGGCATCTGCGGGTCCTGCGCGATGAATATCGACGGCATCAACACGCTGGCCTGCATCTACGGGCTGGACGAGATCAAGGGCGATGTGAAGATCTATCCGCTGCCGCATATGGAAGTGGTCAAGGACCTGATTCCCGACCTCACGCATTTCTATGCCCAGCACGCCAGCATCATGCCCTGGCTGGAAACCAAGACCAACCGTCCGGCGAAGGAATGGAAGCAATCCATCGAGGACCGCAAGAAGCTGGATGGGCTCTATGAATGCGTCATGTGCGCCTCGTGCTCGACCTCCTGCCCGTCCTACTGGTGGAACGGTGATCGTTACCTCGGACCGGCCGCGCTGCTGCATGCCTATCGCTGGATCATCGACAGCCGCGACGAGGCCACCGGCGAACGGCTGGACGACCTGGAAGACCCGTTCAAGCTTTACCGTTGCCACACTATCATGAATTGCGCCAAGACCTGCCCCAAGGGCCTGAACCCGGCGCTTGCCATTGCGGAGATCAAGAAGATGATGCTGGAACGGACCGTCTGACCCACGGTTGATTGACCCTGCGTTATGCTGCATCCGTTGCATGACGGGCTTGTGGAAACGCAGGGTGCGACCGGAACGGGCGGTGACTATATTCCGGTCAGGGAGGTGTTCAAACCTCGGAGTTGACCATGAAGAATGTAACGATCCTGCCCTCCGCCAAGGCCCGCGAAGCGCTCAGTATCCTTGAACATGCCTATGCATATTATACGCCGGAGCCGATCCGGCTGCCGGTTGCGGATGTGGCGCCCGGAGTGCTCATTCCCTATTATTCGGCGGCCTGAGACGGTCCCGCACCTTCGGGTCGGCAAAGGCGGTCCGCGCTGATGCCGATCCTTCTGCTTGTGCTCCTGATCGCGGTTCTCGCCTACCTGTACTGGCGACGCAGGACCACGACCCTGACCCGGCACTGCCGCTGGCGGGCCAATCGCACACGAGGCGACGGTCACTACGATTGCGTGGCCTGCGGCGGGCGGATGCAGACCTCTGACGGGCAGCCGCCGCGGCAATGCGTGGCACAAGCGCCACGCAATCCGGGCTGAATCCCCCCCGGAAAAATATTTCGAAACTTACGCAATTTATCTCTTGATCGGAATCGCGTTTGGCCCGATATGCGCGAATAAGACGCCAACGCACGCGCCTCTGTCCCAAGGGTTCTCCCCCATGGTTACGTAGCGACGGTAACGTCTCTGATTGGAACTGAGCGGTCATATATGGCCGAGTCTGTTGGAGATGACCATGAACGCTATCGTAACCGATTTGTCGGTGGCTGGACGTATTGCGCCCGCCGTTACGCCTGTCAACCGTGTTGAAACCTTCCTGCAATCGGCCCGCTTCGATCGTCCGACGCTGGTTCTGGATATCGAAGCCGTCGCGCGCCAGTATCGCGCCCTGAAGGCCGGCCTGGGCCGTGCGCATATTCATTACGCCGTGAAGGCGAACCCGCAGCGTGAGATCATCGAGGAACTGGTGAACCTCGGCTCGGGCTTCGATGCCGCCAGCCGTGCCGAAATCGAACTC
Source organism: Sedimentitalea xiamensis (assembly GCF_030164465.1). Classification (GTDB taxonomy): domain Bacteria; phylum Pseudomonadota; class Alphaproteobacteria; order Rhodobacterales; family Rhodobacteraceae; genus Sedimentitalea; species Sedimentitalea xiamensis. Next base: position 81,078 of record NZ_JASNJE010000009.1, read on the forward strand.
TGCCTGTCGCTCGGGGCGTCGCCCGATCACATTTCCTTCGGCAACACGGTGAAACGTGCGTCCGACATCGTCTTTGCGCATCATGCGGGAATTTCGCTGTTCGCGGCAGACGCCGAGGAAGAACTGGAAAAGATCGCCGAGCATGCCCCTGGCGCGCGCGTCTATATCCGCCTGATCGTGGATGCGTCGGAAGCCGACTGGCCGCTGTCGCGCAAGTTCGGATGCGCGCGTGACAAGGCCATCGCGCTGCTGGACATGGCGGTGTCGCTCGGCCTGTCTCCGGTCGGGTTCTCCTTCCATGTCGGCAGCCAGACCCGCCGCGCCGAGATGTGGACCGCCACGCTCGACCAGGTCGCGCAGATCTGGCACGACGCCCGCGCGCATGGGCACGACCTGACGCTGCTGAACATCGGCGGCGGTTTCCCGGCGTTTTATGGCGAAGCGATCGAGGCCCCGACGCCCTATGCGGCGAAGGTGATCGAGCTGATCGCCGAGCGTTTTGGCGACGTGCCGCAGATCATGGCGGAACCGGGCCGGGGCCTGGTGGCCGAGGCCGGGATGATCGCCGCCGAGGTGCTGCTGGTCAGCAAGAAATCGGATGCCGACATGTATCGCTGGGTCTACCTGGACATCGGCAAGTTCTCGGGTCTCGCGGAAACCATGGACGAAGCGATCCGCTACCAGTTCCTGACGGACCGGGACCACGAAGATACCGGACCCTGCATCCTGGCGGGTCCGTCCTGCGACAGCGCCGACGTGCTTTACGAAAAGCGCCCGGTCTTGCTGCCGCTGGGCTTGCGGTCCGGCGACCGGTTCATCATCCGCAACTGCGGCGCCTACACGTCGACCTACGCGTCGATCGGTTTCAACGGCTTCCCGCCGCTGGACATCGTGGTGATCTAACTTCTCCAGGGAGGAGGCAGGGTCGGGCTTGCCTTGACCCGCTGCACTGGCGCACTGTTCGCGGGATCGCCGAGGAGTGCGCCAGATGCCATTTGATCCACCCGCCGATGCCGACGCCCGCCGCGCCGTTCCGCCGGTCATCTGCTATCCGGACGACAACCTGCCACGGCCTGACCTTGCGCTTTACGCGGATTTTCGCGGCGCGGCGGAAAAGACGGACGAGGTTGTCGTGCCGCCCCGCGACGCGCGGTGTTTCGAGGTGCCCGCCGGATCGTTCTTCCGGATCAGCGCGCCCGAGGGCGCCCAGGTCGGCGATCTCAACCTCTGGAACGCAACCGACCTGTCGGAGCGCTTCTATTCCGGCAAGACCCGCGCACTGCACGGAACGCATCTCACGACGGGGGAACGGATGTGGAGCAGTTTCCCGCATCTGCGCCCGATGGCGACCATCACGGCCGATACCCTGGACTGGTATGGCATCGACGCCTTTGGCGGTTCTGTCCACGACGTGATCGGTACCCGCTGCGATCCCTATACGGGCAATCTGCTGTCGGGCAGCCAGTATCATCATTGCTGCCATTCGAATCTGACCCGCGCGCTGGCCGATCACCGCCAGCTGTCCCTGTCGGAGGCCGAACCGCATGTGCATGATGTGTTGAACGTGTTCATGTGCACCGGTTTCACCCGCGACACCGGGCAGTATTTCATGAAGGCCAGCCCGGTGCGCCCCGGCGACCATCTGGAGATCTTCGCCGAGATCGGCCTTCTTGGCGCGCTCAGCGCCTGTCCGGGCGGCGATTGCAGTTCGGAGCATTCCAGCGACTCGGCGGCCTGCTATCCGCTGCGGGTCGAAATCTTTACGCCCACGGCGGAGGCTTTGGCCGGCTGGCACAGCCCGCCGTCGAATGGCTATGACCGGACGCACGGGCGCGGACCCGTGCGCTGAACCTGTCAGCCCGCGGCGTCGAACGCCGCAGACAAGGCGATTTCCACCATCTCGCCGAAACTGGTTTCGCGCTGGTCCGAAGGCAGTGCCTCGCCCGTCAGAAGATGATCCGAAACCGTCAGGACGGCGAGGGCGCGACGGCCATGCCGGGCCGCCAGCGTATAGAGCTCCGCCGCTTCCATCTCGACGCCCAGGATCCCGTGGCGGGTCATCTGTTCGTTCAGATCGGGGCGTTCGTCGTAGAACACATCCGATGAATAGATGCCGCCCACGTGGGTTGTCGTCCCCTTTTCCTGCGCGGCCTTCGCGGCGGCCTGCAACAGGGACCAATCCGCACATGGGGCGAAGTTCAGCTCCTTGAAGATGCTTCGTGACGGGTTGGTTACGGTGCTGGCCGTCATGGCTAGGATCACGTCGCGCACCGCGACGTGATCCTGCATGCCGCCACAGGACCCGATCCGGATCAGCGTCCTGACGCCATAGTCGCGGATCAGTTCGTTCACGTAGATCGACAGCGATGGCATCCCCATGCCGCTGCCCTGGATGGTGACGCGGTGGCCCTTCCAGGTGCCGGTGAAACCCAGCATCCCACGCACCTCGTTGACGAGCGTGACATCCCTCAGGAATGCTTCCGCCGCCCATTTTGCGCGGTAGGGATCGCCTGGCAAAAGTACCGTTTCGGCGATGTCGCCAACAGCGGCACCGATGTGAATGGTCATTTAAAGTCTCTGCCCCAATCAGATTTCCAGATCGGAAACATCAATTCCCTTGGCCATGGCATCGTGAATCCATTGCGGCTTCCGACCGCGGCCCGACCAGGTTTGTTCAGGATTGTCCGGATTCCGGTATTTCGGCGCGGCTTTCGGGCCTTTCGAGGCTCCTAGCTTGCCAGTGCCGCCGGACAGTTCGTTCAGCGAAAAACCGTATTCCGCCGCGGCTCTTTCCGCCGCTCTCAAGGCTTCCTGCCGTTCACGCACTTCGGCATCCTTGAGGGCTTTCGCTACATCTTCTTTCAGTTTCATCAGGTCTTTGCGTGACATGGCTTTCAGATCAATCGCCATTCTTTTCTCCCATGGGTCAGAAATGACGCCAACTAGCGCCACACTTGAAACAATAAAGATCATTACGACGCGCGTCAGCGTCAAAATTGCAAAACGCGGTGATTGTGCCGCTATTGAGCCGCAATCGCCTCGGGATCCACAAGCGCCACGATATCCATCATGATCGTGTTCAACTCGAAGTCCTTGGGCGTGTATATCTTGGCCACCCCCATGTTTTGCAACCTTTTGGTATCTTCATCAGGAATAATTCCGCCGACGAGGACGGGGACATGCCCAATTCCGGCTGTTTTCATGCGCTGCATCAGATCCTCGACCAATGGAATGTGGCTGCCCGAAAGGATTGAAAGCCCCACGACATGGGCTTTTTCGGACAATGCCGCGGCAACGATTTCTTCCGGGGTCAGGCGGATGCCTTCATAGGAAATGTCCATTCCGCAATCGCGGGCGCGGAATGCGATCTGTTCGGCGCCGTTGGAATGCCCATCCAGTCCAGGCTTGCCGACAAGGAACTTCAGGCGGCGGCCGAGTTTGTCGCTGGCCGCATCCACCGCGTTCCGGATTTCTTCCAGACCTTCAGTCTTGTTGGACACGGATCCGGAAACGCCGGTCGGCCCGCGATAGGTGCCGAAGACCTGTCGCATCTGCTCTGCCCATTCGCCGGTCGTCACACCGGCCTTCGCGGCCATGATCGACGGTTCCATCACATTTCCGCCCGAGCTCGCGGTTTCGCGCAGGGCCGCCAGCGCGGCCTTGACCGCGTCGTCGTCCCGCCCGGTCCGCCACGCGTCGAGCCGGGCGATTTGGTCCTGTTCGACCGCCGGATCGACCACCATGATGCCGCCATCTTCGCTCATCAGGGGCGAAGGTTCGGTCGCGGTGAACTTGTTGACCCCGACGACGATCGTGTCGCCGGCTTCGATCCGGTTCAGCCTCGCGGCGTTTGAATCCACCAACCGGAATTTCATGTATTCGATCGACGACACCGCGCCGCCCATGCTGTCGAGATTGGCGAGCTCCGCGCGCGCGCCTTCCTTCAGCGCCTCGACCTTGGCATCGACGACCGGGTTGCTGTCAAACAGGTCGTCATATTCCAGCAGGTCGGTTTCATAGGCGAGGATCTGCTGCATCCGCATCGACCATTGCTGGTCCCAGGGGCGCGGCAGTCCAAGCGCCTCGTTCCAGGCCGGCAATTGCACCGCGCGGGCGCGGGCCTTCTTGGACAGGGTTACGGCCAGCATCTCGATCAGGATGCGGTAGACGTTGTTTTCCGGCTGCTGTTCGGTCAGGCCCAGGGAATTGACCTGCACGCCATAGCGGAATCGCCGCATCTTGGGGTCTGCGATGCCATAGCGGTTCTCGCAGATCTCGTCCCAGAGGTCGACGAAGGCGCGCATCTTGCACATTTCGGTGACGAAACGGATGCCCGCGTTGACGAAGAAGGAGATCCGGCCGACCAGCGTCGGAAAATCCTGCTCCGGAACGCGCGGTCTCAGTTCATCCAGAACCGCGATGGCCGTGGCCAGGGCAAAGGCCAGTTCCTGCTCCGGCGTCGCACCCGCTTCCTGAAGGTGATAGGAACACACGTTCATCGGGTTCCATTTCGGCACGTTCGTATAACAGTATTCGGCGACATCGGCGATCATCTTCAGCGAGGGTTGCGGCGGCAGCACGTAGGTGCCGCGCGACAGGTATTCCTTGATGATGTCGTTCTGCACCGTCCCTTGCAGCTTGCTGATATCGGCGCCCTGTTCCTCGGCGACGGCGATATAGAGCGCGAGCAGCCAGGGGGCGGTGGCGTTGATCGTCATCGAGGTGTTCATCTGTTCCAACGGGATCTGGTCGAACAGCGTCCGCATGTCCCCGAGGTGCGCGACCGGGACGCCGACCTTTCCGACTTCTCCGCGCGCCAGGGTGTGGTCGCTGTCATATCCGGTCTGGGTCGGTAGGTCGAAGGCGACCGACAGGCCGGTCTGCCCCTTGGCGAGGTTGCCGCGATAAAGAGCGTTGGAGGCTTGGGCCGTGGAATGTCCGGCATAGGTCCGGATCAACCAGGGGCGATCTTTCTGTGTCTGCGTCATATCGAACCTCACCGTAGGATTGAGCAATTATATTTCGTTCAGTGTGTCTAAACAGAAATTTTCGGCATATGTCAATTCGCTGCGTTGCGGCATTGCCGGTGTTGTAAAAGATTGTGGGTATGGTCGTTTGCTGTCAGGTTGATCGCATGTTCGAAACGATCCAGATGCCGCTTTGGCTGCTCGTTCTTATCCTCGGGTTCGCCGTGATCGCGGCGCTCGACAGGATCATGATGCCGTCTGTGCGCTGGTTCTTTCGCCGGCGGCTGGAAAAGGCGGTTGCCCGGTTGAACCAGAAACTCGAACGGCCGATCCAGCCGTTCAAGTTGGCCCGGAGGCATGACATGATCCAGCGGTTGATCTATGATCCGCGGGTCAACCAGGCGATTTCCGATCATGCGAGGTCCGAAGGCGTTCCGGAAAGCGTCGCCTTCGAGGAGGCGAAGCGATATGCGCGCGAGATCGTCCCGGCCTTTTCCGCGTCCGCCTATTTCGGTGTCGCCATTCGCGCCGCGCGCTTCCTGTCGAACGCCCTGTATCGCGTGCGGCTGGGATATCACGACGAGACCGCATTGAAGGCCATCGACCCGGACGCGACGGTGGTCTTCGTGATGAACCACCGCAGCAACATGGATTACGTGCTGGTCACACATCTCGCGGCGGATCGGTCCGCCCTGTCCTATGCGGTGGGCGAATGGGCCCAGGTCTGGCCCCTCAGCGGGCTCATCCGGGCAATGGGGGCCTATTTCATCCGGCGCAAGTCGCGCAACGAACTCTATCGAAAGGTGCTGGCGCGGTATGTCCGCCTAGCGACGGATGCGGGCGTGACCCAGGCGATTTTCCCCGAAGGCGGCCTGAGCCAGACGGGGGCGCTGATGCCGCCGAAACTGGGGTTGCTGAAATATATCGTGGACGATTTCGACCCGGCCCTGCGCGACGTGGTATTCGTTCCGGTCGCCTTGAACTACGACCGCGTGCTTGAGGACCGGATTCTGGTGGCGGCGGCGAAAGACAGGGGCGGCCGGTTCAACGCCCGGATCGGGGTCGTGGCCGGAAATGCCCTGAAACAGGTCTGGCTGCGCGCAACCGGGCGCTATCACCGATTCGGCTATGCCGCGGTCAGTTTCGGGCATCCGGTATCGCTGCGAGCGTTCATGAAGAACGAACAAGGCGATGTAACGGTGCCGCTGGCCCGGATGCTGATCCGGGAAATCGGGGCGATCGTTCCCATCCTGCCGGTGCCGCTGGTGGCCTGGCTGATCGCGAAACACGGACCCCTGTCGCGCGCGGAGATCGAAAAGGGGTTCGGCGTCGTTCTGAAGGAACATCCGACGATTCACATGCACCTGCCGCGTCACAACAGGGACTATGCGGTGGAAGTCGGCATCAGGCATCTTGCCGAACGGGGCATCCTTCGGCTTCGGGACGGGGTCTATTCGGTCGATTCCGACCGGGTCGAACTTTTGCGATATTACGCCAACTCCATCCGGCATCTCATGGTGGAAAGGTACGAGTCCGATTCTGCGGTCGCGAACGAAATTTCTGCAACTGCGGGGTCATAAAATTTCAAAAATCGATCATTTGTTGTTGCAATGTTGCGCGTCGCTTCATATTCCCAGAGAGGAACTGCGATTCTGCGGTGCGGCAAACAACGAGACAACAGGAGGCCAGCATGGCTTTGGATACCAATACCGACATCGCCCCGTACGAGGCACCCGAGAAAGACCTGTATGAAATGGGCGAAATCCCTCCCCTGGGGTTCGTTCCCAAGAAAATGTACGCCTGGGCCATCCGCCGGGAACGCCACGGCGAACCCAACACGGCCATGTTGCAGGAAGTGGTCGATGTGCCGACCCTGGACAGCCACGAAGTGCTGGTGCTCGTCATGGCGGCAGGCGTGAACTACAACGGCGTCTGGGCCGCGCTCGGCAAGCCCATCAGCCCCTTTGACGGGCACAAGCAGCCCTATCACATCGCCGGCTCCGATGCGGCGGGGATCGTCTGGGCGGTTGGGGACAAGGTCAAGCGCTGGAAAGTGGGCGACGAGGTCGTGGTGCATTGCAACCAGGACGATGGCGACGACGAGGAATGCAACGGCGGCGATCCGATGTACTCGCCCAGCCAGCGGATCTGGGGCTACGAAACCCCGGACGGGTCGTTCAGCCAGTTCACCCGCGTTCAGGCGCAGCAGCTTATGCCGCGCCCCAAGCATCTGACATGGGAAGAAGCCGCCTGTTATACGCTGACTCTCGCGACGGCCTACCGCATGCTGTTCGGTCATGAACCGCATGACCTGAAGCCTGGGCAGAATGTGCTGGTCTGGGGCGCCTCCGGCGGTCTCGGGTCCTATGCGATCCAGCTGATCAATACCGCGGGGGCCAACGCGATCGGCGTGATCTCTGACGAAAGCAAGCGCGAGTTCGTTCTGGACCTGGGTGCCAAGGGCGTGATCAACCGGCGCGACTTCAACTGCTGGGGTCAATTGCCGACGGTCAACACGCCGGAATATAACGAGTGGCTCAAGGAAGCGCGCAAGTTCGGCAAGGCGATCTGGGACATCACCGGCAAGGGCGTGAATGTCGACATGGTGTTCGAGCATCCCGGCGAGGCGACCTTTCCGGTCTCGACCCTTGTGGTCAAGAAAGGCGGCATGGTGGTGATCTGCGCGGGAACCAGCGGGTTCAACCTGACATTCGATGTCCGCTACATGTGGATGCATCAGAAGCGCCTGCAAGGCAGCCATTTCGCGCATCTGAAGCAGGCCAGCGCCGCGAACAAGCTGATGCTGGAACGGCGCCTGGATCCCTGCATGTCCGAGGTGTTCTCCTGGGCCGATCTGCCGGAAGCGCACATGAAGATGCTGCGAAACGAACACAAGCCGGGCAACATGTCCGTTCTGGTCCAGTCCCCTGTCACAGGCTTGCGCACGCTGGAAGAAGTTCTCGATGCGCGAAGCCATTAACTGAATCGCCATCGCATCGGCAAACCGGACACCCGCGAATCGCTTGTTCGATACGCGGGTGTTTTATTTCCAGGACTCGGCCCGTGGAAGATCAGGGACTTGGAAACCGCGTCCTCCCTGTTTCTGGGGAGTTGAAACCAGCGAATTTCCTAACAAAACAGCTCGTGCTACAGTTGTGTTAATCTTTCATTAACCACTGTGGGGCGATTCTTATGACGCATAATGACTGGATACTGGACGTTCTCGCGGATCTCAAATCGTTTGCCTCGGCAAATGGCCTTGGGGCTTTGGCGGAACAGCTTGATGACACCAAGCTGATCGCCGCCGCGGAAATCGCGTCCCAGAACGAAGAGGCCTGCGCGATACTGAATGGCGACCACGGTCAACCTGGATCAGATATTGGAGAACTTGGACGCCACCAGCGCGCTTGAGGGACTTCAGGAAATCACGGAGGCGTTGCGCGACGCTTTCCAGGTCGACCATATCGTTTATCACTGGGTCGATAGCGCGGGCGATCAATATGGCTGCGGGACTTATTCCGATGAATGGAGGAATCGCTACCTCGAACAGAGCTATCACCGCATCGATCCCGTTATTGCCGGCTGTTTCCAGCGATTTCACCCGGTCGACTGGAAGCGGTTGGACTGGTCTAGCAAGGCGGCCCGGCATTTTCTGAGCGAGGCGTTGAAATACGGCGTGGGAAACCAGGGGTTTTCGATTCCGATCCGGGGACCGAACGGACAGTTCGCCTTGTTCACGGTCAGTCACAACTGCAGCGATGAAACGTGGTCGAAATTTACGGAGGAACACAGCCGGGACCTGATTCTGATCGCGCATTATTTCAACCGCAAGGCCCTGGAATTCGAACCGGGCCGGCAACCGGAAAAATCCAGAGCGCTGTCCCCGCGCGAAGTGGATGCGATGACGTTGCTGGCGATGGGCTACAGCCGGGCGCAGGTGGCAGAGGCGCTTTCGATCTCGGAACACACCCTGCGGGTCTATATAGAAAGCGCCCGTTTCAAGCTGGGCGCGCTGAACACAACGCATGCGGTCGCGCGAGCGATGAGTCGCGGGTTAATCGTGGTTTGATAAACCGTCCGTCGCGCTGACGCGGTGTTAACCTTCTATGTCCTACGTTTGTTCTCATGCAGGACGACAAGGGGACATGATCATGCTGCGCTACATCTACGCAAACGACCTTCACAAATTTCCGAAACTGGCCCGCACGATGTTCGAGGACCGCGCCGACCAGTTCAAGACGCGCCTGGGCTGGGATGTCGATGTCGACGCCAAGGGCCAGGAACGCGACCAGTACGACCGGCTCAACCCGCTCTACGTGATCTGGGAAAACGCCGATGGCACACATGGCGGCTCCATGCGGTTTCTGCCGACCACCGGTCCGACCATGGTCAACGACGTGTTCGGCCATCTGACCGGTGCCGTGATATCGAGCGCGCTGATCTGGGAATGCACCCGCTTCTGCCTGTCGCGCAGCGCGGCATCGAACGTGGCCGCGGCCCTGATGCTCGCCGGCGGCGAAATCATGACCGGGTTCGGCATCCGCCATTTCGTCGGCGTCTTCGACGCCCGCATGGTGCGCATCTATCGCCTGATCGGTTCGTCTCCCGAGGTTCTGGGCAGCGACGGCGAAGGTCGGGACAAGATCAGCGTGGGCCTGTGGGAATTCACGCCCGAAGCCAAGGCGCAGATCGCGCGCCGTTCGGGCATTTCGCCGGAACTGTCGCGTCTCTGGTTCGACCGCGCGTTCGGCGCGAGTGTCGGACGCCAGATGGCCCTGTCCGCCTGAGGTAGAAATCCACCTTCTCATCTGGTGAAGCCGGAGACGCGACTGTAGGGTCGCGTCATGACAGAACCGTCGGTGACTTTTTCAGAAGATCAGGCCGCTGCTTACGACAGCGTGTCCGATACATTGCGCCACGCCGGCGTGAACCTGGAAGACGGCATGCTGGCCCCGCCCGGAAGCGGTGCATCGGGCGTCGTTGCCCTGATCGGAAAGGCGGGATCGGGAAAGACCCTGCTTCTGGCCGAACTGTTCAAGGACTTGCAGCAAGCGGGTGTCGAGATCGTCTCGGGCGACTACGAGAGCCGGCGGCGCAAGGACAAGCGCACCCTGGCCGTCCTGGCGCCGACCAACAAGGCGGCAAGCGTTCTCAGGCTGCGGGGCGTCCCCGCCACCACGATCCACCGTATCCTGTACACGCCGGTCTACGATCCGGAATACGAACGGATCGCGGAATGGCTCGCCGGCAACGGAGACCGCCCGGAAATCGAAGGCCTGAGCGACCAGGCCCTGGACCGGGCGCACGCCTTCTATGCCACCAACAAATCCATTCCCGGAGCCTTGGCCGCCGCCGGATTGCGCGGTTCGGATTTCATTTCGGGCTGGAAGCGGCGCGAGGATCCGCTGGATATCGGGTTTGTCGACGAGGCTTCGATGCTGGACGATCGGCAGTTCGCCGATCTCAAGGATATCTTTCCGACCCTGATCCTGTTCGGCGATCCGGCGCAGCTTGCGCCGGTCAACCAGTCCGGAACCATGGTGTTCGACGCCTTGCCCGAGTCCCGCAAGCTCGAATTGCACCGGGTTCACAGGCAGGACGCCGATAACCCCATTCTGGATCTGGCGCATGCGCTGGCCGACCCGCAGCTTGAATTCCGGGACTTCGAGCGGATGATCGAAGACATGGCCCGCCACGACGAGCGCGTCGTCTGGGGGGAACGGGTCGAAGTCGATCTCATGGCGCGCAGCCCGGTTCTGGTGTGGCGGAATGCGACGCGGATCCGGCTGATCAATGCCTTCCGGTCGGTGCATGGCGCCCCCGAAGACGCGCTTCTGGCAGGCGAACCGCTGATCTGCGACGGAATCGAGTTGCCGTTGAAGCACCGCAAGAAGCGGCTGGACCTGGAAGCGCGCGGTCTGATCAAGGGCGCGCAGGCGGTCTATCTCGGTCCCGGCAGCAAGCCGGGTTTTTCCCGTCTGCACGTGATCGGGGCCGAAGACCCGCAGGTCAGCGCCGCGTCCATCGTCAAGATCGAAAAGCCGGACGAGGAAGAACCCTTCATCCCCTTCGCCGCGCGCATGGGGGCGACCTTCCTGCATGGCGCGGCGGTCACCATCCACAAGGCCCAGGGATCGCAATGGGACACGGTGCAGGTGTTCGCGCCCGATCTCTTCGTCGCCGCGCGCATGGGGCGGATCGAGGCCGGCCAGCCGCTGTGGAAACGGCTGGCCTACGTGGCGATCACACGGGCGCAGGACCGGCTGATCTGGGTGGTGCGAAACCGCCTGTCCAGGCCGACGCACGGTCTGCAGGTGGATGACCTGCGCGGCCTGCCCGCAACATCCCTGACCCTGGAGGTGCAAGAGCAATGAGTTCCATCCTGATCACCGGCGCCAGTTCCGGCATCGGCAAGGCGACCGCCGAATTTTTCCTGGACCGCGGATGGCGGGTCGGGCTGCTGGCGCGGCGCGCCGAACCCCTGGCCGCGCTTGCGGACCGATACCCGGATCTCGCGGTGCCGCTGGTTGCCGATGTCACCGACCGCGCCGCGGTGGACAGCGCCTTCGCCGCCTTTGTCGCCGACGGGCAAAGACTGGATGTCCTGTTCAACAACGCGGGGATCTTCACGCCGGCCGGAACCATCGACGAGATCGACATCGACGACTGGTACGCGGCGGTGAACGTCAACCTGAACGGCATGTTTCTCTGCGCGCGCGCGGCCTTCGCGGCGATGCGGTCGCAGCGGCCGCAGGGCGGGCGCATCATCAACAACGGGTCGATCGCGGCGCATGTGCCGCGTCCGGGCTCGGTGCCCTATACCGCCACCAAGCACGCGATCACCGGCCTGACCCGCAGCCTGTCGCTGGATGGCCGGCCCTTCGACATCGCCTGCGGGCAGATCGACATCGGGAACGCCCTGACGCCGATGGTGCAGGGGTTGATCGACACGGCCCTGGCGGCGGACCCGAACGCCGAGGTCCAGCCGACCATGGCGGTCCAGGACGCCGCTTCCAGCGTGTTTCATATGGCGGGCCTGCCGCTTCAGGCGAATGTGCAGTTCATGACCGTGATGGCGACCAAGATGCCCTATATCGGTCGCGGCTAGTTGCGCAACAGCCGGAAGACGGCCGACGCCCCCCAGCCCGCCGCGATGGCGATGGCCAGCGACATCAGCCCGTAGAGCATCGGCTGTTCGCGCGACAGGCCGAACAGCCAGCGCTCCAGGCCGACCTTGCGCACGTCGATCGCGGTTTCGTAGCTGGACACCACCTGGCCGCCGCGGGTCAGGAAGATGCGTGTGGCGTAAAAGCCCTCGGTCAGGTTGGCGGGCATCTTGATCGCGGTGCGAAACAGGGTCTGCTGATCCAGCACGACCTGCCCTTCGAGCAGCTGGTACAGCCCGTTGGCGCGCCGGATCCGGATGATCGCCTCGGTGAAGCTGGCGGCGTCGGACACGGTGCCCGGCGCTCCGACCGACCGGATCGCCCGGTCTATCGTGATCTTGTGCCGCAGGTCTTCCGTGTTGGTCAGAACCTCGGGGACCGGCGCGGTGGTGGCCACCGCGTAGAAGCTCGGCGCGCGGTCGACTTCCACGGCGTCGGCATTGACCCAGATCCCGAACCACCTGTCCTTGCGGCGCACCGTTACCGGCTGTGACGGCCCGGCCACGGTGATCAGGACCTCCAGCGGCTCGCCGTCCGGGATCGGGCTTTCGCGCTTGACCGCCCCGAAGATCAGGATCTCCGAACCGTCAAAGCTGGTCGTGATCGACACCTTGTCGCGGCTCAGCCCCAGCACGACCTCTTCGCCGGCCGACAGACCGGGCAGCAGCAGGAAGAAAAGGATCGCCAGCCCCCGCATGCTCAATGCCCGCCCGCGACGCCGAGCGAATAAAGCTCGACAGGTTGCAGCAGCAGGTCCAGGGCCAGCTTGCCGCAGACCGCCAGCACCATCAGCGCCAGCAGGATGCGCAACTGCTCCGCCTTCATCTTGACGCCGATCCGGGTGCCGATCTGGGCGCCGACGACGCCGCCGATCAGCAGAAGCACCGCCAGGACGATGTCGACCGTATAGTTGGTGGTCGCATGCAGCATCGTGGTGAAGCCGGTAACGAAGATGATCTGGAACAGCGAGGTGCCGACCACCACCTTGGTCGGCATGCCCAGGATGTAGATCATCGCCGGCACCATGATGAAGCCGCCGCCGACCCCCATGATCGCGGCCAGGATGCCGACGAGGACGCCGACGATCAGCGGCGGGATCACCGAGATATACAGCCCCGAGGTGCGGAACCGCATCTTGAAGGGCAGGGCATGCACCCAGGTCCGCTGCCGCCGCGCCGCCGGCGGCGAGCCGCCCGCCTTGCGCGACTTGCGGATCGCGTTCAGGCTTTCGATGAACATCAGTGCCCCGACCACGCCCAGGAACGCGACGTAGCAAAGCCGCACCAGCAGATCGACCTGGCCGATGCTTTTCAGGTAGTTGAAGACCACGACCCCCAGCGCCGCGCCGGCCAGGCCGCCGACCAGCAGCACCGTGCCCATCTTCAGATCGACCGTCTTGCGCTTGAAATGGGCCAGCACGCCGGAAAATGACGAGGCGACGATCTGGTTCGCCTCGGTGGCGACGGCAACCGCCGGCGGGATGCCGATGAAGAACAACAGCGGGGTCATCAGGAACCCGCCGCCGACCCCGAACATGCCCGACAGTATTCCCACCAATCCGCCCAGCCCAAGCAGCAGAAAGGCGTTGACCGATACCTCGGCAATGGGAAGGTAAATCTGCATGATCTTTGTTAGACTACCCCGTGACGCAAAATCAACCGATCATGCCGCGTCGCCGCGACAGGAGCCCGTATGGGGCTAGCGTTCCTTGACATAGGGCTCGCCTCCGGCGCGCGGCGGGATCGCCTTGCCGACGAAACCGGCCAGGATCACAACGGTCAGGATATAGGGCAGGGCGTCCATCGCCTGCACCGGGATCACCACGCCGCCGATGTCGATGTTCTGATAGCGCAGCGCCACCGCCTGCAGGAAACCGAAGAGCAGGCAGGCATACATCGCATGCCAGGGCCGCCATTTGGCGAAGATCAGCGCCGCCAGGGCGATGAACCCGCGCCCTGCGGTCATGTCCTTCACGAACCCGGCCTGAAGCGCGGTCGCCAGGTAGGCCCCGGCGATGCCGCAGAGCACGCCGCAGATCGCCACCGCGGCATAGCGCAGCCCCACCACCGACACGCCCGCCGTGTCCACGGCGGCGGGGTTCTCGCCCACCGCCCGCAGCCGCAGCCCGAAACGGGTGCGGAACAGCACCCACCAGGTCAGCGGCACGGCGGCGAAGGCGACATAGACGAGGACCGAATGGCCCGATAGCAGTTCGGAATAGACCGGCCCCAGCACCGGCACGCCCGCCAGCGCGTCGGCGAAGGGCAGCGTGATCGGCTCGAACCGGGCGCCGCCCATCAGCGACGGGGTGCGGCCGCCTTGGGCAAACCAGTCCTGCGCGATCAGCACCGTCATCCCGGCGGCCAGGAAATTGATCGCGACGCCGGAAATCAGCTGGTTGCCGCGAAAGGTGATCGAGGCCAGCCCGTGCAGCCCCGCCAGCGCCAGCGAGGCGGCGATGCCCGCCAGCAGGCCGAGCCAGACCGACCCGGTCAGCGCGGCCACGGCGGCGGAAAAGAAGGCGGCGGCCAGCATCTTGCCTTCCAGCCCGATGTCGAACACGCCGGCCCGTTCGGAAAACAGCCCGGCCAGGCAGGCGAGAAGCAGCGGCGTCGACAGCCGGATCGTGCTGTCCAGAACCTGGATGATGGTCAGGAAATCCATCACGGCTCCTCCCGCCCGTCTTTCGGCATGACCGAGGGCGGATGCGTCCGGGCGGGCAGAGGGGCGGCGGGCGCCGTGCCCCGCCGGTTGCGCCCCAGCGCCAGGAACAGCCGCTCCAGCGGCATCCGCACCATGTTGTCCAGCGCCCCGGTGAACAGGATCACCAGCGCCTGGATCACCACGATCAACTCGCGCGGGATGGTTGTCCAGAGGGCCAGTTCCGCGCCGCCCTGGTAGAGAAACCCGAACAGGATCGCCGCGAGGAACACGCCGAACGGGTGGCTGCGCCCCATCAGCGCCACCGCGATGCCGATGAACCCGGCCCCTTCGGTGGCGTTCAGCACCAGCCGTTCGGCCTCGCCCATCACGTTGTTGATCGCCATGCATCCGGCCAGCCCGCCGGAAATCAGCATCGCGATCATGGTGATCCGCACCGGCGATATCCCGGCGTAGAGCGCCCCGGTCTCGGAATGGCCATAGGCGCGGATCTCGTATCCGAGCCGGGTGCGCCAGATCAGCAGCCAGACCAGCACGCAGGCCGCCACCGCCACCAGCAGGCTCACATTCGCCGGCGCGGCCTTGGAAAACGCGATGCCGAAGGGCGCGAGCAATTCGTGCAGGGTCGGCAGGTGCACCGCCTCGGGAAACCGGGCCGTCGCCGGGTCCATAGACCCCTGCGGGCGCATCAGGTTGACCAGCACATAGTTGAGAAAGGCGGCGGCGATGAAATTGAACATGATCGTGGTGATCACGATATGGCTGCCGCGCCGGGCCTGAAGCCAGGCCGGTATCGCCGCCCAGGCCGCGCCGAACAGGGCGGCCGCCAGGGCCGCGAAGACCAGCGCCAGCGTCCAGTGCGGCCAGGGGATGTAGAGGCAGGCCAGCGCCACGCCCAGCCCGCCCAGCATCGCCTGGCCTTCGCCGCCGATGTTGAACAGACGGGCGTGAAACGCGACCGAAACCGCCAGCCCGGTGAACATGAAATTGGTCGCGTAATACAGCGTATAGCCCCAGCCATAGGTCGAGCCGAGAGCGCCGCTCACCATCATCCTGACTGCCGCGACCGGGTCCTCGCCGATGCCGATGATGACCAGGGTCGACAGGATCGCGGCAAGGATCAGGCTGATCAGCGGGATCAGCACCACGTCGGCCCATTTCGGCATCACGTCCATGTCGTGGCCACCTCGTCACTGCGGTTCCGGGCAGATCGGACGGACGCCGGCGAGAAGCCGCTTGAAAGCGGCTTATAACGCGATTTTGAAATCGCGTTGCAAGGCGTTTGCAAACGCCTTGCGTGGCGCCAACGCGAGCCGTCCGCGTAGATCATCAGGCTGCCTCCCCGGACACACCGGCCATCAGCAGGCCCAGTTCCGTCTCGTCGGTTTCGCCGGGCAGACGTTCGCCCATGACATGACCGTCGAACATCACCGCGATGCGGTCGGCCAGGCTGAAGATCTCCTCCAGTTCGACGCTGACCAGCAGGATCGCCTTGCCTTGGTCGCGCAGGGCGACGATCTGCTTGTGGATGAACTCGATGGCGCCGATATCCACCCCCCGCGTCGGCTGCCCGACCAGCAGCAGGTCCGGGTTGCGTTCGATTTCCCGCGCCACCACGATCTTCTGCTGGTTGCCGCCGCTGAAGTTCTTCGCCGACAGCCAGCAATCGGCGGGGCGGACGTCGAATTTCGCGATCTTGGCCTCGGTGTCCCGCCGCAGGGCATGGTTGTCCATCAGCAGGCCGCGCCGGTAGGCCGGATCGCGGTGATAGCCGAAGGCGACGTTCTCCCAGGCATGGAACTCCATGATCAGCCCTTCGCGCTGGCGGTCCTCGGGCACGTGGGCGATATGGCGGGCGCGGCGGGCCTGGCCGTCCGACCCCGCGCCCGACAGCGCCAGCGGCGCCCCGTTCAGCCGCACCGTTCCGGTGCCGGCCCGCATCCCGCCCAGCACTTCCAGCAGTTCGGATTGCCCGTTCCCGGCCACCCCCGCGATGCCGAGGATTTCACCGGCCCGCACCGTCAGGTCGATGCCCTTGACCCGCTCCACGCCTTTTTCGTCGATCACCCGCAGGTTCTCGATCTCCAGCACCGGCTTGCCCGGCGCCGCCGGCGCCTTTTCCACCCGCAGCAGGACCTTGCGCCCGACCATCAGTTCGGCCAGTTGTTCGGGGCTGGTCTCGCTGGTCCTGACCGTCGCCGTCATCTCGCCGCGCCGCATCACGCTGACCGTGTCGGTCGTGTCCATGATCTCGCGCAGCTTGTGGGTGATCAGGATGATCGTCTTCCCCTCTTCGCGCAGCCGGTGTAGGATGCGGAACAGCTGGTCCGCCTCCGCCGGGGTCAGCACCCCGGTCGGCTCGTCCAGGATCAGGATGTCCGCCTGCCGGTAGAGCGCCTTCAGGATCTCGACCCGCTGCTGCTTGCCGACGCCGATGTCCTGGATCAGCGCGTCCGGATCGACGTTCAGCCCGTATTCCGCCGCCAGGTCCAGCAGGGTCGCGCGGGCCTTGGCCAGGCTCGGCTTCAGCAGCCGCCCGTCCTCGGCCCCCAGCACGATGTTTTCCAGCACGGTGAAGTTTTCCACCAGCTTGAAATGCTGGAACACCATGCCGATCCCGGCGGCGATCGCGGCCTGGCTGTCGGGGATGTCGGTCTTGCGCCCCGAGATGAAGATCTCGCCCTTGTCGGCCCTGTAGAACCCGTAAAGGATGCTCATCAGGGTGGATTTTCCCGCCCCGTTCTCGCCGATGATGCCGTGGATCGTTCCGGGCATCACGCGGATGGAAATGTCCCTGTTCGCCTGCACGGGACCGAAGGCCTTGGAAATCCCGCGCAGTTCGATCGCCGGAACGGCGCCGTCGCGCCGCCCCGTATCGCCGCCTGCCGTCACCCTCAGAAGCTCAGGGCGGGGCAGCTGTCGTTTTCGTAGTAGCTGACCACCTTGATATCGCCGTCGATGATCTTCTGGCGCGCCGCGTCGACGGCGGCCTTCATTTCATCGGTCAGCAGCGGGGCGTTGTTGTCGTCCACCGCATAGCCGACGCCTTCCTCGGCCAGGCCGAGCGTGAATACGCCGGTTTCCACCTCGGTGCCCGCCTTCATCGCCTCGTAGACCGCCACGTCGACGCGTTTCAGCATCGAGGTCAGCACCTTGCCCGGATGCAGGTGGTTCTGGTTGCTGTCCACGCCGATCGACAGGATGCCCTCGTCGGCGGCGGTTTGCAGAACGCCCACGCCGGTGCCCCCGGCGGCCGCATAGATCACGTCGGCCCCCTGGCTGATCTGCGCCTTGGTCAGTTCCGATCCCTTCACCGGGTCGTTCCAGGCGGCGGGCGTCGTGCCGGTCATGTTGGCGATGATCTTGGCGTCCGGATTGGCGGCCAGCACGCCCTGGGCATAGCCGCAGCCGAAATGCCGGATCAGCGGCACGTCCATGCCGCCGATGAAGCCGACCGTTCCGGTCTTGCTGGCCATCGCCGCCAGCATCCCGACGAGATAGGAGCCCTCGTGCTCCGCGAACCCGACCTGGCGGATGTTGGGCGCGTCAAGCCAGGTCACGTCGATCACCACGAACTTGGTGTCGGGATAATCCGGCGCGACGGAACTGAGCGGATCGGCCATCGCAAAGCCCATGGTGATCACCGGGTTCGCCCCGGCTTCGGCAAAGCGGCGCAGCGCCTGTTCGCGCTGCGCTTCG
This sequence comes from Sedimentitalea xiamensis, assembly GCF_030164465.1. Taxonomy (GTDB): domain Bacteria; phylum Pseudomonadota; class Alphaproteobacteria; order Rhodobacterales; family Rhodobacteraceae; genus Sedimentitalea; species Sedimentitalea xiamensis. The sequence continues at coordinate 99,571 of NZ_JASNJE010000009.1, forward strand.
GACTGCATCTCGATCTCCCGGTAGGTGCCGCCGGTTTCCTCCGCCCAGCGCTGCGCGCCGTTGAACGCCGCCTCGTTGAACGACTTGTCGAACTTGCCGCCCAGATCGAAGATCAGGGCCGGTTCGGCCAGCGCCGCGCCGGCGGTCAGAGCCAGCGCGGCGGCGGCTCCCATCAGGTGTTTCATCACAGTCATGGATCGTCTCCCGGTTGGTTTTCCCTTTGGGGCCTCGATGTGCCCACCCGGCCCGATAGCGCGCACGGAACCGCGGTCATGCCACGAATAAGGACGCAGCCGGTGCAAAGGGTCAACCGCTTTTTACCGGCCTCCGCGCGGATCAGGGGTGCGGGGACGGCGGCAGGTCGCGGGTCATCAGAACCGCGTCCGCCGGCGGACCCGCCGGGCGCGCGTAATAGCCGCGGCGCAGGCCGCAGCGGTCAAAGCCGCAGGCCGCGTAAAGCGACAGGGCCGGGGCGTTGTCGGCAGCCACGTCGAGAAACGCCCGGCGCGCGCCCAGCGCTACCGCGCCCAGCCGCCAAAGGTCCATGCGGTCGCGGCCCAGCCCGCTGCGCTGGTGCTCCGGATGAGTGGCGATCGTCAGCAGTTCGGTTTCGTCCGCGATGACGCGGAACAGGGCGAAACTCCGCACGTCTCCGGCCACGTGGCAGAACCGGTCGGCGGCAAGTGTCGCGAATTCGGCGGCGGACCAGGGCCGCGCCTGGGTGAAGGCCGCCGCATGGGTGGCCGCCATTTCCTGCGGGGTCGGGCCGGGCGTCGGCACGGTCAGTCCAGCAGAACCGGCGGGGCGTCCCGCGACGGCGCGGCAGCCGCGGCGCGGGTATAGATCGGCGCCGGCGGCTCCGTGGTTTCGGCCCATCGCTCCGCGGCGATGCGGGCGATGGCGCCGGCCAGGCCTACGGGGCAGGGTTCGGCTTGGACCGGGCCGCCGGCCAGGGCCTCGGCCTCCGGCCGCGACATCAGCCGGGGCAGGGCGCGCGGATCGGTCCTGTCGCACAGGTAGATCTGGTCGCGCGGCGCGGGGATGGCCCGCGCCTCGCCAGGCGCCAGCCGCGCTCGTGCCTCGCAGCCGGTCACGCCGACCGCCGGGATGCGCAGCCCCAGCGCCAGGCCACGCGCGGCGGAGACGGCGATCCGGATGCCGGTGAAATTGCCCGGCCCGATCCCGACCCCGATGGCGGTCAGGTCGCCCCATTCGGCGTGGCCCTCGGCAAGAATCTCTTCCAGCAGCGGAATCAACCGCTCCGCCTGGCCCCGGGCCATGGGTTCGGCGCGTTCCGCGACCACCCGGTCGCCCGACAGCAAAGCGGCCGCGCAATGCGCGGCCGACGTGTCGAATCCCAGGATCAGCGGGGTATGGGCCATGCCGGGACGCCGGGCGGATCAGACCGCGACCGGGCGCACCTCGGTCACTTCCGGGATGTAATGGCGCAGCAGGTTCTCGATCCCCATCTTCAGGGTCAGGGTCGAGGACGGGCAGCCGGCGCAGGCGCCCTGCATGTGCAGGTAGACCACGCCCCGGTCGAACCCGTGAAAGGTGATGTCGCCGCCGTCCTGCGCCACGGCGGGGCGCACGCGGCTGTCCAGCAGTTCCTTGATCTGGCCGACGATCTCCGCGTCCTCGCCGCTGTGTTCGGCATGGCCCGAAGCGGCGGCATGGCCGTCGTCCATCACCGGCTGCCCGGACTGGTAATGCTCCATCACCGCGCCCAGGATGGCGGGCTTGATATGGTCCCAGTCCACCGCGTCGGCCTTGGTCACGGTCACGAAATCATTGCCGAAGAATACGCCCGTGACGCCGTCCACCGCAAAGATGCGCTGCGCCAGCGGCGATTTGCCCGCCGCATCCGCCGACGGGAAATCGGCGGTTCCGACTTCCAGAACGGTCTGTCCCGGCAGGAATTTCAATGTCGCGGGGTTCGGGGTGGATTCGGTCTGGATGAACATGGCGAGGCTCCGTGTGATTGCTCTGGATATGCGCCCAAGGCGGGCGCAAGTCAAGGTTTGGAACGATTCTAATTTCGGTCCGCCGCGCCGATCCGCATCGCCGGCAGGCAGGAATGGAACGCGGCGAAACCGAACCGGAACTCCAGCTCCGGCATGTCAGGTGATCTCTTCCAGCTTTTCCTTGCTCAGGTCGCCCGGAACGATGGTGATGGGGATCGGTAGCGACCCCGCCGACCGGCTCAGCTGCGTGACTAGCGGGCCGGGACCCTTCTTGTCGGTACCCGCGCCAAGAACCAGCACCCCGATATCCGGGTCGTCCTTGATCTGCGCGATGATCTCGGGCACCGCCTCGCCCTCGCGGATCACCAGTTCCGGATCGACCCCCTGCTTGTCGCGCATCCACTTGGCGAAAACCTCGAAATGCGCGTGGATGCGTTCGCGGGCCTCTTCGCGCATGACCTCGCCGACGCCGATCCAGTGGTTGAACTCGTCCGGCGGGATCACCGACAGGATCTCGACCCCCGCGCCGGTATGGGCCGCGCGCATCGCCGCGAACCGCATCGCGTTCAGGCATTCGCGGCTGTCGTCCAGAACGACCAGAAACTTGCGCATGTCGGTTCCATCCCTGTTGCGCCGCGATCATGCCGCAGGCGCGTGGCGCTGGCAACGGCTTAGGCGGCTGCCGCCCCGGAGGCGGCCCAGTCCCAATACATCTCGCGCAGCCGCCGCGCCACCGGGCCGACCTGGTATTGCGTGTCCTCGAAGGCCGTGACCGGGGTGATCTTGGACATGTTGCCGGTCATGAAGACCTCGTCGGCGGCCCGGAAATCGTCGAAGGTCAGAACCGTTTCATGCACCGGCGTGCCCTCCGCCTTCAGATGCGTGATGTGCCGCGCCCGCGTGATCCCGGCCAGGAAGGTGCCGTTGGGAACCGGCGTGAACACCTCTCCGTCCCGCACCATGAAGATGTTGGCGGTGGCGGTTTCCGCGACATTGCCCATCGCATCCGCCACCAGCGCATTGGAAAACCCCTTGCGCCGGGCCTCGGTCAGCATCCGGGCGTTGTTGGGATAGAGACACCCGGCCTTGGCGTTGACCACCGCGCTTTCCAGCACCGGGCGGCGGAACTGCGTCCGGGTCAGGGTGGCTGTGGCTGTCGGCGGCGCCAGCGGGATCACTTCGAGGCAGATCGCGAAACCGGTGGTGTCGGCGCTGGGCACGATGGCGGTAATGTCGCCATCGATGCCCCAGTACATCGGGCGGATGTAGACAGCGGCATCCTTGGGATAGGCGGCCAGCCCCTCGTGCACCAGCGCCACCATGTCCTCGGTCGACACGGTGGGGGTCAGCATCAGCGCCTCGGCGGATCGGTTCACCCGGTCGCAATGTGCGTGAAGGTCGGGCGTCAGCCCGTTGACGCTGCGCGCGCCGTCGAACACGCCGCTGCCCAGCCACGCCCCGTGGTCTGCCGCGCGCATGATGGGCACGTCGCCGTCATGCCAGGTGCCGTTGAAATAGGTGCGGATATTGGTGCCGGTCGCCATGTGCAAGTCCTCCCGGCGCAGACCCTAGGCGTCACTAGGTCAGACGTCCAGACCTTTCTTCGCCGCCCGGCACCGGATGCATCCACAAGTCTATCTTCCCGCTCCGCGCCGGTTCGGGCTTAATGGGGGTTCGGCGCCCAGGCCGCCGGAGACCCAGAAAACACCAGGGAGGAAGATATGTCACATACCTTTGAAGGGGGGTGTGAGCATGTGCACACGCACACCGACCACAACCCGATCGACAACCACACCTGCCACTGTTCCGTCTGCAAGAGCGTGACCGGGCAGCCGACGACCCACGTGGTCTTTTTCAACCACGACGATCTCGCGGTGGATCACCCCGAGAAACTGAACCGCCAGCCGTTCAACGCCAACAACCCCGACGGCCCGCTGGAACTCTGCACCTGCGCCGATTGCGGCACGCCGATCATGCTGGACGACAAGCAGAACCGCATCCGGGTCATCGTGCCCAACCTGATGGGCTATGACCCGTCCTTCCCCGACAGCACCTACCACGCCTTCTACGACCCGGCGACCGGCGTCCCGCGCCCGAACGACGGCAAGCCCGTCTACGACGCCCTGCGCCCCGATTTCGTCTGGCCGCAGGGGAGCTGAATATTGAGCGGGACTGGGGCAGGGCCAAGTCCTGACCCTAGTCGCATCGATTAAGTCTTAAGCAACTGTAGTCTTCAGTCTGTGTTCACAACTCGTAGAGTTGCCCGGTCCCCCGGACCGGGCCGCGCCCGACCCTCCCCCCGGGAGGGCGCACAGCGTGCCCCCTGGGCTTCGCCCGCTACGGCCTCAATCGCTCCGCCGGAGCGATTGCAAGACGGCCTCCGCCCCAGGGTCGGGCGCGGCCCTCCGTTCTGTATGTCTTCGCCGCCACATCCCCGCTTGAACCGTCCGCCATCCTCGCCTATACGCCCCCGGTGGACTCTCTCGGGGTCCGCGACTCACCAATCGAAACGCCGCGTTCGGCCGCTCCCGTCGCTGGGGGCCGCATCCGGCAAAAGGAGAAGCGACATGAAACTGCATGAATTGCGCGACAACGCAGGCGCGGCCAAGAAACGCAAGCGCGTCGGCCGTGGTCCGGGGTCCGGCACCGGCAAGACCGCCGGGCGCGGCATCAAGGGTCAGAAATCCCGGTCCGGCGTGGCCATCAACGGCTACGAAGGCGGCCAGATGCCGCTCTACCAGCGCCTGCCCAAGCGCGGCTTCAACAAGCCGAACCGCAAATCCTATGCGGTGGTGAACCTGGGCCTGATCCAGAAATTCATCGACGCCAAGAAACTCGACGCGGGCGCCGCGATCACCGAGGACGCGCTGGTTGCCTCCGGCCTCGTGCGCCGCAAGCTCGACGGGATCCGGGTTCTGGCCAAGGGCGACATCACCTCCAAGGTGACGCTGGAAGTCGCCGGCGCCAGCAAGTCGGCGGTCGAGGCGGTCGAGAAGGCGGGCGGCTCGGTGACGGTCAGAACCGCGACGGCGGCAGAATAACGGGTTGTGAGCGGCCCTCATGCCGCTTACATAACCCTCAGTTTTCCCATGACGCCGCCCGAGCCGGAAAACGGTTCCGGGCGGCGCTCGCATCAAAGAGACCCCATTCATGGTATCAGCAGCAGAACAGATGGCCGCGAACACCAGCTGGGCCTCGCTTGGCAAAGCGACGGACCTGCGCAATCGCATCCTGTTCACCCTCGGCCTTTTGATCGTCTATCGCCTCGGCACCTTCATCCCGGTGCCCGGCATCGACGGCATCGCCCTGCGCGAATTCATGGAACAGGCGGGCCAGGGCATCGGCGGCATGGTGAGCATGTTCACCGGCGGCGCGCTGGGCCGGATGGGGATCTTCGCGCTGGGCATCATGCCCTATATCAGCGCCTCGATCATCGTGCAGCTGATGACTTCGATGGTGCCGGCGCTGGAACAGCTGAAGAAGGAAGGCGAACAGGGCCGCAAGAAGATCAACCAGTATACCCGCTACGGCACCGTGGCATTGGCGACCGTGCAGGCCTACGGGCTCGCGGTCTCGCTGGAAAGCGGCGATCTCGCCACCGATCCGGGCATGTTCTTCCGCATGGCCTGCATGATCACGCTGGTCGGCGGCACCATGTTCCTGATGTGGCTCGGTGAACAGATCACCGCCCGCGGCATCGGCAACGGCATCAGCCTCATCATCTTCGTCGGCATCATCGCCGAAGTGCCCGCCGCGATGGCGCAGTTCTTCGCCTCCGGCCGCTCCGGCGCGGTCAGCCCGGCGGTGATCGTCGGCGTCATCCTGATGGTCATCGTCACCATCACCTTCGTGGTGTTCATGGAACGTGCCCTGCGCAAGATCCACATCCAGTATCCGCGCCGCCAGGTCGGGATGAAGGTCTATGACGGCGGCTCCTCGCACCTGCCGGTCAAGGTCAACCCGGCGGGCGTGATCCCGGCGATCTTCGCCTCCTCGCTGCTCCTGCTGCCGGTGACGATCTCGACCTTCAGCCAGGGCACGACCTCGGGTCCGGTGATGTCGTGGCTGCTGGCCAACTTCGGCCCCGGACAGCCGCTCTACCTGCTGTTCTTCACCTCGATGATCGTGTTCTTCGCCTATTTCTACACCTTCAACGTGTCGTTCAAACCCGATGACGTGGCCGACAACCTGAAGAACCAGAACGGCTTCATTCCGGGCATCCGCCCCGGCAAGAAGACGGCGGAATACCTGGAATACGTGGTCAACCGCGTGCTGGTGCTCGGCTCGGCCTACCTGGCGCTGGTCTGTCTGCTGCCGGAAATCCTGCGCGGCCAGTTCGCCATTCCGTTCTACTTCGGCGGCACTTCGGTGCTGATCGTGGTCAGCGTCACCATGGACACGATCCAGCAGGCGCAAAGCCACCTGCTGGCGCATCAGTACGAAGGGCTGATCGAGAAATCGCAACTGCGCGGCAAATCGGGCAAGAAGCGGGGCAAGCGGAGCCCGGCGCGCCGATGAACCTGATCCTGCTGGGACCGCCGGGCGCGGGCAAGGGCACCCAGGCCCGCCATCTGGTCGAAACCCGCGGCCTGGTGCAGCTGTCCACCGGCGACATGCTGCGCGAGGCCAGGAACAGCGGCACCGAAATGGGCAAGCGCGTGGCCGAGGTGATGGCGCGGGGCGAACTCGTCACCGACGAGATCGTGATCGGCCTGATCCGCGAGAAACTGGAAAGCGGCGAAGGCGCGGGTTTCATCTTCGATGGCTTCCCGCGCACCCTGGCGCAGGCCGACGCGCTGGAGGAGCTGCTGGCCGCGACCGGGCAGGATCTCGACGCGGTGATCGCGATGGAAGTCGACGACGAGGCGCTGGTCGCCCGCATCACCGCGCGCTCCACCTGCGGCAATTGCGGCGAGGTCTACAACGACCAGACCAAACCGATCCCCGCGGACGGAAAATGCGCCCGCTGCGGCGCCTCCGATTTCCAGCGCCGCGCCGACGACAACGAAGCCAGCCTGCGCACCCGCCTGATGGAATATTACAAGAAAACCTCGCCGCTGATCGGTTACTACCATGCCAAGGGCAAGCTCGCGGCGGTGGACGGGCTGGGCGAGATCGCAGAAGTGCAGGGGGCGATTGAAGAACTGTTGGACACCTAAATCGGCATCTGCGCGCCTTTAGCTATCGGGCGTCGTCGTTCCTGGCTCTTGCGATATCTTCCAAGGCATTTGCAATACGCGCTTGGGTTTCTCTATTCTCCCTGCGCTCCCTGCCTGAGCGAATCAGGGAGCGCATCAGCAGGAAAATCGGTAGAACCATCACAAGCAGAAACAGGAGAACCAGTCCAGGTAGGCCGATATTGAAAAGCACGGGTTTTTCTCCTTGAATTTTGGTCTCTATTCGCTTGTGTTGCGTTAGTTCTTCAGTTCTAGGCGCAGGTCAAGTCTTGCTTAGACATCACTTATCTTTCGACGCATCGTGTTCTAGCTGGAACCACCCTTGACCCTCACGTCAAAAGCCCATATCGACCCCCATCTCGCAAGAGAATCACGTTGCGCCCGACTCATACCGGGACTTCGACCACCTCGAGTAATGCAAGGCCCGCTGGCGACACTGCCAAGGCTGAGCGTTGTGAAAAAAGGGTCTGGGATTACGGACCCGCAACGAAAAGGAAAGTGACACGTGGCACGTATTGCCGGCGTTAATATCCCGACTGCAAAGCGGGTTCCCATCGCCCTCACCTATATCACCGGAATTGGCAACGCGACCGCCAAGACCATCTGCGACTCCGTCGGCATCGACCAGTCGCGCCGCGTCAACGAACTGAGCGACAGCGAAGTCCTTCAGATCCGCGAATACATCGACGCCAACCTGAACGTCGAAGGCGACCTGCGCCGCGAGACCCAGATGAACATCAAGCGTCTGATGGACCTCGGCTGCTATCGCGGTCTGCGTCACCGCCGCAACCTGCCGGTTCGCGGTCAGCGCACCCACACCAATGCCCGCACCCGCAAAGGCCCCGCAAAGGCCATTGCCGGCAAGAAGAAATAAGGGAGGGTCTGACCGATGGCACGCGACAAGACGCGCATGAAGCGCAAGGAACGCAAGAACATCGCCGCCGGCGTGGCGCATGTGAACAGCTCCTTCAACAACACCAAGATCCTGATCTCCGACGTCCAGGGCAACGCGATCAGCTGGTCCTCCGCCGGCACCATGGGCTTCAAGGGCTCGCGCAAGTCGACCCCCTACGCCGCCCAGATGGCCGCCGAGGATGCGGGCCGCAAGGCGCAGGAACACGGCGTCAAGACGATCGAAGTCGAAGTCCAGGGCCCCGGCTCGGGCCGCGAAAGCGCCCTGCGCGCGCTGGCCGCTGTCGGCTTCAACATCACCTCGATCCGCGATGTGACGCCGATGGCGCACAACGGCTGCCGCCCGCCAAAGCGCCGCCGCGTCTGATCGATCTACCTGTTGCCGGGGGCTGCGCAGATTCGCGCGGCCCCTCTACGTCATTCTGAAACCTCGGGCGCGCGCATTTTCTCGGACATGGATGCGGGCAGGAATGGAGGGACACATGATCCACAAGAATTGGGCAGAGCTGATCAAGCCGACCCAGCTTGACGTCAAGCCGGGCAACGATCCCGCGCGTCAGGCCACCGTCGTGGCGGAACCGCTGGAACGCGGCTTCGGCCTGACGCTGGGCAACGCGCTGCGCCGCATCCTGATGAGCAGCCTTCAGGGCGCCGCCATCACCTCGGTGCAGATCGACAACGTGCTGCATGAATTCTCCTCCGTCGCCGGTGTGCGCGAGGACGTGACCGACATCATCCTGAACCTCAAGGGCGTCAGCCTGCGCATGGAAGTCGAAGGCCCCAAGCGCCTGTCGATCCAGGCCAAGGGTCCGGCGATCGTCACCGCGGGCGACATCAGCGAAAGCGCCGGGATCGAGATCCTGAACCGCGACCACGTGATCTGTCACCTGGACGACGGCGCCGACCTGTTCATGGAACTGACCGTGAACACCGGCAAGGGCTATGTCTCCGCCGAAAAGAACAAGCCCGAGGACGCCCCCATCGGCCTGATCCCGATCGACGCGATCTATTCGCCGGTCAAGCGCGTGTCCTACGACGTGCAGCCGACCCGCGAAGGCCAGGTGCTGGACTACGACAAGCTGACCATGAAGGTCGATACCGACGGTTCGATCACCCCGGATGACGCCGTGGCCTTCGCCGCGCGGATCCTGCAGGACCAGCTGTCGATCTTCGTCAACTTCGACGAACCGGAAAGCGCCAACCGCCAGGACGACGACGACGGGCTGGAATTCAACCCGCTGCTGCTCAAGAAGGTGGACGAGCTGGAACTGTCGGTTCGTTCGGCGAACTGCCTGAAGAACGACAACATCGTCTATATCGGCGACCTGATCCAGAAGACCGAGGCCGAGATGCTGCGCACCCCGAACTTCGGCCGCAAGTCGCTGAACGAGATCAAGGAAGTGCTCTCGGGCATGGGCCTGCATCTGGGCATGGACGTCGAGGACTGGCCGCCCGACAATATCGAGGACCTGGCCAAGAAATTCGAGGACGCGTTCTAGGAACGGCCGCACCCTCGTATGCACGCGGTATGCACGGCGTATGTACGCCCTGCACACCGCAAAATCGGGCGATCCCGCCCCAAGGAGAGTTCCTGACACGCATCGGGAACCGGACAAAGCAAAACCGCCCGTAGAGGGCAAGAACGGAGAAAGAAAATGCGTCACGCACGTGGATACCGCCGGCTCAACCGGACTCATGAACACCGCAAGGCCCTGTTTTCCAACATGGCCGGATCGCTGATCGAACACGAACAGATCAAGACCACCCTGCCCAAGGCCAAGGAACTGCGCCCGATCATCGAGAAGATGATCACCCTCGCCAAGCGCGGCGACCTGCACGCCCGCCGTCAGGCCGCGGCCAGGCTGAAGGAAGACAAGGACGTCGCCAAGCTGTTCGACGTTCTCGGCCCCCGCTACAAGGACCGCCAGGGCGGCTATGTCCGTGTTCTGAAAGCAGGATTTCGCTATGGCGACATGGCGCCGATGGCGATCATCGAATTCGTCGACCGCGACCGCGACGCGAAAGGCGCCGCCGACAAGGCCCGCCTCGCCGCCGAAGAGGCCGCCGAGGACTGAGGCGTCCGCCCGCATCGGACAGCCGGACCCCCGCCCCTAGGGCGGGGGTTTTTCGTTGCGGGCCGCGCCATCCGTCCGCATGGCTTGCATTCCCGCGAACGGCCTCGCATATCAGGGCAAAGCCCCGAGGTTCCCATGTTCCGTCCGCATCTTCTCGTCCTTCTTCTGGTCCTTGCCCTGTCGCCGCCCCTCCAGGCGGACACGCGCATTCCCCAATCGCAGGCCGAGATCGCCCTGGGTTTCGCCCCCCTGGTCAAACAGGCCGCGCCCGCCGTGGTCAACATCTACGCGCGCCGGATCGTGCAGGCGCAGCGCACCCCGTTCATGAACGACCCGTTCTTTGAGGATTTCTTCCGCGGTTTCGGCAATCCGCAGCCGCGGGTGCAGAATTCGCTCGGCTCAGGCGTGATCCTGTCCGACGATGGCATCGTCGTGTCCAACTACCATGTGGTGGGCATGGCGACGGATATCCGCGTCGTGCTGGCCGACCGGCGTGAATTCACCGCCAGGGTGCTTCTGGGCGACCAGGAAAGCGATCTCGCGGTGCTGCAACTGGAAGACGCGAGCGGCCTGCCGGCCCTGAGCCTGCGCAATTCCGACCAGGTGGAAGTCGGGGAACTGGCGCTGGCCATCGGCAACCCTTTTGGCATCGGACAGACCGTGACCAGCGGCATCGTGTCCGGCCTCGCCCGGTCCGGCGCCGCCACCGGGCAGGCCCGCGGCTATTTCATCCAGACCGACGCGGCGATCAATCCGGGCAATTCCGGCGGTGCGCTGATCGACGTCAACGGTGGCCTGATCGGCATCAACACGTCAATCATCAGCCGATCGGGCGGCTCCAACGGGATCGGGTTCGCGATCCCGGCCAATCTGGTCGCGGAATTCGTGCAGCAGGCGCGGCAGGGCATGGCGCGGTTCGAACGCCCCTGGGCCGGGATGTCGGGCCAGCCGGTCAATTCGGACCTGGCCGAGTCGCTGGGACTGGCGGTGCCGGACGGGATCGTGATTTCCGATCTGCATCCGGCCAGCCCCTTCGCGCGCGCCGGCCTTTCCGTCGGTGACGTGATCACCCATGTGGATGGGCAACCGGTGAATTCCCCGCAGGAGATGATGTTTCGCATGACCGTTGCCGGCATCGGCGAGAGCGCTTCGGTGCGGTGGATGCGGGACGCCGAGGAAAAGACCAGCGACGTGGCGATGATCCCCGCGCCCGACGATCCGCCGGCGGAAGAAAGCAGCCTCGGGCCTGGGACGGTCCTGCCCGACCTGACCGTCGCCCGCGCCAACCCGGCGATCGTCTCGCGCTACGGCTTGCCGCTGTCCACGGAGGGCGTGATCGTGACCGATCCCGGTCCGCTGGGCGGACGGGTCGGGGTCCAGGTCGGGGACGTGATCCGGGCGATCAACGGCGACGCCGTGAACCGCAGCGCCGATGTGGAAACCGCGCTGACCCGGCCTGGCCGCACCGTGCGTATGGACCTGTTGCGGGGCGGCCAGCGGCTGAGCCTGCGGTTCCGGCTCTGACCGGTGGCGGATCTGTTCGATACCGCCGCGCAGGCGAGCGACGGCCACCCGGCGCGCAACCGGCCGCTGGCGGACCGGCTGCGGCCGGCTGCGCTGGACGAGGTGATCGGCCAGGACCAGATTCTGGGACCGGACGCGCCGCTGGGCGCGATGCTGGCGGCGGGCAGTCTCGGCAGCCTGATCCTCTGGGGGCCGCCCGGCGTCGGCAAAACAACCATCGCGCGGCTGCTGGCGGATGCCACAGACCTGCATTTCGTCCAGATCAGCGCCATTTTCACCGGCGTGCCGGACCTGAAAAAGGTGTTCGAGGCGGCGCGGATAAGGCGGCAGAACGGGCAGGGCACGCTGCTTTTCGTCGATGAAATCCACCGCTTCAACAAGGCCCAGCAGGACGGCTTCCTGCCGCATATGGAAGACGGCACGATCCTCTTGGTGGGCGCGACGACGGAGAACCCGAGTTTCGAACTGAACGCCGCCCTTCTGAGTCGCGCGCAGGTGCTGGTGCTGGAACGGCTGACGCCCGCCGATCTCGAACTCCTGACCCAGCGCGCCGAGCGCGAACTGGGCCGCAAGCTGCCCCTGACCGGGGCGGGGCGCGACGCGCTGCACGAGATGGCCGATGGCGACGGGCGCGCGCTCCTCAACCTGATCGAACAGGTCGCGGCCTGGAAAACCGACGCGCCGCTTGACCCCGAGGCGCTGGGAAAGCGCCTGATGCGGCGGGCGACGAAATACGACAAGTCGGGCGACGAGCATTACAACCTGATCTCGGCGCTGCACAAATCGGTGCGCGGATCGGACCCGGACGCGGCGCTCTACTGGCTGGCGCGGATGCTCGCGGGCGGGGAAGACCCGCGCTATCTGGCGCGCCGCATCACCCGCATGGCGATCGAGGATATCGGCCTGGCCGACCCGCAGGCCCAGGCCCATTGCCTGCACGCCTGGGAGGTCTACGAACGGCTCGGCAGTCCAGAGGGCGAACTGGCGCTGGCGCAGGCGGTCACCTACCTGGCGCTGGCGCCGAAATCCAACGCCGCCTACGCTGGCTTCAAGGCGGCGATGAAGCTGGCGAAACAGACCGGCAGCACACCGCCGCCGAAGCACATCCTGAATGCACCGACGGGGCTGATGAAGGAACAGGGTTATGGCGCCGGCTATGCCTATGATCACGACGCCGAAGACGGGTTCTCCGGGCAGAACTATTTCCCCGAGGACGTGAAGCGCCCGGTGCTCTTTGCCCCGGTGGAACGCGGGTTCGAACGCGAACTGAAGAAGCGGCTGGACTATTTCGCGAAGCTCCGGATGCAGCGTGGTGGCAACTAGGAGCGGAGCGGGTCGTCACTCATCGCAGGGCCCGGCCAGGGCAACCAAATGACTGCGGCCCGCACTGCTTGACTCTGCGCGCCTCCCGCGCGACATGCCACCCATGGTTTCAACTGTCTTCCTCGTGGCGCTTGGCGGCGCAATCGGCGCTTCGCTGCGCTATCTGACCGGCGTCGGAGTGATGCGCCTGCTCGGGCCGCAGGAATTCCCGGTGGCGATCATCACGGTCAATGTCGTCGGATCCTTCCTGATGGGGGTCTTCGTGGTTGCCGCAGCGCAGCGCGGGCTGACCCATTTCAGCCCCTTCGTAATGACGGGTCTGCTGGGCGGGTTCACCACGTTTTCGGCGTTTTCGCTGGAAACCATGACGCTGCTCCAACGGGGCGACAGCGGACATGCGCTGCTTTATGTGGTCTTGTCCGTGGGGCTTTCCGTCGGCGGCCTGGCGCTGGGCCTAATGGCCGCGAGAGGAGTTTTCACATGAGCGGTGTTCAGACGATCACGGTCGAAGAGGCCGACACCGACCAGCGCATCGACCGCTGGCTGCGCCGCCTGTTCCCGCATGTCAGCCAGGGCCGCATCGAAAAGATGTGCCGCAAGGGCGAACTGCGCGTCGATGGCGGCCGGGTCAAGGCGTCGTCCCGCGTGATGGCCGGCCAGGTTGTGCGCGTTCCGCCGCTGCCGGACAAGGATCACAGCCCGGCGCCGTTGCAGACACGCATATCGCAGGCCGATGCGAAGATGATCCGCGACTGCGTGATCTACCGCGACGACCATGTGATCGCGCTGAACAAGCCGCCGGGGCTGGCGGTGCAGGGCGGCAGCGGCACCACGCGCCATGTCGACGGTCTGGCCGCGGCGCTGATGTTCGACCTGGAGGAAAAACCGCGCCTGGTGCATCGGCTCGACAAGGACACATCGGGCGTCCTGCTGCTGGCGCGCACCCGCATCGCCGCAAAGGCGCTGACCGCCGCGTTCCGCCATCGCAGCACGCGCAAGATCTACTGGGCGCTGGTGGCGGGTGTGCCGACCCCCTATCTGGGCGAGATCAAGACCGGGCTGGTCAAGGCGCCGGGGCACGGCAAGGACGGCGAGGGCGAAAAGATGATCGTCGTGCACCCCGCCGACATCGACGCGACGCCCGGCGCAAAACGGGCGCATACGCTCTATGCCACGCTCTACCGCGTCGCGGGACGCGCCGCCTGGGTGGCGATGGAGCCCCTGACCGGGCGCACCCATCAGTTGCGCGCGCATATGGCGGGCATCGGCCATCCGATCGTCGGAGACGGCAAATACGGCGGGTCGGGCCAGGACAACCTTGGCGATGGCTGGGGCGCGCAGCTCGGCGGCATCATCAGCAAGAAGCTGCACCTGCACGCGCGGTCGCTGTCGTTCGAACATCCTGTCACCCGCAGGATCGTCACCGTGACCGCCCCCTTGCCCGATCACATGAAGGAAAGCTGGGACACCTTCGGCTGGACCGAGGATCTGGCCGCCGACGACCCGTTCGAAGAGTTGCAATGACCGACCGGCTGCGCCTGATCCTGTTCGACGTGGATGGCACCCTGGTGGACAGCCAGGCCAGCATCCTCGGCGCGATGGCGGCGGCTTTCGCCGCGACCGGGCAGCCGGCGCCGGACCGCGCCGCGGTCTTGGGGATCGTCGGGTTGTCGCTCGATCACGCGATGGCGCGGCTGGCGCCGACCGCCACTGCGAAGGCGCAGGCGGACCTGGTAGCGGCCTACAAGGATGCCTTTTTCGCGCAGAGGCTGGCCGGGGCGGCCCCGCCGATCCTCTATCCCGGCGCCCGCGAAACGGTCGAAAGGCTGGCGGCGCAGCCGGGCACGCTTCTGGGCGTCGCGACGGGAAAATCCAGGCGCGGCCTGGATGCGCTGCTGGAATCGCTGGGGATGGAACGCAGCTTCATCACCCGGCAGGTGGCGGACGACCATCCGTCCAAACCGCACCCCTCGATGATCCTGACCGCGATGGCGGAAACAGGCGTGGCGGCGGCAGATACGGTGATGGTCGGCGATACCAGCTACGACATGGACATGGCGCAGGCGGCGGGGGTGGCGGGCATCGGCGTCAGCTGGGGCTATCACGCGCCCGCCGCCCTCGCTGCGGCCCGGCGGGTGATCGACCGGTTCGGCGACCTGCCCGGCGCGATGGATGCGATCCGGAAAGAGACACGATGAGCGAATGGAAACAGAAACGGTTCTGGGACGCGGCGACGGTCGTCGGAACAGAGACCGGGTTTGCCATCGAACTGGACGGGCGGCGGGTCAAGACCCCGGCGAAGGCGGCGCTGGTCCTGCCGACCCGCGCCATGGCCGAGGCCGCCGCCGCCGAATGGGCGGCTCAGGACAAGGTGGTGAACCCGCTCACCATGCCGGTGACGCGTTCGGCCAATGCGGCGATCGACAAGGTGCGCATCCAGCACGCCGAAGTGGCCGACATGCTGGCGGCCTATGGCGATGCGGATCTGTTGTGCTACCGCGCCGATACGCCGCCACAGCTGGTCGCGCGCCAGTCCGAGCAGTGGGACCCGGCGCTGGACTGGGCGGAAGAAACCTTTGGCGTCCGCCTGCAACCGCGCAGCGGGGTCGTGCATCAGCCGCAGGACGGCGGCGCCTTGTCCCGCCTGTCGGACCCGGTGCACCGGATGACCGATTTTCAGCTGGCGGCCTTTCACGATCTCGTCAGCCTGTCCGGGTCGCTGATCCTGGGCTTCGCCGCCGCGATGAACTGGAAGACGCCAGAGGACATCTGGACCATTTCCCGGCTCGACGAGCTTTGGCAGGAAGAACAGTGGGGGCCGGACGAAGAGGCGCAGGCGCTGGCCGCGCTGAAGCACGCGGCGTTCCTTCATGCCAAGCGGTTTTTCGATCTGGCCTGACGGGCCGGACCCTGTTTCGCATCAAGCCTGACGAAGGGGCAGCCGCCGTCCGCGGCCTTGAATTGTTGGATCATACCCTTGACGTTTGGAGATAAATCCGCCCAAACTTGACCCCACTGAAGGGGAGCACCCCTTTTTCGGTGACATATTCGGTGCCAAGCGTGCCGGGTGAACCGCCCTAAATCGCGGCGGAAAATCAGGAAGAGGTAGAAATGAGAAAAACCGTATTGTTTGGCGCACTTACTGTAGCCGGTCTCGCTGCGAGCGCCGCGGCGGCAGGCACACTGGATGACGTCAAGGCGCGCGGCAAGCTGAATTGCGGCGTGACCACCGGGCTGGCGGGTTTTGCCGCACCGGACGCGAACGGCGAATGGAACGGCTTTGACGTGGATGTCTGCCGCGCCGTGGCCGCCGCGGTTCTGGGCGACCCGAAAGCCGTCGAATTCGTGCCCACCACCGGCAAGACCCGCTTCACCGCGCTGGCGTCTGGTGAAATCGACATGCTGGCCCGCAACACGACCTGGACGTTCAGCCGTGACGTGGATCTGAAATTCGACTTCGTGGGCGTCAACTATTACGACGGTCAGGGCTTTCTCGTTCCCAAGGAACTGGGCGTGACATCGGCCAAGGAACTGGACGGCGCGACCGTCTGCATCCAGACCGGCACCACCACGGAACTGAACCTGGCCGACTTCTTCCGGGCGAACAACATCAGCTACGAGCCGGTTCCGATCGAAACCAACGCCGAAGGCCAGCAGCAATATCTGGCCGGAGCCTGTGACACCTACACGACCGACGCTTCCGGCCTGGCCGCGACCCGCGCCACTTTCGAAGATCCGTCGGCGCATGCGCTGCTGCCCGAGATCATTTCGAAAGAACCGCTCGGTCCGCTGGTCCGCCATGGCGACAACGAATGGGGCGACCTGGTCCGCTGGACCTTGAATGCACTGATCGCCGCCGAAGAATATGGCGTCACCTCGACCAACATCGCTGAACTGAGCGCGGGCACCAACAACCCGGAAATCAACCGTCTGCTCGGCACCGAAGGCAACCTTGGCGAAATGCTGGGCCTGTCGGCGGATTGGGCCAAGAACGCGATTATGGCCGGCGGCAACTATGGTGAGATCTTCGCCAAGAACATCGGCGAGGCGACACCGATCGGGCTGGCGCGCGGCCTGAACGCGCAGTGGACCAACGGCGGCCTGCTGTATTCCCCGCCGTTCCGGTAAAATACGAAAAGACAAGGGCGCAGATGCAAATCTGCGCCCTTCGCACTTTACAGACTGCGAAGAACCACAACCGGCCACCAGCCAAAGCGCTGAATGATAATCAATACCGGCCGGGACCACGGGGAACACATCAATGACGACAATATCCGACCCTCAGCAGGAGTCGTTCCGGCTTTCTATGCTGCTGAACGACACACGTTACAGGTCCTTGACCTTTCAGGCCATCGCTCTGCTGGTCCTGATCGTGTCCTTCGCCTATCTGGGCAACAACCTGATCAGCAATCTGCGGGCCGCGGGACTCAACATCTCGTTCGAATTCCTCGGCAGCCCGGCCGGATACGACATCAACCAGACCCTTATCGACTACAACAGCCAGTCCACCAATGCGCGGGCCGCGATGGTGGGAATCATCAACACCTTGCTCGTCGCCTTTCTCGCCTGCGTGACGGCGACGGTGCTCGGGGTGCTCGCCGGGGTGCTGCGCCTGTCCAACAACTGGCTGGTCCGCAAGCTGATGTCGTTCTACGTGGAAATTTTCCGGAACATCCCGGTGCTGATCTGGATCATCATCATCTTCACGATCATGACGGCGGTGCTTCCGGGGCCGCGCGATTTCAGGGGCGATGACGCCACGGCGTCGATGGTGCTGGGCTCGTTTGCCTTCACCAACCGCGGCATCTATGTTCCCGCGCCGATCTGGGGGGCGGGGTCCGGCATCGTCGTCGCCATATTCGTGGCATCGATCGCCGGAGTCTTCGCCTACCGCCGCTATGCGACGAAACTGCTCTACGACACCGGCCGCCTGCTGCCGATGTTCTGGCCCAGCGTCGCGATCCTGCTGCTGCCGACGATCGTCGCCTTCTATCTGCTCGGCCGGCCCATCGGGTTGGACTATCCGGAACTCAAGGGGTTCAACTTCGCCGGCGGCATCAAGATTGGCGGGCCGCTGATCGCCCTGTGGTTCGCGCTGTCGATCTATACCGGTGCCTTCATCGCCGAAAACGTGCGCGCCGGCATCCAGTCCGTGTCCAAGGGCCAGACGGAGGCGGCATCGGCCCTGGGGCTGCGTCCGGGCCGGGTGATGAACCTCGTCGTTCTGCCGCAGGCGCTGCGGGTGATCATTCCGCCGCTGATCTCGCAGTATCTGAACATCACCAAGAACTCGTCGCTGGCGATCGCCGTCGGATACGCGGACATCACCGCGACGCTGGGGGGCATCACGCTGAACCAGACCGGGCGCGCCATCGAATGCGTGCTGCTTCTGATGCTGTTCTACCTGACGATTTCGCTGTCCATCTCGGCGATCATGAACGTCTACAACAATTCCATGAAACTCAAGGAGCGCTGAGCCATGTCAGATACGCATGAGCATTCTGTCGCTTTTGTCCGCACCCAGGCGGTTCCCGCCGCGCCTCCGCCGTTCCAGGCGACCGGCCCGGTCAAGTGGGTCCGCGAGAACCTGTTCGCCAATATTCCCAACGCGATCCTGACGCTTCTGTCCTTCTACGCGATCTATGTCGTGCTGTCGGCGACGCTGCCCTGGATGCTGAACGGAATCTGGAACACGCAGAGCCTGGCGGAATGCCGCGAGATCCTGCAAGGCGCGACCGGGGCGTGTTTCTCGGTTCTCGTGGAACGCTGGAACCAGTTGCTGTTCGGTTTCACCTATCCGGCCGAGATCTACTGGCGTCCGACACTGGCCTTCGTGCTGCTGTTCCTGGCGGCGGCGCCGGTTCTTTTCTTCGATCTGCCGCGCAAGCTCCTGGTGTTCACCGCGCTCTATCCGTTCATCGCCTACTACCTGATCTGGGGCGGCACGGTCTGGACGCCGGTGTTCGCGCTACTGGGCGTCGTGGGCGGTTTTCTCGTCTATGTGCGCTTCGTTCGCAACAGCTTTGCCGCCGGGTTCTTCGGCGGCATCGCGGCGGCCTTCGTGATCTGGTGGATCGCCGGGTTCATCGTGCCGATGCTGGCATGGGAGAACCCGGTCCTGGCCGCGGTTCCGAGCCGCGACATGGGGGGGTTCATGCTCAACATGATGCTGGGCGTGGTCTGTGTGTCGCTGTCGCTGCCCATCGGCATCGCGCTGGCGCTCGGGCGGCAGTCGTCGATGCCGCTGATCAAGATCATCTGCGTGGTCTTCATCGAATTCGTGCGCGGCGTGCCGCTCATCACCCTGCTGTTCGTCGCCTCGGTGGTGCTGGCCTATTTCTTCCCGCCGGATGCGACGATCGACCTGATCCTGCGGGTGATCATCATGATCACCATGTTCAGTTCGGCCTATATCGCCGAGGTGATCCGGGGCGGGCTGGCCGCCTTGCCGAAAGGGCAATACGAGGCGGCGGATTCGCTGGGGCTCGACTATCCGCAGGCGATGCGGCTGATCATCCTGCCGCAGGCGCTCAAGATCTCGATTCCCGGCATCGTCAACGTCGCCGTCGGTCTGTTCAAGGACACCACGCTGGTTTCGGTCATATCGATGTTCGACCTCGTGGGCATGATCCGCGGCCCGATCCTTGCCTCGACCGAATGGAACGGCGTCTACTGGGAACTCTTCATGTTCGCAGCACTTCTGTTCTTCATCGTCTGCTACGGCATCTCGCAATACTCGCAGTGGCTGGAACGCCGCCTTGCGACCGACCACCGATAAGGAAAACGCATCATGGCCGAAACTGCCCAAATGAAGGTCTCGGACGAGGTCGCCATCTCGATCCAGAAGATGAACAAGTGGTATGGCACCTTTCACGTGCTGCGCGACATCGACCTGACGGTCTATCGCGGCGAACGGATCGTGATCTGCGGCCCGTCCGGGTCAGGGAAATCGACCCTGATCCGCTGCATCAATGCGCTTGAGGAACATCAGAAAGGCTCCATCGAAGTGGATGGCACCCTGCTGTCGTCGGACCTCAAGAACATCGACAAGATCCGGTCGGAGGTTGGCATGTGTTTCCAGCACTTCAACCTGTTCCCGCATCTGACTATCCTGGAAAACTGCACCCTCGCGCCGATCTGGGTGCGCAAGACGCCCAAGAAGGAAGCCGAGGAAACCGCGATGCATTTCCTCACCAAGGTCAAGATTCCCGATCAGGCGGACAAGTATCCGGGGCAGCTTTCCGGCGGCCAGCAGCAGCGGGTCGCCATCGCGCGCAGCCTTTGCATGCGCCCGCGCATCATGCTGTTTGACGAACCGACCTCGGCGCTTGACCCGGAGATGATCAAGGAAGTGCTCGACACGATGATCGAGCTGGCCGAAGAAGGCATGACGATGCTCTGCGTCACGCATGAAATGGGCTTTGCCCGTCAGGTCGCGAACCGGGTGATCTTCATGGACGAGGGCCAGATCGTCGAACAGAACGAACCTGAGGCGTTCTTCAGCAACCCGCAAAGCCCGCGCACGCAACTGTTCCTGAGCCAGATTCTCGGGCACTGACCGCGCGCTCAGGCGGCAAAGGGCCGGGCGGCTTGCCCGGCCTTTTGTTTTATTCGGGCGGGGTGTCGGTCAGATCGCGCGGGGTGATGAAATCCAGCACCTCGCCCTGGCCGGTATCCAACGCGTCCCAGGTGTCGATGTCAAAGCGCAGCACGATGGTCGCGCCGGTCGGAAAGTCGTGGAACTTGCGGTGATCCGGCGGCGTCCTGGCCAGGATTTCGGCGAATTCGCTGATGCCCGGATTGTGGCCGATCATCAGCACCGTGTCGCCCCTCGCCATTTCCAGCACCAGCTGCATGTCGGTCGGGTTGGCGTGGTAGAGCGCGCCGGTGAATTCGGCCTCAATCGGCAGGTCGAGGCCGGCGAAGGTCGCGCGGGTGCGTATGGAATCCGATACCAGCGCCTGATCCGGCTGCCAGCCCGCGTCGCGGAGCCAGCCGCCAAGCGCCACTGCGGCGGCCCGGCCGCGCTTGTTCAGCGGGCGGTCGTGGTCGGATAACGCCGGATGGTCCCAGCTGGATTTGGCGTGGCGCATCAGGATCAGGGTTCGGGTCATTTCGGATGGAACGCTTTCATGTGCAGGGCCGATTGGCCGGATGTGCGGGCCGCCCCGGCGCTGACCGGGCAGGCGCGGCGCGCGGCGCATCCGTGAACCAGGCAGTCGCCGCCCGCCGTCGTGTCGAGATAAGCATGACAGGCGCCAAGATCATAGGGGGCTTGGGCGCTGAATGCGCCGACCGGACAGGCGGTGAGACAGGGACGGTCACGGCAGGACCCGCAAGGCGAGATGCGGCTCGGGGCAGGAAACGGGATCCTGTCCGGGAAGTGCAGGGCGCCCCGATAGCTGATCATCAGCCCGACCTCCACATGCACCAGCATTCCGGTGGGGCTGGAAAACGCCCGTCCGGAGGCCAGGGCCCAAGCCACAAATGGTGCATGGGGCGGCCCGCCGAACGGGTAGCGAGCGGTCGCGCCAAGGGCGTCCGCCATGCCGCCGATCACCCGAAGCGACCAGCGGTCGATCGGGTCGGCCCGGCCATCGCCCGATTCGGGCGCAACGAGAAATCCGGGCCAGAATCCCGGGCCCGCGCCCAGCAGAACCAGCGTGCCGCCGTCGCGGTCCCCGGTGGTCTCCGGGTTCAGAGCGCCCATGACCAGCAGGCCGTGCTCTTCGGCGAGGCTGCAAAGCGCGTCGTAGGTTGTCGAAGTCATGATCGAACCCGGCCCGTCTGGTTGTTCCTGGGTTTCAGCTTGCCTGCGGTCTGTCAAACCGGAATCCGCGGCGATGCCGTGATCGCGATCCGCGCATCGCCTGTTCAGTCGGGCCGGATCAGCGATCCCGCGCCATGTTCGGTAAACAGTTCCAGCAGGCATGCATTGGGCGCGCGGCCATCCAGTATCACCACCGCGCGCACGCCGCCGTCTATGGCATCCAGGGCGGTTTCGGTCTTGGGGATCATACCACCGGCGATCACCCCGTCGGCGGTCAGCTGGCGGATCTGGGCGGCCTTCAGTTCCGTCAGGACCTCGCCTTCGGCATTCTTGACGCCGGACACGTCGGTCAGCAGCAGCAGCCGGTCGGCCTTGAGTGCGGCAGCGATGGCGCCCGCCGCCGTGTCACCGTTGACGTTGAACGTCTCGCCATTCCGCCCCGCCCCAAGGGGTGCGATGACCGGGATCATGTCGTGCTCAAACAGCGAACGGAGCAACCGCGTGTCCATGTCGGCGGGGGTGCCGACAAATCCGAGCGCCGGATCGGTCTGATCGCAGATCATCAGGTTGGCATCCTTGCCCGACAATCCCACGGCGCGGCCGCCCTGGCGGTTGATCGCCTGCACGATGCGTTTGTTGACCAGCCCGGACAGCACCATCTCGACCACTTCGACAGTCGCCGCGTCGGTGACGCGCTTGCCGTTCACGAAATCCGACTTGATGGCCAGTTTGTCCAGCAATGCATTGATCATCGGCCCGCCGCCATGCACGACCACCGGGTTCACCCCGACCTGCTGCATCAGGACCACGTCCCGCGCGAAACTGTCCATCGCGGCATCGCTGCCCATCGCGTGGCCGCCGAGTTTGATCACGACGATCGCGTCCGTGTAGCGTTGCAGATAGGGCAGGGCGCTTGACAGCGTTGCCGCCGTGGCAATCCAGTCGCGGTTCATGTTCTGTGTCTTCATCCTGATCAACCCGTCAGAGAAAGATGTCACGGTTCGTGCCGGCCCGGCAAGCGCGGGTCAGGTCAATGTTGCGATGATCGTGCGCAGCGTGGCGATCCCGTCACCTTTTTCCGAACTGGTCAGCACGATTTCCGGATAGGCCGCCGGGTGGCGCGCCAGCGCCTTGCGCACCTGGTCCAGCACCTTGTCGCGCTCCGCCGCCTTGACCTTGTCGGTCTTGGTCAGCACGCATTGAAAAGTCACCGCCGCGCTGTCCAGAAGCGACAGGATCTCTTCGTCCACCTTCTTGATGCCGTGGCGCGCGTCGATCAGCACGAAGGCGCGGCGCAGGGTCGGGCGGCCGGACAGGTATTGCTTGAGCAGCTTCTGCCATTTTTCGACCACCGGCAGTGGAGCGTTGGCGAAACCGTAGCCCGGCAGGTCCACCAGATACAGTTCCGGCCCCTGCGCGAAATAGTTGATCTCTTGCGTGCGGCCCGGCGTGTTGGAGGCGCGCGCCAGCGCCTTGGTGCCCGTCAGGGCATTGATCAGCGTGGATTTCCCGACGTTGGATCGCCCTGCGAAACAGACCTCCATCCGGTCGGCGGGGGGGAGGCCGGACATGGCGACCACGCCCTTGACGAAGACCGATTCCTGCGCGAACAGGAGCCGCCCCTTTTCGGCGCTGAGATGGTCCGGCCGTTCGGCCAGGGGAAAGGTCATCTGCATCATAGCACCTGCACACTGTCGCCGATCGCGACGGGACCGCTCCGAATGACTTCGGCGCGGACGCTGAAATCCTGGTGGCCCCAGGTGTTCAGCGCGCCCAGCGTGTCGGCGTCGCGCCGGCCGGTGTCCGGGTTCGCGGTGGTCGCGGCACAGCGATCGGTGCGTTCGCGTATCCGCAGGACCGCGCCGCCGATCCGAACGTCCCGGTTCATCCAGTCGAATTCGATCCAGGGGTTTTCGCCATCGAACCAGATGTTGCCGCGCCAGCGGTGGATCGACAATTCGTGCCCCAGCCTCTGTTCCACCGCCCGGTGCGACGCCGCGTTGCACAGGGTGACAGAGGGAAAATCGCTGTCGGTCATGCCCCGGTCAGGGACCCGCAGGATGCGGGCAGAGGCCGCGCGGTCCTTTGGCATCAGCGGATCGACCCAGATCAGGAAGGCCGCCAGATCCCGGTCGGGATCAAAGGTCAGGTCCGTCAGCCGTGGGTGGGACAGGGTGACAAGGCCCGTCGAGTCGTCGAGCCGGGCGGTGATCGCCATCAGGCCGGCCACCTTGGACACCCGGCTGAAATTCACGCAGGGCGCCCATTGGCTGCCATCGGCCTTGGAACGGTCATGCGCCACCGCCCAGATCCTGTCGCCGGGCATGGTGCGCCCGGCGCTCAGGATGACGCGGTCGATCGCTTCGCGCCCATGGCTCTTGATCGGGTGACGCCAGAGGCTGGTGACGGCGCCGGTCATTTCTTTTCCGTCTTCGCCTTTCTGGAAAAGCCCGATCTGATGTTGCCGAAGACATCGGGCTTATACCCCTGGCTGCGCATGATGATGTATTGCTGGGTGAAGGTGATCGTGTTGTTCGCGATCCAGTAGACCACCAGCCCGCTGGCGAAACTGCCCAGCATGAACATGAACACCCAGGGCATCCAGGCAAAGATCATCTGCTGCGTCGGGTCGGTCGGCGCCGGGTTCAGCTTTTGCTGGACCCACATGGAGATGCCCAGAAGCAGTGGCAGGATGCCGATGAAGATGGTCGCCATCAGGGAGCCGGGTTCCGGCGCCGCGTTCGGAAGCAGCCCGAACAGGTTGATGATCGACGTCGGATCCGGGGCCGACAGGTCCTGGAACGGGCCGAACCAGGGCGCATGGCGCAGTTCGATGGTGACGAAGATCACCTTGTAGAGCGAAAAGAAGATCGGGATCTGCAAGAGGATCGGCAGGCATCCTGCGGCCGGGTTGACCTTTTCTTTCTTGTAGAGCTCCATCATCCCCTGTTGCAGTTTCTGGCGGTCGTCGCCCGCCTTTTCCTTCAGCGCTTCCATCTGCGGCTGAAGTTCCTTCATCTTGGCCATCGATACATAGGACTTGTAGGCCAGCGGGAACAGGATCGCCTTGATGATCAGGGTCAGGCCGATGATCGACCAGCCCATGTTGCCGATCAGCGCATGGATGTTGTGCAGCAGCCAGAAGATCGGCTTGGTCAGGAAGAAGAACCAGCCCCAGTCGATACTGTCGACGAAGTTCTGGATCCCGCTGCGTTCATACTCCCGCAGGGTTTCCCATTCCTTGGCCCCGGCGAACAGCATGGTCGTGACGGTCGTGCTTTGGCCGGCGGCAACGGTCTGGGTCGGCAGCACCGCCTCTGCCTGGTAGATGTCCCGCGCCTCGTCATACTTGGCCACCGACTTGAAGGGGCTGCCGGGTTCGGGGATCAGGGTGGTCATCCAGAAGTGGTCGGTAAAGCCGATCCAGCCGTTCTCTGCGACCTGCGTGACCTCGGCGCGCGCGCCTTCGCGGGAATCCACGGCGAAATCGCGCATGTCGGAATAATCTGTTTCCGTCAGCTTGCCATCGGCCATCGCCACCAGGCCTTCGTGCAGAATGAAGAAGTTCCTCAGGTCCTGGGGCTCTCCATGGCGCGCGAGAACCCCGTAGGGCGCGAGGCTCGCGGTCATGTCCGAACCGTTCTGCACGCTTTGGGTGACGGTGAACATGAAGTTGGCGTCGATCCCGATCGTGCGGCGGAAGGTCATGCCCTTGTCGTTTGTCCATGCAAGCACGATCGGGGCATCAAGCCCGAGCGTCTGGCCGTTCTCCAGCGTCCATCGGGTGTTCGCGCCGGGAACGTCGTCCAGCGTCAGCCCGGCTCCGGGGGCCCAGCCATATAGAGCGTAATACGCGGAGTCCGTGCCGACGGGAGACAGGAGCGTGACAATGGGAGACTGGGGATCGATGGTTTCCCGGTAATCCTTGAGCGACAGGTCGTCGATGCGTCCGCCCAGGAGCGAAATGCTTCCCGTGAGACGCGGGGTGTCGATCTCCACGCGCGGTGCTTCGGCCAGGGTCTCCTGCCGCGTTTCGACTTGCAGCGTGCTTCCGGCCGGTGCTTCGGCCGTCGTCGGCGCTGTCGCAAGGCCGTCGCCGGGCGCGGTCAGTTCCCCTGTCGTCACCTCCGGCGCCGGGGTCGGTTCGGGTGGCGGGAACACGACGAACCAGATCAGTATCACGAGGAAACTGAGAGCGGTTGCGAGAATGAGGTTCTTGTTCTGATCGTCCATCGGGGACAGCCACCTTGTGCATGCAAAGACAGGGTGGGTTCAACAGAGTGCAGCCCCAAAGGTCAAGCGGAATCGCCCCGATTGGCCCTGTTCGGTGGACCCGCCGGCGGCGGATCGACCGGTTCGTCAGATGACGTCGCGGCCGATCTTCGGGGCGTCCTGCAATTTCGCGACATGCGAGGTTATCCAGTCCAGAGTCTGATCGAAGGGCATGGGACGCGCGATGCCGAAGCCCTGCACATGGTCGCACCCAAGCTGCGCCAGAAGCGCATGTTCGCCGACGGTTTCCACGCCCTCGGCCAGCGTTTCCAGCTCCAGCCGTTCGGCCATGGTCAGGATGGCGCCGATCAGGCGCTGCTGTTCCGGGTCGCGGTCCGCCTTCATCACGAAGGAGCGGTCGATCTTGATCCGCGAGATCGAAAACCGGCGAATGGAGGCGATCGACGCATGCCCGGTTCCGAAATCGTCCAGGTCGATCCGGCATCCCAGGTCCGCGAGACCCGCGATATTGCGGGTGACGGTATCGTCGGGATTGTCGGTGACGACGGTTTCGAGAATTTCCACCGACAGGCGGTTTGGCGAAAGTTCGAAACGGTCGAGTTCCCAGCGAATCTTGTCCACGAGCCGGGGGTTGCGCAATTCGTCCGTCGCGAAGTTCACACCGACGCGCGGCACGTCCATCCCTGCGCTGTCCCAGGCCTTGAGCGCCGTCAATGCATGGTAGAGCATGACCTGTCCCAGCCGCTCCATCAGGCCGGCCTCTTGCATCGCGGGCAGGAACACATCCGGGGCGATCATTCCGTGAACCGGATGCAACCAGCGCGCGAGCGTCTCGAACCCGGTGACTTTCCCGGTGTCGGTCGAGATCTGGGGCTGATACCAGGGCTGGATCTGTCCGTTTTCGAGCGCCGCCGCCGCGTTGTCCCGCAGGTCGTTCCGGGCCTTGGTCTTGCGCTGGATTTCAGCGGAATAGGCGCGGATGGCCGATGGCCCGGTATTGTTCGCGTCCGCCAATGCGGCGGTTGCGGCATTCATCCAGTCCTGACCCGTCTTGCCCGGTGCGCGGCTGCGCAGGCAGAACCCGATGCTGCAGGATGTGTAGACCGACATCCCGTCCAGCGAAATCGGTTCCTCGACCTCGCTTTGCAGGCGGCCAGACAGCTGGATGCACAATTCCAGGTCCAGTTGGCGCACGGCCATCAGGCAGATCGCGAACCGGCTGTCCCCGATCCGGGCCACCGTGTCTCCGTCCCGCAGAGCGGACAGAATCCGTTCGCCGCTGCGCTGCACGATGGAATCCGCCGCGGTTAGCCCATACCGGTCGACGGTCTCCCTATAGTCGTCCAGTTCCAGAATAAAACATGCAGATCGCAGCCCCGATGTTTCCGTGTCTTCATAGACCTGCCGGACCACGGTGTCGAAACCGTCGCGCAGCAACAGGCCGGTCACGCTGTCGCGGGGCACGCCTGTCCCGTTCGGCCAGCGACCGAAGGCGCCCGCCAGCGCAAACAGGAGCGGCAGACCCAGGGCCAGCATGACCAGCGCCTTTTCGCCCCCGAGCCAGAAGGCCGCCAGGGTGACGGCCGGCAGGAAGGCGAGAACCGGAGGACCGGTCAGAACCGGAACAATCCGATTGCGAAACCGGGTCAACTGGCCGGACAGCGGGTTCATCATGGGGCTACCTTTCGAAAACGGGCACGGGGCACCCGGCGAAACTAGACATCCGGTTCTGACGGCGGGGTTAACGTAAATATGGAATTTCGTTCGATTTGTTTGTTTTTTGTGCCGGCAGTCTGGCAAGCCCCGAGAAATCGAACAGATTCGGGTCCAGAAGGTGCGAGGGCCGCGCGTTCATCAGGGCGCGGAACATCACCTGACGGCGTCCAGGGCTGTTTGATTCCCATCCGTCGAGGATCCGCTTGACCTGCTGGCGCTGCAATCCGTCCTGCGAGCCACACAGATCGCAGGGAATGATCGGATAGTTCATCGCGGCGGCGAAGCGTTCGCAGTCCGCCTCCGCCACATGGGCCAAGGGGCGGCAGACGAACAGATCGCCGTCTTCATTGACCAGCTTGGGCGGCATCGTCGCAAGGCGTCCGCCGTGAAACAGGTTCATGAAAAAGGTTTCGAGAATATCGTCGCGGTGATGGCCGAGCACGACCGCGCAACAGCCTTCCTCGCGCGCGATCCGATAGAGATTGCCGCGCCGCAGGCGGGAGCAGAGCGCGCAATAGGTGCGTCCGGCGGGCACCTTGTCGATCACGACCGAATAGGTGTCCTGGTATTCGATCCGGTGCGGCACGCCCTTTTCCTTTAGGAACGCCGGCAGGACCGTCGCCGGAAAACCGGGCTGGCCCTGATCCAGATTGCAGGCCAGGATGTCCACCGGTAGCAGTCCGCGCCATTGCAATTCATGCAGAACCGCCAGCAGGGTATAGCTGTCCTTTCCGCCGGACAGGCAGACCAGCCAGCGGGCGCGCGGTGCCGCGGGGTCGCGGTCGACCATGCCATATTGATCGATCGCTTCGCGCGTCTGGCGCACGATGCGTTTTCGCAGTTTCTTGAACTCTGTGGTTCGGGGCGCACCGGCGAAAAGCGGGTGGATGTCGTCGTCTTGATCCAGCATCGTTTCGCCCTAGTGGAGTCGCCCCGGTCGGGCAAGGGGCGCTCTGCGGGGCCGTCGTGATGCGGTCCCGCAGAGCGCAGGAGAGAGATCTGCCCGCGGCAGTCCGCCTTGGATCAGCCGACGACGTTGTAGCCGCGCCCGCGCATGCAGTTCCTGACAATGACCTCGCGGTTATGGGTCTTCTGGATCGCGTTGGAGGTCAGGCCCGCCACCGCACCGACGGCGGCGGCCCGGCCGAGGTCGTCGCTGTTGTCGTTGATGATGACCGAGGAGGCCGCGCCAAGCCCGGCTCCGGCAGCGGCCGCGCCGGCGGTGCTGCTGTCGATGGTGGCCTGCGAGGCGGCGAGCTGCTGACACTGGTACAGGTCGGCGTTGAAGTTCGGGCCGACCGGTCCATCGATCACCGGCGTGTAGTTGGCGCCGACATTGGAGCATGCCGCGATCAGTCCGACCAGCGGCAGGGCGAAGAGGGGTTTGAGAGAGGCCATGCGATGTCCTTGTGTTGCTATGTTGGGCGCCCGGCCCGATCCTTTGTGCGGCTGGCGGCTCACACTAGGAATATCGTTTGGGACGGCGAAAGGGCAAGGCCCCTGTTGCGCACGGGCCGGGATTCGCCTTTCTGAACCGGCGCGCGGCCTCGGGGGTATTCCTGACCAGGGAGGCAAGACAGTCGGATCATCCCAATGGCGGCAATTGCGCTGACCGTGATGGGGTG
Source organism: Sedimentitalea xiamensis (assembly GCF_030164465.1). Classification (GTDB taxonomy): domain Bacteria; phylum Pseudomonadota; class Alphaproteobacteria; order Rhodobacterales; family Rhodobacteraceae; genus Sedimentitalea; species Sedimentitalea xiamensis. Next base: position 128,890 of record NZ_JASNJE010000009.1, read on the forward strand.
CGTCGGACGGTCGGGCGCTGACACGAGCGAAAAACTCACCTGTGAGGATGGCCGCACCAAAACGACGCGTCTGGTCGCGGCGCAAGACAGGGCCGAGACCTGGGTCGGCACCCCGTCCGGGACGTTGCGGGTAAAGTTCGACGACTGGATGTGGCTGTTGACAGAGTGCCGGCTGCTGACCCGCGTGTAGAAGTTCGGCGTCACCATCGGCGAGGTCATCATCGGTTTCAAAAAATCCCCGGCGCCCGCGCGGAGGGCGCCGGGACGGATCACTCAGCGGCCTCGCCGATCTTGTCCTGGGTCCGGGTATCGAAATCCGACGCCTCGTGGCGTTCGTGAAGCTGGGTTTCCGGCTCGCCGAAGGCGCGGTTGACCATGCGCCCGCGCTGGACGGCGGGGCGGGCGTCGATCGCTTTCGCCCATCGCATCACGTTGGTATAGCTTTCCACCTCAAGGAAGGTCGCGGCGCTGTAGAGACGTCCCAGCACGAGTTGTCCGTACCAGGCCCAGATCGCCATGTCCGCGATGGTGTAATCTTCGCCCGAGACATAGGTATGCTCTGCCAATTGCCGGTCCAGCACATCGAGCTGGCGCTTGGTTTCCATTGCGAAACGGTTGATCGGGTATTCCATCTTGGTGGGCGCATAGGCATAGAAATGCCCGAAGCCGCCGCCAAGATAGGGCGCGCTGCCCATCTGCCAGAACAGCCAGGACAGCATTTCCGGGCGTTTCGCCGGATCGGAGGGCAGGAAGGCGCCGAATTTCTCCGCCAGGTGCAAGAGGATTGCGCCGCTTTCAAAGACGCGGGTCGGCGGCGAGGTGGTGTGATCCATCAGTGCCGGGATCTTGCTGTTGGGGTTCACCGCGACAAACCCGCTGCCGAACTGGTCGCCTTCGCCGATATTGATCAGCCAGGCGTCATATTCCGCCCCTGCATGGCCCGCGGCGAGCAGTTCCTCGAACATCACCGTGACCTTGACGCCATTCGGCGTCGCCAGCGAATAGAGCTGGAACGGGTGCTTGCCGACCTGCAATGCCTTGTCATGGGTGGCCCCCGCGATCGGGCGGTTGATGCTGGCGAACCTGCCGCCGCTTTCCGCGTCCCAGGTCCAGACCTCGGGCGGGGTGTATTCGTCGGGTTGATCGGTCATGGTTTCCGCCTGTCCTGTTTTCCAGATGGTTCACAGTTACGTCCGGTTTCCGGATTGTCCACACCAGGGGCTGTGCAATTCTGCGTCATGCCACGTTCGCCACTGCGCGAAGACCGGGGCGCGGGCGCGATGGCGTCCCGCCGGGTTTGAAGGCGCGCCGGAGCGGATTTCAACGCGAGGCGTTCGAATTCCGCTGATCCGATGCGCCGTCCGCATCGGGGACCGGGTCATAGCCCGAGCCGCCGAACGGGTGACAACGCCCGATGCGCCGCGCCGCCAGCCAACCGCCTCTGAGCGCGCCATGCTTTTCCAGCGCCTCCAGCGTATAGGCGGAGCAGGTCGGCTGGTAGCGGCAGTTGAAACCGACCCAGGGCGAGAAGACCAGGCGATAGGCGCGCACGGGCAGGGCAAGGATATGCGCCAGAAAGGTCATGGGTTGCCGTGCAGCTTGCGCAGGGCGAAGCGCAGGTCGTCTTGCAGCGCGTCAAAGGCGCGGGAGGCGGTGGCTTCGGCGCGGCCGATCAGGACATAGTCCCAGCCGTCGCGCCCGTCGGTCGGCAGGACCAGCCGGGCGGCTTCCCGCAGACGGCGTTTCGCGCGGTTGCGGGCCACGGCGTTTCCGACCTTCTTGGAACAGGTGAACCCGACCCGGATGCCAGCGGCTTCGTCCGGAGCGCGCTTGCGCCCCTGCACCATCATCGACGCGGTTCCCTGTCGCCTTGCGCGGGCGGCGCGCAGAAAATCGGCACGGTTCGCAAGGATGGTGATGGCGACCTGCAGACGAACGGAAACCGCCGGGGGCGCTATCCCTCCGGTGGCGGTGCCATCCGTTGGGGCCTCCGGCGGTATCATGTCCGTCAGAACGCGGCTGAGCCTAGGCGCTCAGAACCTTGCGGCCACGGGCGCGGCGTGCGTTCAGAACCTTGCGGCCCGCTTTGGTCGCCATGCGCGACCGGAAGCCGTGGCGGCGTTTGCGAACGAGGTTCGAAGGTTGAAAAGTGCGTTTCATCGCTGCATCTCCAGCTGGTTCGGATGGGCCCGGCGCGGAATCGCGGTCCCGTGGTGTCTCATGAAGCCCGTCCTCTAAAGCGGTGGAACACGTAAGTCAAACCCCGACGCGAAGGATTCGGCCGCAATTGCAACAATTCGAACGCCGGCAAACGCGCGAATGTGTCAGTTTCACCCCCGATCCGCCAAAACCCCACGATACGGGGTATGGCTCATCAAGGCGGCGTGATCCCCCTGTCGTTTGCCGCGCGATGGGCGCATGTTGGACCCACGATCGCCAAACGATACCAACTGGACATGGCTTGATGACCGTTATGCCGGATACGCCGAACCGCGGTTTCAGCCGCCACATTCCCCTGATCGTGATGCTGGTCGTCGCGGTGATCGGCGGTCTGACGTTGCGGGACCATATCAGTTTCGAGACGTTGCGGCAGAACCGCGAGTCCCTGCTGACCTTTCGGGATCAGAACCTGCCGGGCATGGCGGCCGTGTTCCTGCTGGCCTATGTGACCGTCGTTGCGTTCTCTCTGCCGGGCGCGGCCATCGCGTCGATCACCGGGGGGTTCCTGTTCGGGCTGGGTCTTGGTGTGTGCCTGAATGTCACCGCCGCCACCATCGGTGCCTGTCTGATCTTTCTGGCCGCCCAACTGGGCATCGGCGCGGTCGTGTCGGCCCGGCTTGAAACCTCTGAAGGCAAGTTGAAGCGGCTGAAGGACGGGCTGCGCGAGAACGAGATCAGCATCTTGCTGCTTCTGCGCCTGGTTCCCGCCGTGCCGTTTTTCGTTGCCAACCTGCTGCCGGCGCTGGTCGGGGTGAAGTTCGGCAATTTCGTCTGGACCACCGCGCTTGGCATCGTTCCGGGTGCCATCGTCTTCACCTGGATCGGCGTCGGGCTGGGCGAAGTGTTCGACCGGGGCGAAACGCCGGACTTGTCGCTTCTGTGGGAACCGCAGATCCTCGGCCCGATGCTGGGGCTTTGCGGCCTTGCCGCGTTGCCGATGGTGGTCAGGGTCCTGCGCGACCGGAACGGGATCTGAACGGATGGAGCGCGTCACGACGGATGTGCTGGTGATCGGGGCGGGGGCGGGCGGCCTGTCCGTCGCCGCCGGCGCCAGCCAGATGGGAGCCGACGTGGTCCTGCTGGAAGGCCACGAGATGGGGGGCGATTGCCTGAACTACGGCTGCATCCCGTCCAAGGCGCTGATCGCGGCGGCCAAGGCGGCACATGCGCAGGCCAACGTCGCGCAGTTTGGTATCGCGAACCAGGTGCCCAAGGTCGATTTCGCCGCAGTCATGGACCATGTGGCAGGGGTGATCGCTCAGATCGCGCCGGTGGACAGCCAGGAACGGTTCGAGGGGCTGGGCGTGCGGGTCATCCGCGAATTCGGCAGCTTCATTTCACCGACCGAGGTGCAGGCGGGCAATACGATCATCGCTGCCCGCCGGATCGTGATCGCCACCGGCTCGCGTCCACTGGTGCCGCCGGTGCCGGGGCTGACGACCGTGCCCTATCTGACCAATGAAACTCTGTTCGACCTGCGCGAGAAACCCGAGCACCTGCTGATCGTGGGAGGCGGTCCGATCGGCATGGAAATGGCACAGGCGTTCGTGCGTCTGGGGTCAAGGGTTACGGTGATCGAAGGCGATACGATGCTTGCCAGGGATGACCCGGAACTGGCCGCTCTGGTGGTCGAAAGGCTGCGCCGCGAAGGTGTCGCCATCGCCGAACAGGCGATGGCGGCGGAAATCCGCGGATCGGCCGGGGCCATCGAAGTCGTGGCACGGGACGGGCGCATGTTCCGGGGAAGCCATCTTCTGATGGCGGCCGGACGCAAGGCCAATACAGAGCGTCTGAACCTCGCGGCGGCCGGGATCGAGACCTCGAATACGGGCATCGCGGTGGATGCGGCCCTGCGCAGCACGAACCGCAAGGTCCATGCCATCGGCGACATCGCCGGTGGTCTGCAATTCACCCATGTGGCCGGATATCACGCGGGCGTGGTCCTTCGGTCGATTCTGTTCGGTCTGCCGAGCAAGGCCGAAAAGTCCCATATTCCCTGGGTCACATACACCGAACCGGAGCTGGCGCAGGTCGGCCTGACGGAGGTTCAGGCGCGCGAAAAACATGGCGCGGCGCTCTATGTCGCGCGGTTCCGGTATGACGAGAACGACCGCGCCATCGCCGAACGCAGGACAAGCGGGCAGATCAAGGTGATGGTCGTCAAGGGACGCCCGGTCGGAGTCAGTATCGTCGGCCATCAGGCCGGCGAACTCATCAACCTGTGGGCGCTGGTGCTGGCCAACGGGATGAAGATGCGCGACGTCACGTCCATGGTCGCGCCCTATCCAACCATAGGAGAGCTTAACAAACGCGTTGCCGGGGCCTATTTCTCTCCGAAACTGTTTGATAACCCTATGGTAAAACGCGTGGTGGGGCTGGTTCAGAAATGGATGCCCTGACCTGACACAAGGGGCGACATGCTGAACACGCTATCCGGCCGGTTCCTGATCCTCACGGTGGTCTTCGTGATGCTCGCCGAGGTGCTGATCTTCGTGCCGTCGGTCGCGCGGTTCCGCGAGGATTACCTGCTGAACCGGCTTGAGCGGGCGCAGATCGCGTCGCTGGCGCTCGAAGCCGACGACATGCTGTCCACCGAGCTCGAAGCCGAACTCCTGGAAAACGCGGGCGTGTTCAACGTGGTTCTTCAACGGGACGCGGTACGGGAACTCAGGTTGAGTTCGAAGATCCCTATGCCGATCGAGGCGACCTTCGATTTGCGCGATCCCGGAGCGTTCGTTCTGATACGGGACGCGATGATGCGGCTGTTCACGCCCGGCAACGCGGTGATCCGGGTGATCGGCGCCCCGGTCCGTGAAGCTGGCCTGCTGATCGAGATCACGATGGAAAGCGGCCCACTGCGGATGGCGATGATCGACTACGGCCTGCGGGTCCTGGCGCTTTCGGCGGTGATTTCCGCCTTCACGGCCGTGCTGCTGTTCCTGGCTGTCCGGGCGTTTCTCGTTCGCCCGATCAAGGGCGTCGTCGGCTACATGCAGCGCTACGCCGCGGCCCCGGAAGATGCGCGGGGAATCATCAGGCCAAGCGCCGGCGTTGCCGAACTGCGCGAGGCAGAAGAAGCCTTGCTGAAGTTGCAGACGGAACTGACCCATGCGTTGAAACAGAAGGAACGCCTGGCGCAGCTTGGCGGTGCCGTCGCCAAGGTCAGCCATGACCTGCGCAACATCCTGACGAGCGCGCAGCTCTTCACCGACCGCATCGAGGAATCGGACGATCCGCTGGTCCGGCGTCTGGCCCCGAAACTCGTCGGGTCGATCACCCGCGCGGTGTCGCTGTGCGAGAGCACGCTGGCCTTCGGACGTTTCGAGGAACCGGCGCCGACCCTCGGCCTCCTGCGGCTGGGAGAACTGGTGACGGACGTGATCGACAGCGAACGACTCGCGGTGGGCGACGGTGCTATCCGGTTCGAAGCGCAGATTCCGCCGCATCTCATGGTGCGGGCGGACCCGGAACAGCTGTTCCGGGTGGTGCTCAACCTCGTCCGCAACGCCCGCCAGGCCATCGCCGCGACAGGCGGCGAAGGAACCATAACGGTCTTGGCGCATGAAGACGACCAGGACTGGTGGATCACGGTCAGGGACACCGGTCCGGGCTTGCCGCAGAAGGCCGTCGAACACCTCTTCACCCCGTTTCAGGGCGGTGCCCGAAAGGGCGGCGCGGGGTTGGGGCTGGCGATCTCGGCGGAACTGGTGCGCGGACATGGCGGCGTCTTGAAACTGGCGCAAACAGGGTCCGATGGAACGGAGTTCAGCATCCGTTTGCCGAAAGGCGATGGAATGGCCTGACAGGTTCCGCGATCGGGTGCGTGCGCAGGACCGGCGGATTTTTGCGGCTTTCCCGCGGTTTCTCCTTGCAAACCCGTCCCGCCACCTCTAAATCGCGGCGCAGTGGACCGATAGCTCAGCTGGATAGAGTACTTGACTACGAATCAAGGGGTCGGGGGTTCGAATCCTCCTCGGTCCGCCACTACCACTTGAAATCATTGGAAAAATTTTTACCTGTTGGATTTTACCCGCCTAAAAGCCCGCCAACCCTTGAAGTGCTAGGGTTTGGCAGATGAAGGTTCCCAAAGTGGGGTCAGATTTGCAACTGGTTGCAAAGCCGTTGGAGCAAACGAGAGTTGAACACGAGGTTTAACCCGGCATTGCAATCGCAAGTCCTTTCAGCAACAGCTAGCGCTGTCGGCCCAAACCTGCCGTTCGCTAACTCAAGCAGGCGCTGCGGTGCGGCCCACCAGAACCGACGTTCGCCGCAAGCGCAAAAGGCCGGTTTAGCAGGCGGGGCAGATTGGTTCGGATAGCCCCCAACAGAAAGCGGCTTAACTTCCGTCCAGTTCATCAAGCTGATGCTGAATGTCGCTTGCGAGCAACTCAGACAACCGAACCATGCCGTGTAGACGCTCGAGGCGTTCTCGAAGCTTTTCTCTTTCCTCCTGCACACTTCGCTCACTGCTGCCATGCTGATCTTCGAGTTGATGAATCACTCTTACGATTGGGAGGTCGCGTGCCCCAGCCTCCGACGCGAGTTCGATCCACTCTTTAAGTTTTCCAGAAGTCTCAGCAGCGACGCGATCGAAGCACATTTGGATTAGCAGCCGGGCACTGTAGTCAATTATCTGCGATAGCTTCAGCCATTCCTTTGCTGATTGAGGCAAACCCGAACTATCTGCAACTTCCTGAGCTCGCGTCTGATAGAAGTAGTCGCGCTCGTCAGGATCCAAAGCCCTAATCGTCTCAACGATGGGCTCCAAGTCGCGAAACGGTCTGGCCGCAGTTGGAACAGAGAGTATGTGCTCCCATAGTTCAAAGATAGCTGCCCTACATTCCTGTTGTGTCGCGCTCGCGTCGTCTTCATCTCCTTGCTCGGCATCGGCAATTAGCTACGCCAAATGATGCGCCATCCAGCGACCTAGCGTATCGCAGCTTTGGTCGAGCTCCAGTTCTTGGACGATCTTTTTCCCAAGTTCGATTATCTTCTTATGTTGTTCGGTATGTTCCATCGAAGCCCATGGTTAGAATAAGTGTGTATGATGGCGTATAATTCCCTATCGATCTTTCGCGATTTCGATAGGAATCTCTCCTGAACTCCCGTTCAACTTGAATTTCAAAAACAAGTTCTCGATCTAGCCGCTCTAAACAAGCCAAGAGTGCGTCTCGCTGCATCTCGAGGCGAGAGCCTGTCTCTGCGGTCCGGAATTCCTGTTCTTGTTCCTTTCGACCCCATGTCAACGATCTGAACTGAACACCATCTGGTTCCGAACGATTGTGCCAGAAACGACATTCACTGTCTGATGACAGATCGAACTCATCGCAGAGCCAACTCGCCGGACGAAGGCTTGAAAAATGGACAACCCCAGCCCAAGGGTCATACTCGTCAATTCCTTCACTTCTTGAATCCGTGGCCACCCAACCTTGGAGCTGGAACGCCCCCGCATTGATCTCCAATTCATGGCCCGCCGGCGGAATGCGATAATCCATTGGATTTGTGGCGGTCTGTAAGGCTCGAACCAGCGATCCTGACCGCTCTGATGAGACAAGTGCGGAAGATATACGGACGAACTGCTCTCTGTCTCCGGCGACTTCCCTCCAGCTGCCCCAAACCGGAATGAAATCTTGATGCTCGATTTGCCTTAGCAATACGTCCTTCGATACCGAAGTTGGCCATTCATCCGTTTCTTCGGTGACTTTCCAATCGGGCCAATAGGGAGGCTTTGGATCGCGACGATCAGCCAACCAGTTGCCATCGGGTCGGGTGATCCAATGTCGTTCGATCCAATCTTCAAGTCGATCATAATAATCCGGGTTCTTCAGTACTGGAACATCATCGATCAGAGCGCCAGCGAGCTCCATCATCGCGTGATATGCATGATAGAAGCTTAGGCTCTCAACTCGCGGATAACTTCCGTGCGAGTGATGAGCTTTCATGTCTCGATAATAGCCTCGTTTACCTCGTGGATCTTCAACCCAAGCGCCGGTAGCTGTTGATTTCCACTTGTTTCGAATGACACTCAGAACGCGTCGTTCGATTTCCTTTTGCGAAATTCCAAAAACTCGCCCCAAGGGACTGAACCAATATTGAGGCAGGTCAATACCGAAGTAGTATCGGTCACCTTCATTTAACAGCTTGCTTTGTTTCGTTGGTCCAGTACTCGTGTCCTGCTTTGAGACTGGAGCAAAATTGGACGTATTGATTTCCTGCAACCTGGCAACCTCTTTCTCATCAAGCGTCACAGTACCATTCTTGTTCAACAGCAACGCGCATTGAGCGGCGAACCCGCGTATGATTGTGTGGGTCACCGTTGGCGAACAGGAGTCTAGGATGAATTCTATCAATTCCTGGGGGATACAATGGCCGGCATTGAGCGTTCGCCGAAGTGCGATCAATACCCATTGCTCAGCGGCATGTTGGTAGAACGGCAACGATAAATCATGGAAAATGTTGGGTTGCTCGGCATTCGCCAGCCGACCGAGAGCTCCCAAGACCTTGGTTTCACCGAAGCTGGCCAATAGGCATACGACGTGTGCCGCTTGCCATCGGGTTGATGCTTCAGGACTTGCCAAACTGGACCATAAGTACCCAGCCAAACCAGTTGTCGCATCAGAAGGTGGGAAGAGCTCAGGTCTCCATGCCCCATCTCCATCACTTTCGTTCATTTCCTTCTCAAAAAGAGCCAAACCGTAGCTCAAGGTATCTTGCGCTTCTTGCGGTGAAATCTGACTTGCTATCAGCCCTACAAGGGTCAACAAGCGCTGCGAATGGCTCTGTTGCACAAATTCCGTGTGGGATTCATCTCGTGAATCCAGCGTGGTAGCTGGGATGAATGAGCAGACCGACACCACCGACCTACAAGACCAGGAACTGGCCAGCCTATAACGAAG